>NZ_MWWT01000005.1 GCF_002259705.1 Alloscardovia macacae
CTACTCTGGATGGTATTTCTGGTAAGACCACGACCGTGGATTTGAATGGTACAGTGAATCTGTATACGGGGTATAACGTTAATGGTGGTACTCACGCTGGTAGGCGTAATGGTGCGAATGTTCCGCTTCAGTTGGTCGATGCGCAGGGTAATCCTTTGGGTCGTACTGCTACTGTGCGTAATAAGCTGGATGCTGCTGTGCTGGGTATGGCTGGTCAGGTGACGACTACGGGTGGTAATGCTGCTGTGGGTAGTATCGCGGATACGACTATTCCTGGACTGTCGTTTACGGGTAATGTGTCTGTTCCTGCTGCTGATCGTTCGGGTAAGGCTGTGGCTTCTGGCTTTGATACTGCTTTGACGGGTACTGCTTCGCAGGAAGGTATTTATGTGGTTCCTGTGTTCGCGAAGGATTCTAACGCGCCAAGCCACGATTATAATATTAATGGTAATGAGGCGCATGGGTATACGACTGTGGTGGTTAAGCCGCAGATTGTGGTGAAGAATGTGCATGCGTATGCTACTGAGATTCCTGTGTCTATTAGTTCTCATGCTACGACTGCGACGATTCAGACTCCTGACGGGTCGGTCACGAATCTGAAGGCTGTGAATGGTTCTTGGCTGGTGGATGCTGGTACGACGAATACTGCTGTGAAGGAAGGCGATACTGTCGGTACTGTGGGCCAGGAGTTTAATCTGAAGGTGACGTCGGATGCGACGGCGAAGGCTGACGTGGATAATATTAAAGCGCAGGCGTTTGTCGAGGATGCGTCGGTGATGTTGTATCGTAATAAGGTCGAGTTGACCGATATTCATGGTACGAAGGTGACGGCTTCGTTTAATGCTCAGTCTGGTCAGTGGGAGCTTCCATCTGATTATCGTGAGGTCGTGAATGGTGATACGACTACGTATCGTCATATTTTGACGAATGCTTTGGCGAATGGTGATACGGAGTTTGGTATTTATGAGTATCATCGTACGCGTAATGCTGCTGGTGAAGCTACTGCGGTGAGCACTGAGGATATCGCGAAGACTACTGTTCCTCGCGAGCAGACTTCTAGTCAGCAGGGTATGACGGTGTTGCTGAAGTATAGTAAGGCTACGGATACGTGGACTGCGTCGGATGGGTCGTCTGTGACGGATTCGAAGGCGGATGGTCAGTGGCATATTACGCCTGCGTCGGAGTTTGATCCTATTACTCTTCCTACTATCGCGTCGTCGGATGATAAGGCGACTGTGGTGAATGATGCTCCTACTTCCTCGTCTACCTCGTATGAGGCTATTCAGGGTCAGTCGGTGAATACTATTCATCAGCCTGCTGCTGGTGTGTCTATCGCGGATACGGAGGATGATTCGACGACTCCGCATAAGAATACGAAGATTACGAGTGTTCTTGTCGTGTATCCAGATGGGACGACGAAGCAGGAAACGTTTAATATTAAGGGTGCGAACTGGGTCGAGCAGGGGTCTGCGTCGTCTGATTTGCGTTTGTTTAAGCTGGATCAGACTGGCGAGTATAAGGTTACAGTGAATGCTATTGATTCGAATGGTAATCTGGTGACTGCTGATTCGGATACGGCTACAGGTGAGAATAAGGGACCGGATACTGCGACGACGAGCACGACGTATACGATTACGGTGAAGGCGTCTTCGACTAAGCCTGTGGTGGTGTTTGATGGTGATACTGTCTCGAATACGCAGGTGAATACTAACGTGACGCCTGCTGACGTGGCGGGTTATACATCGAAGCTGAACGATCCGACCGATATTCCGTCCACGGATGGTCAGGCTGGTAAGACACTATCAGCGAAGACGAGTGTGAAGTATACTCCGACCTCTGGTGACGCGTACACGGAAGAAGTGTCTGTTCCTGTGATTGTTCTACCTCGGGCGAAGAGCACAGTTACCGTGTCTGTGGGTACGTCGGATGATGTGCTGAAGGGTATCGTGAAGACGGAAGCAGATCGTGTTCTCGCGTCTGATGATTTTAAGAAGTCTCTGCCAGAGGGTGCTACCGTGACATCTTCTGATATTACTGAGGCGATTGCTGCTGGGTTGACTTCTCAGGCTGGCGAGAATCGTGGTACTGTGAATGTTCCAGTCACCTATACGCTCAACGGTCAGACCTACACGGCTACCGTTCCAGTAACGGTAAACGTAGTAGCGAAGTCTACGACTACTCCGACTTATGTGTTTGATGGCGACAAAGTGCAGAATGATGATGTCAAGAAGCATGTCACACCTCAGAAGGTGGATGGATTCACCGCAAAGGTAGAAGACACAACTGATCTGCCAAACACATCTGGTCAGGCAGGTAAGACACTCTCCTCGTCCACGACTATCACGTATACGAATGACGCGACTGGTCAGGAGTTCAAGGAATCTGTGGATGTGCCTGTCATAGTTCTTCCGAAGACGAGTGGTGAGGTCACGGTGTCGAAGGGCACGTCGGATGATACGGTCAAGTCTGTGGTTAAGAGCGAGGCTGAGCGTGCTGTCAAGCAGAAGTCGTTCACTGACCTGCTGCCAGCTGGTGCGAAGGTCGATGCTACGAACGTGACCGAGGCTATCGCGAAGGACCTGACTGCTGAAGCTGGCCAGAACCGTGGTATCGTGAATGTGCCAGTCACCTACACGATAGGCGACGAGAAGTTCGAGACGACTGTTCCAGTGACCGTAAATGTGGTCGATAACGCCACCTCGACTCCTCTCGTCGTCTTTGAAGGCGACGAAGTAAAGAAGAGCGACGTCACTTCGAAGGTGACCCCACAGGATGTGGACGGCTACACGTCGAAGACCAGCGTGAGCGGAGACACCCCAGACACGACGAATCAAGGTGGAAAGACGCTGAACGCTACGACGACTGTGACCTACACGGATGAGAAGAACGGACGCTCGTTTACTGAGAACGTCACTGTTCCAGTAGTCGTTCTGCCGAAGGCATCCAGCCAGGTCACCGTCTCTCAGGGGACGTCGGACGACGAGCTCAAGACCGTGGTAAAGAGTGAAGCAGACCGCATCCTCACCTCCAGCGAGTTCACCTCCAGGCTCCCACAGGGCGCCACCGTCGTCTCCTCGGATATTACCGAGGCGATTAAGGCAGGCATTACCGCCGAGCCAGGTCAGAACCGCGGTATCGTGAACGTTCCAGTCGCCTATACGCTCAACGGTCAGACCTACACGGCTACCGTTCCTGTAACGGTGAATGTGGTGGCGAAGCCTGTTCCTACACAGGGTAAGACGTTCTTCCGTGATCCTCAGGGTAAGGAACTTATCCCGAGCGTGAATGGAAAGACCGACCCTATCAGCATTAAGGGCTACAAGTTCGTGCGCACTATCGTAGAAAATGGAAACACCATCCATATCTACGAGCCAGTCACACCGACAAACGCTCTGGCGAAGACGGGTACAGCTATCGTCACTATCCTCGTGGTAGCTCTCGTGGCCGTGGCTGCTGGTGTGGCATTCGTCGTGATCCGCAAGCGTAACACTGGCGATCACAAGGAGTAACACGCCTCCACGTGTCTAGCCGCACACACAGCTAGACGCACAGTAAGGTGGGTGGGTACCTCTCCAAACGAGAGGTACCCACCCACTTTGTGTAGGCAGAGGGGAGTTGTGTGTAAATCGTCTCATGAAGTGCCCGAAAAAGCAGCTTAAAAGCCTCTGAAGTGAGATGATGTACACACAACGCTCCAGAACCAGGAGATATCTCATCTCGTACCATCCCCTGAACTACTATGGAAGTACATCGAGATATCCGCACAGAAAAGGGGAGATACGCGCATGACCGAGACCACATCCTCCACACCCTCCACCCACCACACACGCCTAACCCGAAAGATAGGCCCGTACACCACCACGGCCATAGGCCTCGGAGGCATGGGACTGTCCATAGAAAAGAAGCCGAGCCGTGAGGTGGCCATCCAGGTCATCCACGATGCACTCGATGCTGGCTGCCGTCACCTCGACACTGCGTGGGCATATTACATGTCTGGCGGCGAAGAGCAGCATAACGAAAAGCTCATTCGCGAGGCACTGGACACCTGGCACGGACCGAAGGACGAGGTGCTCGTGGCCACAAAATCGGGGCACTTCAGGAACTTTACCGATGGCGTGCCTACCTGGGATGTGAATGGTGCTCCAGAAGCACTCATCCAGTATGGAAAGCAGTCTGCTCAGGCTCTCGGTGTCGAGGCCATAGACCTGCTGTACTTCCACCGTCCAGATCCTAAGGTGCCATATAACGAGTCCATCGAAGGTATGAAAGTCCTCTATGACGAAGGCGTGGCGAAGACCATCGGCATTTCGAATGCCAGCGTGGAGCAGATAGACATAGCGCGCAGCATCCTCGGAGATGCTCTCGTGGCTGTGCAGAACCAGCTCTCGCCTATTTACACGGATAGTCTCGACACCGTGGAGTATACGAAGAAGCTCGGCCTTACCTTCGTCTCGTGGTCTCCGCTCGGCGGCTTTAGGAAGCCGAAGGATGAGAGTAAGTATGACCCATTTAAAGAAGTGGCAGCGCACCACGGTGTCAGCTACCAGCAGGTGGTCCTCGCGTGGGAGCTGGCCATGGGAGACCACATGATGGTTCTTCCTGGAGCGCACAGAAGCGAAACCATTCTGGACTCGCTGCGTGCAGATGAACTGGTGTTAAGCCAGGAGGAAATTGACCTCTTAAACAGGTAAACTAACCGTATGACAGACGAACAGATACAGCCCATCCCAGCAGTCATCCCTGTGGACCTCGCGGACGGATACCGCGTGTGGTATTCCACGCGGCTCGGCGGATACTCGAGCGCGGCATACGGCCACGCGAACATGAGCGAACGCCAGGCCGGGGATGAACAGAACGCGCGAAAAAACCGTGAAGCGCTGCACGAGGTCATCGGTACCAGCGTGCATACCATTCACCAGGTGCACTCGGGCGAGGTCGTGCTCGTAGACGAGGTAGCAGACGAAGACCGCGCCAGTATCAGCGAGCTCGAAGCAGACGGCATGGTCAGCGCTGCCGGAGAAGCCGTGGGCGTCTTCGCAGCGGACTGCCTTCCGGTGCTGCTCGCGGATCCGGTGAATCACGTGCATGCCGCAGCACACTGCGGACGACGCGGACTTATGAATGACATCATCGGCCAGACGGTCGCCGCCATGGAGTTTAAGGGTGCAGAGCGCGAGCACATCCGCGCTACGCTCGGACCGTGCATTTGCGGACAGTGCTACGAAGTGGGTAGCGAGGTGGCCATGGAGTTCGAAGCGCGCTTCCCAGGCACCGCCACCATTACGCGGTTCGGGGGAGCGGGCATCGACCTCGAAAAAGCAGCACTTCTCGCCTTAAAAGAAGCCGGCATCCAGCCGAAGCATCTCGTGGACTCGCTGCCACGCATAGCTGCAGCGACGGAGTATCTGGCTCCAGACGAGGAACTGCACGAACTGTGTGCGAACGATGGCGAGGGAGGCAGCTTCGAGGAGCGTTTCGAGCAGCTGCAGAACGTCATGTGCACGCTGGAGAATCCGCTCTGGCACTCACACCGCCGCGCTACTCTCGCGGGAAAGACGCAGGAAGGCCGGCAGCTGGCGAGCGTGGGCGCGTATACGGGTGAGGCGTACTGATGGGTGCGCACACCTCCCGCGTCGTCGTCTGCGGCTTTGAAGGCTATGAGAACCTCGAGGAAAGCCAGAATCCGTCCCGTCTCGTGGCCACACGTCTGGCAGACGAGGGGATAGACGTGAGCGGTGCGGATACGAGCGCGGATACGCGAGTTGATACGAGTACTCGCGAGCTACTGTCGGATACGCGCATCGAAGTGACGAGCGTACTGCTGCCGCTCAGTTTCGCCCACGCGTGGCCTACTCTCGAAGCGACGCTGCGGGAGACTCGCCCGCAGATGGTACTGGCTACCGGCCTGAAGACGCGGGCTCGGACTATCGCGCTCGAGCGGTGTGCGCGGAACATCATCGACGCGCCGCGCCCGGATGCGGATGACGTGCAGCCGCAGAATACGTCCATTATCGAGGGTGGGCCTGCTGCGTACTGGACGCGTATTCCGCTGCGTGCGGTGAGCCGTCAGTTCGCTCGGCAGGATATTCCGGCGACTCTCAGCTCGGATGTGGGTACGTTTGTGTGTAACGCGCTCTTTTACGAGATGCTGCACTGGGCGTCCGGCGAGCAGGATGCGTATGCGGGCTTCCTGTCCGTGCCGCCCATCGAGCGTCCGCTCGGCTATACGAAAGGCATGGAGCTGCAGACTATGGTGGATGCCGCGCGTTCGGTCGTGACGACCACGCTCGCGTACCGTAAGGCGCTGACCTGAGGTCAATTCTTCCCACACACCTGTAGTGTTCCCGTGCTAACGTCGAGTATGAAGGTCTTACATATAGCTCTCGGAAAGCAGTGGAGTAAACATGGCTGATAATTTCCCTATAGTTCTGCGCGGCTACGATAAGGAAAAGGTAGACGACGCATTCCTGCGCGCTCAGGAGAACACCGCACGCCTGCGCGAGCAGATTAAAATCTACGACGCGCGTATCCTCGAGCTGGACGCCCAGCTGCAGGAGGAGAAGGAAAAGAATAGCGGTCAGCAGCAGAACTCCTTCACTGCGCTTGGAGCGAACGCTCAGCAGCTGCTCGCCTCTGCTGAGCAGACTAGCCGCGAGCTGCTCGAACGCGCGAAGCAGGATGCGCAGACCATCCGCGAGAACGCGCGGAACGAAGCGCAGACTCTGCTGAATAATGCACAGCTCGACGCTCAGAACGCACGCCAGGATGCGCAGAATGAAGCTAATCAGGCACTCCAGCAGGCGCATGAGCAGTCGGATAAGCTGCGCGCCACCGCACAGAGCGAGGCCGCTCAGCTCGTCGCTACAGCGAAGCGCGAAAGTGAAGATCAGCGCCGTACTCTCGACCTCGAGCTGAACGCGAAGAGCGAAGAGCACACGAAGCGTATGACTGCTGAGCTGTCCGAGCAGAACGCGAACATCGCTCAGCTAAAGGCTCAGGCTGCAGAAGAGATAGCCCAGCAGCGTAAGGAAGCGGATGACGAGATAGCTGCGAAGAAGAGCGAAGCGAATGACCAGATCCAGAAGGCTCTGGACTCGGCGAATCAGAAGCTCGCTGATGTACGCGAGCAGGTGAGCAAGCTCCTCTCGGATGCGAAGCGTCAGGCAGATGAGATTACGGATGCTGCACATGCGAAGGCACGTCAGATTACCGATAGTGCGGACGTAGAGCGCGCGAAGACTCTGGCGAAGGTAGCTCAGGAAGCAGAGCAGGTACGCCGCGACATCTCTGCCAGCCAGCAGGATGCGAACACGAAGGTAGCGGACATGCTCGCCGACCTCGCGCAGCGTCGCAGCACTGTGGAAGAAGAATCCGCTCAGCTGCTCGAGGATGCAAAGGGTGTGCGTAAGCAGGCAGATGAATATGCTACTTCCACGCGCCAGAAGGCTCAGGATGAAGCTGAGCAGATAGTGGCTGAAGGAAAGCAGCGTGCTCAGCAGCTCGTGGATGACCACCGCGCGGCAGCTCAGGAAGAGATAGACGGATTGAATAAGCGCATCGCCGCTCTCCAGGAGCGCGAAGCATCCATCACCGCACGTGTGGATGAGCTGCGCTCCATCTTCTCGAGTGCATTCGGCGCATCCCTCTTCGCTGACCAGAACGCTGAGCCAGAACAGGATGCGAAGGATGAGCCACAGGCTGAGGAGAAGGCTGAGTCTCATCAGGAAGAATCGGCCACAGAAGCAGAAAACTCAGCCGAATAACGACCAGACGTCCCCGTGGAGCCGAGCCGCACGGCCTGCACTTCACGGCGTAAAAACACATATCTACTCACGAAAGGGACAGAATGTCTTTCGAACCACTCAGCGCACAGGCAGTAGAAGGTCTGCGAGCGAACTTCGAAAGCCGTGAAGCGAACCGCATCGCTATGAATGCGGTGGCGCAGAACGGCATCGACGCAGCAGCAAAGAATTTCGACCGCGCGCGCTGGCTGCAGCGCCGCTTCAGCACCGTCATCGATAACGGTACAGCCACCAGCCAGAAGCACTCTGGGCGCTGCTGGCTCTTCAGCTCTCTGAACGTAGCACGCTTTATCGCTAAGCGCACCATGAACCTGAAGGATACGGACTTCGAGTTCAGCCAGTCCTACGCTATGTACTTCGATAAGCTCGAGCGTGCGAACTACTTCATGCAGGATATGCAGGCGCTCATCGCAGCAGGCGAGCCTTCGGACTCCCGCCTCGTGCAGTTCCTTCTGCATGACCTCTTCGGTGATGGTGGCCAGTGGACCATGGCCATGAACGTGTACAGCAAGTATGGTGCTGTGCCGAAGGACTTCTTCCCAGAGACCGCATCCAGCCAGAACACGGGCCCTATGAACACCCAGCTGCGTTCGGCTCTGCGCCAGGCTGTGGCACACATGTATGCTCATCCTGAAAATGCTGCTGCCATCGCGGCAGAAGCTGTGGAGCAGGCACACCGTATCCTCACCATCCACCTCGGCACTCCTCCTACTTCCTTCGACTGGTCGTATGTGGATAAGGACGGCGAGTTCCACCGTGAGGGTGAGATGACTCCAGTCCAGTTCTGGAACACCTACGTACGCGACGGCCTCACCTCCCGCGGCGCGGCTCCTCTCGAAGACTACGTCTGCCTCGTGGACGACCCTCGCTCGGAGCATCCGAAGGGGAAGATGATAGGCATCGAGCACCTCGGAAACGTAGCTGGTGGCACGCCTACCGCCTACCTGAACGTGGACACGTCCTTCATGAAGACGTGCGTGCGCACCATCCTCGAAGAGCAGGGTATTCCTGTCTGGTTCGGCGCAGACTGCCATCCTATGATGGACCGCAAGGAAGGCGCATGGGCTACGGACCTCTTCGAGTACGGCCGCGTCTACGGCATCGACTTCGACATGGATAAGGAAGAGCGCGTGCGCTTCGCAGACTCCGCTATGAACCACGCGATGGCGTTCGCTGGCGTGGACGCGGACGGCGAGACCACGAACCGCTGGCGTGTGGAGAATTCCTGGGGTACGGAGATAGCAGATAAGGGCTTCTTCACCATGGATGATCCGTGGTTCGACGAGTTCGTCTACGAGGTCGCTGTGCCGAAGTCCATGCTTCCAGCTGAGTATCAGGCAGCCGTAGAGGAAGAGCCGCTCATGCTTCCTGCGTGGGATCCGATGGGTGCGCTGGCGTAGGCTTCCTTTTTCCTAAGGTCAATTTTCGCTCTGAGGGCTTTCGTTCGCTGTCGTGGACGAAAGCCCTCAGGCGTTTCTGTACCGTGATACAATGGGCGGACTGATAGCGGGAAAATTGACCTTCCCGAACGTACAGACGAAAGGCGGACGGATGCGCGGACCATTCGATGCAGAAGACAGCGTCACACTCGGGCGTGAAGCGGTACTGCCGGAGACGGTAGACGTGAACATCCGTCAGCTCGACCCTATCCCGGCGCCGCGCTCCTTTATTCGCGAGCTGCCGCTGACTCCGGCGCTCGTCCAGAGCGTGCAGGCATCGCGTGCAGCCATCCGTGACATTCTCCACGGGCGCGATGACCGCCTGCTCGTCATCGTGGGACCGTGCTCTATCCACGACCCAGCTGCAGCGCTCGACTATGGACGCCGGCTCGCTGCCGTAGCGAGCGAGCTGTCCGAGGATATCCTCGTGGTCATGCGCGTATACTTCGAAAAGCCGCGCACCACTCTCGGGTGGAAGGGACTGATAAATGACCCGGATCTGAACGGTACTTTTAACATCCGCAAAGGCATGTGGCTGGCGCGTAAGATTCTCGTGGACATGGTGTCGCTGGGACTTCCTACAGCCACAGAATTCCTCGATCCCATCACTCCACAGTACATCTCGGATACCATCAGCTGGGGAGCCATAGGTGCGCGAAATACCGAGAGTCAGGTACACCGTCAGCTGGCCTCCGGCCTGTCCATGCCAGTAGGTTTTAAGAACTCGACGGATGGGAATGTGAAAGTAGCTGCAGACTCCTGCTACACGGCTGCACATGAGCATCACTTCCTGTCCATAAATGTGGACGGTAACGTCATCTCCGCTGAGACTCTCGGAAATCCCGACTGCCACGTGATTCTGCGTGGATCCATCCATGGGCCGAACTATGACGCTGCCTCCGTGGCGTCTGCTCTGGAGTATCTTCAGGAGTCGAACGCTCCGGATGCCGCTTCGCGGGGCGTCATCATCGACGCAGCCCACGGGAACAGTGGAAAGAATGAAGTACGCGAAGCGCATGTGGTCGAAGAGATAGCCGAGCGCCTGGCTGCGGGGGAGCAGGGAATATCCGGCATTATGATGGAAAGCTTCATCGAAGCGGGAAATCAGTCTCCAGCGCCGCTCGACTCGCTGGTCTACGGCCGCTCTATCACGGACCGTTGCATTTCCTGGGACCGCACGAATGAGCTTCTGCACACTCTGGCGGCAGCCATTCGTGAACGCCGTACGCTAAAATAAGCAGCATGGTAGAACGCACAGAATCCTCAGACACTGCAGCTCTCGAAGCTCACGCGCAGCAGGCAGCGCGCCACCGTGCGTACCTGCATACGCAGATAGCAAAGTCTGATGAGGCAAATCCGCTGAACCTCCCCACTGTGCAGCGCTGGGAAGATGAAGTGGGCTTAGCGCCCATCCTGAACCGCCGAGTTCTGGAGCTCGACGCGCTGCCATCTCCAGCTACCGTCCTGCAAGCTCTTCCCCTCAGCGACTTCGCACGCCAGCTTGTGGTGGAATCTCGCGAAGAAACGCGTGCAGTGCTTTCGGGAGAGGATGACCGCTTGCTCGTCATCGTGGGACCGTGCTCCATTCACGACCCTCAGGCGGCTCTGGACTATGCACGTCGTCTCGGAACAGTACGCCGAGAGCTCGAAGATGATCTGCTCATCATTATGCGCGTGTACTTCGAAAAGCCTCGGACTACCATAGGCTGGAAGGGGCTGATAAATGACCCAGACCTCGATGGCTCACATAAGATAAATAAAGGTCTCCTCCTCGCGCGCCAGATTCTTCTGGATGTGCTGGACTGTGGCGTAGCTGCGGCGACGGAGTTCCTCGAACCGACGTCCCCACAGTACATCTCGGACGCAGTAACCTGGGGAGCTATAGGCGCTCGAAATACGGAGAGCCAGGTGCACAGGCAGCTGGCATCGGGCCTGTCCATGCCCGTAGGCTTTAAGAATGCCACGGACGGGTCTGTGGAAGTGGCAGTGGACAGCGTCTATACGGCGGCGCAGCAGCACACCTTCTTCGGCATAGACCATCAGGGCCGCGCTGCTGCTGTGGAGACTCTGGGGAATCCGGACTGTCACGTCGTTCTGCGCGGTTCGAGCTCTGGACCGAACTACGACGCGGTGTCCGTAGCGGATGCACTGTCCGTAGCGCGCTCGCGGCTGAGCGCGGATAGTCTGGGCGCGCATGGTCTCATCATCGACGCTTCTCATGGCAATTCTGGTAAGGATGAGATTCAGCAGGCGCGCGTCGTGCGGTCTGTGGCTGCTCGGCTGGCTGAGGGGGAGCGGGGCATCTCGGGCATCATGATGGAAAGTTTTATCCAGGGGGGAAACCAGAAAGCGGCTCCGCTCGCTCAGCTCGAGTATGGGAAATCCGTGACGGATAAGTGCATCGCCTGGCCTGAGACTGAAGATTTGCTGCGGGAGCTTGCTGCGGCGGTACGCGCGCGGCGCGAACTGTAATAGTGTTGATGTAATCTACGACCACTACGACCACTACGAGAGAAATGAGGACAGATATGACTCGCACACTCGCCATTATCGGCGCCATGGATGTGGAAGTGGCGCTGATAGCGAAGACCCTCGAAAATGTTCAGGAGCATACGCGTGCTGGCGTGACCATCTTCGACGGAACGATGCCGGGTACGGATATCCGCGTGGTAGCTACCGTCGCTGGTATGGGTACGGTAAACGCTGCAGCGACCACGCAGCATCTCATCGATGTCTATGAGCCGGAATGCCTGCTTTTCTCCGGCATAGCGGGAAACCTGACCGACCATCTGCACATTAATGACGTGGTTCTGGGTAAAACCCTCGTCTATCTGGACACGGATATGCGGATGATATCCCAGTCTGCACCTTTTACGAATGAATACCATTCCGATGCGCATCTGCTCGAGGTGGCCTCTACGGTCCTGAGTGAAATGAGCATAGAACACCTGGCAGGAACCATAGCTACGGGAAATACGTTTGTAGAAGGTGAAGCAGCTGAACGCGTAAAGGAACTGACGGGTGCGGATGCAGTGGAAATGGAAGGTGCTGCTGTGGCACATGTGGCCGCGCGAAATGAGGTGCCTGTGCTTATCCTGCGCTCTCTAAGTGATAACGCAGATACGGAGTATGAGACGTTCCATGAGTTCGACGTCAGCGTGTATGCGGATAATGCTGCCGCGATAGTCCTGAACATCGTGAAGAAGCTCGCATAGGAGTGTGCGAGAGGAGAGGGCGCGTGTGCTGCGTGTGGCATGTGTCGAGCGTGATACGCCACGCGACAGGCCACGCGACACGCGCTCTCGACGAATCTCCCCAGTGTGATGTACACTGAATCCTTGTAAACCACAGACCGTTGGTCGGGGTCACCCAGTAAAGCGAGAAATCGCGCCTACGCAGGTTCGAGATATAACGTCGAAAGACGCATGTGTGCTCTGCCTGCGTGCAGGGCTTTTTTCATAGCTTTCTGGAGGCTGCGACGAAGCGGTTCACTAGGAAGGAATGCCAATGAGAAGGCCAGAAAAGGCAGAGGCTATCGCACAGCTCACTGACAAGTTCCGTGAAGCTGATGCAGTATTCCTCACCGAGTATCGTGGCCTTAGCGTTCCACAGATCTCTGATCTGCGTGAAAAGCTTGGCATCGATACAACCTATAACGTGGCGAAGAACACGCTGGCACGTATCGCAGCTAAGGAAGCTGGTATCGAAGGTCTCGACGACATGCTCTCGGGTCCTACCGCTATCACCTTCGTTAAGGGCGACTACGTAGCTGCCGCTAAGGTACTGCGCGACTTCACCGCGACGAACAAGCAGCTCATCATCAAGGGCGGCTTTGCAGATGGTTCCCTCTATGATGCTGCAGGCGTGAACACGCTGGCAGATCTCGAGCCACGCGAAGTTCTCCTCGCCAAGGCAGCTGGCGCCCTCAAGGGCACCATGGCCAAGGCTGCATTCGCATTCGCTGCACTGCCTACCAAGGCAGTTCGCACGTTCGATGCACTGCGCGAAAAGCAGGAAAAGGCTGCATAGGTATCCTCTTAGTGTGCTAGAACTAGCGCTCTAAGGCTGTACCTAATCCATTAAAGATTTCGGTCTGGTACACACGCGGTACAGACCACAACGAAAGGAAGCCATTATGGCAAAGCTCTCCGCTGATGAGCTCATCGAAGCTTTCAAGGAAATGACCCTCGTAGAGCTCTCTGACTTCGTGAAGAAGTTCGAAGACGAGTTCGACGTAGAAGCAGCTGCTCCAGCAGCAGTAGCAGTAGCAGCAGCTCCAGCAGCTGCAGCAGCTGAGGAAGAGAAGGACGAGTTCGACGTCATCCTCACCGCAGCTGGCGACAAGAAGATCGGCGTTATCAAGGCTGTTCGCGCTCTGACCAGCCTCGGCCTCGCTGAAGCTAAGGCTCTCGTAGACGGCGCTCCAAAGGCTGTTCTCGAGGGTGCAAACAAGGAAGATGCAGAGAAGGCTAAGGCAGAGCTCGAAGCTGCTGGTGCATCTGTAGAACTCAAGTAGTTTCTTCCTTAACTGAATTTCAGGTTTACACTAGTTCCGCTATCTAAGCTCCTCATGGGGCTGGGTAGCGGAACTTTTTTATGGCGCGTGTGGTCGGTTTCCCACATTTTCGCCATGCCGTGCTGAAAGTCGTGCTCCTGCCCAGTACAATAGGTATCAGTATATCTTCATTCTGGCTTATCCACAGCCGTGCGAGTACGACAGAATGAAGTATGAGGTGAGGACTCTAGTGAAGGATACGACAGTGAGTGATGCAGCGAGAGATACTGTATTTCGTGCCAGCCAGTGGGTGGTGACGGTAAACGGGCAGACGCATACGGTGAAGGCGCCGGGTGAGCTGTACGTGGGTCGCAAGCCGCTGCGTCCGGTGAGCGTTCCCGAAGGTGCTGAGCGTATGGACGTGCCGGATGAGACGAAGTCCATGTCGAAGACGCACGCGCTGGTGAGCGTTTCTGCGGATGGCCAGGCCACGCTGAAGGACGCGCAGTCCACGAATGGCACATACGTGCAGAACGCGCGTGGTGAGCTCGTGCGCGTTCCGGCTGAGAATCCGTACACCGTTTTCGAGCAGAGTATCGCTGGTCAGTTCGGCGATGTCCAATTCTCCCTGGCCGCTTCGCCTGACCTCTCCGACGACACGGCAGACTCTCAGACGAAGCTTCCTGTGGTAAACCTTTTCGACTATAAGTCGCCTGCTCCGGACGATGCCCCAGCGCAGAATATGTCGGTGGATGATATCCTCGACCTGCGAGCAGGGGAGCCTACCAGCATGTTCGCCATGCAGAAGCCTAAGGCAGAAGAACCAGTCACCGCGGAAACGGACGTTTTCAAGGCACAGGACGCGGAAAAATTGACAGAAAAAACGCATACGGAGACAGCCACGACGAGCCTAGCTCCGCTGACGGAAGACTCCGGATACATGCCGGTCTACGAGGCGGGGTCTGTCTTCGACCGTCTCTCGCGCGGCGAGTTCGAACGCCACGAGGACATCATCGAAGCGGGCGGACATACGAGCGAGGAAGCGAAGACCACGCGCGACTTTAACGCGCAGTTCGACATCGCGCAGATTCCGGAACTTCTACCGTTCCTGGGCCTGAACCCATTCCTGTATGACGACATGTACGCGTGGCTCGTCGCGCAGAATAACGAGCAGATAAACCGCGCACTCGAGACGAATGACGGCTACACGACGTGGAAAGCGAGCACCAAGTAATGACAGACACGACTCCACAAACTTCTGAAAACAGGGCAGATGCTGTTCCAGTAGACAGTCTCCAGACGCCAGGGCGTGTAGCGACGTCCTCCGTAGAAACGCTTAAAAAGTGGTACCGCGAATACCGTGCGAACCATGGGACAGCGCCAGTAGAAGACATTAATCAGCTCTCTGCGCGACTCGAACTCGCATCCGCACACCCATCTGGAATAGCGCAGTTGCTCTCGAATGGACACGCGCACCTCGACTCGCTCTACCGCGATAGTGGAATGCTGAAAGCTACCGAACGTAAGCTCGCACGCGTTCTCGACGATAAAGCGAATAAAGAACATAACGAAGGCACAGCCCATCTGTCTTTGAGCGTGGGCGTAGCCAGCTGGCCAGGACGCTTCATGCCCGTTATCCTCTACCCAGTGCGCGTAGAATCCACAGAAGTAGACTCTCTAGCGCACGCGGACATCCGCATCACGGGGCCAGGAACGGTAAACGAATCTCTCGTGAACGTGCTCCATGACCTCGGAATGCATGTAGACGTTCCAGAACTCATGGCACGAGCCAGTAGTGACGGAGTAAGCCTCGAAAGCGCTGTCGTCTTCTCCTACCTGAAGAATCTCGTGGGAACGCGCATAGAAAAGTTCAGCATAGAGAACACGATGATCCTCGGTTGCTTCATACGCTCGTCTACGCTCATGCTGTCCGACGCAGACTATGTCATCTCGTCCCTCGAATCCGGGGCTACGGGTAACGACCTCATCGATGTCTTCGCGGACGAAATGGATCCTTCCGAGGAATCTGACCCCACGGTGCGCTTGAACGTGGCGCGTGCTGCACGCGAGCGCCTGCATTCATCCAAGCTACCAGAATACCGTGCTTTCGACGGCGACCCACATGATGAGGTAGAAGTGGGAGATGTGGATAACGTCACCCGCTACGTCGCGCGCGCCGTGACCGAAGGCGCGAGCGTGTTCATGAATCTTCCTGTAGCCTACGACAGTGTGCGCCAGGCAGCTGCCATAGCATCCCATGCCGCGCTCGCTGGGAAAAGCGTTCTCTATGCTCCGGGAGTATCCGAGCAGAAGCGAAACTTCCTGCTGACTATGCGCGACCATCACCTCGATGGATTCGTCATAGACCTCGCAGATGCACACGGCGGAACGGCCATAGACCGTCAGCTCATCTCCGCAGTAAGCTTCCATCCGGGAACAGCGCAGAGCACATTTAACCAGCTGGCCGACGAGCTCGTGGGCGTACGCGGGCGACTCACGAAGTACCTGAAAGACCTCCACGGGAGAAATGACCAGTGGCATGTGAGCGCCTATGAGACCATAGAAAACCTCGCGCGCATTTCTGCGCTGCCATCGCATCCATCCACACACGTGCGGCTGACGCCAGACATAGTCCGAGCTTTGGAAGGACACGAAGCCCAGTGGGGTGAAAAGCTCGTGCGTGCAGGTCAGCTCGGTGAGTACACCATAACCGAAGCAGATACGCCGTGGTTTAAAGCATCCCTGTATACGAGGGATGAAGCGCTGAGCGCTTACCAGCGCGTGGAGCGTCTTCTCGATACCTTACTTCCTACGACAGCGCAGCAGATTACCTCCACTGCGCAGACCTGCGGCTTCCCTGTGCCAGTGAGTGCGCGCGAATGGAACAAGCAGGTGCATGTGCTCAGGAACTTGCGTAAGGTTCTGGATGTCTTCCAGCCAGCCATCTTCGAGCGTGATATTAATGCCATGATCGAAGCGACTGCAGATAAGCAGACCCGTAAGGAAAGTAACAGTTCCATGGGATTCTGGGAACGTCGCCGTCATGTTAAGGAAGCAAAGAGCCTGCTGCGTGCTGGTGCTCAGCCTGCGAGCCTGCATGATGCGCTCGTCATCGTGCGCCGCCAGGCAGAACTCTGGCGTGAATTCGTCCCACGCGGAGGCTGGCCAGTACTGCCACCACGTCTCGATGACATTATAGAAACTCAGGAAGGGGTGGAACGCGACCTCACATCGCTCTCCCATGTGCTCGAACGCACTCCACTAGGTGGGGAACTGTCCAGTATGGAGTTCGAAAAGCTCGAAAAAGGCCTGCGAGCACTCTATAATGACCGCAAAGCCCTCGAAGACCTTCCAGAGCGGGCGAGCCTCGAAGTAGAGTTCAGTAATGCTGGACTCGACGAGCTCATAGCGGATCTTCGAACGCGTCGAGTAGCTCCAGAGGCGGCTCCAGATGAGCTGACTCTGGCATGGTGGACCACCGTGTTTGAAAGCATAGTGAAGTCGTCTCCTATTATCTCGAATCAGGATGGATCAGTGCTCTCTACCGCCACTGAACGCTTCATCCACATCGATACCGAGCATGTACGCTCCATAGGCCCACTCGTCAGCGAAGAGCTTATGAAGCGCCTGTCTGAGATAGTGTATGCACACTCGCAGGATGCGAATGCTGCGCACTCGACGCTCACGCTCCAGCCAGCACTGCACTACAGTACGGCTGCGTCCATGTATCCAAGCATAGTCAAGGCTGCGAAGCCTATCATCGTAGGCATGCCGGTGGCTGTGGCATCCGAGACTCAGGCGGGAACGCAGCTAGCGGACATAGCCATCATCGATGCATGCGCTCATATCCAGCCGCTCGAGCTGCTCAGCATTCTCTCGCGCGTAAAGACAGCCGTAGTACTGGCACATGAAGAGACAGTATCTTCTCCATCGGTGAAGACTCTCATGAGCTATCTGCCACGTGTGGAAGCCACCCCTCGTCTGAACCAGCGCGACTCTCGCCTTTCGAGCTTCCTGGTCGAAGCAGGATTCGGTACGCTCCCACTGGGAGTGACGCCAGCGCGGGTGAATAATGCAGTAACGCTAACTACCTTCGCAGCAAATGGCGTAGCGACAGCTGGAAGTGGACTCGTAGAGACGAGCCGCCAGGAGATAGAGCGCGTGTGCGGCATCATTACGGCGCGCTGCGCAGAAGTGATGGGACGCGGACAGGTGAACGCTGACCAGACGGGCTCTGGTCAGGCGAATTCTGGTCAGGCGAACGAGGGGCATGCGAACGCGGGGCATGCGAACGCGGGGCACAGGCGCATACCGCGCGGTTATAAGCTTACCGTGGTGTGCCTGAACGATACACACCGCCAGCGTGTAGGTGCAGAGCTGAAGAGGATGGCAGGGGCTGACCCACAGCTGATGAAGTTCTTACATCATGTAGCCGTCGTCGCTATCCAGGATGTGGCAGGCATGGATTCTACTGATGTTATCCTGACCATAGGGTATGCGAAGACGACGCAGGGGCGTCTTATCCAGCAGTTCGGAGCTATAGAGAATCCTGATGGTGAAGGAATGCTGCTCGACGCACTCGCGCTCGCGCACGCGAAGCTGGACATCGTTTCCTCCTTCACGGCGGAGGATATGGAAGATGAGCGCCTTCACCAGCGTGGTCCGCAGCTGCTCAAGCAGCTACTGAGCTGGGCGGCTCACCTCGAAGGCTCTGCTGCAGTGGCGAAGGAGCATCCTCAGGATAGCGATATTCTGCTGAATGATCTGGCAGCGCGTATGCGCTCGCGTGGGCTGAACGTGGCGGTAAACTACGGCTTCGAAAACGGCCAGCAAATCCCACTGGCCGTGGGGCTGCCACACCAGCCGTACATGCTCGCAGTGTGTACGGATGATAAAAACTTCATGAGCATAGCCTCCACTCGTCAGCGTCACCGCTTCGCCGTAGAAGACCTGCAGGTTCTCGGCTGGACGGTGATGTACGTGTGGTCCGTAGCAGCATTCGTGAATCCGGAAAAGGAGGTGGACCGCATCGTGGCCTACCTCACACGTCTGAAGGACGACCAGACTCATCAGGTACAGGGTACGGATACTCTGCTCACTAAGGCGCAGGGTGGGACGCAAGTCCGGGAATCTCTCGAAGCCCAGGGTTCCCAGCAAGCTCAGGGCCCACAGCAGGCTCAGGGCCCCCAGCAGGCTCAGGACTAGGAGAGCGAACGATGGATAGTATGGCAGAAGATGCGTCTGTCACTATGCCTGTGGCCGGGGCTACACAGGGGTCTGTGCGTGGGGCTGTGCATGCTTCTGCGCCTGTGCTGGGTAAAGCGAGCAGGCCGCCGAAGCGTGTACAGCGCGAGGGGACAGAATGGTTTGATGCGGATGGGGTAAAACTCGAGCCGTCAGACGTTCTTACTCAAGGGCAGAAGAGTGCTGAGGATGACCAGCGTATCCTTAGCGAACTTCCGCCGCATTTTGCTGTCTTTAACGAACGACAGTAAAAGTGACTCCACGCGTGGGGCCCCCACGTGTGCAGTCTTCCACGCGTCTGGCCCTCCACGCGTGGCTGCCCTAAAAGTGGGTCCCCTAAGTGTCTGCGTGTCACCACAAATCTGGCTCTCGAGACGGAACCTGTTAGTCTGGAGAGCCACTTTCGTCCGTTGCGGATGCCTCGTGTGTGGATGAATCTGGTGGAGGACCGCTCTGTGGCATACTCACCGCTATAATGGGCGAGCCTGCCTGTACTGTGAGCACCTTTATGGCATCATCCACTGGAAGTGCGAGAGTAACAGGAGAACGTGCAGAACTATCTGTTTCCCAGAGCTGACGATGCTGTGAGTCTTCAGCAGGAAGGTGAAGGACTCGAGCTGAATGAGATAGGACAGACTCATCTGCTATGAGAGAGACGGCATCTCCTATACTCAGCTGCCTGATGGAACTGCCGAGTATCACATCTATAGTCGTGTATCCTTCCGGCACCTGGGGAACATCTGTGAATACATCCTGGGGGATAAGTGTTCCTTCATGCAGAGTAACGGGGCTTATCTTTCCTATGACGTCTTCCTTAGCTGTAACGAAGGATAACGATGCCATACTTGCAGGAATGCGCTGATATGCTACGTCATTTTCTGTGAGAGCGTTTCCCCGTACTATGGTGCGTGTCAAAGAGACTGCGACGTGACTCTGCGCCGGCTGAACAGAGCGACAGAGCACGAATAGTCCTCCTATGCAGAAGCTGAAGAGAATGAGCGCCATGAATATGCCATGAAAACGGCGACGTTTCGCTGCAGTAGAAAAGAACATGCGGTAAGCCCATAGAGATAGAGCGCTCGGCGTCACGTTCTGATGAGCTGGCCTGGTAGAGCGATTCGTGCGAGGCACACGAGTTCTGTACGGTGAACGGGGTGAGAAGGCTGCTCGGTCTGCTCTATTTATCCGGGATACCCGCTCTGAACGCTCTATGCGGTTACTGTCTGCATGAGGGTGACGGCGCGCGTGAGAGCTGCTACTGTGCACAGGCAGTGGGGAAGAGCGGTGTGCTCCACGATTTTTCTGCGTTCTCGAAGGCATGGAAGTGGGCATAGTCTGCGATGAAGGAGTGCGGACGGTCCCACGAGTAAACGCCATGCTCGTAGTCTCTGCGGCTGTGCCTCGTGCGTGTACACTCTCAAACTCTGAAGAAGGATAAACTATACTCATATCTCGTATCCAAGCACGTCTTTTTTCCTCTGTAAAGCGTGAGGAGGATATGTTATCAGATGTGGAAAAACGCCCGGATGAAAAGAGAGAAAAGCAGGTTATCCACATCGATGCGAAGAAATGATAGGAAGCTCCATCTGCGAGTCTGCGCACTCGTGCGCTCGTGAACGGAAAGTTTTTGACGGAAAGTTTTTGACGGAAAGTTTTCGAAGAATGGCGAGTAAGGAGGAGCCAGAAGCTCGCAGATTATAGATTATACGATTATAGGATTATAGGCAAAGAAGGCAGGGTATACCTGCCTTCTTATATCTGCGCTCAGGATGAGATGGTGTGTGCGCGACTCGCATGAAGCGTGACGCATGACGTAACCCCGGCGTACTCCCGACGTACGCCCCAGACGGCTGATGTGCCTGTGACGCGCGCCTTACGAGTGCGATGCTCCCGAACCACTGTCCGTGTGGTAAAAACCGGATCCCTTAAATGTCACACCAGCCACGGAGTACACTTTGTGTACCTGCTCTTCATGACAGTTCGGGCATGTGGTGATAGCTGCATCGGAGAACGACTGCACTCGGGTAAAATCGTAACCGCAGTTCTTACAGCGGTAATGGTACGTAGGCATGTGTGCTCCTATTTCAGTAATGATATACGTGTATGCGCGTTTTATGTGCTGAGTGAGCTGAGCGTGCTAGGGGTAGGAACCATGGAGCACGCCTGAAAACACGTAGTATTTCTGCTGTGTCCATACTAGTGGCCGCGCTGACATTTTCACATGACCATGTGCTGCGCTTCTTTTCGCGACACGCCGTGAAGTTTTCGACGGGTCTTTTCAGTGTCGTGAATTATCCTTAATGATTATGGATGTTCAGTCGCTTAGTGGCATAGTAATCGGTACGCTCGTTCTTATCGTTTTGGTGGGTGTCGTTCCGTGTGCTACTCTGCTGAGCCAGTGGAATGCGACTCGTCATCATGAAGACAGGTACTCGACATCGCTGCATATCGTCGAGGATGAGTCAGAAGCGACACGCGATGTTCATAGAAAGACTCGCCGTGAGCGCGAGCGAGTGGCACGCCGTAATGCCCAGCGTTTTAGCCATCGGAACGTCCAGCATATGCGAGCGACACGCCGTGCGGGTGCACGCAGGCGTCGTGCATTATGCATAGCTCTGCTGCTTGCCGCTGGAGTTACTGCTGGCTGTGCTGCTGTGTTCCACTTCAGCTTCTGGTTTATGAGTATTCCGTTAGTTCTGTGCGTTCTTATCTTGCTACAGGGTGCGGTATACAGTGCGCGTGTACGTCAGTGGGAGAGGGAGCTGAAAGCATATCGTGCTCGCCAGAGTATGGTATCGCGTGCAGGTGTGACGAGTTTTAATGCTCAGCTTGCTTCTTCTCGCCTTCGGGTGGAGGCTGAGCAGGGTAGTGGAGAGTCGCTTTTCGCTATAGATGATACGCAAACTGTCCAATTCCGCCGTCTTCCTGCGGAATCGAGCACCGACGACGAGGTTCGCAGCCGCGCTATTCAGTCGGTGAAGCAAGTCTCCGTGGCTGTCCCGCCGAGTTATGAGGTGCGTATTCCGAAGAGCGATGCGGATGCTGAGGCTCAGGTCGATGAGCTTGTCGACGCGTAGAACGAGTGCGCTCAGAGGAAAAAAGTTAAAAAGTTGCGCCATGCGTTAGCAAGTTTTGCATGGTTAGTGCTAGATTTAAGCATGAATAGGAAATTATGGAAAGGAGAAGCAATGGCATTTGCACTCACACCTTTGGAGGATAAGATTATCCTCAAGCAGGCTGCTGCTGAGACCACGACCGCTTCTGGCCTCGTCATCCCAGACAGCGCGAAGGAAAAGCCACAGCAGGGTGAAGTACTCGCAGTGGGACCAGGTCGCCGTAATGACGCTGGTGAGCGCATTGAGATGGATGTAAAGGTAGGAGATAAGGTTCTCTACTCGAAGTACGGTGGAACGGAAGTATCCTACCAGGGTGAAGATTACCTCATCCTCGGCGCTCGTGACATCCTCGCTATCCTGAACTAAGGCTCAGTATAGCGCCATCACAGCTCTATCTCTGGAGGCATGACGACGGTCATACCTCCAGAGATTTTTTATGCCCACTGGACATTATTTTCGCCTCAGATGACGAAACGCCGAAGGAAGTAAGCATTTAGGCTCGACACGCCTAGACCCGAGAAAATCACTACATCTCGTACCTTAAAAAGTTATATGGAGCATATATAGTTATATATGCGGTAAATGACGTAGGGATATGAGGAGCATAGTATGAGTGATATGGACACGCAGGACACTCAGCGAGAACGCGAGCTGAGTGCTCCGGAGATTCCAGCGGAGGCTGAAGAAGGTGGCGCTGTCCTCGGCGCAGTCGTGTATTTCTCGTCTGCGTCAGAGAACACGTCGCGTTTTATTAAAAATTGCCATCTGGAAAAGCAGGGCATAAACGTCTACCGCATCCCTCTGCGCCCGAAAGAGCCAGCGCTGAACGTGGACGAACCGTATATCCTCGTCGTGCCGACGTACGGTGGCGGGAATCCGAAAAAAGCAGTCCCTGTTCAGGTTAAGAAGTTCCTGAACGACCCAGCGAACCGAGCGGGTATTCAGGGCGTCATAGCCAGCGGGAACACGAACTTCGGCGAGGCGTTCTGTGCTGCAGGAGATATGATTTCGGCGAAATGTAAAGTGCCCTTCATGTATTACTTCGAGCTCATGGGCACGCAGCAGGACCGCGAAAAAGTGACACGCGGTGTGGTGGATTTCTTCACACGCCGAAAGACTGCTCAAGCAAACACAGCGCAGAGCTGAAAAGCTGAAGAAGTAAGACCATTAGAGTAAACTTAGGAAAGTTAATTTTACGGATATATCCGGGGAAAGCAGGAGAACTTACATGGCAGACACAGCCGTATATGATGCCTCACAGGATTATCATGCACTGAACGCGATGCTGAATCTGTATGATGAGAACCATCAGATTCAGTTTGATAAGGATAAGGCAGCAGCTGACCTCTTCGTGAAGGGCGAAGTGGCAGAAAAGACCATGAGCTTTAGCTCGGTACAGGAGCGTCTGAACTATCTGTTCGAGCACCTGTATTATAACAAGGCCGTTTTTGATGCCTATACTCCAGAATTCCTGGAAAAGATTTATGCCTATGCAGACTCGTTTGATTTCGAGTTCGAGACCTTCCTCGGCGCCTTTAAGTTCTACTCCTCGTATGCTTTGAAGAGCTTTGATGGAAAGCAGTACCTCGAGAACTTCCAGCAGCGCACGGTAGCTGTGGCACTCGAGCTCGCTGCGGGCGATGAGACGAAGGCCATGGAGTTCGTCGAAGAGATTATTACCGGTCGCTTCCAGCCAGCTACTCCTACCTTCCTGAACCTCGGTAAGGCGCAGCGCGGTGAGCCTGTGTCCTGCTTCCTCGTGCGCATCGAGGATAATATGGAGTCCATCTCTCGCGCTATTAACGCATCTCTGCAGCTCTCGAAGCGCGGCGGTGGCGTGGCACTGCTTCTGTCGAATCTGCGCGAGCAGGGTGCACCTATTAAGCACATCGAAAACCAGTCGTCGGGCGTGGTTCCAGTTATGAAGCTGCTTGAGGATTCCTTCTCCTATGCGAATCAGCTCGGCGCGCGTCAGGGCGCAGGTGCTGTCTACCTCAGCGCACACCATCCAGACATCCTCACCTTCCTGGATACGAAGCGTGAGAATGCAGATGAGAAGATTCGTATTAAGACGCTGTCTCTGGGTGTGGTCATTCCAGACATCACCTTCGAGCTGTCGAAGAAGAAGGAGCCTATGGCTCTGTTCAGCCCATATGATGTGGAGCGTGAGTACGGTAAGCCATTCGCAGATGTGCCTATCACTGAGAACTATTATGACATGGTGAAGAACCCACGCATTAAGAAGACGTACATTAATCCGCGTGACTTCTTCCGTACCATAGCAGAGATTCAGTTCGAGTCCGGCTACCCGTACATCGTCTTCGAAGATACTGTGAATAAGGCGAACCCTATCGAGGGGCGCGTCATTATGTCGAACCTGTGCTCGGAGATTCTCCAGGTGCAGGAGCCGAGCGCGCTGAACGAAGACCTCACCTTCTCGTATGTAGGTCGTGACATCTCCTGTAACCTCGGTTCGCTGAACATCGCGAAGGCTATGGATGGAGGACTGGGAGACACGGTGGAGCGTGCTATCTACGCGCTCACGTCTGTGGCAGACCACACGAGCATCGAGTCTGTTCCATCTATTAAGCGTGGTAACGATGAAGGTCATGCCATCGGCCTCGGCCAGATGAATCTGCACGGCTTCCTGGCACGCGAAGAGATGTTCTATGGTTCCCCAGAAGCACTGGACTTCACGGATATGTACTTCATGACCGTGGCCTACCATGCATATAAGGCGAGCCACCAGATAGCTGTGGAACGCGGCCAGGCATTTAAGAGCTTCGCCACCTCGGCGTATGCGAAGCCAGCTGGTCAGGGGAACTACTTCGACAAGTACACGGATGGTTCGCGCTCGCTCGAGCCGAAGACTAAGAAGGTGAAGGACCTCTTCGAGCGCTTCGGCATTCACATTCCTACCGTGGCAGACTGGGAAGAGCTGCGTGACGGCATTCTGCGTGACGGCATCTATAACCAGAACCTGCAGGCTGTGCCACCGACTGGCTCCATCTCGTACATTAATCACTCGACGAGCTCCATTCATCCGCTCGCTTCGAAGATAGAGATTCGTAAGGAAGGTAAGCTGGGCCGCGTGTACTATCCAGCGCCATACATGACGAATGATAACCTCGAGTACTATGATGATGCGTATGAGATAGGCTGGGAGAAGATCATCGACACGTATGCTGAGGCTACTCAGCACGTGGATCAGGGTCTGTCTCTGACCCTCTTCTTCCCGGATACGGCTACCACGCGTGACGTGAATAAGGCGCAGATTTACGCATGGCGTAAGGGCATTAAGACGCTGTACTACATCCGCATCCGCCAGGCTGCTCTGGAAGGCACGGAAGTAGAAGGCTGCGTATCCTGCATGCTGTAAGCTTTTCGCTTTTCCTGCTATGTAGGCCAATTCATCCACGACATCCTCCCGTCTCTACCTCAGACGGGAGGCACACAGAAAGAGAAGGACATGGTTACTGTACCTATATCCGTTCCGCGTAAGCCGCTGAAGCTCATCGACCGCGTCAGCGCTATTAACTGGAACCGCCTCGAAGATGATAAGGACCTCGAGGTCTGGGACCGTCTCACGGGAAACTTCTGGCTTCCTGAGAAGGTGCCTATCTCGAATGACCTTCCATCCTGGAACTCGATGACCGAAGAAGAACATACGCTCACCATGCGTGTCTTCACTGGTCTGACTCTTCTGGATACTATTCAGGGCACTGTAGGTGCTGTATCGCTCATTCCAGATGCGCTCACGCCGCACGAGGAGGCAGTGTACACGAACATCTCCTTCATGGAGTCTGTGCATGCGAAGAGCTACTCGTCCATCTTCTCCACTCTGGCGAGCACGAAGCAGATCGATGAAGCGTTCGCCTGGTCTGAGGAGAATGAGTATCTGCAGAAGAAGGCGTCCATAGTCCTGGACTACTACGAAGGTGATGACCCTCTGAAGCGTAAGGTAGCATCCACTCTGCTGGAGTCCTTCCTCTTCTACTCGGGCTTCTACCTGCCTATGTACTTCTCCAGCCATGCGAAGCTGACGAATACGGCAGACGTTATTCGTCTGATTATTCGTGATGAAGCAGTGCACGGATACTACATCGGGTATAAGTACCAGAAGGGTCTCGAGATGGTCAGCGAAGAAAAGCGTGCTGAGCTCGAAGAGTACACCTATGACCTTCTGAACGAGCTGTATGATAACGAAGCGGAATACACGGAGTCTCTGTACTCGGGTGTGGGCCTCGTGGAAGATGTGGAAAAGTTCCTGCGTTATAATGCGAATAAGGCTCTTATGAACCTCGGTTATCCAGCGCTCTTCCCAGCAGATGCTACGGATGTGAATCCAGCGATCATCGCCTCCCTGAGCCCGAATGCGGATGAGAACCATGACTTCTTCTCTGGCTCTGGCTCGTCGTATGTAATGGGTAAGGCTGTGGAGACCGATGACGACGACTGGGACTTCTAGTCTGAAGGCTCACTAGTCTCACTAGCACAGGGGGCGTCGCGTGCAGGATGTGCAGGCGACGCCCCTGCTTGCTTTCTGGCGCAGAAACAGGTGCGACACGCTGTGCTTGCATCGGGTAAAAATATGTGCCATACTATTCAAGTTGCCAAATCGACATGATTAGGAAACCCTGGCGGATTTCCCAAGCGGTCAAAGGGAGCGGACTGTAAATCCGCCGGCTTCGCCTTCAGTGGTTCGAATCCACTATCCGCCACGCCTCGATAGCTCAGTGGTAGAGCACTTCCTTGGTAAGGAAGAGGTCGCGAGTCCGATTCTCGCTCGAGGCTCTCCTAGCGGGATAGCTCAGCTGGCCAGAGCGTACGACTCATAATCGTAAGGTCGAGAGTTCGAGTCTCTCTCTCGCTACAAGACCGTATGGTCGAAGAAAGTTTAGGAAAGGTGAACAATGGCAAAAAGCGCCGATATTCGTCCTGGCATTACGCTGGCGTGCACCGAATGCAAGGAACGTAACTACCAGACGACGAAGAACCGTCGTAACACACCAGATCGTCTGGAACTCATGAAGTTCTGCCCACGTGATGGTCGTAAGACTCTCCACCGCGAGACTCGCTAGTAGACGTGATAAAAGAAGCCCGGCTCAGCCGGGTTTTTTTATACCTGAAAACCAGTAGACTAGAGATTATGAATACTTCAGATACACCACGAGATATGCCACGTTTTGCAGACGTCACCACTATGGAAGTGGGAGGGCGGATTTCTGAGTTTGTGGAGCCAGACTCGCGTGCTAGCTTCCTCGAGGCCATTATTATGGCCGATGTGATGGGGAAGAAGCTGTGCGTGATAGGTGGCGGATCGAATATGCTTGTCTCGGATGAGGATTTCGACGGTGTGGTAGTGCGCGATAAGCGACGCCAGATTTCCGTCCTGGACGAAGCGGCTCCTGTAGAAGAGGGAGCGCCGCATACGACGACAGTGAGTGCTACAGCGGGAGTACACTGGGATGATTTCGTCTCGTACTGCGTGCGCATGGGGCTGGCAGGGGTGGAAGCGCTCTCTGGTATTCCTGGAACTGTAGGAGCGTCGGTGGTTCAGAATATCGGCGCGTATGGCCAGGAAGTGGCTAGCGTGGTCACTGCGGTGGAAGTGTGGGACCGCGAGGAGAAGGCTGTAAAGACGTTCTCCCGCGAGGATATGGACTTCGGATATAGGCACTCGCTTCTGAAGGCTACCATGTATGAGCATGGTCCCCATACAGCTCCTACGCAGTTCTACCCGAGCCCACGCTATATCGTTCTCGAAGTGACGTTTACTCTGCTACATGCGCAGACGAATGCTGTGGGCATGGAGCAGCTGGCTCGTGCGCTCGGAGTGAACGTAGGTGAGTCCTTCAGCATTCAGCATATTCGTGATGCTGTGCTTCAGATTCGTGATGCAAAGGGCATGCTCGAGGATGTTCACCGCTATGAGAATCCATGGATGGTGGGGACTGTAGAGTCTGCTCCAGGTACTGCGCTCGACGAGGGGCCTGAAGGCAGTCCTGAAAGCAGTCCTGAAGACCGAAATAAGTACAGCTGTGGCTCCTTCTTCATGAATCCGCTCCTGAGCCAGGATGAGGCGGATAAGCTTCCAGCAGATGCTCCACGCTTCCCAGCAGTAGATGAGCAGGGTCGAGACGTAGTAAAGACCTCTGCAGCATGGCTTATCGATCATGCTGGTTTTAAGGCAGGATATAAGGTGGCTGAAGATAGTACGGCAGGACTGTCTACGAAGCATACGCTTGCTCTGACAAACCGCGGGGGAGCGCAGACAAGCGATATTCTTCAGCTCGCACGCACTATCCGCGAGGGTGTACGGAACACCTATGGTGTCACTCTCGTGCCGGAGCCAGTCTTCATAGGCGTGGAGCTGTAAGAGCCTGAAAGACTGAGGGGCGTATCCAGACGCGCACGTCCCTCAAGTACAGAGAGAAAGAGTATAGTAGAGAGCATGACGTATGTAATCGCTGAACCATGTGTAGATGTGAAGGATAAGGCCTGCGTGGATGAGTGCCCTGTGGACTGCATCTATGAAGGCCCTCGCACACTGTACATTAATCCGAATGAGTGTGTGGACTGTGGAGCGTGCGAGCCAGTATGCCCTACGGAAGCTATCTTCTACGAAGATGATCTTCCTGAGGACTGGGCATGGTATAAGGCTGTAGCGGATGATTACTTCGCAGAAGTGGGAGACTTCGGTGGAGCTATGAGCGCTGGGCCTATAGACCACGACCATGAGGATGTAGCGAAACTTCCTGCAGATGTGAATGCCGCATGGTTCGCTCAGCAGTAGAGTAGAAGAGCAGTAGAGCAGGAGAGCTCGCCGAAGAGAGCCCACCTGCTACGAGATCCCGAACTTCACAGAGTCTTTTCCGAAGCGCTGGCGTATGACGTCCAGCGCTTTTTCTGTACTCTGCGTCTTCTTACTCTTCTCATGTATGCTGCTCTGAGCTGCGGGTGAGCTCTCCATGTCTGCAGGTGCGTCAAAGTCGAGGTCGAAAGTCTCCTGGATGCTCGTGGTCTGCGCATCGCTGAGATTCGATGTAGTGATACCTGCTAAGCGAATGAACTGTCCTAGCGGCTCATCCTCAGACGCGCGAGGAAGAAGAGCGCAGAGCAGTCTCTTCACTTCGCTAAACAGTACGGCAGCAGACTGTGTGGGCACACTCATGGTATACGAGCGACTCACGTGAGCGAGATTCGCGTAACGGAGCTTCAGTGTGACAGTGCGTGCGAGAAGATGGCGCGCACGCAGAGTGGATGCTGTCTCGTCACAGCATACGCGTAGCAGATCCAGAACAGCCCGAGCACTGCGGGTATCTTCCGAAAATGTCCGCTCGAAGCCTATGGACTTTTCTGGAGCGTGGACGACGACGGGCCGCTCGTCGAGACCATGAGAGGCGAGAAACAGTGTGTGTCCGGATATAGAGGATCCTACAGCCCGTATCACGGCAGCCTCATCCAGCTCAGCCAGCTGGGAGACGTACGAGATCCCATATGAATCCAGAGCGCGCTGAGTAGCCGGACCTACGCCCGGGATGGCACGCACGGGCATCATATGGACGAACTCTTCATGCCGCGCTGCAGGAATGAGGAGCATACCGTCCGGCTTAGCGTTCGTCGATGCGAGCTTCGCTACGAGTTTATTCGCTGCGATGCCCACAGAGCATGTCAGCCCGAGACGCTCGTACACAGTGTGGCGTATCCAGTGTGCTATGGCCACGGGAGACTTCCATAAGTGCAGAGCAGCACGTACATCCATGTAGCATTCGTCCACGCTCACGTGTTCTATCTGGTCTGTCACTTCTTCAAAGATGGCGAAGACGCGCGCAGAGATGGCATGGTAGTACTCCATGTCCACCGGCAGAAACACGCCCTGGGGGCACAGGCGCCGCGCTCTCGACACAGGCATGGCAGAGTTCACGCCATACGTGCGTGCTTCATAGTTCGCCGCAGAGACGACAGAGCGCGTGCCTGTGCCGATGATGACGGGCAGTCCAGCCAGCTCGGGGCGTCGCTGAACCTCACAGGACGCGTAAAACGCATCCATGTCTATATGCAGTATGGTGCACCCGGAGACGTCATGTCCCCAGTCCTTCTTTACTGCAGCATTTCTCGGTCCAGTACTCATGAGACTAGTATACACGACAGCCTCGAACAAACGTTCGAATAGGGCCAGTCTGAAACTAAGGAAAAATTGACCTAGAACAACACGCCTGTACGCCGGAAGAAGTAGGGTAGAAACGTGAAAAAGTGGATAAGTAAAGCGTTATATACATCGCCAGTGCTGGCGGTGGCGGCAGTGCAGATGCTGTCCATCTCGTTCGCGAATGAACTGAGTAAGATAGCGTTCACGCAGATAGAGCCGCTGTATGTGTCGTGGTGGCGCGTGGCGCTGACCGCGGTTATCATGATGTCGTGGCGCAGGCCGCTGTCTGCGAAGAAGCGTGCGAACCTGCCGAAAGATGCGAAAACGTGGATCATTCTGGCGGCGCTCGGTGTGGCAGTCGCGGGCATGAACGGCGTGTTCTACATAGCCATCCAGACGCTGAATTCCGGCGTGGCTATGGCTATGGAGTTCATCGGACCACTGGCTGTGGCAGTTTTTACGGGACATACGTGGCGTGAGTACATGGGCGCCGCGCTCGCGTTCCTCGGCGTGTTCGTTCTGGGCGGCGCAGCGCTGTTCTCCATAGGGCCGTCGTCCGTTCCAGGCATCATCGCGATTCTGTGTAGCGGCGTGCTGTGGGCCATCTACATCGTCCTCGGTCGCATGGTGGCGCACGGCAGTTCTGGCCTGGATAATCTGACCATTTCGCTCACCCTCGGCTGGGTGTTCCAGAGTATCTTCCTGGCTGTTCCGGCTGTGCGCGGCGTGGTGCAGCCGGCCGCGTATGCCACGTGGGCGCGCGGCGAGTTCGGCTGGGTGAAGCTCGTGGGGCTTCTGCTCGTGGTGACGTTCGGCGCGTCCATCGTCTCGTATTTGCTCGATCAGGTGCTCATGCGGCGCGTGACAGCGACCCGCTTTTCCGTCATGCAGGCTATCCTTCCTGCTGTCAATCTTCTCGTCAGCGTCCTGTTCGGTTCGCGTCCTACCTGGCTCGACTTCGTGGGAGTGGGCGTCATAGTCTTCGCGGTGATCATCAGCTTTACGAGCGATGAGGATCCGCTACCATCGCACGACCTGACATCGCGACACCACACGCGCGTCAAGGATAGCGAGGGTCGAGTGGAAGAGATAGATATAGCGGACTAGGTAGAGAGGTGTGCCGGTGTGCGGGGTATGCACACACCGGGATACACACCGGAGCACACACCGACTTGCCGAATTCTGAAGATGTGATAGACTAGCACAGTTGCTACTTTTACAGTAGGAACACGGAGACGTGCCTGAGTGGCCGAAAGGGGCACCCTGCTAAGGTGTTAACTGCGTAAGCGGTTCAGGAGTTCGAATCTCCTCGTCTCCGCACATACCCTTCTGAGTTTCATCTCAGAAGGGTTTTTTCATGCCGAAAAGCCCTGCAAATACTAGGGTTTCGCCCAGTCCCCTTAAAATCGTGTAGAATGCAAATAGGTGCAAAAAAATACATCTAAATACAGGCTTATAGGACATTTTGTGTGTATTTGGGGTGGTTAAAAGGGGCTTTCGTGTTTGTGGTGAAAGCCCCCCTTTTTTTAGAGGTTTCTGCTAAACGTGGTGGTGTTTAGGAGAGCGTGTTGCCTGTGTGGAATTCTTCCCATACGGGTTGGTCTCCCCATAAACGCATGTCTTTATCGTCTTCGTACTTCTCGTGGGCTTGCGCGTAGAAACCAGTGATTGTTTCGTCTGTGGGAAGTGTGTCTAACTGCTCGTAGAGGTCTATGTTTTTACTAGAATGCAGGGTACACCACCAGAAAATAGCTTTTGCTTGTTTACTCAGGGGAAGGCCTCGATGCCATCGAATCATATCCCGAAGTTGAGAGTTCACTCCTCCTTCAATCATGTTATTCGTGTGTGGATAAAGACCCTGATTATCCGGATCGAGCTCGATATACGTAAACAACGTTCCTTCACGAATAAGCTGGTTAATCGCGCGGCGTGCTTTACGCAACCGTTTATGTGTATACTCGCTTTTCTTATTAATGATTGTTTTTTGTTTCAGGAACTCATCCCAGGTTTGACACCACTGGTTATAGTCTTTCACCCATTGCTGGGCTTGACTGGCGGTCATACGACGCGCGATTCGCTCGGCCAGAGCATAGAGTTCTTGGCCTGCTTGGAGTTGAGGCTTCCTGGTTGTACACCGTATAATCTGGTTATGCACGTGGAATAAGCACCGTTGAATACGCGTAGATGGCCACACTGTGTTGACAGCGCTGGCAAACCCGTTACTGCCGTCACTGACCACCATAATTGGGGGAGGAATGCGTTGGAGAAGACTTTCCCACGCATACGTGTTTTCACTACGCGCTAGATACCAGCCTGATACATACTCTCGTCCACGAGCAATAAGAACAACCAGACGTCGTTTTAGATAAATACCATCGCAAAATACCACATCACTAGGTGAAGCAGCCTGTCGGGGGATCGGCCAATACTGCCAGAACTGGCTGGTATGCCGGCGAAATGTACGGCCTTTACCCTTCATGGATGCTTGCTCTGTTTTACTCGTTAACCAGTCAATAAACTGGGTGAAATACGCTCGTCGAGTCTGGTAGATTACAGTACGCGAGACTCGACAGGTAAAACACCTCCAGCGTTGCTTACCACTACTGGTATACCCGTTCTTTTTCATTGCTTGGCCACACGAGCCACACTTTAGGTTTTTCATACAAACGAGCATAACCACACCACACGCAAGAATTTAAACCAGTCCTCACGCCAGTAAACACAATGCCTCACACGGCGTTATATACACACATAGTGTCCAAAGTTTAAAAACCCATCACCGATTTAAAAACCCGACACGCCTCGAAAATACACGCCAAAACAAGAAAACCATACACACAATCTGTCCTATAGGTCAACAATCCACGTCGCCTCAACAGTGCTCGCAGGAACAAACTCCGCGCACGCGTCCTCTCCACCTACACCCACTGCCACCTATGCGGCAAACCCGTCGACAAGAGCCTCGCTGGTACTATCCTGCCGGGCGCGCCAGAAGTCGACGAGATTATTCCAGTCTCACGAGGTGGCAACCCCTACAGTTTTGAGAACTGTCAGCTCGCACACCGCGCCTGCAACCGGCTTAAAAGCAACCATACGACCGCGTGGGCGCGAGCGCGACTCACACAGCAACCAACAGACCTTGGGGCTGTGAGAGTGAACGAAACAAGCACATGGTAACGCAGACGAGGACCGTGTGCTAAGCTAAGGGTAGGGGCTATATCCCCTCTCTTTATTGGCCTGCCACCTCGGACCGAGGGCTAAAATCTCCCCATAAGCGCCAAGGAGCGTAACCGTGGGATTATAACGATGTTCTTTCACGTAACAATAAAAGATTGGAGGTCCTAGAGTGAAGTGTAAAAACTGTGGGAAAGACCTCCCTCGAAGTAAATACAGCTATAGGCGTCAGTACTGTTCGGATAAGTGTCGCGTGTACGCGAACCGGAAGAAGAAAAAGGATCCTGAAGCGTTCGCGAAACAGGAGAAGGAAGACGTGAGACAGCCTGTCGTTATCGAGACGAGTAAGGGGCGAGTGCGCACGAACGTATTCCCGGGAGAACTTACGCGCCAGTCGTTTGATCGTATGTATGATGCGAGTTTGGAAGAGGAGCTTCGTTTTACTCGCGATATTTTGCATAGGGCGATGGAGTCGCCAGACACGAGCCCATCCGCGCTCGCCGCGTTGAGTCGCGAGCTGGTCGCGGTCACGGAGCGACTCGAGTCCGTGGTCGCTGGCGATGACCCGTTCACTAAGCTTGATGGATTGGAGGTTGAGGATGAATCCACAGCCTTCGACGCCTCGTCTATCTGACCTCGCCCGCCACTGCATCCTGCCGGAAGGCATCGTCTCGACCGATTTTCCGCGCTACGAGAAAGCACTGAACGCGTTGGGTGTGACGTATGATGCGTGGCAGCACGGCCTGCTCATGGCCTTGTTTGGTAAGCGTAAGGATGGCAAGTATGCGTGTGGCGTGGGTGGCGCTGTCTTGTCTATCCCTCGCCAGGTGGGTAAGACTTTTATGATTGGCACGGCGCTTATTATGCATTGCGCGCTCACGCCGGGTCTGACGGTTTTGTGGACGGCGCACCATACACGTACGTCGGGTGAGACGTTCCGTAATTTGAGTGATCTTGTGCAGCGTAAAGTTTTTCAGCGTTTCCTCGATAAGGTGCGCCGCGCGAATGGCCAGCAGGAGATTAGTTTTACGAATGGGTCGCGTATTCTGTTTGGCGCTCGCGAGCAGGGCTTCGGTCGTGGTTTCGATGCGGTTGATGTTATCGCATTCGACGAGTGCCAGATACTTTCTCAGGCGGCGATGGAGGATATGGTGCCGACGACGAACGCGTCGCCGAACCCACTGATTCTTTATATGGGTACGCCTCCTCGTCCGAAGGATGATGGGGAAGCGTTCTCGGTGAAGCGTTTGAACGCGATTAAAGGCTTAGATAAGGATACGCTCTACGTCGAGTTTAGCGCTGACCGGACATGCGACTTGGACGATCGCGAGCAGTGGCGTAAAGCGAATCCGAGTTACCCGCAGCGTACGTCGGAGAGCAGTATTCTTCGTATGCGCCGCCAGTTTTCAGATGATTCGTTCCGCCGCGAAGCGCTCGGAATCTGGGATGAGACCGTCTCGCATAGTGTGATTGACCTCCGCCAGTGGGAGTCTGCTACAGTCCCGCAGCGGCGCGATGGTGGTTTTAAGTCGTACGCATTGGATATGACTCCTGACCGTAGCACGCTGACTATTGGCGCGTGCATGAAGTACGAGGATGGATCCTGCCACATCGAGATGGTCGCACAGAAAAACGTAGCCGAAGACGGGTTACAGTGGGCTATCGATTGGCTCGCCGAACGCTGGGATGACACGGCGAGCGTAGTCATCGACTCGCAGGGGCCAGCTATGACTCTCGTGGATGACCTAGTGTCTGCTGGCGTAATGGTCACGGTTCTTCAGACGAAAGATGTCGGCCAGGCTACAGGGCGTTTTCTCGACTTGCTGGCTACTGGCCAGCTTTCGCATTTACCGGACACGCTCCAGCAGTCACTGGCCGTGGCCGTGCATAATGTGACCACGCGCCCACTCGGCCGCAGTGGCTTGTTCGGGTGGAATAAGACGGGTAGTGACGTGGATATTAGCCCTCTTGTCGCGTGCTCGTTTGCTATTCAAGGCGCGTATACGACGCTGCGCCGTCCAGGCGTGCACGAATACATTTGGTAACTTTTGGCTTTCTCACAAGGAGAAGGAGGCTGGGATGAGTTTCTCTCTTCCGGAAAATATTAAAGGCTTAGACGGTGATGATAAGCTCACATACCGTCAGCTCAAAGCCCGTTTGATGAAGAAGCGGACGCGTAATAAAGAGCGCAACGCGTACTATGACGGGAAGAATGAGCTTCACGATATCGGCTATAGTCTTCCTCCTGTCGCGACGGATATTAGCGTGGTTGTTGGCTGGCCAGAGAAGGCAGTGGAAGTCCTCGCGAACCGTATCGTAGTCGACGGGCTGCGCACGACGGACGGGTTGAAGCTCCCTGACGCGGTGGAGAAACTGATAGCAGATAACGCACTGTTTGAGTCGATGAGTCAGGCACATAAGTCTGCTCTCGTCAACTCGTGCGCATTCGTAGCCTGCCTGCAGGGCGATACTGCTGATGGTGAGCCGGGGAAGATTATCGAAGTCTTCACTGCCGACCATGCGTCAGGAATCTGGGATGCGCGCCGCCACGGGCTCGAGGCAGCACTCCTCGTCGAGGTTGCGGACGACGACCAGGAAACACCACAGGTCATCTATCTCATGACATACGAGCATACGGTGGTTATTACGAGAAGTGGGCGTAGTTGGACTATTTCGTCTGAGAAGGCGAATACGGGTCGTATTCCGTGTGAGCTTCTCGCGTACCGTCCGGACGATAAGCGCCCGTTCGGCCGCAGTCGCATCTCGCGTGCGGTCATGAGCTACACGGATAGTGCGGTACGCACGTTCCTGCGCTCTGAGCTTCAGGCTGACCTCTATTCGGTCGGTTCTCGCTATCTGCTTGGCGCGTCGAAGAGCATGTTTGAAGCGCCCGGCGGTCAGGTCATGCCGAAGTGGAAACTTCTCTTGGATTCGGTTCTGGTTATTCCTGATAATCCGCAGACGGGTAAGCGTGTGGATGTGGGCCAGTTCCAGCAGGCGAGCTTCCAGCCACACATCGACCAGCTACGCAACACAGCGAGCCTTTTCGCTGCAGCGACGAGCATGCCACCCGACGAGATGGGCGTTCTGACGGATAATCCATCTTCTGCGGAGGCTATCGATAAAGCGCAGAAAGAACTCTGCCTTTTGGCTGAGTCGTGCCAGTCATCATTCTCTCTCGCCTGGCTAAACATTATTCGTAAGGCTCTCGAGAAGGATGCGGTGGAACTGGTGCTCCAGTGGAGGAATCCTGCGACACCGTCGCGTGCTGCGTCAGCTGATGCTGCAGTCAAGCTCGTATCTGCTGGAGTGCTTCCGGCGGATAGTGAAGTCGTGTATGACATGCTGGACTTGAATGATGACCAGCGTCGCTCGCTCCGCGTGTATCAGCAGAAGAAACAGGCTCAGGAAGCTGTCGCTCAGCTACGTGCAGCTCTCTCTCAGACGACAGGAGGCGTGAATAATGGCATTGTCCAGCGAAATACAAGCGCTTCTGAACCTCGCGTACAAGAAGCATCGTAACCTCCTCGACAGTATTATCGAGGAAGCAACGAGTAATCTCGAATACTTCTACGATACGGGAGCGTCTATCGATGATATCCGCTTCGTGATGGAGGATTACGCGCGTCAAGCCAGCCAGGAAGCAAACGCATACTACACGTCTCTTCGCGAAATCTGGAGTCAGGCCGGCTACGATTTAGGCGAACTCCCAAACCTCGAGGCCCTCGACCCGGATAGGGCACTCTGGCAGATCATGGGCGGTTTCAACGACTCTGATTTCGCTGGCGTAACCTACAAGCAGGTGAAAGAGGGGCGTACGCGTTCTGGACGGTCTATGGAGGAACTCTGGGCGAAAGTCCCGTGGGATAGCCTAGAGGATGCACAGCAGATTCTCGCTGACCTGATGCACGCCTCCTACCATCAGACTGGATTGCGGAATATTCGTCTCGACCCGAATCATCCCCGTTGGGCACGAGTCCCAAGTGGTGCTGTCACGTGTGCATTCTGCCTGATGCTCGCGTCGCGTGGTTTCTACTATCATACTCAGGAGAGTGCGGGCGGTCTCGATAACGTGTTTCATCAGCATTGCGACTGTGCTATCGTCCCCGAATGGGGTAAGGGCACAGTCCTGGACGGGTATGAGCCGGAAAAGTATCGTCAGATGTGGGATGAAGCGAAGAAGGCGACCACGTCCACGAATTATCGTGAGGTACTGAAAACTCTTCGCAGTTCGTATCCAGGAAGTGTTAGTGATGCATATTTTAATCGTGACATTCCTTTTCAGAAGAGACTTGATAACAGTGATATAGAAAAGGCTCTCAGTGGAACTAACCCTAAATATGGGTCTGGTGACTTGGGGTATACATATAACTGTACTCGTTGTGTTGTGGCATATGAAATGAGAAGAAGAGGTTTTTCAGTTACTGCCGGGAAGCGTCCTATGCGGAAGAATAGAACTCCTCGTGATGATTACGATAGTATTTATTGGCCTAGAGTTTTTCGTAGCACGTTGTATAAATGCAAGGGGGACGGACTCGAGGACACTCTTGCACTTATGAATAAGTGGGGCGAAGGAAGTAGGGCTATCGTCTATGTTTCATGGAAGGATAACGACCTCGCTCACGTTTTCATTGCAGAGAATGACAATGGGGTAGTGAGGTTTATTGATCCTCAGACAGGAAAAACTGATGTAAAAAAGTTTTTTGAGCTTGTTGAGGAGGATAAAACTCGTATAATGAGAGTAGATAACGCAAAGGTGACTCATTACGTGAAGAAATATTGCGAAGAGGAGGAATAAGAATGGATTATTCTCAAGCGCGTGCAATTGTTCTCGAAAGCTTTCCTCATAAAAAGGTAGTACGCCTTTTCGAGTCGGATTTATGCTGGAATTTTACTCTCGCTGAGTTGGGGGAAACTTATATCACTAATATTCCGGGGAATGTTTCTTACGCTGTAGATAAGGAAACAGGGGAGGTTTTTCCGCTTTTCCCGGGTAGTGATGCTTTTTGGAAGTATATGCCGGACTTAAAAAAGGTTCCTGTCCCGGAGGAATAGTTAAAGTAGTTGAATTGAGTTAAAGGCGTGAACCGTTCGCGGTTTCACGCCTTTTCTCGTTCTTGGGTAGTGTCGCCGTTTTTTGGGGTGTTTTTGGTTCGAGTCCTTACGCTGCCACTTTCGCAGATTCGCTCACTGCGTTGTTTTGAGCGCATGAACAAAATTGGAGACGTTATGTTTACAAAGATTCCATTCTGGATTCGTTTTATTGATACGCCAGCTGAGAGTGGAGGGGTGGAAGCCTCTGCGGATGAGCCGAAGACTGCTGAACAGTTAGAAGCAGAAGCAGCTGCGGTTAATAAGAAGGCTGACGCATCGCATGAGCCTGACCGTGAGTCTGCAAAAGATTTCAGCAAGGCGCTCAATAAGCGAGTTTCGGAAATAGAAGCAAAGTATGCAGACTATGAGGAGCTGAAAGCGAAGGCCGCGAAATACGACCAAAACGAGTCCGAGAACCTGTCCAGGCTCGAAGAGCTGGAACAGCAGGCGAAGAGCGTGGAAGCGGAACGAGACCAGCTCAAGGCTCAGGCTGAACATGCAGCACTCATCGCATCCGTGTCTAAGGAGACGGGGCTCTCTACGGAGGTTCTGGAGCTCTTGAAGGGTGAGGGTGATGAGCTGAAAGCGAATGCTCAGGCTCTTGCTGAACGCATGGCGTCTTCTGCGTCTAGTCTTCCTCCAGCGGGCAAAAGGTCTCGCCACACTGTGGGTGAGCCTGTGTCTGCTCGTCAGAAGATGGCTGACGCGTATAACACAAAGTAAAATTTTTCATTTAGTGAAAGGAAGCTACTGTGGCTATTACACTTGCTGAATCTGCGAAGCTGTCTACAGACGCGCTCACGCAGGGAGTGCTGGAAACGTTCGTCCAGTCTTCTCCAGTACTCGACCGTATCCCATTCATCGAAATCAAGGGCAACTCCTACGCGTATAACATGGAAGCGACCCTGCCGGGTGTCGCATTCCGCGACGTGAATGAAGCCTACACGGAGTCTACGGGTGTCGTGAACCAGAAGAGCGAACGACTCTACATTCTGGGTGGCGACGCGGACGTGGACCGTTTCATCGAGCAGACTCGTTCTAACCTGAACGACCAGCGCGCCGTCCAGACCACGCTCAAGGTAAAGGCACTATCCTACGCATTCCAGGACGCGTTCTTCAACGGCGACACGTCCGTGAACGCAAAGGGCTTCGACGGGCTGAAGAAGCGCCTGACTGGTAAGCAGGTCCTCGACGCTGGAACGAACGGTCTGCCTGTGCTCGGCTCTTCCAACACGGACATCCACAAGTTCCTCGACAAGCTCGACGAACTCCTCGCCAGCGTAGACGGCATCGACGAAACGAACGGCGCTATCTACGCGAACAGCGCTATCCTGTCCAAGATTCGCTCCGCAGGACGTCACATCTCTGCAGATCTGCTCATCGGTGAAGACATTACCGGTAAGCGTGTGACCATGTGGAACGGTATCCCTATCCTCGACGCAGGCAACAAGCCAGACGGTAACGCAATCCTCCCGGTTAACGAGACTCAGGGCACGGCTCAGAACACGTCTTCCATTTACGCTGTCCGCTACGGTCAGGGTGAAGGCGAAACGGGCGTGGCTGGCCTGACCAATGGTGGAGTCCAGGTCGATGACCTTGGCCTGCTACAGGATAAGCCAGTCTACCGTACGCGCGTCGAACTCTACGCTGGCCTCGCCGTCTTCGGCGGTAAGGCTGCAGCACGACTGAAGGGTGTAGTCAATGGCTAACGTGAAGAAGGATACTGACCGTGTAGAGGAATTCGACGTCACTCGCGATGATGGCGTCGATTTTCATATCTGGCGCAATATCGACACGGGCGAACAGACCGTCACACGCATAGAAGCCGACAATTAGCCTGAGCAAAGGCGAGGAGGACACGATGGTGGAAAGTTTCGCAACGGTAGACCAGCTCCAGGCTCGCTGGCGTCCACTCACAGCAAGTGAAAGCAAGCGAGCCCAGGTCCTCCTCGAGGATGCGAGCGACAAAATCCGCACAGACTACCCATCCGCCGTCCACTCGGCAACGAGTACAACGCTCGAGCGTATCGTCTGCCAGATGGTTAAACGTGCCATGCTTGCCGTCGAGGAACGCATGGGGGTACGCCAAATGAGCCAGACTACCGGCTCATTCGCGGACTCGTGGACATTCACAAACCCCGACGGAGACCTCTACATCACGAGCAGTGAGCGCGCGTCGCTCACCGCAAGCGACGGGCTTATCTCTGTTATTAGTTTGGGAGGGTGAGCTGGTGGAAAAGGTTATTCTCCTCTCCTCGAAGCTGGTAGAGAGGGATGCAGATGGTAATAGGGTGAGCCTGCCTCCTGTAGAGGTGGGCTTTTTCTATGGCCTGTGCGCTCCCTCGTCGTCAGCGAGTGAGAGTGTGGGGCGCGTGAGCGTGGCCGAAGAGTTTGACGTGTATACGCGGGACTCGTTTCTCGCGGTCCACGTGGGGGATGTGCTGGAGATTCGTGGGAAACGTTTTACGGTGTCGCGTCCGGCTGTGCGCTGGTCGCGCGACGGCGAGCATACGGTCGGTATCGTTGTGCACTGTGAGCGTGCATATGATGTGGGAGGAGGGCGGACTCGTGAAGGGTAAGCTCGAACTGAATAAGGGTGCACTCGATAAGATGGTGTATCAGAATGAGCGTTTCGCGAGCCGAGTCCAGTCGGCTGCGGAAAACGCGAAGGCTGCACCATCGGTGAAGGTGGCGCGTTTTGATAATTATGGGAAGCATAATGGGCGCTGGCGCGTCGGTATCAGTGATTGGGCGGGTAAAGAGCTCAAGCATGGTACGGTCACGCAGACAGTGAAAGGCATTCACGTATGAGTGCGATTCCTGTGGTTGCGGACCGTTTCGAGCCTGTGCTCCTCTCGTGGCTGCGTGACGCTTTTCCAGATGTCGAGTTCGCTACACGCTTCCCAGACACGCAGCGTGACTGCGTGCTCGTTTTCATTGATTATCTCGCGATGAGGACTCCCATCACGCAGGATGCGAACATTCGCCTGACCGTCTATAAGACGGATAGCAAGCTGGGTGTTTTTGATCTGCAGGGAGCGCATGAGCTTATGAGTCGGGTTCAGCGTTTTATTCTCGCGCATTCCACGCGTTCACCTCTCGTCTCGGCTGAAGTGTTGACGGGGTCATCTCGTATTCGCGATGAGGATATTAAGGCTGAGTGTTTGTATGCGGTGATGAGTGTAAGTCTCCTCGCCGGCTAGTGTAATTGTCTTTTTTTTGAAAGGATTGGTTATGGCTGATACTACGTATGTTTCAGATAATAACGTGAAGGAAAATGTCAAGCTTTTCAAGGAGTCTGCAGTCTATCTTTTTGGTAAGGATGAACCTGTGGGAAAGATTGGCAAGGATTGGACTCCAGGCGATAAGAAGCCTCTCGGCTACTTCTCTGAGGATGGTATCGAAATCGGGAAAGAAGCCGGAGATTCGACCGAGATTAAGGGGCACACGGGTGCGACTGTCCTGCAGATGAACTCGGGCGGATACTACACGGTCAAGCTGACTGCTCTCGAGGTGAAGAAGGAGACAGTAGAACTCTACTTCTCCACGACGGTCGGCGCTGATGGTATCGTGCACGTGGATGCGAACGTGCAGGCGGAGAAGAAGAAGCTGGTTATCGTCGGTCTCGACCAGAACGATAACCTCGTTATCCTCTACGCGCCAGAAGTGCAGATAACGGAAACCGAGTCGCTCAACTGGAAGCATTCCGACCTGTTCAGCTTCGGCGTGACCCTCCGCACGTTTAAAGCAGACGGTGGCAACGGGCTCGGCAAGGCAGACATGTACTTCTACGGGCTTGTTAAGGATGGTGTGGCTGCAGCGTCTGCAAGCTCACACTAAACCCCAGTTTATAATCGCGGGGCTGGTAAGGAGGGAAGAGGCTTCTACCGGCCCCATTTTTATTCTCTTTTCGCTCTTATATTTAAGGAGTAAATCATGGTTACAGTTCTTCAGCCGTCCGTCGCAGAAAACGCTCTCGAAGACGTCCACATCCAGTACGGAGACGTTAAGATCACTCTCCCTAACCTGCAGGACTCCGGCAGGCTCCCTATCGTCCTTCTCCAGGCTGGTGTTATCGCGTCTGGCGGGTGGGAGCGCTTGACCTCTGACCAGCAGACCGACGTGATGGCCAGCTTCCTCGCCTACTTCATGCGCGACTACCCACAGCTCGTCGCAGAAATCGACCGCAAGAGCGGGGACAAGATTAAAGACTTTGAGCGTATCGTGCAGGCGTGGGCGGAGGGTAGTAAGACTGACCCAAAAGTATCGTCCTTGCTTACCTCTGGAACAGCCAGCGCGCCGCTCTCCAACATGATTGGATAACAGTCTGGGGGCATCCACTCGACTTCACCGTCTATAACTGGCGCGACGCGTGGCTCATGACGCGTGAAATCCTCAAAGACCACGCGAGCCACTCATGGCAAACTCTCGCAGGATACTCCTACTATCCAACCACAGTCGAACAGATCATTTACATCACCAACAGCATTCTGAGCAAACAGGCGAGCGCGCCTGACTGGTTGAAGAGTGATGAGTTGACGGCTGCCACGCGCCACGTGAAACCAGTTGACGAGAAGAAGAGAAGTAAACTGCGTGCACTGCTCGAACCAGAGCCACACGCACACGCGAGCGCAGAGAGTGCAGCATAACTTAAAAGCGGAGGAGGGAACATGGCAGAAGCAGCTACTGATATCGGTGTCTACTATATCAACGTCGTGCCAACCGCCAAAGGCTTTTCAAAAAGCCTGGGCGACCAGCTCGACAAAGGTACATCCAATATAAACGGCATGTTCGCAAAGGCCACGGCTGGCGGTGCGAAACTCATGAGCAAAATCGGTAAAGCCGGTCTCGGAGCAATCACCACCGTCGCCGGCGGCCTCGTTACCCTCGCGGCGAAAGGCGGATTCGACCGCGCGCTGAATATCGAACGCGCGCAGGTGAAGCTCAAAGCGCTCGGCTATTCGGCCGACGACGTGAAAAGCGTTATGGGCTCCGCTCTCGCCTCCGTCAAGGGAACCGCATTCGGACTGGGAGATGCTGCATCCACTGCAGCGACGCTCATCGCTGGCGGTATTAAAAAGGGCGACGAACTGACAAGCGTCCTCAAGACCGTGGGTGATACTGCTCAGGTGTCTGGCCGCTCCTTCAGTGATATTGGTCTTATCTTTAGCCAGGTGGCGGCAAAAGGCAAGCTCAAGGGTGACGACATGCTCCAGCTCATGGGCTCTGGCATACCAGTGCTTAAGCTTCTCGCCGACCATTTTAAGACCACGACAGATGACGCGCAGGATATGGTTACGAAGGGTAAAGTCTCGTTTACTGACTTCGCGGCAGCCATGAAAGAAGGCCTCGGCGGAGCAGCACTCTCGTCTGGCCAGTCCTTCGATGGCGCGATGGCAAACGTAAAAAGTGCCTTGAGTCGTCTCGGCGAAAAATTCGAAACACCAGCCATAACAGGACTCACGAAAGTATTTAATGCTCTCATTCCTGTTATCGACCAGTTTACAGGATCTGTAGAAGGCCTCGCTGGTAAAGCTGGCGAGAAGATGAACAAGTGGGCCGACAAAGCCGTACAACTCATCAACGACTTTAGCAAGGGTCTACAGAACGGGTCTGTCAGCCTCAAAGACATTACTATCAAGGCCACGACCGCAGCAGGCGCTCTTGCTTTCCTCGCGAACGGTGATATTCTCGCTGGTCTCGCAACGAAAATACCAGGCGCAGCAGAACAGGCCGTCTCGAAAACGGGTAGTATTTTTGCTACTTTCGGCGAGAGCCTGAAGGCTCAGAAACAGTCGTTTAATAACATCTTCGCTGATGGAATGTTCGGTTTCGGTGTTCTCGATAAGCTCCCAGAACGATTACAGGAAACTGGCGGTAGAGTACTCTCTGCTGTCAATTTTATCGGCGGTGGCGGTATCGAGAAGAGTCTGAAGAATATGCCAGGCCAGCTTATGCAGAAGATGGTAGCACCGTGGGAGACTGTGATTAATGAGAGTCCACAGTGGTTGAAGACGGGCGTCTCGAAGATAGGCGATACGCTCGGCTCATCGATTAGTGGTCTCCTGAATTTGACGAAGGTGTTCCTGAACCCGACGGCAATTCTCGGCGCTATCGGTATCGGTGGTATCGTTGCAGCGCTTATCGCCGCACTGGGCGCTATCGACGCGAGCATGGGCGGGCAGATAACGAAACAGGTCTCAAAGTTCTTCACTGACTTGCCGAATCTGATTAAGCAGGGCGTAGACTATCTCACCTCTCAGCTGCCTGTATGGCTCGTGTTCGGCGTGAACATCATCCAGACAGTCATTCAGGGCATTACAGATAACGCTCCAGCACTCGTGAATGGTGCGACGCAGATTATCACGAGTCTCGTGGACGGTTTGGCGCTCTACCTGCCTGCTCTCGTCCCGATGGCATTGAACATGGTCATGGCGCTCGTCGGTGGGCTCTTGTCTAATCTGCCTCAGATGGTGACGAGTGGCTTGAACCTGCTTCTCGGCCTCGTAACGGGTCTGATGAATGCGCTCCCGCAGCTTATCGCTCAGGTGCCAGTGATTTTCGGAAACTTCCTGAATAACCTCATGGCGAACCTGCCACAGATGATTAGTACGGGCTTCGCGCTGATTACGACTCTCGGCGTGGGCTTGATAAAGGCTATACCGTCCATCGTGGGTGCGATGGCTGGCATCGTCGGCGCTATCTTTAACGCGTTGACACACACTGACTGGATTAGCGTCGGTAAAAACATCATTTCAGGCTTAATCAATGGTGTGAAAGCGATGGGTGGCGCATTCCTCGACGCGATAAAGACGATCTGCTCGAGCGCGCTCGACGCAGTGAAGTCGTTCTTCGGTATTCACTCGCCATCGCGCGTCATGCGCGACCAGGTCGGACGCTTCCTCCCGCTCGGCATGGCAGCAGGTATCGAAGACGAGTCCGATAGTGTCGTGGATGCGATGGGGTCGATGATGCGTATTCCACGCGAGCAGGCACTCAAATATGGGGGCCTTCTCGGCTCTGTGGGTAGTGGGGGAGTGGATGCTCACCTCATTCAGCAGTTCAACGCGTTCAGCAAGGATAGTAGCGACTCGGCTAGCTTGGCTCTCGTGGCCGGCAAGCTCGACTCACTCGCCACCATTCTTGCTGACCAGGCTTCGAGTGACCGACCATTCACCATGCGTGACTTCGCACGATTAACAAGGAGTGTGGGCTAATGCAGACTGTAGCGTACGAGTGTGCCGTGACCGGCGAGACTGTCAGTTTTGACGGTCCGCTCTATGGTGAGACGCTCGCGAGTCTTCGCGGCTATAAGTGGGCGTACAGCTTGGGTGCGCATAGTATGAGTGGCGTCGGGCTTCAGGCGCGTGAGGTGACGGCTAATTTTAAAGTCACCTCACGGGTCGAGCTCGACCGGGCACGCAAACTCTTCACTGCCGACATGCGCGAGGGTAAGCCGGGTACGCTGATTATCGACTCGATGTGGCGGCAGAAGGCGTTTATCACGGCGCACGAGCCGTCCGATATTACGCCGGAACTCTTGACGAGTCAGCTGACTATCGTCCTGCTCGATGGGGTCTGGTGGCGTGAGGGTGCGACGGTCGAGTGTGCTGTCCACTCTGCTGAGGGTGGCACGTGGCTCGACCTGCCATTTAACCTCCCCTTCGACCTGCAAGCGCCACGCATGAGCGCTCACGTGGAGAATATTATGCCGTCGAGTATGCCGTTCCGCCTGCGGATTTATGGTCCGTCGAATAATCCTCGCGTGAAAATCGGGGGAAACGACTACATGCTCGACGTTCTCATTCCTACTGGGGGTTATGTGACGGTGGATTCGCGGTCTCGCACAGCCACCCTCGTAGCAGCGAACGGGGACACGAGCAATGTTCTCTCTTCTGCTCACCGTGGCAGTGGTTTAGGTAGTGGCGCGTATATTTTCGAGCCCCTCGCGCCGGGTGTGAGTCAGGTGGAGTGGGATGGGTCGTTCGGTTTTGACGTGACACCTATCGTCGAGGAGGTGGAACCAGCATGGTCGATATAGTACTCTTACGCGATGGGAAGGCGTATGCGGTAGAAGCGGATGCGACGTTCGACCTCGCCTACGGGAGTGGCGAGAATGACTTCGAACTCTCCCTCCCATCCTCTTACCAGTCTCTTGTGAAGGCGGGTGACTGGTGGATGATAGACGGGAGCGCGTACGGTGGCATCATTGACACGATTACGTCTACGAGTGATTCAGGCTCGACGAGTGTCACGTGGAAAGGCAGGTCGTGGGCTGGAGTCCTCCAGGGGAAGATTCTCCAGCCGTCCACTGGCGTGGATTATGTGACGTATCGTGGCACGGCTGCAGGACTGCTCGAGACCGTCATCCGCTCCTACGGACTCACATCACTGTTTACCGTCAGTCAGTCGAGTGCGACGACGAGTATGATCGTCCAGTTCGACCGGTACACGAACGCGTACGACGGACTCATGAAAGTCCTCGCACCATACGGACTCCGCCTCGACTTCTCATGCCGAGACGACATCGTCTACCTCTCCTGCGAGCCAGTCAAACGGATAACAGACGCGAACGGCGATAACCTCGAACTCCCCGTCAAGTCAAGTCTCGAAACCAGACGAACGAATCATCTCATTGGCCTCGGTAAAGGTGAGCTGCATGACCGCGTGGTCGTCCACTATTATGCAGATGCAGCAGGCAGAGTCAGCACGACCCAGTCGCTTTTCGGCATCGACGAAGTGACGGACACGTACGATTATTCGAATGCGGAACGCGATGAACTCCTCCAGAAAACACGCGAGGAGCTTGAAGAACGCCAGAAAGGAAACGGTAGCGTCGAAGTCACCCTCCCCGAGTCGGAGGGCTGGGATATTGGCGACCAGGTCACTGCATTCGACCCCGTCACCGGCCTGACCGTCACGTCAGCTATCACGAAGACGATAGTGAAACTCTCTCGCGGTAATCTGACGGTCAGCTATGAGGTCGGCAAGGTTAGCGAATCGTCTGGAGGTCGTTCTGAGTCGTCTGGCGGGAGCGGTTCGGGTGGTATCGTCTACTCGGCTGGTGACGGCATCAGGATTACGAATAATACGATTATCGCGGACGTGACGCAGAGTGAGCTCGACTCAGTCTCGTCGAAAGCAAGCCAAGCAATGAGCTACGCATCCAGCGCATCGAACGAGGTTGGCACGCTGCGTGACGGGATAGAAAGCTATGTTAAGGATCTCTCCATCTCCGGGCGCACGCTCACGGCCACTCTCGGCAACGGGAGCAGGAGGAGTGTGACGACGCAAGATACGACGTATAGTCGAGTCTCCACAAGCAGTGATGGTCTCACGCCGCGCTTGAGTGGTTCGACTGGTCAGTATCTGCGTGCGGATGGCTCGTGGAGCACTCCACCCGACACGCGCTATGCGCTGCCACGCGCCAGTCAGTACACGCTCGGTGGTGTGAAGGTCGATAACTCGACCATCACTATCTCGAGTGATGGGACGATTAGCGCCCGCCAGTCGGGTAGCTCGGGCGGTGGCTCGTTCTTGACTGCGTGGCCTGTGGGAAGTCTCTATCATTCGACGAGCTCGACTAATCCGGGCTCGCGTTATGGTGGCCAGTGGGTCCAGCGCCCCACGCTCGAGGGCTACCTGTGGGAACGCCTTAGCTAAAACAATCTACAAGGAAGTAAAGGAGAACAATTATGAGTAAACTCTCTGGATTCATTCGCTACCAGTGTGACCGATGCGGGAAAACCGCATACCTCGCAGAAAATAGCGTGGATGCGCGCACCTGGTATAACGTCAGCAGGTTTAACGCTGCCCAGTGCACGGGTGGCAAAGCGGACGAGTACACGCTCGACTCAGACTGCTTCACCCTCTACTCGCGTCTCATTACGGGTGAGGATAAGAGTTTTACAGACTGGATGCACCCAGCACCAGAACCAGCAACAAACACAGACAGTAAGGAGGATTAAAAGATGACTCTCGAACTCATCATCGGCAAAGCAGGCACACCACATATTGATGGAAACGACATCGGCACACTCAACCAGGCTCTACGCGGCGCTGGATCGTATATACTCGACTGGGGTAATAATCTCACCGCGACTGTAACCGGGTCGAACACGGTGCAGATAGGTACGGGAGCGGGCACAATGGAAGGCCGCGACTTCATCATCAGCGCAGCCGAAAACGTAACCATCCAGTCCGGCTCGCAGGGCATGAAGCGCAACGACCTCATCTGCCTGCACTATAACCGCTCCAGCTCCACAGGCGTAGAGACGATGAATCTCGTCGCTTTGAAGGGTTATGCGACCTCCTCAAACCCACGCGACCCTTCCGTTCCGTCGGGAACTATCATGGGCGGTAGCTTGGACGCGTATTGGCCACTCTACCGTGTCCCTCTCGACGGTATTCGCATTGGTACGCCAGTGCGCCTCGTGGAGATGCTGCCTAGTTTACGTAATCTTCATTCTCGGCTCACAACATGGAAAACCACTTCATGGAAGCCACCATATACGAGTGGTAGTATCCAGCTATCTCGCGTCGATAGCATGGTTTTTGCGAATGGTAACGTGAAATTCACTGGCTCAGGCATGCAAAACTACAGTAGAGCCAGTGAAACCATACCCGCCGGCTATCGGCCGATAAGCGGTAACACGCCTATCCACTTCCTGAACGTGGGCTTCGCGTGCCTGCTCGGCACTGCGGGCGATGTCACGATGCTGGGCGACCCAAAGTCAGGATATTCGAGCGCACAGGGCGCGTGGGTGACGAGCGATACGATGCCAGATTAGGCTGTAATCCACGAGCCGAAGACCTGCAGGTAACGTGACCCGTTAATAGTGCCGTTCACTTCTATCTGGCCGAGCGAGTTGACCATCATGCTCGCTGAGACGCCAGTGTTATCACTCATGAGGAGCACGCCCTGCTCTGCTGGGCGATACCCGTCAGGCACGCGCTCCGAACTCGCAGTAAAGTGCGCGTTCATACCCGTAGACGTAGTCAGCACTTGCTGCGAGACGGTGACAGTCTTACCGATTTTATAAAACGTCACAGCTCTATCCATATACGGCAAGTGAGCAGTAGTTGTCTGCGCGGCAGTATCAAGCCGAGAATGAAGATTATGTTATTTCGCGCGAGGAGGAGGCGCGCTAGTTTTGTATCCACAGATTGAATTCCCCGAGGGCACCGACCCCATGGTCATCGCCCTCACGTTTATAGTAATTAGTCTCATCATCGCCGGGTCAGCGGTGATTAAGCTCTGGCTGGAGCGTGCTGACCGACGCTCGGAGGAGCGGACGGAGAAGATAGACCTCACGAATCGCGAAGCACTCGACCACGTACTCGAAAACACGCCCACAATGAGCGAAGTAAAAGCAAAGCTCGACAGAGATTACCACGCTATCAGCGAGCACGCTGAGCGGATAGATACACTGCAGGAGACGGTCGATGATATGTATCTCAGTCAGCTTCGTGCTCGCCTTTTCGCTCACCCTCGCTCGCGCGTCGAGCATGAGGAGCTCCTCGAAGTCGCTCAGAAGTATATCGAGCTCGGAGGTAACGGCTTAGGTCATGTGCGCGCCGAGTGGCTCGAAGAACGCTATAAACTCAGACTCACGATGGATAATTGGGACTATACGCGTCCGCTCGAAAAGGAGGAGGATGAAGGCTAAACATGTTGTCGGCGCGTTCGCTGTGATTACGGTCGCGGGACTCGTATCCGCGCTCCTCCTGCTAGCAGCGCTCCTCCTTGTAAAGTACGTAGCTCTTGCTGCGCTTATTGTTTTCTACCTCGCCGCCGGCGGGGCTTTTTAATAATGAAAGGAGCATAGATGGCTCTAAATGGTATTGATATCAGTAATTGGCAGCGGGGTATTAATCTTGCTGCTGTGCCTGCTGATTTTGTCGTAGTGAAGGCGACTCAGGGCACGGGGTACGTGTCGCCCGCTGTGCGCGAGCAGGCGGACGACGCGCTGGCTGCGGGTAAGCTTCTCGGCTTCTATCACTACGCGAGCGGCGGCAGTGCTCTAGCAGAGGCGGACTATTTCGTGAACACGATTCGCGATTACGTTGGCCGTGCTCTGCTCGCGTTGGACTTTGAAATGGGCGAGAATGCAGCATGGTCTAACCAGCCGAACACGTGGATAAAAACGTTCTGCGACCGAGTATCTGCCACGACTGGCGTAAAACCTCTCGTCTATATCCCAGCCAGTGGACTGTCTCGCGCTCAGGGCATCGGCGATTACGGTCTCTGGGTAGCCCAGTACGCAAATATGAAGCCTACGGGTTACCAGGCTGCCCCGTGGAATGAGGGTGCGTATGCGTGTGCTATGCGCCAGTACGCGTCTACCGGCCAGCTCAACGGGTATAGCGGTAATCTCGACCTTAATAAGTTTTATGGGGATGCTGCTGCGTGGGGCAAGTATGCTAATCCGATCGGGAACGCTACGCCTGCCACTGCACCAGCACCAGCGCCTGCGGCTGTGGATATAGAGCAGTTAGCGCGTGACGTTATCGCGGGCAAGCTTGGCGACGGGAACACGCGCCGCGAACGGCTCGGAGCAAACTACGATGCTGTACAGGCTCGCGTAAACCAGATTCTGGGAGCTAATCAGCACACTATCCACGTCGTCGCGCGCGGCGAGACACTCAGCAGCATCGCCGCTAAGTACGGCACGAACTGGCAGCATCTCGCGCAGATTAATGGCCTGAATAATCCAAACCTCATCTACGCTGGCCAGCGTATAACCATCAAATAGAAAGGAACTCAAATGGCAGAACATGCTAAAAATGAAGCCACAGACTACACTCCAGTGTTCAATGAGCAGATCCGCACGATTATCTACGTGCTCGGCCTCGTAGCATCCGTCGTCGGGCTCGGCTGCCTTACATTCGGCGCACCGGATGTGGGTGGTTTTATTAGCACTGCTGCAGGTATGCTCACGGCAGGTTTCGGCGTCGCGTATAACCCAGTGCGCCTCGCTAACAAGTAGACAGGTACGTGAAAGTCCCTCGTTTGAGTTGATTGCTCAAGCGAGGGACTTTTTCTGCGTTTTTCATGCGGTTATATGTATGTATTTGCTGTTATAGGCTGTTATGGTTTAGACTAAAAGGTAAATGGGTGTGTCGATGGGTGGAACATCATGATAATGCACATTGATAAGAATGAGCTTGAGACTCTTATGTATAAGCATAAGGAGGTTATCGGTACTCGCGGTAAGCTCAGCCTCTGGGGTGAAATGCTCAGCATTGTGGCGAATGCGGTAGGCGTGCTAACTACGAGTATCCCTAACGTTATCAAGCTCGCTATGGGTGTGCTTATTGTGATACTCGGCTATGATTGTATACGTCAACTGTATGCAGCGTATACACATCCGTACACAGTAGATAGGCTTTCGGAGGATATTGTGGAACTGGATAGGACAGAGCGTAGGAGTTCTATTATCGCTATTCGCGACCCACAGGCTCCAAGTCGCTACCTCGTCTATAAAGACACGGGATGGGGGTGCGATCTCTTCCCGAATGTGGCTACTCGTGAGCCGGCTGAGAATGACGTTCAGCATATTCGGGAGTCTCTGCAAAAGAACTACGGTCTTCATGCTCACGATATTAAGTCGCTCACGTTCATGGGGAGACAGGAAAATGAGAAGCCAAGCCCGGAACATAAGGGCGAGCTACGCTACTATACGTATAGTATCTATAACGCTCAGCTAGAGCATGTGCCTGCCGAGTGGCAGCATGATACGTTCACGATAGATAATCGTGAGTGCGCGTGGAAGACGCTCGATGAGATGAATGCAGACGAGCACACGCATCAGATCAACGCGGACGTCTTGAGTTTCGTAAAATACTACCAGTAGAACAGAAAAAAAGGGGGGGGGGCAACTATTAAGCTATTCTTAATAGTTGCCCCCCTTTTTTTCTACGTTTTACCCTCATTTTAGGCTTTTTCGTGAGATTATAAACGAGAATCTCGTTCACGTTTATTTAATCCCGTAGCATGATTCGCGAGTCAAGAAGGCTCTGAACATGCTCTCATGCTAGTGTTTTCAACGATAAGAGCACGCGTAGTTTATTTAATCGCGTGCGCTACATCATTTACTTATCGTCGCTTTTCCTCGGTCGTCCGCCGTGGCCTGGCCGCGTGGCCTGCCACGCGTCTATTGTTTCTGGTAACCAGCCACGTGTGCGCCCTATTCGCGCGTCTGGCTCAGGGAGCTTGTAGAGGCTCATGCTCGTACTCTTGACGCCTATGCGTTCAGCGATGTCGCTGAGGCTGAGATAGTTAATCATCGTTCTTGCTCTCCTTGAGTATGAGTGGTGTGAGTGCTGCTGCTAGAGCGCACGCGCTGATGAGGAACGGATTCCACTGGTAGAATGCCCCTATGCTCGCGGTGATGGCGAATAGGATACTGAGTGTCGTTATGGTCTTTTTCATGGTTCTCCGGCATAATAGTAGGTAGAGGGGCGTTCCAGATAATATCGGTATTTGGAACGCCCTTTTTTAGTTATCTGTTACTTCTTTTTGTTTTTCTTTCTCGGTTTCCTCTTCCAGTGGCGTATCTCTTTGAGGAGTACTGCTGTCGCTGTGATGAGGAGTGCGAGAGCTGTTAGTATTTCTGTCGGTGTCATGTTCACCTCCTTTCTAATAAATATAATAACACATATTATAAATATAAGCAAGGGGGACACGCGAAAAAACGAATGCTACACTAGAGCTATAAACCAATCAACCAAAAGATACTAGATATGGTCGGGAACTCGAGGGGGAACGCAAAAAGTCGGGAACTCGCAAAGCCAGTAAACACAAGGGCCCACAGGGTGCTTCTGCGAATTCTCCTCGTCTCCGCGAGTACCCTTCTGAGTTTCATCTCAGAAGGGTTTTTTCATGCCGAAAAGCACTGCAAATACTAGGGTTTCAGACAGTTCTTCGACGGAGAAGGCAGTGGGCTGAGAGATCTCTGGTTCCTCTCTATGGCGGTTTCGAGAGGGGGAACTTGGTGGGGAACAGAGAGGGGAATGTGATACGTGGAGAAGAGTCTTATAATGGAAGTAGATATTCGTGTTTTGACGTGAGTTTCTCGATATTCTATAAAGGAGGGGTGATGGATTATTCTACTGCACGTGCCATTGTAGAGCAGCATCATCCCGGCATGGTCGTTGCAGGTTTGTCTCAATCTGTTTTATGCTGGGCTTTCATTTTAATTAATGAGGGCGAGGAGTACCATGATGACGTGCCCGGTGCTGCCCTAAGTGTGGCTGTTGATCGTGGTACTGGGGAGTTCTTTTACTTAGTTCCTGGTACTGATGCTTTTTGGAAGTATATGCCGGACTTGGAAGAAGCTCCTATTCCTAAGGAATAGTTAAAAAATAGTTGAATTGAGTAAAGGCGTGGACCGTTCGCGGTTTCACGCCTTTCTTGTTTTTTGGGTAGTGTCGCCTTTTTTTTTGGGGGGGGGGCGTGTTTCGCAAGTTCGAATCTTGCCACTGCCACTTTCGCAGATTCGCTCACTGCGTTGTTTTGAGCGCATTAAAGAAAATTGGAGACGTTATGTTCACAAAGATTCCATTCTGGATTCTTTTTATTGATACGCCAGCGGAAAGTGGAGGAGTGGAAGCCTCCGTGGATGAGCCGAAGACTGCCGAACAGAATGAAGCAGAAGCGGCTGCGGTGAAGAAGGCTGACGCATTACGCGAGCCTGACCGTGAGTCTGCGAAAGACTTCAGTAAGGCGCTGAATAAGCGAGTCTCAGAAATCGAAGCAAAGTACGCGGATTATGATGAGCTGAAAGCGAATGCTCAGACTCTTGCTGAACGCATGGCGTCTTCTGTGTCTAGTCTTCCTCCAGCGGGTAAGAGGTCTCGCCACATTGTGAGCGAGCCTGTGTCTGCTCGTCAGAAGATGGCTGACGCGTATAACATGGAAGCGACTCTACCAGGCGTCGCATTCCGCGACGTGAACGAGGCTTACACGGAGTCTACGGGGTTCTTCGCTTTAGCGCGATAGAATTAGACGGTTCGTAGTGTCTGTCTTACCCCCCAGTATGCCATAATAGACCGCATGACACAGAATCAGCAGAACGTTCAGAACACCTCTCCGGACACGGATGCTATAATCCGTAATCATGACGAGTTCGAAGCCATGCACACGAGTTTCATCCATGAGAGAATGAACGCGCTCGCTGATGGTGTGACGGCCATAGCCATGACCATTCTCGTTCTCGAGATCCACGTTCCGGACGATACGAGCTCCGCAGCTCTCCTCGCCTTAGCCACGCAGATAGGCTTGTTTGCGCTAAGTTTCGTCGTCGTGGCGAATTTCTACCACACGCGCATGCGTCTCATGTCTCTCGTCGCGCGCTCGAATACGCCGCTCATATTCGCAGATTTCGTCTTCCTGCTCGGCATCTGCTTGCTTCCTCTCCTCACGAAGATGGTCTTCGAGTATCCCGACCATCGCCTCGCTGTGGCTGGCTTCGGCTTTGTCATGCTTCTCGTCAAAGGTATCCTGAACGCGATGGGGAGTATCATTCTGAAGTACCGACTCGTCAGCTCGTCCGCCATGAATGACGTGTACACGAGCGAAGAATCGACGCGCATCTTACACCGCGACGCGCGTCAGGAAGTCCTTGGTACGCTCCTCGTTATGCTCATCGCTATCGCGCAGCCGGCGTTCGGCGTCTGGTTTTATGCCATTTCGCCGCTCATCAGCTTCCTGCGCCGATATCGCGTGGGCAGCGCGTACGCTCGGCGCGGCCGCGTTTCCACCATTTTCGACGAGAAGCTCGAGCGCTCGCTACTTTCGCGCCGTCGCCGCCGTTAGCGCGCGACCATTTGGAGAGTCTTCTGTCCGCGGAACTCGTTATAGCTGAGCTGGACGCTGAATGTTCGTTCTGTCAATTCTTCTGTATTCCACATCAGTACTGGCGGACATCCAGGGGCCTGTATTTTCAGATGCTGGCCTTCGGCTCCGAGCTTTCGCACGTCGGCATCCTCCGGCACAGTCAGCTCGAGGAGAGGATACTCAAATCCCTTCCCGAAAGGAGCCAGAGAGTCGAGAAAATCAGTGACCTCACTGAGCGCAGCCACATCCCACCACTGGACATCCCCCTCATATCCTATACGCAGCGCTGGCTGAGGATGAAGTATCTCCTCAGGAGCGGTTACGCCCGATAGAGCGTCCACGAGAGTACTCAGTGATCCGCGCACACCGCAGGCGAGCTGATGTCCCACAAAGCTGAGATCCTCGCGCTCACCGAGTTTCTCGATGAGTGGGAAGTACTCCGGCGAGCGCATGGACCCTTCCACCATACCGTCATGCACATGAACCACAGCAGTAGGCAGGCAGCTGTCACTTTTCAGCCGACCAGCCAGAAGTCCGAGCATACCTTGAGGAGCATCAGTGATGTACACATACGGTGCGTATGTGGTGTCCAGGTCACTGAGGTAACGTTCCACATCTGCCTTACGCTGGGCGTTCGCAGCCTGAAGCCGTTCTATACACGCCGCACGGACAGTAGAGTCAGGGGACAAGAAGATGCGGAAAGCGTCCGCGAGGTCGGTGCCCACGCGGCGTGGCGCGTTAAACATCGGTGCCACGGTAAACCCGTAAAAAGACTCATTCACGTAGTCGAGGCGGACCGAAAGGGCGCGGAGGAATTGGCCATAGCCTTCGAAAGCAGTAAGGAAAGCCGGGTGCGTGAGCGGGTCCGCGCGCATGGCATCCAGCGCGTGCTCATCCGTGAGCAGCACGCGCGTCAGATGCAGCGAGCGGCGCACGAGGAAACGGTTATCATGCACGAGCGGCATGACATCCGAAATGGTGCCGAGGCCAGCGAAAAGCTGCAGAAGATTCAGAAAACGGCACTGCGCAGGCTCACTGTAGCGCCGCGCATACGCCGTCACCACGAGCAGAGCCACAGCAGCTCCGCAGATGCCGCGCAGAGGATACGTGGAATCGAACGCACACGGGTCAAGCATCGCATCTGCCGGGCAGTCCACCTCCTGCTCATGATGATCCGTCACCAGCACCTGCAGACCCTTCGACTGCGCGTGGCGGATACCGTCCACGGAATTCACGCCCGAGTCGCACGTGAGAATGACCTGTGTATCCGGGAACTCAGCGAGGATATCATCCACATCCTCAGGGCAGAACTCGTGACCATAGGTGTAATCCGGAATGTGGATATGCACGTTCAGACCGAGCTGGCTGAGCCCCGCGTACAGAATAGTTCCCGACGTGATGCCATCCATGTCGAAGTCGGGGGAGATGGTGACGGTTTTGTGCTCGTCTATGGCGAGGTGGTGCAGCTTTTCGAGGAAAGCATCCATGCCGTCGAGCTGGGCTGCATAGGGAGCGTTTATATCTGTGAGGTACTCGTCGGTCAGTCCTGCGCGCTCGCGCAGGAGGGCGAGCGGCGAGAGTGGGGAGTGGGGCTGGGGATTCTGTGGCTGTGGGGTGGCGGACGGGGTCGGGGCGGGGGTCGGGGCGGGAGTCGGGGCGGGAGTCGGGGCGGAAGCATTCTCAGTGGTGGTCATGGTCAGCCATTTTACACGCGCGGGTCGAGGGGGAAGAACGGGCGTGTAGCTCGGGAGGAGGTCAGTAGATCAATCAGTTTTGGGCTAATTCCGACAAAGAGGCTGAGTTCGTTTTTCACTTTAGGGCTTATTTCGACATTCGCTTTCCGCGCGACTGACCTATGACCGGATACGGATGGGGAAGAATCGGCTTAAAACGGGGATTCGTCTCGCGGTCCCATGAGGGCTCCGAGACCTCGCGTCGGGATTAGCCCGAAACTGCCAGACGGCCCCCGACACGCATGGCGGGATTAGCCCGAAAGTGGCTAAATCGCGCTCGCTCGCCCCCATATATGCACCACACGCAAAGCGGCGCTTCCCGAGAAACCCCGAAAAGCGCCGCCCGCTTCAGCATTCAGCTGTAAGTCTTCAGCTTTAGACGTAGTGCATGCCGCCATCCACGAGGATAGCCTGACCCGTGATGTAGTCAGACTTCTCGCTCGCGAGGAAGGAGACGAGGTTCGCCACATCTGCAGGAGTCTCACCGCGGCCCAGAGCGATGCCCTCGAGGGTGGCCTTCAGGCTGTCGCCCACTGGAACATGATTGATCTCTGCCAGGCGACGGTCTATCTCATCCCACATAGGAGTGAGTACCACGCCTGGGCAGTACGCGTTTACGGTAATGCCATACTGTGCCAGCTCCTTCGCAGCAGTCTGCGTCATGCCGCGCACTGCGAACTTGGTGGCTGAGTATGCCGCCAGTGGGGTGAAGCCCTCGTGGCCAGCGATGGACGAGGCGTTAATAATCTTACCCTTCGTGCCCTGCTTAATGAACTGGTGAGCAGCTTCGTACGTGCCGTAGAAAGCACCCTTCACATTAATGTTCAGCAGGTCATCCAGAGCCTTATCGGTCTGCTCGAGGAATGGCTCGATACGGCAGATACCTGCGTTATTTACCATGACATCGATATGCCCGAAGTCAGCTACTACGTCTTCGACGAGTTGGTGGACTTCCTCGTGGGATGCCACGTTTACAGCGTATCCCTTCGAGCCGTTCCCTACTTCTTCAGCGACCTTCTTCGCTGTTTCTACATTTATATCCGCTACTGCTACGGCGAATCCGTCTTCGACCAGCTGCTTGACGATTCCCTCGCCGATTCCCTGGCCTCCGCCTGTAACGATGGCTACCTTCATCATGCCCTCCTTGGACGTCGAACTTCTTTGAACATCACGCACGGTGTGTATCACCATGCACTTCATGATGGGGCGCTCCTTTGAGCGTTCACAGTTACGAAGAATAGCACCGCTTTTCGCTGTACACGAGCGGATGCTAGGATGAGTTCTGTGAACATTCTCACTTATGCGCAGACCATGCTGGAACCTTTTGATGCCGTTCCTTTTAACGACGTGGATGCCTCCATCCTCGCTCAGCTTTCGTACGCTCAGCTGGATGACGGCTGTGTGCCTACTCTCGAGGTGACGCGAGCACTGTACGAGTATAAGTGCGCTCAGGCTACCCGTCGTACGCCGGCGAATCTCTGGTCCGCATTGCTTCACCGCGATGACCCCGCGTACTCGTTCGACGCACGTGCTGCTCTCAGTGACGAGGAGCGCTTCGTCAGCCTGACTGAAGCGTTCTGGCGTCGCGAAGACTTTGAGACTATCTTCCCCACGGATGTGACGCGAGACATGATGGTGGATCTCGTGGCAGCGCTTACCTCCTCGCCGCGTTTTCGCGACGTGCGCGTGGGGGAGTTCACCTATGAATTTAACGACGAGCGGCATAATGATAAGCAATTCGCCGCGATGACCTTCCTCCTTCCGAATGGCACAGAAGTTCTCTCGTTCCGCGGCACGGAGTCGAGCTTCGTGGGATGGCGCGAAGACTTCGAGCTCGCTTACGAGAAGGTGATTCCTTCACAGACCGCGGCAGTGGAGTACGTGAAGGAGATGGCGCGTCATGCGGGGGTGTCCCGAGAACTCATCCTCGCCGGCCACTCGAAGGGTGGAAATACCGCCGTCTACGCGGCATCCGTCGTTCCAGAAGACATCCAGAAGCACATCGCGCATGTCTACACCTTCGATGGTCCGGGCTTCATCACTGACCTGCTGGAGACGCCAGGTTACCAGCGCATCGCCGAGCGCATTACGAAGCTCATTCCGCAGGACTCCTTCGTGGGCCTCATGTTTAAGGGTCGCGAGCCATACAGTGTGGTGCACAGCAGTGCGAGTGGCTTTAATGAACACTTTATGTATCACTGGGACGTGGATGTGGCCTCGGCCTGCTTCGTTCCGGAGGAAAGCGTGACGTCCACCGCGCTGAACATCGCTGATTCGTACGTTCAGTGGACAGATTCGCTCGACATTCCGACTCGTCGTAAAGTCATCGACTCCATGTTCGCCATTTTCGAGTCCACAGGGTACAGCTCGTTTGCTGAGATTTCCTCGAATATGTCCACCGCCGGTCCGGTCATGTGGCAGGCCGCGTATGGGGCCGACCCTGCTGTGCGCGACGTGGTTATCACCGCGTTCCGTGACCTCTTCTCGCTTATTTTCGGCTTCAATCGTTCGCTTCTGCAGGTCGAGGGCTTCCTCAGCCGTCTGCCGTTCGGCTTCGGTCAGAGCTCGCAGGGCGGTGAGCAGTAGTGCAGACCGTGGTGAACCCTCCGTCTGCACCTGCCCGTTTCACGCTTGTGGAGAAGAAGTCCGAGTTTCTCTCAGCTACCTGCCACATTTCCTCGCTCGACGAGGCTGTGGCGTTCGTCGAGCAGGTGCGCGCCGAGCATCCGAAGGCGCGGCACGTGTGCTTTGCGGCTATTCTCGGCGCGAGTGAGGCGCAGTTCCAGGAGAGGATGAGCGATGACGGTGAGCCGAGCGGCACCGCTGGAAGGCCAATTCTTCAGGTCCTTCGTCAGTCAGGTACTACAGACACGGTCATCGCGGTGACACGGTACTTCGGCGGCATCCTTCTCGGAGCGGGTGGTCTCGTGCGTGCATATTCCACTGCTGCTTCAGAGGCCTTGAAACTCGCGGATATGGGCAGCGTTATCGTGGCGCAGCACTACACCTGCACCGTCGAGTATGCGCAGCATGCGCTGCTGACGCGGGTGATAGGGCAGTGTGGAGGGAGAATTGACACAGAAAACTTCGCTGAACGCGTCACCGTACACTGCACGCTGCCGCTGACGAAAGTGGACGAATTCGAACACGCCGTCGAGCAGACCTTCCAGGCGAGCGTCACACCCGAACGTGGCGCACTTGGCTCACTGATGGAATAAAATGAAACCATGCAAGAATCTCTGAGTGCCGAATACGAGTTTTTACGCCATACTGAGGATGCTGGCGAGCTGAGCGCACGCTGCCATACACCGCTGCCGGATGCGAGCGATGCCGCAGCGTTCTCGCGTGCCACAGCTCTGCTCGAAGCCGTCGCGGGGAATATGCATACTCCTGAGGCCGATCGCGTGTTTCTCGCGGAAACGATGCCATACCCGAACATTCTCGTAAAGCTGTCCACGGATCCGGCCGTATCGGTGCGTGAAGCTGTCGCAGCGAATACCTCGTCGAAAGACTGGCTCGTGGGACGCCTGACGAAAGATGACGAGGAATCGGTGCGCGCGAAGGCGCTCATGAATCCTGTGACGACGTGGCGTATGCGTATGGAGGGAGCGGAAGATCCGCGTACGGAAGTCCGTGTGCTCCAGTATCTCGCAGGTCTCGGAGCCGAAGAGGGCTCGAAGGCGCCGCGCGTTCTGGCGGCTATGGTGCGCCGTGCTGTGGCAGAAAATCCGCAGACGGATGAGCAGACTCTGCGCGCTCTGGCTGAGGATGCCGTGCCGGATGTGGCGCATGCTGCGGCAGCGGCGCTCGACCGGCGTGTATAGAGTCGCGCTCGTCTCGGATATAGGGTAGGATAAAAGATTGTTGTGTTTCCCTTAGGGGTCCAGGAAAGCGCTTTCCCACTCGCTCACTAGGACTTTCAGGGAGCCCACGGATAAAGGATGTCATAAGGCATCTGGAACACAATGAAAGAAAAGGTTATACAAGTGAAGACTTTCACTCCAAAGCCACATGATTTGAGCCACGAATGGTACATCATCGATGCTACTGACGTGGTACTCGGTCGTTTGTCGGTACAGGTAGCTAACTTGCTTCGCGGCAAGAATAAGCCAACGTTTGCTCCACATGCTGATGGCGGTAACTTCGTTATCGTTATTAATGCGGACAAGATTGCTTTGAGCGGCAATAAGCTGGCGAAGAATCTCTACCAGCACTCTGGTTACCCAAGCGGTCTGCGTGCGGATTCGTATGCAGAGCTCCTGGAGAAGAACCCAGAGCGCATCATTCGTTCTGCAGTTAAGGGCATGCTCCCTAAGAACAAGCTGGCTAAGGTTCAGCTCGGTCGTCTGCGCGTGTACGCAGGTGCAGAACATCCACATACCCCAAACCAGCCTCAGGTAGTAGAGATCTCCCAGGTCTCTCAGCAGGCTAAGTAGGACCGAAAGGAGAATCCACAATGGCTGAAAATGCAAGCTCCGCGGTTCTTGAGACCGAGGTAGAACTCACTTCGTACACTTCTGAAACGAACGCAGGTGCTGGTACCGGTACGTCTGTGATCGCTCCTGGCTACGGCACTGGCCGTCGTAAGGAAGCCGTCGCTCGCGTGCGTCTGGTTCCAGGTTCGGGTAAGTGGACCGTAAACGGTCGTACCCTCGAGGAGTACTTCCCTAGCCGTCTGCACCAGCGTGAGGTGAACAGCCCTATCGTTCTGCTCAAGCTCGAAAACAAGTTCGACGTGATCGTACTCGTAGACGGCGGCGGCGTAACCGGTCAGGCAGGTGCTATCCGTCTCGGCGTGGCACGTGCTCTGAACGCTATCGATCGTGATGCAAACCGCGCAGCCCTGAAGAAGGCTGGCTTCCTGACTCGTGACGCACGTGCTGTGGAACGTAAGAAGGCTGGTCTGCATAAGGCACGTAAGGCTTCTCAGTACTCGAAGCGTTAAGTCCTGTTTTTTCTACGGCTTTACGCCTCGTACTGAAGTGTGCTTCAGTAGTGACGAATGCCCCACTCCATCGTTATCGTATGGAGTGGGGCATTTGCTATAGTGAGAGGTACGATAACCCTTCTCGAAGGCTCTCGGCTAAGCAGAGAGCAGAGGGGCGAAAAAGGAAGGATAGAGATGGACGAGCAGAATGTGCATGATGAGCCGTCAGAGCCAGTAGCTCCAGCAGTGCCAGAAGCCGGAGTTCAGCAGGAAGCGTCGGAGACGTCAGATTCAGCTCCGACGCAGGCACAGGAGCCGCAGCAGACGGCACTCCAGCAGGAAGCAGCTACGCAGCCGTATGAGCAGCAGCCGTACGCGCAGGCATATGCTCAGCCTCAGCCACCCCAGCAGCCACCTTACGGACAGGTTCCACCACAGCAGCAGTATGCGGGTGCGCAGTCGGGGCCGTACGCTCAGCAGCAGGGCGTGCCCTATGGTCAGCCTCAGTACGCACAGCCTCAGGCAGGTCCGTATGCACAGCAGCCCTATGCTCAGGCGCAGCCACAGTATGTGGCGTATGGTATGCAGGGCCAGCCTCTCATCGTGGGGAATAAGAATAAGGTTCTAGCGGCTGTACTGGCCTTCTTCCTCGGCGGTTTCGGTGTGCATAACTTCTACCTCGGTCGTACCGGCCGTGGTATCGCGCAGCTTCTCATGTGCACCATCGGCTGGCTGCTCATCATTCCACCATTTATCGCGGGGATATGGGCATTCGTCGAGTTCATTCTCATCCTCGTGGCTGCTCCTGGAACGACGTATCACCAGGACGCACAGGGATTTGAGCTGCAGGACTAGGTACTGGTAGGCAGGAGAATCTCCTCGGTTCTTACTTTTTGCTCGACGGCGCATTCTGAGAGATAACAGACTCTCGGAATGCGCCGTTTGGCACAAAAGAGGGCGCTTAGGTGGACCCTGCGTTTTCTCTATTCGCCCAGCTGAGAAGAAGAGGAAAAATTGGCATAAAAGAACGTCTTACGGACTTTCATAAAATAACTTTACAGAAGTCGAGCCGAGAATTTGCGTGTCGGAACGAAGTCCTTTACGCTGTGAGGTATAACACAAAAGACGTGTGAAAGCACGACCAGAGGAGGTCACTCGTGGCGAAGACTAAGGAAGCTCCACAGGAGCAGACGCAGGCACAGGCACCAGCTCAGGAAGCCCCTGCCATGTCCCCAGCAGAGAAGGAAGTAGACGAGCTCGTCCAGCGCGCACTCGTAGCACTGGATGAATACCAGAACTTCGACCAGAAGAAGATAGACTACATCGTCGCGAAGGCGTCCATCGACGCACTGCACGCACACCTCGAGCTCGCGAAGCTCGCCGTGGACGAAACCGGGCGCGGTATGGTGGAAGATAAAGCGACGAAGAACATCTTCGCGTGCGAACACATCACGCATCACCTGGCGAACCAGCGCACCGTGGGCATCATCAGCGAGAACGATGTGGACGGCATTACCGAGATAGCAGAACCAGTGGGCGTGGTAGCAGGCGTGACCCCAGTGACGAACCCTACGTCCACCACCATTTTTAAGGCTCTCATCGCTCTGAAGACGCGCTGTCCTATCGTCTTCGGCTTCCATCCATTCGCACAGGAATGCTCGAAGGCAGCAGCGAAGATAGTGCGCGATGCTGCAGTGGCAGCAGGTGCACCGAAGGACTGCATCCAGTGGATCGAGCACCCATCCATCGAAGCGACGGGCGCTCTGATGAAGCACCCAGGTGTGGCTACCATCCTGGCCACCGGTGGTCCTGGCATGGTGAAGGCAGCATACTCGTCTGGTAAGCCAGCTCTCGGCGTGGGTGCAGGTAATGCTCCTGCCTACGTGGATGCAGATGTGGATCTCGACCGCGCAGTAAACGACCTCGTGCTCTCGAAGCATTTCGACTACGGCATGATTTGCGCTACCGAGCAGGCCATCATCGCCCACACGGACATCTATGATGCTCTCATCGAGAAGCTGAAGGCACGCCACACGTACTTTGTGGAAGGTGAGGAAAAGGCGAAGCTCGAGCAGTTCATGTTCGGCGTGACTGCTGGCGAGTTCGCGAAGACAGGCAAGAAGCCATCTCTGAACTCGAAGGTGCCAGGAAAGTCTCCACACTGGATCGCGGAGCAGGCGGGCATTACTATCCCAGAAGATACCGTTATCATCGCAGCAGAATGCTCGGAGGTGAGCGAAAACGAGCCACTGACCATGGAAAAGCTCGCACCAGTGCACGCTGTGCTGCGCGCGAAGAATAAGGATGAAGCGTTCGTCCTGTGTGAGCAGATGCTCGTTCATGGTGAAGGCCACACGGCAGCCATCCACACGAATAACGAAGCACTGGTACGCGAGTATGGCCTGCGCATGCACGCCTGCCGCGTCATCTGGAACTCCCCATCCTCGCTCGGCGGCATCGGAGACATCTATAATGCCATCGCGCCATCGCTCACGCTCGGCTGCGGCTCCTACGGCGGTAACTCCGTCGCGGGTAACGTCCAGGCAGTAAATCTCATTAACGTGAAGCGTGTAGCACGAAGGAATAATAATATGCAGTGGTTTAAGATCCCTCCAAAGACGTACTTCGAGCCAAACGCTATCCGCTACCTGCGCGACATGGTGGGCGTGAACCGCGTGGTCTTCGTGTGCGACAAGGTCATCCTCGACCTCGGCATCATCGATAAGGCCATCGCTCAGCTCCAGCAGCGTCTGAATAAAGTGGAGTGGCGCATCATCGATTACGTCGAGCCAGAACCATCCATCGAGACGGTGGAACGCGGTGCAGCTATGATGCGCGACGAGTTCCAGCCAGATACCATCATCGCCATCGGCGGTGGTTCGCCTATGGATGCGGCGAAGATTATGTGGCTGCTGTACGAACACCCAGAAATCGAGTTCCGCGACATCCGCGAGAAGTTCTTCGACATCCGTAAGCGCGCATTCCGCCTGCCAGAGCTGGGGAAGAAGGCGAAGCTCGTATGCGTACCGACCACCTCGGGTACGGGTTCGGAAGTCACTCCGTTCGCTGTGATTACGGATACGAAGACGGGTATCAAGTATCCTATTACGGATTACTCGCTGACGCCATCTGTGGCAGTGGTGGATCCAGTCCTCGCGCGCACGCAGCCTCGCCGCGTGGCTTCGGATTCTGGTTTCGACGCCATCACCCACGCTATGGAAGCCTACGTGTCTGCGTATGCGAATGACTTCACGGACGGTCTCGCGCTGCACGGCGTGAAGCTCTTGTGGGAGAACCTCGCCGACTCGGTGAACCAGGGTCAGGCGAACCCTCAGGCTCAGGAGAAGGTTCATAACGCTGCGACTATGGCGGGCATGGCATTTGGCTCGGCATTCCTGGGCATGTGCCACTCGATGGCGCACACCATCGGCGCACTGTGCCACGTGGCGCACGGTCGATGCAACTCCATCCTGCTGCCATACGTCATCCGCTATAATGGTCAGACTCCTCTGGAACCTATCAGCTGGCCGAAGTATGACAAGTACGTGGCTCCTGAGCGCTACCAGGACATCGCCAAGCAGCTAGGTCTGCCTGCTGCCACGCCTGAAGAAGGTGTGGAGAACCTCGCTCGCGCTGTGGAAGACTACCGCGATAATAAGCTGGGCATGGACCGCTCCTTCCAGGCTGCAGGCGTGGACGAAGAGCACTTCTGGTCTGTGCTCGACCAGATAGGCATGCGTGCGTACGAAGATCAGTGCACCCCTGCTAACCCGCGCATTCCTCAGATCGAGGACATGAAGGACATCGCTATAGCGGCATACTATGGCGTGTCTCAGGCCGAGGGTAAGAAGCTGCGCGCTGAGCGTGCTGCGGCTGCGGCTGCATAAGGCTGCTTTTCGTAGTCCATTTTTCGGGCGGTGTGCGTCGGTTCGGCGTAGACCGCCCGTTTTGTGTAAGGAGAGACGATGAGTGTATTTCCGGGTGTACGCACTCGCGGCGTTCGGCGTGTGCGTGCTCGTGAGTGGTGCGGCAGCTGCCCGCGGGAGGTCAATTCTTCTCAAGCGGGCTCATAAGAAAGAGAAAGAATTGACCTCGAAGGCAGCAGGAGCGAGACATGACACTCAATACACGCGCGGGCGTGCTCGTCAGCTGGTAATATCCCAGGGCTCGTGTACTGTGAACACGTACTCATACACCAGACCCGGTTTTCTCACACGATTATCCTCTCTGGGTGAGCGTCTTCTGTCACGCAGAAAACGCGACACGCCCGGATGATTTCGGGTAGGGGTTCTGGTTAAATAGATGAGTTGCCTGTTTTAGGCTCGCATGCTTTTATGCTTAATATTTGAAATAGCGAGCGTGGCAGCGGTAAGTGCCGCTAGCTACGCACTGATGGGGATTCGTCCATGAGGCGAATGACGCCGGTTAGTGCTCTAAACAGGTTGGAAATGTATCGATCGCAAGAAAGGGCGGACGGCGAATGGCGGGACAGAAAATCCGCATCAGGCTAAAGTCCTATGACCATGAGGTCATCGACCAGTCGGCTAAGAAGATAGTCGAGACGGTCACGAACGCAGGCGCTACTGTAGTAGGCCCAGTTCCACTTCCTACCGAGAAGAACGTGTTTGTCGTTATTCGTTCTCCTCATAAGTATAAGGATTCTCGCGAGCACTTCGAGATGCGCACGCACAAGCGTCTTATCGACATCGTAGACCCAACTCCTAAGGCAGTTGATTCTCTGATGCGTCTCGATCTGCCAGCAGACGTAAACATCGAGATCAAGCTGTAAGGGAGGGGAGAAATGACTTCGAATAACAATCGTCAGGCACTGCTCGGCACCAAGCTCGGCATGTCTCAGATGTGGGATGAGAACGGTTTCTTCGTTCCAGTGACGCTCGTAGAAGTAGATACGAACGTCGTTACAGCTGTGAAGAATGAGGAATCTGACGGCTACAAGGCTGTTCAGATAGCATACGGCGCTATCGACCCAAACAAGGTCACCAAGCCACTGGCTGGTCACTTTGCTAAGGCAGGCGTTACCCCTCGTCGTCACCTCGTCGAGTTCCGCACCGAGGACGTAGAGAACTACGAGCCAGGTCAGGAACTGACTGCAGAGATCTTCCCAGATGGCGCTGTCGTCGATGTGACGGGCACCACCAAGGGTAAGGGCTTCGCTGGTACCATCAAGCGCTGGGGCTTCAAGTCCTACCGTCGTACCCACGGTTCTCACAAGAACGAGCGTCGTCCAGGTTCTGTAGGTGCATGCGCTACTCCATCGCGCATCCTTAAGGGTAAGCGCATGGCTGGTCGCATGGGTCATGACACCCACACCACGCTGAACCTCACCGTCGTATCTTCCGACGCAGCAAACGGCGTCATCGCTATCAAGGGTGCTGTACCAGGACCTAAGGGCGCTCTCGTCGTCGTACGTACTGCAGTGAAGGGAGCATAAGGTATGGCAAACGTAACTTTGAACATCACCGATGCTAACGGTAATGCAGCTGGCACCGTCGAAGCTCCAGTAGAGCTCTTCGGCATCGAGCAGGACGTCGTGCGTGCACACGTTCCACTCGTACACCAGGTGGTTATCGCTCAGCTGGCAGCTGCTCGTCAGGGCACCCATGCTGTAAAGAACCGCGCTCGTATCTCCGGCGGTGGAAAGAAGCCATGGAAGCAGAAGGGCACCGGTCGTGCTCGTCAGGGTTCCATCCGCGCTCCACAGTTCGCTGGTGGTGCAGTAGTTCATGGTCCAGTACCACGTGACTACTCGCAGCGCACCCCTAAGAAGATGAAGGCAGCAGCTCTGCGCTACGTGCTTTCTGATCGTTTTAACGCAGGTCGCGTACACGTCGTGAACTTCGGTCTGGGCGAGACTCCATCCACGAAGGCTGCTAAGGCTGCTCTGTCCGTGGTCGAGAACCGCTTCACCACCGTAGTCGTGTCCCGTGAGAACATCACCGAATGGCTGTCCGTTCGTAACCTCACCTATGTGCACGTGCTCTTCGTGGATCAGCTGAACACCTATGACGTCGTGACCGCTGAAGATGTCGTCTTTACTCAGGACGCCTTCGACGCTTTCGTGGCTGCTAAGACCGCTAAGGAGGCCTAAGTTCCATGGTCGCTATTCATAAGACAGCACATGACATCATCATCAAGCCAGTAGTTTCCGAAAAGGCTTACATGAACTCTGATCGTGGCCAGTACACCTTCGTGGTGGCACCAAAGGCGAACAAGATCGAGATCAAGCAGGCTGTAGAAGAAATCTTCAAGGTTAAGGTTACCAGCGTGAACACTCTGAACCGCATCGGCAAGCGCCAGCGCACTCGCACTGGTTTCGGTCAGCGTGCTTCCCAGAAGCGTGCTATCGTCACCGTCGCTGCAGGTCAGACCATCGACATCTTCGGTAACTAAGCAATAGCCGAGAAAGTTAGGATTAAAACACATTATGGCTATCCGCGTATATAAGCCAACGACTGCAGGCCGTCGTAACGCATCTGTCTCTGATTTCTCGGAGATTACGCGTTCCACGCCTGAAAAGTCCTTGCTGCGTAAGCTCAGCAAGACTGGCGGCCGTAACTCGTACGGTCGCATCACGAGCCGTCACCGTGGTGGCGGACACAAGCGTCAGTACCGTCTCATCGACTTCAAGCGCTGGGACAAGGACGGCGTACCAGCTAAGGTAGCGCACATCGAGTACGATCCAAACCGTTCTGCTCGCATCGCTCTTCTGCACTTCGCAGATGGTGAGAAGCGCTACATCATCGCTCCTGAAGGCATCAAGCAGGGCGATACCATCGAGACTGGTCCACAGGCTGACATCAAGCCAGGTAATAACCTGCCACTGGCGAACATTCCTACCGGTACCGTGGTGCACGCCATCGAGTTGCGTCCACTGGGCGGTGCGAAGATCGCTCGCTCTGCAGGCGTATCTGTACAGCTCGTGGCTAAGGACGGTAACCTCGCACAGCTTCGTATGCCATCCGGAGAAATCCGTAACGTCGAAGCAGCATGCCGCGCCACCATCGGTGAAGTAGGTAACTCCGAGCACGCAAACATCGAGCTCGGTAAGGCTGGACGTGCACGCTGGATGGGCAAGCGCCCTCACACGCGTGGTGAGTCCATGAACCCAGTAGACCATCCACATGGTGGTCGTACCCGCGGTGGTAAGCCACCAGTATCCCCATGGGGTAAGGGTGAGGTTCGTACTCGTCGTCCTAAGAAGGCTTCGAACAAGATGATTGTTCGTCGTCGTCCTAACGGTAAGAACCGCAAGTAAGGGAGTGTCGAAGAGATGACTCGAAGCATCAAGAAGGGCCCATTCGTCGACGCCCACTTGCAGAAGAAAGTCGACGCTCAGAACGAAAAGGGTACTCACGACGTCATCAAGACCTGGTCTCGTCGTTCGATGATTACCCCAGACTTCATCGGTCACACGTTCGCGGTTCATAACGGCCGCAACCACGTGCCGGTGTTCGTTACTGAAGCGATGGTAGGTCACAAGCTCGGAGAGTTCGCTCCTACGCGTACTTTCAAGGGCCATGTTAAGGATGATAAGAAGGGACGCCGCTAAATGGAAGCTAAGGCAATTGCTCGTCACGTTCGCGTGACGCCACGCAAGGCTCGCCGCGTCGTGGACCTCATCCGCGGCAAGAAGGCGACCGAAGCCATCACCATTTTGAAGTTTGCTCCACAGGCTGCTTCCACTCCAGTACTCAAGGTACTCGAGTCCGCGATAGCTAACGCTCGCGTAAAGGCAGAACAGGCAAACGAACCATTCCGTGAGAACGAACTGGTAGTAGCAGCTACGTATGTCGACGAGGGGGTAACCCTCAAGCGCTTCCGTGCACGTGCACAGGGCCGCGCTGGTCGCATTAACAAGCGCACTTCCCACATCACGGTCATCGTCGCAGATAAGGAAGGTGCACGCTAATGGGCCAGAAGGTAAATCCATTTGGTTACCGCCTCGGCGTAACCGAGTATCACCGTTCGAAGTGGTTCTCTGATTCCACGAAGAAGGGCGAACGTTACCGCGATTTCGTTCTCGAAGACGATAAGATTCGTAAGGCTATGACGAAGGACCTCGAGCGTGCAGGCGTGTCCCGCATCGTCATCGAGCGTACCCGTGACCGTGTGCGTGTGGACATCCACACTGCTCGTCCAGGTATCGTCATCGGCCGTCGTGGTGCAGAAGCTGATCGCGTACGCGCTAAGCTCGAGAAGATTACCGGTAAGCAGGTACAGCTGAACATCTTCGAAGTGAAGAATGCAGCTATCGACGCTCAGCTCGTGGCTCAGTCCATCGCAGAGCAGCTCGCTAACCGCGTGACCTTCCGTCGCGCTATGCGTAAGGCTCAGCAGGATGCTATGCGTGCAGGCGCTAAGGGTATCCGCATTAAGCTCTCCGGTCGTCTCGGTGGTGCGGAAATCGCACGTTCTGAGTTCTACCGTGAAGGCCGTGTGCCACTGCAGACTCTGCGTGCTTTGATCGACTACGGTTTCTTCGAAGCAAGCACGACTTATGGCCAGATCGGCGTGAAGGTATGGATCTATAAGGGCGACATGACCGAGAAGCAGTTCGAAGAGCAGCAGGCTCAGCAGAACAACCGCTCTCGCCGTGGCTCGAATGACCGCCGTCCACGTCGTAACAACCGTGGTGCAGCTGCACAGCGCGGCGCTAAGGAAGCTCCAGCTCAGGCCGAAGCTCCTGCAGCACCAGCTGAAACTGCAGAAGTAAAGGAGTAAGTGAGAATGCTTATCCCAAAGAGGACCAAGTACCGTAAGCAGCACCGTCCAGTGCGCTCGGGTATGTCTAAGGGCGGTAACGAGATCGCTTTCGGTGATTTCGGTATTCAGGCTCTTGCTCCTGCTTACATTACCAACCGTCAGATCGAAGCTGCACGTATCGCTATGACCCGCTACATCAAGCGTGGTGGCCGCGTGTGGATCACGATCTTCCCAGATCGTCCTTTGACGAAGCACGCTCTCGGCGCTCGAATGGGTTCCGGTAAGGGTGCACCTGAGTTCTGGGTGGCTAATGTACGTCCAGGACGCGTTATGTTCGAAATTTCAGGCGTTTCTGAGGAAGTTGCTCGTGAAGCACTTCGTCGTGCAGTCGATAAGCTGCCTATGAAGTGCCGCATCATAGCTCGTGAAGGCGGTGACAACTAAATGGCAAACGCTACGGATTACTCGATCAAGACTTTGAACGAGAAGACTAACGCAGAGATTGAGGACTTCCTCAAGAAGTCGAAGGAAGAACTTTTCAACCTTCGCTTCCAGAACGCCACTGGTCAGCTGGAAAATGCGTCTCGCATCAAGGCTGTCAAGCGTGATATCGCCCGCATGTACACTGTTCTTCGCGAACGTGAACTCGGTATCACCGAGTCCCCAGTGCAGGAATAAGAAATCTGAGGAGTTAACATGGCTGAAAAGCTGGAACGCAACGATCGTAAGGTCCGCACTGGATACGTAGTGTCCGAGGCGATGGACAAGACGATTACCGTTGAGTTGGAGCAGCGTTCTACCCATCCATTGTATGGTAAGGTAGTACGTAGCAACAGCAAGGTCAAGGTCCATGACGAGAACAACGACGCACATGTCGGCGATCTTGTTACAATTATGGAGACAAGGCCTTTGAGCAAGACGAAGCGTTGGCGTCTCAACGCTATCGTCGAGCGTGCTAAGTAAATAAGTTCGGCAAGGCTCCGCGTACACCTGGTAGCCTCTTGGGGGAGGGGTGCTTCCTGCTCACTTTCGGGTGAGTATAGCACTCCTGCCAGCGGGGTTACCGGGTGTGCGGGGAGGACCAGCTCGGCTAAGGAGAATCAATGATTCAGCAAGAATCGCGACTTCATGTCGCCGACAACACGGGTGCTAAGGAAATCCTGGCAATTCGCGTGCTCGGTGGATCGAAGCGACGCTATGCCGGAATCGGCGACGTGATCGTCGCCTCCGTTAAGGATGCTATTCCTGGCGGTTCGGTAAAGAAGGGTGACGTAGTCAAGGCTGTCGTCGTCCGTACAGTGAAGGAACGTCGTCGTGCAGACGGTTCCTACATCAAGTTTGATGAGAACGCTGCTGTTATCCTCGGTAACGGCCGCGAACCAAAGGGCACACGTATCTTCGGACCAGTAGGTCGTGAACTGCGCGACAAGCGCTTCATGAAGATCGTGTCTTTGGCACCGGAGGTGATCTAATGGTAGCTAAGATCAAGAAGGGTGACCTCGTTAAGGTTATCCGTGGTAAGGATCGCGGCGCAGAAGGCACCGTCCAGCGTGTACTGCCTAACGATCGTCTGATCGTCGAGGGCGTACAGATCGTGAAGAAGCACATCCGCGCTACTGTGCAGGGACAGCAGTCCGGCATCGTATCTGTGGAAGCGCCTATTCACCGTTCGAACGTGATGCTCATCGATCCTGAAACCAAGCAGCCTACTCGCGTGGGTGTCGTGGTGAAGGAAGAAGCACGTGATGGTAAGGTCAAGCGCGTCCGCGTACGCGTGGCTAAGAAGTCCGGAAAGGAGCTGTAAATGAGCGACGTAACTATCGAGGCTCCTGCAACTCCTCGTCTGAAGGCTCGTTACAAGGAAGAAATCGTTCCTGCCCTGGAGAAGGAATTTAACATTTCGAATCCTATGCAGGTACCTGGTGTACAGAAGGTCGTCGTCTCCATGGGTGTCGGTGCCGCAGCTCGCGACTCGAAGCTCATCGAAGGCGCAGTACGCGACCTTACTGCTATCACTGGCCAGAAGCCAAAGATTACCCTTGCGAAGAAGTCTGTAGCACAGTTCCATCTTCGTGAAGGTCAGGCTATCGGTGCGTTCGTCACCCTGCGTGGTGACCGTATGTGGGAGTTCCTGGATCGTCTTCTGACCCTGGCTCTGCCACGTATCCGCGACTTCCGCGGTATTAACGCTAACCAGTTCGATGGTAATGGTAACTATAACTTCGGTCTGACCGAACAGTCCATGTTCCATGAGATCGATCCAGACACCATCGATCACCGCCGTGGTATGGATATCACTGTAGTGACCTCGACTAAGAGCGATGAGGAAGGTAAGGCGCTGCTCAAGCACCTCGGCTTCCCATTCAAGGAGGACTAAGAGATGGCTAAGACAGCTCTGAAGAACAAGGCTGCTCGCACGCCTAAGTTCGCAGTACGTGCATACACTCGCTGCGAAGTGTGCGGTCGACCTCATTCCGTTTATCGCAAGTTCGGTCTCTGCCGCATCTGCCTTCGCGAGAAGGCTCATCGTGGTGAGCTTCCAGGCGTAACGAAGTCCAGTTGGTAAAAATCGACGTTGAAGGTCCGCGGCCGGGTTATCCGGCGGCGGAAACCACGACGAGGAAGGGCATCAGCCCAAATGACAATGACAGATCCAATCGCAGATATGCTCACGCGTCTGCGTAATGCGAGTGCGGCAAAACACGAGACCGTGGACATGCCATACTCGAAGTTTAAGGCACATATCGCCGAAATCCTCAAGCGCGAGGGTTACATCGCTGATTTCGCAGCGAAAGAAGCTCGTGTAGGCCAGACTCTGGAGATTACTCTGAAGTATGGTAAGCACGGCGAACAGAGCATCCAGGGTATTAAGCGTGTTTCGAAGCCTGGCCTGCGTCGTTACGCTAAGAGCGACGCACTGCCTATGCCACTTGGTGGCCTCGGCATCGCTATTATCTCGACCAGCTCTGGTTTGATGACTCAGAAGGAATGCCTTGACAAGGGCATCGGCGGCGAAATCGTCGCTTACGTGTGGTAAGGAGGGCTTAAAGAATTATGGCATCACATATCGGTAAGCTCCCTATCGCTGTTCCAGCTGGAGTAGAAATCACTATTAACGGAAGCATCTTCCAGGCTAAGGGTCCTAAGGGCACTGACTCCTTCGAGATCCCAGCAGGTATCTCTGCTTCTGTAGAAGACGGACACGTTATCTTCACCCCTGAAGATGATGCACGTCCTACCCGTGCTAAGCACGGCTTGGCTCGTTCCCTCGCAGCAGGCATCGTCGAAGGTGTCTCTCAGGGCTTCACCAAGCGTCTTCTCATCGTCGGTACCGGTTACCGCGTCGTCGCTAAGGGTAAGAATCTCGAGTTCTTCCTGGGTTACTCCCACACCATTAATGTGGAAGCTCCAGAAGGCATCGAATTCGAAGTCGTGAATGCGAACGAGCTCCTGGTTAAGGGTATCGATAAGCAGGCTGTGGGCCAGGTGGCTGCAAACATCCGTAAGCTTCGTGCTCCAGAACCATATAAGGGTAAGGGCATCAAGTACGCAGATGAGCGCATCATCCGCAAGGCTGGAAAGGCTGGTAAGTAAATGACGGTTAAGATTTTTGGTAAGGGCAAGAACGTTGCTCGCTTGCGCCGTCACGCACGTCTTCGCAAGAAGATCTCCGGCACCGCTGAGCTCCCACGTCTCGTAGTTTTCCGTTCGAACCGTAACATGGTGGCACAGATCATCGATGACACGAAGGGCGTAACCCTCGTGAGCGAATCCACTCTGCATAACGACTTCGGTACCTTCGAAGGTACGAAGGTCGAAGCTGCAAAGCGCGTCGGTGAGCTCGTCGCTAAGAAGGCTCTCGAAGCTGGTATCACTGCTGTCGTCTTCGACCGTGGTGGCTACAAGTATCACGGTCGCGTAGCTGCAGTAGCAGACGGCGCACGTGAAGGAGGTCTGCAGCTGTGAGCGATAACGAAAAGGAAATCAACGTGGCTGAAGAAACTCAGACTACCGAGCAGGCTCCAGCAGCTGAAGAGCGCAAGGGCCGTCGCTCGAACCGCGGTGAAGGCCGTCGTGGAGAGCGTCGTAACCGCCGTGAGCGTAACGAACAGCGCGACGAGCTTCTCGATCGCGTAGTAACCATTCGTCGCGTCAGCAAGACAAACAAGGGTGGTCGCACCATGAGCTTCGCAGCTCTCGTCGTAGTCGGTGACGGTAACGGCACCGTAGGCGTAGGCTACGGAAAGTCTCACGAAGTACCATCTGCTATCGCGAAGGGACAGCTCGACGCGAAGAAGCACATGTTCACCGTACCACGCGTACGCGGTACCATTACTCACCCAGTAATCGGTCACCAGAACGCAGGTACTGTGCTCCTGCGCCCAGCAGCACCAGGTACTGGTGTTATCGCCGGTGGCGCAGTACGTGCAGTACTCGAGTGCGCTGGCATCACCGACATTCTGTCGAAGGACATGGGTTCGGGTAACGCCATTAACACGGTTCGCGCTACTGTAGCAGCTCTGAAGCAGCTCGAAGAGCCAGAAGAAGTGGCAGCTCGCCGCGACCTCTCGCTCGCTGAGGTAGCTCCAGATCAGCTCCTTCGTGAGCGTGCACAGGGTCTTGAAGAGGCTCGCAAGGCACGTGAAGAAGCAGCTCAGGCAGCAAAGGATGGTGAGTAATGGCTAAGCAGCTTAAGATCACCCTGAAGAAGGGCCTCGTAGGTTCTACCCAGGTACAGAAGGATAATGTCCACTCCCTCGGTCTGCGTAAGATTCACCAGACTGTACTGCGTGAGGATACTCCTGTATACCGCGGTATGATCCAGAAGGTTCGTCATCTCGTCGTAGTGGAGGAGCTAGACTAATGGCAAATAACGAAGTCGACATCCTTCAGATGCATGACCTTCGCCCAGCTCCTGGTGCGAAGAAGTCGAAGACCCGCGTGGGTCGCGGTGAGGGCTCCAAGGGTAAGACCTCGGGTCGCGGTATGAAGGGCACGAAGGCTCGCTATCAGGTTCGTCCTGGTTTCGAAGGTGGCCAGCTTCCACTGTACATGCGCCTTCCTAAGCTCCGTGGCTTCAAGTCCCCATTCAAGGTGGAGTTCCAGGTCGTGAATCTCGATGACCTGACGAAGCACTTCCCTAATGGTGGCGAAGTTACCGTAGAAGCACTCGTGAACGCAGGCCTCGTTCGTAAGAACCAGCCTGTAAAGGTGCTCGGCGACGGTGAAGTATCCGCCGCATACACCATCACTGGTGTAAAGTCCTCTGCATCTGCAAAGGCTAAGATTGAAGCAGCTGGCGGTTCTATCGCCGAGTAAGAATTTCAGATGACGGGATGTGTCCGTGCGGGCACATCCCCGAAATTCGAGCTGATTCGTAAGGTCCTTGACACGGAAACGTGCCAAGGACCTTATCTTTTGTTATAGTAGATTTCAGTGTGTCTCTAAAACCAGACACTTCAGGAGGAATTCAGTGAGAACGCTTATACAAGCATTGCGAGCCAAGGAGCTACGCAACAAGATTTTATTCACGATACTCATCGTCGTTATATACCGCATCGGTGCGTCTATTCCGACTCCTGGTATCGATTACAAGGTCGTGAGCGACACCGTTCGTAACGCGTCGAGTGGAGAGAACTTCGTCGCGCTGGTGAACCTCTTCTCGGGTGGCGCACTGCTGCAGCTGTCCGTCTTCGCCCTCGGCATTATGCCGTACATTACGGCGTCCATCGTGGTGCAGCTTCTGCGTGTGGTTATCCCACGCTTTGAAGCTCTCCATAAGGAGGGTCAGTCCGGTGAAGCGAAGCTGACGGAGTACACTCGTTACCTCACCATCGGTCTGGCATTCCTGCAGTCCACGACGATTCTCGTGACTGCGCAGACGGGTGCACTCTTCGGCACTGCTGCTACAGGTAAGATTATCCCAGACAGCTCCGTTCATAACCTTCTGTTCATGATTATCATCATGACTGGTGGTACGGGTCTGGTCATGTGGATGGCTGAGCTGATTACGGATAAGGGTATCGGTAACGGTATGTCCGTGCTCATCTTTACGTCCATCTGCTCGGGCTTCCTGCCACAGCTCTGGAATATCGGCTATGTGGGCGGTCAGTGGACGCAGTTCGGCATCGTTTCCGGCACGCTTCTGGTCGTTCTCATCTTCGTCGTCTACGTCGAGCTCATGCAGCGCCGTATTCCGGTTCAGTATACGCGCCGTATGATCGGCCGTAAGATGTATGGCGGTACATCCACGTACCTTCCTCTGAAGGTGAATATGTCGGGCGTTATTCCACCTATCTTCGCGTCGTCTATTCTGGCTATCCCTACTCTGGTCGCACAGTTCGGCAGCACGGACGCGTCCTGGGTGCAGTGGATTAACCTGAATCTGGCGAATACCACGTCGCTCTGGTACATCGGTCTGTATTCGCTCATGATCGTCTTCTTCACGTTCTTCTACACGTCTATTACGTTTAACACGGACGAGACTGCAGATAATATGAAGCAGTACGGCGGCTTTATTCCGGGTATCCGCGCGGGCCGTGCGACGAGTGAGTATCTGACCTACATCATTAACCGTCTGAATACGGTCGGTGCGGTGTATCTGCTGTTCGTCGCCTTAATCCCAACTGTCCTCATCCTAGCGCTGGCTCTGGGTTCACGTCTGCCTTTCGGCGGCACCACTATCCTGATTATCGCAGGTGTGGGCCTCGATACGCTGCGTCAGGCTCGTGCACAGACCGAGCAGTTCCAGTATGAAGGCTTCCTCGACATCGAGGCAGATAAAGCTGAAGAAAAGTAAGGATAAATTATGCGTTTGCTGATTATGGGCCCTCAGGGCGTAGGTAAGGGTACTCAGGCTGCGAAGCTTGCCGAGCACTTCGGTATTCCTACCATTTCTACGGGAGATATCTTCCGCTATAACATTAAGAATGAGACGGAGCTGGGTAAGCAGGCTCTGGCCTTCATTAATAAGGGACAGCTCGTTCCTGATGAGCTGACGAACTCCATCGTGAAGGACCGTCTGGCTCAGGATGATGTGAAGAATGGCTGGATTCTGGATGGATACCCACGTAACGCGTCTCAGGTAGAGGCACTGGATACCATGCTCGCTGAGCTGGGTACTCCACTGGACGCTGTCGTGGCTCTGGATGCTGACCGTGATGTGCTCATGGAGCGCATGATGAAGCGTGCTGAGATAGAAGGCCGTGCTGATGACACTCCAGAAGCTATCGCTACACGCCTTGACGTGTATGCGAAGGAGACTGCTCCTCTTCTGGACATCTATTCCGAGCGTGGACAGCTCGTGTCCATTAACGGTGTGGGCGAGATAGATGCCATTCAGGCGAATATCATCGCTGAACTGACGAAGTAAACCTTCGGACGAATTCCTCTAGGGGAGGGGCTTACGTACGACACGTAAGCCCCTCCCATTTTTTATTTCTCTGCCTGTATAATGGCATTATGAATACTACTTTTATACCGTGGCTCATAGCCCTCGTCGTCATAGTCCTCATCGCACTGTGGGTAGCTAGTGCATATAACTCTCTTGTGGCACTACGGAACCGTGTCGCAAATGGCTGGTCTCAGATCGATGTTCAGCTCAAGCAGCGCTCGGATCTCATCCCGAATCTCGTGAATACCGTGAAAGGATATGCGAGTCACGAGTCGTCTGTCTTTACTGCTGTCACTCAGGCACGTGCAGCTGCACAGTCTGCAGCGAGCTCGGGGAGTGTAGCAGACCGTATTCAGGCGGAAGGCGCTCTGGATAAGGCAATTGTGAATGTTCTCGCCGTAGCTGAAGCGTACCCAGAGCTGAAGGCAAATGCGAACTTTATCGACCTGCAGAATCAGCTCAAGGAGCTTGAGTCGAAGATAGCATATGCTCGTCAGTTCTATAACGATGTGGTCCTGAAGCTGAATAATGCTGTAGAGATGTTCCCTACGAATATCATCGCTGGTCTCTTCCACTTCGAAAAGGCTCAGTTCTTCGAAGCTTCTGAAACGGAGCGCACGGTTCCTCAGGTTCAGTTCTAAGAGCGTGTAGCTGATACAGGGAGAGAGATATGAAAAAGAAGATGCATGCCCTCATGGTGGGGCTCGTCACGGCGCTCGTCGTGGCAGTGGGCGTGCCTTTTATTTTCGGATTCATTCAGTATATGAATGATCAGGATGGCGACCTGTCCTACAGTGCTCTGAAGTATGATGCGCAGCTTAAAGATAATGGGGACATGCACATCACTCAGACAGTGACGGTTCAGATGCGCGACCGTGACCGTCCGTGGCGTCAGCTCTTTCAGGCATATACTCTCTCCAGTGATCAGCTCACGAACATCGAGGACATCTCCGTAAAAAATGATACGACAGGGGAGAACTATACGCGTGCCAGTTTCGCCGACACAGATACGGAAAAGATTCCTGTGGAAAACTGGGATGCTCAGGCTGCGAAGACATGGTATCTGAGAAATACGGAGAATAATGAGGATATCACGCAGTCTTCTGCTCTGGCTGTCTCGAACCAGCGCAGCCAGACCACGCGCGTGGAGCTCGGATGGAATATCCCCGTCACGGATGAGAGTACACAGACCTTTACCATCTCCATGACATGGAAGAACGTGGCGAAGGCACTCAAGGATGGCGTGTATGCTGCGTGGTATCCGGTAGCCACGGATAATGAGATTCCTATCCGCCATCTCGAGGGAACGATTACCTATCCTGACGATGCCAGCGAGAACTGGACCTGGATGCATTACGAAGGAAACGGGCAGACGAGGAAGACCTCGGAGCAGGTTATGCAGTTTAGTGCAGACCGCATTCCTGCAGGAGCTTACGTATCCTTTATTCTTCTCGAGAAGAGCTCGAATGCAGACTATGCCTCACAGATAATGCGGCAGGACTCTTCGCTAAGCGTGGCAGATATCCAGAATGATGAACGCCAGCGCTTAAACCAGTGGCAGGATACACTCAGGCAGCAGGCGCGTACACGCATCATCGTCATGCTCGCGGCTCTCGTTCTCGGAGTACTTCTTATACTCTGGCTTATCACAGGTGCATTCTCTACGAGGCGGCGCACGCGCTATACGGGACCTCTCGAGTACTTCCGTGAGTCTGTACCGCTATCTCCAGCAGCTGCAGCACAGCTTTATGCAGTTCTTCAGGGTGAAAACCCGAAGAAGGAGAGCGTCACTCAGCGGGCTCTCAGTGCCACCATGCTGTCTTTGCTCTCGAAAAAAGCGCTGTACATTCTTCCAGGAGCGGCGAAGAAGTATAGGTCGGGAACACTGGACCATGCATCAGAAGAATATATCTCCGCACTCCTCGAAGATGCTACACGCGGTGGAAGTACGAACACGGGGAATTCAGAAGCGCTCATGATTCGCGAGAAGATGGAAGAGGCTGTGACGAAGAAACACGCCTCCATCACGTATATCCTCTCCGAAGAATCCTTCGAGTACGGTTTCACCGATGCGCATTATCTCAGTGACTCGGAGCGCACGCTGCTCACCGTGCTGCAGGACATCTCTCAGAAGCGAGGGACACGTGTCATCAGCGACCAGGATATTCGAAAAGTCTCGAAGCAGTATGATAAGACACGAGCAGAGCATGTGCAGAACATGTATGGGAGTATCTCCAGAGAGTTTACTGTTCTGGGCTTAGCGAAGAATCCATTCACCATGCATGGGCTCCCACTCCTTCTCAGTGTGTTCTATGTACTGGCTGTGGGCGCATTCGGTATGCAGACTTCGTACTTCGCGGTGTCCCTCATCGCTGCTGTGCTGGTCGCATTTGCTGCAGGGTTCACTGCATCCTACGGTTCGAATGTCGTGCTCACCGATACTGAGGATGAACTCGTCGGACAGGTCCACGGGCTTGCTCGCTACCTCGATGATTTTAGTGACTTCAGCGACCGCGGTATCGAGGATATGATTCTGTGGGATCGCTATCTCGTGTATGCTGCGGCTTTCGGCATGAGTCAGAAAGTAGCAGATGCCATGCGAACGACGGTGCTGAGCACGCCAGGAGACGAGCTCGAGGATGCGGGAATCGGAGCCCTTTCGTACTCTCCGATGCACTGGATGTGGATGCCATGGTACCCAGGATATGGATACGGGTATGGTTTCGGTAGTGACAGCGAGGTAGATACGGGTACTCTGTCAGGAGGCGTACAGCCGAACTTCGCAGTTTCGCCAGACTTCTCGAGCTTCGATGGCTTTATGGACTCCTTTAACTCCTCTCTGAACTCTTTCCAGTCGGATCTGCACACGGCTATGACGAACCCATCGTCCGGCGGGTCGGGTAGCGGAAGCTTTGGCTCGGGTGGTGGATCCTTCGGTGGCGGAGGTTTCGGTGCTGGAGGCGGAAGCTTTGGCGGACGCTAAACGTTCCGATAGAGTCGTCATCTAGGTGAGGTAGAATTGACCTTACGAAAAGAACATGCAGAATGCGCGGAGAGAGGAACACGCTCGTCCGCGCATTCTGCTATTCTTATGAGTTGGTGTGTTTTCATAAGAAAATGCTCTAGTAATCTAGCGAGAAAAGAGGCCCATGGCTAAAGACGGTGTTATCGAAGTCGAAGGACAGGTAGTAGAGGCTTTGCCGAATGCTATGTTCCGTGTCGAGTTAGAGAACAAGCATATCGTTTTGGCTACGATCTCTGGAAAGATGCGTAAGAATTACATACGTATCCTTCCGCAGGACCGCGTGGTGCTCGAGATGAGCCCATACGACCTGACTCGCGGTCGTATTACATACCGTTACAAGTAAAGGAAAAACCCATGAAGGTTAGCCCAAGTGTAAAGCGTATCTGCGACTCGTGCCGCGTGATTCGCCGCCACGGTCGCGTAATGGTAATCTGCAACGCTAACCCACGCCACAAGCAGCGTCAGGGCTAGGAGTTACAGGTCTCAGCGACCACCATTAGGCGCTAAATCACAGAAAAGTTTCCTCGACACGAAGAAACCACTTCTGAACCTCAAGTACGGAGGCTTGAGCCACATCCCGTGGAAGATTTAGTGCACGACCCCCGTTGAACAGAAAAGGAATTCGAAGATGGCACGTCTTGCCGGAGTCGACATCCCTAATGAGAAGCGCATCGAGATCGCTCTCACCTATATCTTTGGTGTGGGACGCACTCGCGCTAAGGAGACACTCGAAGCTACTGGTATCTCTCCAGACATTCGTGTAAAGGACCTCACGGACGAACAGCTCATCCAGCTTCGTGACTACATCGAAGCAAACTATAAGATCGAGGGTGACCTGCGTCGCGAAATCGATGCAGATATTCGTCGTAAGATTCAGATTAATTCGTACCAGGGTATGCGTCACCGCCGTCACCTCCCAGTGCGCGGCCAGCGTACCAAGACTAACGCACGTACTCGTAAGGGTCCAAAGCGCACGGTTGCTGGAAAGAAGAAGGCTACGAAGTAAGACCTTTGAGCCACGCGTGCTCACGGGCATGCATCGCTGAAAGATACGTAGCGCTAAGAATTAATAGCTATAAGGAAATGAGGGTCTCTCATGGCAGCTGCAAAGCAGGCCACGCGCAAGCCTCGTCGTAAGGACCGCAAGTCGGTTCCAGTCGGCCAAGCGCACATTAAGTCCACATTCAATAACACTATCATCTCCATCACGGACCCATCCGGAGCAGTAATCTCCTGGGCTTCCGGTGGTGACGTAGGCTTCAAGGGCTCCCGTAAGTCCACCCCTTACGCAGCAGGTATGGCAGCTGAAGCTGCTGCTCGTAAGGCACAGGAGCACGGCGTGAAGAAGGTAGATGTATTCGTTAAGGGTCCAGGTTCCGGTCGCGAAACCGCTATCCGTTCCCTCCAGTCTGCGGGTCTCGAAGTCGGTTCTATCTCCGACGTCACCCCACAGGCACATAACGGTGTGCGCCCACCAAAGCGCCGCCGCGTCTGAGCACAAGACAGACCATTATTAGTCCAACCCGCGAAGATCAGGAAGTGCACACTGATCTTAAGCTGAAAGGATACGAAGGTGCTTATCGCACAACGTCCGTCACTGACAGAGGAAGTAGTAAATCCTCAGCGTTCACGCTTCACCTTTACTCCGCTGGAGCCAGGATTTGGCTACACGCTGGGTAACTCGCTGCGTCGTACGCTTCTGAGCTCCATTCCTGGTGCTGCAGTGACATCGGTGCGTATCTCCGGCGCGCTTCACGAGTTCACCACTCTGCCAGGCGTAAAGGAAGACGTCACCGAGATCCTCCTGAATATTAAGGGGATTGTGCTCACGAGTGAATACGATGAGCCAGTAGCCATCTACCTGCATAAGCAGGGTGAGGGCGAAGTGACTGCGGGTGACATCACCCCAGTCTCTGGCGTCGTCGTCGCTAATCCAGATTTGCACATCGCGACTCTCGCAGAAGATGGCGAACTGGAGATCGAGTTCACTGTAGAGCGTGGTCGCGGTTACGTACCAGCTCAGATGAACAAGCAGGAAGGCGATGAGATTGGCCGTATTCCAGTCGATTCCATCTACTCTCCAGTGCTCAAGGTCAGCTACAAGGTCGAGGCTACCCGTGTGGATCAGCGTACCGACTTTGATAAGCTCATCCTCGACGTCGAAACCAAGCAGGCTATCACTCCTCGCGACGCTGTAGCATCCGCAGGCTCCACTCTGGTAGAGCTCTTCGGCTTGGCTCGCGAGCTGAATGTGGAAGCTGAAGGTATCGAGGTGGGTTCTGCTCCTGTCGTAGAGGAAGCAAACCCAGAACTCGAGATTCCTATCGAGGATCTGAACCTGACACAGCGCTCGTATAACTGCCTCAAGCGTGAAGGTATTCACACTGTAGGCGAGCTCGTCAAGCGCACGGAGCAGGATCTGCTTGACATTCGTAATTTCGGTATGAAGTCCATCGATGAAGTGAAGGAAAAGCTCGAAGCTCGAGGTCTTTCCCTGAAGGCTTCGCCGCTCGGCTTTAACCCAGTAGATCTCGAAGGTGGCACTTTCTTCACTCCAGACGATATGTAAGCCTCGCGCTTCGCTCGTCCTGCTCTGTGCATGAGCATGCAAAAGCAGGACGGCGGGTGCATCGCTGGCGTCGTCGAATTCAGGAAAGAAGAATTCACCGTCGTAAATGTAAACCCAGCACGGATGTTCGGGCGTATGCCCACCTGTGCCGGATAAGGAGAATAACATGCCAAGACCAAAGAAGGGCCCACGTCTGGCTTCTAGCCCAGCACACGAGCGCCTTATGCTGGCGAACATGGCTACCAGCCTGTTCCAGAACGGTCGTATCACCACCACTTTGCCTAAGGCAAAGCGTCTGCGTCCACTCGCAGAGCGCCTCATCACGCTCGCAAAGCGTGGTGACCTGCACTCTCGCCGTCGTGTGATGCGCGTGATCCGTAACAAGTCCGTCGTTCACGCTCTGTTCACCGTTATCGCTGAGCAGATGGAACAGCGCGAGGGCGGCTACACCCGCATCGTGAAGATAGCTCCACGTCAGGGTGATAACGCTGCTATGGCTATCATCGAGCTCGTGACCGAACCAGTATCCCCGAAGAAGGCTGCTGTAAAGGAAGCGGAAGCTGCAGTAAAGGTAGCCGAGGAGAAGGCTGAAGAAGCTGCTCCAGTAGAAGAGGCTCCTGTAGAGGAAGCTCCAGCTACGGAAGAAGCTGCTGAGTAGTTTCTGCTCGTAGCGTTTCGTACGCTTAGTTAGTCCGCGTTTCGTGCTGAAAGGCACGGGATGCGGACTTTCTTTTTATCTGTCAATTCGTGCGTGTACGGCGGTTACTCCTCGAGATGTGGCACAGTAAGCCTCCTACGCTAGAATGAACGTATTATGCGACTGAGGATAGATCTCGCCTACGATGGCACGGAATTTCATGGATGGGCTCGCCAGACTGGCCAGCGCACTGTTCAGGGTGAGCTGGAGGCTGGCCTCGCGAAGATACTACGCCTTTCTCCTGAGGAGGTTCAGGTCACTGTGGCTGGCCGTACAGACGCGGGTGTGCATGCAGTGGGGCAGGTCTGCCATGTCGATGTGGCGGAAGAGGTTCTCGAGCGCGCCATAGGACACATGACAGGGGTAAGTGCCTCTGAGGCGCTCTTTAGGCGTGTGTCTCGCGTCGTTCCAGGGGATATGAGTATATTTTCTCTGGAACCTGCTCCTGAGGGTTTTGACGCGCGTTTTTCGGCTTCTGACAGGGTGTATGTGTATCGAGTAGCAGATGCTAGCGCACAGCGAGATCCGCGTCTGGCTCGGATGGTGCTGCGAGTGGATGATGAGCTGGATGTACACGCCATGAATGAGGCTGTGAGTTCCACTGTGGGATTACATGATTTCGGATCGTTCGCTCTGCCAAATCCTGGGGGCACCACCATTCGCGAGGTGAAGTATGCTGCGTGGCAGCGTGTTCCCGATATGCTGCTGACCCCGGACGGCGTGTATGGTGGGGGAGCTCAGGCGAGTGCCACTCAGGCTGTAGGGGCTGCTCCGTCGTCTGGTGCAGGTGTGGCATATGGCATTCGGGCTGCGGAGTCAGGACTGCTCACGTTTACTATCATCGCAGATGCCTTTGCTCGAAACATGGTGCGCTCGCTCGTGGGTGCCAGCATAGCCGTGGGGCGAGGAAAGAAGACCGTATCCTGGTTCCACGAGAAAGTGGCACATCCGCAGCGCGAAGGTCTTACTGGGCCAGCTCCAGCGTGTGGACTCACCCTCGAGCGGGTGAACTATCCGTCGGATGCACTCCTGGCTCAGCGGGCTGATGCTATTCGTGCTGTGAGGACTTTAGAAGAGTAAGAAAAATGTCTCAGAAGTATGTACTTCTGAGACATTTTTTGTGGCGGATGATAAGGGATTTGAACCCTTGGAGGTGTTTAGCCTCACACGATTTCGAGTCGTGCTCCTTCGACCGCTCGGACAATCATCCACGTCGCTTTATAAGCAACTCGACTATTATGCCATACCCTCACGAAAAAGTCCATGGAGGAGGCATACGGCGAGTCGCGAGAAAATTGACATCAACTCACAGCCCAGCACACGACTAAATGGCGCGCAGAACGTGCTGTAGAACGCACGTCGTCTCGCCCTGCATAACGATGTTATCGCCGAACTCGCAGCGCCGTACGCGGACAGGGCGCGGCTGTACTACGGACATGGTGCGTTCGTTCACTACCTCGGATGCGCGGTCGATGAGCGTGTCGTTCACGATGTCTGCCGGGCCGTAGATGGCGATGTCCGTCACATCGAGCAGGCTCACGGACATGGACAGCGCTTTTCCGAGCTTTTCACCCGCGTCGCGCAGTATATCGGAGCGCCCATCCGTATCCCCGGCGGAAAGATCGCCGAAACGCGCGCGTAGTGCAGGCACGCACAGCGAGGCCTCGAGACAGCCGTGCTTGCCGCAGACGCACGGCGTGTCGTCATCGTCGATAATCGTGTGACCTATCTCACCTGCAGCGTTATTCGTGCCGGAGACGATGCTGCCATTAATGAGGACGCCCGCTCCGATGCCCATCGATATCTGGATGAAGATGAGGTTCGGCTCGCCGTCGCCGAAGAAACGTTCGGCGAGCAGTGCGCAGTTAGCGTCATTATCGACGGTGCACGGCAGGTTAAAGGTCTCCTGAATAATGCTCGCCAGCGGCACGTTATTCCAGTCGAGGTTACGCGAGTCGATGACAGTGCCTGTACTGTCTACCACGCCGGGCACAGCGATGCCTATGCCAAATATCTTTCCTGGAGCCTTACTGATGACTTTGCGGCACAGCTCGACCACGATATCCACATCTACATCCTTCGGAGAGGCTATGGATATCTCGGCGCGTGCGAGAATCTGACCAGCGAGATTCGAAACGACACCCTGGATGACAAACTCCTGAGACAGGTCCAGCGAGATGATGTTCCAGTAGTTTGTATCTATCTCTATCTGGGTGCCGCGCTTACCGCGCCGTCCTGGCACGCTTTCCGTGCTTCGACCATTCTCTGTGAGAATGTGCTCGTCGATCATGGAAGCTACCACTTCCGACACCGATGCGCGCGAAAGGCCTATGCGGCGGCTCACCTGTGCGCGGGAGAGTGCCCCATGCGGGAACAGGATGTTAAAGATGGCTATGCGGTTATTAATACGCACATCCGTAGGATCGGCCTTCATGCCTTCCGTCTCGAGGACGGAGGAGAAGCCGAAGCCATTCGCGCTGGCAGAAGTGCCAGTGGAGTGTAGCTCGCCCATACCAGGCGGGCCGACCAAAGCACCCTCTTCTGCGGCTTCGCGCAGAAGAACGTCATCTTCTTTCATAATTACCCTCTTCGTCTGGTTTACTTATAAAACCCTGGAATCGGTTACGAGACCAGGTGATGTCCGAACCGTCCGGGTGCCACAGGTAATCATAGGGCATTCGGGCGTCGTTGACAAAAATATTCTCCTCGATGCGCGCCACGCCGTCAGCACGGTGGGTGCGTAAAGGCTCGCAGTCGTCCGCCAGAATGAATACGTTATGGTGGACGTACGCATCTGGATTTCGCGGTATATCTATGGCTCCCACATGGTCATGGTAGGCCACGTTATGATAGAACTGCGAGTTCACTGCTTTTTCATTGCAAAACATTACAGTTCCCCCTGAATTTCCGGAGGAGTAGTTATAGCGGTATACAGTGCCGTCGCCGAAATCCGCGTCCCACGCCTGGCCGTCGCCATTTCCGCAGTCCGCATTCAGCGTGTCGTACGCTTCGTTATATTCAAAGAGAGCGTCCTTACATCGCCACGGCCAGATGGCGGCTGCTACTTTATCGTTCTGAGTGGCGGTATAGACAGTGTCACAGATGTCTCGCGCGGCACGTCTCGAGACGTTCGCGCGGATATACGGCGTGTCGCAGTACATGACGGTGATGGCATCTCCGCCCGCGTCTTCTACCACGTTCTCTTCTATCCGTACGTTCGTCGCGCCATACGTCTGAAGAGTTTCGTGGTCCATTCGTCCATCACCATAATCAAACACATTCGTCCACTGACTTGTAGCGGCGTCGCGCTCGCCGTGGTCGATGTAATTCAGATATGCGGTATATCCCACGGCTATGCCCCAGCGACGTGTGCGCTGGACAGTGCAGTGGGTGATGCGGATGTCATCGAAGCGCGCGATGTTTGTCAGGACAGTGTCTGGATCGCTCGGGAAGTGGGCTATGGCGTAGATGCCGCCGTTTGCCATGTGTTTGTTATAGACATTCCCCTCCACGTCATGGACATGAACCCGGTCGATGTGCACGTGGCGCATGGTGCCACCATCCTGAGCTATAAGAGCTATGCCCGTGCGGTCCATGGCCTCGATGGCGTTATAGGGGCGGCCGTCTGTCGGCTCGCAGGAATTCGCTATGTCGAGGAGACTTATCTCGATGTAGCTGCAGTCTTTCAGCAGGAGAGTGGTGGAGACATTTCCACAGTACTTATGAGGAGCGCCACCGATGGGTGCTCCGTAGTTTTCGAACCAGATGCCATCTCCACGTGCGTCGATGCGCGGCAGAGGAAGGTCTGGGTCTCCGTACTCTGAGATGATGACCGGCGTGTCGCTCGTTCCTGCCACGCCAGATAAGTGCAGGAACTGACCTGTAAAGTCACTTCCGCGCTCGAGGAGGATGGCATCTCCTGGCTGGAGCGACACGCCGGTGATCTGGGATAGAGAAGACCACGGCGTGTCGTGATGTGTTCCAGCTGAGGAGTCATTCCCATGCAGCGTCGAAAAGTAATAGGTCGTCATCGTCCTTGCTTTCTGTAGGGTCTGCACACGCTGAATACGCCGGCAGATAAGGTAAGTTCGTACGGTGTGTGGAGAAATTCGCAGACGGCGCGAGATTTCTCCGCGATATGTACTCTAGTTTACTCCATTTTTGGTGAAAAGACTAGAAGAAAAGGATAATTGTTCGACACCTTGACAAATTATTTTTTTCTATGGTATAGTCATACACAAGTCGTCGCGAGGGCGCGGCTACCGTCCCGAAGGAGGGAAAGGAATGAACACAAGAGGAAAGCACCTCGTCGCAGGTGTAGCATCACTGGCAGTCATGGCTCTGGCTCTGGCAGGCTGCGGATCTACGTCCGCATCCTCTTCCAGTGGTTCTAAGGATGAGAAGGTAGAAATCACGTATCTGCACCGTCTGCCAGATAAGGAAGGCATGACGAAGGTAGATGAAATCGTGAAGAAGTGGAACGCTGCGAACCCGAACATTCAGGTGAAGGCTACGAAGTATGCCGGCGAAGCGTCGAACATGATGAAGAAGCTCGAAGCAGATGTGAAGGCTGGTACGGCTCCAGATCTCGCACAGCTCGGCTATGCAGAAGTGCCAGAAGCATTCACGAAGGGTGTCCTCGAAGACGTGACTGCAGAAGCGGACCAGTATAAGAAGGACTTCTCTGCTGGTGCATACAGCCTCATGCAGCTGAATGGTAAGACCTTCGGTCTGCCACAGGATGGCGGTCCACTGGTGTACTACTATAACGAAGCTGCATTCAAGGAGCTGGGCATCGATGTGCCGAAGACTCAGGATGAGCTTCTCGCATCCGCGCAGAAGGCAGCTGCTGCTGGAAAGTACATCATGTCTTTCCAGGCTGATGAAGCCGGTAACATGCTCACTGGTCTTGCTGGTGCATCCTCGCCATGGTATACCGTCAAGAGCGATAAGTGGAACGTGAACACGAACACGGATGGTTCGAAGGCTGTGGCAGATGTCTTCCAGAAGATGATCGATGCGAAGAGCGCTTTCGTGAATCCTCGCTGGGAGCCGAGCTTCGATGCAGCTCTGAAGGATGGTAAGCTCATCGGTACTGTAGGTGCTGCATGGGAAGCTCCACTCATCATGGATTCCGCTGGTGGTGGCGAGAGCACCTGGAAGGTAGCTCAGCTGGGTGACTGGTTCGGTAACAAGGGTAAGACTGGTCCAGACGGTGGTTCTGGTGTCGTAGCTCTGAAGGGCACGAAGCATAAGGCGGAAGCCATGAAGTTCCTCGACTGGTTTAACACTCAGGTGGAAGACCTCACTACGCAGGGTCTCATCGTCTCGGCTACTACTGCTACCGCGAAGACTCCAGATGCATGGTCGAAGTTCTACGGTGGCCAGGATGTGATGAAGGAGCTCGTCGCTGCGAATAATAACATGGGCGACTTTAACTTCATCCCAGGCTACTCGGCTGTCGGTGCTGCTATGAAGGAGACTGCTGCGAAGGCTGCAGATGGCTCTGGTAAGGTAGCAGACATCTTCTCCGTGGCTCAGACCACATCTGTGGACACGCTGAAGAACCTGAAGCTGTCCGTCGCTGAGTAAGCAGTGCGCTGAGCGCGCACATACTCCATAAGTCAAAAGCCCGTAGACCCTCTCAGTGCCCCAGGGCCAGCAGGAGAGATATACTCCTCGCTCGAGAAGAGTCTACGGGCTTTTTCCACATGAGACATACTGAAGCACGTGGACGTGCTTCGATGCAGAGTATATATACCAGTATTTTCCCCTTGTGAGGTAAATCATCATGACCGCACAAAAACATACACAGAAAAAGGTGCGTGGCTTCTCTACCAAGCGCCAGAACATCACAGGATGGGCATTTATGACGCCATTCGCCGTCCTGTTTAGTTTCGTCTTTATCCTGCCTATAGGCTGGGCTATTTACTCGAGCTTCTTCCGTGAGATATCCGAAGGCGGTGGAGCTTACGGTGGAGGTGAGCTCGTTCATAAATTCGTCGGACTCGATAACTTCATTTACGCTGCTACGTCGGATAAATTCTGGACGGGTGTGGGACGCGTGGTTCTTTACACTGTCATCCAGGTGCCTTTTATGATTATCTCGGCACTGGCTCTGGCCATGCTTATCGACTCATACATCGTGAAGCACGTGACGGGCTTTAGGCTCGGTTACTTCCTGCCTTTCGCTATACCAGGAGTCGTGGCGTCCCTCATCTGGGTCTATCTGTATAACGGGCAGATTTCTCCTATCGCGAAGGGGCTGGCAGCTCTGGGCATTCCCGTGAACTTCTACTCAGGGAACATCGTCCTGCTGTCTATGGCGAACATCACCACCTGGACGTACACAGGATATAACATGCTCATCTTCCTCGCGGCGCTTCAGGCCATTCCACATGACCTGTATGAGGCTGCACGCATCGATGGAGCGAATGGCTTCCAGATAGCCATGCAGGTGAAGCTTCCGAGCGTACGCGGTGCTGCGCTTCTGGCCATGCTGCTGTCCATCGTGGGCACCATACAGCTCTTTAACGAGCCGCAGATCATGCAGATAGCCGACCCGGGTATCTCGAAATCCTACACGCCGATGATGATGGCACTGAACACTTCGCAGGGAAGTATCACTCCGAGCGGGGATGGGCCGGCTTCGGCTATAGCTATAGTGATGGCTATAATCGCTGGACTTCTCGCTATGGTCTACATTATGGCGGAACGAAAGGTGAATGAATCATGAGTACCGTACAGAATGCACAGATGACAGATAAGCAGCGCGCTCGTGAGCAGGCCCGTGCTCGCCGTAAGGCAGAACGCATTCGTGCGAAGGCGGCTCATGACCTTCCGCGCTCTATGCAGCCGTCGAAGCCAGTGGTGGGACTGACCTGGATTATCCTCGTCTTCGCTCTGCTGTACTTCCTTTTCCCTATCTACTGGGCAGTAATAGCCTCGACGAAGAGTCCGTCAGAACTCGTGAGTACGAACGGACTATGGTTCGCTGTGGGTCCGGGAGAGATAGCGAATGCCGTGGCGAAGAATTATGCATCCTTGCTCGGCTGGACACAGAACCGTTTCTGGCAGTGGGTGCTGAACTCCTTTATTTATTCAGGAGTTTCAGCAGCAGTGGGGACGGTCATCGCGGTGATGGCGGGATATGCTACCGCGAAGTTCGACTTTAGGGGGAAGGGCGTGGCCATAGGCATCGTCATGGGGTGCATGCTCATGCCAGCGGCTCTCCTGACCATTCCACAGTACTCCATCTTCCACTCTCTGCACTTAACGAATACGGTACTCTCAGTCATCATTCCATGCTCTGTTTCACCGTTTGGCTTCTTCCTCGGGCGCGTATATGCGCAGAGCTCTGTACCGAATGAGCTGCTCGAAGCTGCACGCATCGATGGAGCAGGCGAGGCGCGTATCTTCTTTACGATGGTTCTGCGCCTGCTCTCGCCAGCTATGGTGACCATCTTCCTCTTCCTCTTCGTAGGGGCCTGGAATAACTTCCTTCTGCCGCTGATGATGCTCACGGATGAAAGCCTGAAGCCTATCACACTGGGGCTGTACGGTATGGCATCTCTCGCTACCTTTAACGAAAAGGGTGCGCTCATGATGGGTGCGCTGCTCGGCGTGCTTCCGCTCATCGTGCTCTTCCTGGGACTGCAGCGCTACTGGCAGTCGGGACTTTCGGCTGGTGCAGTGAAGGAATAAGGAATTTTATATAAAGGAGATATACATGACTACCACAGGTCGCTTTACTATCCCGAGCGAGGAGAACTACGCGAAGGAGACGGGAGAATTGGCAGAACTCTGGGGAGCAGATGCCGTACGAAACAGTGACGGCACGCACCTAGACGCGGACGTTCTCGCACTCGGAAAGAAGATATACAGCGCGTACTTCCCGACGCGTGCCCATAACGAGTGGATCAGCCTGCATATGGACGAAACACCGCAAGTCTACCTGCTGACGAACCGTATCCTCGCGGAAAGCACGAGCGTGGATATCGCGCTTATGGAAAGCTTCTACGAGGAGCAGCTCAGCGTGAACTATGACGTGGATCCGCACCGCTACTGGGAAGTCATCGACCGCACGACGGGCGAAGTCGTGGCGCCGGAGCTGTGGAGCGTGAACGTGGAGGATGGCACGGTGCACGTGGATGAGGTCACGCCGATGCATGAATACACGGTGTCCTTCCTCGCGTACATTATCTGGGATCCGGTGGAGATGTATAATCACCTCACGAATGATTGGGGGGATAAGGAACACGAGATTCCATTCGACATCTACCATGAGAAGACGCGCGAATTCGTCTTCGAGACTTTCCATCAGTGGCTTAAGGATAATCCGCAGACGGATGTGGTGCGCTTTACCACCTTCTTCTACCAGTTCACGCTGCTCTTCGATAACAAGCACCGGGAAAAGGTGGTGGACTGGTTTGGCTCGGCGTGCACTGTCTCTCCGAAGGCTCTGGACGACTTCGAGGCACAGTATGGTTACCGTCTGCGTCCAGAAGACTTCATAGACATGGGCAGCTATAACTCTGCGTGGCGTATCCCGCGCAAGCCTCAGCGTGACTGGAATGACTTCCTGACCACCTTCGTGCGTGCGAATGTGAAGCGTCTCGTTCAGGATACGCATGCGCATGGAAAAGAAGCCATGATGTTCCTGGGCGACCAGTGGATAGGAACCGAGCCGTATAAGAAGGGCTTCGAGGAGCTCGAGCTCGACGCCGTCGTGGGGTCGGTGGGAGATGGAACCACGCTGCGCATGATAGCGGATATCCCAGGCGTGCGTTATACAGAAGGACGCTTCCTGCCGTACTTCTTCCCGGATACCTTCTATGAGGGGAATGATCCGAGCATCGAGGGGCTGGATAACTGGCGTAAGGCGCGCCGCGCTATCCTGAGGAGCCCTATCTCGCGCATGGGATATGGCGGCTACCTGTCTCTGGCGAATAAGTTCCCGAAGTTTGTGGATACCGTCACACACATCGCAGACGAATTCCGCACGCTCCACGAGTATACGAACGGTGCTGCTGCTGAGCCAGCTCTGACGGTAGCTCTCGTGAACTGCTGGGGCGCGCAGCGCTCATGGATGGCCTTCACTGTGGCGCATGCTCTGCCAAATAAGCAGACGCATTCGTACTATGGCATTCTCGAAGCGCTCTCGGGCATGCGTGTGAACGTGCGCTTCATCAGCTTCGAGGATATCCTCGAGCATGGCATCGACGAGGATATCGACGTGCTTATTAACGGCGGTCCAGTGGATACTGCTTTCTCGGGTGGAGACGTGTGGGAGAATCCTCGCCTCGTGGAAATCATCCGCGCATGGGTACGCGCTGGTGGTGCCTTCGTGGGCGTGGGTGAACCATCCTCGGTGAACCGTCAGGGGCGCTTCTTCCAGCTGGCTGATGTGCTCGGTGTAGATGAAGAACGCTTCCATACGCTCAGTGTGGATAAGTACTTCCCTCAGACGACGCCGCGCAGCGAGCACTTCATCACGCGTGATGTTCCAGAAGACTATGAGATAGACTTCGGCGAGCCTATTTTAAACACGTATCCTATCCATGAAGGCGTGACGGTGCTCAGTGCTCGCGGGGGAGAAGTGCAGCTGGTGGCGAACGAATATGGCGCTGGTCGCGGAGTGTACATCTCGGGCCTGCCATACTGCGCACTGAATGCTCGTCTGCTCGAGCGTGTGCTCTTCTATGCAAGCCATAATGAGGAGAAGTATGACGCGTGGAGCTCCACGAATCCGGAGTGCGAAGTAGCGCACTATCCAGAGGCGAAGCTCTTCTGTGTGATTAATAACACCGACCGCGCGCAGGCCACGGATGTGCGCCGGGCTGATGGTACGGTGGAGAGCTTCGAACTCGAACCGAGCGCTATGGTGTGGAGACACGAGTAGGCGCGGTGAGACGCGGATAGATGAAGCGCGGTGGCGGCGAGACACAGATGACTCGCCGCCACCGGGCGAAAATTGAGACAAGCAGAAGAAAAAGGAGACGTACGATGTCGAATCATTCAGAAATCTCACAGGAGACGCTACGCAGCGTGCTCGCGCAGTTCGCGCTCGAGGGGGACGTGCTCAGCGTGGAGCCGTACGGAAGTGGGCATATAAACGTCACGTATCTCGTGGTCACGAGCGCGCGGCGCTATATCCTCCAGTGCATGAACACGAGCATCTTCCCGGATACGGAAAATCTTATGCGGAACATCGAGCTCGTCACGAGCTTCCTCGCGGAGCGCGGAAAAGGGACGCTCAGCCTCGTACGCACGCACGATGGGCGCACGTATGTAGAGGACGGCGGTGAACCGTTCCGTGTGTACGATTTCATCGAGGATACGATGTCCTATGATCAGTCTCCGAGCCCAGAGGTTTTCGGTATGGCGGGCGAGGCATTCGGCGTCTTCCAGAAGGATCTTGCGCAGTTTGACGCAGGTCTGCTGAGTGAAACCATCGCACACTTCCACGACACGCCGGCGCGTTTCGAGCAGTTCCGTGCGGCTCTCGAGGCTGATCCGCTCGGACGTGCAGCGGGTGTGCAGGAGGAGATAGACTTCTTCCTCGCGCGCCGCGAGCGTTACGGCATCGTCATGGATGAGCTCGCCTCGGGTGCGCTGCCGCTGCGCGTGACACATAATGATACGAAGCTGAATAACATTCTTTTCGACGCGTCCACGCATGAGCCACGTGCCATCATCGACCTCGATACGGTCATGCCGGGCTCTCTGCTTTTCGATTTCGGCGACTGCATTCGTTTCGGCGCGTCCACAGCTCTCGAGGATGAGAAGGATCTGTCCCTCGTTCATTTCTCGCTCGAGCTTTTCGAGGCGTATACGCGCGGTTTCGTGGGAGCGCTGCGCGCGGACATTACCGAGCGGGAGGCGGAGCTTCTCGCTTTCTCTGGTCAACTCATGACGGCCGAGTGCGGTATGCGTTTCCTTGCTGATTATCTGGCTGGAGACGTCTACTTCGCGACGAAGTATCCGGAGCATAACCTCGTGCGCGCTCGCACGCAGATTCAGCTCGTGCGCGAGATGGAAGAGCAGCAGGAAGCTGCTGATGCGCTTGTACGTGCGGTGATGGAGGAGACGGCATGATGGAGAACGCGTGTGATGCTGCCTGCCGTGACATCGACGCGCTGCTCGAGTGCGCTATAGATCAGCTCGAGCTTGATCCGCTTGATGTGGATTATGCGCGTAATCAGCTGATGGAGCTGCTGGATATACGTCAATTTTCCCCTTCTGGAGCCCTCGATGGGACCGGGGAGATGGACGTGTCGTCGGCCCTCGTCGCTCTGGTGGGTGATGCACTCGAGGCGGGACTCGTGGCTGAGGACGATGTGGCGAGCTTTGCAGACCGTGTGCTGAATGTGCTCAGTCCATCACCAGCTCTCGTGACAGCGTACTTCGAGCAGATAGAGCGCGAAGACTCGTCCATCGATGCGATGAACTGGCTGTATGATCTGTGTGCGGCGAACGGCAGTGTGCACAGGAAGCAGCTGGAGACGAATCCGCACTTCGAATCCCATGGGCTCGTGGTGACCATTAATACGGCGAAGCCTGAGTTTAAAAATATGAAAAAAGCTGCCGCGGGGAACGCTGGAGCTGGGGGATACCCCCAGTGCGTTATCTGTCATGAGAATGAAGGCTTTGCGGGAGCGGGTGGTGCTGGTAAGCGCACGCTGCGCACCATTCCTGTGGAGCTCGGTGGGCGCGACTGGTTCTGGCAGTTCTCTCCATACGGGTACTTCTACCAGCATGGCATCTGTGTGAACGCTCAGCACACGCCGATGAAGGTGGATAAAGAGACCATGGGGAATCTCCTCGACTTCGTGGACCGATTCCCGGGATACTTCATCGGGTGTAATGCTGCGCTCGCGCGCATAGGAGGATCCATTCTCGCGCATGACCACTACCAGGGTGGCGGTCAGCTTCTCCCTATGCACACAGCTCGAGTGCTGCGCGCATACCGCGTGGATGGATATGAGGATGTGACACTCGAAGTGCTCGACTGGCCGGGAAGCGCCGTGCGCGTGGTCTCACGCCTGCGCTCAGAAGTGCTCGAAGTAAGTGAACTCCTGCGCGCTGCGTGGGCAGTCTATGAGAATGATGCCTTCCATATCCACCCGTATGACGAGTCGGGAGCTCGACAGTCCTCGCTCTCGCCAAGTGTCATCGTGACGGACCGAGGCTACGAGATGAGTCTCATCTTCCGGAATAACGCGGTGAGTGACGAGTATCCTGATGGCATCTTCCATGCGCATCCCCAGTACTATCCGGTCAAGCAAGAGCCGATAGGGCTCATCGAAGCACAGGGACTTTTCATCCTGCCGGGGCGTCTGGTGGGACAGCTCGCTGTGCTGGAGGAGGCGCTCGTACGAGGCGATGATGCTGTGCCTGAGGAGATAGCTGAGTTTGCTCCACAGTGGGAGGAGCTCGTGGAGACTTTGGAGGAACGTGACCGTGACACGGTGCGTGCCGCTATCCGAGAGGAGCTGGGAAGTGTCTGCTACCGTATCCTCGAGAATACGTCCGTCTTCCCGACGAAGGAGGATCTAGCGAACTTCGTGGGGAGTGTGGAGGGCATAGAACTCGAGAAGCTCTAGCCTGCGGGATGCAGAAAACTGAGGGGTGAGATGGGTCGTGCGGCCTGTCTCACCCCTCAGCGAATGGGGGCAGGATTTATCCTGCCCCCATTTACGTGAGAAAGAGAGAAATTTTTACAGAGCTGCGAAGCCACCCATCCAGGTGATCTGCTCGCGGATAGCGAGAGTGATCTGCAGAAAGCCGAATGCTTCGAGTTCACGAGAGCGCTTCAGAGCGCCAGCGTCGATGGTCTTCAGGCCACCAGCCTGGATGAGCTCAGCGAGGCGAGTCTTCGCTGCCTCGTCATCCGAAGCGATTTGCACGGTGGTGGTAGCAGAATCTGCGACCTTCTTCGAAGCGAGAGTAGCGGCGAAGGTGGTGTTAAAAGCCTTCACTACCGTGGTATCTGGAACGAGCTTCTGGATCTCTTCAGCGGCAGAGCTGTCAGCTGGAGTGACCTGGCTGTCCATGGTGGAGAAGTCCACCGGGTTCGAGATATCGACGAGGATCTTACCCTTCAGTGCATCCTTATAGTTCGCGATGATGGACTCTGCGGCTGCGTATGGGGTAGCCAGTACGACGATGTCGCTGAGCTCGGCGTCGGTTTCCTTACCGACGAAGTTTACGGTGTTACCGCCATCGGTGAAGATGCTGGCGATAGCCTTACCCATGGTACCCTGACCGAAGATAGTGATGTTAGCCACGAGAGGACTCCTTTACTGTAGAGAATAATTCCGTGATGTATCCGAAACGATTACATCGTGATGTAAGTAATCTTATTACAGCTTTTTGCCGTCTGCGGAGGATTATGCTCAGAGCGAATAGAGGACCGCGAAGGAGGTGGAAGAATTGACAGAAAAAGCAGCAGAAAGCTTATTTTTTCAGGCCGCGTGGCGTATCCAAACGCTTCAGCCACACCTCGCTCTTCACGCGCCACAGGAACAGCGCGCCGCACACCCACCACTGAATAACTGAAGCCAGCCAGTACCCGTTAATACCCATGAACGGGCAGAAGATAATGGACAGCGGCACGCGGATGGCCCAAATGGTACCCGCGGTGAAAATACTCGACGCCAGCGTATCTCCCGCACCGCGCAAAGCTGCAGATGCGACGATGGATGCCGCGAAGAACGGCTCAGCGATAGCGCCTATGCGCAGCGCCGCGCCACCCATATCCTGAATAACAGGGTCGGGGGAGAGCATGCTGATCATCTGAGGGGCGAAAATGAACATGAGGATACCAGCGGTGGTCATGGTGGCCATGCCGAGTGCGATGGACAGCCAGACGAAACGCCGTGCCATGCGCTTTTGCTTCGCGCCGACGGACTGTCCCACGATGGTGGTGGCAGCAGAACCGATGCCGAAGCCTGGCTGATAGCAGATGCTCTCGGCGGTCACAGCGAACGCATTTGCGGCGATAGCCGTGGTGCCCAGAGGAGAAATAATGCGCGTGCTGACCACCTGAGCGCTATTCGTCACGGCGTTTTCGATGGCCACAGGTGTGCTGATTTTTACCGCGGTCATGACGATGATACGACTAAACCGCAGATGCTCTCCACGGCGGCGGCGCAGAACAGTGGAATGTACCAGCATAAACCACAGATAGATGCCAGCCCCTACAGCTTCGGCGAGCGCTGTACCGAGGGATGCTCCCGCCACGCCGAGGTTAGCGCCAGGCCAGGCCATGGAAAAAAGCCCAAGGACAGAATAGGTGGTCGGAGGAAAGATGAGAAGAGAATTAAAAAAGACGTCGCAGATGCACATGATGATGCTGACGAGACTCGGAAGCTTCATATTCCCCGAACTCTGGACCATGGAACTTCCCATGGAGGTCATCTGCAGAGCGAAAAGCGACACGCCGAAGATAGCGAGATATGCCGTCGATCCCGCGCGCACGTCTGGCGCTCCGCCCAGCCATGTCGGCAGAACGAAGGCGAGCGCCACGGTAATGATGGCCAGCACTCCAGAAAAGAGCAGTCCCACGATGAGACCCTGCTTCATGATGCTTCGTGCAGCCTTCTGGTCGCGCGAGCCGAATCGCTGTGCCATCTGGACGGCGAAGCCTGCGGTCAGCGCAGTGCACAGTCCATTAAACAGCCACGTTACGGGGGAGATGAGCCCGATGGATGCCGAGGCTGTGGTGCTTAAGTGTCCCACCATGGCAGCGTCGATGTACTGCATAATGATGTAAGACAGCTGGGCTGCGATGGTAGGTAAGGACAGCAGAACGACCAGTAAGATGCTGCGGCGTATGCTCAGGGTATCGCCGGACTGAAGCTGGTGGAGAAGTTCAGCTGATTTCGGGAACGACTTCAGGGGTGACTTCGGAAAGGGCCGCGGGGATTTTATTCTCATAGCGATATTCTAGAGTACCAGAAACGCTAGCCCGCGCTGCTGCTGTCTGAATCTGAAGGAGCGGTCGATGGGGTAGCCGGCGCGAAGTAAGTGGCGATGGCTGCATCCTGGTCTGGTTCGTATGGTGCGCGCAGGTCTGCTATGCCGTGCTCGATGAGTCGTCCGAGGAGTGTGATGGCTTGAGACATGGGGACTTTCTTTCCGGACAGTGCCCAGCGCCGCCACACGTTCACGGAGGAGTAGACGACGAAGGTGTTTATAAGCTCCTGCTCGGCTGGTGTAAAGTTTCGGTACGGGTTATAGATGCTGCGGCTGATGAGCGTGTTCTGGGCGATGATGTCGTCTGCCATGCGCCGCGTATGTGGGCTCGTAAAGATATGCTCGATGGTGGGCGTGGAGGTATAGTACTCGAACATAATGCGCGAGAGATCATAGTAGTCGAACGGTCTCGGCAGTGCGGTCAGATGGCTCGTCATGTCATCAGAGATGATGCGCACGCATTCGGCATAGACGTCCTCGATGCTCGAGTAGTGCGGGTAGAACGTCTTGCGGTGGATGCGTGCATGTGCTGTCAGTTCTGCCACGGTGATGCGTTCAGGAGATGTGGTGAGGATGAGCTGCGTGTACGCGTACTGGATGGCGGCATGCGTGCGCTGCCAGCGTGGGGAGTGAGTCTGTTCGGCCATATGGTCAATTTTACCGGTGTCGTGGCTGATGACTCCAGCGGAGGACAAGCGAAAATGGACATTCAGAAAGTATGAAGGAAAGCGCAAAAGCGACACGCCGCGTAAAAAAGCGGAAAAACGGGCGAAAAAACTTGACTTCGGAATGAATCCTGCGTAAAATGGTTAAGTTAAAACTTGTGTCATATTGCGGGCATGGGCGTCACAGCGAACGATGCAGGTGTATATAGCGGCTCCGAGCATCGCGCTGATACTAGGAAATATTATACAGCGAATGGTAAGGAATTCCCCTTGGCTGCTACACATAGCAATAGTGCGACGGCAGTAATAGCACGCGCAGATGAGCATGATATCAAGCTGCGTAAGGCTACTGACCGCGTAAACTTTGGCTCCATCCGTGAGCCTATCGAAGTGCCAGATCTCCTCGGCGTACAGACAGACAGCTTTGACTGGCTGATCGGTAACGAACGCTGGAAGGCACGTGTCGCAGAAGATGAGAAGAACGGCACATTCACCGTTCCTCGTACTTCTGGCTTAGAAGAAGTATTCAGCGAAATCTCGCCTATCGAGAACTTCGCGCAGACCATGTCTCTGACATTCTCTGACCCTTACTTCGAGTATCCACGTCACAGCGTGCAGGAATGCAAGGAAAAGGATTATACCTATTCTGCACCTCTGTACGTAAACGCAGAATTCACGAACTACGACACTGGTGAAATCAAGTCCCAGACGGTCTTCATGGGAGACTTCCCACTGCAGACTCCTCACGGTACGTTCATCATCGGTGGCACGGAGCGTGTTATCGTCTCTCAGCTCGTGCGTTCTCCTGGTGTGTACTTCGACCGCCAGGCTGTACAGGCTTCTGATAAGGAAGTCTTCGGCGCAAAGATAATCCCTAGTCGTGGTGCATGGCTTGAGTTCGAAATCGATAAGAAGGACGTCCTTGGCGTACGCATCGACCGTAAGCGTAAGCAGTCTGCCATCGTCTTCCTGAAGGCCATCGGCATGACGGATTCCGAGATAGCGGAAGCATTTAAGGACTACCCACTGGTCATGCAGGCTCTGCAGGAAGATACCACGGTAGACCAGGATGCCGCTCTCGTGGACCTCTACCACAAGATTCGTCCGAACGACGCTGCTACAGCAGATGCAGGACGTAATCTTCTGGACTCCTTCTACTTTAATACGAAGCGTTATGACCTCGCGCGCGTGGGGCGCTATAAGATAAATCACAAGCTGGGCCTCGAAGCGGATGTAAACGACCGCTCCCTGTCTCGCGAAGACATTATCGCCACCATTAAGTATCTCGTGAGCCTGCACTCTGGTGCGGCTACCTTCCCAGGTATGCGTAACGGCGAAGCTGTAGAACTGCGCGTGGATGTGGATGATATCGATCACTTCGGTAACCGCCGTATCCGCCAGGTCGGTGAGCTCGTTCAGAACCAGCTGCGTACGGGTCTGTCCCGTATGGAGCGCGTGGTTCGTGAGCGCATGACCACTCAGGATGCTGAAGCCATCACTCCACAGTCTCTGCTGAACATCCGTCCAGTGGCTGCAGCGATTAAGGAGTTCTTCGGAACGTCTCAGCTGTCCCAGTTCATGGATCAGAATAACCCACTGGCAGGCGTGACGAATAAGCGTCGTCTGTCCGCTCTGGGTCCTGGCGGTCTGTCCCGTGACCGTGCATCCATGGAAGTGCGAGACGTACACCAGTCTCACTTCGGCCGTATGTGCCCTATCGAGTCTCCTGAAGGACCAAACATCGGTCTGATCGGCTCGCTGGCTACCTTCGGTCGCGTGAACCCATTCGGCTTCATCGAGACTCCATACCGTAAGGTCGTCGATGGTCAGGTGACGAATGATGTGGTCTACATGACCGCAGACCAGGAGTCCGAGCACTTCATCGCACAGGCGAACCAGAAGCTCGATGCAGACGGCCGCTTCCTGACGAAGGAAGCACTCGTCCGCGATGCGAATGCTGAAGCAGAGGATGTGCCAGTATCCCAGGTGGATTACATGGACGTCTCTCCTCGTCAGATGGTCTCCGTGGGTGCTTCGCTCATCCCATTCCTCGAGCACGATGAGGGTCACCGCGCACTTATGGGCGCGAACATGCAGCGTCAGGCTGTGCCACTGATCAAGTCCGAGCGCCCACTGGTCGGTACTGGTACTGAGTGGCGTGCAGCTGTGGACTCGGGTGACGTGGTGAAGGCGGAGAAGGATGGCGTGGTTATCTACGTCTCCGGTGACATGATTCGCACGCTGAACGATGACGGCACGCAGTCGTCCTACAAGATAGTGAAGTTCCAGCGCTCGAACCAGACCACCTGCTATAACCAGGTCCCACTCGTAAATGAGGGTGACCGCGTGGAAGCTGGCTCTGTTCTGGCTGACGGTCCTGCGACCGACCAGGGTGAGCTCGCACTGGGTAAGAACCTGCTCGTGGCTTTCATGCCATGGAACGGCTATAACTACGAAGATGCTATCATCATCTCGCAGCGCCTCGTCCAGGATGACACCCTGTCCTCCATCCATATCGAAGAGTATGAGATCGATGCCCGTGAGACGAAGCTCGGTGCAGAAGAAATTACGCGCGACCTGCCAAACGTGGGTGAAGACGCTCTGGCGAACCTCGACGACCGCGGTATCATCCGCATCGGTGCTGAGGTAGAGCCAGGAGACATCCTCGTGGGTAAGGTCACTCCGAAGGGTGAGACCGAGCTGACTCCTGAAGAGCGCCTGCTGCGTGCTATCTTCGGTGAGAAGAGCCGCGAAGTGCGTGACACCTCGCTGCGCGTACCTCACGGTGAGACTGGTACCGTTATCGGTATTAAGGAACTCAGCCGTGAAGATGCTGAAGAGGATGGCGACGAGCTTCCTACCGGCGTAAACCACATGATTCGCGTGTACATCGCTCAGCATCGTAAGATCACGCAGGGTGATAAGCTCGCAGGTCGCCACGGTAATAAGGGTGTCATCTCGCGCATTCTGCCAGAAGAAGACATGCCGTTCCTCGCAGACGGTACTCCAGTGGACATCATGCTGAACCCACTGGGTGTGCCTTCGCGAATGAACGTGGGTCAGGTTCTCGAGTTCCATCTCGGATGGATCGCGAAGTCTGGCTGGGATATCTCCCTCGATCCTAACCTGGAGGCAGAGTGGAAGAAGTACATCCCAGAAGGTGCTGAGAAGGGTGCTCCTGGCACTCCAGTAGCTACCCCAGTCTTCGATGGTGTGAAGCCAGACGTCCTGAACGGTCTGCTCTCCACCACGCTGCCGAACCGCGACGGCGACCACATGGTGGGCGCAAACGGTAAGGCTCAGCTCTTCGACGGCCGCACGGGTGAACCATTCGGTAAGCCTATTTCCGTGGGATACATGTACATGCTGAAGCTGCACCACCTCGTGGATGATAAGATCCACGCGCGCTCCACAGGTCCATACTCCATGATTACTCAGCAGCCTCTGGGCGGTAAGGCACAGTTCGGTGGACAGCGCTTCGGTGAGATGGAAGTGTGGGCACTGGAAGCATACGGTGCCGCACATACCCTGCATGAGATGATGACCGTGAAGTCTGATGACGTGGACGGCCGCGTACGCGTGTATGGCGCCATCGTGAAGGGTGATAACCTGCCATCTGCTGGTATCCCAGAATCCTTCAAGGTTCTGCTTAAGGAAATGCAGTCCCTGTCCCTGAATGTGGAAGTGCTGAACGCCGAAGGCGTGGCCATCGACATGAAGGAAGAGGACAGCGACCCGGTATCCGCTACTGATGATCTCGGCTTTAACATAGGCACGCGTCCAGATGCGTCTGCAGGCTACGAAGAGCCGGCAGCTGCACCTGTGACCGAGTTCCAGGCCTAAGGTCAATTCTTCCTCCTCCTGGCGCAGATCACGCGCGAGGAGTGGAGAAATAAGCTTTACTCGGTTGCTTCCGCGTCCTACGCGGACCTCGAACGAGGACGCCGCACGCGGAAAGCAGCCGGGTGATGCACTCAGCAGATATAAGTAGACGTAACAGGAACGAACAAGACAGGATATTAAATGCTGGACGTAAATGCATTTGATCAAGTACGAATCGGTTTAGCGACCGCTGACGAGATTCGTGGCTGGTCTCATGGCGAAGTGAAGAAGCCAGAGACCATTAACTACCGTACCCTCAAGCCAGAGAAGGACGGCCTGTTCGGTGAGCAGATCTTCGGACCTACTCGCGACTGGGAGTGCGCATGCGGTAAGTATAAGCGCGTGCGCTTTAAGGGCATCGTGTGCGAACGATGCGGTGTGGAAGTAACCCGTTCTCGCGTACGCCGCGAGCGCATGGGCCACATCGAGCTGGCTGCACCAGTAACCCACATCTGGTTCTTTAAGGGCGTGCCATCGCGCCTCGGCTACCTTCTGGATATGTCTCCGAAGGACCTGGAAAAGGTCATCTACTTCGCAGCATACATGGTCACGAAGGTAGATGAAAAGACCCGTCAGCAGGATATGCCAGACCTGACCGACGAGTTCGAAGTGGAGATCAAGCGTCTCGAACAGCGTCGCGACATCGAGCTGAATGCTCGCGCGAAGAAGCTGGAAGAGGACGTGGCAGAAATCGAAGCTGAAGGTGGAAAGTCCCCAGCGAAGGCGAAGCTTCGCAGCAGCGCTGAGCGCGAACTGCGCAGCATTCGTCAGAAGTATGATGACGAGATCGCTCGTCTGACTGCTGTCTGGGATAAGTTCATCAGCCTCAAGCCTGGTGACATGGAAGGCGACGTGGACCTGTGGCGAGAGATGGAAGATCGCTACGGTGACTACTTCGAAGGCTGCATGGGCGCGGAAGCTATCCGTCAGCGCCTTCTGGACTTCGACCTGAATGCTGCGACTGAAGAGCTGCAGGATGCCATCGCTACCGGTACCGGTCAGCGTAAGGCTCGCGCTCTGAAGCGTCTGAAGGTCGTACGCTCCTTCGTAGAGACCGGTAAGTCCCCAGCCGCTATGGTTCTGGACGTTATCCCAGTAATCCCTCCAGACCTGCGTCCTATGGTGCAGCTGGATGGTGGCCGCTTCGCTACCTCGGATCTGAACGACCTCTACCGTCGTGTGATTAACCGTAATAACCGCCTGAAGCGTCTCATCGAGCTCGGTGCTCCAGAGATTATGCTGAATAACGAAAAGCGCATGCTTCAGGAGGCAGTGGACTCCCTGTTCGATAATGGCCGTCGTGGTCGCCCAGTTACGGGTGCGTCGAACCGCCCTCTGAAGTCTCTCTCGGACATGCTCAAGGGTAAGCAGGGTCGTTTCCGCCAGAACCTTCTGGGTAAGCGCGTAGACTACTCGGGCCGTTCCGTGATCGTGGTGGGCCCATCCCTGCGCATGCACCAGTGTGGTCTGCCGAAGTCCATGGCTCTGGAACTCTTTAAGCCATTCGTTATCAAGCGTCTGGTGGATAAGGGATACTCCCAGAACATGAAGAGCGCGAAGCGCCTCGTGGACCGTGGTGACGTGGCAGTGTGGGATGTGCTCGAAGAGGTTATCGCTGAGCATCCAGTACTGCTGAACCGTGCACCTACGCTGCACCGCCTGGGTATTCAGGCCTTCGAGCCAGTGCTCGTCGAAGGTAAGGCTATCCATCTGCCGCCACTGGCCTGCGCAGCATTTAACGCAGACTTCGATGGTGACCAGATGGCAGTACACCTGCCGCTGTCCGCTGAAGCTCAGGCAGAAGCACGCTCGCTCATGATGGGTTCGGATAACATCCTGAAGCCTGCAGATGGACACACCGTGACCATGCCTTCCCAGGATATGATCATCGGTCTGTTCTACCTGTCCACCGTGGTCAAGGGCGCGAAGGGTCAGGGACGTGTCTTCGGTTCTATGGCTGAAGCGCGCATGGCTCTGGACCTCCACGAGATAGACATGCAGGCAGAAATCCTCATCCGCCAGCCAGAAGACTTCGTTCTTCCGACGAACTGGGAGCCTCGTGAGATAGAGATCCTCGACCCAGTCGAGGGTGGCGTGACCACGGCGAAGGAAGAGCGTTTCGCAGATGGTTCTGTGCTCTTCGCTACTTCGTATGGTCGTATGCTCTTTAACGAGACCCTGCCAGTGGACTACCCATTTGTGAACGAACAGGTCGCGAAGGGTAAGCTCTCGGGCATCGTGGATGACATCGCAGCACGCTACTCCACCCAGCAGGTGGCAGCGACGCTGGATGCGCTCAAGGATCTCGGCTTCACTCGAGCACCTTGGTCTGGTGTGACCATGGCCTTCTCTGATATCGTGGCTCCAAGTAACCACCAGGAGATAGTCTCCTCCTACGAAGAGCAGGCTCGTAAGGTAAACGACCAGTTCGAGCTCGGTCTTCTGACGGAAGAAGAGCGTAAGCAGGAGCTCATTAACCTGTGGACTGAGTGCACCGATAAGGTGGCTGAGGCTATGCAGGAGAACTTCCACGACGATAATAACGTGAACATCATGGTTCAGTCTGGTGCTCGCGGTAACTGGATGCAGATTCGCCAGATCGCCGGTATGCGCGGCCTCGTGGCAGATCCTAAGGGTGAGACCATCGCCCGCCCAGTGAAGTCGAACTACCGTGATGGCCTGTCCGTGCTCGAGTACTTCATCTCCCAGCACGGTGCACGTAAGGGTCTGGCGGATACCGCACTGCGTACTGCAGAGTCTGGTTACCTGACTCGTCGTCTCGTGGATGTGTCTCAGGACGTCATCGTTCGTTCGCTCGACTGCGGCACCCGTAAGGGTCTGCCTATGCAGATAGCTGAGCGCGATGCTGAGGGTAACCTCGTACTCGTAAAGAATGCGGATGGTGGCCCATACTCGCGTATCCTCGCAGCTGATGTGGTGGACCCTGCAGATGGTCAGACCGTTCTGTATAAGCGTGGCGATGCTCTGTCCATGGATGTCCTGCGTGACCTCGTGGCTCACGGTGTGGAGACTGTCTCCGGACGCTCCGTACTGACCTGCGAGTCTACGGATGGCGTGTGCGCGATGTGCTACGGCTGGTCCCTGGCCACGAATCGTCTCGTGGACATCGGCGAAGCTGTGGGTATCGTGGCAGCACAGTCCATCGGTGAGCCTGGTACGCAGCTGACACTGCGTTCCTTCCACTCCGGTGGTGTGGCATCTGCTTCGGATATTACGCAGGGTCTTCCTCGTGTGGCTGAGCTTTTCGAAGCGCGTAACCCTAAGGGTGAAGCTCCTATCGCTTCCGACGCTGGTACCGTGCGCATCGAAGATAATGAGACTGGTCGTAAGATTATCCTCACTCCAGATAATGGCTCGGACGTGGTGGAGTACCCAGTATCTCGCCGTAATCCTGTCATCGTTCAGGATGGACAGCACGTGGAAGCTGGTGCTCAGCTGACTGAAGGTTCTGTCGATCCTAAGAAGATTACGGACATCCTCGGCGCTCGTGCTGGTCAGGTATCCATCGTGGAAGGCGTGCACGACGTGTACCGCAGCCAGGGTGTGGATATCCACGATAAGCACATCGAGGTAATCGTGCACCAGATGCTGCGTCGTGTCACCGTCATCGAGTCTGGCGACACGAAGTACCTTCCAGGTGAGCTGGTAGACCAGCAGATCTTCCGCGCAGCAAATAAGGCTGCTGTGGCTGCTGGCCAGAAGCCTGCTACGGGTCGTCCAGTGCTCATGGGTATCACGAAGGCATCTCTGGCCACCGAGTCCTGGCTGTCTGCGGCATCCTTCCAGGAGACCACACGTGTTCTCACGGAAGCAGCACTGAGCCAGAAGATCGATGATCTGAAGGGTCTGAAGGAGAACGTGATCATCGGTAAGCTCATCCCAGCTGGTACCGGTTTGTCGCGTTACCGTAATGTGACCGTGGAGCCAGATAAGGCCATCCGCGACACCATCTATCCAAGCTTCGGCCTGGATGCAGATATGGGTGCGGACTTCTCTGGCCTGGGTGACGCGGACTTCTCCGATGTGGACTTCGAGTCCCTGGACTTCGGTGACCTCAACCTCGGACAGGACATGAACCCGGATGACTTCCTGGGTGATTCTGATTCGAACTTCGGCGGTCTTGGAGACCTCGGAAGCCTCGATCTCGGGGATAACTCGGCTGAGGCATAAAGCGTCTGGCTGATGTGCTGAAAAGCGTTCAGGAGCGTGCTGCGTGCGAATGCGCAGCACGCTCCTTTTTTATTTATCGGCGCGTCACGAACTTCCCTACAGTAGCGTACAGTAGTAGAAGCGGAAAAATTGGACTGCGACACAGCAGAACGATACATGCGCGAAACGGTGGATGAAGAGCGGATAGGGGTGATGAGTTATGATGCGTATATTTAGTACTGTAAACGGCCGAACCGAGCAGATATCTCACCCCGAACGCGGATCGTGGGTAAACCTCACAAAGCCTACTGACGCGGAACTGGCAGAAGTAGCAGATAAATGCAAGATAGACCTCGCAGACCTGCGCGCACCGCTTGATGATGAAGAGCGCTCGCGCGTGGATGTGGAAGAAACGTATACCATGGTCATCGTGGATATTCCTACGGTAGAAGAGCGCGGTGGGCGAGACTGGTATGAGACTATCCCACTGTCCATCATCGTCACGGATGAACTCATCGTTACCGTGTGTATGGAAGATACGCTGCTGTTGCATCCGTTTATGGATGGCACTATCCGCGGATTTAATACGTTTATGCGCTCACGCTTCATTCTGCAGGTGCTGTACCGGAATGCATCGCTGTATCTGCGCTATCTGCGTATCATCGACCGGGAGAGCGATAAGCTGGAAAACCGTCTGCAGCACTCGACGGCGAACCGTGAGATTCTGCTGCTCATGGAGCTGTCGAAGTCTTTGGTGTACTTTACGACTTCGCTGAAGTCGAATGAAGTGGTGCTCGAAAAGCTGACGAATCTACAGCGCTTCCGCTATTACGAAGATGATGCGGACCTGCTGGAAGACGTTATTACGGAGAATAAGCAGGCTATCGAGATGGCGAGCATCTACCAGTCCGTTCTACAGGGCATGACCGAAGCGTTTGGAACCATCGTGTCGAATAATGTGAATAATGTCATGAAGATTTTTACCATTATCTCGCTCGTCATGGCTATTCCGACGATGATTTTCTCGCTGTACGGTATGAACTTCGTGGATATGCCGTTGACGAGTTCGCCGTGGGGCTTCTGGATAGCCATCGCGCTGTCCGTCTTCCTGTCCGTGCTCGCTGCGTGGATTTTCACACGATCGAATCGCTTTAAGTAGAGATATGTAGGGATATAGAGAGATATGTTCAGTCGAGATGGGGTGTGAGCGTATGACTCGTACACGGCAGACTCATGTACGGCAGACTATGCAGAAGCCTCTATTTTTCAGTGCTCTCGTGCTCATGCTTGTCTCGCTCATTCTCCTCGGAGGATGCAGCGTGCAGCAAGCTCAGGTTAGTGACGTCGTAGGTCCTACTATAAACATAGGAGTCGCTTTCGATCAGCCGGGAATGAGCTTTTCACAGCGAGGAGTCGATGCTACACGTAGTGGGGGTCATGGTGTGAGTGGATTCCATGCGGACATCGCGCGAGAATTAGCGCTCGACCTCGGATACTCGGAGCGTCAGATAAACTGGGTGGACGTGACTGACCAGAACCAGAATCTCCTTTTTTCCACAGGGAAAGTGGATATGGTAGTGGGCGTATCCCAGTATTCGCAGACCTCTGCTGGGGAAGGGGAGCATGCGGTAGAGTTTTCCGGGCCTTACCTTACAGCGCCTCTGGGTATTATGGTTAGCCCTGCATCCGAGGATTTAGCTACCCTCGAATCTTTACGGAGTAAGCGTGTCTGCACCGTGCGAGGCGAATATCCTGATGCAGCCACAGCCACGAGTGTCCAGGAGCTTAGTCACCAGACAGCACAGAACTTCGAGCAGGATACCTACAGCCAGTGCATGGCAGCACTCGGGACTGGAACAGTGGATGCTGTGGTGGGCAGTGAGATAGTACTCGAGCAGTTCGCCCACTCCATTCAAGGACAGAGTTTTCGTCTGCACGAGGTGGAGAATGCTACTCTTTCCTACGGTGTGAGTGTGCCGCAGGGCGATGTACGCCTGTGGGCGAAGATACAGAATAAACTGCGAGATCTTGTCTCGAAAGGACAGTGGACGCGTTTCTTCTCCGAACTGCAGAAAGATACGTCGAGCGCTACCATCCGTCAGATGAAAGCTCCGCAGATTTCAGAACCACCACGTGAGAAATACGACTAAAATATACCTCTAAAGTCCACGTGACCGTCGATAATCGGAGTAGTTTTGCTTCCATAAGCTCGTGTAGAAGCTTACGAAAGACCTCAAGAAATCCTCTACGGATAGGATGCAGCCAGCTGGTGAAAACTGTGCTCGGATTCACTTCTATCCCCGTGTGAAAGCGTATGAAAGCGAGAAAAACATGGAAAATGCGAATCAGGAAGCCGTAGCGGCTGCTTCTGTAGCGCAGGCCAGCGAACCGGCTGGAACTAGCGCATCGTCCGGTGAACCACAGTGGCGTTATAATGCCCAGCTGGCGCAGAAGATAGAAGAACACTGGCAGGAAAAGTGGGATACAGAGGGTACCTTCTGGGCAGCGAATGTCGAGGGGGATATGACTGATGGCGAGGGGAATCTCGCAGGAGACCGTAAGCCGTACTTTGTTATGGACATGTTCCCATACCCATCTGGGCGTGGTCTGCATGTGGGACATCCTCTGGGATACATAGCTACGGATGTGGTCTCGCGTTACCACCGCATGAAGGGTGAGAATGTTCTTCATGCTCTCGGCTATGACGCATTCGGTCTTCCAGCTGAGCAGTTCGCAGTACAGACTGGTCAGCATCCGCGCATTACGACGGAAGAAAATATAGCAAATATGCGTCGTCAGCTCCACCGTATGGGTCTGAGCCTGGATAACCGTCGTTCCTTCGCTACCATCGAGCCAGAATATGTGCACTGGACGCAGTGGATTTTCACGCGCATTTTTAACTCGTGGTATGACGAGAACTTCGTGCGCGCAGACGGCGGTCGCGGTTCTGCGCGACCTATTAGTGAGCTCGTGGAGAAGCTTTCTGCGGGTACCGTGGAAGTTCCTCGCGTCGAGTCTGACGATGTGGCTGCTGGTGCTGCATGGAATGAGCTGAGCGCGAAGCAGCAGGATGCTGTGCTGAATGAGTTCCGTCTCGCCTACGTCTCGAAGTCTCCAGTGAACTGGTGCCCAGGCTTGGGGACTGTGCTCGCAAATGAAGAGGTGACAGCGGATGGTCGCTCGGAGCGTGGAAACTATCCTGTCTTCCAGCGTGAGCTGTCCCAGTGGTCCATGCGCATTACTGCTTATGGGCATCGTTTGATAGAAGACCTCGACACCATAGACTGGCCAGATAAGGTAAAGTCTATGCAGCGTAACTGGATAGGTGAGTCTCACGGTGCTTCTGTGCATTTCGAGGTGCCGGTGTCTGATGGCTCAGAGTCTGCAGACCTTGAGGTGTATACGACCCGCGCAGATACTCTGTTCGGTACGACGTTCGCAGTTATAGCGGTAGATCATCCGCTCCTCGAGCATGTTCCAGCAGAATGGGCTGAGGATGTACCTGAGGCATGGCGCGGTGGATATGCGTCGTTAGGTGAGGCTGTGCGCGAGTACCGCCGTCAGGCTATGGCGAAGACGGCTATGGACCGCGTGGCCGATAACGGCGCGAAGACGGGCTTCTTCTCTGGTCTGTATGCTGTGAATCCTATTACGGGCGCTCAGATTCCTGTGTTCGTTTCGGACTACGTTCTCATGGGCTATGGAACGGGCGCTATTATGGCCGTGCCTGGTGGAGACGAGCGCGACTATGACTTTGCTGCAGCGTTCGGCCTGCCTGTGATTTATACGGTCGAGCCGTCTGCTGAGTCTGGTGAGACGCTTGAGGCAGACTACGTGGGACAGAAGGCGTACACGTCTCATGACGGTACTGTGGTCAATTCTTCCGTCTCTTCCACACATGTGGGTGGCGTGAAGCTGGACCTTAATGGTATGGCCGTGGATGATGCCACTGCCGCAGCTATCGCCTGGCTCGAAGAGCAGGGAGTAGGACGCGGAAGCGTATCCTACCGTCTGCGTGACTGGCTCTTTAGCCGTCAGCGCTACTGGGGTGAGCCATTCCCTATCGTCTACGATGAGGAGGGAGTCGCGCACACTATCCCAGATAGCATGCTGCCACTGAATCTGCCAGATGTGCCAGACTACAGCCCACGCACGTATGATCCTATGGATAGTGATACAGAACCGGAAGCTCCACTGAGCCGTAACACCGAGTGGGTGAATGTGACTCTCGACCTCGGGGACGGTCCACGCCAGTACCGTCGCGATACGAATACCATGCCGCAGTGGGCAGGATCGTGCTGGTACTACATGCGCTATACGGATCCGAAGAACTCCGATGCCATGGTGTCTTCTGCCGAGTATGACTACTGGCTGGGAGCGAACCATAATGCGACCGCTGGCGAATCTGGCGGTGTAGACCTCTACGTCGGTGGTGTGGAGCATGCAGTTCTGCATCTTCTGTATGCGCGCTTCTGGCATAAGGTACTCTTCGACCTTGGTGTGGTGAGCACTCCAGAGCCATTCCATAAGCTCTTTAACCAGGGATACATTCAGGCCTACGCCTATACGGATGAGCGCGGACAGTATGTGCCTGCAGCAGAGGTGGACGAAGTGCCAGGAGCGGATGGGTCCGTCGAGTACGAGTGGAATGGTCAGAAGGTAAACCGTGAATTCGGTAAGATGGGTAAGAGCCTGAAGAATATTATTACCCCAGATGACATGTATGACGAGTATGGTGCAGATACCTTCCGCCTGTACGAAATGAGCATGGGGCCGCTGGATGAGTCTCGTCCATGGAACACGCGAAATGTTATCGGTTCTCAGCGCTTCCTACAGCGTCTGTGGCGTAACGTCATCGACGAAGAAACCGGTGCAGTGGTGGTGACGGAAGATGAGCTGGATGAAAAGACAGCAAAGCTTCTGAATAACACCATCGTGGCAGTAACCGAAGAGATGGAGAATATGCGTCCAAACACGACCATATCGAAGCTCATCGTTCTGAATAATCACCTCACGTCTCTAAATGGTGTGCCACGTGCAGCCGTCGAGCCACTGATTCTCATGCTCGCGCCTATAGCTCCACACATCTGCGAAGAGCTATGGAGCAAGCTTGGTCATGAGAAGTCTCTCTCGAATGCGCCATGGCCAGTGGCAGATGAGCGATTCGTGGGACACGATACTGTCACTGCAGTAGTCCAGATTAAGGGTAAGGTTCGTGGAAAGCTCGAGGTTAGCACAGACATTAGTGCTGAAGAGCTCGAAGCACAGGCTCTGGCACTGCCGAGCATCGTCGAGCGTCTCGGTGGAGTGGCCCCACGTAAGGTCATCGTGAAGGCTCCACGCATCGTATCCATCGTTCCGGGTGAATAATCTATGAACTGCTAAAAAGTGGGTGGGCTACTTTCTTCGGAAAGTGGCCCACTTTTCGTATGACTTTTCGTATGGATGTTCGACTCGTCTGTACGATATGGGGATAACTGGGAGGTTATCTTCCTATATATGACACGGTTATCCACATCGGGTCACATATGCTTCTCACGCTCGTCATCTCAGGAAGAATATGGCAGGGTAGGAGTATGACACTATCCACAGATGACGTTCTTCAGGAACTGCGCACTGTTTCTCCGACAGACAGTGTAGACAGCCTGCTCGTACGGGGAGCTCTAGCTCCAGGGCGAGTAGAGGCTGACAGTGCTGCGCGTTCATCATCGAGTGCCTCATTTGGTGCAGATCGACGCCGCAGGCATGCAGCTTCTGGCTCTTCATCACTGTGGACCGCGCTCTTTCGTGGACGTGTCACTTCTGAACACGCATCTGGACGCAGATATAGGCTTCCTCATGTGCTCGGTTCTCCGCTCTATGGCGCTGTAGCCATACTTATTCTCATCCTCGCTCTCAGCACGAGTCTGACTCTGCTTCTCATCCAGGCTGTGAATATCTCTCGTCTGGATACTCCTGCTGTGCATAGCGTCGCTATCGCAGCCTCGGAAGAGAAGAAAGAACAGGCGCCTGCACCGCAGACTCCGGTGGAAGCTCCGGCTCAGTCTCTGGCACTGCCTCAGCCGCAGGGCGCTTCAGCACCTGCTGCACCATCTGCACCGGCTGCACCATCTGCAGACCCAGCGCCTGTGTCCGCTCCAGAGGCTGCGGGCGTGAATGTGAATACTGCGAGTAAGGAAGAATTGGAACAGATACCGGGTGTAGGCCCCGTCACAGCACAGCGTATCCTCGACTACCGTACGGCGCACGGCGCATTCTCGAGCATAGACCAGCTCACGCGTGTATCCGGAATCGGTACGAAAACGCTAGAAAAGATGAGGAACCATGTTCGCGTTCAGTAAGCATGATATCCGCATCCTCTTCGCCGCACTGCTCGCATGGACCACAGCCGCACTAACTCTGTCCGGTCTCGTCTCGCATGCAGTCCTGCTGACGGGAGTGGGACTACTCAGCCTCATGGGTGTAGTGCTCTGCATGCTCCCCTTGAGTAATCCTCTCCTCGCACCGCTCCAGCATATCTCTCAGCTCAGCATGCTCTACGCATGCGTTATCCTGAGTGTGCTGTGCAGCTGTGTCGTACAGGATGCATTCAGCCGAGCGGACATCCAGTCCGAGCTCAGCACAGTGCATGCCCAGACTGTGAGTGCACGCGTGACGATCACGAGTCCTTTGCTCGCCTCGTCTCTGCGCGGATTCACCTGTTCGGTGGAAGCCACAGCACAGGAACTTACAGTACGTGGTATAGCACAAGGAAGCAGGCGGACCATGCGGATATTCGCGCGCTCGCCGACGGACTGCGTACTCCAGCGTGGAGCTACGTATAATATCCGCGGAAGTATACAGTTTTCGACGTATGGTCGAGGTGCCTGGGTGCTCCATCTCGATCATGCAGAACGCATAAAGCCAGCATCCATGCTCGACACCTTCGTCGAGCACCTCCATACGCGATTTCTCGACCAGACATCGCGCCTGGATACGCAGGGAGCCATTCTCGTTCCTGGCGTGACGATGGGAGTAATGGGACATGATGTCTTAAATCCGTCGACGGCCATTATCTCGTCCTCGTCATCCCCCTCCGGTTCTCTAGAAAATCCAGGAAGCGATACGACTACACAGAAAGGTTCTGACGAAGTCTCACCGGACGGCACGAACATAGTGCGAAAGACCTCGGGGAAGTCCTCGGGTGCGTCTGCGAGGAAAACCGTCGCGCGCGAAGCGAAGAAAATAAAAGAAGCTTTCCGCGTGGCGGGGATCATGCATGTGCTCGCCGTGTCTGGTGGACATTTCGCGCTCGCTGTCAGCCTCGTCACGTGGGTGATGAAGCGTATGCGCGCGCCTCGAGTGCTTCGCGCTGCCGCTATGATAGCTGCAGACATACTCCTTTACATCATCATGTATCCCTCAGATTCCATTCTGCGTGCCTTTATCATGGGATTTTTTAGCGCTGGGTACGTCTACTTCGGTAGGAGAGCAGATTCCGTATCCGCGCTGTCCTGGACTATCCTCTGTCTTCTCTTCGTGGACCCATCCTATGCGCTCAGCGTGGGTTTTTCTCTCTCGTGTGCAGCTGTCCTCGGTATCATCCTCTGGAGCGGCTGGATAACGCGTGGGCTTGAGCACTTTCTTCCTCACCGTCTCGCAGGGGCGTGCGCGGTGACTCTGGCCGCACATGTGGTGACTCTTCCTATCTCGTTACTTATATCCCCATCCATCCCGGTCTATGCTGTCGTGGCGAACGTACTCATCGCTGTGCCTATGGATGTGGCCACGGTATGTGGTCTTCTCGGTCTCGTTTTTTCGTGGTGCGTTCCGGTACTCGGATATGCGTGCGTGTGGGTATCGAGCCAGTGCACATCTCTGATGGTGATGCTTGCATACTGGGTGAGTTCCTGGCCTTATGCACAGGTGGATATGAGTCCGTGGCAGCTCGGAGTGGGCTATATGGTTATTCTCGTCAGTGGGGGTGTGGTGTGGCGGTTCTGGGCGTGGTATGCAGATGCTCACGCGTATGAGCGCGAATACCGTGAGCCTGTGAAAGAGCGCTGGGTAGCGTGGTGGAAGGAAACGCTTGACATGTTCCGCTAGGAGCATTCAGGTAGCGGTTAGACTAAGATAGTTTTCGGACAGCCTAGGATAAGGAATGGAAGCATGGGGTCGAGTGCAGTATATGTGGTGAATGGAGGAGATGAGTATCTCAATGGCCAGATGCTCAGCAAGCTTCTTCATGACATGAGCGCTGAACTGCCTGACATGGAACGCATGGACCTCGATGCAGGTTCCGCGAGTGCGTATGACTTCATCGAGGCAGCCAGTCCGTCCCTTTTTTCGGATGGCGCTATCGTTCTCGTGGATAACCTCGAGAACTGCTCAGATAGTTTGTCTGACGCTTTAGAACAATTTTCTCTCGAGCACAAAAACCGTACTCGAGGAGACTCCGTCGTCATCTGCCGGAAGAATCCTGGGCAGAAGGGCATGGGGCATGTGAACCGCTTAAAGAAAGCGGGGGCGAATATCATCTCTGTACCTCAGCTGAAAAATGACAGAGACTATAAGTCGTTCATCACTGGTGAGTGCGAACGCTATGGACGTTTTATGACGGCGGATGCCATAGTACTCCTGACAGGAGTACTCTCTGGGCAGACAGGAGCGATGGCAGCCATGTGCCATCAGCTGTGCATGGACTTCGACGAGAATCCTATTACGGCTCAGACTGTCTCGCTGTATATGCTGAATAATCCTCAGGTGACAGGATTCGCTGTGGCAGATAAGGCTCTGGCAGGTAATGTAGCTGGAGCCGTGGTAGATATGCGTAATGCTGTAGCGCAGGGTATAGCTGAGATAGCCATTCTCGGTGCTCTCGCGTCTAATTTACGATCCATAGCGAAAGTGGCAGCTGTAGAGTCTGGGCAAGTGAGTAAAGACGATGCCCATATGACAAATACGTGGGTATATAACAAAGCCAAAGCGCATCTCCGTGGCTGGACGTCTACTGGACTCGGACGTGCCATACAGATGTGCGCGTGGGCAGATGAACAGTGTAAAACGTCGGGCACTGATCCGCTTTATGCAGTCGAAAAAACCATAGAATGCATAGCATCCCAAGGACGTGTGACAGTGGAAGGAATGAATACGTGATGCAGATGGCTGAAGGAATTCTCCGAGTAGACGTACCTACTGCTGAGGATATGCAGCATCTAGGAGAGCTCGTAGCAGGGGCACTTCACGGATCTGACGTCGTCGTGCTTTCGGGGCCTTTAGGAGCGGGAAAGACTACTTTTACTCAGGGCATAGGAACGGGGCTTCAGATAGATGAACCCGTAGTATCTCCTACATTTACCATCGCGAGAGAAATGGATGGGCGCTTTAGCGGGGGACTGCACGCTCATCTCGTTCATGTGGATGCCTACCGTCTTCCAGGCTCTGATAATGATGACGCTATGTATAGTGGTTCACAGAATGCAGTCAACAGGCTGCTCGATGAGCTCGAGTCACTCGGTCTGGATGAGATTCTCGAGGCGCCGGACGATGATACGGTTATCCTCATCGAATGGGGATCTATGATGGCTTCAGTACTCGCTCCTGAGCGCCTCGAGATAGACATAGACCGCAGTGTGGATAATGAAGAAAGTCCATGTGCGTCAGATGAACTCACGAGTAATGGTACACGCCGAGTGACTTTGCGTGCGGTGGGACTATCCTGGCAGTCGAGGCTCGAGTCCATAGCTCAAAAATGGTAAAGCATCACACAAAAGAAGATAACGGAAAACGTATGACACATATAGAAGCAGCACATATGGCACAAGCCCTTCACATGGGATTCGATGCAGACGTGGTGACGAGCCTATATAGCTCGCCGACGCTGGTTATCGATACGTCGTTCGGAGCTATTGTGGGAGTCGTGGGATATACTCCCGTCTATGAAGCAGATTCGCGCTCGCATGTGGAACTTCTCCAGCCATGCATCGCTCAGGTCATCGATGAAGCGGGACTTCAGGCAGCAGATATTCAGCGCGTGGTGGTCGGTACAGGTCCAGCACCTTTTACAGGGCTGAGAGCAGGAATAGTCGCGGCCCGTGCGCTGGCTTATGCTATGGGGGCTGAACTTCTCGGAATGAATGTCCTCGACGTACAGAGCACGTGGAATCGCATAGAGCGAGCAAATATGATGCAGTTCGCTGGCCATGAGAAGGATAATCTGGTGGTGCATTATACCCTGGCGGTAAACGATGCCCGGCGTAAGCAGCTCTATTATGCTCTGTATGATGATACAGGACGTGAAGTGCTCCCTATGGATATAGCCCCGGCTGACCACATCGCTGAGAAGATTCATGGCGTACTAGACATGTATCTCTCTGATGAAAGTTCTGATACAGTCGTGGACGTTATAGGACATGGTGCCGTGAAGTACGCTACGTCCTGGCAGTCACTTCCGGTGGGGGAGGTACGGGAAGAATCCGTTCTTCACGATGCAGGTGCTGCTGGACTGGGGATTTTCGCAGCAGCTGCGGTGATGCGTCAGATACAGGGTAAAGATGTGAGCACAGAGCCGCTATATCTGCGTCGTCCAGATGTGACCATTCCTGCGCCGAGCAAGCATATACTGGGGCAGACCGAGCTCTCTATTCCTGTGGGTGGAAAAGAGTAATGGCCGAGGATAGGGCGAACAAGGAAGATTCCCTCGCTGAGGAGCTGCCTCTCTTTTATGAGTGGCTGAACCTTGATGACGTCGATGAGCAGGACGTGACGACTATAGCGAGGCTCGAAACGGAGCTCTTCGGTCTGGGTGCATGGAGCGAAGCTGCAGTCCAGCAGGAGCTGCAGGCGTCTTCACGATATTATGCTGTCGCTCGAGATAAGAAGAGCGTGATAGGATATGCCGGGATATGGTTTGATGGCGAGGATGCTCAGATCATGACCATAGGTGTAGCGTCATCCTATCAAGGTCGGCACGTAGGGACTGCGCTGATGGGCATACTCACAGAAAAGGCACGTTCTCTCGGTGCTAGGCGTATGCTTCTCGAAGTGGCCACAGATAACGAGCCTGCTCTGGCTGTATATAAGTCAGCAGGATTTGAACAGATAGGACTACGCAAAAGGTACTATCAGCCGGAGAATAAGGATGCTTATGTCATGGCCTGTGTACTTCGTGCTGGTGAATCAGTACGAGGGAATCCTGTAGGTTTTAGCATTCCGGAATAATGAATCTGAAGTGTACGAGTCTGAAGAGTGATGAGGATAAGGAATATGAGTGAACCAGTAATCTTAGGAATAGAATCTACGTGTGATGAGACTGCAGCAGCTGTGGTACGCGGTAAGACTCTTGTGTCGAATGTGGTGGCTTCCTCGATGAACGAGCATGCGCGCTATGGTGGAGTAATCCCTGAGATAGCATCGCGTGCGCATGCAGAGGCTTTTGTGCCCGTCGTATCTCAGGCATTAGCAGATGCACAGATGGACATCAGTGATGTGGATGCTATAGCAGTGTCTGCAGGACCCGGACTGGCAGGATGCCTCGCGGTGGGAGTGTCTGGAGCAAAATCTCTCGCATGGGCTGCGAATAAGCCGCTCTATGGTATTAATCATGTCATAGGACATGTGGCAGTGACACAGCTTCAGTTTGGAGACGTTCCAGAAAATACACTCGCGCTCATCGTCTCTGGCGGTCACACGTCTATTCTGCGTGTGGGGGATATCGCTACAGATGTGTCAGTGATAGGTACGACGCTGGATGATGCGGCGGGAGAGTGCTTTGATAAGGTGGCTCGTTTGCTCGGATTCCCTTATCCAGGTGGACCGCATATCGACCGTCATGCGCAAAGTGGTGACCCTCATGCGCTACGCGTGCCGCAAGGACTCACTCAAGGGAAAGCAGCTGCAGCTCATCCATATGACTTCAGCTTCTCGGGTGTAAAGACTGCTGTAGCCAGGTGGATAGAGTCAGAAAGTGCTAAGGGGCATGAGATTCCTGTCGACGATGTCTGCGCTGCGCTGGCGGACTCTGTCGCTACGGTACTGTCAAAGAAGACGATGGCTGCTGCGGAAAAGTTCGGGGCTGATACAGTCATCGTGGGTGGTGGATTTAGCGCAAACTCGCAGCTGCGCGAGGCCCTTCGTCAGTCTGGTGTGGACCACGGTATCGATGTGCGTATCCCTGAGCTGAAGCTATGTACAGATAATGGTGCCATGGTAGCTATGCTGGGGTCGAATCTGGTTAGCGCTGGCGTGAAACCGTCGAGTATGGACTTTTCTATCGATTCTTCGATGAGCCTGAATACCATCTGCATGGAGTAGGACTAGGAGCAGGGAGCGACTGGTGGAACTAGGCTAAGGCGGACTGGCGAGGAGAACTTTGGCTCCACGCCAGTCCGCCTTAGCGGTGAGCGGTACCTACATGATAGCGCAGTCATTCCGAAATCTAATCCGAAATCTGATATGCGAAAGCCCCGAACTGTGTCGGGGCTTTATCTGTGCGCCGAACAGGATTCGAACCTGCAACCTTCTGATCCGTAGTCAGATGCTCTAATCCGTTGGGCTATCGGCGCAATCCTTGAAGAGTTACCTTCAAGCAACTTGTATATATTAACCCTCACTATGCTGTGCGTGCAAGTCGGCGTGTCGTTTTGTGCTAGGGTGTGGGTGTTAGCTGGCTGGAATGTGTGGAAACTATATGAGTGGAAACTGTATGCGAAAGCCCCGAACTGTGTCGGGGCTTTATCTGTGCGCCGAACAGGATTCGAACCTGCAACCTTCTGATCCGTAGTCAGATGCTCTAATCCGTTGGGCTATCGGCGCAATCCTTGAAATTATGAATAAATCTTATTTCAAGTAACTTATGTATGATACTCATGTTTATACTATAGATGCAAGCCGGCGTGTCTCAGAAAGTTTCACTCAGCTTTTCGTTTTCTCTCCTGTGTATCGCTGATAGCGCATGATAGCACAGTAGAGACTTTCCTGAGCTTATTCCGATATTCTGGCTATAAGCTCTGCGACTCACCCGTGAGGGGATACGATAAAATAAGAAGTAAAGAAAATGCGCTAGGGTAGTGATTGCAGAGGTAACTATGGCAGAGAATGCTCGAGGCTCAGAGCAGAAGCATCAGAATAAGACAAAGATTCTGTCGGGAGGAGACTCATGGTGGAACTCGTTTATAGCGAACGCGAAGCGTATCTCTGAATCGGATAGAACTTCTGGTCTTATTATGCTTGGATTTGCTTTCGTGGGTTTTCTCCTTGCGAATCTGCCTTTTACGTTCCATGTCTTCGAAAGCATAAGAGAATTCGTCATTAGTGTGCCGCTCCTCCATATTCATCTTACTGTAGATGAGTGGGTGCAAGATGGTGTGCTTACCATCTTCTTCCTCGTCGTCGGCCTGGATCTAAAGCAGGAACTTACTACAGGATCCCTGTCGAATCCTCGTGCAGCTGCTGTACCTATGATAGCGGCTGTAGGGGGGATGATAGCTCCTGCTTTAATATTCCTCGCAGTGACTTTCGGATGGGCTTCTGTGACGGGGGGAGTGGAGACAGTGGCGAATGGTCAAGTTTTCCCGTTCGATGTGGTTTCGCATGGCTGGGCTATCCCATCCGCTACGGATATAGCTTTCTCTCTCGCAGTGTTAGCTCTTTTTGCTAAAGCTCTTCCAGGCGTTTTGCGAGCGTTCCTGATGACTTTAGCTACGGTAGATGATCTTCTCGGGATTATAGTCATAGCGCTCTTCTTTTCTGAGCTGCATAACGGATGGTGGGCGTGTGGTATTATCATAGGTGCTGCTGTATGGACATGGTCTATTCGTAGAGACACAGTTCCATGGGCTTTGGTTATTCTCGCAGGTTTTGTGATGTGGTATAGCATGCATGAGCTTGGAGTACATCCTACGCTGTCTGGTGTGCTTGCAGGACTGCTCACGCCATCGCGCCCTCTGGGAAGTGAACACGATGCGAGAGCTGCCCGCTATCTTCATAAGTTAGAGCCACTTTCTGCTCTTATCGCACTTCCTATTTTTGCGCTCTTTGCTACAGGAATTCACTTCGATGTTCTGTCGTGGAACTTGTTTACTTCTCCTCTGGTCATAGCAGTCATAGCTGCACTGGTTATAGGCAAACCGGTAGGAATTCTGTGCTCATCGTGTTTTTCTACTCACATTTTGAAGCTGAAGCTTGCTGCAGGTCTTCGTGTGAGGGATTTACTCCCTATCTCTGCCGCGTGCGGAATAGGTTTTACAGTGTCATTCCTCATAGCATCCCTAGCATATCATCAAGCAGAGCTGAGTAATGAAGCGCGGTTCGGAGTGCTCATCGGCTCGCTTCTGTCTGCCTGTATAGCTGCATACCTACTCCAGCGCCAGTCGAATGCCTATGCGAGAAAGAGCCAGATAAAAACAGTCTCGAACCAATCGGTTTCTTCTACAAGGAAGGTGGGATAGTAGATGCCATTTACGAGAGAATTCGATACAGATATCGAGGGGTTTACTCACGCGCAGCGAGATGCAGCCTCGGATATTCAGAGGTTAGAGCGTATTCGAAGTGAGTTTCGCGAAGGTTTCTCTCTACTCAGAGACGTCGGTCCCGCTATTTGTGTGTTCGGCTCAGCTCGTATAACCGAAGGAAGTGAGGAATACGAGCAGGGCAGGAAGCTCGGAACGCTTCTCGCGCAGCGTGGATACGCGGTGATTACTGGTGGAGGTCCAGGCGCTATGGAGGCTGCAAACCGTGGAGCGTATGAAGCGGGTGGAACTTCTGTAGGTGTAGGTATAGAGCTTCCGCATGAACAAGGTATGAATCCGTATGTGACTATATCTATGGACTGCCATTACTTCTTTACGAGAAAAACCATGTTCATACGGTATTCGGATGGACTCATAGTTCTGCCCGGAGGAGTAGGGACTCTGGACGAGCTCTTCGAGGCTCAGACCCTTGTTCAGACTCATAAGACGAGTCCGCGAGCTATAGTTCTCGTCGGAGTGGCTTACTGGTCAGGACTCATAGACTGGCTTAAAAACACAGTGATGAAGAGTGGAAAAATTAAAGAAGAAGATGTACAGAGATTTATTCTTACTGATGACCTCGAAGAAGCTGTACGCATAGTCACTTCGCAGCAGCAGAGAATATAAGGCTGAAGATATGCTGGTGGGCAGGTAGCTCCACTCTGAGCTACCTGCCCACCAGCACGTTTATGAGAGGGAAGATAAAAGGAAATTAATCGATATGGGCTCCTTTCTCTTAGAGGATAGTATGTCATTCTCAGAACGCGTGTACCATGTAGTACAGCAGATTCCGAAAGGGTGTGTGGTCACCTATGGGCAGGTGGCTGCGCTGATAGGGGCGCCACGTAGTGCTCGGTTCGTAGGGTATGCTCTTCACTCGAATCCCTATCCGGGGATAGTGCCCTGCCATCGTGTGGTTTTTAAGGATGGCGCTCTCGCTCCCGGTTTTGCTTTCGGCGGACCAGAAGAACAGTTCCGGCGCTTGAGCGAAGAGGGAGTAGAATTCACTACTCATGATGACGGAATTAGAAGAGTAATTCTAGAGCGCTATCAGTGGAGGATGGGCTAGAAGGAGAAAAAGTAGGAGATGCAGACTCCTCGGCGTTTTTCTTCGAATAAAGCTTCAGATTACTCTCAGCAGGAAGTACTTCAGTATCTTCGCTCATCTCTTCATTCCCCTTCTTATTATCCTGACTCTCTTGCGCTTGTGACATAGGTGCATCATGCACTTCATGATGTCCAGTGATGCTGTCGAGATTCGTGCAAGAGGGGAGAATATTTGCCTTTCCCTCATGAATGAGGTTATTACAGCCAGCATTATACGGGGTATTAATATTCCCTGGAGCAGCGTAGATGAGGCGATTCATCTGCGCTGACCATTTAGCAGTATTCATAGCTCCAGACTTCAGCTGTGCTTGAGAGATAATAAGAGTGGATGAGTATGCTGCTATAAGCCGATTCCTATCGTGGAAACGGTAGGAATCGGGGATAGTGTCGGGCGTCATCTCGCTTATAATAGCTCCGCCAGAATCGGTGATGCGCTGGAACAGTGTGTTATTCTGAGCAGGGCCTATGTGTTTGAGTCCTCCAGCCATAATGGATACAGTTTTCCCCGGTGTATCCGTGATGTCGAGAGCAGCAAGTGCGCCCCAGTGAGCTGCAGCGTCTCCACCGAGTGCTCCTCCGGAGATGACGAGGTGTCCATGAAGTGCCGCATCTTTCGCACATTCGAAAGCTACTTGGCGGCCATAAGAATTTACAGAGCGGGAGCCTATAATCCCATAGGGTTCGTCGCAGGATGTGAGAACTTGAGGGTCTCCTACTCCCCATAAACACAGAGGTGGGCAGGAGTCTTCTGTGTTCAGATACAGGTCTCGAAGCTGTGCAGGCCACAGTGGACTCATTCGGTCTATAATCCAGTACGAATAGTTATTCGTGAGCATACTGGAGAGTGCTGTAAGGCTCATGTCCTCATATCGAGTGAGGTTACTGACCCAGTGATGGAGGGAATTGTTTAGGTGTTTGCGCACTGCGTGAGGGGAAGTGTCTTCAGAAATGTGCTGAAGGCGCTGAAGAAGGCAGTCATACAGGTCATTCCATCGAGGAAGAGTTCCCGTATGTGCATACTGTTTGCTCATAAAACGTAGACGCTCGAGTAAGCCGAGTGGGCCTTCTTCATAATCGAGAGATAGGTAACTCAGAGCGACATCGCTGCTTCGTGCAGCAGCAGTGAGCATAGCGTGGGCGAGTGCAGTGGAAGTGAGAGGAATCATGAGAATCTCCTGAGAATAATGAGGACGAGTAACGTGATGGATAATAATGAACTAGTTTCCAGGAAGGTAGAGTGCTTGAGCTGCAGAAAGATCATCAGCATCTGGATGTCCTTTACCGAGAAGGTCGGATATGCTCCACGCGATGCGAAGAATCTTATGTGCGCCACGTACAGTAATCTCTTCTCGTTTGAGAAGTGCATTTACGGCAGTAAGAAGAGACCGTGGAGTCTGGCGCATAAGCCATGACGCATCGGCGTGAGCATTCGTGGACCATGGTAGATTCTGGTAGCGGTATGCTGAGCGTTCTCTGGCGAGGCGTACAGTCTCTCTCATATGTTCACTATCCCAGTGGGCATGTGTACCGAGAAGCGGGCTGTACGTGTCCGACGAAGCTGCAGGTGCAGCGAGAGAATGAACTGGAGGAACGTCGAGCTTAATATCGATGCGGTCTCGGATGGGACCGGAAATGCGCTGACGGTAGCGACGTAGCTCCTGCGCAGTACATGTGCATTCGCCATGCGTACTCCATAGATGTCCGCACGGGCAGGGATTCTGTGCGAGGATAAGCTGGAACTGCGCCGGATAGGAGACGGCTCCACGTAGACGCGTCACAGTGACAAAGCCAGTCTCAAGTGGTGTACGTAATGCCTGCATCACGTTTCGCTCGAATTCAGGAGCTTCATCGAGGAAGAGAATACCGTGGTGAGCGAGCGTCATAGCTCCAGGTTTGATGGTAGCTCCCTGGATTCCTCCGGTAAAGGACGCGAGAGTAACATTATGATGAACATTAAGAAAGGGAGCTGTCACATCGAGAGGAGATGTTACTGGCAGTCCTAGTGAGGAACGGATACATGCTGCTTCTATGGCTTCTTCGTGGGTGAGGTCTGGGAGTATGGAAGGAAGACGTGAAGCTAGCATGGTCTTTCCCACTCCTGGAGGTCCTTGCATTAGGACATGGTGACCGCCTGCTGCTGCTATCTCGAGTGCCCATTTTGCGTCCTCATGTCCTATAACATCGGTGAAATCCCGAGACGCCGTATCGAGGAACTGGTAAGAACCATCAGTGAGAGAAGAATACCGCTGTTCTGCCTCGTTCTGAGTCGGCTGAGTAGTGACACTAGGGGAGGATGAGACTGGAAGTCCTATAGTATTCGACGAAGCTCCCAGAATGCGTAAGAGATCCTGAATATGCTTCACGCCGAGGATGCTCAGCGAATCATCACTCAGAATGCGCGCTTCGGGCACATTCGCTTCTGGAAGAATAATGCGCTGTATACCGGTGGCTAACGCGTGGGAGACGATGGGAAGCACAGAAGTAATCGGAAGAACGGAGCCATCGAGAGCGAGCTCGCCGAGGACTAAGGTATCATCCAGAGCGAAAGGATTTACACATCGCATAGCACTGCATAAACATGCAGCTACGGCCAGATCATAGCTGGCTCCATACTTTGGAAGTGATGCTGGAGAAAGATTCACTGTAATGCGTGTCTTCGGCCAGCTCAGCCCTGTCGTTTTACATGCAGCGCGAACGCGCTCGCGTGCTTGGAGAAGCACAGTGTCCTTCGCGCCGACCATGGTGAAGGTAGGAAGTCCGGGTGTAATAAATGCCTGCACAGTGATGGTGTTAGCGGTGAGCCCGCTGACGGATGCAGTAAGAGCTTGGCCTATGTTCATGATCCTATCCTCCTCACATGCGTGAGTTCGGTAACGGTACCTCGAGTAACGATGATTCCTATGGCATCGAAGCGTACGAGGCGAGGAGTTTGCGCATGATGCTGAGCCATCCATGACACTGCAGCTTTGCGCAGGTGGACACATTTTGTAGGAGTGATGGCGTCGAGCGGGTCACCGTAGGCGCGAGAGGTACGCGTCTTTACTTCGATAAAAACGAGGACGGGTACTTTCATCTCGCCCGTTTCAGGACAAAGAGCTACGATGTCTATCTCGCCGAACCTGCAGTACCAGTTTCTGTCGAGTACGCTCCAGCCGAGCGCAGTGAGATACTCGCAGGCATAGTTTTCGCCGAATCGACCGAGCGTACTCGATGGACGTAGTGGAGCGCGGCCACGAGTGGAGTCATCACCTGAATCAGGTGGAAGGAGTGTAGATGTAGTAGTCATAGGAATATTTCAGCACAGAATTCACGAAAAGTAGAGCTGAAACGACAGTTGTTATCAGATGTGAATATGCGTGTCGAAATGACGGGTTATCTACGGGAAAATTGGCGGAAAACTCGGAATTATTCACAAAAAAGGAGGGTGCACTCGCATGTAGAACATGCAGAACGCACCCTCCTGAGGATAACTTACTTCACGAGTCTGGTCAGCTCGCCGAGCACGAGCTCGAAGCTGACGCCACGCTCTTCGAAGTGAGGCTGATGACGAGTAGACTCCATAGCGCTACGCACGAACTCGCCAGCTATATGTGCAGCCTCATCGAGAGGCTTACCAGCGAGCACAGCGCCAGACAGTGAGGAAGCGAACGTATCGCCAGTGCCATGAATCATGTACGGAAGCTTCTCGTGCACGAGTTCTATCTTCTCAGCTGAGTGTCCAGACTCTGTCGCGACATAGTTACGCAGAGTGCCGTCCTCGCGGTCTATGCCCTTAAGAACGACGTTATGTGCACCGAGATCGAGTAGTGCGTCGAGAATAGAGTCCACCTGAGAATCAGAAATATTCTGACCAGGATACGCTGTGTCCGTCAGTATAGATGCTTCGGTAAGGTTCGGCATGAGGATATCCGCACCGACTGCCAGGCGCTTCGTCGCGTCACAGAGCTCCTGAGTATACGTCGGATACATCTTACCGGCGTCACCCATCACAGGGTCGACCAGATGAAGTGCATGAGGGTACTCGCTGTAGAGTCGCTGAACGAGATCCACCTGAGCAGGCGAGCCGAGGAAGCCGGAGTACACGGCATCAAGGTCGACGTTCTCCTCCTTCCATGCGTCGAGGTATGCAGACAGGATGTCTGTCGTGTCATGGAAGGTATACGTCTTATAGAGAGTATGTGCAGAAAAGAGCGCCGTCGGTACAGGGCAAACGTCGCAGCCGGCTGCAGACAGTATAGGAATGGCGGCGGTCAGCGAGCATTTTCCGTATCCGCACATATCGTGAACTGCTGCGACGCGTGGAACGTAGAGGGGGTTGCGCTGGTACAGCGTGGCATGGGTCATACTATCTCTCCTTGAGTAGGGGTTCGCGCATTTCGCGGAAACCCTCTGTTTATGTCTCTCCTGTAAGCGTAGCTGAGTGAGATCAATTTTTCCACTACGCGTATTAGTCCGTGAAATGGCAGAAAAGCTCTCACTGATAAGAGGTTATAAGCAAACGTGATAAGAACCTGCGTGTGTTCAGCACACTAAGCCCGTACAGTGGGCATCACACGACTTACTCAGGGGCTTGAAAGCCCTTACCTTTATGGACTATGGAAAGGACGCCACTATGACGAACGCCCAGAATAATCCTCAGAACTATCGCTTCGAAACTCTTCAGCTTCATGTGGGTCAGGAGCAGGCAGATCCTGCCAGTGATGCTCGAGCAGTTCCTATCTACCAGACCACATCTTACGTTTTTCACGATTTCGACCACGCAGAAGCACGTTTTAACCTCTCGGATGCGGGGAATATCTACGGACGCCTGACGAATTCCACTCAGGATGTCTTCGAAAAGCGTATCGCTGCGCTTGAAGGTGGTACTGCTGCTCTCGCAGTAGCGTCGGGAGCATCTGCAGTGTTCTACGCGCTGTCGAACATTACGGAACAGGGAGACCACATCGTCGCAGCGAATAACATATACGGAGGCACATATAACCTTCTCGCACACACGCTACCGCGAAACGGGGTGACGACTACTTTCGTCGATCCTTCTGACCCGCAGAACTTCGAGGAAGCTATTCAGGAGAATACGAAGCTCGTTTTCTTTGAGACGTTCGGTAATCCTAAAGCGGACCTCGTAGACTTCGAGGTTATCTCCCAGATAGCACACCGCCATCATGTGCCCGTTATCGTGGATAACACATTCGCTACACCATATCTCTTCCGTCCGCTCGAACATGGGGCTGACATCGTGGTTCATTCGGCGACGAAGTTCATAGGCGGGCATGGGACTACTCTCGGCGGTGTCATCGTGGAAGGAGGAAAGTTTAACTGGGCTGAAGTACCAGGAAAGTTCCCTACTCTCACGACGCCAGACAGTAGCTATCATGGGCTGAACTTCTATGAAGCTCTCGGAGGAACTGCATTTGTCACACGCATTCGTGCTATTATCCTGCGCGACACGGGAGCGGCCATCTCGCCGTTTAATGCGTGGATCCTACTTCAGGGACTTGAGACTCTCTCGCTACGTGTAGAGAGACATGTGGAAAATGCTCTGAAAGTGGTGAAGTACCTTCAGAGCGTTCCAGAAGTAGAGTCCGTAAGCCATCCGAGCATAGAGAACCGACCAGACCATGCACTGTATGAACGGTACTTCCCACAGGGAGCAGGTTCCATCTTCACCTTCGATATTAAAGGCGGAAAGGATGCTGCTCGCGTATTCATCGATAACTTACAGCTGTTCAGTCTCCTCGCGAATGTAGCTGATGTGAAAAGCCTCGTGGTTCATCCTGCATCCACCACGCACTCGCAGGAAACGGAAGAAGAGCTCGCATCGCAGGGAATCTCGCAGGCCACCATCCGCCTTTCTGTAGGCACGGAGCACATAGACGATATCCTCGCGGACCTTCAGAGGGGATTCGATGCAGTTCGCGAAGCTGGGCTAGAGTAGCTTTTCGCAGATGAGATAGTTAGCGTAGCGTGCATAGAGGGCGGTTTTTCCTAGGCGTCCTAAGCGTCGTAGGCGTCCTAGGTGTCCTGGGAGTCCTAAGTGGTCCTGGGAGTAGACAAACCTCGTGCCGGTGAGCAGATTCTCGGTAGACTTCTGCACTGAGAATCTGCTCACTATTCGCTCTTTTTCGTACTCCTAGCCTTCCATAGGGCCAGTGGAGTTTTCCGCTTCGCACTCGGATGCTCTGTTTTTCTGTCCTGCTATGCGCGCAGCAAAGAGGAGCGCTCCGAAGCTGAGTACAGCGAAGAGGCCTGCCATGCTGAACGTGATAAGCAGGCAGCTAGATTCGGTTAAAGTATCTGTAAGGGTAGTGTTTGCAGCGAGCAGGAACATCGTCGTCATCGTAACTCCTTTATTCTCGTCTGATTTCTTCATCTCGTGTCTTCATCCGTGAAGTGACGTATCCGAAGATACCAGTAAATTATCTACGAATGTAGCAGAGAGTCCAGATAATCCTGCGCGAGGACATAGGCTGCTCCCATGATGGCTTGATCGGGAGCACAAGCACTTTTCAGAATAGTAAAATTACTCGGAGAGAACCCTAGAGAAGGCTCTAGGCTACGAACTCGGGAGCGAATGTCGCCGAGGTCAGAGCTATCGAAGTAGCGAGCTACTTCGCCTCCGAGGATGATGGGAACGGGAAGAACCATCCGAATGTTATGAATAAGCTGGGCGAGTGCGTCGAGGTAGGTGTTAAAAGCCTTCGTATGCGTGTAGCTTCCATCGCGCATGGCGTTAATAAAAGTGTAGACGTCTGTGCTGGATGTGCCCGATATTCTGAATGTGCCAGGAATGGCGGTGGCGACAGAGTGTAGTAATGCCTGAGCGCTGCAGAACATCTGTGCGCACCCATACTGTCCACAGGAACAACGATGATTCGATGAAGTCGGAGCTTCTGGTCGAGGAGAAAAGGATATGTCGCGTATGTTTGCTTGGTGTTCCGAGCTGAGAGAATATCCTGCCGGATAGAGCGTCATGTGCTCGATGAACGTAGCAGAACGTACATAGTGTCCCGAGCGGATGAATGCACTACTCATCGTCGCATTAAGATATATGCATGCTGCGTCCGGTATATCGGGGTGAAAGAGCGTTTCTGCTGCAGCGAGTGCGAAGGGCTCTCGCATAATGCGGATAGGGTAGTGCAGGCGCGACTCGATGGCATGACGAAGTCGGTTCTCGCTCGCTTCGTCGAGAGCTGCTAGAGATGTTACCGTCACGCCTATGCCACGTAAATGGCGAGGATCTATGTGGCTCGATGATACGAAGGACTCTATGGCTAGGGCGAGATTATCGTAAAAATTCGCTGTACCGAAGTCGTCGAGATTCAGGGCGGAACGAGAAGAGACTTCTCCACGCAGATTCATAGCGAGCAGATGCGCTGTTCCTTTGCTGACGAGCACCCCCACGCAGATGCAGCGCGAGTATGCGAAGGAATATGCGTCAGAGCGCCTTCCTCCTGTCGAGGCATGCGCGCCGGAAGACTGGACGACGTAACGATGCTCAGCTAGGGTCTTTAAAGCAGAGGCTATGGTGGGCATGCTTACGCCGACGAGTTCTGCTAGCTGACTGCGCGACACGCCGTCATGGCGTAGTATAGCGCGCAGAACTGCATGTTCTGTGGGGCTTAAGGAATGCACACTCATACTATGCACTGTAGCATAGCAGGGGATATGAGGAACTGCATGGTATCGTCTGCTTGAAGGCATACTATAGTACGCTTATCGTTTTGTTAGTTTTCGCAGCCTGGATTTTTTTAAAATGGGAACGCTATCATGAGTGGTTTTGACCATGTGCATCGAGCCGGTATTCCTCAAATCCTGGGTAATGACTCTCTAGAGTACTCAGACATAGTCGAATCCACTCAGATCCACTCAGATCCACTAAGAAACTAAGAAGTGGTTTTTCTCGATTTTCCATACTGTTCGTGATCCTTCACCCGAGTCAAGTCATTCGGCTAGATGCCGTCAAACCACCCCACGCAAACACCCGAAGAGCCAGACCTTAGAGGCTTTTCTGCTTGGTCAGGTACGCACGGACAGAACGTACCTGACCAGGCAGAAAGACCGCGTATTGCTCTCAGGAGCTTCCTCTCGAGAGCGGTCCCTGAGAGTGGTTCCTGAGAATGTGTCCCGAGGAAACGTCCTAGCGAATATTTAGTTTCTCGAGCGGCACTTCTTCGGTCAGTACTTCTTCGGTCAGTACTTCTTTGAATGGTGCTTCCTTGTGTTAGAGCCGCTCATGCTCGTGCTGTATACCGCTCGGCGCGAACGAATCGTATTTATACATGAGGGCATTTTCGTGAGCGAATGTAGCTATCTGTGCGCGGCGTTCGCTATGAATCTTTCGTAGAATGTTATGAACGTGCGTTTTTGCTGTTTCGAGGCTCACGTGAAGTGTCTTCGCTATCTCGTTATTCGTATAGCCTTCAGCGATGAGGAGGATAACGTCACGTTCTCGGTCTGTAATGCTCGCAAGTTCTGGAATCTGGCGGAAACGTTTAATGTCTAGGGATTCGGGAATAACTAAAGACCGTGGAGCTCCTATGTTATCGAACATATGTGGGGCGTCGGGACTTTCGGTATAGACGCTTTCTATGGTGTGAATGACGTCTTTCGGATCATCATCCTTAAGTAGGAAGTCGCTTGCGCCGAAATCGTGCGCGAGGTAGCGATACCGAGGATTATTATACGTCGTCAGAATAATCACTTTTGTGTCGAGCTTCGAGCGCAGATGGTGTAGCTCGGTAGGTGAAGCGCAAGAGGCGGAAGAAACTGAAGAAGCAGACGCTCCTTCAGTATGTGCTTGATGCTGGTAGCGTGACCGTCCTGAATATGGCCGTCCCACCTTCAGCGCCTCGACCTGCTCCGTAATGATGGCGCGCGTCGCCTCGAGCCCATTCGTAAATGGCATACGGATGTCCATGAGAACGATGTCGGGGTGCACGCTTCGTGTCACCTCGATAGCTTCGTCGCCGTTATAGGCATGGCCCACGACCTCTATGTTTGCTTCACTGGAAAGGAACGACGTGAGCATAGTATGAATGAGCTTTTGGTCTTCCGCCACGACTAAGCGAATAGGTTTCTGTGGAGTCTTCACTGTGTCCTCCTTAAGGTTTTTCTTCGTGTTTTGTGCGGTCGGTATATGCCTCCGCTGCGGGTCGTGCTTCTGTGCGGCGACCTGCTTCTTGTTTATAGTATTCACGAGTTTTAATTTATAGGGAGTATCCCTCGAAAGATATCACCCGTATGGGGGATTTACAGTTTTCTGTGGGATTCCATGATCGCTGTACGTCGCTCGTGATGACTACAGTAGTGATATGCATTCTTTTGTGGCTTTGGACTTCGAGACGGCGAACGGACACCGTGAGTCCGCCTGCTCGCTGGGTATGGTACGGTTCAGTGCTGAGGGCGAACAGCTGGGTGAGTATTACTCGCTCATTCAGCCGCCGCGCGAGTATGGGGACTTCTGGGCTCAGAACGTGCGTATCCATGGTATTCATGTAGAGGATGTCGCGCACTCTCCGCTCTGGACAGATATCATCGAGGATGTGCGCGAGTTTGTGGCAGATGACCCTATAGTCGCGCATAACATGCCGTTTGACGGTTCGGTTATTAACCATCTGACGTCATACTTCGGCTTGGCTGAATGGGCTAATCCGCGCCACTGCACGCTGAAGCTCGCTCGGAACCTGCTGTCTGGTCAGCTTGACTCGTTCGGCTTAGAGCCCGTGTATGACCATTATTACGCGGATGAGGAGTTCGATCATCATAACGCGCTCGCGGATGCTGTCGTGTGCGGGAAGGTATACGCGAAGTTTCTCGACGAGTTCGGAGCTGATGCTGTGGAGGACATCATGGCGAACGGCTCTCGCTCGGCGTCTGCTACTCGCAGTCCGCGCTCGCAGCGTCCGCGCATAGACCGTCGTAAGGCGTATGCCATGCCGTACATTTCGCCGAAAGGTCAATTCCTCCGTGGCTCGCGCGTGGCCATCACGGGAACGCTGAGCTATGGCTCGCGTGGACAGGTAGAAGCGCTTATATGTTCCCTCGGCGGCGAAGTATCTGCAGCAGTGACGACAAAAACGAACATCCTCCTCGTCGGTCCGAACAGGGCAGATGGAAGCTCGGCGAAAGTGCGTAAAGCACTCGACCTGCAGCATAGTGGCGTGAGCATATCCATCATGAACGAGGATGAGTTCATGCGCGCGCTGCGGGAAGTGAGTAGGGAGTTTGCGTAGAATCTATCCCCATCCTCCGCTCTCGCTACTCTAGAGGTATGACAGATATTTCGCGCTACTACGTGCCGGGGCTGCACGTGGATGATCATGTGATAAACGTGCCACTGCACTGGCAGTGGAAGGATGGTGCAGAAGAGCCTGAGCAGGAGAGTTTCGCCGGGGAGCAGATTCAGCTGTTCTACCGTGTGGTGACGTCTGCTGAGAATGCGAAGCGTGAGCTTCCTCTGCTTCTCTTCCTTCAGGGTGGCCCTGGCGGTATGGGGCCGCGGCCTATGTCTGCGGATTCTATTCCGTGGCTCGCTGAGGCTGTAAAGCATTTCCGTGTGGTACTCATCGACCAGCGAGGTACGGGTCGGTCCTCGCGCGTGGATGCGTCGAGCATCACTCGGCGCACGAAGAATGGTGAGACTGCTCGGCAGATAGCGGACTTCTTGAAGAATTTCCTTGCGGACTCCATTATTCATGACTGCGAGTATCTGCGTCTGACCCAGTTCGGCGGTCAGAAGTGGGCCACGCTCGGGCAGAGCTATGGCGGCTTCCTCACCATGGCTTATCTTTCCCTCTTCCCACACGCGCTCGCGGTGAGTTTCGTGACGGGTGGTATTCCGCACATCCCTATGAATCCGCGTGAGGTCTACGAGCACACGGTTCCGCGCATGATAACGAAGACTCAGCAGTATTACGCGCGCTATCCCGAGGATGAGGCGAAGCTCGCGCACATCGCAGACATCATCGCTTCGGGCGGGGTTCAGCTCCCGAACGGGGATCTGGTCAGTGTGCGCCGTCTGCAGATGCTGGGCGGAGATTTCGGTATAAAGCCGAGCTTTGAGCGGATGCACTGGACTGTGGATACGGCGTTTGCGAGCCCGGCAGATGAGGCGTCCGGTATTCTGACCGACGGCTTCCTCATGGAGCTGTTCGCGCGGACGACCTCGTATGGAGATGAGCTGTACTGGGTTCTGCAGGAGTTTATCTATGCGAACGAGAATATAAGCCCAATTTCCTGGGCAGCGAATCAGGTCTTACGCGACACGCCAGCGATGAGCGAGGACGCGCGTCCACTCATGCTCATAGGCGAAGCCGCTCTTCCGGAGATGTTTGAGCAGGACGCCGCATTACGTCCATTCGCACCTGCTATGGATCTTCTCATGGCTGACACGAGCTGGGGGAAGGTCTATGATGAGGAAAAATTGGCAGAAAATACAGTACCTCTACGCGCGGCCGTCTACTTCGACGACATGTACGTGGACTCCGGACTCCAGCTCGACACGCTCTCACGCGTGGGGAACTCTCACGCGTGGGTGACGAACGAATTCGAGCATGACGGAGCCAGAAGCGGGAACGTTTTCCAGCACCTGTATGAGGAAGCGCTCAGTCTCGGCGACCTCGAAAATCTTCTCTAAAGAAAGAAGCAGAATGACGACAGTAGGATTCCTCGGATTTGGGAACATGGCCACAGCTATCGTGGACGGATGGCGCTCCACGCACACTGCTGAAGACGCGCGCATCCTCGCGTGTGCCGCGCACTTCGACGCTCTCCAGGATAAAGCGCAGCAGCGCGGAGTAGAAGCAGTGCGGACAGCGCGCGACGTGGTCGATGCAGCAGACGTACTCATCGTGGCGGTTAAGCCATACCAGATAGAAGGCATTTTCAGCGAGTTCCTCGCGGACGTAGACTGGTCCACAAAGCTCATCATCTCGCTGGCAGCAGGAAAGCTAAACTCATTCTGGAACGAACTCCTTCCAGATGGCGCGCGGCATATCTCCACTATTCCGAACACGCCTATAGCCATAGGCCAGGGTGTGGTCGTGGCAGAAGATGCGCACACGCTCACAGATGCAGACCTCGAGACGGTGCGCGCGCTCTTCGAGCCTATCTCGACGCTCGAATTCGTGGACAGCGCGCACGTCTCTGTGGCAGGAACTCTGGCGGGGTGCGGCCCAGCATATGCGGCCATGTTCATGGAAGCGCTTGCTGACGCAGGCGTGAAGTATGGTCTCCAGCGCGCCACGGCATATCGCCTCGCAGCAGGAATGATCGCAGGGACGGGTGCTCTCCAGCTGAGCACGGGGCTCGCTCCGGCTGTCATGAAGGACGCAGTCTGCTCGCCGGGCGGCACTACCATTCAGGGTGTAGCAGCGCTCGAGCAGACGGGGTTCCGGGGGAGCGTGATCAGCGCCATCGACGCTGTGGAAAGTTCGAGGTAGGCTCGCGGTAGAAGCGTGCCAGAAGCGCGGTGGCAGCGCGGACGGGTCCGCGACCACAGAAAACGCCGCGGTAGGGCAGAAGGTAAGATAGAAGTATGGCTTTAACTATAGGAATCGTGGGCCTGCCGAACGTCGGTAAGTCCACACTGTTTAATGCATTAACTCGGAATAACGTGCTCGCGGAGAACTATCCCTTCGCCACCATCGAACCAAATACGGGTATAGTGCCACTTCCTGATGCGCGTCTGGCAGCACTCGCGCCCATCGTGAATACCACGAAGCTCGTGCCGGCTACGGTTACCTTCGTGGACATCGCTGGCATAGTGAAGGGAGCTTCGGAAGGCGAAGGTCTGGGGAACCAGTTCCTCGCGAATATCCGTGAAGCAGACGCCATCTGCGAAGTGACGCGCGTGTTCAGTGATGATGACATCGTCCACGTGAACGGTAAAGTAGATCCGACTGATGACATCGAGACCATTAACACTGAGCTCATCCTCGCAGACCTGCAGACCATCGAGAATGCTATCCCGCGCCTCGAAAAGGATCTGCGTGGAAAGAAGATTAAGCCGGAGTACCTCGATGAGGTGAAGAAGGCGCAGGCTGTGCTCGAAGAAGGTCTGACCATCGACCAGGCTGCGAAGGCTGGTCGCATCGACCCAGCAGAGCTGCGTGAGCTGCAGCTGCTGACGGCGAAGCCATTCATCTACGTCTTTAACATGGATGATGATGAGCTGACGGATGATGCGCTGAAGACGCGTTTGTCTGAGATGGTGGCTCCAGCGAAGGCCATCTTCCTGAATGCACAGTTCGAGTCTGACCTGACGGAACTGGATGAGGATGACGCACGCGAGATGCTTGCGGATGCAGGACTGAGCGAGTCCGGCCTCGACCAGCTGGCGCGCGTGGGCTTCGACACTCTCGGGCTGCAGACGTACCTGACTGCAGGTGAGAAGGAAGTGCGTGCGTGGACTATTCATAAGGGCTGGACTGCTCCTCAGGCTGCAGGCGTGATTCACTCGGACTTCGAGCGTGGCTTCATTAAGGCTGCCATCGTATCCTTCGACGACCTCGTGGAGGCAGGCTCCTACGCGAAGGTGAAGGAAGAAGGAAAGATGCGCCTCGAAGGTAAAGATTACGTGATGCAGGACGGCGACGTCGTGGAGTTTAAGTTTAACGTGTGATGGGCGTGAGACTATAATGTGGGGATTTTAACTCGGGTGAACCGTTCCCTGCACATTCTTCTAGAGGGCAGCTGGTGCTTTTCACGGTGCTAGCTGCCCTCTGGCGTATGGGGTAAAGTCTTGAGTTCTCGGTCATACATGCCCGAGGCTTTTTATGACCGTGGATAGTGCTGCGGCTGGATGACTCTGCGTTTGAGTAGCCTTTACCTATTCGCGCATCTGATCCATCACCTGCTCGAGCGTGCGTGCCACCGACTGTGCTTCGCGCTGAGCTTCAGCACGTTCCTCACGAGCAGCTGCTGCACGTTCCTCTGCTTCGCGAAGTGAATCCTTATACCGACCTATCTTTATGGCAGTGGTGAGGATATAGGCTTCGCGAGCGTTCGTCGCATCCCATTCGGTTACTTCGGCGGACTTTTTTAAGCGATAACGTATGGTATTTGGATGCACATTCAGAACCTGTGCAGTGTGTTCGAGAGAAGACCCCGAGAAGAGGAAGGCCTGTAAAGTGCTGAGTATCTGCGTTTTACGCTCATACTGCTTGAGAGGCTGGTACACCTTCTCATAGAGCTCCTGCTGCGCGTCATCATCTCCGAAGAGTGCGCGCTCAGCGAGCAAATCCTCTGCGAACATAGGATTCGGATGCTCAGGATAAGCAAAGCGAGCATTAAAGCCGTTTAGTGCAGCGCGCAGAGTGGCAGAAGCTCCTTCGAGGCGAGAGCGCGTCGGGCCGATGCAAGCCGTAGGAATCTCATCGAAGAGTGTAGCGGCGAGCTCGAGGAATGGTCTGCGAGACTTTTCTGCTCCCATGCCTATGAGCAGTATGGTGAAATCATCGTGTGAGGATATGCACACCTGTCCGCCGAGCTGAAGGACGGCGTTTCTAAGGTCGCCCTGAACGAATCCGGAGCGCAGACTGGAGGATGTGTCGAAGTCTCCCACGATGGCGAAGAAGTTCTCGTCTGGCTGCCATTTAAAGTTCGCCACGCGAGACTGGAGGGACGGTGAGTAGTCGCAGTTTAAGAGGGATTCGATGATGAATGCTTCGTCGCGTGTGTCCCAGATGGTGCGCGTTACTGCTACACGGCTGTATATTTGCGCAGCGGAGAAGGCTACTTCGCGTGAGAAGTACATGGCTGCACGCACGTAGGCAGCTTCCTGTCCTTCTGGTGCGAAAGATGAGACGTGCTTTTCTACGTTTTTTACTGCTATGCGGATAGCGTCGATGACGTTTTCGAGTGTTATTTTCGTGGTCGTCTCCAGCGGAGCGAGCGTGAAGAGTTCATCTGCAGACACACCCTCGTCGTAAGCAGTGTTCAGTGCGTGCTCGCGTGCGAAAGTGATGTAATCTGCTACTGCAGTCAGCAGTATAACGCGCAGATAGTAGGCTTCATTTTCACCGAGCGTAAGGTACCAGTCCGTTTTTTCGGCGCATTCGGTGAGACATTCGTTAACGATGAGTTCTACTGCCGCGCGCGCAGGAGTGTCGAGATTATCGAGCTGTGGCGGTGCTATCATGAGCGTCTCGCTTTCTGTCTTTTCGGTGAACTGTCGCAGTTTCTTCCTCCTTTTATTTTATACTATTTCTGCGCGAAAATGGCCGGAGAGTTTTCTTCCGGCCATTTTCTTTTTATTTTTATTCTTGCTTCTTTTTCAGCGTTCTCACTGTACGCGCGAGTCCCTTTATTCCTAACGTGAGAGCCACTGCGACCAGTGTTTTCACGATGTCGAGTGGAATGAACGCCAGGGATGCGCTCATCAGTGCTGTCCAGCTCAGGCCCGTGATGGCACTTTGCACGCTGACGCCGAAGAGGTAGAGGAAGACCATCATGCCGGCAGTGAGCGCTGCGCTATACCCGAGGAAACGGACAGTAAGGCTCTGAGTATTTTCGCGTGTGGAGCGTGCGAGCTTTTCGCAGATGAGTAGCGCGGGGATAAAGCCCCAGATGAATCCTGCGCTCGGACCCACCAGTGCTGCGGTGCTCATGCCTCCGGAGAAGACGGGAAGTCCAGCAGATCCGAGAGCGATGTAGGTGGTCAGAACGCTCAGACCTTCAGTACGTGTGAGATTCAGCGCGACGAGCATGAGGACGAAAGTCTGCATGGTTATCCCCACCTGGGTTCCGGGGATAGTCACTTTTCCTGCCATGCCAGCTGCGGTGAGAAGCAGAGTGAACAGCGCATACTTTCCCCACGATATACTGTGGAAACGAGCAAAGATATTAGAGGTGATAAACAATTCTTTCTCCTTCGATAGTGCGTCAGTACAAATGAAAGACTTGTATGTTATGCTACAAAATGCGCACGACGAAGTGTGAAAAACCCACATAGTAAAAAATATAGTTGTATGAAACCTATAAGAAACGCCAGAGAAACTTTGTAGGAATCTTTCTAGGCAAATGGCGAAAAAATTGGTAATTTATATAAAGTCTGTTAGGAGAATATGTGACAGTAAACGAACATTACCACGTCGTGGATTCCACGAATACTAAGGCGCGCACTCTGCTCTCCAGCCTGCATCTGCAGGGCTCGAGTGGCCTGAGAGCCATCGTAAGCGCAGATATGCAGACAGCAGGCCGCGGCCGCCTCGGCCGCACGTGGGTGAGCTCGGATACGCAGAATTTTTATGCATCCTATGTATGTGAAGTGCCACGAGGGCTGTATGGGACACAGGGCTCCTGGCTCCCCACGCTGGCAGGACTCGCCACACTCGACGCCCTTCGCGAGCAGATAGATCCTGAGCTTCCTGTGCGCCTCAAGTGGCCGAATGACCTCTACCTGAACGAGAAGAAGCTCGGCGGCATCCTCTGTGAAGTCGTGGAGCTGCCTACCCCGGATACTCTCGCAGTCATCATGGGCATAGGACTAAACCTTTCCAGCGCTCCAGCGCCTGAAGAATTAGACGGTCTGTATGCCGCTACGAGTCTGAATCAGAGCGTGGATGTGCGAGAGGAGCTCAGAGGAAGAATTGGCAGAAAAATACACGCAGCACTCACACGCATGAACGCGAACGAACTCAGAGCGCGGGCGAAAAACGAAAGCTGCATACTCGGACGAGCCGTGCGTGTGCAGCTCGCAGACGGCACCACGCACATAGGAAAAGCCACAGACATCACGCCGAGCGCACGCCTCGAGCTCGACGGCGCATACGAAGTGAACGTGGGAGATGTGCTCCACGCACAGACCTTCGGAAGGGAAAACGCATGAAGAAGCTGCTCATAGCAAACCGCGGCGAGATAGCGCTACGCGTCATCCGCACAGCACAGGAGATGGGTATCCAGACCGTGGCCATCTACTCGGACCAGGACCGGCTCGCGCCGTACGTTCAGCGTGCCAGCGAGGCCTACCACATGCCAGGGGATACGTATAACGAAACGTATCTGAACGTGGAACGCATCCTCGAGATAGCTGAACGCGCGCATGCTGACGCCATTCATCCAGGCTACGGCTTCCTGTCCGAAAACCCGGACTTCGCACGCCGCGTGCTCGACGCGGGTCTGACCTGGGTGGGCCCACGGCCTGAAGCGCTTCACGAGCTGGGAGATAAGATAACTGCGCGTCGCTTCGCCGAGCGTGCTCAGGTGACTCCTGTCCCGGGCATCTCTGAGCCTGTCTCGGACGTGCACACGCTGCTGCACTTCTGCTCGACGCATGGCTACCCGGCTATGCTGAAGCGTGCCGATGGTGGCGGCGGGCGCGGCATAACCGTGGTACGCACAGAAGATGATGTGCGTGCCTTCTTTATGAGCCACGATGCTCTGCAAGGCGGGGATCTGGATAAATACTTTATAGAAAAATTCGTGAGTGAAGCGCGCCACGTGGAAACCCAGTGCGGGCGAGATGCGGCAGGTCACTTTACCGTGTACTCCACGCGCGACTGCTCGGTACAGCGGCGAAACCAGAAACTCATCGAAGAAGCGCCAGCGCCATTCCTCAGTGACTCTGTAGAAGAGACGCTGTATCTCTTCTCCCAGCGTCTCTTCGAGGCAGCGGACTATGTGGGACTGGGAACCTGCGAGTTCATGGTGACTGCGCAGCAGGATGTGTACTTCCTCGAAGTAAATCCACGCCTGCAGGTGGAGCACACGGTATCCGAAGAAGTGTGCGGCATAGACCTCGTGCGCGAGCAGCTCGTTATAGCAGACGGTGGTGGGGTGAGCGTTCAGGGGCGTGCGGCGACGCGTGGGCACAGCTTTGAGCTACGCATAACGAGCGAAGATCCGGCGAAGAATCTCACTCCAGGCTCGGGCGTTATAGAAAGCCTTCACTTCCCGGAAGGTCCAGGCATCCGCGTGGACTTCGGAGTCTCAGCGGGGGATACTATCTCGCCGAAGTATGACTCCATGATGGGAAAGCTCATCGTTACGGCTGCCACGCGAGACCTCGCTCTGGCACGCGTGCATCGCGCTATTTCGGAGTTCTCCCTCGAGGGCGTGCCTACGCCGGTGGGACTGTACGACGAGATTTTCGCACATGATGACTTCACTGCTCGGGGACGCTCTGGACAGTTTAACGTGACGACGAAGTGGCTGGAGACGACATTCCTGAATACGCATGCGCAGGCAGCGCGGGCAGGTCAGCCGGCGAGCGCTGGCTTGAGTGGGGGAGTGAACCGGGAGGTGAATTCCGTCGAGCCGAGCGAGCTGGGCACGCTTCGTGCGAACTCGCAGCTGGGCAGCTCGCGTGATGTGGCGAATACCACTTTCGTGGTGGAAGTGGATGACCGTCGCATGAAGATATCCGTGCCAGAGTATGTCATCGCTGCAGTGTCCACCTCCCACAGGCCTATCGCTTCGAGGCGCACGCAGCCTTTGCGCGGTAAGGGCATGGGTGTGCTCGGGGCTGGCTCGGGCTCAGGCACGGGCGCGAATCCAGCAGATGGTGGCCTCGTCGGCTCGAATGGCGAGATCAAGGCTCCTATGCAGGCCGTGGTCACTCGCGTGAATGTGGCTGTGGGGCAGAAAGTTTCGAAGGGAGACCTCCTCGTGGTGCTCGAATCTATGAAGATGGAAAACTACGTGTACGCGCCCGTGGCTGGAGTCATTTCGGAGATATACGTAGGGCCGGCAGACGGTGTGGATGCGGGTGAAGGCTTGCTGAAGGTGGATGTGACGGCAAGTACGACGGCAGGTACGACGTCAGCTAAGAAGGAGGAGAAATAAATGATTACGACTCTCGACAGGCTCGAATGGGCATCCTCCTCCATCATCGAAGGAGCTGAAAAGACGGACTCCTCTCAGCCGCTGCGTGCTGAAATCCGTCGCGCGGCTCAGCTTGCTCATGATGCGGAAGATCATGCGCGCGCTCGTCAGCACCCGAAGGGAAAGTACACCGCGCGCGAACGTCTCGACATGCTGTTCGACCGCGACTCTTTCGTGGAGATGGGCCGCTTCGCCGGCGGAAATATTAACGCTGGCGTGGCAGGAAGCGCCGTCGTCACAGGCTTCGGCATGATTCGCGGGCGTAAAGTGGGCGTCTATGCGCAGGACTTTTCTGTGCGCGGCGGCACCATGGGAGAGGCCGAGGGGCAGAAGATCTGCCATCTTCTGGACATGGCCATGGAGCTGAAAGTGCCCGTCGTCGCGCTCATCGACTCGGGTGGCGCGCGTATCCAGGAAGGCGTGAGCGCGCTGACGCAGTACGGCCGGATTTTTTCGAAGACGTGCGAAGCCTCGGGTGTTATCCCGCAGATTTCGCTTATCCTCGGACCGTGTGCGGGTGGCGCGGTGTACTGTCCGGCGCTGACAGATATGATCGTCATGACGAAGGACAATTCCTACATGTTCGTCACCGGTCCCGATGTGGTCAAGGCAGCCACCGGCGAGCAGATCTCTATGGATGAACTCGGTGGCGGATATGTCCATAATGCCACATCTGGCGTGGCGCACTACCTCGGCGAGGATGAGGCGGACGCCATCGACTATGTACGCACAGTGCTCGCTTATCTGCCCGACAGCAGCGAAGAGAAAGCTCCGGTGTATCCCTACTCAAACGGCCATGCCGAAGAGGAAGCAGCGCGCCGCATAGGAAGCATTATCCCAGAAAGTGACCGCCAGCCCTATGATGTGGTGGACGTCATCCACTGTCTCGTGGATTATGGAGAGTTTCTCGAAGTGCATGAGCTCTTTGCCCCTTCCGTGGTGGTGGGATTTGCATGCATTAAGGGGCAGAGTGTGGGCATCGTGGCGAACCAGCCTGCGGTACGCGCTGGCATTCTGGACGTGGATGCCTCCGAAAAGCTGGCTCGCTTCGTGCGCTTGTGCGATGCGTTTAATCTTCCTGTCATTACTCTCGTGGATGTGCCGGGATATAAGCCGGGCAGTGACCAGGAACATGCGGGCATCATCCGCAGGGGAGCGAAAGTCATCTACGCCTACGCGAATGCGAGCGTGCCACTCATCACTGTCATCTTAAGAAAAGCGTTCGGTGGCGCATACATCGTCATGGGCTCGAAGTCCATGGGCGCAGACTTTAACTTCGCCTGGCCTCACTCACAGATAGCGGTACTCGGAGCCGCAGGAGCGGTGAATATTATTCACCGCAAAGAATTGAGAAAAGCTCAGGATAACGGGCAGAACGTGGACGAGGTGCGCGCCCAGCTCATCGCGGACTACGAAAAAAGCACGGTGAACGCAAACCTGTCTCTCGAAAAAGGCGAGATAGACGCCATGATAGATCCGGCGCAAACTCGTGAGACCATCGAACGTTCGCTCGTGCTCCTTCAGAACAAACGCGGTCGGCGCACGCACCAGCGCAAGCACGGAAATCAGCCACTGTAAGCCATTCTCACTCACTCACTCTCGACACAAGGATACCTATGACTTCCCTCATGAACCGATTTAACGCAGAACCATACGCTCTCATCTTCGGCGGGCAGTCCACCCCATGGACGAACACGCTCGAGGACCTCAAAGCAAACCCGCAGGTCACCGAGCGCCTAGCGCAGCTCCTGACGCGCTCGGCACAGATCATCAGCCCGGTGGCATCCGACGCGCTCGCCATTACGGGGCGTGACGTGGACATCCTCAGTTATGCGAGCCCAGCGCTCACGCTCGGACGCGCCGCAGAAGCAGCAGTCTCCGTGCCAGGCATCCTCACCGCACAGATAGGTGTTCTGCTCGACCTTATGGACTTAGGGCTCGATGTGCGCTCGCCACAGCTGCGCGCAGTGCTCGGCCACTCGCAGGGTATGCTCGCTGTGGAGGTGGTGCGCACACTGCAGACGGAGAGTACGGACAGTTCGGACGAAGACATCGCCACTATCCTCGCCACCGCGCGTCTCATAGGCCTGGCAGCCACACGCACTGCACGCACACTCGGCATGGCCACCGCGCACACCTCCACGCCGATGCTCTCCATCAAGGGCATCACGCGTGCCCAGGCAGACGAGCTCATCCGCCGCGCTGGCACAGGGCACGCACTGCGTGGCCCAGTATCCGTGGCAGTGCAGAACTCGGCCACACACGTCGTACTGTCGGGCTATCCAGCAGATCTCGAAGCTGTTCAGGCGGCAGCTCAGAGGGAAAGTGCGAAGCAAGCGAAGCAGCGTGAGGAGAAAAAGCGTGGTGGCAGTGTCTTTACTCCACAGATGGAGTATCTGGAGGTCACTGCGCCATTCCACAGCCCGCTCATGACGGAGGCTGTGGGCCTCGTGGAGCGCTGGGCGAAGGAGTGTGACCTGAGCGCTGCGAGCGTGGAGCGCGCTCGCAGCCTCGCACAGCATGTGCTCGTGGACCACGTGGACTGGGCGGCGGATGTGGCTCAGGCGAACAGTACTTCGCAGTCTGAGAACGCCGATGCCCTCTGGTTCGTGGACCTCGGCCCGGGCAGCACTATGGCGAAGCTCACCACCGCTCTCGTGGATGGTACGGGAGCAGGTGTGGTCTCGGCTGCTAGTGCTGAAGACCGCGTGAAGCTCATCACAGACGGTGAAAAGTTCGAGCGTACGGCAGACTGGTCGCGCTTCGCGCCGCGCGTCATCCGCACGGGCTTGACCTCGCAGACTGCGCAGGCAGCGCGGGTCACGCAGGCCACTCAGACCACTCAGACCGCGCAGAACGCACGGACGCCGCAGGCCACCCACATCAGCACCGCTTTCACGCGTCTGACGGGCCGCCCGCCTATCCTCCTGGCCGGCATGACGCCGACCACGGTGGACGCCGAGCTCGTGGCAGCAGCGGCAAACGCCGGCTACTGGGCTGAGATGGCTGGCGGCGGCCAAGTGACCGAAGACATCTTTAACCAGAACATGGCAGACCTCGACGAGCTGCTCGACGAGGGTCGATCCATCGAATTTAACACCATGTTCATGGACCGCTATCTGTGGAATCTCCAGTTCGGTACGCAGCGGATCGTCTCGAAAAAGCGCGCGTCGGGTGCTGCCATAGACGGCGTCATTATCTCCGCAGGCATCCCCGAGTTCGAGGAAGGCGTCGAGCTCGTGCATTCTCTGCAGGCTGATGGTTTCCCGTATGTGGGCTTTAAGCCGGGCACGGTGGCGCAGATTCAGAATGTGCTGCGCATCGCGCGTGCCGTTCAGCCTTTGCAGATTCTCATGGAAGTGGAGGGTGGCCTCGCCGGGGGACACCACTCCTGGGAGAGCCTCGATGACATGCTCCTCGAGACTTATGGTCAGATTCGTGAGACGGGGAACGTCGTTCTCGTGGTGGGCGGTGGCATAGGCACGCCTGAGCGCGCGGCGGATTACATGTCGGGAAGCTGGTCAGAGGGCTATGGTGTGGCGCGTATGCCTGTGGATGGCGTGCTCGTGGGCACGGCCGCTATGGTAGCGAAGGAAGCGCATACGAGTGAGCAGGTGAAGGATTTGCTCGTGGCCACGCCGGGCGTCGTGTCCGTTCCTGCTCAAACGAGCGATCAGAGCGCGGATCCGTTCGCTCCGGCTGAGCGCTGGGTTCCTGCGGGCGGTGAGATCGGTGGTGTCTCGTCGGGTATGTCGCATCTGCACGCGGATATCTACGAGATAGAGAATGCGTCGTCGCGCGCGGGACGGCTCATCGCATACCTGGAGAAACATCCGGAGGAGCTTCAGGCGCGCCGTGCGGAGGTCATCGAGGCCATCGGCCAGACGTCGAAGCCGTATTTCGGCGACTCGGAGGATATGACGTATGCGCAGTGGGCCGAGCGTTTCGCCGCGCTCAGCTTCCCGTGGGCGGATCCGTCGTATGCGACGCGCTTCTGGCATCTGCTGCAGCGCGTGGAGGCGCGCGTGGTGGACGTGGATCATGGGACTTTTATCTCAATCTTCCCGTCTCTTCACACCGTAGAAAATCCAGCGACGGCCATCGCATCCCTGCGCGAGCATTATCCACAGGTGGATGCTCTGAAGGTTACGCCTGCGGATGCTGCGTGGCTTCCTGCGCTGTGTAACGAATCCGCGAAGCCGGTGCCGTTCGTTCCCGTCATCGACGGTGACCTGCTGCGCTGGTGGGGGCGCGACCAGCTGTGGCAGTCAGAAGATGAACGCTACAGTGCGGATGCTGTCCGCATTATCCCAGGACCAGTGTCTGTGGCAGGGATTACTGAAAAGAACGAGAAAATTGGCACTATTCTCGGCCGTTTCGAGCAGGCATGCGTCCAGCGCGCCGCAGACGAAGCAGAAGCGGAACCAGCAGAGCTCTACTCAGGCCTGCAGGACAGCGCTACGCCAGACGCATTCATCCGAAACGCGCCGACTATCTCCTGGCTCGGCCACGTCATGGAGAACCCAGCCTACGGCTCGAGCGCAGAGGACGGGTATTACGAAATCCGCGCGGTTTCGGATACTGCAGACAGCTACGACCTTGACATTCATCTCGACACGCACTGGGACGGTGACGCGGACGGTGGCCTAGCCAAGCACGCCGTGCGGAACATCGTCATCCCGCTGAAACTGAACCCATCTGAGCCAAGCCGTATGCCGGTGGTGGATGCCGAACGCCTGAGCGAGCACGTCTATGCCATGCTCGCCGGAACCGCGGGCGTGGGGCATACCGCGATAACCGGTGACGAAATCACTGAGCTGCCACGCGTGGATAGGTCAGACAGGGATGATGTGCATCCATACGGAACCGTCCGCGCAGATTACACTTTCAGCGCGAACCTCGGCATGGATCACTGGGCAGTCGCGGGAGCGGCCCTTCCGGAGAATCTCGCGCCGAGCGCACTGGCTCCAGATGCGCTCGTAGGTCCGGCCTGGCCAGCCATTTACGCGGCACTCGGGAGCGTGTACGTGGGAGACATGCCTGTGATCGAAGGCCTGCTGAATACTGTGCATCTGGACCACAGCATCGCGCTCGCGGTCAGCGAGGAGCAGCTGCTCGAGCATGCGGGCGAGCGCATTCAGCTCACCAGCTGGGCAGACGCGTACGAGGAAACTGCATCGGGCCGCGTCATCACTGTGCATGTGGAGCACCGACTCGCTGACGGTACTCTCGTCGCGCGTCAGACCGAGCGCCTGGCCATTCGCGGTCGAGCATATTCGAGCGCGCTTCCTGAGCCAGCAGCGCCATATGGTGGACTGGGACAGGGTAGCGCAGACGCGGGCGCCCAGGTCGCGGACATCGACATCCGGGACACTCCACGCCGTCTCCTGCGCCGCGTCACCGTCACTGCTCCGAGCGATATGACTGCCTTCGCGCGCACATCGGGAGATTTTAATCCTATCCACACGTCTGTTCGTGCTGCACGCGTCAGCGGTCTGAATGCACCTATCGTGCATGGCATGTGGCTGTCTGCTGTGGCTCAGCATGCCGTGCAGAGCACGGATGTGAAGGGCGCGCACTGGCAGGTGGAAGGCTGGACATATGCCATGTATGGCATGGTACAGCTGGGCGACACTGTAGAAGTGTCCGTGGAGCGCGTGGGGAAGGTGGCGCGTGGCGGCCTCGTGCTCGAGGTGACGTGCCGCGTATCTGGTTCGGACGGTGCGAACGGCTCATCTGGCGAAAAAACCGTCGTCTCCGTGGCCACGGCCATCGTGCGCCCACCAGTAAGCGCGTACGTCTACCCAGGCCAGGGCGTGCAGAGCCAGGGCATGGTCTTAGACGAGCGCGCGCAGTCTCCTGCAGCGCGCGAAGTCTGGGAGCGTGCGGATAAGGTGACGCGTGAGAAGCTCGGCTTCTCCATCCTCACCGTCGTACGAGATAATCCTACCGAGCTCACCGCGAAGGGCGTGACGTACCGCCATCCAGAGGGTCTGCTGAATCTTACGCAGTTTACGCAGGTGGCGCTGGCCACGGTAGCGTTCGCACAGAGTGCGCGCATGCGTGAGGCGGGTGTAACCTTCGAGCCGGCATACTTCGCTGGGCATTCGCTCGGCGAGTATAACGCGCTGGGTGCGTTCGCGCAGATTATCCCGCTGGAGACGGTGGTGGAGCTCGTCTTCCACCGCGGCTCGACTATGCATCACCTCATCGAGCGCGATGCGCGCGGCCGTTCGAATTACCGCATGGGAGCGCTGCGTCCGAACCAGTTCGGCGTGACGGATGCCACGGTGAAGCAGTATATCGCTCAGGTGGCGAAGGAGTCGGGCGAGTTCCTCGAGATAGTGAACTTTAACCTCGCTGGCTCGCAGTATGCCGTAGCGGGCACCATAGCTGGTCTCGAGTATCTGAACCGCGATGCGTCTGCGCGCGCAGCTGCGGCTGGCGGCAAGCGTCCGTTCATGTATGTTCCGGGCATCGACGTACCGTTCCACTCTACGAAGCTGCGGTCCGGGGTGCCGGAGTTCCGCGATAAGCTGGACGCGCTGCTTCCGGCTCATATGGATTATTCCGTGCTCGTGGGGCGCTACATTCCGAATCTCGTGGCGCGTCCGTTCGAGCTGACGAAGGACTTCGCGCGCTCTATTCTGGACGTCGTGCCGTCTGCGCGCATTCAGGCTGCGCTGGACGACGACGCGCTCTGGGCTGAGTATGCTGCAGACGAGCAGAAGCTCGGACGTCTGCTGCTCACCGAGCTTCTGAGCTGGCAATTTGCCTCTCCGGTGCGCTGGATAGAGACGCAGGCTTTGCTGTTCGGCACGCTGGGTGTGGAGAACTATGTGGAAGTGGGGCTGGGGAAGGCTCCTACTCTCGCGAATATGGGGTCGCGCACTCTCGCTCTTCCAGATTTTGCACATCGGACCACACAGGTCTGGAACGTGGGCCGCGATGCGTCTCGCGTCTACCTGACGGATACGGATGCGGATTCGCTCGTACCGCAGGACGTGGAGGTAGAAGACGCCGAGAAGGTCGCGCACGAGGCCCCGCAGGAAGACGTAGCTCCTGTATCCCCAGCGCCAGTGTCCGCCTCTGTCTCTGCCGCCTCCGCCGAGCCAGTAGCAGACATCCACTTCACTGCGGCGGACGCCATCGCCACTCTGCTGGCCTTCAGTGCGAAGATCCGCCCGGATCAGATAGGCGATGCGGACACCACAGATACTCTCACGAACGGAGTCTCCTCGAAGCGTAACCAGCTTCTTATGGACATCTCCACAGAGCTCGGTGTGGCCAGTGTGGAAGGCGCAGCCGAAGCGAGTGTGAGCGCACTCTACGGCATCGTCCAGTCGGTGGCTCCACGCTATAGTGCGTTTGGCCCTGTGCTCAGTGATGCCATCCGTGAGCGCCTCCACGCGCTCTTCGGCGCAGCTGGAGTGAAGGCCACGCGCATCGCTCAGCGTGTCAGCACTGCATGGGGACTCGGCGAGGGCTGGGTGGCAGCTGTGACGGCTGAGATTCTCCTCGCCACGCGCGAGGGCTCGAGCACACGCGGGGGAGAGCTTACATCTCTGCCTACCGACGCGGTAGCGAATGCTGCTGGTGCTGATCAGCTCATCGACCAGGCTGTCCAGCAGGTGGCTGCACGCCGTGGGGTGACGGTTTCGCTCGCCTCGACGAGCTCGAATGCGGCCGGTGCTGTGGTGGATTCGGCAGCTCTGAATGCTTTCGCGGAGAAAGTCACCGGAGAAAACGGAGTGCTCGCGACGATGGCTCGCACGGTTCTGGAAGAATTGGGCATCCGAGAAGCCGAAAGCACGCCGAGCGAAAACGCGGACGCAGCGCTCATCGAGGCGGTGGAAGCTGAACTCGGTGCGAACTGGGTGGAGCAGGTCAGCCCGCGCTTCGACGAACGCAAAGCCATCCTCCTGGACGACCGCTGGGCGAGCGCGCGCGAAGACCTCGCACGCATCTATCACGAGAAGGATGCTGAAGCAGCAGCGCATCACTTTACGGGCCTCGGCCAGACCATAGCCGAGCAGGCGCGCTGGTACGCGGGCCTCAGCTCGGGCGAGCAGAAGGACGTCTTCGAGACGATAGCGCAGAGCGCTCTCGAGCAGCTCGACGAGCAGAACGCGCCGTATATGCATGACGTGGCCGTGGTCACCGGCGTGTCCGCACACTCCATCGCGGGCGAGGTCGTCGCGGGACTACTCGAAGGCGGAGCGAGCGTCATCGCCACGAGTCACAGCTTCTCTCCGGCAGTCAAGCAGTGGGCGAAAGACGTCTACCGTGCGCACGCTGTCTCGGGCGCGAAGCTCTGGCTCGTTCCAGCGAATCTCTCGAGCTTCCGCGACGTGGACGCGCTCGTAGCGTGGATAGGGTCCGAGCAGAAGGAAACGCACGGCGCGACGACTGACGTGATCAAGCCTGGGCTCAGCCCGACGCTCTTCTTCCCGTTCGCAGCGCCGCCTGTGCACGGCACGCTCGCCGATTCGGGCGAACTCTTCGAATCCCAGGCGCGGCTCATGCTCTGGGGTGTGGAGCGCGCCATAGCAGGTCTCGCACCGCTCGGAGCGGACACGAACATCGCGCACCGTCTGCACGTGATCCTTCCAGGCTCTCCGAACCGAGGAATCTTCGGCGGTGACGGAGCGTATGGCGAGGTGAAGGCCGCCTTCGACGCCATCGTGCGCCGAGCACAGGCCGAGCGTGACTGGTCCGAGCATGTCAGCTTCGCGCATCCGCTCATCGGCTGGGTGCGCGGCACCGGGCTTATGGGTGGAAACGATCCGCTCGTGGATGTGGTCGAAGAGCGCGGAATTCGCACGTATACCACCGCTGAGATGGCGCGCGAGCTGCTGACGCTGTGCTCGCGTGAGGCGCGGGCAGCTGCCGTGCGCGCGCTGACGGACGCATCCGGGGCGCTGAGCGTGGACCTCACGGGCGGACTCGGTGCGCAGAAGCTGGACCTCAGTGGGCTGCGGGCTGAGGCGCAGCGGCGTGTGGCTGAGGAGGGTGCGGGCGGCGTGGAACGACCTGCACAAAAGTCGGACGCTCCCGCCGCCCTCGAGCTCAAAGCGCTGCCGACGCCACACGTGCCTGCTCAGCCAGCCGTCCACGCGGCAGACTGGCAGAACGTCACCGCGCGTCCGGAGGATGAAGTGGTCATCGTGAACATCGGCGAGCTGGGAACGTGGGGCTTCGGCCGCACGCGCCTGCAAGCTGAGCTGGGCATTCGCGCGGACGGCAGCGTGGACCTGAACGCGACGGGCGTCATAGAGCTCGCGTGGAATATGGGTCTTATCTCCTGGGCAGATGCGCCGAAGCCGGGCTGGTATGACGCGGACGGCGCTCTCGTGCCGGAAGAGGACATCTGGGAGCGCTTCCATGACGAGGTCGTGGCGCGCAGCGGTATCCGCGAATTCGACGACGGCATGGGTGCGGATTTCCTGCATGGGACGAACGAGGATGCCGCGGAGATCTTCCTCGACCACGACGTCACGTTCGCCGTGGCGGACGAGAAGACCGCGCGCGAATACGCGGACGCGGATGCCGAGCGGACCTCCGTGCACTTCGATGAGCAGTCTGGCGAGTGGCTCGTCACGCGTGCTGCCGGTTCGCGCGTACACGTGCCGCGCCGCACCGTCATGACGCGTACTGTGGGAGGTCAATTCCCACGTGGCTTCGACCCGACACGCTGGGGCATCCCAAGCTCCATGGTGGAAGACGTGGATCCTATCGCTCTATGGAACATCGTCACCGCAGTGGACTCCTTTATAGGAGCAGGCTTCAGCCCAGCAGAAATCCTGCAGGCCGTCCACCCGTCCCAGGTGGCCAGTACGCAGGGTACAGGTTTTGGTGGCATGGCATCCATGCGTAAGCTCTACCTCGAGCGCTACCTGAATAAGGACTATCCGAGCGACATACTCCAGGAAGCTCTGCCGAATGTGGTGGCCGCACACGTCATGCAGTCGTACATCGGCGGATATGGATCCATGGTCCAGCCAGTATCTGCGTGCGCGACGGCAGCAGTATCGGTGGAAGAAGGCTACGATAAGATCCGCCTCGGAAAGGCAGACTTCGTCGTGGCGGGCGCTATCGATGACATCGGCACCGAGTCGGTAAATGGCTTCGGATACATGAATGCGACAGCCAATTCTGCTGACATGTATGCGAAGGGCATCGACGCGCGCTTCTTCTCGCGGGCAAATGACCGCCGCCGTGGTGGATTCGTGGAAGCGCAGGGCGGTGGTACCGTGCTGCTCACGCGCGGCGACATCGCTATGAAGCTGGGTCTGCCGGTGGCGGGAGTGGTCGGGTACGTGCGGTCCTTCGCGGACGGTGCACATACCTCCATCCCAGCTCCTGGCCTCGGCGCGCTCGCAGCCGCTCAGGGTGGTTCTCAGTCTGTGCTGGCGCGTCAGCTCGGCGAGCTGGGTGTGAGCGTGGATGATATAGCCGTGGTCTCGAAGCACGATACTTCTACGAATGCAAACGACCCGAACGAGTCGGAGCTGCATAACACCGTGGCACGGGCACTGGGGCGCTCAGTGGGTAACCCACTGTACGTCATCTCCCAGAAGAGCCTGACGGGTCACGCAAAGGGTGGTGCGGCCGTCTTCCAGATGCATGGTCTGACGGATGTGTTCAGGACAGGTGTGCTTCCAGGCAATGCTTCGCTCGACGTGGTGGACCCGAAGCTTGAGCGCGATGAGCACATGGTGTGGCTGAGGAAGCCGCTGCGTGTGGGGTTCGGCGAGGGGAGTGACGGACGTGGCGGTCACGGCGGTCATGATGTGCACGGCGGTCGCGACGTGAAGGCGGGCCTCGTCACCTCTCTCGGCTTCGGACACGTGTCTGGATTCGTCGCTCTCGTCCATCCGGGTGCCTTCGAAGCATCTGTGCGTGCTGCGTATGGTGAAGAAGCTCTCGAAGCATGGCGTACTCGTGCAAACGAACGCCTCGCTGAAGGCGCACGCCACCTCGAGCGGGGTATGCGCGGGGAAGAAGCGCTGTATGAGCAGATAGATAACCGTAGGTATCGTGAGGATTCTTCTCGTGGCGGTTCTCGAGGAGGTCAGAGGTACGACGCGCATGAAGTGGAGAAAGCCATGCTCCTCGATCCTTCGGCTCGGCTGGGGGAGAGTGGGTACTTCGAGAAGTAAGCAAGAAGGTGGCGTGAGGCTCGAAATCTAGTTCGATTCCGGATGAAAATTCGAGCGAATGTAAGGAAGGTCAGCTAAAAATGGGGCTGGTAAGGATTCCTATGGGGATTTTACCAGCCCCATTTTTACGCGTATACAGGGTTTTCATAGCCTACTGAGACACGAGTGACCTCGAGTTGCGGGGGGGGTGAAACTTCGTAGAATGACTAACCAGAGGCGGAAGAGACTTTATAGTACATAAACGCGATGAGGAGAAAGATACTATGAAGCGCGTAGATGGAAACCTGTGGAGGAGTGTATCTGGGGGATGGCGTAGCCATACTCGAATGTATAGAAGGGCGCTTGCAGTCATGTCTGCAGTGGCTACTTTAGGAGTGGGCCTGGTGTCTGGTCCAATTTCAAGTGCGGTACCGAGCTTGAGTCCTGAGGTGGCACATGCTGCTGAGGGGACAGAAGAACGTTCTACTGGTGTGGATCTTTCCGTACAAATACAGAAACAAGATACTGCACTCATGGGTGTTGAATTTACTCGCGAGATAACTATAGAAAATAAAGGTACTGAAAAAGCTGAAAATGCTGAGTTAAAATTGAAAATTCAGAGCGAAGCTCGGCTAGCAGAATTTTCGAATATACGGATGGCGAATACGTATGTCGATGATGGAGTTTCCTATGTCGATAATGTCGAAAATCCGCAGGAATTGGAAAGGCCTTATTATATTCCCGATACTCCTTCAGCACGTTTCACCTTACCTGCTGGAAAAAGATAGTTTTTACACTCTATGGAAATTATCCAGCACAAATCAATAATACTAATTATGAAGGCAACTCGTACCAAGTACACATTACAGCTACGGTTAATCCAAATTCTAGTCAAACTGATGCGAATATTTCTGATAATACAGACACTGCGGATAGTGTTCTAACATCTTCAAAAAACGTTTCTGTCAAAATTACACAGTCGAATTCTACTGTAGCTTCTGGTTCCACTAATAAGTATGCGATTACATATACGAACGATGGTGAAGAGTCGTATACGTCAGTACCAGTGCAAGCGTATTTCTTAGTGGATGGTTCAACGGATGCACTTGGTGGAAGTATGCGTATTACTCGTACTTGTACCACTACAGGTGCAGCAAAATGCGGAGTATATGAGAGCACATATGGTGCAAATTTTGGTGTGTTAGATGGTAATGGGTTATATATGCCACACTGGGATTCTTACTTTGATCCTGGAGCGGGACGTGAAGATAGAATAGTAATCAGTCAGGGCATATCCCTTGCTCCTCATTCTTCTGTAACGTTTAATGTAACAAGCAGAATTGCTATTGATTGTGGGTATCCGCATGATGCTGTGAAAGTAAAGCTTATAGCGCCATTTGATGATGAAATAGGTCCGGGACTGGGAGATGATAACGGGTATGAGAATGGAACTATCGAAGAACAGTTATCACGGGTGATTCATGGTGAAGTAACGACCACCATAGATAAGAGTTCCTCCTGCATTCCGAATCAAGATGTGGATGTATCAGCAAAAAGAAGTACTCCGAATATGCACATCCCGTCTGGAGAATCTGGGAACACTCACGAATATGAAGTGACTTTCACAAATAAAAGCGATAGAGACTATACTGACTTACCTGTTTCTGATCAGCTTTATGTTTCATCGACTACCTACAGAAATGACTCGCATTACCGCATAACATGTAAAAACAGTACAGGTACTGCTAAATGCCCTGAGTGGGTAGATAATACGGATAGGCCTATTCCAGCAGAAAATTTGAATGCAGATCTTCAGGAGCATAAGGGAATTAGTCTTTTTGGAAAGAAAAGCAACTATTCTGTAAATCTTCCTGCTCATAGTAGCATCGTACTTTCGGTGGCTATCACTATGAATTATCCGTGTGGAGTTCAGTGGGTAGGATACGAGGCTGCACTTGACTCGGCGTTCTATGACTGGCATACAGATACGTCTTTTGAACTGGGCGGTCCACGTAGCTTTGATTACCATAGGCAGCCGGGGCATGAATACGATAATAAAATGTTCGGGTACTTTGATGCGGACAGTTGTCCTGCTCCTAAAATAACAGTTAAGTCTACTGCTGCTACAGATTCTCTTCCTATTCTCGGACAACCTATGGTATATACTGTCGAATACGAAAATGCTACAGACTCTCCTGCAGATATAGAAAGTGGGCAGAAGTTTGTATCTTCAGATATCTTAGATTCGTATTCTGCCGAGATTTCGTGTACGAGCGTGAATGGGGCACACTGCCCATTCGCTGAAAAGACCGTTTCGGGGAATAACATTTATAACGCATATCTGAGGAAATCGGATGTTTACGATTATCATTACCAAGGTATGATTCTAGACTGGAATGATGGTAATAAGCTCGCTATGCCAGCACATTCTAAGCTTGTTTTCACGATAAAGCGTACTATCTCAGCGCCATGTCGCGCAGATGGACAGGTGGATACATATACGAGTAATGTCGTGTGGAATAAATGGTATGAGTCATATAACACACCGGGAGAAAAAAAGACTACGTTTATCTGTAATTCTCCATCCATTTCTGCTTCTGCCTCGACTCGTTCTCCGAAGCGTGGTGAAGATGTGACACTGTCGTCGACGGTGCGTAATTCGGCTGGTTTTGTGCGTAATGCGCCGTTGTCGTTGACAGTTCCGACTGCTGGGTTGAGTGTGAAGGATCCTGCTGTGAAGCCGCAGTGTGTTGCACATAGTGGTGCGCAGTGTCCGTCTGACTGGCAGTGGGATGCTGATAAGGGAACGATGACGGGTAGTGTTCCGTTCTTACCTATTGGTGGAAGCCTGGATGTGTCGCTGGTCGCGGTGGCGGATAAGGATCTTCCGAAAGCCTCGTATGATTTGACTGCGAGTATTAGTGCATTGGGTGATGTGGATACGACGGATAATACGGCTCATGTTCCTGTGGAGTATGGGTGGACTGCTGGTGATGTGTCTGCTCGCTTTGTGCAGGTGAAGGCGGATAATACTCAGTCTGATATTGTCGATCCGGTGAAGCTGGATACTCATGTGGGTGACTCGTATGAGGCTAAGCCTTTGGATGAGGGGAAGGTTCCTGAGGGCTATAGGTTGGCATTTATGCCAGATAATGCGAAAGGAACTGTGCCCTCTGATTCTGTGAGTGTGGTGTTCTATTATATTCCGAAGGATTCGACTGAGCAGTCGCCTCTAGAGTTCGAGACGCGCTATGAGCCGGATGCGAGCCTCGCATATGGTGTGCAGAAGGTGAAGACTGAGGGCCAGCAGGGTCAGTCTGAGAAAGTGACCTCGTATGCGTTTGACCGACAGTCTGGAAAGCTCGTGTCGACGAGTGCGCAGCGTACGGTTTCTCGTCCGGTGACTCGTGTCGTGGGTGTGGGGAACCGCGAGATGAAGCGGGTGATGCGTATCGTGCATTTCCGTGATCGGGCGACGAATGATAGTGTAGCGCCTGATCAGAAGGATTCGGTGGAGTTGACGCATTCTGCTCGAGTGAATGCTCAGTCGGGTGCGCTTGAGGGGGATTCGTGGTCGACGGGTGTGTGGCCTGTGGTGCGTGTTCCGTCGAGTGAGCGGTATGTGCGTTCGATTGCGGATGTGCCTGGCTTGTCTGATTCTTCGGCGACGGAGGATACTGAGTTTACGGTCTGGTTTGATCATGCTGTGGTCAGTGTCGAGCAGAAGCAGTCTCATACGCGTCGTGTCCATTTCGTGGATAAGCTCACGGGTAAGAAGCTGAGGGATGATGCTCTTCAGACTGTGGAGCTGACTCGCGTGAATGAGAAGGATCTCGCTACGAGCGAGGTGAGTGAGGGCGCCTGGTCTGAGGGTGTGTTCGCGAAGCTTACTGTAGATCCGATTGTGAATTATACGGCGAGCGTGGCAGAGGTTCCAGAAATCAAGGCTACTGAGGATCTCGAGGTGACGGTGGAGTTTGATCATGTGCATGAGAGTGTGGCAGAGTCGAAGACTCTCACCCGTCGTATCCACTTCCGCGATAAGCTTTCGGGCAAGAAGCTGAAGGATGACGTGGTGCAGACCGCGGAATTGAGTCGTGTGAATGAGAAGGATCTGGCCACGAGCGAAGTGTCGGAGGGTGTTTGGTCTGAAGGCATGTTCGCGAAGCTATCGGTGGAGACACTCGATGGATACACGGCATCTCTCGAGAGTGTGCCAGAGGCGAAGGCGATAAAAGATACAGAGGTGACAGTCGAGTATACGCCTGTAGCTGAGCCTGTAACTCAGGTCCCGACCGTGAAGACGGACACTCCTCAGAAGAAGCCAGTACTAGCGAAGACAGGCGTGAACGTCGCGACTGGTTTCGTCATGATTCTCCTTCTGGCCGCGACAGGAGTCACGCTCCAAATGAAGATGAGAGAACATACGAAGGAATAAGAAAAATTGACATAGGCAAGAGGGGAAGCGCCTTACGCGTGCTTCCCCTCTCGTCGTATATATCGAGTGTGAGCTTGCACACAGTACGCCGAAACGTGCTGCATGTGACCGCGGGGGGGGGGGTAATATAGGCTGTGTCCACGAAGGCGGAAGATAGTGGACACTACTCGAGAGAGTGCACTTTTAGAGAAAAGTGCAGAGGGCGTCGCGCGTTTCTGCTTTTTTCTTTCTGGTGTTCCCAATTTTCTCGGGTATTACATAACTCATATTCGTATAACAGAACCTCGCCCGGGTAGAAGTATGCCTGTGGTGGGGCTTAGCGAAGCATATGCTTTTTTTGAGAAGGAGTGGGAGCAAATGAGTGCTCTAAGAAGAGGCACTTCCGCCAGTGGCGTACGCGGGATAGTCGTGGCGCTCGTGGCTGTAGTGGCTATGGTAATGACCTGTGTGTCAGGTATTCTTCCGGTCGCGCGTGCAGAAGGTCAGACTGTGGACCTGACGGCTACTCTGGAAGGCCTGCAGTCGAGCGCGCCTGCAGGAAGCGACTTCGAAGCGCGAGTCATCCTGCGTAATATTTCGTCTGCGCCTGCGCAGAATGCAGCTTTCTCTCTGCAGTTTAAAGACCGGTTTAGCGCTGTGCACATCGAGCAGGTCAGTGCCGAGGGTGGTGCTGAAGGTCCTGCGACGATACAGCTTACGGCAGAGGACGATCATCTCAATGGTCTTTCGTCTGTATATAACAAGGCTGCTCGTGCGACTGTAAACCTTCCGGCGAATTCTACTCTCGTGTATAAGGTAACGGGCCGCTATCCGTTCATGCCGTCAGGGTCAGTAGATGTTAGCATACAGCCACAGGCCGGAGATACAGACTCGGAGCCATCGAGTAATACTGCACAGCAGCAAGTAAGTTTAGACACGAAGTCAGATGTCAGCATCGACGTCCATCAGGATAAAGAGCAGACTCAGTCGGGTGAAATCCGTCGCTATACAGTAACCTATACGAATCGTGGTCCTGCCACTATCGTCGATGCTGAGGCTACGGCTGGCTTAGAGTTCGGCGTTTCTCGCAGCCGCGATAGTAATGTAAGCGTAAAGGTCCTGCGAAAGAACTTCTCCTGTACTCCTACGGGTAAGGCTCAGTGTGTGTCAGAGTCTGAACTAAACGGTCTGGCTCATAATATGGAAAACAGAGTTAAGCTATATGATAGTAATGTCTCCATTCCTTCAGGTGACTCTCTGACTTACGAGTTCAGCTACGAGATGCAGACTACCGCATCGGAGAAAGAAGCTGAACAGCTTTCTGTGCCAGTGACATTTAAAGCTGGATTATTAACAAGTACTCTTATGGAGAAAAAGGTAGAGGGTGCCATCGTAGGGGCCTCGACGATTCTGTCTGATAAAGCCACGGTGACCTTACATATGGATCCCGTGAAAACCCCTGTAAATAGCGGAGATAAGGTTCGCTATACTTTTTCTCTGACGAATGACGAGGGTGTGGATCTCCCTAATTTACGTTTTCCGATAAGTGTAGATGGTCCTTCTAATGTGACTTTTGCTCCTGGAGCGCAGTACTCACTTTCCTGCGTGGGAGAGGGCGGAGCAGTCTGTCCAGAGACTGCAGATGGAAAGACCCGCAGTATGTCGGACTGGAGAGGATTACCAGGAGGTATCTTCGACTTTGTTTCTCCGGATTCGTCTATGAACTTACCGGTGCATGGTAAGCTTGCCTTTACTATCGAATTCGATGCTGACTTTGGCTCCTGCATTCCAGCAAAATTTACAGGCTTTGGTTTCTATTATCAGGAGTTATCACAGAAGGGTGTAGCCCTCACAGTAAAAGAGGAAGTACCAGAGTATAAAGACCGGAATGTCGATGTACTGGGTACTCGATGCACAGTCGCTAATACTGATATCCGTGTCGTAAAGTCTACCGATTCTCAGCCAGTCTACTCGGGTAAAGAGCATACCTATGTCGTGCGCTATGAGAATCATGGAGATACTGCTGTCAACGGGATAAAGATAGCTAAATACTTGAGTCTCGTCGCGAAATATAGTGCTGATTACGTCACTACGTGTACCACTGAAGGTAATGCAGTATGCCCTAGTGGTTATCCGTTAAAAAATGGTACAGGGTACTGGGAGCATAAGTACTACGAGATGGTATATCCGACACGGTCTGGTACTGAGCAAAGCATAGATATAGCTGCCCATTCAGCTCTGGTCTTTACGACTAAAGCAGTGGTAACTGTAGACTGCCCCGCTAATGGATCATACCCCATGAAGTTAATCACGTTTACCCAAATGCCGGATAACACGAGAAATGCCACGGAGTACAGGGGTAATGACGATATCTCATCGACGATTTCCTGTAACGATGTCTCCTCGCAGACTAATCTTCTGCGTGATGGTCGTAGCGTATCTCAGACGGATCCAGACACGAACCTGACGGTGGTTTCCCGCATATCAAATAGTGTGGGAACGGCTGAAAATGTGGCTGTGCAGGTGCAGACTCCAGCTCGCACTTTCGTCGCAAGTGCAGATGCTCAGCCATCATGCCGTGTCGTCTCGGGCGACGCTGTGTGCCCTACGGACCTGAAGTGGGATGCAGCTAAGAAGCTGATTACAGGTACAGTGCCACGCCTGGCGGCTGCTGGTGCGCTGGAAGTGTCGCTGGTGGGTAAGTCTGGTGTAGTTCCGACGACGGTGGACTCTGGAGCATTTACCACGAGTACCGTGTCCGAAGGAGACACGACCGGAACGAACTCCTCTCAGGCGACCATAAGCTATGCGAATGAGAAGGTACCTGTGACGCTGACTCAGCGTATCGAAGGACTGTCTGCTCAGGGTGCTCCAGCTGATGTGGAGTTCACTGGTGTGCTCTCGTGCGCGACTCAGGATGATGTACCTGTCACGCTTCGCGTGAAGAAAGGACAGAGTGAGGCAAGCAAGACTGTGAACGTGTGGAAGCATAGCGACTGTACTCTGACGATGCAGGCTCCAGTGTCTGCTCCGCAAGGCTATGCGTGGGAGTCTACCGATCCTGCGCCTGCACAGATTTCTGATGTGGAAGATGGTGCATCTCTGATGGTGTCTCGTCGTGTGCGTGCTCTGGTGGTTCCTGCTGATATCACTGTGCGTTATGTGACGGTCGATGCGCAGGATGCTCGCCGTACGGTTCAGAGCCAGAAGCTGGAGAAGAATGTGGGTGACTCGTATGAGACATCTGCGCTCGATGTGGATGGTTTTAAGCTTGCTGTCACTCCGGATAATGCGAAGGGGACTATCTCGTCTGCTGACCCGGTGGTCGTGGAATACGTGTATGTTCCTGTGGATGTGAAGTCGACGAAGCCTGTAGCGTTTGGTACTCGCTATGTCGCTGACCCATCTGTCGACTATGCGAAGCAGGTGGAGCGTACAGCTGGTGTGAACGGGGAAGACACGATAACGACTTCGTATTCGCTGAATGCTCAGGGTCGCATCGAAGCGAAGGATTCGACGTCGCGTAGTAAGGATCCTGTAGAGCGCGTGGTAGCAGTGGGTAACGTGGAGAAGAAAACGATCAAGCGTGTGATTCACTACGTAGACGCAGAAAACACGAGCAAGCAGATACATGAGGATACGACGCAGTCTGTGAACTGGCAGCGCACCGACACGGTCAACGCTACGACGGGTGTTCTGTCTGAAGGCGCATGGTCGACGGTAACTGATGCTGATCGTAGTTTCCCAGCTGTGGATGCTCCAGAAGTGAAGAACTATACGAATCCGAGTGTGAAGCGCGTGTCAGCTGTGCGTGTTCTGGATACAAATCCAGCAGATGCAGACGCTGTGACCATTCAGTATGATCACGTGAAGACTCCAGTAGACGAGACTCGTGATGTGACCCGTACTATCAGGTATGTGGATGCGGTAACGGGTAAGTCTATCGATGAGAAGCAGAATGTGTCTCAGAAGGTGACGCTGAAGCGTACGAATGTGCGCGATGAAGTGACCGGCCAGGTGACTCCAGGCAAGTGGTCGACGGAGCCGCTCGCTGCTGTCGAGTCTCCAGTCTTTGCGAAGTATGCTGCTGCGAGTGTGAAGGAGGTAGCTGCCCTCCACGTGAACGGGGACACTGCGAGCGATAATCCTGTGACTGTCTCCTACCCTCAGGGCACGGGTACGGTGAAGGAGTCGAAGACGGTGACGCGTGAGGTGACCTTCATCGCGAAGGAGACGGGCGACCAGCTTGGTAATCCTGTGGAGCAGAGGGTAGAGCTGACTCGTGAGAATACGGTGAATCTCGTCACGGGTGAGGTCGTGACTTCTGGTACCTGGTCGACGGGTGATCTGCCAGCTGTAGCGGCTCTGACTATCTCGGGGTATACGCCGCTTTCTCAGGGGGCTGCCGAGCTTACGGTGACGGGTGATGAGGCGAGTGCTCTGAGGGTTGCTGTGGAGTATGAAAAGACGCCAGACCAGCCACAGGCACAGATTCGGACGCAGCCGAAGGATGAGCCGAAGTCATGGGCTGAGACTCGCCCGGCTGGCACGCAGAAGACCCGCGTCTCCACTCTGGCTCGCACGGGTACGGACATCCAATTCATCTCTCTCATGGTCCTGCTGGCTACAGCCGCAGGCATAGCGCTCACCGTTCGAAAGAGCCGCGCGTAAGGCAGAGGAAAAATTGACAAAAAGTGAGAGGGGAAGCTCGCGTGTGCGCTTCCCCTCTCGCACTCAAAACAGAAAAGTCCATTCTCTAGCCGTCTCTTCGTGAGACGGCACGCGCACCGGCGGGTGACTGTTCGAGAATGGACTTTTCTATATCGTAGTATAGCAGTATCTGAAAACGTACTTTACATCAGCGCCGTATACATCCCCAGAATATCCGCCTCAGTAGCAGGACGAGGATTTCCCGGCGTGCACACATCTGCGAAAGCGTCGCGCGCGAGAAGCTCGAGGTCAGCCTCAGTAGCGCCCACTTCCGAGATGGTCGTAGGATTTCCGAGGGTGGCGGTCAGGTCACGCACAGCCTGCACAGCCTCGTCGCGCACCACGTCGAGCGCCCCCGTGTATGCGTCCTCCACGCCGAACGCATGAGCGATGTCGCGGTACTTTTCGCCCGTGTACTCCTTGTTATACTCCATCACAGGTGCGAGCAGAATGCCATTCGCCACGCCGTGAGGCACATCGAGGCGGCCGCCGAGAGGGTGAGCCATGCCGTGTACGAGTCCCAGACCCACGTTCGAGTATGCCATGCCGGTAATGTATGAAGCGTAGGCCATGTTCTCGCCAGCTGGCACGTCACCTTCGGCAGACTTCGCGAGATTCTGCGCTATCATCTCTATGGCTTTGAGGCTCAGAGCGTCCGAAAGCTCCCAGCCACCAGGTGTGATGAAGCCTTCGATGGCATGTGTGAGAGCGTCCAGGCCGGTAGCCACCTTCAGTGCGCGTGGCATGCCGTCCATAAGGTCTGGATCTACGAAAGCTACTACAGGAATATCGTGCGGGTCCACAGCCACGAACTTGCGCTGGTTCGCTGTGTCCGTGATGACATAGTTAATCGTGGTCTCCGAAGCGGTGCCTGCCGTAGTCGGCACGCCGAAGATAGGCACGGATGGATTCTTTGTATCCGCTACGCCTTCGAGGCTGAGCACGTCGCCAAACTCAGGATTCGTCACGATGATGCCGATTCCCTTACACGTATCCTGTGGCGAGCCGCCACCCAGGCCGATGAGGAAGTCCGCTCCCGACTCCTTAAACTTCTCCACGCCGTCGAGCACGTTCTCCACAGGCGGGTTTGGCTTCACATTCGTAAAGACCTCATACGGAAGTTCTTCCTCGTCGAGAATCTTCGTGATGCGCTCCACTGTGCCTACTGCCGGGTCTGCGAGAGTAGGGTCTGTGACGATGAACGCCTTCGTGAAGCCGTGCGCCTTCGCCACTGCTGGAATGTTCTGGACAGCTCCACGTCCGAAGTACGATTCCTGGTTAAATATCATGCGGTAGACCATTATGCCTCCTTTGGTATCAGGTATATGCACTGTCTATCATAGCGCGATGTGTCGTCTGATGACTGATGTGTCGCGTAGTTTTTGCGGTTACGCTAGAGTATTCGTATGGATATACAGAATATTCCGTACATAGCGGGTATGGGGCATGACGTCGTGGATATTCCTCTTTTTGCTCAGCAGCTGGCGGTCACGGGTACACGCTTTGAGGCGCTTTTTTCTGCACGAGAAAAGGCGCAGTGCCGTGCGCGCGAGTCCGGCGAGTATGCGGAGCATCTGGCTGTGCGCTGGGCGGGGAAGGAAGCGTTTGTGAAGGCCTGGTCGCACGCTCTGGGCTCTGCTGGGGCTCCGTATACTATGGATAATTTTCCCTGGTCGCACATAGAAATCCTCAGTGATCATAGTCACCGACCATCGCTCGTGCTCGGGCGCGAGGTTGAGGGGAAATTGACAGAATGTATAAAAAATCCGCGCATCCACGTCTCGCTCAGTCATGACGGACGTATGGCCAGCGCGGTCGTCATACTGGAGGACGTATGCGCGCGCTGATTATCGTGGACGTGCAGCCCACGTTGCGGGGACAGCGAATGCGAAGCTGCATCCGGATATCGAGGCGAGCTGGCACGTGAGGAGATGCGACACGCCGGCGTGGTGGTGTCTCGGAAAAAATAAAGAAAAATCTTTGTAGCGCTACAACCCTTGGAATTACAAGGAAAAACCGATTTTATATACACTAAATATATACTATAGCATAAGCGTAGGACAAAAGCAAGTTGCTAGGATGGTGTGTGTCGCGACGAGAAAAATCGTCGCAGGAAAAAGGAGGATACGATGCACAAGACATCGGTAAACTCAGTCCGGGAACAGGTTCTCGAAGCGCTTGAAAATGAGGAAGCAAGCTTTCTCATCACCGGCGCACCACGCAGCGGGAAAACCACTCTCGCACTCACACTGGCTGTGGAAGGGGCGCGGAAGTTTGGTTCCGAGTGCGTGACACTCGCAGTGTCGAATAGGGTGGTAGCGGATGAGGCGAACCGCACCATTCTGCGTGAGCTGCGTGTGTCCGGTCAGCGGCGTTTAGCTACCACACTCAGTGCTGTGGCTTTTCGCATTCTCCAGGAACGCCAGCTGCTGCTGGGAAAGACTGCACCGCGCCTTCTGAATGGTGCCGAGCAGACAGCAGTCCTGCATTCCATCTTCGACCGGCATACGCATCACGCACGTACGGGTGAACTGTGTGAAACGTGCATGCTCTTACGGGAATACTTTGTGGGGACTCGGTCGGGGGAAGATTCTACGACGCTCTCCCTCTTCGAAAACTACATCACGCCTGTGTTCCTTCTCCAGCTGCGTGATATGTTCGCGCGCATGAATGAACTGGGAGCCTCACACACTCTCGAAAAGGATATTCTCGCTGCGGTGCAGACGGGGGAAGTGGATCCTCAGCGCCGGCATCACAGTGAGCATCTGGCTCTTCAGCTGCGCATGGCATATGCTCTGCGAGCAGAGTATGTTTCTGAGATAGGGAAGCTGTATCCAGATGAAGCGCGCTTTGATGCTTCGCGACTCCTGCGCGAGGCAGCACTGAGCGTGCGAGATGATGAGGGAATAACGCGGAGCATTCCGAAACTGCTCATCGTGGATGATGCTCAGGAGCTCACCCTAGCAGGGGCATTCCTCATAGGTGAGCTGCAGAAGGCTGGAACTCGACTCGTTCTCTTAGGTAATCCGGATGAATCGGTACTCGGCTTCCGTGGAGCTTTCGGGGACTTCGTATGGGATAAAGCATCACGCGGTACTGAAGTGACGTCGAAGGAGGGATTCCTTCCGGAGCATTTCGCTCATCTGCATGCTACCAGACTCGACCTCGAAAGTGGGTATGGTAATCCTGCAGATCTGAATTATCGTGAAACTATAGCAGCTCGTGTGGCTCTTAACATTCCTGCACAGTATCCTACGGACATCCCACTGCCGAAGCGTGCGCAGAAGTTCCCTGATGAGAATGCTTCTCTCGTGCGTACTTCACATGCTCTGGATGGGTCTGCAGACGGTCATCTCTTCCACTCGAAGCGGGAGGAGACGGAGTACTTACTGCGGCAAATTATGGCTGAGCGGGGTGAAAAGAACCGTAGCTGGAATGATATGGCCATCATTGTCCACGATAATGTGACTGCACGCAGTCTCGGCGCGCGCCTACAGCAGGAAGGTATACCAGTTCAGTTCTCCGACGTATCTACACCGTTGAGTGAAGATCCTGTCGTTCAGGGTCTCTTTGCTCCCATAGAGCTCGGGCGGATGAGCGTTCAGGATGAGGGGCTTGAGGCTAGCATACGCCGCATTTCACTTCTTATTCACGAGTTTGCTGCGAGTCCATTCGGGCGTAGTTATGCGAAAGCAGGCCCTCATCATCAGATGAATGACCGCCATATCGATGCACTCCTGCATGCCGTGGAAAACGTCGTCCATGCATACCAGAGCAAGCAGGCTGTAGCACAAAATCCGGAAGCTTTCGAAAAACTTGCTGAAGAGTGGGACACGATATGTCATGAGTGGGGAGCTGACCGTGGCATGGATTCAGGTGCACTCAAAGCTTTGCTTATCGTGGGTAGTAAGGAAGCGAGGCAGGAGGTTCTGAGCCTTCTTCACGCCATGGATACTCAGCAGTCGCCGGACATGCAGATGCTCGAGAGGATGCTGAGGATGGTGGACGCTGCTCGTACGAGTGCTGCTAATGAAGCGGACGCTATCATGACGCTCTGGAATGTGTGGCAGGCAGCAGATGTGGCACAGACGTGGCAGAGCAAAGCTCTGGACTTCAGTGATTTCGCAGCGCGCCTGACGTATAATGCGTGGCTGGATAGCGCCATGCGTCTTTTCGACTATGCAGATCAGAAGACGAATGTTCTGGATGTCGCCGCGTTTATGAGGCATGTGCAGGGACTCGAGATAGCTGCGGATTCGCTTGCTGAGCTCGCTCCAGTCCAGGAAGCGCTGACCATTACGACTCCAGCATCCACTGCAGGACGTGCATGGGCAGAAGTCTGGATGCCTGGACTTCAGCAGGGGACATGGCCGAACCTCGCTGTGCGAAACACCATGTTCGGTGCTGATGACCTCGCAGATCTCATGCTGACAGGTAGCAGTGCGAAAGGGCCGCGTGACCATATGCTCGATGTACTTCATGCAGAAAAGCGCAGCTTCCTTGTGGCTATGACGAGAGCGAGTGAACGCGTCCACTGTAGTGCTGTCTGGGATGATGAAAACGCGCCATCGGACTTCCTCTTTACTTTTATGCCAGAAGTCTTCGAACGGGTGAGTAGTCTGTCTGATGCTGAGTTTACGGATGTACCTGTAGTTCATCTGCATGATGATGAGAATGCAGATGAGGCTGAGGGACTCTCGAACGTGTCTGACGTCATTCGCCAGGCGCGAGTGACCCTGAGTGAAGAAGTAGCTCTCGGGGGAGAGGAACTCTCTGAGCGAGGGAGGGATGCGCTCGCAGCGCTCGTCTACCTGAGAGAGCAGGGATATACAGATGCGGATCCTCAGACGTGGAACTTTACTACAGAGCCTGACGAGAAGGAAAAAGCTCAGGATAATGCCCCTGTACGCTTATCCCCATCCGCAGTAGAAAGCATGTGGGGGTGCCCTATCTGCTTCCGACTCGACAAGAAGTTCTCTGGCCCTCAGGGGAATACTACTGCTACGTCCTTCGGAACGCTCATCCACGATGTCGCCGAGTGGGCGAGCTCTGAGGAGCGTCTGGACTCGCAGGATGTCTATGAGTCTGGTATGAAGGAGCTGGGGTCTGCTGGTGCTGTGGAAGCTCACGTGGCTCATCTCATGCTCGAGCAGTATGAGAAGCTTCGCACTGAACCATCTCTCGACGACGGAGTGGACACATATCTGAAAGAAGTGACGAATGATCGCCAAGCCAGCGAAATCTTCTCGAACATCGCACACTACTTTGTGCACTCGCATGAGGTGGATTTAGCGACTGATATAAAGAAACATCGAGAGTATTTACCTCTGACTGGAGTACAAACAGAGAAGGAATTTGATGCGATTATTACGCTCGAGGATATCCGTTATGCCTATAACTCGATACCAGATCGTTCCGCATTGAACCGTAAAGATTTTGTTACACTCATGGAACTTCTTGTAGGGGGTATGCCGTCCGGTTTCTCTTCTGATATTCAGGTCCAGTTGCACGGTTTTATAGACCGAGTTGAAGAGCATGGAAATGTCTTCTATCTTGTGGACTTTAAAACAGGGGAAAAAGGTCATGGGTTTGCGCAGCAATTCACGAATCTGCAGCTCGTGTGCTACCAACTGGGACTTGTCTTTGACAAGTCGCGTGGCGCGCATGATACGGAAGAAGAGCGTGCAGCACTTCTCGCTACGGCGCCAGATATACCTATGTCAGTGCTTTTCGATGTAAAGGAAGAAAATGTTCCTGCTTTCTCTTATAGCGAAGGGTTCATGAAGTATCAGCCATCACTTTTCGAAGATGGACACCTTGCGTTTTCATCAGCGACGCGCACTCAGTGCCCTCGTCATAGAGCAAAGCTCTGGAAGGGGGTGGCCTTTGAACAAGATGTGATAGCTGCACTCGTTGATACCGATCGTATAAGCAGACAAGCCTATGAGCGGATAGCCGATGAACTTTTAGCACAGGATACAGACCGAACCCTATGGGCGCTGAGTATGATAGCGCGCGTATTTTATGCAGCATCAGCACTGCGCTCGCCGACTATCACTGTGCACGAGGTTCATTCTGAGCATAATACTAAAAACTGTAAGTATAAGGACATCTGCACAGCATGCGCGAATGCAGAAAACTCGGTTATGGAGGAGTGGCTTTAATATGGCAGACCAGAAACTCATCCTTACACAGGAACAGTCGGACATCGTTCACGCTGGCCTCGACCAGACTATGCTCATCGTAGCAGGTGCAGGCTCAGGTAAGACGTTTACTATGACCCAGCGCATCATAGAACTCATCCGCGAGGGTATAGAACCGCAGAAGATACTAGGCCTTACTTTTACGAAGGCAGCAGCTACCGAGCTGCTTACACGTGTCAGTGCTGCAGTGAGTAAGGAACGTGCTACATCCGGGAATGGAGATGCTGAAGCGGGGGACACAGATGAGGCTGTGGATACTTCCTTCATGAAGCCAGAAGTCTATACCTATGATGCTTTCTTCCAGAGCATCGTGCGCCAGTATGGCTTGCTCGTGGGTGTGGACCCGAATGCTACTCCACTCAGCGAAGCCGGAGCGTACCAGCTCATGAGTGATGTTATTCATGAGGAGATAGAACGTGTAGGTCTGGCGAATGCGGCAGACGATGATGAAGAGAGTGAAAAGATACGACTCGAGGACATCGGCACCTTCTCTACTTTTGCGAGTAATGTACTGAACCTTGCTGAAGCTATAGGCTCCAGCGTTATCGACGGTACGTGTACCTCCATGGATGAGGCCATAGACCGTGTGGAGAGCTGGGATGCGAGCTTCATCGCGCATCTGGATTCCATCGTGAAGAAGGAATATCCAGAAGAGAGGGAATTGGCAGATTTTGGGAAAGAAGCAAAAGATCTGACTGCAGCAGCACGCAAAACGGTAAAAAGCTTCGAAAAATGGATGAATGATAAGGGGCGCGATTACCTTGCGCACTTCCTCATAGAGCTGCGCGAAAGCACGCGAATGCGCTCGGTCTACTTGCGTTTCGTGCGTCTATTCGTCGCGCAGAAACGCGAGCTGCGTATGGCCCAGTTCTCAGACTTCACCATAGCTACCATGCAGCTCGTCCAGCGCTTCCCGTGGATAGGAGAGCAGTACCGTGCGCGTTTCTCGCACGTCTTCCTCGACGAATACCAGGATTCCTCGAGCGTGCAGGCGAGCCTCATCGTGCAGCTTTTCGCGCCTAGCGGAGCGCTGCGAGAAGAGAACGTTTCACTGACGGCTGTGGGAGATCCCTACCAGGCACTTTATGCGTGGCGTGGAGCAGCTCCAGGAGCCTTCGCTACATTCCTCAAGGACGTACCTCTGGCGAAAGAGCTGTCGCTGAGCGCGTCTATGCGTAATTCGCGTCTCGTACTCGATACGGCTAATGAGCTGACAGCTCCACTTCGTCGTGGACACGTGGATAAATATGGAAGGCGAGGTTCTATAAAGCTCGGCGAGGTATCTGTAAAAAAACTCAGTGTTCATGAGACTGAGTCGCGTCCAGCAGCAGCCGGGTCCGTGGCCGCAGTGGCATACGCCACAGCGAAGCAGGAGCGCGACGGTGTGGTACGCTACGCTCAGGCGGCTGTGGCGAAGAGTAAAGCTGAAAATGCCGCGCGCGAAACTGCCGGAAAACCGAGAAAAGATGGTCCGTATGTGGCTGTACTGCTCAGGACGAAAATGCATATGGCTGAATATGCTGAAGCACTTCAAAAGGCGGGGCTGCGTGTACAGATGGATGGGGTGAGCTCACTGCTTGAGCGGCCGGATGCGAAAGACCTGCTGCATACGCTGCGCGCAGTGGCAGATCATAGCGACTCGGTATCCGTTCTGAACCTCCTCGCGAGTACACGCTTCGGTCTGAGTGCGGCAGACTTGCAAGCATTCTCGGATACTGTGACAGCATATAATAAGCGTGTGCAGAAGCGACTTCTCGACACCGTGGGGATGGAAGCGCCGAGCCGAGAGAGTGATGACGCCTGGAAGATCCAGCCAGTCATCAGCCTCGCAGACGTCCTGCTCATGGACGGCCCTGCACGAGAAAAAATCCTGACGAGTGGGCGTATATCAGCGGCTGGACTGGCTCAGATTATGCGCTGTGGGGATGCTCTCGCCCGTGTGAATGCAGCAGTCGTATCCGGTCTCGAATCTGTCCTGCGCACTGCTGGATGTGCACTCGGGCTTGATGTGGACGTGGCTGTGGCGTATGGCCTGACGAGAACTGTTCAGAGTGTTCGTCAGAGTGTTCGTCAGAGTGCTCAGCGGGAGAAAGCTGAGAAGAGTGGAGAAGTCTCTGCGGCTGCTTCTGCAGCTGCTGCCACCGTGCGTGACGCTCTCCCGGTTTCTAGCGTGGACTCCTTCATAGACCTCGCGCAGAGCTACACTACCGAGCTGGCCGAAGGTCAGAAGCCTACACTGGCTGGCTTCCTCTCCTGGGTGGATGGGGGGAAGACGTCTGGCGCAGATGGCGTCACAGATCCTACCATCATCGGCTCAGCGCATGCGGACGTTCTCCTGTGCACCATACACCATTCGAAGGGCCTGGAGTGGGATAGCGTCATCATTCCGGCCATGAATGGAGATACCTTCCCATCGGGCCGAAAGCCGAGCTTGAAAATCATAGACCCGGATCCGAAGGAGGGAGGTTATGAATCGGATGGTTCGTATGTAGCTACGGCTCGTACGTGGCTGACTGAGTCTACTGCGGTTCCGTATCCGGTGCATGCCCAGAGTGACGCTTTGTATGGGTTTGCTGCGGATAAGGACGAGTTCGAGCACTTCGTTCCGGATGCTCGTTCCCTCGAGCGCGTTATCGACGGGAATCTTCGGTGTGACGAAGATGAGCTTCCGAATGCTATGTGTCTTCGCGAAGAAAGCGCTCAGGTCATTCTCGAGGAAGAACGACGCCTCATTTACGTAGCTGTCACACGCGCTCGCCGAGATGTGTTCATGACGTCATCGTGTGCGCAGAACGACCCTCTGACGGATGCCTATGAGCCCGTTCGGTACACCCCTGCGGATGCTTCTCGACCTGCTGACTCTAAGTGCCAGAAAGTCGCACCATCTCAGGTATCCGCGTTCTGGAAGGAGGCGTATACCTATCTGAAGGGGCTTGAAGGTGCAGTATGTGTGGAAACGGAAAGTTTAGACGATTCACCTTTAGGCGTTTTCGCGGGCCAGGATGCTGCTGAGTATGCGGCAGCTACCGTGCAGGCTGCTTTCGACGCGTCCGAGACTGCAGTGCCGGCTGTGGCATCTGCTGAGTTCGCGCATCCTCGGTCAATTCATCCTCACCTTTCCACCCCTCTCCAGCAGACGGCTCGTTTGGTTTCTGATGAGACTCTGACGGATACGGGTGAAGCTGGCTCTTTGCGTGAGATCGCTGAGCGTGCGGCGGCTACTGCGGTGAGTCTCGGACTGGCACACAGTTCCTCTGCTCACGAGCAGAGAGAGAGTATTTTCGAGCGTGCTCGGCGCATCGAGTCTGAACGTCATACCTCCGTCACGCGCGTTCAGCGTGAACTCGTAGAGGGCAGAGATGATGACTACATTCGTTCACGCGCTATAGTGCGCCCAGTGCCGAATCTAGCTTTGTATGATTCGACACGCGGAGCAGGTGAGGGAAGTGCCGCAGACCGAGGTACTCAGTTCCATGCTTTTGCTGAGCGCTACCTGAAGGCTGAGAGCTTAGAAGCACGTGAAGTACTGCTTTCTGATGCCTTCGAGGATACGCAGATGGAAGAGTGGAGGCAGCGTTTTGTGTCTGCGCCATTTGATCCAGATGTGTGCGAAGGTGCGGAGATTCCATTCGCCTATGCGCCATCAGGGCTCGATGCCGATGAGCGCCCTGCTCGCACAGTAGTGGGCGTTATCGATGCAGTCTTCGCCGGAGCTTTAGTGCCAGATTCTCCGCTGGCCGCAGCAGCAGCGGCTCGAGGCCGGGAGATTCGCTACACCGTCATCGACTGGAAGACAGGTCACCGGCCTGTATCGGATGCAGAAGTAGATGCGAAGCTTCTTCAGGTGGATATGTATCGGGAGATTTATGCCACTTTGCGAGGCGTCTCTATAGACGAGGTCGATGCCGCACTCTACTACGTGAGCGAACCGGATCCTGAGAAGCGTACTATCAGCGCTCGTGTGAAGTCTCGTGACGAAATCGAGTCGCTGCTGCGCGCAGATGTAAGCACTGTGCTCACGATGAGGGAAGGATAGGCCTTCCAGGATGTGAGATTTGAGGGGCTGAGATAGATGGGCTGAAATGCATAAGTTCTCTTCCGCGGACACGGCGCTCTTCCGCACGCCCGGTTTTGCGGTATCCGTGTGAGGGCTCGCCTTGCGCAGGACCTCACAAGAAAAATGAGATCATGCAGTATGCCCGTCTTCTCCAGTCCCTGTCTACTATTTCACTGCGGCGGTTCCCTACAGGCTTGTAAGGAACCTTCGCTTCTCTCTATGCACTCGAGGTTTTGCATTTCGTCCCACGAGAGAAAATGGACGGCAGAAAGCATCCGCGAAAAACCGCGCCTTACTCTGCTGACCATATGCGCGTCACCTGTACGCAATGGGCTGAAATGCAAAAACGTATTTCAGCAGCTCAGCCGGGACTTTCACCCCCAGAACCCGCCCCGCCATCCGCTCCGCCCGTCGCGCTGGTCCCATCCGCCCCGCTTTATCCGGGAAGACCCTAAGATTTCCCTGAATATGGTCCTCAACGTACCGTTTCGTAATAAAACGCTCCTACCATGGGATGTGAACAAAGCGAAAGCGTCAGAAAGACAGAGAGGTGGAGCGAGGTGAACGCATCGCCGGTATATCAGATATATCAATGGCTGTCCGACATGAACACATGGTGGCTAAACACGCATATCGATGGTGGATGGGTCATGTGGGGGAGCATGGGAATCGTGGCCGTCCTCGTCCTTTCTCTTCTGCCCTTAAGGATGGGGGTATATCGACCGAGCGCGCGTGTTTCGCGAAGCGTCCCTCTACGAAGCGTCTCGCCCACAGCTTCGCGAAGTGTCTCGCCCTACCACGCCTTCCTCCGTCAGTTTTTCTGGACTATCGTCGCCGGTGCAGTAGGCTGGGCCATCGCGTGGCTTCTCTCGGACGTTATCGTAGCGTTCGGTGTGAGCCTCGGCCGTAAGATCACCCTGCGTGTCGCTCTCGGCAGTGCGCTCATCGGCTTTGCGCTCGTCTCGGTTCGTATTCACCGTTCGTGGCGCCGCGTGCTCGCCGTCCTGCTCGTGCCGGCCGCCATTCTCCTGAGTGCCTTGCAGATAAACGCCGTCTATGGCCAGTATCCCACTGTTCGGACTCTCCTCGGCGTCGAACATTTCGAGCGTGCGTCCAGTTTTCCTGTGGTCAATTCTTCCATCACGGACTACCTCTCCTCCTCGTCGTCCGTCCCATCGCGCGGGCGTATAAACAGTGTGGATATTCCTGCCACGACGTCGCATTTTCGCGCACGTACAGCTGTCGTCTACCTTCCACCGGCAGTTCTGGGGAAGAAAGTGCCAGATATGCCTGTTCTCCTCGTTCTGTCTGGACAGCCGGGGAATCCAGATACCTTCTTTACCGCCGGACAGATAGGTGCACTCGCAGACGCGTATGCGAAGACACACCATGGTCTCGCGCCCGTTATCGTCTCGCCAGATCAGCTTGGTGCTCGCTTCCATAACACTCTGTGCGCGAATACTCGCCCGTATGGGAATGCAGAAACGTACTTAACTCAGGACGTTATCCGCTGGATAGAAAGTACTCTTCCCGTGACGAAAGATCATACGAAGTGGGGGCTTGCGGGCTTCTCCCAAGGCGGGACATGCTCTGTTCAGCTGGGGCCTACATACCCACAGCTGTTCTCACACATCATCGACGTGTCTGGCGAGCTCTCGCCAAATGCTGGCTCAGAATCCACTATGATTCAGGATTATTTCGGCGGAGATAAAGCAGTATATGAGGCGCACATACCGCAGAATGCCTTCGCGAAGTATGCCAGTTCTTCCTTTGCATCTACAGAGATTCCGCAGCACACCATTATCCTCGCAGCAGGTGAGCTCGACCCTCTCGCACAGCGAAATGAGGTAGCTATCAGCCGTTTTGCCGCAAAAGCAGGATGGTCCGTATCTTCCGTCCTTGCTAAAAAGTCTGGCCACGACTGGCAGACGGTGCGAGCAGTAATGCGCTATGGGCTCGATATCTTCGGGTATGAGACAGGCTTGTCTTCGTCGGTGGAGGCTAAGCTAGGCGGGCAGATACTGAACAAACCGAAGCTTTCGGATTATCCAGACCTCCAGCCTCTTCCCGAAGCAGCACAGACTCAGAATCCCCAGAAAGAAGTGAGATAATGCATCATTCTCAGAAAACTTCTCGTGACCTCGGCCAGTCCGTTCGCGTTATCCTGCGAGACCTTCTGCGCTTTTTCGAACGTCGTCCCTGGACAGTAGGCTTCGCGGTGGCTTTTTTCCTCGTGAATACTCTGTGGCGCATTCTCTGGGATGGGGGTACCCTTGCTCGCTATGGCATAGTAAAAGTGGGAAGTAGGTTCCCGGGAAGCCTTTTCGAAGCGACGTATGTGAGTCTTGGTGGGTATGGCTGGGCGCGCAGTCTCGGCACGCTTATCATCGTGAATACTATGGCGGAGCTGATTTTCGGGACAGCAGCTATCCTTCTTCTCTTCGGAACAGCTGAGCGGCTCCTGGGCATAGCACAGAGTTTCGCAGCTGCTGTGGTGAGTACCGTTATCGGCATCTCGTCAGCTCTCGGAGTGTACTTTGCACTGTATTCGGGGACTCTGCGGTGGGCATCTCTTCAGAGTGCGACACTCCGGTATGGCATCGGCGTGGCGGTCATCGGCGTGTTTCTCGCTTCGACAGCGCGCATGTCCACTCTGTGGCAGAGGCACATAAGCATTATTACGTACGCAGCTATAGGCATGCTCATTCTTTACCGTGGCGAAGTAAAGGATTATGCTTTTCTTTTCAGTGCCTTCGTCGGCCAGATGTATGGTTTTATGATCTCCAGTGCAGACGTGTCTCGCCTCACTGTGAGGTATACATATATAGGCGCTGTGGAACGCCGTCGCATTATCGCTTCCGTATATATGATCTTCGCGTTCGGCCCTGTCATCTCCGTCCTGTCCCCTCTGCGCGTGGGTCCACTGTCCGTTCTAGGAACTCTCATGAGTTCTGACTATGTGAGTTTTCCCGGTCAGCGCTTGTGTACGAATGATGCTCTTCGTGCAGACTGTCTCGTCGCTCATCGAGCATTAGGGGCGGCTGGCGTGTCTGCTACCATTCTTAGCATCGCACTTCTGCTCGTTATGGTCACCATCGCGTGGGGCCTTTTCCATGGAAGACGTGCTGCAGCATGGGCATCTATCGTGATGAGCACTTTCCTCGCAGCCTTAACGGCCAGCTTCTATGTCTTCCTTCCACTGGAGAAGAGTTCCTACTATGATATCCCTCTGCGTGACCGTCTCCGTTTCGTCTTCTTCCATGGAGGCATGACGGAATTCACTCTTATCGTGCTCGCTATGGCTAGTCTCATCATCATGATTCTGGCGAATCTACCGTCCTTCCCGTACCGCATGAGCCGGTGGAATGCACTCGCTGGTGTAAGCGGCATAGTCCTTGCTGGAGGAGTTTTAGCGAGCGTGTGCGGATGGATTATTTTCTCGAAGCTCACGGACTTTTCTGGTGGCTCGTTCCACGTGTACCCTCTCGAAGCTGTCATGGGTGTGGCGACATATCTTGTTCCTATGGGCTTTTTACGTCAAACATGGAGCTTCAAAGATACGAAGCTGTACACGCCTACAGAGCTCGCTATCCTTAATACTGCTGGCCCAGTATTCTGGATCTTTGTCTGTGCCGTCCTCCTGTGGTGGTTCCGTTCTGCATACATGAATGGTCATAGTCAGAGCGAACGGTTAAATGCCATTATCACGCAGGGCGGAAACTCCCTCTCCTTCATGTCTACATGGGAGGGGAATCAGTACTGGTTTAGTGCGGATGGGCAGAATGCCATCGCGTACCGCGTTCTTTTTAATGTAGCCATAGCCTTGACCGGCGTATGTGGCCCCTCAGCGAATGCTGAAAAGGCTCTCGCGGGGTTTAGCACGTTCTGCCAGGAGCGCGGATGGACACCAGTCCTGTATAGCGTACACGATGATGAGCGCTCCATTCTCGAATCCTGGGGATGGAACAGTCTTGATGTGGGCACGGAGATGATCATTCGTCCGCGCGAATGGTCGCCGACGGGAAAGAAGTGGCAGGATATTCGCACAGCGCTGAATAAGGCAAAGCGTGAAGGATTGAGAGATATCCTTACCACGTATGAGCAGATGCCTGCTCCCGTGCGCGAACAGATTATGGATATTTCTGAAGAATGGTCCGAAGAAAAAGCTCTGCCGGAGATGAAGTTCACTCTGGGTGGGGTAGAGGAACTCATGGATCCTCGAGTGCAGATTCTCTATGCGATAGATGAGTTTGGCCGGGTTCAGGCTGTGACGAGCTGGCTTCCTACGTATCGCGATGGGGTCGTAGTGGGATGGACTCTAGACTTTATGCGTCACCGTAGTGACAGTATGAAAGGGGTGATGGAGTTTCTCATCGCGCGGATGGCAGAGCGTCTCCATGATGAGTGCGAAGATGATGAGAGTGAAAATAACGAGGGGAGTTCTATCGAGTTCCTCAGCCTCTCTGCAGCACCACTTTCGGGCGTAGAAATCCATGAAGGGCAGTCCGAACTTCTTTCTCACGTTCTCCAGTTCGTGGCGAAAATTCTCGAACCAGCCTATGGTTTTAGTTCGCTCTTCTTCTTTAAGAAGAAGTTCCAGCCTGAGGAACAGCACGTGTTTATCGTGTATCCGGACTCCTCGAAGTTAGCTCAAATCTCCCTGGCTATTAGCCATGCCTACTTGCCGCAGCTCGGAGCGAAGGACCTGCTGAACCTCATGAAGACTCTCAGAGGTTAGGAAAGAGATAGGCTCTGAGCTTTCGGCTGGAGCTCTGCCATCATACAGCCACTCACTCCATGGGCCGAAATGCAAAACCCCCGGCGCCGAGCCCACAGCCCATCTCCGGACTGGTGTCTTTTCTTTCACGCCATACTAACCGCCCCCTTTGCTAGACTGACAGGCATAAGAAAGATAGGTGACAGATGACCCACACTATACGCCTGCGCCCAGTGGTAGAGAGCGACCTCGCGCAGTTGAGCAGGATTATGTTTGACACATGGTATGCCTCTGATGCGCAGTATGCAGACCAGCAGACGTGCGAGCATCTTTACTCCATGGCACGCTTCGACACTGCGCATTACCTCGAGACGTCTACACATGCTCTCGTGGCTGAAGAAGTAGCTGAATCCGTCATCCTCGGCGTGTCTATGTGGCGAAATGATGCGGATATTCAGCGCTACGCTACAAGTCAGAAAGCCATAGCGCAGAAGGAACTTGACCGCGCCTATACGTTCGCCGCGCAGGATTCTCATTTCGCAGCTATGCTGGAGGATTTTCTCGCTGACGCTCAGCGCACCATAGACCTCGAGAAGCCAGCCGCGAAAGTCTCGCAGGCTGAGCTACGCCTCTTTATGATGGATGCGAAGGCGCGAGGAAAAGGTGTAGGAAAGCGTCTCCTGGCAGCAGCAGAAGGATCCATGCGCGAATCGGGAGCGAGTCAGTATTATCTCTACACAGACAGCACGTGCGACTATGGTTTTTACGATTACCGCGGCATGGAGCGTGTGGCTGAGCAGCATCGCGTTCCAGGCCCTGGCGGTAGCATAGTGGATAAGTACATTTACGTCGGTCAGTTGTAACACTGTACCGTAACTCCGTGGTACGCCGCGCCCACGTTAAAATCCACGGCTAGAACACGACAGAAAGTATGAGAAGTAGTGTTTAGGAAGATTTTCCAGGTTCCCGGAACAGTAGCATTTTCCGCGTCAGGAGCGATGACGCGCTCGACCATGTCTACTATAGGTCTGAGTATCGTGCTGTGTTTGAATAATCTGTATAACGAGTGGACGGCAGCGGGACTTATGAGCGCCACCTTCGTTATCTGTTCAGCTGCTGTGACGCCGTTCATCGCGAAGCTTTTCGATACGTACGGTCAGAAGCGCGTGGGGCTTATCATCGCCCCCATTCAGTTCGCGCTTCTCCTCGGTTTCGCGCTCGCCGCGTATCTGCGGGCGCCGCTCGCGCTGCTTTTCGCTCTCGTCGTGCCTATGGGCTTTACCATGTATTCGGTCGGCGCTCTCGTGCGTACGCGCTGGGCGTGGGCGTTACGTGATCAATCGGACGATTATCTGAATGCTGCGTACTCGTGGGAGGCTGCGGTCGATGAGTTGATTTTCATCATCGGACCTATCCTCGCTGCGACTATTTCTACGAGTTTTCCGCCGGTTTCGACCATTATTCCTTTTATTCTGTTCGGCGGCATTAACTTTGCTGGTGCGCTTATCTTCTATAATCTTCCGTCTGCGAATCCTCCGGCCGTGCTATCCATGAAGAGCGTTCAGGCGTCCGGTTCTGCTCGCGCGGAGTCCGAGCGTTTGAAAGGCCGGAACATCCTGCTGTATCCGGGCATGCTTCTTATGGTGCTGGCTATCATTTTGTTCAATTCTACCTTCTCCGCCTTCGACGTGACCATGACGGCAGTTATGAAGAGCTTAGGTTTGTATCATTTCACAGGATTCATGCTGGCTACCATAGCAGTTGGTTCGCTTATCGGCGCGCTCGTCTTCGGGTCACGTTCGCATAAGCATAATCCGTGGATGCGCATGATGATGTTCATGGCATTACTCTCTGCTGGAGTGGCAGGAGTAGCCATGAGCATCCCGCATATTCCTTTCGCAGCATTCTTCGGCGTGGTAGCGGGCCTGTTCGTCGCCCCGACGTACGCTACGGCAAATCTCATTATGCGCCAGACAGCTCCAGCGAAAAAGCTTACTGAAGGTCTCAGCTGGATTTCCACGGGTGGTGCGGTGGGAGCATCACTGGGGTCTGCAGTGTCGGGCATATTCCTCGATCAGTTCGGTAATACTGCCACGCTACACCTCCTGTGGGTGAATGCGCTTCTGGCGCTTCCGCTCTTCTTCCTTGGATATCTGCACGTTCGTATGTACCAGAAAAGTATAAAGGAGTAATACTATGATTCGAGTATCCGTCATCGGTGCGAAAGGCCGCATGGGGCAGCACGTCGTGGCCGCGGTCCGAAATGCAAAGTATATGGAGCTGGCTCTGACCATCGATGCAGGCGAGGATATTACTGCCATTACCCCGGAGAACACGGATGTGGCAGTGGAATTCTCTGTCCCGAGCGCCAGCCTCGAGAACGTCCGTGCTCTCGTGAAAAGCGGTGTCCATGTGGTCGTGGGGACTACGGGCTGGACTGAAGAGAAGATGGACATCGTGCGTGCGGATCTTAAAGAGCATCCGGGTCTCAGCGTCTTCATCGCTCCAAATTTCGCCATCTCGACTGTACTCGCCGAGTACTTCGCAGCGCAGGCTGCGAAGTACTTCGAGTCCGCAGAAATTGTAGAATTGCACCATCCGGATAAGGTGGATGCACCGAGCGGAACAGCGCTGCATACGGCGCACGCGCTCGCCGCAGCTCGCCAGGCAGCCGGTATGCCAAACATTCCGGATAATACGCAGACGGATGGCGGCTCGCGCGGACAGGTGGTGGACGGCATACATGTGCACGCGGTGCGCCTGCGCGGGCTGAATGCGCACGAGGAGATCCTCTTCGGAAACGCAGGCGAGCAGCTGGTCATCCGCGCGGACTCTTTCGACCGTACGTCGTTCATGCCGGGCGTGTTACTCGCAGTTCGTAAGGCGGGAACGCGCGCGGGGCTGAGTGTGGGACTCGACCAGTACCTCGATTTGTAAAGAACGTCACCCCCAGAAGGTACTTTTTAAAGTATGACTACCGAGATGCATCTGTTAGAAAGTGCGCCGTTCGGGCGAGTAATTCCAGCTATGGTTACTCCTATGAAGGCGGATGGAACCGTGGACTACGAGGCTGCGCAGAAACTCGCGCAGCACCTCGTGGCTGACGGTGCAGATGGCATCTTACTGAATGGAACGACCGGCGAGTCTCCTACGACGCACCTCGAAGAGAAAATAGACATCGTGCGTGCTGTAAAAGAAGTCGTCGATGTCCCTATTATTACGGGCGCCGGTTCGAATGATACTGCGCATTCTGTGCGCATGGCTGAGCATATCCAGGAAGCAGGTGCAGATGCCCTGCTCATCGTAGCTCCGTACTACTCGCGCCCATCGCAGGAAGGAATCTACCAGCACTATAAGGCTGTGAATGATTCCTCTGATGTGCCAGTTATTATCTATGACGTCCCAGGACGCACAGGAGTGCGCATCTCGACGAATACGTATGTTCGTCTCGCTGGTCTGTCTCAGGTTAAGGCAGTGAAGGATGCTACGGGAGACCTCGCGGCTGCAGTAGTGAAGAAGATGGAGACGGGCTTGGCATGGTACTCCGGGGATGATGGAGTATACTTACCGTTCCTGTCCATCGGAGCAGTAGGCATCATATCCGTCATCGCGCATGTGGCTTCCGGTCCTTTGCGTGAGCTTACTGCTGCTTTTGATGAGGGACATATCCTCGAAGCACAGCGCATAGCCGTCCAGCTCGCACCACTCGTAGGTGCTTTAAATGGAGACGGTTTCCAGGGCGTGATGGCGAAGGCTGCGTGCGAAGTACAGGGATATATCTCTGACTCGACCATGCGCTTGCCGAACGTGGGACCGAATGCGGATCAGCTCGTGAAAGCACGTGAAGGAATGCGTGCTGCTGGCGTGCTCAAGCACGCGAAGTAAGGATGAGAGACATAGTCATTCAGTACAGGTAGTGGATAAGGCTTCACGAGCCTGCCTTTACGATGCGCAGGTTCCTACGTTATAACGAAAGGTGTATCATGCCTTCCACTCAAGGAACGCGTAAGAATACGCGAAAAAATGCTACGGGAGAAAAGCGCAGCGCGCGCTCTGCATCATCGACCCGTTCGACCCGTTCGTCCAGCTCGTCTCGCGGTGGCTCTCGCCGCTCGAGTGCTGCAGCAAGCACGCGTAGCCGCAAACCACGCACGAATAGCCGAAACAGCGGACCAGTACGTGCAGTAAACGCTCAGGCGAACCCGAATACCACATCAGACGGTATGCCACTGATAGCTCCTCCGAAGTATCGCAAGGGCTCTATGCGCATCGTGCCACTGGGTGGCCTCGGCGAAATCGGCCGTAACATGAATGTGATCGAATATAACGGTCACATCCTGCTCATCGACTGTGGTGTGCTCTTCCCAGAAGAAGAGCAGCCGGGCGTAGACCTCATTCTGCCAGACTTTAACTATATTAAGGACCGCCTCGATAAGGTGGAAGCACTCGTGCTCACCCATGGTCATGAAGACCACATCGGTGGAGTACCGTATCTGCTGCGTCTGCGCAAGGATATTCCGCTTATCGGCTCGAAGCTCACCCTCGCACTCGTCGAAGCGAAGTGTAAGGAACACCGCATTAATCCAGTCCTCAAGCCTGTTCAGGGCCGCGATAAGATGAAGGTGGGTGCCTTTAACCTCGAGTTCATCAGCGTGACGCACTCCATTCCGGATGCGCTTGCCGTGTCGGTAAAGACCCCGGCAGGACACATCATCGATACGGGGGATATGAAGCTCGACCAGCTTCCGCTCGATCATAAGATCACTGATCTGCGCCAGTTTGCGAAGCTCGGCGAGCAGGGTGTGGACCTGCTTATGTCCGACTCGACGAATGCAGAAGTGCCAGGCTTTGTGAAGCCGGAAACCACCATCGGTCCGGCTCTCGACCGTGCATTCGGCGAGGCCAGCCGAAAGATAATCGTAGCGAGCTTCTCCTCGCACGTGCACCGCGTCCAGCAGGTGGTGGATGCTGCGCATAAGCACGGGCGTAAAGTGGTCTTCGTGGGACGCTCCATGGTGCGAAACATGGGCATCGCTGCAGACCTCGGCTACCTGCACTTGCCTGAAGATACTGTCGTGGACCTCAAGCAGGCTGCGGATATCCAGGATGATAAGATAGTGTACATGTGCACGGGCTCGCAGGGTGAGCCTATGGCTGCGCTCGGCCGTATAGCAGATGGTAACCACCCAGACATCACCGTGGGTGAGTTCGACACCGTTATTCTCGCCAGCTCTCTGATCCCAGGAAATGAGCATGGCGTCTATAAGGTCATTAACAAGCTCACTCGCATGGGTGCTCGCGTGGTAAATAAGGATAATGCGGCTATCCACGTATCCGGTCACTGTGATGAAGGCGAACTGCTGTACTTCTATAACATCGTTCAGCCGAAGGCCGCCATGCCTATCCACGGTGAGCACCGCCACCTCGTAGCTAATGGCCTCATCGCTGTGAAGACTGGTGTGGACCCGAATAACGTGGTCCTCGCAGAGGATGGTGACGTCGTGGACCTCTATAAGGGCCAGGCGGCTGTAGTGGGCTCTGTTCCATGCGGATATGTCTACGTGGACGGCCAGTCCGTGGGCGAGATAGGCGAAGAAGAACTCGAAAAGCGCCGCATTCTCTCAGAAGAAGGATTCGTTTCCTCCTTCCTCGTGGTGGATACGGACCGCCGTGAGGTCGTCAGCGGCCCGAAGATTTACCTGAACGCTGTGGCCGAAGACGAAAGCGACTTCATGGAAGTGCGCTCGCGCATCGTCTCGGATGTGGAAGATGCCATGGCGCGCGGTACGAAGGATAACCACCAGCTTCAGCAGATCATGCGCCGCACACTCGGGGGCTGGATAGCACGCAAGTTTAACCGTCGTCGCCCTATGATCGTGCCAGTGGTGGCTGACATCGCGAAAGATGTGCAGCGCTAGAAGACGGAAAAATTGACAGAAAAACAAGAAAAGGAGCACCATGCCAGGAGCTAATCTCACACGCGTCGAAGCTCAGGAACGCGCCGGCGTCGTCTCGAACGTCCACTACGCGGTCCACCTCGACGTGAACCAGGGAGACACGGACTTCCGTAGCATCTCGACCATCACCTTCGACGCTCGCGAGGGTGCATCCACGTTCGTGGACCTCATCGCGAACACGGTCACGAGCATCGAGCTGAACGGCGAAAAGCTGGACCCAGCGACCGCATTCGTGGACCATCGCATCGAGCTGAGCGGACTGAAGGCGCAGAACACGCTCACCGTGGACGCGCTCGCACAGTACTCGCACACGGGTGAGGGCATGCACCGCAGCCTCGACCCGACGGACGGAAACGTCTACCTGTATACGCAGTTCGAAGTGCCAGATGCACGCCGCGTCTACGCTGTCTTCGACCAGCCAGACATTAAGGCGACCTTCGACTTTACAGTGGATGCTCCGGAGAACTGGGAAGTCATCTCCATCATGCCAGCGAACGAGCCAGTCTCACTCGGAGAGGGAAGCGGCGCGAAGCGCTGGACGTACCCGACCACCCCGAAGATGAGCTCGTACCTCACCGCCATCGTGGCAGGCCCATATGCCAGCTGGCACACTACGCACACTCTTTCGGATGGCCGCGTGGTGCCTATGGCCATCTACTCGCGCCAGGCTCTGAAGGACGCTATGGCGAAGGACGTGGACTACCTCTTCGACGTGACGAAGAAGGGCATGGACTTCTACGACGAGACCTGGGGCGTACCATATCCATATGCGAAGTACGACCAGCTCTTCGTGCCAGAATATAACGCGGGTGCTATGGAGAACATCGGCACTGTGACCATTCGCGACTCGTACATCTTCGAGTCGAAGGTGACGGATGCTCTCTTCGAGCGTCGCGATGTGACCGTGCTCCACGAGCTGGCGCACATGTGGTTCGGCGACCTCGTGACCATGAAGTGGTGGAACGACCTGTGGCTGAATGAATCCTTCGCGGAGTTTACCTCCACGCTGGCCACTGCAGAGACTACGCAGTGGCACGACGCGTGGGCCACCTTCGCGTCTGGCGAGAAGAGCTGGGGTCAGGCACAGGACGAGATGCCGACCACGCACCCTATCGTGGCGGAAATCAAGGACCTGCATGACACGGAGATTAACTTCGACGGCATCACCTACGCAAAGGGTGCATCTGTCTTAAAGCAGCTCGTGGCGTACGTGGGCCGCAAGGAATTCTTCGCTGGCATTCATAACTACCTCGACAAGCACCAGTACTCGAACGCTACGCTGGCAGACTTGCTTGCTGAGCTCGAGGCGACCTCTGGCCGCGACCTGAAGAACTGGTCGAAGCAGTGGCTGGAGAACGCGGGTATTAATACCATCACTTCGACCGTTACGACGGCTGAGGATGGCACCATCGAAGAAATGGTGCTCACCCAGACTGCTTCTGCGGACTATCCAGTGCTGCGTGACCATCGCCTGGCTGTGGCCTTCTACGATGTAAACGAGGCAACTGGCCTCGTGGAGATGACCGAGCGCTTCGACCTCGACGTGACGGGCGAGCGCACGGTGGTCGAGGCTGTGGCGGGTAAGAAGCGTCCTGCCTTCATCATGGTGAACGAGGATGACCTCACGTACACGAAGCTGCGCTTCGACGCGGAGTCTCTCGAGTTTGCTCGACAGAACCTTTACCGCTTCTCGAGCGCGCTGACCCGCGCTGTGGTGTGGCTGAGCCTGTGGGATATGACTCGCGATGCGCAGTTCCCTGCTGTGGACTTCGTGGAAACGAGCCTGAAGGCACTCGGCACAGAGAAGGAATCCACCACCTTCCGCTATGCGCTTGCGCAGGTGGCTACGGCTACGGGGCACTACGCTCCTGCTGCTCGCCGCGCATCCTTGAAGGTGGAAGTGGCTGAGGAGCTCTTCCGCCTCGCTCAGGCTGCCGATGCTGGCTCGGATGAGCAGTTCCAGCTCGTGACGGCATACCTGAATAACGGCTCGGATCCTGAGTTTGCTGAGCGTGCGGCTGGTTTGCTCTCTGGTTCGCTCGTCTTCGATGGCCTCGAGATAGATAATAACTTCCGCTGGACCATCCTCATCGCGCAGGCAGCTGCTGGCGTGATAGGCGTGTCTGAAATCGATGCGGAGCTCGCTGCTCGCGACACCACGGAAAACCGCCAGTTTGCTGTGATGGCGAAGGCTGCTATCCCTACTGCTGAGGCGAAGGCCTGGGCATGGGAGCAGGCTCTGCATAACGATGAGCTGACGAACTCCCAGCTGGAAAATGTGGCTGGTGGCTTCTCGATGAACTCTGACCCAGAGCTCTACGCTCCATACGTGGATAAGTATGCTGAGGTCATCGACTGGATTTGGGAGAATAAGACCTTCCACATGTCCGAGGCCCTCATGAGCGGTACCGCTCGCGGAACTGGCCTGTATCCGAGCTATGCAGATCCAGCGCGTTTGGTGGAAGTGGGAGAGGCGTGGATGGCCTCGCACGCGTCTGCTGATGCTGCGCTGCGCCGCATGGTGAACGAGAACCTCGACAGTTCCAAGCGCGTGCTGCGCGTCCAGCGCTATAACGAGGCTCTGTAAGGCATAGTTCGCCCTCGATTGAGCACACGTCGGGACACTTAACCTGCCGTCAGACTATGATGGTCTTTCGGCAGGTTTTTCTATAGAGCATTTTAAGGAGAGAAAATGCCACGTTTATTCGGTACTGATGGTGTACGCGGTCTGGCAAATGGCCTTCTGACTGCGGATTTAGCCCTGAAAATGGGAGATGCTGCTGTGCGAGTCTTCGGAGATGACGAGCATGATGCGCAGGGAGGCCAGGGCTCGCACGATGGTACGAAAGGCCGTCAGCGTGCGCTCATAGGTCGCGACACGCGTGTCTCCGGAGACTTCCTTGCTTCAGCGCTGGCTGCGGGTATGAGCGCTGGTGGCTTCGACGTCATCGACGTAGGCATTCTGCCGACCCCGGGTGTGGCGTTCCTCACGTCCGTACTGAACGTGGAGATGGGTGCTGTGATATCTGCCTCGCATAACGCCATGCCGGATAATGGTATCAAATTCTTTGCTCGTGGTGGATTTAAGCTTCCGGACGCGAAGGAAGACGAGATAGAGGAGATCCTCGGCACTGAGTGGAAGCGTCCGACGGGCGCTGGTGTAGGCCGCGTTTCGCACGATAACGTGACGGCTTCGAACCTGTACATAGACCACCTCGTGCAGTCCATCGCTCCTTCTGGTGAGCGCCCTCTGAAGGGGCTGCGTATCGTAGTAGACTGCGCGAATGGCGCGACGTCCGCGGTCGCACCGGAAGCGCTGCGCCGTGCGGGAGCAGATGTAGTGGTGATCAATGCTTCCCCAGACGGATATAACATTAACGACCACGCAGGCTCTACACATCCAGAGCAGCTCCAGGCCATGGTAAAGGCATCTGATGCTGTCATGGGCGTAGCCTTCGATGGTGATGCAGACCGTTGCATAGCAGTCGATGAGGATGGTACCCTCGTAAACGGTGACCAGATTATGGGTATCCTCGCACGCGCGTACCAGCGTGAAGGAAAGCTGAAGGATAACACTCTCGTCATCACAGTGATGAGTAACCTCGGGCTCATCCTCGCCCTGAAGAAAATGGGCATTCAGACCGTGCAGACCGCAGTGGGTGACCGCTACGTGCTCGAAAAGATGCTCGAAGGTGGGTACACTCTCGGGGGTGAACAGTCGGGGCACGTGATTAACCGCCAGTTCGCCACCACAGGCGATGGAACTCTGACTGCCCTGTGCCTCGCGAATGAAGTGATGAAGTCCGGACACAGTCTTAAGGAGCTCGCTGCAGACTTCCCACAGCTGCCACAGCAGCTCGTGAATGTGCCAAACGTGGATAAGATGGCTGCTGCCACGAACGAGGCAGTCCAGGCTGCTGTGCGTGCAGAAGAAGAGCTTCTCGGCGAGACAGGACGCGTACTTCTGCGCCCATCGGGAACTGAACCACTCGTACGTGTTATGGCTGAAGCTGCTACGCAAGAACAGGCAGATGCTGTGTGCGCGAGACTGGCTGATGTGGTAGCGCGAGAATTGGCACTATAAAAACTCTCACAAGAAGAAAGGAACGCGCACATGGCATGGACGAGCGCACACGTGAATAAAGAGTTCGACCGCGAAGTGCGGGCGCTGCTCTCGGATACTGACGAGGACGGAAACCTGCCCATCGTGCAGCTCGGCGAGCCCGTGCTGCGAATGCAGGCAGCGCAGTACGATGGCCAGCTGAGCCAGAAGACGCTGCTCAAGCTCATCGACATGATGCGCTCGACCATGTACGCTGCTCCTGGCGTGGGGCTCGCGGGGCCGCAGATAGGTCTGGGACTGGCCATAGCCGTGATCGAAGATCATGTGCGCGGTGATGAGGATGATCCACGCGGAGTGGCTGAGCTACCGTTTACTGTTCTTATTAACCCGTCGTACGAGCCGCTGGACGATGCGACGGCGAGCTTCTATGAAGGGTGTCTGAGCTTCGACGGATACCAGGCTGTGCGCAAGCGCTGGCTGAATATCCGCGCTCGCTGGACCGATGAGATGGGGCAGGAGCATGAGGAAGAAATGCATGACTGGCCTGCGCGCATCTTCCAGCATGAGACCGACCACCTCGCCGGTGAAGTCTACATCGATAAGGCGGAGACTCGGAGCCTGACCACGTATGATAACCTCGAGGACTACTGGGCCTTCGAGGCTGTGCCGCGCGAGGCGGCTGAGGCGCTGGGATTCGAGCTGTAGGGATTTGTAGGGGACTGGAGCTGTAGCGTGGGGCTGGAGCTGAGGTCCTTTTGAGGGCTGAGAAATAGAGGGCTTATGGGGCGGGATGCGCTTTTGCATTTCGTCCCATTTCTTTTAAGGAGAGGTGGGACGCGCGCGAAACTCACTGGCGGAATCTGGCGGATGGGGCGTGATTGGGAACTAAGGGCATCTAGAATCAATGGGCAGAAATGCAAAGGCCTCGAGAGGATAGGGCTTATCGATAAGAGGACCCCAGTATCGGAGTCTGTACTGGCGATCAGTGACTCTCAAGTAGGTGGAGGAGAGTCTTCATGCTCAGGAAAAGAATCCGTGGTAGTGCAGCGCGGCGAGGGTTTGCATTTCGGCCCATTGGGCTCGCCACCCACCACGGCCTGCGGAAAAGTGATGGGCATATTCAAGCCGTTCATGAAAATCACGCATCCTAGAGTCGTGGGCAGAAATGCAAAAGCGTGCTCGAGAGCCCGGTAATCCCCACCCTGGCTATGGGCTAGCCATGGACCCACCCTAGCCTGGCCTTTTCCTCACGCCTTACCGCACCAGCGGATAGTGCACATACTGCACTCGGTAGAGTGGGCGGAAAGCGGCTAGCTCGCCAGCGTTAAATCGAGAGACGCGCGTGCCTCCCTCAGTCCAGATGTCCCAGGAGCCACTCGTCGTCTGGGACGTGAGAAATGTGCTCGAGAAGAATTGAACATTTGAAAAAAGCGGACTGTACTCTACGGCCTGCGAGGATGTGAGCGTGAAAGTGCGTTCAGTAGTGTTCACGCGGTATGTGTAGATGTACGAGCGGGCGAACTCGCCGGCGTTCTGCGCGCGCTGCGAGGCAGACGGGATAGCCGTGCTCCAGTTGAAGAACGGACGCGTGGGCGAAAATGCAAAATTATTATTAAAGAAGCTGACCGTGTAGCCGTCTGCCGTCACGTCGGAGATGTGAAGGTCGCTCTGGCCGGCAGCATCAGGGAAAGTGCCATCTTTCGTCAGCAGAAGCGGGCCGTAGTCGGCATAATACTGCGTGTCATTCCATAGGGGAGCTGGTCCAATGATGGCAGTGATGACAGGGGAATCGCCCGTCGAGACGTCCAGCGTCAGAAGCGACGAGGTTTCACGCGAGGACAGCAGAATGTGCGTGTCGTCGATAAGCGCTATCGAGTTCAGCCCGAGCCAGTCCCAGCTGGAGGTGGTGCGGGTGACCGATAGCGCGGATGAGCCGCCCGAGCCCGGGCCGCCCGAGCCTGAGACTGAGCCCGAGCCCGAGCTTCCCGCCGCAGACATAGCCACAGCCGCCCGCGTAGTCGCGGACCTATAGGAGCTCATGAGCGAGGCCATATCTGCCATTACGCGCATTTTTCCATTCAGCGCGTTAATGCGCACCACATAAGTGCCCACCTCGCGCGTCGAATCAAAAGTGTCCCCATTCGTCGCTATGGCGAGGATATTTCCGGAGGAATCCATCGTATAGTCGGGCTGCTGAGCGTTCAGCGTGTAGCGTCCGTCGAAATTCAGGAAGCTTTCCACATGACCACTTGGAGCGACGACAGCGAGCTGATTCGGACTAATGGCGTAATACAGCCACCCGCGACGTTCGAGAAAACGCGTCGCCGTGATATTTTTCAGGGGAATTTCGCTGCGGAGCACGCCATTCGTGTCATACATGTACGCGAAATTCGTGCTCGAGTTCGTGCGCGTGGCGGGCATGACTGCGAAGAGTCCGATGGAGCTTGCGCTGTCGGAGCTCCCGCCCTCTCCGTCGAGGTTCAGTTCTCCCAGTCCCACGCTATCTCCCGCATTATGCAGGTCATCCACGCGCACACGCACGGGAGCATCGCTGAGCGTGTCCCCCATCGTATATGTGTATTCACGCGTAGTCGTCTGTCCGTTTGCGTCCGTTATGCTGAACGTCACGACGTTTCGCGTGGCTGGAATAAGCCCCACGACCTGAAATTCGTGCGTGCTCATCCGTTGAGCGTGTGTGGACACTGTCCGTGTGAAGGTGGGGTAGGACGTTTCTGGCGCGTTCACTGTATAGGAGACGCTCGCCGGCTCGTTCGTGACGAAGTACACGTACAGTGCGAGCGTATTCGTGCCAAACGGATTTGCTTCGATGAGCATATTATCTATCGTGTGGCGTGTGGCGTTTTTCGCGCGTTCGATGCGGTTCAGCGCGCGCGTCTGATATCCGATGGTATAGACACGGTCTACCGTCTGGGTGAGGACATTTTCTGGCGCATTTCTTCGTGCCGTATAGTAGGTCAATCCACCCCATACCGTCAGAGCCACGACCAGAACCACAGCGATACTCAGGCTGGCATTCACGAGGCGGTGATGAAGGGGAACGTGGCTGGAGGAGGGGGAGCTATCTGAGTCGTGTGCTCCTTCTGGCACGCGCGCTCCTCTTGCATTTCGGCCCATGGCTCCGAGGCGGGAAGAAGACACATCGCGCCACTGGTCTGCTCGCGTGCGAGTTCCTGAGGAATGATACACCCGAGGAGTGGCGAAATCCTGCGGATCCGAAGCCATATGCGTATCCTTCTCATCGTGTGCGTTCACGCGTATCCTCCTGTGTGTTCTGGGGGCTATGGGCCAAAATGCAAAAGCCAGATAAACTCAAAGCCGTGGTTCGTCTATTATACGAGCCACGGCTTATATGAGAGTAGAAGGGAGAAGTCCCTAGATGTTCAGAAGGTCATTAAAGGACTCACTCATAGTCGGGTGAGTGAAGATGGCATCTCGAACATAGGTGTATGGGATGTGGTTATCCATGGCCATCTTCAGGTAATTAATGAGCTCTTCAGACTGTGCGCCGTAGAGAGATGCTCCCACGATTTCCTTCGTGGAGCGGTCCACGACCACCTTGAAGAGACCGCGAGGGTCATTATTAATCTTATGGCGTGGAATGGTATTCACTGGGACTGCATTCTCGACGACGTCCAAGCCCCGCTCCTGAGCTTGCGCGAAAGTGAGTCCGACGCGGCTGAGGGTAGGCGTGATGAAGACAGAATATGGGATGTGACCACGGTTCGCCGTGGTGCGTTCACCCTGACCGAAGAATTGGCTACGAAGAATGCGGAAGTCATCCAGCGAAATATACGTAAACTGCAGACCGCCCTTTACGTCGCCCACGGCATACACGCCCGGCGCGGTCGTCTCGAGCTTCTCATTTACGAGAACCTCCCCGCGCTCGCCAGTACGAATGTCCGTGTTCTCCAGTCCAAGTCCTTCCGTGCGTGGACGGCGGCCAGTAGCCACGAGCACAGCCTCGCCCTCGAAATCTCCAGCAGAAGTGTGAACGGTCACAGTGCTCTCGCCATCCTCCACGCTTAGCGTATCCACGCCGAGCTCGAAGTGAATGCCGGCAGCCTTCAAATCAGCGACAGCCTGAGCCGCTATCTCGGCATCCTCACGCGGCATGAGCTTCTCGGAGCGCTCGAGAACGGTCACCTCGCTACCGAACGTGTTCAGCATAGACGCAAACTCGAGTGCGATGTATCCGCCGCCGATGATGACGGTGCGCTTCGGCATGTGTTCGAGGTCGAGAGCCTCAGTGGAGGTGAGCATGTAGCGTGAGTCGCGCAGACCTGGAATGTCTGGAACGATGGACGTAGCGCCGGTGTTTATGATGATGCGCTCGGCGGTCAGGGTGCGCAGCGGCTTTTGAGCATGTGCTGGGTCTGCCGCAGCAGCGTCGCTCTCGTCGCTCTCGTCGCTTGCGAAGACGTCGACGACGTTATTCGACGCGAAACGAGCCACGCCATCGATGACATCGATGTTCTCGTCATCGGCGAGCATGTGGTAGTTCTTTCCATTCAGCGCAGTGACGACGCTGTGCTTGCGAGCCATGGCGTCGTCGAAGCTGAGGCCTTGGTTACTCGCCATGACCATGGTCTTGCTCGGAATGCATGCGATGTTTATGCAGGTGCCGCCGTACATCGCCGCGGAACGCTCCACGGCGGCTACTTTCTTCCCCTGCTTGCTTGCGGCCTTCGCAAAGGTCTTTCCGGCCTTTCCGAATCCGATGATGATAATGTCATACTGCTGCGTGGTCTGATCCATGCTTGTCATGGATATCCTCCTTGATGTGAATAGTGTTCAGTATGTCTGAAATGCTAAAACGGGTGTAATACTCGTGCGCGAGCCGATATTCCGCCTCTGCAAAGTCGCTGACTACACTGCTCATATTCCGTGCTATCTCGCAGGTGCTATCCGGTTTCCCGGTCAGCGTACGCGAGTCGAGCGTAGGCGCGCGAAAGAGGTCGAAGACTTCCGAGAGACGCGTTTCTGCTATGCGTGCGGTGCTGGAGTATCCGCCCAATTTTCCGTTCGAGGACTGCACGTACCCTTCGGCGACCAGAATCTTCATCACAGCACGCAGCTGCGCGGGATTCACGCACATAAGTTCTGCCAGTCTCGTCGACGAGAAGCACTCGCCGTCATGCTTGAGCAGGAAAGTCAAGGCATGTAGGGCTATAGTGAAGCTGAGATTCATGACCTATCCTTTCCGTGCGAGCTGAGCTGTAGGTGAGCTGTGGGCTACTGCTTATGGTCACCGAGTGGCAGGGGTAGGAAGAGGAGTATCTAGACGGTTCTCCTAGCCCTGAGCTCTTGTGAAGCTCCCATGTCGTTCGTATTCCTAACAGTAACTTTTATAATTACTATTATAGGGTGGATGGGGCCACGATGCAAACGTGCCGGCGTTTCCTCGTTTTGCATTCTGTCCCACTGGTTATACGTGGAATGGTGGGCTAGAGAGGGTAGTGTGGAGGAAAATAGCGGTTTTCTATGGGGGGTCAGCTCCTAGGAGCACAGAGGTGATGGGCAGAAATGCAAAACGACGCGGGGCTCGGACATAGCGGGGCATGATCAAGAAGTATGAAAGCATGATAAAGGACTCACAGCGCTGTTTCAGAGCGGATGAGAGTCTGAGTGAGAGTCTGAGCTAGAAGAAAAGAGCATGGCTTCGAGTAAGAGGGGCGCGTGTCGGAGCGCCCTCTTACTCGAAGCCATGTGCATTCCTAGGACCTAGTCGAGCTGAAGCAAGCTAGGATCGTTAAAGCTGAGAGCTATAGCCTCCCGGCGTTGAGCCATAACGGTGTCGCTTACGCGAGGAACTCCGAGGGCTTCGAGCTTCATAATGAGATTTGCTGCGTGGTCATAGGCTGCATCATCGTAGGAGAAATGCTGGATTCTGCAGCCTTGCTGCATGAGAGAATTATCGCGATCCACTTGCTGATAGAACACGTCACGTTCGGTCCGTGCGCCCACAGCCTCTATCATGTTTGGATTGCTATACTTCTCGAATCCGTCAAGTTCAGCGATGAGATACGTTTTCTGGTCATTAGACTCTATCCGCCACGCATAGTCCACGCGATGTGTCCGCGTATCCTTCATCCAGGGCTTGCGCATGACACGTTTCCCATAAAAGACATTCGGGAATTCTATCTGCATTTTCGGCATGACGAAGCCTGCCTTAATCATCTCCACGAGAGCGAGGGACTCGGCCTCGTTTTCCGCCTGACCCGTGGTAAAGCGTAAATTGGCAAAAACGTAACGATACCTCTTACAGCGCGTGCGCGTCTCAAGGAAAGCGAGCAGGTCAGCGCGGCTGATGCGAAAGAGGCGCAGAATGTGGTTGCACGCGGGAACAGCGAGGTCGAACGGCAGTAGGCGCATGAGGTCGAAGATGGTCTGCAGAGGCGAGGTGATGGGCAGACCGTTCAGTATTCCGACTGTAGCAGTAATAGCTTTGTACAAAAATGGGATGCGCGCGATACTAGGGAATATGCTATCTGATATAAGCGTATTCTGCTGGTATGCTTCCTCGATTTCCTTATATGGCCGGCTGTCCGGGATATAATGATGACGCTGATGGAGGTTTTTGCGCCGTCTGGTGCAGGTATGCTGATCCATGGCGAAGTGGAGATTTTTGTGGAGATGTCCCAATTTTTTCCCGCCGTCGAAGCAGCCGTACAGCAGTGCGGCTGATATACCGGAGACGACCCAGAACGCGTGGACGACACTAATAGCGTAGAGTGTGGCGATGATGCGCTGTGCGGCAGAAAGAGACCTCCATTCCTGAGCATCAGCGAAGTAGCCCTTGAGGGGTTGGACGATTGTTCCTTTCTGGCAGCGTCGAACAGCCTGTCGGCGAAGGTTTCTATCCTTCGGGTGGTTCAGAGGCAGTCGTGGAAGGACTCTAGGGCCGGTGTACGTGCGTATAGTCATAGGTCCAGTCTGCACTATTTCGAGACCGGATGCCTACTTATTTCGGGATTGTTATCAGATGTGGAAACACGCCCGGATTCTCAGGTGATCGCTTGAAAATGCGGTGGATAACTCGTGGTGGACAGCCAGTTATCCACAGGGAAAGTGGGGGGGGGCACAGGGCTTGTGTGGTTCAGGCCAGTGTTTTGCATTTCGGCCCACGGTGGGCTGGAGATAACGAATGGGTGTGAGAACAAAACCGCGTAAACACGCCACTCTAGGATTTCGGGCAAAAAAGTGAATGGGCAGAAATGCAAAAGCAGCAAAAGCCACAAAAACCACAAAAACCACAAAAAGAGTGCCTCGGATGCGATTCGAACGCACGACACCCACTTTAGGAGAGTGGTGCTCTATCCCCTGAGCTACCGAGGCGAGACAAACATACACAGACATGAAGTGCTGTGCACTCCTCAAAGTGTACACGGTTTTGTGGATTTGTGGAACTGGGCGTGCTGAATAGAGGGGAGGAAGCTCGAGTCGTATCGCTAGAGTAACGGATATGATGATTCGCCACGCTACACTTCATGACCTTGAGCGGCTTGCTGCTCTCGAAGCAGAAGCTTTTCCAGGAGAAGAAGCAGCCTCGGAGCAGAGTATTCGGGAGAGAATACAGACTTTTCCGGAGTGCTTCTGGATAGCTGAGGGCTGTGAAGAAAATCAGACACATATCCTCGCCGCTATAAATGGCATGTGTACCCACATCCCAGACCTTATGGACGAGATGTATGAGAAAGCGAGTCTGCATGACCCACATGGAGAATGGCAGATGATTTTCTCCGTGGCATCGGCTAAAGATCACAGGGGAGAGGGCTATCCGAGTAGGCTGATGAATGCACTCATCGATGATGCACAGATCCAGAAAAGAAAGGGTATCGTTCTCACGTGTAAAGAAGCGCTTATCGGATTCTATGAGCGCTTCGGTTTCGTAGATGAGGGCGTGAGCTCATCGGAGCACGGTGGAGCCGTGTGGCACCAAATGAGGCTCACGCTTTAAATCTACGCACATAGCTACTCTGCAGCCTGAGTTCCCGCATTTGCCTGGAACTGAGCCTGTGCCTCCTGCACCTCATTCAGCTTCTGAGCCACTTCGTCGAGAAGCTTCTGAGCATGCTGAGCGAGTGCTTCACCGAGCTCCCACTGCTGGACTGCAGCATTCAGTTCTAGTCCGCCTGCTTCGAGCTTCTGAACTACTCCTACGAGCTGATCTCGAGCCTGTTCATAGGTGAGCTTTTCTATCTCTGCGCGCTGTTCTTCGTTCATGGTTATCCTCCTAGGAATTCTGAGTCTGAGCGTGAATTTTACCGCTCTTGAGTGTAATGGTGATGTGCTCGCCTTCGTGGATTCGGGATGCATCGACTACGACGGTCCCCGTCGCATCCTGAACGACAGCATAGCCTCGGTCCAGTGTGGACTGTGGGCTCAGAGCCGTTAAGGTCGCATGAAGCTTATCTACTGTGGATGTGGCATCTGCAGTAAAGAAGTTCATCGCGGTGCGCATGCGGGAGCGCGAGTCACGGATGAATTGACCTGGTTTATCTAGAATGCTCTGCGGATGCGTCAAGCTCGGACGCTGCGCATACGCGGCCAGCCGCTGACGCTCCACGTCCACGCGACGCTGAAGCACAGCAAGTGCACGACGGCGTCCATCCGCGACGAACGCCAGCTCCTCACGCACATCCGGAACCACGCGCTTCGCCGCATCCGTCGGCGTGGAGGCGCGCAAATCCGCCACGAGGTCGAGCAGAGTCCAGTCATCCTCATGACCTATGGCAGACACGAGCGGAGTAGTGCACGCAGCAGCTGCGCGTACGACACCTTCATCCGAAAAGCCGATGAGATCCTCGAAAGCGCCGCCACCGCGCGCTACGATGATGACGTCCACAGCAGGATCTGCATCCAGCTCAGCTATGGCGGCAGACACCTCAGGAGGGCAGGATGACCCCTGAACGTGCACGTGCTTGACGATAAAATCCATGCTCGGCCAGCGCAAGCGACTATTCGTGATGACGTCTCCCTCTGCGCGCGCACCAGGAGCGCAGATAAGGCCGAGGGTCTTCGGGAAGCGGGGAAGTGGCACCTTTCGCTCAGCGTCGAAAAGACCTTCGCCTTTCAGTTTTTTACGTAGCAGCTCTATCTGCTCCATGAGCCCACCGCGGCCCACGTGATGAATCTCATCTGCGCGAAGGCTCAGCGAGGTGCGTGCCTGGTAGATACTCGCCTTTCCGTGGATGACGACGAGGTCTCCCTGCTGGAAGGACGCTGCCTGGTAGGCGGGCGCGCCGAAGAAGACGACCTCCATCTGCGTAGAGGACTCGTTATCGCGCAGGGTCATGTATACCTGGCCGGGGCGGCGGGCGTTCATCTGGTGAATCTGGCCTGTCACCCAGGCAGCAGGCCAGCGCTCCACTGCCGTGGCGAATTTACTACTCAGCAGGGAGACTGGCCACGGGTTTTCTTTCGTGGTCTGGCTGGCCATCGCTGGCAGCTCGCGCGGCTGGGGCTGCTGGCCCGCGCTCGCTACGCCGACGTTCGCGCCCGAGCCGACGCTCGTGCTCGCTGCGCCGACCGCGCCGCCGACCTCATACCCCGCGCCCGCGCCCTGCGCCTGGAAAAGAGTAAAACTATCTGTCATGCTTCAAGGATAGTCGGCGAAGTGTACACAAAAAGAGTGTATGATGGGCACTCATAGGAGGAAAAATGGCGCAAATACAGGTCAGAAGGACGACACGCGACGATTTAGCCGAAATCATGGATATCGTGAATGCTGCGAAGGCCTTACTGAAGGACGACGGCAGCTCGCAGTGGCAGAATGGCTACCCAAACGAGTACACGTTCATCGCGGACATCGAGGCAGATGCGAGTTATGTGCTGACCGTGGACGGACAGGTGGCGGCCACGGCTATGCTCTCACTCGGCGAGGAGGCGGGCTACAGTAAGATTTACGGCGGTCAGGTGCGCTATCCGTCCGCCGAGTACGGCACGTTTGGCGTGCTGCATCGTGTGGCTGTTAGTCCCAATTTTCGCGGTATGGGCTTAGTCGAAAAGCTCTGTGTAGAGCTCTTCCGGGAGATGAGAGCAGAAGGAATCCGGGTGGCACGCGTGGATACACACCGAAAGAATGTGAGGATGCAGCGCGTTCTCGAACGCTTAGGGATGACGCAGTGTGGATTCATAACTCTCGACCATGATCCTGAAGACCCGGTGCGCGTGTGCTACGAGGGGCTCGTGGAAAATCTGCTGGGCTTGGTAGAGTAGAACCACAGAAACCAGCTTTGGTGGAGTGCTCGTGAAGTGTCCCGCCAGAGAAGACAGCTGGCTGGCAGTGATCCGTTATCAGCGGGGAGTCATCGGAAGAACCGCGGAGCACACAGGTACGCACGCGTAGTAGACCCGACGGAGCAGACCGGATTCTGTAAAGTGGCGCTGAATCGTCTTCTTTCAGTGCAACCGAGGTGGTACCGCGGGGTGCCGCACGGCAGGGGTGCATGTACACACGATGTGCGCACGCCACACCTACCGAGCAGCACATCGTCCTCACGTGAAAATCCAGAAACACACATTTCACGAGAGGTAAAGCGCATGACTAATCGCGTTTATCCGAAGGCAGTAACGGATAAGTCTTTCGAGACCGTTACGCCGAGCCCGAATTTCCCTGCTATGGAAGAGTCTGTCCTGAAGTACTGGGACGTCGACGACACTTTCCAGCGCTCCATCGCGCAGCGTGACAGCGGGAATGCGAACGACGAGTTCGTCTTCTTTGATGGCCCTCCATTCGCGAACGGCCTTCCTCATTATGGTCATCTTCTCACAGGATATGCGAAGGACGTCATCCCTCGCTTCCAGACCATGAAGGGAAAGAAAGTAAATCGCGTCTTCGGCTGGGACACCCATGGTCTTCCAGCGGAGCTCGAAGCGGAGAAGGAGCTGGGCATCACGAATAAGTCCCAGATCGACGAGATGGGCATTAAGGCCTTTAATGAGGCCTGCCGCCGCTCCGTGCTGAAGTACACGCAGGAGTGGAAGGATTACATCCACCGCCAGGCGCGCTGGGTGGACTTTGATAATGGCTACAAGACCCTGAACACCTCGTACATGGAGTCTGTCATCTGGGCCTTTAAGCAGCTTTATGATCGTGACCTGGCCTACCAGGGCTACCGCGTGCTTCCATACTGCTGGAAGGACGAGACTCCTCTGTCTGCTCACGAGCTGCGCATGGATGCAGACGTGTACCAGGACCGCCAGGATAACACGCTGTCTGTGGCTATGAAGATGCGTGATGAAGACGCGTATGCCGTCATCTGGACCACTACGCCATGGACTATTCCGAATAACCTCGCCATCGTCGTGGGCGCGGACATCGACTATGTCCTCGTCGAGCCGAAGGAAGGTAAGTTCGCTGGAAAGAAGCTGTACTTCGCGAAAGCCCTCGTCCAGAACTTCGCTAAGGAACTTGGCGAAGACTACGCAGTGCTGAAGGAGCTGAAGGGCTCTGACCTCGTCGGCCGCCGCTACTACCCAGCCTTCGACTACTTCGAAGACGGTCACCTCACCGACCCAGAAGGAAAGCCGAACGAAGACACGAATGCATTCACCATCTACACGGCTGATTACGTGGGCACGACCGAAGGTACGGGCCTCGTACACCAGGCTGTCTACGGTGAAGATGATATTAACACGCTGAACGCGCACCGCGTGCGCACTCTGGATTATCTCGACGAGCATGCGCGCTTCCTGGACATCATCCCAGACTACGCGGGTATGCAGGTCTTCGATGCGAACATGCCTATTACGCGTGACCTGCGTGCAGGTTCGGGTCCGCTCGAGCGCGTGCCAGAAGAAAACCGCGCCTTCATCGTGCAGGAAAAGTCCCACGTGCACAGCTATCCACACTGCTGGCGCTGCGGTAACCCGCTCATCTATAAGCCAGTGTCCTCCTGGTTCGTGTCCGTCACGAAGATTAAGGAGCGCCTGCTCGAGCTGAACCAGCAGATTAACTGGATTCCTGGAAATGTGAAGGACGGACAGTTCGGTAAGTGGCTGGAGAATGCTCGTGACTGGTCTATCTCGCGTAACCGCTACTGGGGTAGCCCTATTCCTGTGTGGGTTTCGGATGATCCGAAGTACCCTCACGTGGACGTCTATGGTTCTCTCGAAGAGCTGAAGCGTGACTTCGGCCGCTATCCGACCGATGATAAGGGTGAAGTGAACCTGCATCGCCCATGGATAGACGAGCTGACTCGTCCAAACCCTGCCGATCCTACCGGTAAGTCCCACATGCGCCGCATCGAGGACGTGCTGGACTGCTGGTTCGAGTCGGGCTCTATGCCGTTCGCACAGTTCCACTATCCATTCGAGAATAAGGATTACTTCGAAGAGCACATGCCGTCGGACTTCGTGGTGGAGTACATCGGTCAGACGCGTGGCTGGTTCTACCTCATGCTCGTTATGAACGGTGCTCTCTTCGATAAGATTCCGTTTAAGAATGTCATGTGCCATGGTATCGTGCTCGGTGATGACGGTCAGAAGATGTCGAAGCATCTGCATAACTATCCAGATGTGAATGGTGTCTTTAACGAGTATGGTTCGGATGCGATGCGCTGGTTCCTCATGAGCTCGCCTATACTGCGTGGTGGTAACCTCATCGTGACTGCAGATGGCATCCGTGACACTGTCCGCCAGATCATGCTTCCTGTGTGGTCCACGTATTACTTCTTCAGCCTGTATGCGAACGCTGCCCACGAAGGGCACGGTTACGATGCGCGTATGGTCCGGGCTCAGGAAGTGCATGAATTGCCACATATGGACAGATACCTTCTGGCGCGTACCCGCACGCTCGTCGAGCAGACGGAAAAGCATCTGAGCGAGTATGCCATCGCGGAAGCCTGCGCAAGCGTGGCCGACTACATCGACCTGCTGACGAACTGGTACGTGCGTAACTCGCGCGACCGCTTCTGGAACGAGGACGAGAACGCGTTTAACACGCTGTATACCGCGCTCGAGGTGCTCACGCGCGTGCTGGCGCCGCTCGCTCCTATGGAGGCGGAGACGGTCTGGCGCGGTCTGACGGGCGGCGAGAGCGTCCATCTGGCGGACTGGCCGTTCCTTGTGGACGCGGAAAGCGAGAAGGCGACGGACCTCGGCGACGTACTGAAGGCAGACGACGAACTCGTGCGCACGATGGATAAGGTGCGCGAGGTCGTCTCGAACACGCTCGGCCTGCGTAAGGTGCAGAAGATTCGCGTACGCCAGCCGCTCGCGAACCTGACCGTCGTGGCGGAGAACGTGGACGCCGTCTCCGAGTATGAGGAGCTGCTCAAGTCCGAGCTGAACGTGAAGAACGTGACGTATACGACGCTCGAAAACGCGGGCGAGCACGGTCTGAGCGTAGTGAACGAGCTGCGTGTGAATGCGCGTGCGGCGGGTCCTCGCCTCGGAAAGAACGTGCAGTTCGCCATTCGCGCGTCGAAGTCCGGCGCGTGGCATGTGGGCGAGGACGGCATGCCGGTGGTGGATGTGCCGGGTGCTGAGGGCGGTATAGCGCTCGTGGACGGCGAGTTCGAGCTGATTTCCCGCGTGGAGGCTTCTGGTTCTGAGGCTGGCGCTCAGGATTCTGGTGCGTCGTGCGCGCTGCCGACGGGCGGCTTCGTTCTGCTCGACACCGCTCTGACCGACGACTTGCTGGCTGAGGGCTACGCGCGCGACGCGATTCGTTCCGTGCAGGATGCCCGTAAGGCTGCTGGGCTGGACATCGCCGACCGCATCGAGCTGACGCTGACCGCGCCTGCTGCGGATGCGGCGAAGCTCGAGCAGTTCTCTGAGCTGATTAGCGCTGAGACCTTGTCAATTTCCTTCTCTGTCGTGCCTGATGATGCGGCGACCGAGCTGGGAGTCGAGGTGAAGAAGGCGTAGGTGTGGGGAAGCGTAGAGGCGCGGGGCTGGTCCTGAAGCCCGTGATTCTCTCGATTCTCTAGGCAGGGGGTCTTCGTGAGGTGCCTGAGGGTGCTGTCGCGAAGACCCTTTTGCATTTCGGCCCATTCAGGTCTCGGGGATGGTGGGGCTCCTGTACAGAGATGTGTGCAATCATGCGGATGTGTCCGCTGTGTGGCTTGTACCCTCTGAGGGGCGGTGGGCAGAAATGCAAAAGCATTTCCGAGCCCACTCTTCACGAGCCGCGGGTATGCTAGAAGGGTAGTGCTGTGAGGCAGGAATGGGGGAAATATGGTGAGTGTATCTGCTGAGACATGGCCACAGTCCTGTGTGCCGTGGAGCGACGGAGAGAATATTCTCACCTTAAGAATCCATTACCATGCGTCATCTCGAGAAGAATTGGATGTCCGCGCATCCATCTGGGCGTGGCGCGACTCGGAGGATGAGGGGAAGGAGTTATCTTTCGAGCAGAGCCACACTAGCGGTTTTCTCTATGAGGCCATCATTTCTTCAAGAGACACCCACATAAACTTCCTCCTCAAAAGCCCAGACTTCACCCAGACCTCCCCGGACTACCGTGTGAAGCTGCGCCAGGATATCCCTGTGACCGACGTGTGGCTCGTCGAAGGGGATGAGACGCTCTACTATTCTCCCCGTGCTGCACGCACGAGCCCGAACTACACAGCTCCACACGCTGACCCCCACGCATTCGACATGGTCCGAAATGCAAAAAGCTTTGATGAGACCTACGCCTTCGACGGTTGGCTCGGCGTGCGCACCGACGCGAGGCAGAACAGCGACCGTAACGCCCACGCCACCGCCCACTTCCGCCTCTGGGCGCCCACGGCTCTGGACGTGGATCTTCTTCTCTTCGAATCCGCAGAAGATGGCGCTCCTCTCGAGAGGATAGTTCCGATGAGAAGAGCAGGGGAGATTGGCAGTAAAGGCGTGTGGGAAGCGAGCGCGCAGATTAGAAAAAACCAGGCCTACGCATACAGCCTGCAGCATACGGACGGCGCGCGCGTGCGGACGGTGGACCCGTATGCGCACGCGTGTACGGCGGACGGCATGCGCGGGGTCGTCGTTGCGAATGCTTCGCCCGCGCCATCTCCCGCCCCGTGGCGCCTCGATAATCCGAACCGCGCGGTTATCTGCGAGCTGCACGTGCGCGATTTTACTATCTCGCACACGTCCGGCGTTCCTCGCGCGCTCCGAGGCACCTACCTCGGCGCCTGTGAGCGCGGCACAGTGAACAGTTTCGGCGACGCGACGGGCCTCGACTACCTCGTGCAGCAGGGGCTCACGCACGTGCAGCTCATGCCGGTGGCGCGGCGCGTGCACCATCATCTGTCGAAAAACACAGTTCAGTATAATTGGGGTTATGATCCGCTGCATTATATGATGCCGGAGAACATTTATGCCGCCGACCCGTCTGATCCGCTCGCCCCGCTCCGTGAGCTGAAGCACCTGATAGCACAGTTCCATGAGGCGGGTCTGGGCGTGGTGCTGGATGTGGTGTTTAATCATACGTTTTCGAGCGCCACGCATCCGTTCCAGCTGACGGTGCCGGATTATTTTTACCGTCTGGACCCCGTTACAGGCGAGCCGTGCGATGGATCAGGCTGCGGGAATGAGGTGGCCAGCGAGCGTGCCATGGTGCGCCGCTACATCGTGGATACGGTGCTGTACTGGGCTCGCGAGTATGGCGTGGATGGTTTCCGTTTCGACCTCATGGGCTTGCTGGACGTGGAGACGATGCGCGAGGTACGGCGTGCGCTCGACGACCTCGATCCGCGTATCCTCGTGTATGGCGAGGGCTGGGATATGGGCACCGCGCTCGCGCCGGCTGATCGCGCTATGAAGGCGAACGCGGGGCTCGTGCCGCGCGTGGGCTTCTTTAACGATGACGTGCGTGACGCGGTGAAGGGCGGGGAGGTCTTTGGCGAGCTGAAGCGCGGTTTTGTTTCGGGTGCGCCTACGGAAGGCGTTCTGGCGAAGTGCGTGCTCGGCAGTGACGAGCTGAGCGGGTATAGTACTCCGTCTCAGGTGGTCAATTATATCGATGCGCATGATAACTACACTCTGCGAGACTTGCTCACTGCGGTGGATGGCTCTGACAGTCCAGAAAAACGCGAGCTGGCGAATGCTCTGAACCTCGTCATGCAAGGTGTGTGTTTTATGCATCTGGGACAGGAGTTCGGCCGCACGAAGGTGGTGGGTTCTGGTGAGCAAGTGCAGCGCGTAGCCATGAACAGCTATAACGCGCCAGATAGTGTGAACCGCATAAACTGGGATCTCGTCAGTGAAAACGAGCACAGTGTAGACCTCGTGCGCCAGCTTATACAGATGAAAACGGCTGGGGAGTTCTTTTCCTTCGAAAGCTTCGAGGATATCCGCGCGCATGTGTACGTGTGGTCTGCTCTGGACGGGACAGGCATCCTCGGATTCGATGTGACGAACACCCAGCGAGATACGACGTACCGCATCGTGGCTACGACGGTGGATGTGCCGGAAGAAAATGTGCTGAAGGATATGCCGGATGCGCGCGTGATTTTCACGAATAATTCGTGGGACGCGCAGAAGAATGAGTGCATCCCGCCGTGTTCTTTAGTGATATTCGAAGAAATGCACGAGAATTCGTTTTAGTAAATTCATTTTACTAAAACCAGCTTGCGGGAAGCGCATGATTTCAGGATAAAGAATTTGTTTTCTAAAAAACTAAATACTGAGAAGTTCTAGGCGTTTCTAGGGTGTGCAGGATATACTAGAAGAGGAGAGATTCATAAGAGCAGGTAGGTGGCATTATGGATAATGGAGAAGCTCTACGTACTTTCGGTACGGGGGAGAATTTTCATGCGCAGCATTACTTCGGGTATCACGGAGTAGAGCGGGAAGGTGAGCGCGGCTATGTGTTCAGGGTCTGGGCCCCGCATGCGCGCAGTGTGGCGCTCATCGGGGATTTTACAAACTGGCAGGAAAAAGCCATGCCTATGGCTCGCAACGTCGCGGGAGTGTGGGAACTTTTCACGAGTGTGCCTGAAGAAGGGCAGCGATATAAGTATCTCATCGAGCGTGCAGATGGTTCACGAGTAGAAAAGATAGATCCTTTCGCCTTTTATCTCGAGCCACGTCCAGGCACAGCAGCTATCCTCACTCAGTATCAGGAGAAAAAGTGGACGGATAGTCTGTGGATGGGCAGACGCAAGCGTTTCGGATTCCGGGAGCGTCCAGTAAATATCTACGAAGTTCATGCGGGATCCTGGAAAACACACGAGGATGGCACGCCGTACACCTTTGCAGAGCTGAAAGATACGCTGATTCCATACTTGACGCAGATGCACTACACGCATGTGGAATTCATGCCACTCATGGCGCATCCACTCGGAATGAGCTGGGGATACCAGCTCATGGGGTACTTTGCGTTCGAACACACGTATGGTACACCACGCGAGTTCCAGGACTTCGTAGATGAATGCCATAGGCAGAACATCGGTGTGATAGTAGACTGGGTGCCAGGTCATTTTACGCGAAATGATGACGCGCTCGCGTACTATGACGGTACGCCGACCTTCGAGTATGAAGATCCGAACCGCGCAGAAAACCGTGGCTGGGGAGCCCTGAACTTTGATCTCGGGAAGAACCAGGTCCAGTCCTTCCTCATATCCAGTGCTCTGTTCTGGATAGAGTACTACCATCTCGATGGCATCCGAGTAGATGCGGTCAGTAATATGATTTACCGAAACTACGACCAGGGGCCGTGGACGCCGAATAAGGATGGTGGTACGCGAGACTACGAAGGCTTCTCCTTCCTGCAGAAGCTGAATACTGTGGTGAAGGGTGAGCATCCTGACGTCATGATGATAGCCGAAGAAAGCTCCAGTGAGACGAAAGTGACTGGTCCAGTAGAATGGGATGCTCTCGGCTTCGACTATAAGTGGAACATGGGCTGGATGAATGACATCTTGAAGTTCTACGAGGAAGACCCTATCTACCGCAAGTATGACTTTAACCTCGTCACCTTCAGCTTTATGTATGCCTTTGCGGAGAACTTCATCCTGCCATTCTCTCATGATGAGGTGGTCCACGGGAAGAAAAGCCTCATGCATAAGATGTGGGGAGACAGGTATAACCAGTTCGCAGGTCTGAGAAGCCTTCTGACGTACCAGATGTGCCATCCAGGAAAGAAGCTCCTGTTTATGGGCAGCGAGTATGGCCAGTTCCTCGAGTGGAAGTATGACCATGGGCTCGAATGGGACAGCCTGAACGACCCGATGAATAAAGCCATGCAGGACTTTATTGCACAGCTCAATGCCTTCTATAAAGAGCATTCTGCTCTATGGAAGATAGAGGACGGCTTCGAAGGTCTCGACGTGGTAGATGCGGATAATACAGACGAAAGTATCCTCAGTTTTATCCGAAAGAATGATAAAGGAGAGCTTCTGCTCTGCGTCTTTAACATGGTGCCGGTGGAACGTCGTGGCTTTACGGTGGGCGTTCCTGTAGCAGGCGAGTGGGAAGAAGTGTGGAACACGGAGCTGAAAGAGTACGGCGGAGTATGGGAGACTACGAATCCACTCACGCATACGCAGCAGGATGACTGGAAGGACTATGAGCACACGCTCACTTTCACCGCTCCGGCTCTCGGTGCGAGCATATGGAAGCTGAAACGCAGGGATCCGCGCACGGCGATGAAGAAGCGAAAACCGAAGGCGAAGGAAGAATTGACCACACAAGAACACAAATAGGGGATAACAGGAACGGCGGGAGTCTCGAGGACGAAGCTCCCGCCCCTGAACAGGGAGAAAACTATGAAGACAGAACTTTTAGCGCTCATCCTCGCCGGCGGACAGGGGTCGCGCCTCGGCAAGCTGACGCAGCACATCGCGAAGCCTGCCGTGCAGTTCGGAGGACGCTACCGGATTATAGACTTCGCACTGTCGAACTGCGCGAACTCGGGCGTGCGAAACGTGGGTGTCATCACTCAGTATCAGCCGCTCGCGCTGAATGAGCACATAGGAAACGGATCGAGCTGGGGTCTGAACGGCGTAGACTCGGGCGTCTCCATCCTCCAGCCATACTCGGCGACGGAAGGAAACAGGTGGTTCCAGGGAACGAGCCATGCGGTGTACCAGAACATCGACTACATCGACAGGATCGACCCGGAATACGTGCTCATCCTTTCCGGAGACCACATTTATAAGATGGATTATGATGACATGCTCAGCCATCATAAGGAAAACCATGCGTCGCTGACCGTGGCAGTCATCGACGTGCCGCTCGAGGAAGCCTCGCGTTTCGGAATCATGAATACGGACTCGAACGGGCGCATTATGGAATTCGAGGAAAAGCCAGCGCACCCGAAGTCCACGAAAGCCTCCATGGGCATCTACATCTTCACATGGTCGCGCCTGCGCGAACTGCTTGTGAACGCGGATAAGAACGGCGTGGATATGCTCGACTTCGGAAAGAACGTCATCCCGGCGTACCTGAAGTCAGACGAACGCGTGTACACGTATGATTTCGAGGGATACTGGAAGGATGTGGGTACCATCGACTCGCTGTGGGAAGCGAATATGGAGTACATCGGCGAAGATAACCTCCTGCATAGCCGCGACCGCAAGTGGAAGATCTACTCGAAGAATCTCATCTCGCCGCCGCACTTCATCGACGGGCATGCGCGCGTGCATGACTCGCTCGTGGTGGACGGCTGCTTCATCAGTGGAGATGTGATTCACTCCATCCTGTCTACGAATGTGCAGGTAAAGGACGGGGCAGTGGTGGAAGACTCATTCATTATGAGCGGCGCCATCATCGGCCAGGGGGCGCATGTGCGGCGCGCTATCGTGGGAGAAAATGCAGTCATAGGAGATGGAGTGGTCATCGACGGGAATGTATGCGGCGTCGATGGGCAGAATGCAGATGGCGCCCCAGCTGGTACGCCATCCGCTGCTCCAGTCGCTGGCGTAGCCAGTATGCCAGAAGTTCAGGTCGTGGGCCATAACGAGATAGTAGGAGTTCCTGATGAAGCTTGATAAATACACAGCCATACTGGGAAATACCATCGGCTACCCAGACATGGAAGGCCTCACTGACAGGAGGCCGCTGGCGAGCCTGCCGTTCGATGCGAAGTACCGTCTCATCGACTTCCAGCTCTCCAGCCTCGCGAATGCTGGCATTCATAGTATCTATGGTCTCTTCCAGCGTGATAATACGTCCTCTATCTTCGACCACGTGCGTTCGGGCCGTGAGTGGGGACTGGATTCGCTTCTGAGCCACTGGTACCTCGGCTTCTATAACACGAAGTATAACGACCATACCACGGACCGCGCCTACTATGAGCAGCTGCTTACCTTCCTCAAGCGTTCAGGAAGTGACCGTACGGTGTATATGGGCTGCGACATGCTGTGTAACATCGATATCCGGCAGGTCATCCGCCTGGCAGAGCGTGCCCATAGTCCTATGACGGTGGTGTATAAGCGCGTTCCAGCCAGTATGGTCACTCCTGCGAATGAAGTGCTCGAAGTGTCTGCGGATGATGAAGTGATAGGGAAGGGAACGCTGCCTGAGTACCGCGCGGGGCTCGCCGGAGTAGACATCTCGCCGGACACGTCTACTGGACTAGCGCACGAGTTCGCCGACCCAGACGAGCTCATCAGCATGTCCGCAGACATCTATGTGCTTGAGACGAACTGGCTCATCGCTCAGATGGAAGAGGAAGTAAAGAACGAGCATCCTCGAAAGCTACGTTTCCTCTTACGCAGCCTTCTCGAAGAGCATCGCGCGCTCGCCTTCGGATATACGGGGTATCTGGCGAACATTACGTCCGTGAAGTCCTACTTCGACGCGAATATGGATATGCTTGAGCCGGAACACTTCTACTCGCTGCTCTACTCGAACCAAAAGGTGTATACGAAAGTGAAGAATGAGGAGTCTACCTACTTCTCGCCTGAGTGTGAGATAGAGGACTCTCAGTTCGCTTCAGGAAGCATCATTAAAGGCCGAGTGAAAAAGTCGATTATATCGCGCAGCTGTCATGTAGATGAGGACAGCTTCGTGTGCCACTCCATCGCTTTCTCGAAAGTACATGTGGGTTCTGGGGCGCGTGTAGAGTACGCTGTTCTCGACAAGAACGTGGTCATCCAGCCGGGAGTAACGGTGAAGGGCACGCCAGAAAAGCCGCTCGTTATTACGAAGGGAAGCATCGTAGAGGAGGATATTATTCGATGAAAGTATTATATGCTGCTGCTGAAGGCTCTCCCTTCGCGAAGGTAGGAGGGCTCGGAGACGTCATCGGTGCGCTGCCGAAATCCTTAGCTGCGCGCGGTCACGAGGTAGCTGTGGTCCTGCCGTACTACGACCAGATAGCCATGCGCTACGGCCATGAGATGACAGACGTGACGCACTGGACCGTGCGCGTGGGCTGGCGCCAGGAGTATGCGGGCGTGAAAAAACTAAGCATGGGCCCAGTGACGTTCTACTTCATCGATAATGAGCACTACTTCTTCCGCGGCCACGTGTACGGGGACTGGGATGATGGCGAGCGCTTCGCCTTCTTCCAGCAAGCTGTGCTCGAGATGATGGAACGCGTGGACTTCATCCCCGATGTCCTCCATGTGAATGACTACCATACGGCTATGATTCCGTTCCTCCTGAAAGAAAAATACCGCTGGATTCATGCCTACGAGCACATTCGCACGGTCCTTACCATCCATAACCTTCAGTTCCAGGGCCAGTATGATGCAGGCATGCTCCCTGAGCTTTTCGGCATGGGCACCGAGCGTTTCGACGATGGCACGGTCCGCTGGAATAATGCGCTGAACTGGCTGAAAGCGGGTATCCTCTATGCTGACCGCATTACCACCGTCTCTCCGACGTATGCGCGTGAGATTATGACGCCGGACTTCGGCTGTGGCCTCGACCAAGTGCTGCGTATGGAAGAAGGAAAGCTTTCGGGCATTACGAATGGCATCGATACTGAGCTTTTCGACCCAGCCACAGATATACATATCCCGTACGCGTTCTCTGTAGAACAGAACCGTGACGGGAAGGAGAAGAATAAGAAAGCTCTGCAGGAGCGCTGTGGACTGCCTGTACGCGAGGATGTGCCGCTGTTCGGCATAGTCTCGCGGCTCACGGATCAGAAGGGTTTCGGCCTCGTGGTGTCGGAGCTGAGCTCTCTGCTGCAGCAGGACATCCAGCTCGTGGTCCTCGGTACGGGGGACTCGCGCTATGAGGAAGCTTTCCGATGGTTTGCCGACCAGTATCCGGATAAAGTGAGCGCACATATCACGTTTAATCTCGAGCTCGCGCAGCAGATTTACGCGGGAACGGATGGCTTCCTCATGCCGAGTGCGTTCGAGCCGTGTGGGCTCTCTCAGATGATGGCCATGCGTTACGGCAGCGTGCCGGTCGTGCATGAGGTGGGAGGACTTCGCGATACCGTCGAGCCGTATAACGAGTTCGCACAGACGGGCACAGGATTCGGCTTCGGGGAGTTTAGGGGCTACTGGCTTACACAGACCGTGCTGAAGTTCCTTGAGGTGTACCGAGATCATCCGGACGAGTTCGAGGCTCTGCAGACACGTGCTATGTCTGCAGACTTCTCCTGGGATAGTGCGTGTGAAAGGTATGAGCAGCTCTACGCACAGATGAGCATGTAAAAGAGAAAATTGGGATAAAATGTGTCAGGCGGCGCGCATAAGCGAGCGCCGTCTGACGCATGTCTACTAAGAGGGGTACACATGGAGCAGACCATGGAACTGACCACGGATCAATTCATCCGCGACTTCGAACAGACCTTTAACGAGCAGCAGCAGACGCTCTTACAGAACGCGACGCCCACCGAGCTCTTCCTCGCGCTCGCACACACCATACGGCAGTACTACACGCCTATGTGGCTCGAACGGAACGAAAGCCTGAGTGCGCGCCAGGAGAAGATAGCGTACTACTTTTCTATAGAATTCCTTCCGGGCCGTATGCTTGAGACGAACCTGCTGAACCTCGGCATCCTCGACACGGTGAAGGAAGGCTTCACGCAGCTGGGCCTCGACTTTACCGCGGTGAAGAATGCCGAGCACGACATGGCTCTCGGAAACGGAGGACTCGGACGCCTGGCAGCAGCCTTCATGGACTCGCTGGCTACGACGGGATACGCGGGCTTCGGAAACGGTCTGCGCTATAAGTATGGCCTCTTTAAGCAGCGCATCGTAGACGGATACCAGGTAGAGCTGCCGGATGCATGGTTCGGGTCGCTGGGAAACGTGTGGGAGACGCGAAAAGACCATGACGCGGTGAATGTCCGCTTCTTCGGAAACGTATACATGGCAGACGCAGGCGAGGGGAAGCTGAAGCCTGTATACAGTAATGCGCAGGTTCTGCGAGCTGTGCCATATGATGTGCCTCAGCTGGGATATAAGAACGGCGTGGTGAATAATCTGCGCTTGTGGGATGTAGAGATTCCTGAAGAATATGAGCTGAACTATCCGACCATCGCCGACCGTCGTCGCGTGGAAGACATCACTGCGGTGCTTTACCCGGATGACTCCACGGAGGAGGGAAAGAAACTGCGGCTCATGCAGGAGTACTTCATGACCTCCGCTGGCCTGCAGACCATCGTGAAATCCTACCTGAAGATGGGGCTGCCGCTGGAGAAAATCTACGAAAAGGTCAGTGTCCACATTAATGACACACATCCAGCCGTGGCGCCAGCAGAATTCATGCGCATCCTCATCGACGACTACGGTATGGAGTGGGATGCTGCGTGGAACGCCACCACGAAGGTGATGAGCTACACGAATCACACCATCCTGTCCGAGGCGCTCGAAAAGTGGAGCACGGGGCTCTTCTCCTTCGTGCTGCCACGCGTCTTCCAGATTATCGTAGAGATAGATAACCGCTACATGGCACAGATGGGTGCGCAGGGCGCGGATTATGCTCGCGTGGAAAATACGCGCATCGTGCGTAACGGTCAGGTGCATATGGCACACCTGGCCATCATCGGTGGACATAGTGTAAACGGTGTAGCGCAGATCCACACCGAGCTGCTGAAAGAAGACACGCTGCGCGACTTCTATGCGCTGACTCCAGAAAAGTTTAATAATAAGACAAATGGCATCGTCCAGCGCCGTTGGACGCAGATAGCCGCTCCGGTACTCAGCCAGACCATCGACAAGTGGATAGGCTTCGAGTGGCGAAATGACATCCACGCCCTGCGTGCTCTGAATGATGTGGTGGATAATCCGCGCGCCCAGAATGACTTCTGGGAGGTCAAGCAGCTGGCGAAAAAGCGCCTGGCAGACTACATCGAAGAAACTACGGGCGTACACGTCTCCACCGATGCCATCTTCGACGTCCAGGTCAAGCGCCTCCATGCCTATAAGCGTCAGCTGCTGAACGTGATGCACATCATCAAGCTGTACTGGGACATAAAAGATAACCCTGAAGGGGACTTCACGCCACGCGTCTTCATCTTCGGCGCGAAGGCGGCTCCGGGCTACCACTTCGCGAAGTCCATCATTAAGGTCATTAACGAACTGGCGAATCTCATTAATAATGACCCGGAGATAGGCGATAAGCTGAAAGTGGTATTCCTGGAAAACTACCGCGTCAGCCTCGCCGAGCTCATCATCCCAGCGGCAAATGTCTCCGAGCAGATATCGCTGGCCTCGAAGGAAGCCTCCGGAACGTCGAACATGAAGTTCATGATGACGGGCGCAGTGACCATGGCTACTCTCGATGGTGCGAACATCGAGATCCGCGACGAAGTGGGCGAGGAGAACATCGTCATCTTCGGTATGACGAAGGATGAAGTGTACCACCACTACGAAACGCACGATTATAATGCGCGCTACCTCTACGACACCGACCCGGTGCTGCACCGCGTTATAAACACCTTCGTGGACGGGACTATCCCGCGCTGCCAGTCCGAAGGCAGTGAGATCTTTGACGCGCTCGTGACCTATAACGACGAGTACTTCCTGCTCGAAGACTTCCAGTCCTACGTTGCGGCTCAGGCACGTGTCTCGGCGCTCTACCGTGACCGCGAGCGCTGGATGCATATGAGCATGATGAACATAGCAAACTCGGATAAGTTCACCTCGGATGACACTATCCGTCAGTACGCTGAGGAGATCTGGCATCTGAGCCTTCCACACGCCGGGCGGCATCGCGCAGCCTAGGAAGGTGTGAGCCTGACTTCCGTCCTCCCACGTATGCTTGTAACCAGATACAGAACTGGACATGCAGACGTGGGAGGACATTATGGCATCAGATTTTTGGCTCATCGTAGGTCTCGGAAACCCGGGAAAGAAGTATGAGGGCACGCGGCATAACATGGGTTTTATGGCCGCGGACGTGCTCGCCGAGCGCTGGGGTGTGACGCTCAGCGATCATAAGGGCCTGGCCATGCTGGGTAAGGGCGTCATGAACCTGTCTGGTCGCTCCTTTAAATTCTTCCTCGCTAAGCCGCTGACCTTCATGAATGATTCGGGGAATGCCGTCGCATCGATTTGCGCGTATTATTCTATCGATCCGAGCCACGTCATCGTTCTGCATGATGACATGGACCTGGACTTCGGCCGCATGAAGGTGAAGGCTGGCGGTTCTGCCGGCGGGCATAACGGCATTAAGTCCATCGACCGTTCGCTCGGTACGCCGCAGTATGCGCGCGTGCGGCTCGGCGTGGGGCATGCGGCGCGTGGTGCGCATGCGCATGAGAATACGGTAAACTGGGTGCTTGGCGGTTTTAGTCCGGCGCAGAAGAAGGAGCTGGACGCGTTCCTCATGGATGGCGCGGATGCTGCTGAGATGCTGCTGACGGACGGCCTGCAGCGCACGCAGGAGAAGTTTAATGGCCGATAGATTCAGCTTATACGGCACGCTTTCTGAGCTCGGCGCCGCGTTCGCGAGTGCGCCGAGCGTCGCGCGCCTGCTTTCTGAGGTCAATTCTTCCTCTTCCATTAGTGCGCTTCCCGGCACGCGAGCAGCGCTCGAAGCGCAGCTCGCCACTTCTTCTGACGGGGCTCCTGTGGTGGTGGTCGTCTCCTCGGGGCGTCAGGCAGTGCAGACTGCTGAGGAGATTCGCTCGTGGTATGCCGGATCTCCTGAAGATGTGGCCGTGCTGGACTCCTGGGAGACCCTGCCCCACGAGCGTCTGAGTCCTCGAGCGGACACGGTGGCGCGCCGTATGGCAGTCTTTCGCCGTCTGGCTCATCCGGATGTGAGTATTCCTGCTCTCGGTCCTATCCGGGTCCTCGTTATGCCTGTGCGTTCGCTTATCCAGCCTATCGTTTCTGGAGTGCAGGATATAGAGCCGCTTATCTTTAGGCGTGGGGAAGAACTCGCTATGGAGGATGCCATAGAGCGTCTCATCGAGCATGCGTATACGCGCTCGGAGCTCGTTATGGACCGTGGTGAATTCGCCGTACGTGGCGGCATCCTGGACGTCTTTCCCCCTACAGCGCCCCATCCTGTGCGCATCGACTTCTTCGGTGATGAGATAGATGAGATTCATGAGTTTCACGCCTCAGACCAGCGTACCTATGGCGAGGGGCTTGAGAGCATCTGGGCTACGGCGTGCCGTGAGATTCCACTCACATCTGAGGTGCGTGAGCGTGCGCGCTCATTAGTAGGGCAGATAGATAACGCTGAGGATATGCTCTCGTCCATAGTCGAAGGCATTCCTGTGGAAGGCATGGAGTCTCTTATCCCTGCTCTCATCGATGATGTGGTTCCTGTCTCCTCGCTCTTACCAGCAGGCTGCCTGGTCCTCATTCACGATGAGGAGCGAATCCGCCGCGCTGCCGAAGACTTGAATAAGACAGCGCAGGAGTTCCTCGCAGCCAGCTGGCATGTGGCAGCTACGGGGGGAGCTTCTCGCGTGCCTATCAGCTTCGATAAAGCGAGCTTCCTGGACCTCGATGATGTCCTCGGCAGCTTTGAGCACGTGTGGATGCTCACCGAGTTTAGTGGTGAAGAGAACATCCAGGCCACTCTTCCAGAAGAATATAGGGGAGATGAAGCACGTACGAGTCAGGGCATTCGCGCTCTGCAGGAGGACGGCCTGCGCGTGGTCATCACCAGTGCGGCTACCGGTACCCTCGCACGCCTTCAGCGTATCCTCGCGCAGACAGATGCGGATGGCAGTGCTCTGGAATTCGTGCTGTCCCACGTGGAACAGGGATTCGTGTTAAGAGAAGGGGGAATTGCCCTTCTGACAGAAAAAGACATAACCGGCCACTCGTCTGTCGCTGCGCAAACGCGTACGCCGTCCAAGCGCCGCAAAGCCATCGATCTCGTGGAACTCAAGCCGGGAGACTTCGTGGTCCACGAGCAGCACGGCATAGGACGCTTCGTGGAGCTGCAGCAGCGCATGGTGGGCCTCGGAAACGCGCAGAGCCAGCGCGAATACGTGGTCCTCGAATACGCGCCGAGCAAGCGGGGAGCGCCAGCGGATAAGCTCTTCGTGCCGGCTGACCAGCTCGACCAGCTCAGCAAATACATCGGCGCAGAGATGCCGAAACTGAACAAACTCGGCGGCTCGGACTGGGCACAGACGAAGGCGAAAGCGCGAAACAAGGTGAAGGAGATAGCGCAGGATCTCGTCGCACTTTACTCGGCACGTCAGCGTACCCGAGGTTTCGCGTACAGTCCAGACACGCCATGGCAGCGCGAGCTCGAAGAGGCCTTCCCATACCAGGAGACGCCAGACCAGCTCACCACCATCGACGAGGTGAAACGCGACATGGAAAAACCGGTGCCGATGGATCGCCTCATCTGCGGTGACGTGGGCTTCGGAAAGACGGAGATAGCCATACGCGCGGCCTTTAAAGCAGTGCAGGACTCGAAACAGGTGGCCGTCCTCGTGCCGACCACTCTGCTCGCCCAGCAGCACTATGATACCTTCAGCGCACGCTATGACGGTTTCCCGGTGAAAGTGGCGCTCATGAGCCGCTTCCAGAGCGCGAAAGAGATTAAGCAAACCATCGCGGACATCGAGTCCGGAGTGGTGGACGTGGTCATCGGCACGCATAAACTGCTGAATCCTGCCATAAAGTTTAAGGACCTCGGCCTCGTTATCATCGACGAAGAGCAGCGCTTTGGTGTGGAGCATAAGGAGACGCTGAAGGCTCTGCGCACGAATGTGGACGTGCTGTCCCTGTCCGCTACGCCTATCCCACGCACGCTGGAGATGAGCATCACGGGACTCCGTGAGATGTCCACTCTGGCCACGCCTCCAGAAGACCGCCTGCCCGTGCTCACCTACGTGGGCGCGTATGAGGATGCCCAGGTGGTGGCGGCGGTGCGCCGTGAAATCCTGCGTGAAGGACAGGTCTTCTTCGTACATAACCGTGTGCAGGACATCACGCGCACGGCTGAGCATATCCGCGAGCTCATTCCAGAGGCGCAGGTGGCTGTGGCACACGGGAAAATGAGCGAAAAGCAGCTCGATACAGTTATTCAGGGATTCTGGAACCGCGAGATAGACGTGCTGGTGTGTACCACCATCGTGGAGACAGGGCTGGATATCTCGAATGCGAATACACTCATCGTGGATAGGGCAGACCGTTTCGGACTCTCGCAGCTGCATCAGCTGCGCGGGCGCGTGGGGCGTGGGCGCGAGCGTGCGTACGCGTACTTCCTGTACGACCCAGCAAAGGCCATGACGCAGGCGGCGCATGACCGCCTGAGCACCATAGCGCAGAATACCCAGCTGGGAGCGGGCTACGATGTGGCCATGAAAGACCTCGAACTGCGTGGAACGGGTAATCTTCTGGGCGGTGAGCAGTCCGGTCACATCGAAGGCGTGGGCTTCGACCTGTACGTGCGGATGGTATCCGAGGCAGTGCAGGAGTATAAGGATACTGGGGGCTCGCAGAGCCAGCAGAGTGTGACGGTGAGTATAGATCTGCCGGTAGAAGCATCCATACCGAGCAGCTATATCGACTCGGATAAACTGCGCCTGGAAGCCTACCGAAAGATAGCCGCCGCGCGCACGGAAGAGGAGTTCGACGAGATCCGCAGCGAGCTGACGGATAGGTATGGGCAGCCGCCGCACGAGCTGGGAGTACTCTTCGACGTGGCGCGTCTGCGTGCGCGTGCGCGAGCGTTGGGAGTAACAGACCTCATCGCTCAGGGAAAGAACATCCGTGTGGTGGGGATCGACCCTCAGGACTCTGTCATGATGCGGCTCAAACGCATCTATAAGACTGTGCAGTACCGTCCGGTTCTTCACACGCTCATTATCCCAGCGCCATTCCAGGGGACGCTCGGGCAGCCAGCTATGGGCACAGATGAGGTACTGCGCTGGACTCGCGAGCTGCTCGAAGATCTCGAGTGGAAGCAGACGGGGGCGCGGTAGGTAGTTTGTGTCGTGTCGCGCACGTCATTTCGTCCATAAAAACTATTATTCTGGTGAGTGAAATCACAACCTAGGTAAAGGAGTAGTTGTGTCCGCTATCGAAAGTGTATATGCACGTCAAATTCTTGACTCCCGCGGAAACCCGACCGTCGAGGTCGTTCTCACCACTGAGTTCGGCACTGTAGGTAAGGGTCTGGTTCCTTCTGGTGCTTCAACGGGTGAAGCAGAAGCATGGGAGCGTCGCGATGGCGACAAGTCCGTGTACATGGGTAAGGGCGTTCTCGATGCAGTGAAGGCTGTAAACGAGGTCATCGCACCTGCAGTCATCGGCATGGACGTCACCGATCAGCGTTCTCTGGACGCTACCATGATCGAGCTCGACGGCACTGCGAATAAGGGTAAGCTCGGTGCGAACGCCATCCTCGGCGTCTCCCTGGCAGCTATCTACGCAGCAGCTGAAGAGTCTGAGCAGCCACTGTACCGTTACCTCGGTGGTACGAACGGTCACATCCTGCCAGTGCCAAACATGAACATCATGAACGGTGGCGCACACGCTGACTTCGCTACCGACATCCAGGAGTACATGATTTCTCCTTACGGTTTCGAAACCTACAGCGAAGCTCTGCGCGCAGGTGTCGAGGTCTACCACACTCTGAAGAATGTTCTGAAGAAGGAAGGCCTGGCTACTGGTCTGGGTGACGAAGGTGGCTTCGCTCCTAAGATGAAGTCGAACGAGGATTCCCTCAAGTACATCATGAGCGCTATCGAAGCTGCAGGCTATGAGCCAGGAAAGCAGATCGGTATCTCCCTCGACGTGGCATCCTCCGAGTTCTTTAACAAGGAAACCGGTAAGTATCGTTTCGACGGCGAAGAGCGCGAAGCAGCATACATGCTCGACTACTATGAGAACCTCATTAACGAGTATCCTATCGTCTCCATCGAAGATCCATTCCAGGAAGAAGGATGGGAAGACTGGGCTGCTATCACCGCACGCCTCGGCGACCGCCTCCAGTTCGTGGGTGATGACCTGCTCGTAACGAACCCAGCACGTCTGGCTAAGGGCATCGAGCTCGGTGCAGCAAACTCCCTGCTGGTAAAGCTGAACCAGATCGGTACCGTAACCGAGACTCTCGACGCTATCGAGCTGGCTACGAAGAACGGCTTCACCTCCATGGTCTCCCACCGTTCCGGTGAGACTTCGGATACCACCATCTCTGATCTCGCAGTGGCGAAGAACACCGGCCAGATCAAGACTGGTGCTCCAGCACGCGGTGAGCGCATCGCTAAGTATAACCGCCTCATCGAGATCGAGGAAGAGCTTGGCTCGAACGCTCAGTATGCAGGATACTCTGCATTCAAGGCATGCAAGAAGTACATCGCTAAGTAAGTACTTGCTTTTCGATGCTCATCTTTGCGCGTGAGCTCCTGAGGTGAGAACCGGCTCGGATTTTCCGCTTCGGATTTTCTGCTTCGGATTTTCACCTCGGACACGCTGGAAAGTTCAGATACCCACTACGCTCAGGGGCGGGAATGTAGTTTCCCGTCGAGCGTGGTGGGTATTTTTTAAGTATGGCAGACCGAACTCGTAGACATCCTTCTTCTCCACGCTCTTCTTCTCAGCGGTCCTTTGAGCGGTCCTCTGAGCGGTTCTCTCAGGCTCCTCGAAGCGCGCACAGCGGACGGAGTGTACCGAAGTCGAGCATGCAGGCACAGGGAATGAGGCGTAACGCCAGCACGGGCCGTAATGCAAGCAGGGGGCATAACGCTGGTGAAACACATAAAGTGCGAGATGAATTACGCGCTATCCACCGTTCTACAAGTCAGGAGCATGGCCGGTATAATGGGCATTCTTCCCGTTCTGCTCGCAAGGAGTCGGGAGCTGGATGGCCTAGGATGTCTGGGCATAGTGGCTCGCGCAGTGCCTCGAGGACAGGGGCGCAAGCTACTACCCGAGCTACGGCAGGAGCATCGCGGCAGGGAAGTGTTTTCTTCATCGTCGGCGTCATTATCCTGCTGATAGCTCTCCTGAATATTACGCTCGTTTTACGGAGCTACGCGCAAAACGTGGGGCAGCTAAATGCAGTGAAGAATCAGGAAGCTCAGCTTATCCAGCAGAAGGCGGACCTCGAGAATGATATCCAGCGCTGGTCGGATGATGCCTATGTGACAGCGCAAGCGCGCCAGCGTCTCGGATTTATTTACCCTGGAGAACGTAGCGTTCTCGTGAAAAACGCGCCGAAGGATGCTCAGTCGGATGCTGCACGAAAAACTACAGTAGATACGAAGCCTAAGCTGCCATGGTATACGGAGCTTCTGTATTCCATAGAGAACACGGACCAGGCAGAGAAAATAGGCTCAGAAGATGTTCAGAGTGAACAGGCTGCGCATGCGCAGACCGGACAGGGCATGAGCTCACAGAACGCGAACTCGCAGAACGCGAACTCGCAGACCTCTCAAAACTAATCACACGTCAAAGGATCCCTCTATGTGGCCACAGCACAGGTATACGACGGCGAGCGCTCTCGTCGATGAATTTATGGCACACCCAGCTACAGATGAAGACATAGCAGCCGTAGGAGCGCAGCTCGGACGCTTTCCACGTGGTATGGTGGCTGTGGGAGCCAGGTGCGTGTGCGGACAGCCACTGACCACAGTGACGCGCCCTCTCGTCGAAGGAAAGATTCCTTTTCCTACGACGTTTTATCTCACACATCCTGGCGCGACGAAAGCTATCTCTCATGTGGAAGCCGCAGGGCGTCTTACTGAACTGACAGAGCAGCTGAGCGAGGATGAAGAGCTTGCTGCAGGATACCAGCGCGCGCATGAGGCGTATCTGGCGGTGCGAAATGAGCTGGCTGAACGTCTCTCAGACTCTCAGGAGCATATCCAGGGCATTACAGCTGGAGGCATGCCTGAGCGCGTGAAATGCCTGCACGCAGTCCTAGCACAGACTCTGGCTATGGGCCCTGGAGTAAATCCTGTGGGAGACCTTATCCTGGGGGAGATCAGCGATGAGTTCGACCCGAATGTATGCCGCTGCCAGTGATAATACGCCAGAAAGAAGATAGCATGACTACTGTGGCAGGAATAGACTGCGGCACGAATTCGATACGCTTGATGATAGCGCGAACTTCTCAAGGAGCCTCAGCAGAAACTTCAGCACAAACCTCTGTACACCGAGAAAACCGAGAAAACCGCGAGACCACCGAGAATCTCGAGATTCTCGTCCCGCGCATCATGAGGGTCGTGCGCCTCGGCGAGGGAGTGGATGTTCATCATGCTTTCAGCCAGGCAGCGCTCGAACGTGTGTATGCTGCTATCGATGAGTTTGCTGCCATCATCGCTGAGCATCAGGTGGATGTAGTGCGTTTCGTCGCGACGAGTGCCACCCGCGATGCGTCGAACCGGGCACAGTTCGAAGAGTATGTGCATGATAAGCTCGGCGTGTATCCGGATGTCATTTCAGGACAGGAGGAGGCGAGGCTGAGCTTTCTCGGAGCGCTCAGTGCGCTGCAGTCGTCCGCGATGGTCCAGTCTGAGCAGCCTTCCTACCCGTACCTCGTCGTAGATCTCGGTGGTGGTTCTACAGAACTCGTCCTCGGTGGCTCTACTGCGCACACGGCTACTGAGGTGCAGTCTGCGTACTCCATGCAGGTGGGCTCAGTGCGCATGAGTGAGCGGTATCACCTCGAGGATGCTCCCTCGGAAGAGTCTATCGAAGCGGCCGCGCACGACATCGATATATGCTTGGCAGAGGCGTCCCGCGTGGTAGACCTTAGTCAGGTGCGTACCATCGTCGGCGTTTCCGGCACGGTGACGACCATGTCCGCTCTGGCGCTTGGACAGAGCGAGTACCGTCAGGATGCTGTGGATGGTGCTGTGCTGGACATCGATGCGGTGGATGCAGTGAATCAGCGCGTCGTGCGCATGGCGAGGTCTGAGCGCGACACGCTGAGTGTCGTTCATCCGGGCCGGCGTGACGTCATCGGAGCGGGTGCGCTCGTCTGGTCGCGCGTTCTGGCTGCTGTGCGTGCAGCGGCTGGCGAGCGGGGAACGCGCCTGGATACGTTTATCGCGAGTGAGCACGGTTTGCTCGACGGCATCGTTCGGGATTTGCTGCAGAGGTCAATTTCTGCATGATGGACGCGCATTCGCGTTTTTCGGCAGAATGTGGCATAATCGTAACGTGTTCACACGCCTCGGTGGCGAAATTGGTAGCCGCAGCGGACTTAAAATCCGCCGCCCGTCAGGGCTTACGGGTTCGAGTCCCGTCCGAGGTACACAGGGGAGAGTACACGCGAGTCGTGTACTTTTCTTATTTTCAGCGCACACAGAAGGAGTTTCTTATGAGCGATACTGCTATGCCAGAGGTAAATGCAGAGTTCGGCGCATATCCACAGATTACGTTCCCTACGCCAGAAGCTCCTGCGGGCTTGTACTGCACCGAGCTCGTAGAAGGCGACGGCCCTATGGTTCGTAAGGGTGACATCGTCACGGTAAACTATCATGGCGTCATCTGGGGTAAGGATAAGCCATTCGACTCGAGCTTCGACCGCCATCAGCCTATCGACTTCGGCATAGGCATCGGCCAGGTCATTAAGGGCTGGGATAACACCGTTCCAGGACATAACGTGGGCTCTCGCCTCGTCGTATCCATCCCACCACAGTACGGTTATGGTTCGCGTGGCGTACCTCAGGCGGGTATAGGCGGAACGGATACTCTCGTCTTCGTTATAGACATTATTTCCACCACGTCTGCGCGCTAAGCAGACACGTGCCATACGGGACTGCGAGCTAGAACCGCCGAAAGGATGCGGAAAATTCTCCGCGTGTTTTCGGCGGTTTCACACGAAAAATTGGTAAAATCGTGCATACGATGCTCACGGTTTAAGGAGGAACCATGGCAGAACAAGTAGAAAAAGTAGTAGAACTCACGCAAGAAGCGTACGACAAGCTCAAGCAGGAGCTCGCGTGGCGTGAAGGCGAGCTGCGCCAAGACATCACCGAAAAGATAGCTGCAGCACGCGCTGAGGGAGACCTGAGCGAAAACGGTGGCTACCAGGCGGCGCGCGAGGCACAGGGAAAGAACGAGGGGCGCATTAACGAGCTCATCGTGAAGCTGCGTAACGCGCACATCATCGAGCCAGTAGCTGAAGGGGAGATAGGAAACGGCACCGTCGTGACCATCTCTCTGGCTGGAAATGAGATGACCTACGTTATCGGTTCGCGCGAGATGGCTGTCGCATCGCAGTATGACGTCATCAGCCCAGAGTCACCTATCGGGTCGGCCATCTTCGGCCACCACGAGGGGGACACGGTCGAATATACGGCGCCAAACGGCCGCCAGCTTTCCGTGGAGATTATCTCCGCGAAGCCTATGTAAGGTAGGTCAGGGCTGGCGCGAGCGATAAGCTAGCGTAAGCCTAGCTCAGAGCACGAGTAGGGGGTCTGCGGGTACGTACTCAGCGTACTCGCAGACTTTTTTGCATTTCGTCCCATCGCATTCCGGGATAAGGCTGAGAGACACCGAAAGAATACGAGGAAAATGGCGGAAGTTGCCGTGGCGTGGTTACTGCTGGAAGAAAGCGGATGGTCCGAAATGCAAAAGGCTCGTTTTGCCATCGCCAGGCTGTATGGCTGCGCCTCACACGCTGCAGGTACAGACGTTTAGACGCTGAACTACACTAAAGCTATGACTGACTTCAACTCTCTGATTTCGCAGACCCCAGGCTACGATGCTGAGGATAAAAACCGTCTGCACTCGCTCATAGCAGACTGGCAGATTATAGCGGATTTAACCTTCTCTGACTTACTGCTCGTCATTCCGCCGAGTATGGATGATGCAGGGGATATGTCGCGGTTCATTATAGCGAACCAGTGCCGCCCATCTACGGTTATTACGCGCATCGCCGAGGACTGGGTGGGGAAGAATCCAGAGCCGGACCTTCTTCCGCTTCTTTCTCACACGTGGAATTCGAATAATCTCTCGCGTATGGATCACTATCGTGTGGTCGATGGTGTTTCTGTATGTGATGTGGCTACTCCGGTTATCCGAAATGGTCGTGTCATCGCCATGGTGGTGCGTGAGACGAATATGGATACGCGTGGAGATAATGGTCGTTATGAGATGAGTAGCATAGGCGTAGGAAAGCAGCTCTTCTACATGATTACCGATGGAGGTTTCCCATACCAGAACCGTCTGTCGCTGGCTCGAGGAAAGTACCGTCGTCATGATCCTCGCGTAGCAGATGGATTCGTAGTTCTCGACGCTGAGGGAATAGTGCGCTATGCTGCTCCGAACGCTATCAGCAGTTTCAGGCGCATAGGTGTATCTGGGGATATGGTCGGCCAGTCGTTCAGCAAGATAGTCACTGACCGCATCGACCAGCAGTCTCGCCTTCCTGAGGCTCTTCCTATGGTCGTGACGGGTAAGGCTGCTGCAGCAGCTGTGCTGGAAGCGAATAGCGCTGTTATATCGATGCGCTCGCTTCCTCTCGAATCTGAAGGGCGTCCTACGGGAGCGCTTGTTCTATGCCGTGATATTACAGAACTACGCTGGAGAGAACGCCAGCTGGAGACGAAGGATGCCACTATCTCTGAAGTGCATCACCGTGTGAAGAATAATCTTCAGGCGGTGTCCTCGCTTCTGCGTCTTCAGGCACGCCGTACGAAGTCTGAGGAAGTACGCAAAGAGCTAGAAGAAGCGCAGAGGCGCATCGAAACCATAGCCGTGGTCCACGAGGGGCTGAGCCAGACAGCAGATGAAATAGTGGACTTTGATGTGGTCATTTCGAAGCTGCTACGGATGAGTGTGGACCTCGCATCGCGCCAGGATCAGCATATAGACATCTCGTATGTAGGAAAGTTCGGTATGATGCCTGCTCAGGATGCGACGCCACTATCCCTCATTCTTACTGAGCTTATGACGAACTGTGTGGAGCATGGTTTCGAGAATCTCGAAACCGGGAACATCCAGATATCGGTGGGACGTGCGGGAAATGACCTGAACATCGTTATCGAAGATAATGGTGAAGGAATAGACGCAGAAGCAGATGCAGATATGATGTCGGCAAAGTCATCTGGTTCGGGCTTGGGTACACAGATAGTGAATACTTTCGTGAAGAATGACTTTAATGGATCTATCCACTGGGCTCCGGGCCGAAATGGTGGTACACGCATCGAGATGACTATGTCGCTGCGCGCTGCTGAGTAAACCGGATACAGAGTAAACCGGATACAGACTCTATAGTGTGAGGGGTCTCGTTACCATAACGAGACCCCTCACACTATAGAGTCATAAAACATCGCGTACGCTTAATGCGTATAACCCATTCCCGTAGTAGTGCGGCGAGCTCGCATAGCGCGACGCTTCAGCGCGCGACGCTCATCTTCGCTCATACCACCCCATACACCATAGTCTTGGTTCGTGTCGAGCGCGGTGCGCAGGCAGGAATCGATGACTTCGCACGAACGGCATACTGTTTTCGCTTCTTCTATCTGCTGGTATGCAGCGCCTGTATTACCGACAGGGAAGAAGAGCTCAGGATCCTTATCACGGCATGCGGCTTTCGCACGCCAATCATAGGAACTGCTCATGAGGCCTCCTCTAATCTTTTTCCTTCCTCATAGCAAACCACACATGGTCGAACTTTTCAAGACTTTTCTGAGAATTCGCAAAATTCTCTACATGAGTTCGCTTCACAGGATTTTCTGTAACTTCTACACGTGATGAGAAGAGCTGAGCATAAAAGCATGAAGGTCTCGACGATGGTGCATAGACGACAAAGCGGAGAGGATGGGGCTGAGGATAATCAGCAGTTATATCTTTAACGGAAGCACTCATATGTTTCTCTGGAATCATCATAGAGGAGGCCAGATGTGCAGGAACGCAAAGCGTAGCAGTATCCCATAAGGCGCGGTCACTACCTGGCACTCGTGAGAGAAAACGAGACCACTGGGATAGAGTAACCACGAGGAAGACACTTTCATCGCGAAGGAGGGCGCTGAGTTCTTCGGCCTGACGTATCGGATCTGGCTCTACGAGAGTCAGTAGGCGTAGGGAACTGGTAGAGATGGGCGCTACCTCCTCAGACGCCTCAGACGCCTCAGACGATTCAGACGCCGAAGACGCCGATTCCACGAGCTCGAATGATTCAGTCAGGCTCTCTAATACCATACAGCCATCAGTCGCGTTCAGGCCACAGAAGACGAGGAGATGGCAGCAGGATGTGTCGAGAGTCCATAAGGTCCGCGTCATACCGTCATCCACCTCACCGACAGTGAGCTGGTAAGGGGTGTTCGAGGAATACTCTCGTAAGAGTATACGGGGCAGCGGCTCAGAAAAGAGCTCAGAGGCTGGATCTACGCGAAGAAATTCACATGCGAGGAGGCATGAGCGTAGGAGAGAGGAGGAATGATCATACGAAACGACGCACAGAGGCTCTATATTCCCATCGCGGCAGCAGAAAGCAGCGCCAGGAAGTGTGGAAGGGATGCCAGCTGCACAGGGGGAGCCGAGCATATCTACGGACTGCAGCGCATCGGTGACGCGTAAGCACAGATGAAGCGGCATATTCGCTTTGATATGGGAGCTGACCTGGTTCAAAGGATTTTGCGTGCAGAGAATAAAATGCATGCCGAGAGAGCGACCAAGCGAGATGAGCGTAGCACACAGTGGCGCACAGTCAGGCAGACTATTAACGAGCGCGAAGAACTCGTCAGCGAGAATGACCAGACGTGGTGGCGGAGCGCTGAGCTCACGTATATCTGCCACGTGTGCATCGTCGAGAAGCTTTTCGCGCAGTAGCATCTGCTCGTTCAGAGCTCTCAGAGCACGCCGAGCGTGTGCTATGTTCAGGTTCGAGACGCTACCAGCACAGTGGGGCAGAGAACGTGAGTGAGTAAACGTGGCTCCGCCTTTAAAGTCCAAGAAGATGAACTGGACGTCGGCTGGACTGTTTGCCTCAGCCAGAGCGTAGAGCCAGCGCTGTAGGAGGACGGATTTTCCTGAGCCAGTCGTCCCGGCGAGCAGCGCGTGTGGACCATCTGTACAGATATCTATCTGCGGTCCGGCGCCGAGACTGATGCGTGTGCTGGGAGCTAGCCATACGTGCACGAGACGCTGCCAGGTGGGTGCATGCTGGTTTCGTTCAAAGTTCCATTCTTCTACGTCATTCGCGAGCTCTGTCAGAGCATCGAGTGCCTGCTGGGAACGCTCAGCAGGCAGCTGTAGCTGTGAGTTTCTGCCTACTGGATCATCATCACGTCCTGTCGAAGGAGTCACATGCGTATCGTGCCCAGTCGAAAAGTCCTGTTCATTCCGAGTATTCCACTGATCACATGCGGAGGCTACACCCATAATCGCGGAAGGAAGGAGAAAAACGAGGAACGTCCACTGTCCGTGCAGACACATCCACGCTGTCATGACGGCATAGCTCACGAGAGGAGCGGTGAGCAGAGCACGACGTAGAAACTCACGTTTCCCGTCACCTCTACTGTGTCCTCGAAGTCTTTTTTCGTCACGCTGCGCTTGTCCACCTAAGCTCTGTACGGATGGTCCATACACATCGCTTCGGTTCCTGTTACGGAATAAAAAACTGGTCATGGCCCTACTGTAAACCGTAAAGCCATGACCAGTCATGCTCGGTGAGCATATGTGAACAGATGTGAGTAACCGTGTCGAACCCCTGTAGATAACTGTAGATAACTGGAGATAACTGTCGTCACCAGCGGGTTATCCACACACACTACTCAGCCAGTGTATCCTCCCACAGTCGTACCCCCTGCTATGCTTCCATCATTCAGCTGCTGGAAGAGCTGGGTGTTTCGTGAAGCGTCGAGGTGAACGGCTGAGCCTATTCCGCCTGGCTCATAGTCGAGGTTATCGAAGTAGACACTCCCCGTCACCCCCTGTGCTCCCGTGGCATCTCGGAAGGCGAGAGCCATGGAGAGCATAGTAGCAGTGGAGGCATTCTTATCGACGGATAGCGCCTTAAAGGATGCTGAGGCTACTTTCATCGCCTTCGCAGGATTCGCCAGAGTGCCTACGCTTGCGCTCTTTTTCATAATGGCGCTAATCACCTGGCGCTGACGCTTAGCTCGGCCTATATCTCCTTCAGGATCAGAGTAGCGCATACGCGCGAAAGCGAGAGATGTGGCGCCATCAGCTACGTGGCAGCCAGCAGTCCATACGAGGGAAGAGTTTGCGTCATTTACATCGGAGTCGTAGCACAGTTCTACTCCGCCGAGAGCATCGACGATGCTCGCTATACCGTCGAATCCTATCTGGGCGACGTGGTCTATCTTTGTACCGGTTATGCCTTCCACGGTGCCTATGAGCGCATCATATCCCGCATACTGTGCCACGCCGTTTATCTTCATGCCCTGCCCTGCCACTTCGACATACGAATCACGTGGGATAGAGATGAGTGAGGCTGGGCCGCTTCGCGGCTTCGTGAGCACGAGGATGGTATCGTTTCTAAAACCAGTCACACCTGCTGCATCTGCACTTCCGAGGGTCTGGCCTTCGCGTGCATCGGACCCCAGGATGAGCCAGGAGTTCGCGCCAGAATTATCTGAAGAAGGCGTCAGATCTATGGTGCGGTTTAGCTGTCCATCTACCCAGAACCAGAGCCAGCCTCCGAAAGCGAGAAGAAGTGCGAGGATAATGGCTATGCTACGGCGCAGGATGCGTCCGCCTCGACTTCCACGGTAAGCGCGGGCTGCCGAGGAGGAATCGTGATCTATCCTTCCTCCGTTCCTTCCTCCGCCTTGGCTGTGATTATTCCCACGCGAGGAAACCGCCGGAGAAGATGGACGCGGGCGCTGTTCGCTCGGTGAAAAGCGTGGTGCGGCATCGTAACCTGCTGCACTGACCGTTCGAGACGATCCGCGAGACTGGCGCGACGGACGAGACTGCCGAGGAGAGAATGCCGGAGGAGTACTGCCTGAAGCACTGCCATCCTGTCCCGCGTGAGTCTGGCTACCCGTACCTTGCCCACCTGCACGCTGTGTACGCGAACGCACTGGAGCGAAGCTCGGCGGGGGAGTATGTGGGCCGGATCCAGAACTCGAAGTATGCGCAGAAGACGCCGAAGGTGCAGAAGAACCACCGTTAGCACTGCCTGAGCCTGAGCCTGAGCCACCAGTACGCTCAGTGCGTCGGTTACTCGCAGTATGTGCAGAGTTCTCGTTATTCTCGTTCAGTATTCTCGCCATAATCAGCTCTTAATTCCGCATACAGTGTAGTTCAGGTATTCATCGGCCAGACCTATGGACCATCCTGTCGTCGGATTATGAATGACGCCAGAATCCTTATCCACATATCCGCCGGTCTTTGGATCGATGAGAGTTCCATCAGCTTGGGTCATCAGACCCGTATTCGGGTCTACAGTGGACGCGTTTTCCGTCGATGAGGTAGACGAGGAGGTAGACGAGCTCGTAGATGAGTCCGTGGTCGTCTGCTGGGACTGCGACTGAGACTGAGACTGGCTCTGCTGCGTCTGCGACTGAGACTGCTGAGCCTGCGTCCGCGTGTTCGTGCTCGAATCCGTCGTACCGGACGTAGAAGAGGAAGACTCGCTGCCATCATCAGACAGTGGTCGGTCTTCCTGTATGCGTGTCCAGAGCTCGTCTGCTCCGGATGTCCACACGACGCGGTTTGCATCCTGAGACCATGTCGTTACTGGGACGGTCTGCGAGTAGATGCTCGCTACTTTAAAGCTCTTAAGGCTGTTCGCCAGACCTATGAGTATATTCGTGTCTGCCAGCCCGGAAGAGATGTTCAAGGACTTGAGTGCAGTAGTGGACAGCTGGAAGAGCTTATCGAAGTTCGTGAGGATGTTCTGCTTGAGTGCCTCGCGGAGCAGCATCTTAATGAGGTACTGCTGGCGCACGGTGCGCATAATGTCCGAGCCATCGCCGAGGCCGTGGCGCACGCGAGCGAACTGGGTCGCATCCGTACCATTTAGGTGGTTCAGGCCGCGAGAAAGAGTCAGATTCGCGTCACGGTCAGAGAAGTCCTGGCTGATGCACACATCCACACCGCCCAAGGCATCTATCATATTTTTCAGGCCGCCGAAGTCCACAGTGATGAACTGCGAGATGTTCAGTCCTGTCAGTGCATTTACAGCGCTGACTGTGCAGCTGGCTGCTGAGGCGAGATTTCCGCCACGGTCGTAGGCAGTGGCGAAGACGGAGTTAAACATAATGTTTCGCTGCGCAGGGATAGTTCCATTCGAGGTTTCGCAGCTTGGCACGGAGACGATGGAGTCGCGCGGGATGGACACTATGTCTATGAACTGGCGGTTTGCAGAGATATGCACCACCATGGTCGTGTCTGCTTGGTGGTTTCCTACGTCGTTTGATCCGCCGATGGCTTGGTTTTCTGCACCGTCGCGACTGTCGGTGCCGAGCAGAAGAATGTTCAGTGCTTTACCTGAGTTCGGGTCCACTATCTCTTGCTTCACGTTCTTCTGGGCTATGAGGTCTACGCGTGCTTCGTTTACCGTGCTGACCAGCTGCGCATAGACCGTGCTGAATATGCTTCCTGCGAAGACGAGGATGCCGACGAGGAGGACTGCTATAGCTTTCCACCAGGAGAATGGAGCGCGGTATCCGTGCGTGTGCGATGGAGCAGAGAGCACCTTAGCTCTCTGTAGCTTTGTGCTGGAATGTTTCGATTTGCGTTGTGCCACGGACGCGCCTTTCCTTATGCAGGTTCTTCTTATCCCTAATCTAGATAGTTTATAGACTGACCCAGAGAATGGGGAAGCTATGTGCACGTATCTCCACATTTTACGCGCACGCTGTAGATGTGCGCGGGCACACGCTATGATGGGAGGAGACGAATATATGAAGGTGGATAGGCGTGAAAAGATTACATCACAGTACGGAGGTTATCCGCGCTGCCGATACGCGTGAGACGGTGAGCGTCGCGCGCGCTGTCCTGCAGGCCGTTCAGAGCGTAGAGACGTCGCGTCCGGTTTTAGATGCGCGGACGGCTCAGTTGCGCGCTTCTGAGAGGTCAATTGACCCTACTCTTGCAGCAGTCGTTACTGTAGAAAAAGACACGCGCTACCTCGCGCAGACGCTGACGGCGGTGCTGCGCCAGACGGTGCTGCCAGGAAGCGTCATCCTCGTGCAGTGTACGGGGGCAGAAGCACTGCAGAAGGATGCGCAGTCTGAGCAGCTCATGCTCACCACTGCGCTCGAATCCGCTCCTACTGCCGTGCACGTCGTGACGCTCGAATCCGCGCATTCCTGGGCGGGTGCCGTCACAGCCGGCGTAAACGAGGCTGCAGAACGCGGCATGATCTCGAACTCAGTGGAGTTCCTCTGGTTCCTGCATGATGACTCGCGTCCACTTCAGGATAATTATGTAGACCTTCTCAACGAGGTACGGCATAATAACTCCACAGCATCCTTCATCAGCTCCAAGCAGCTGAGCTGGGACGGGGAAGTGCTCCAGAACGTAGGATACTTCGCACGCTCAGGACACAGGCTCACTACTCTCGTCGTGGATGGCGAGCCGGATCAAGATCAGTACGACTCGCATCAGGATGTGTACGCAGCATCACTTACCGGAGCTTTCGTGCGCCGAGCGGACTGGATGCGCCTCGGCGGATTCACGTCTGCGGCGCAACCACACACAGGACAGCGCCGTACGCGAGGAACTCGCGGAACACACGGTGCTCATGCCGTGGCTGGCACGTACGGCGTGTCGCGTGATTTCGGACGGCGTGTCTCGCGCTCAGGTGGGCGTGTCATCGTCGAACCGCGAGCGCGCATAGGGCATCGTCGTGCCCGTCTGGAAGGAGTGCGCACGAATCGCGGAACAGTGCACCCTGTCCAGCATGAGGATTTGCGCACCTTTAAAAATACCGCATTAGCACAGAAAGCCGCGCGCGACACCTTCTACTACTCGGATATGAGTATGCTGCGCTGGATCTATATATGGCCTCTGAGTATCCTTCTTTCTCTCGTACGTGCAGTCAGCGGTTTTATCCACAAGCAGCCGTATGAGGCACTCTGTGAGCTTCTTCTTCCGTGGTATATGCTCACTCACCTCGGTGCTGCTCTGACTCAGCGGCGTATGCTCGCTAGTGTTCAGAAGACGACGGTGTCCCAGCTGAGCCAGTCTGGTCAGGTAGTTGCTACTGCGGACCAGCTGCGCGTTCTTCGTGATCATGAAGCAGACCTGACGTCCCAGCAAAGCCGCAGCATTATGAGCCCTATGGTGCGCAAACACGTGCGTAATCTGGCTCGTCGACGCTATGCCTGGCTCGCTGGAGCTGCTCTCGTCACCTTCGTGGCGAATGTGGCTGTCCATTTTACAGCACTGCGCGGGATAGTAGCGGGAAGCCACCTCGCTTCATCGACGCTCGTGTCCACGGCTTCGACCACGCGGGAGCTCTTTGAGGCTGCTACGACGGTCTATAGTTTCGGGGATATATCGGGCACGCCACTGCCATCCTCGCCATTCTTGCTTCTTTATGCGCTGGCATCACTGTTCACATTCGGACACGCGTATGCTACGAGTGCGCTTATACTCGTGGTCAGTGTTCCTGCAGCCTTGATGAGCATGTGGGCACTGGCTGGAGTCTTTACGCGTTCGAATCTCGCACGCATTACTCTGGCTATGACTTGGGTAGCGTCGGGATATGGTACAGGAATCTTCCTGAACGGGAATCTTCCGCTTATGGTCGTCTATGCTGTACTGCCAGCGGCCGTGGCGTTTACTGCGAAGGCTGTGGGTGTCTACCAGACGGAAGATCCTATCGAGTCTGAGCCCTCTGTGCAGGCTGCAGCGTGGTCTGCGCTGTGCTACGCTATCGTGTGTGTGTGTGAGCCAGCATATATCCTTCTGCTCGTAGTCGTAGGCATCGTTTCTGTGCTGGTCTGGCGTCGGCACGTCATTATGCTTGTTTCGCTTCTGCTACCATCCGTGCTGGTTCTCCTGCCTACGTTCGTGAGTGTAGTGCGTGCGCCCCAGACATTCGGACAGCTGTTCGCAGATGTGACCACCGGTGTGTCGGGACTGGGTACGGTACGCGGAAGTGATCCGCTTCGCTCTCTGCTTGGCGTGTTCCTCCCGGCGAATACCTCGCTGATATCGCTGGGTATGCCTTCAGGCGTGGCATCTGCTGTGGTTCTTGTGGCCTGTGTCGCGGGTGCTGCTCTGCTCGTTCTTTCCGTCATGGCGCTGGCTGTACCGTCTGCGCTCGGCACGTCGCGCACTCTGTGGCTTACTCTGGCGTGTGCTGCTTTCCTAGCTGCTTTCGCTCCGAGTGTGGCGGTGGCGCTCGGAGATTCAGGTGTTCTGTATGCATCCGTTCTGCCGGCTGGGCTCGTCATGCTGCTGTGCATTCTTACGTGCGCGGCTATCCTGAGCGGTCCTGCTCGAGCCCAATTCATCCCTATCCTGGCGAAAGATAAACGTCAGTTTGCTGGACACCTCGAAGGCGTCTCAGAAAAGGAAAGCTCGAAGGGACGCATACTGTTCGGAATAAGTCGAGGACTCATCGTCGCGCTGTGTGTTCTTATGGTAGGCGTATGGACAGTGGGATCCGTGGCGAATACGCGCTCGTCTCAGGAGAATGCTCTCGTTTCGAGCTCTGCTACGCTACCTATAGTGGCACGTGAGTATGTGCAGGCAGAGCCGGGACGGCGTGTAGCAGTGGTACAGATGCAGGCAGATCAGCATCTGAGCTATTCCATTCTGCCAAGCGCACATGGGGACATCATTTTTTCCTCGGCAGCTCTGGACGCTTCACGCGTGGTACATACACAGTTCAGTACTGCAGAGATGAACGTGGGACAGGCCATAGCATCTCTGGCAGAAAGTAATGATGATGATGCTATTACTGCTCTGAGTGATGCGGGAATAGGTGGAGTGTATGTTCTGTATACATCACAGACACAGGATAGTGCATTCAGTTCCTTCGTAGCGAATGCTTCTGCATCAAATAATACGCAGACTGTGGTGAATAACGAGCGTGGCGCGTATATACGCATTTCGGTGAAAGCCACTAGCGAGCAGGGTGTATCTCTTCAGGGATTTGATGCTGCTGTACACAGCGTGTGGCGCGTCGTGTGGATTAGTGCCATGCTCGCCTGTGCCGTTATCTACCTTGCGCTAGCACTGCCACGCATGTTTATTCGAGGAGACAAGTAAATGAGTTTCGCACGTCGAGTATTCCGTATTACGGGCGCTGTGGTGAGCGCTGCAGTGCTCATCGCTGCTGGAGGAGTGGCGCTTTCTGGCGCGTTACCGCTGCCATCTCTTCCTGTTGATTCAGAACGTTCTACGACGTCGACGCATGAGGTGGCGCAGCTGAATTCGTCTCTGTACTGCCCAGCGCGCATGCAGCTGGCGGATGCAGAAGACTATGGAGATGCAGCTTTTCAGGCTAGTGAGGGGAACCTCACAGCTGGTATGCGTGTGTCCATGATGGGGGCACTCTACCAGGCAGACGTCTCTGGCATAGATGGGGTCTCGCCGACATCACTCATCGGGGATGGGGCCCTGGCAGATGGGGCAGTGCGTTCGAGTGTCCAGGAAGCTTCAAACTCGCATATCCTCCATACGCGTACTCTCCAAGCACGTTCTTTTACAGGAGCTCGTGGTGTCGTAGCGTCCTGGGCAAGCCAGGGGGATCTGCGGGGCATTTCTGCCTCATCATGCGTAGGCTTCGAAACCACGCAGTCCTTCCTCGTTCCTCCCACGAGTACGGGATGGTCGCAGCAGCTGATTCTGGTGAATTCTTCGGATAAAGCCACGACAGTCACTCTTCATGTTCATTCGACGAAGTCTTCTGACGAAGTATCTCTCGAAACCCATGCTACAGCTACTGTCGCAGCGCATGCGGAAACAGTGGTGGACCTCGCAGCTGCGTTCGCGTCCTCGGATATGAGTTTCGTGACGGTGTCCAGTGATGCTGCACCCGTGGCAGCTGTGGTGCGTGCAGTCCACATGAATGGCCTGACTCCTCAAGGCTCGGATTACATACAGCCGCTCGCTCTAGCATCGCGAAGTCAGGTTATCCCTGCGCTCAGTGATGCTGCCACAGTACAGATGGGACTATATGCAGGCGAAAGTGGAAGAGCGCAGCTGACGTTTATGGGGGATTCTGGAAAGCTCGGAACGCGAAGCCTCGACTATACTGCCCATCAGGTATTTACTCAGACTCTGAGCTCTCTTCCAGCAGGAACACGTTCTCTCCTCATCGAGTCTACGACTCCTGTGCGTGCATCGGTACTTACTACTTCTGCAGAAGCAGACCGTGGGCAGAGCGATTTCGCTGTCTCCTCAGCAGAATCTGCCCATACAGCGTACGCGCTCACCTCTCCTGACTCGGTATCTTCGCGTATAGAAGTGACGAATGCCTCACCTCAGAAGCATACTGCACGTGTGGTCGCCTACGATGATGCGGGAAATCAGGTCGGTCAGCGCGACATCGAGCTGAATGCTCAGTCTACGGATAGTTTCTCGCTCTCGGATATAGCGCAGCGAGGAACGTCTATCCATATTACTCAGGTAGAGCAGGGCGCAGGAGCTCTCGTCGTCGGTCAGCTGCTCACCCAGTCATCTCTGACGGATGCATCCGTAGCACAGCGTTCTACACTCACAGTCCCATCTATGGAACTGTCTACTGCACAGTATGCTGTGACGCAGAGAAAGACCCTACTGAACTAGCTTTTCTCGCGTTCTACACTGCATAGTGACCCGAGCTAGCCCTGCCAGTTCGGGTCTATGTTTTCGGGATTCATGCCGTAGAGGGATGCGAGCTGGCGGACTATCTCCATACGAATAAGGAGCTGAAGGTCTATGCGGTCTCTGGCCCTCGACTCGATGGGGCGTCGATAGAGCGCGATGCGCGCAGGGACCCCGTGCTCAGCGGGGAAACTTTGTGAAAGCTTCACGCGGAATTCTTCCCATGCGAGGGGATCTGATGGTGGGACATCCTCCACAGCGCATTCGACACGGGTGAAGAGCTCTGGCCATGCTCTCTTGAGCCGGGTCACCTGAGAAAGCACCTGATCATCAAAGTAGCCTGCAGATGTGCGGTACTGAGGAATATGAGTACCGAAGACAGGACGGCGAATGCCACGTCCATGAGGATTCCTATATGTGTGCTGTTCCCAAGGCAAAACCATACTAGCGAGCATACCAGTTCACGCATACCATGCCACTTGATAGAATGGGGCATAATGAAACAAGGAGGCGATATGAGCAGTATGTATGTGAAGGGGGGCGGTGAAGTCCCTCATGCGGGTACAGTAGATGTATCGCTCTACGCTGCGGGAACAGGGCTCATAGCGTTCGACCTCGATAATACTCTGGCACGTTCGAAGATGCCTATGCTCGAACATACGGCAGATCTTTTCGCATCTCTCACCCATATCCTTCCTGTCGCTATAGTGACGGGAGGTCGTTTCGAACTTATCGAATCTCAGGTTCTCGATGCGGTCCAGCAGAATGCATACCTCCCACATCTGGCTTTGCTGCCGACTACAGGAACCTCTTACTATACGTGGAATGGTCATGCTTTTACGCGTGAATATGCTGTAGAGCTGACTGCTGATCAGCGCAAACGAGCCTGCTGTGTCCTCGAAAAGTATGCGAAAAAGTATGGCTTGTGGCAGGAGCCTGCAGAAGGTGGCCATATAGAGGACCGTGGGTCACAGATTACGTTTTCTGCCTTAGGTGCTCATGCTCGCGCGGACCGTAAAGAAGTATGGGACCCCGACGGGTCTCGCAGGGCTCCACTGGCGGCCCGTGCCCAGGAACTTCTGCCAGAACTGACTGTGCGCGTCGCTGGTGGAACGAGCATAGATGTGTACTCGCGTGGTGTAGATAAAGCATATGCGGTGGAAAAGCTCGCAGAACTTCATCATATACGTGTACAGGATATCGTGTTCGTGGGCGACCGTATGACACCGGGGGGAAATGATTATCCCGCTGCACAGGCAGGTGTGCGCGCGCTACGTGTGGATTCTCCGCGAGATACGGAAGTATTTATGCAGGAGTTTATGGAGAGCTATACACGAGGACTGCGTATGAATGTGCGCACTCAGGAGCTGTGGGTGCATGGGGATCTCGTGGATATCTCTCCTACGGAATTTTCTCTTCTGTGTGCTCTTCTTCACTCGGGTGGGCGGGTAATGAGCAGACAGCAGCTACTCAGCGATGCATGGGGATATGCAGACTCCGGAGATACTCGACTTCTCAGTGTATCTATAGCACGTCTGCGTTCCATTATCGAGGATAATCCTCGCATGCCGCAGCGCATTCTCACAGTACGTGGCGGAGGATACCGCTTCGTGCATGCCGGATAGGAATTCTCTTCTACGGAGTGTCGCGACACGGTTATTCACATCGGGTCACATATCCTCAAGAGGTTTTACTTTTCTGGATTTTTCGATATATGCTCTCTGATATGACGGTAGATATCCTCCAGATGGCGAGCATGGTCCTCTTCCCGAGGTCTTGTGCAGGCTGTGGAGCACGCGATAGTGTGCTCTGTGATGCCTGCTCTCAGCTTTTTCTTCGATGGCGGGAGCGTAGTATAGCGCACTCATTTACAGTCTTTTCCTGCGGGCAGTATACGCGTGCTGTGCGTAACGCTGTTCTGGCGTGGAAAGACCATGGAGATGAAGAGCTCGATGTTCTCTTTGCTGGCCTCCTAGCTGAGCGCATTATCTGTGTGCTGAAGAATATTCTCTCCACAGATGTGCAGGTGTGCGTCGTTCCTGCACCATCATCGCCGAAATCTGTGCAGTCTCGTGGCCGAGCCCATATGAATATCTTATCCATACGTATAGTTCAGCAGATAAACGCGTATACGCAGGAGCAGGGGAGTAACTGCCGTGCGCATATGTGTCCGTGTCTTCACATCGACGCGAAAATACGTAAATCCGTTACCGCATCTCACCGTAAGGAACGTGCGGAGCGCCTGAGTAAGGGCCTCCTCTATGAGCCACAGCACGCTGGCGATGCTGAGGGGAGTAAGCGGTGTACTATCATTCTCGACGATATAGTAACCAGTGGAGCCACTCTGCGCGCATGTGTGCGCTTACTGCGCTCTCGGGGAGAACATGTTCTGGCTGCGTTTACTCTCAGCGATGCAGACAGGCACACTCCTGATAATGCCTACTATGCATGAACGGTAGCCATCTCTGACCAGCGGGTTGTGGCGCGTGCAGACAGATGCTCGCGTTTCATGGACCAGTGAGCTCCCGTATCCTGATCCATGCGTCCCTGTCCGCGAATTCCTCCGTAGCCTACGCCTATGCGAAAGTCCCCGAAACGCTGACGTGCTGTCTCGAGAACATCAGACAGTGCGGTATCTGTGTGAGCGGAGAATACATCGAGAGGCTGGTAGTCTGCTTCGTCGATAAGCCCATGGAGGATAACTCCCGCGCGTACATAGGCTGCTCCCACAGTAAACTGTCCATCGATACAGCGACAGGCAGCCTGAGTGAGCGCAAGAGGATCATTCGTCGGCTCGTTCAGAGCTACAGTACCGTGAATATGGGATGCCAGTTCCTGCTCCTTAAAGCGGCTCGTCGAACAAAAGACAGATACGTACGAGCAGAGGCTTTCCTGGGCAGTGAGGCGATGGAGCGCCTTCTGCGTGTAGACGCTTACTGCCTGGCGAAGCTCGCTCGCGCTATAGATAGGGTGAGAGAACATGCGCGAGCACATAATCTGTGTGGTGCGCCGACCGTGGAGAGCATTATCCTCATCGTCGATGCGAATGCAGGATATGCCTCGAAGCTCGAAGATGGTCTGCTGGATATGCACGCCGAATTTCTTGCGCAGAAGTACAGCATCGCTATCCCGTAGATCCTGTGCAGTAAGAATACCCATGGCCATGAGTTTTGGAGCGAGGCGGCGTCCCACGCCCCACACGTCTCCTACGGGAACGTGCGCCAGAAAGTGAGAGTCGGTAGACACGGCTTCGTCCCAGGTCATAATCCCTCGCACTCCACGATAATGCTTTGACCAGTGGCTCACCACTTTCGCGAGAGTATGCGTAGGAGCTATGCCTATAGATATGGGAAGGTCGAGCCCCTGCCAGACTGCCTCTCGCATGCGTGTACTTGTTTCTACGAGCGTAACGGTATCTGCCTGTACGTCGAAGAAACACTCATCGATGGAATACACTGTTTGATGAGGAAAAAATGTGCTCATCACGTTCATCATGCGCGAGGACAAGCTCGCGTATAGCTCGTAGTTCGAGCTTCGCGCTACGATGCCGTCGCGCTGTGCCTGCTCGCGAATCTTAAACCATGCGATGCCTTCAGGAATGCCCATCTTCTTCACTTCAGCACTACGCGCGACGACGCATCCGTCATTATTCGACAGGACCACGAGGGGAGTGTGAGCGAGCTGTGGGTGGAAGACGCGCTCGCAGGAGGCGAAGAAACTATCTGCATCTGCGAGAATAATCTGGCGTGGAGAGGTGTTCATGGTGCGCATCCTTTTACTATGCGTATACGCGAGCACACTGCGGGTGATAGTTCCCTATAACGACGCCCCACAGAGTAACGGATTCGTCGAAATACAGCTGGATATCTGGATATGCGGGATTCTCAGCGTGAAGAACGGGATTCCCCTGAGTATCCGACAGAAGGCGCTTTACAGTAAGGTCCCCGTCGAGGGCAGCTATGACCACATCCCCCTGCTGGGGAGTTAAGGAACGGTCGATGATGAGCAAGTCGCCGTCGTATATCCCCGCGCCTTCCATGGACGATCCGGCTACGCGTACCACGAACGACGTGTCTGGATGCACGATGACGTTCGTGTCGAAGGAGAAGTCCCCAGAAAAGTAATCCTGTGCCACAGAAGGGAATCCAGCGTGGACGGATTCGAGAGCGGTAGGAATACCCATAATAGCCACCTTTCGAACAACTGTTCGAATATTTTGTCATAGAGTATGGACCTACGGATGAGAAAGCCACGCCGAAGCGTGGCTCGTGAAAGAAGAGGGAGAATTGGCAGAAAAACTAAGCAGAGACGTGCCATTTCGGCAGAACTGTCTCGAAGTTCACGCCGCGGCTGTCGTCTACGACCTGAACGGTGCCCTGATGCAGCTCGGCAGCCCAGCGCGCGATAGACAGGCCCAGGCCAGTGCCGCCAGAAACGGTGCCCGGACGGTTCCGGTGGCCTTTTACATAACGGCGGAAAATGTCTGAGCGGTCTTCCGGAGCTATCTGCGAGCCGAAATTCACGACGTTAATGATGACGGTCCCATGCATCGTATCCTCACGTGCATCCACACTAATGGACGTGTTATCTGCCGAATGCTTCAAAGCATTCGCGATGATGTTCGTAAAGAGCTGACGTAGACGGTCCTCATCGCCCTCCATCCAGATGTCTGCAGGCGCATTCAGGGCGATGGTATGGTTATGGCTCGCATCTGCTATCTCGAGTGGAGCGATGACATCGTCGAGAAACTCGTGGACGTTAAACTTCGAAATCTCCAGACTTGCAGCTCCTGCCTCCATGCGGCTCAGGTCGAGCAGGAAAGCGATGAGGTCACCTAGGCGCTGAGTCTGCCCGACGATGCTTTCGAGGTTCGCAGGAGTCGGGTCTACGACGCCATCGGCCATATTCTCCACGAGAGCCTGAAGGGCGGAAACGGGAGTGCGCAGCTCGTGGCTCACATTCGCTATGAGGTCACGGCGCATCTGATCGGCATGCTCGAGCTCATCGGCCATCACATTAAACGAGCGGGACAGCTGGCCCACTTCGTCATTACTGTCTAAGGCCATAGAGACGCGTTTTGTGTAGTCGCCCTGAGTGAGGGCTTCTGCAGCATCGCGGATTTCGCGCAGAGGTGCGGTGAGGCCCTGCGCGAAGAAGTACGTGAGTGCGAGTGCGAGTGCTATGGTAATGGGCAGAGCTACCCATCCGGACAGGCCTATCTTTAAGAGGCCCCATGCAGCTACGAAAGCGAAGAAGGTGGCTAAACCGATGAGCACGCTGAGCTCTATCTTTAGCGAGGAGATAATGCCTAGAGGGCGGTAGCGGTTAAAGTGGTAGTGCTGAAAATGCTCGCGGGTAAAGAGATGGCTGCTACGGTTTTTTATACGCTGTTCAGGTGGGATTTTCTCGCGATGTACGGAAGGCGATGTAAAGAGCGCGGAAGGTGCGGAAGGCGCGCAGGATTCAGCAGATGCGCAGGATTCAGACCCAGGAACGTCAGTATGCTGAGCATTTTCAGCATACTCTGTATGCTCAGTATGCTTTGTGATTTCGGATGTGTCTGCTGGCGTAGTCTCTGCCGGTGTAGTCTCTGCTGGCATAGTGTCTGGGGAAGATGAGTTCATAATTCACTCGATGTGGAGAATGTATCGGATAAAACACAAAGTAGTGCCGTGACGGTGAAGAGGATGAAGTCGTCACGGCACTAAAAAATAAGCGTTCTCATGGGATAGGGCATACGCCTATACGATGGAGATCACCATACTGCGCACTCATTTCGTCCTATGGTGCTCGTCCTATGGGCGCTCGTCCTACTGTGCAGTGCCTTCAGCAGGTGGTTCGAACGCATATCCTACGCCATGCACCGTGCGAATCATATCTGCACCGAGCTTATGGCGCAGAGCTTTCACATGCGAGTCCACAGTACGGGTGCCGGACGCATCCACCCAGTCCCACACTTCTTCGAGAAGCTTTTCTCGCGTGAGAACGCTCTTCGGCTTGCGTGCCAGTGTGGACAGGAGGTCAAACTCGGTAGGGGTGAGGTGAATAACCTCGTCATTCATAGTGACCACGCGCTGCGCAGGGTCTATAACGAGCGTGCCGAAGGACAGAACCTTCTCGTTCTCGTAGTTCTTCGCTATGACTTTCGCACGTTCTACGCGGCGCAGTAAAGCTTTACAGCGGGCTATGAGCTCACGCATGGAGAATGGCTTGGTCATGTAATCATCCGCGCCAGCACCGAGACCTATGACTTTATCTACTTCGTCGTCGCGTGCAGTGAGCATGAGGATAGGCACGGCGCGCGCTGTGACGATGCGCTTGGTGGCTTCGAGGCCATCCATCACGGGAAGCATGATGTCCATAATAATGAGGTCAGGATTAATCTGAAGTGCTGCCTGTACTGCAGTAGCTCCATCACCTACGACGCGCGCATTCCAGCCTTCTGAGGCCAGGCGCTGTGCGATGGACGTCGCGAGCGACGGCTCGTCTTCCACCACGAGGATGGTGTGCTGTCGGGTAGACTGTGCAGGGGACTGTACAGAAGGTGACGTAGGCATAATCATATCGTAGCTTTCTTGTCGAAAATTACACTCTTGTCTTATCATAGCGCATCGCGCGGCTAAATACAGGCAGCTACCATGTGAAGATGCTGAAGGTAATGAAGATATCGAGCAGATGCGAAGGACGGGAGGGAGAACGAGAAGGGCGTACGTGTCCGAACCGTATGGCAGAATTGATACATTGTATTTTTCTCTGGAGGACTTATTTTTTATGGATTATCAGGTCGGAGACACAGTCGTTTATCCGCGTCATGGAGCTGCTCGCGTGGAGGAGATATCGGAGCGTGAGCTACGTGGCGTAGTGAAAACGTACCTGAAGCTGTCTGTTCTCTCATCTGACGGTTTGGTTATTAATGTGCCTGCGGATACTGTTAAGCAGCTGGGTGTTCGAGACATCGTGGACACTGTAGCCGTGGCGAAAGTATTCGAGATTTTGCGCACGCCTATCGTCGAGGAGAAGACGAACTGGTCGCGTCGTTATAAGCTGAATCAGGAGAAGATAGCTTCGGGGGATGTGAATAAGATAGCAGAGGTCGTGCGTGACCTCGCTCAGCGTGATGACGACGAGCATGGTCTGTCTGCTGGAGAGAAGCGCATGCTTTCGCGCGCTCGCTCCGTTCTGACATCGGAGATAGCGCTCAGCGAGAAGCTCGAGGAAGATGAAGCACAGCGTCTGCTCGACGTGAACTTAGGGTACGAGAAGCCACAGCCTGGGGATGAGAAGCATCATGCTATGGCGCCGGAAGAGGCCGCGAGTCGTACGCTGGCGCGCGTAGAAGAAGAGGCTGCGAAAGCTTCGAAAAAGAAGAAGTAAGGCTTTCCTTCTGCTTTTTGAGTTCAATTCTTCCTTACTGGGGGCTGGTGTTCAGCAGAGCACTGGCCCCCAGTGTGTATGTGGGTGGGGCGGCCAGACGAGGTGGCAGAGGCCTTCAGGGGAGGGCTTTTGCATTTCTGCCCATGGCGTCGGGAAGGCGTCCAGTGCGACGTACGGAATTACGCCAGTCGGGTCTGGGCGTGCTCGTGGGTGCTCGGACCCGGATGGGCAGAAATGCAAAAGCCGGGCACAGATACATATCCCGCCCGGCTTAGGAGCCCTCAGGCCCCAGAATATCGAGCCTGTAAGAGGCTCGTTACCGCTTCAGTGCGACTAGGCCCTTCACTACGAGCCAGATGACCACACTCAGGCTGACGATGACGAAGCTCGGAGGCATGTCGAAGATAGTGGACAGAACTAGTCCTCCCCACATAGCGATGAGGCAGAGGACTATAGTCATGACGATGGCACGCAGCGGAGAGCGAGTGATCATCATAGCCGTGTCTGCTGGCGTGATGACCAGAGCGAAGATGAGTAGCGTGCCCACTGCAGGCACAGCTACGGTGATGACACTTCCCATCATAATCATGAAGATGATGCCCAGTAGTGTGACAGGAAGTCCCTTCGCGCGCGCCACATTCTCATCGAGCGAGCTGAAAAGAAGTGGACGGAAGATGAGAAGGAGCACAGCGAGCAGAATGATGTCGAATGCAGCAAAGGTGAAAAGCTGCTCGTCAGTAATGGTCAGAACGGAGCCGAAGAGGATGGACTGCATCTGCTTGGCTGCTCCAGAGGATAGATTTGAGAAGTAGAGACCGAGAGCAGTAGCGAAGGCGAGGACGGATCCCGTGGCCACCTCACGGTCAGAAGCACGCTTTCCGAGAGCTCCTATGACGAGAGCTCCGCCTATGGAAAACAGGCCCATACCCCAGAGCACAGGAATGCCGAGGAGCACTGCGCCCGTCGCGCCCGGAAGTCCTATGTGCGCCAGTGCGTGAGCGGCGAAAGCAGACTTGCGGGTGATGACGAAGTATCCCACGAGTCCTGCAGCTACAGAGATAAGAATTCCAGCGATGAATGCGCGCTGAACGAAAGGAGCCTGAAGGACAGTAAGCCAGAGTGGATTATAGGACATAAGAATTAGTCTTCTTTCGTATCGCAGTCTGATGGAGTATCTGGTGCATCGCCACTATGAGCAGAGTGCCACTGGGCTGCATCCGAAGTAGGGTGCTCATCATGCACAGTGCGCGTGGCAGGTTCCATGGCAGAGTTATGGGTGACGAACATGTCTCCCTGAGGGGTCGTAATCACTTCCACTGTCGTTCCATACAGATGGGTGAGAAGCTGAGAATCCAGCATGTTATCCATGGAGGAGTAGTGCGGGTGGCCGTCGAGGAGATAGACAGCGCCAGTGAGAATGGGCAGGAGCACGTTCAGGTCATGCGCGACCACCTGGATGGTCATGCCCATATCTTTATTCAGTGCAGACAGCAAGGAGACGATGGAATGCTGGCTCGTGATGTCGAGGTTAGCCAGTGGCTCATCGAGGATGAGAAGCTCTGGCTTATTCACGAGAGCCTGGGCTATGGCAGCGCGCTGGCGCTGTCCACCGGACAGCTCGCGGATGCGCAAACGAGACTGCTCACTGAGCCCCACAAAGTCGAGAATGTCCCGCGTGGCCTGGCGCTCCGTGGCGCTCGCAGGAAGGAAACCCCAGCGCGATCCCGTGATACCGAGCAGAACGAAGTCGAAGACAGTGATGTTACTTTCGCTTACCTCTGTATAGTTCTGTGGAACGTAGCCTATGCGCGCGTTATTGCGTCCCGCAGGTGCTCCGAGCACACTCAGCGAGCCAGAGGAAAGAGGAAGAATGCCCAGCTCCGCGGAGAGCATGGTGGTCTTTCCCGTGCCATTCGTTCCCACGATGGCGGTGACGGAACCACGAGGAATAGAAAAATTGCCCTTCGACCAGATAACGCGGTTCGAGCGCTTCACAGAAGCATCCACGAACTCGAGGACAGGAGCATCAGTCATAACGTACACCTTCTGTGCAGAAGTGAGGAAAGATAAAAAGAGGGTGCTGAGCGAAATGACTCGCTCAGCACCCGAGGAAGCAGGACGCTTACTGCGCGCTCGCCGAGCTGGACTCGACAGCCGTGGTCACATCCTGAATCATAGCGGTAATCCACTGCGCGAGAGTGGAGTACTCCGACGGAATCTGCTCGGTGACGTCCACCACAGGCACGTCAGAAGCGCCGGCCGTCTTCGTCAGCATATTCGTGGCATCCGAGCTCTCCTGAGGATTATTCACGAGGAAGGAGATGTCATGATTCTCGATGGCAGTCTGGAACTGCTGCAGGTCTGCCGCAGTAGGCTCCGACTCGTTCGCGCTCGCGTTCGCGTAGCCTTCCGGCGTGGCATCCGTGAGGCCGAGATCCGAGTAGAGGTAGTATGCCACGGACTCGGTGGCTGCGTACTTCACGTCCTTATGGGCAGACTTAAAGGCGTCTATCTTCTGGTCGAGTTCTGTCTCGGACTTCAGCCAGACATCATACTGCTTCTGGAAGTAATCCTTCGAAGCAGGAAGAAGCTGAGCGTACGTCTTACGCAGAGAGTCTGCGACGGCTTTACGCGCATCCTTCGAGAACCACAGGTGTGGATTATCCGACTCGCTGGCACCCACGATGGATGCGGCGTTCACCGTGGTGACGGACTTTTCTGAGGATACAGCCTTCGTGGCCCACTCGTCATAATGTCCGCCATTCACGACGGCTACCTGAGCCGAGGTGAGCTGGGAGACTTCCGAGGTGGATGGCTCGTAATCATGAGCTTCCACAGTCGAACTATTAATGATGGACGTGACCTTTACGTGGTCCCCACCGATTTCCTGGGCGAGGGAGCCCCACTGGTTTACAGAAGCGACCACGGTAAGTGGATCTGTGGCTTTCGCAGTATCCGAGGTGGAGGTGGAGGACTTCGTGTCTGAAGTGTGAGAAGAAGCGCTCTGCGCGCCGCATGCGCCCAGAGCTATCAAGGCCGCGCTTGCTACGACTGCAGCGAGAGAACGGCGGATGAGAGTAATGGTGTCGAAGTTTGGATGTGTGTTCATCTTCACTTGACTCTTTCTACCTTAAAAGTGTTATACACGTGACCTTTTCATGTGTACTATGACATAGTAGCATGAGACGGGTATGAGGAAGGACAGTGAGGAGTGCTGAGAGTGAACAAGGACTTGAGGATAGATGCCGCGTCGGCGAGCCGTACAGATGCGCCGAATGCGCCTGAGATTGCGGATACGCCAGATTCCAGAGAGACTCCCGGCAGCGACACGCCGCTGCGCATCAGTGGCACAGCCCTCGCACATCACATTAAGGCGGAACTCGCCGAGCGTGTCGCAGAGCTGAATGCTCGGGGTGTCGCGTGCGGGCTCGGTACCATCCTCGTAGGCGAGGATCCGGGGTCACTCAAGTATGTAGAAGGAAAACATAAGGACTGTGCAGAAGTGGGCATCGAGTCCATCCGCGTGTCGCTTCCACAGACTGCCTCGCAGGAGGAGATTATCGCGGCGATAGAAAAGCTGAATGCAGACCCGCGCTGCACTGGCTTCATCGTCCAGCTTCCGCTTCCGGAGGGTATCGACACGCTGAAGGTCCTCGAGCACATCGACCCGGCGAAAGATGCGGACGGCATGCATCCTATGAATCTCGGCAAGCTCGTTCTGCACACCCAGCAGCTTCCCGCCACGCCGCTTCCGTGTACGCCTCGTGGGGTTATCGAGCTCGTGGAGAGCGCGGGCATCGACTTTGAGGGGAAAGACGTGTGTGTCCTGGGTCGGGGGATTACCATAGGCCGCACTATCGGTCTGATGCTGAGTCTGAAGGGGAAGAATGCCACAGTGACCACGTGTCATTCCCATACGCGCGATATCGCTGAGAAGATACGCCGCACGGACATCGTCGTAGCGGCTATGGGATCGGCACATTTCGTGAAGCCGGATATGCTGAAGGATGGTGCGGTGACGGTAGATGTGGGCGTGTCGCGCGTGTACGTGGAGGCTGAAGAGCGCTGGAGGATTCGCGGAGACGTGGATCCTGCCTGCTATGCGAAGGTGAGTGCGTACACGCCGAATCCGGGTGGCGTGGGTCCGATGACGCGCGCTATGCTGCTGAAGAACGTCGTGGAGATGGCGCAGCGTTCGGCGCGTGCATAGTTTTCCTGTATCTATGGCCAATTTTCGCTCTATGCGACACGCCCGGATGATGTGGCGGATTTGGCTAGCGGATAGCGTATCCTTAAAAGCGTATATGGCTCGTGGGTGACACAGGTCATGTGCCCGTCGCTGGATACTGTGCTCCTTTGGGAGTACGGTATAAAGAAACGGAAAACTGAAGAACGATATCTATCCGTTAAGTCAAAGAAAATTATTTTAATGACAGATAACACAAACGAAATCCAGAAGGTCGCCATTAACGACATCGGCACCGAAGAGGATTTCATCAAGGCAGTCGACTCCACCATCAAGAACTTTGATGATGGTGATCTCGTAGAAGGTACCGTAGTTAAGATCGATCACGACGAGGTTCTTCTCGACATCGGCTACAAGACTGAAGGTGTGATTCCTTCCCGCGAGCTTTCTATTAAGAAGGACGTGGATCCAGATGATGTCGTCGAAGTAGGCGACACCGTCGAGGCACTTGTCATCACGAAGGAAGACAAGGAAGGCCGTCTCATTCTTTCGAAGAAGCGTGCACAGTACGAGCGCGCTTGGGGCGACGTGGAGAAGATTAAGGAAGCTGATGGCGTGGTCGAAGGTACCGTCATCGAAGCTGTTAAGGGTGGTCTGATCGTAGACATCGGTCTGCGTGGCTTCCTGCCAGCATCCCTGGTCGAAATGCGTCGTGTTCGCGACTTGGCTCCATACATCGGCCAGACCATTCAGGCTAAGATTCTGGAGCTGGATAAGAACCGTAATAACGTGGTTCTGTCTCGTCGTCAGTACCTCGAAGAGACCCAGTCTGAAGTGCGCGAGACCTTCCTCTCGCAGCTTAAGAAGGGCCAGATTCGTGAGGGCGTTATTAGCTCCATCGTTAACTTCGGTGCATTCGTCGATCTCGGCGGTGTCGATGGTCTGATTCATGTTTCTGAGCTGTCATGGAAGCATATCGACCACCCATCCGAGGTAGTGAAGGTCGGCGATAAGGTCACCGTCGAGGTTCTCGACGTGGATCTCGATCGCGAGCGCATCTCCCTGTCCCTGAAGTCCACCCAGGAAGACCCATGGCAGCGTTTCGCACGCACCCATGTTCCTGGACAGATCGTGAAGGGCAAGGTCACCAAGATCGTACAGTTCGGTGCATTCATCTCTGTGGATGATGGCATCGAAGGTCTCGTACACATCTCTGAGCTGGCTAACCGCCACGTAGAGAACCCAGAGACCGTGGTCAAGCCTGGTGATGAAGTATTCGTTAAGGTGATCGACGTGGACCTCGACCGTCGTCGTATCTCCCTGTCTCTGAAGCAGGCTACGGATTCCGTGGATCCAGCTTCTGAGGACTTCGACCCAGCTCTGTATGGCATGCCAGCAGAGTATGACGAGAACGGAAACTACAAGTACCCAGAAGGCTTCGACCCAGAGACGAACGAATGGATCGAAGGCTTCGAGCAGCAGCGTGAAGAGTGGGAAGCTCAGTACGCAGCAGCTCATGACCTGTGGGAAGAGCATAAGGTCTTCGCAGCGAAGCAGGCTGAACTTGCAGCAGCTTCCGCTGAGGCTGACGGTGTAACGGAAGAAGCACCAGCAGAGGTAGAAGAAGTATCGAACTACAGCTCTGCTCCAGCTTCTGAGGGCACCCTCGCAGCTGATGATCAGCTCGCCGCTCTGCGCGAACAGCTGCTCAGCGAAAACAACTAAGCGCCTTCACACGTTTAGTCAGGTTTTAAAACTGTAAAAAAGTTTTATTGCTTAAGCGAAAAAGGGGACATGCACGGTATTCCGGTACCGTGTGTGTCCTCTTTTTATAGTCTTTTCTCTAGAATGAGAGATATCATGACTCATTTTCTTCGCATAGGCATCACGGGCGGCATAGCCGCGGGAAAGTCCACGGTCAGTGCGCATCTGCACGCACAAGGATATCCTGTCATCGACTATGACGTGCTGGCCCGCGAGGTTATAGAACCGGGCAGTGCACTTCTTACCCAGATAGAGCAGGAATTCGGTCCAGAGTCCATCGCTCCAGACGGCACGCTGAACCGTGAGTGGATGGCAGAGCACGTCTTCACAGACTCTCACCAGCGCGACACGCTGAATGCGCTCGTGCATCCGGCAGTCTATGCGCTCGCAGCTCAGAAAGAAAAAGCTGTGCGAAAAGAGGGGCAGAACGTCGTTATTCATGACATTCCTCTTCTCGTCGAAACGCGAGAGACGGCACTGCGTATCCTCGGTCCAGCATGGTCACGGACGAAAAACGACACGCCGTATGACCTCATTCTCACCGTAGAAGCAGATGATGCCACGCGCATCCAGCGCATGGTAGACGCGCGGGGGATGACCGCTCAGCAGGCTGCATCACGCATCGCCGCGCAGCTACCCAGCGAAGAGCGAAAAGCAGCAGCGGACATATGCATCGACTCGACACGCCCGATGAAACAGATGCTCCTCGACGTCGATGCGGCTGTCGATGCGGCTCTGAAAGATACCCTCGACAAAACGTGAAAATGACACGCCGCAGGAAGCGGACGAATTGACCTCGCGCCACGCGCACGAACACACGCGCATAAACACACTCAGCAGAAAGACAGACATGAGCACCCAGAGCCTTACAGACACCTTCGGCATCGAACGCATAGATAAGCCCTTCGAGGTGAAGTCTCCGTATACGCCGTCCGGCGACCAGCCGAAAGCTATACGCGAGCTGGCAGACCGCATAGAAAACGGCGAGACGGACGTGGTACTCATGGGCGCCACAGGCACGGGTAAGACGGCTACGACAGCCTGGATGATCGAGCGTCTGCAGCGCCCCACGCTCATCCTCGAACCGAATAAAACTCTCGCCGCACAGCTCGCCGCAGAATTTCGCGAACTCATGCCGGATAACGCGGTGAACTACTTCGTCTCCTACTATGACTACTACCAGCCGGAAGCGTACATCCCGCAGACGGATACTTTCATCGAAAAGGATTCGAGCATTAACGATGACGTGGAACGCCTGCGTCACGCCACGACGGCGAGCCTGCTGACACGCCGAGACTGCGTGGTCGTGGCCACGGTCTCCTGCATCTACGGCCTCGGCACGCCAGAAGAATATGCGCGGCAGATGCTCTTCCTGAATCGCGGGCAGATCATCGAGCGCGACGACCTGCTGCGCACTTTCGTGAACATGCAGTATAAGCGTAACGACATCGAGTTCGCGCGCGGTACCTTCCGCGTGCGCGGCGACACCGTGGAGATCATCCCCGTGTATGAGGAGCTCGCCATCCGCATCGAGTTCTTCGGAGACGAGATAGACCGCATCTCCACGCTCCACCCTATTACCGGAGATGAGATAGCGGAGGAGGACTCCATTCACATCTTCCCGGCGACGCATTACTCAGCGGGGCCGGAGCGTCTCGCGCACGCCATCGGCACTATCGAAGAGGAGCTGGACTGGCGTCTGGGGCAGCTGAAGAAGGAGAATAAGCTACTCGAAGCGCAGCGCCTCGAGCAGCGCACGCGTTATGACATCGAGTCACTGGAGCAGATAGGCACGTGCTCGGGCGTGGAGAACTACTCGCGGCATTTCGATAACCGCGCGGCCGGCACGCCGCCGCACACACTGCTGGACTTCTTCCCGGATGATTTCCTGCTCGTCGTGGATGAATCCCACGTGACTATCCCGCAGATAGGTGCCATGTATGAAGGCGACGCGAGCCGCAAGCGCACGCTCGTGGAGCATGGATTCCGTCTGCCGTCGGCCATGGATAACAGGCCGCTCAAGTTCCCGGAGTTTCTCGAGCATATCGGGCAGACGGTGTATCTGTCCGCTACGCCGGGGGACTACGAGATGAACCTCTCGAACGGCGTCGTCGAGCAGATTATCCGCCCGACGGGCCTGCTCGACCCTGAAGTGCAGGTGCGTCCAGTGGACGGTCAGATCGATGACCTGCTGGCTGAGATTAAGGACCGCATCGCGCGCGACGAGCGTGTGCTCGTGACCACGCTGACGAAGAAAATGGCCGAAGACCTGACCGATTACCTTCTCGAACGCTCCATTAAAGTGGAGTATCTGCACTCAGATGTGGATACGCTGCGTCGTGTGGAGCTGCTGCGTGAGCTGCGCGAAGGGAAGATAGACGTCATCGTGGGTATTAACTTGCTGCGTGAGGGCCTCGATCTTCCAGAAGTGTCCCTCGTGGCCATCCTCGATGCGGATAAGGAAGGCTTCCTGCGCTCCTACCGCTCGCTCATCCAGACCATCGGCCGCGCGGCGCGAAATGTGGCCGGCACCGTTATCATGTATGCGGATAAGGTCACGGATGCCATGGATAAGGCCATCGAGGAGACGAACCGTCGCCGCGAGATTCAGATGGCATATAACCAGGAGCATGGCATCGACCCGCAGCCGCTGCGTAAGAAGATCAGCGATGTGAACGACATGCTGGCGAAGGAAGATGTGGATACGGCTGAGCTGCTGGATAGTGGCTACCGCTCCGAGCCGTCTGCTGATGGTCGTGGCCGTGCTGGCAAGGCAGGGAAGGCCGGGGCTGCCAGCTCTACGAAGACTGGTGCTGGCCGCATAGCGCTTCTCGACGACGCTGCAGCTCAGGAGCTTCAGCAGCAGATAGCCGACGGCTCTCTGCCAGCTCAGGACCTGGCGAACCTCATTCGCGAGCTGTCCGAACAGATGCATACGGCTGCTGAGCAGCTGCAGTTCGAACTGGCTGCGCGTCTTCGCGACGAGATCCGAGACTTGAAGAAGGAACTTCGTCAGATGACTCAGGCATAATAGGGTGCAACCGAGAAGAAAGAGAATGTAGAGTATGAGTGAAACTCCCGTCTGGTTTATGGCTATTACGCTCGTGGTCCTGGCTGTATTTTTCGTCGTGGACCTCGTGCTCATAGGCCGCCGTCCGCACATCCCGAGTACGAAAGAATGCGTGCAGCACATCGCCTTTTTCGTGTGTGCAGCGCTCGTTTTCGGCGCTCTCATCTGGGCTGTGTCCGGCGCGCGTCCGGCTGTCGAGTTTTATTCCGGCTGGCTGACTGAGTATTCGCTGAGTGTGGATAATCTGTTCGTCTTCGTTATCATTATGGCCAATTTTTCTGTTCCGAAGACGATTCAGAAGTACGTGCTCTCGGTGGGTATAGCTTTGGCTCTCATCCTGCGCGGTATCTTCATCCTCGCAGGCGCAGCCATCCTGGAGCGCTTTACGTGGGTGTTCTACATCTTCGGAGTCTTCCTCATCTATACAGCAGTTAAGCTGGCTCTGGGGGAGGATGATGACGACGAGTATAAAGAGAATGCTCTCATCACTCTCATGCGCAAAGTAGTGAAGATGGTGGATTACTATGACGGAGAAAAGCTACGCACTTCTGTGGATGGAGTGAAGTACTTCACACCTATGCTTGTGCTCTTCGTGGCTATCGGTACCACGGATGTCATGTTCGCCTTTGACTCTATTCCAGCTATCTTTGGCTTAACAAAGGATCCCTTCATCGTCTTCACCTCGAACGTCTTCGCGCTTCTGGGTCTTCAGCAGCTTTACTTCTTGCTCGGAGCTCTCCTCGATAAGCTCGTGTACCTGCCGCTGGGCCTGTCTGTCGTGCTTGGATTCATAGGTATCAAGCTCGTCCTCGAAGCCATGCATGCGAACACGCTTCCGTTTATTAATGGAGGACAGGACATTCATGTGGTTCCAGAGATTCCTACGTGGCTGTCTCTCGTGGTCATCATCGTGTCTTTGGGGACGGCCTCGGCGGCCAGTATCTGGAAGATGAAAAAGCTCGAAAAGAGCTCGAAACGCTGAGGAAAGTGGACTCGTGTCTAAAAGTACGCTCGCCCCAGTAAACTGTATTATGTGAAATATGGGCATAGCCCATTCCGTCTAGAAAGAAACAGGTAGGCATTCATGCGCAAGGCAAAGATTGTCGATACTATCGGTCCAGCTTCCTCCGCTCTTGAGACTCTCAAGGAGATGGTCGGCGCTGGTATGAACGTGGCTCGCATTAACCGTTCCCACGGTACTTTCGAAGAGCATATGAACGTTTATAATAACGTTCGCCAGGCTGCTAAGGAAACTGGTAAGAACGTCGCAGTACTCGTTGATCTGCAGGGTCCTAAGATTCGTTGTGGCTGGGTCGAAGAAGATGCTAATGGTGATGATAAGGTATGGCTCGAGCAGGGCCAGGACTTCGTCATTACGACTGATGAAGTAGTGGGTAATAAGGAACGCGTGTCCACCACCTTCAAGGGTCTGCCAGGAGACTGCCACCCAGGAGATCCTATCCTCATCGATGATGGTAAGGTACAGCTCGAGGTCGTTAAGGTCGAGGGTAACGAGGTACACACGAAGGTCGTCGTAGCTGGCCCAGTATCCTCCCATAAGGGTCTGAACCTGCCAGGCGTAGCAGTATCCGTACCAGCTCTGTCTGAGAAGGACGAAGAGGATCTGCGCTGGGGTATCCGCACCGGTGCTGACATCATCGCTATGTCCTTCGTGCGTTACGGATCGGACATCGAGCGCGCTCACGAGATCATGGACGAAGAAGGCCGCCGCATCCCAGTGGTCGCTAAGATCGAAAAGCCACAGGCTGTAGAGAACCTCGTAGACATCGTGAAGGCCTTCGATGGCATCATGGTGGCTCGTGGCGACATGGCTGTAGAAATGCCATTCGAGCAGGTTCCACTGATCACGAAGCGCTGCATCGAGCTCGCTCGTGCATATGGTAAGCCAGTCATCGTGGCTACCGAAGTACTCGGCTCTATGGTGAAGGTACCAGTACCATCCCGTGCAGAAGCATCTGACTGCGCAAACGCAGTACTCGACGGTGCAGATGCTACCATGACCTCGAACGAAACTGCTGTAGGCGACTACCCAGTTATCGTCGTGAACACCATGGCTCGCCTGTCTAACTACGCTACTGAGCACGGTTACGACCGCATCCCAGCTATTAAGGATGAAGAGTTCTCCACCACCGCAGCAGTGGCTCACGCAGCAGTACAGCTCGCTGATAAGGCACAGGCTAAGGCTATCGTGGCCTTCACCAAGTCCGGCGAAACCGTACACCGCGTATCCGCAGAGCGTCCACAGGCTCCTATCTTCGGTCTGACCACCGACGAGCACACCAAGTGCTGGCTCGGCCTGTCCTGGGGTACTGAAGGTGTAAAGGTAGACACCGAGTACCATGGTCTGTCCCGTAACGAGCTCATGGCTCTGGCAGACAGCACGCTGAAGGCGAACGGTAGCGTAGAAGATGGCGACACCATCGTTCTCATCGCTTCTGCTCCATCTGCTAGCGAAGCTGGCTCCACCGACTCTGTGTACGTTCACACCGTCGGCGCACGCGACTAGTATTCAGACATACTGAAGCGTTCTGCTGGGGTGTAGTTCTGTAGATGCTATGCATGAACAGAACTACACCCCAGTGGTGTGCCTGAAAGCGAACACGCGCTACTTGCTCAGAAGCAAATATCTGTGTAAGCTAATTCAGGTACTGCCCCGGTATCCCAATTGGTAGAGGAAACAGCCTCAAAATCTGTGCAGTGTGGGTTCGAGTCCCACCCGGGGCACTGAATGAGGTCTCAAAGGGGAGTTCTCAGAAGACTCCTCCATGAGATCACGTTTATAACTACTGAATAAACTGAATAAAGACAAACTGGTGCAGTCATGGACATGTGACTAGGAGGGTGTAACTATCATGGCAACTACACAAAACACCAAGCGTACCGTAGTCGTAGCGGAAGATGAAGCGCTTAACCGCCTGGACATCATCGAGTCTCTGAACGATGGTGGATATGAGGTTGTCGGCGAAGCAGCAAATGGTCAGGAAGCAGTGGACATCGTCCGCGAGAAGCATCCAGACATCGTCGTCATGGACGTAAAGATGCCAGTGAAGGATGGCATCACGGCTGCTCGCGAGATTAATGAAGAGTTCCTCGCTCCTGTGGTCATGCTCACTGCATTCTCGCAGAAGGATCTCGTGGCTGAAGCTATCGACGCCGGTGTGATGGCATACGTGGTCAAGCCATTCGTTCCAGACCGTCTCTTCCCAGCTCTCGAAGTCGCCTTTGGTCGCTTCGAGCAGATGGAGAAGCTGCGCGAACGTATGGGCGAAGGCTCTGCTGAGGGGACGTCCGCAGCTGCAGAAGATGAGATAGCAGCACTACGTGAGCAGGTGGAAGACCTGAAGAATCGTCTCGAGTCCCGTAAGCATGTGGACCGTGCGAAGGGTCTGCTTATGGAGAACATGGGCCTGTCTGAGCAGGAAGCATTCCGCTGGATTCAGAAGACATCCATGGATCGCCGTCTGACCATGCTCGAAGTGGCAGACGCTGTCATCGCCCAGATAGAAGGCGAGTAAGCGACACGCTGAGGGGGCGCTACAGCTGTGTACAGAATGGGGCAGGAGAGTAGATTTCCTGCCCCATTCACGTATCTGAAGAGACCGGTCGCGTCGTACCGCCCGACCCGTACCATAGAAGCATGGTTTCACGTCTTTTAGTTATCGATGGTCACTCGCTCGCGTTCCGCGCGTATTTCGCTCTGCCAGCGGACGGCTTTTCCACGTCTGCAGGCCAGGCCACGAATGCGCTGTATGGTTTTACTACCATGCTCACACAGGTGATTACAGATATTCAGCCTACGCACATCGCTGTGGCCTTCGACGTGAAGGGCGGTACCTTCCGTAACGAGATGCTGCCTGAGTATAAGGGTACGCGCAGCGCCGTTCCAGAAGACCTCCTCAGCCAGATTCCGCTGCTCCATGACCTGCTGGACTCGCTGAACATCTCGTACGTGGAAAAGCAGGGGTATGAAGGCGATGACGTCATCGCTACGCTCGCCACGCGCGGGCGCGATGAGGGATTCGACAGTGTCTACGTGGTTTCGGGAGACCGCGATGCCTTCCAGCTTATCGATGAGACGATTACAGTGCTGTATCCAGGTCAGCACTTTAAAGACTTGAAGCACATGACTCCGGATGCTGTGTTTGCAAAGTATAAGGTCTGGCCATCTCAGTATCCAGACCTCGCAGCGCTGCGTGGGGAGACCGCGGATAATATTCCGGGTGTTCCCGGCGTGGGGGATGGTTTTGCTGCGAAGTGGATAGACCAGTATGGTGGTCTCGACGGCATCCTCGCACACGCGGACGAGATTAAGGGGAAGAAGGGGGATGCTCTGCGCGAGAACCTCGATCAGGTGAAGCTGAACCGCCGCGTGAATGCTCTCGTGCGAGATGTGGAGCTGGATGTCCAGCTGAGTGATTTCACCATTCTGCAGCCAGATTCTGCGAAGGTAGATGCTGCTTTGGCTGCTTTCGAGTTTGGTGCGAACTTAAAGCGCCGCGTGTATACGGCACTCTCGCTGTGCGCGGGGGCGTCTGAAGAGGATGTGCAGAAGGCGCAGTTCAGCTCGGCGAAGCGCGGATCGACCTCGAGTGGCGCGGCTGAAGATGCGGAGGATATGACCGAAAGCCTGGATTTCGACGCTGAGGCGCTGCTGCAGAACGTGCAGCTCGCGCCGAGCTTTGCTGAGTGGGCTGCGAGCGTGGGCGAGAGCATGTGGACCGTCTACGCGCATGGCGGCCGCGTGACGTTTGCCGCGCGCAGTGGACTGGCTGTGTGTGTGAGTGCGGATGCACTGGATGCGTCGGTTCAGGATTTTGTGCGTTCTCACGACGGTCAATTCACCGTTCACGGGCTGAAGTCTCTCCTGCATAGCGTAACCTCGAGCGGCGTAGAGCTTCCTGACCCAGTCATGGACACGCAGCTGGCAGCGTATCTGCTCAAACCAGATAAGGATGAGTATATTCTCGAGGATCTTCTCGCTGAAGATGCACATGTGCAGATGGAGGAGCAGGATTCAGCGGAGACGAGCGTCCAGGGGGAACTGGACTTCGATTTCGATGCTGATGCAGCGGACTTAGATGCTGACCTCGAGGATGCGAAGAGAGCCATGGCAGTGCTCATCCTCTCGGATGTGTATATGGCCACGCTGAAAGACCGTGGCGAGCTCAGACTTCTCCATGATGTCGAAATCCCTATGTCGAGGGTTCTGTACGAGACGGAAAAATTGGGAGCAGCGGTCGATACTCAGCGTCTGAGCCAGATGCTCGCTACGTTCAGCGCGGATGCCGAGCAGGCGCAGACTATAGCGTGGCAGCAGGCGGGGCAGGAGATTAATCTCCAGAGTCCGAAGCAGCTGCAGACGGTGCTGTTCGACGACATGGGTCTGCCACCGACGAAGAAAACGAAGTCCGGCGGCTACACGACGAACGCGGCCGCTCTACAGGAGCTCTACCTGCGGTCTGCGGGAAACGAGCGGGCGAATACCTTCCTCGGCGCGCTGCTCAGACACCGTGAGATAAACAAACTCAAGCAGATCGTGCAAACGCTTTCGGATGCTGTCCGCGCGGACGGGCGCATTCACACGACTTTCGAGCAGACAGTGGCTGCGACGGGACGCTTGAGCTCGACCGAACCGAATTTGCAGAATATCCCGAACCGTAATGCGCTCGGACGCGAGATACGCAGCGCTTTCGTCCCATCCGAAGGGAACGTGGCGCTGCTCTCGGCAGATTATTCTCAGGTGGAGCTGCGTCTCATGGCGCATCTGTCCGGAGATGAGGCGCTTATCGAGGCCTTTAAGTCGGGTACGGATCTGCATCGCTACGTAGCATCGCTCGTCTACGGGGTGCCGGTGGAGGATATTACGCCAGATCAGCGTTCGCACATTAAGGCGATGAGCTATGGTCTCGCGTACGGGCTGAGCACGTATGGGCTCTCGCAGCAGTTGAAGATCTCACCGGCCGAAAGCGATATTTTGAAGAATAAATACTTCGACACCTTCGGAAAGGTGCATGACTACCTCGAGTCTCTCGTGGCGGAGGCGAAGCGTAAGGGGTATACCGAGACCATGTTCGGTCGTCGGCGCTACTTCCCAGGGTTGCGCTCGTCGAATCGTCAAGTGCGTGATGCTGCAGAGCGTGGTGCGCTGAACGCGCCTATACAGGGGTCGGCGGCAGACATTATGAAGATAGCCATGCTGAAGGCGGATGCTGCGCTGCGCGCAGAAGGCGTGCGTTCGCGCATTATCCTGCAGATTCATGATGAACTTGTGGTGGATGTGGCAGCTGGTGAAGAGGATGTCGTGTCTGCACTCGTGAAGAATGCCATGGAGCATGCTGTGGAGCTGGCTGTTCCTCTGGACGTGTCCACAGGGCTCGGAGCAGACTGGCAGCAGGCCGCACACTAAAGCGTGCGTGCTCAGATGAGGTGTATGGGAAGGAGAATGTGGTATGGCAGTGACTCTCGGTGAGATGGTGGAGGTGCTCGAGACGCTCTATCCGCTCGAACTCGCAGAAAGCTGGGATGAGCCGGGACTCATCGTGGGAGACCCGAGCTGGCCGGTACGGAAGGTGTACTGTGCCGTGGATCCTACGGAGGAGACTGTGCAGGCTGCTGTGGATGCTGGGGCGGACCTGCTCATCACACACCATCCGCTCTACTTTCGTGCTACGCACACGGTAGCAGGATCGACCTTCCGTGGAGCCATGGTGACGACCCTTATAGAGAATCACTGCGCGCTGTGGGTGGGGCATACGAATGTGGATTCGGCCGTGCGTGGCCAGGGGTTTGCCTTCGTCCATGCACTGCGCCAGTGGGGGCTGGACGTGGTGGACGAAGGGCCGCTGGTGCCGAGCTCTACTCTTGAGGGATGTGGCCTGGGGCGTATGCTATCGCTCGTTTCGGCTGCAGAAAACGACGACGAGGTGACTCTGAAAGACTTCGCGCGCGCTGTCTCCTGCATTCTTCCTGCCACCGTATCCGGAGTGCTCGTCAGCGGTGAGCCGGAGCGCGTAGTGCATCGTGTGGCAGTGCTCCCGGGCTCAGGGGATTCGGAGATAGCTACTGCACACGCTGCTGGAGCGGATGTGTATGTGACCAGTGATTTGCGTCATCATCCTGTGCTGGACGCACGCCAGGAGACGGGGATGGCATTCATCCAGACTCCGCATGCGGCCATAGAAAAGCTCGTTTTCCCGATCCTTGTGGAGGATGTCTCTGCTGCGCTGACTGAGCGCTTCGGGCAGGAGGGGAGTGCTGTGCGCTTCGAGATAACTGAGCTGAACACGGATCCGTGGGATATGCGACTGTAGGTGATGTGGTCTGGTTTTGGTTCCGCGTTTCGTGACACGTTCCTTCCTCAAGGATCACACGCACATACTCTCCATTCCAGATTGATTACAATAAACTAGGTAAATATATTTACGAAAAAGCTTGGAATAAGGTGGCAGATTTGCTAAAGAAATACGCCGAGAAAGAGGTTAAGGATAATTGAACAAGCTCATTCGTTTTTGCTGTGAAGTGGCGACATTCGGCTTGACGGTTGCCTTAATCGCGATACTGGTTGCCTTAATGTGGGATGGCACACTTGCTATTAGAGTTGGTTTTACCTCTTTTGTTATTGGTGTCACAGTGATATCGTTTAAGGCCGTCCGACGAAGGAGTGATTGAATTTTGTTTGGTTCAAGTCATTAGTCGAATATCTCACGTTGGGTGACTATTACTGATCTCGGTCAGTAATAGTCACTTCTTTTTTATGAAGGAAGATTTCCATACCAGTCGCTACACATAAACACCACGACGTGATGAGCATAAACCTCTAAAAACAGGGGCCCCGCAAACACACACAATATGTCCTATAAGCCGCCGCGGGGGAAGGCGAGAGAAAAAGAAGAAGATAACATAAAACCTCACATTTCTGTGAGGTTTTATGTTCATTTGTCGGGCTGGCGGGATTTGAACCCACGACATCTTGTACCCAAAACAAGCGCGCTACCAAGCTGCGCTACAGCCCGAGTGTTTGCTAAGCTTTGCTCAACGAGAGATAACTATAGCGCGAATCGTCGTCGAGCGCCACTCGGCGTGTCGCACTCGACGCTACCGGGCGAGTGCGACGGTGAGCACGACGGTGAGCACGACGACGCGGTCAGTGTCGTAAGGGCGCGGAATAATTGAACTTCCAGATATATAGGGGGAGAGCGAAAATGCACCATATGGGCCGCTACCAGCGGGCAGAAAACGTCGGAATCTTTACGTCTCTCGGCACGGTCCTCGCCGTCGCCTACGCGACGTACGCGTATACGACGAGCGCGCCGGCCATCTGGCTCGTCACCGCGCGGCGCATTATCATCACCTCGAGCTTCCTGGCCGGTAGCGCAGCCGTCGTCTTTATCCTCGGCTACACGCGCAGCGGGTTCGGCGCAGAAAAGAAGACGGTGAGCCGTCTGGTACGGCGCACAGCGGAAACCATCGCTCTCGCCGTCGTGTACTTCGTCTCCATCGGCCTCATATCCGGCGCTATCCAGATGTTTATCGCGCAGATTTTCGGGCGCTCGTTCACGCAGTATCAGCTCGCGGTGGTCATGTGCCTCGGCGGTGTCATCGGATACATCGTGTACGTGCAGGCGGCACTGATAAACTCGCGTACCATAGCCACGCTGCTGCCTGTCTTCGTCATCTCCGGTGTGACACTGGCTGGCATGATGAGCGACGACCCGAACTGGTGGAAGAATAACTTCTCGCAGCTGGGGGACCGCACGACCTTCGGCGCGAATGTCTTTAACTTTACCGTCGTTCTCGCCGGTGTGACCATGCTCATCATCAGCTACTTCGCACTCTCTGAGCTCACGACCCAGGAGCGTCTGTTCGACAGCGATGGGAACGGCGTGGATGACAGCGAGGAGGACGGCGCGACAGAGCACGACCCTGTTCCATCACGTGCCGCATCGCACACCCCATCACGCGCCCTTTCCCGCGCTTTCCAGATCCGCCGCGCCATTCTCGCGCTTCTCCTCGCGTCGGCTTCGGTCATGTTCGCGTGCATAGGCATCTTCCGCTATACACCGCATCCATTCCTCCATAATCTGTTCGCGCGCGGCATCGCGGGACCTATGATTCTGCTCATGCTCGGCATGCCATGGCTCGTGAGGCGTTTGTCCGTGGCCTTTTACTTCGTGTCGGACTTTATCCTCGTTATCATCGCCATCTCGTATATCTACTGGTTCCAGGGGAATACGTCGCTGACGAACGTGGAGGCTTTGGCTGTCATCCTCTTTATGAGCTGGTTCATTCTCTTTTCGCGGCATATAGCAGCGCTCGAGGCGGATCGATTCGTGGCGCTCAGTGAGCTTCCGCGTGACGTAGTTCAGAAAGTGGGACATTCGCGCCTCGACCAGGACCGGTAGGCGTCTATACGCTAGGATGGTGCTATGACTACAGCACTTTCCGATCCTTGGCCAGCTCCTCTGGCCTCCACTTCTCGTGGCCCGCTCGATGCTCTCGTGAGTATTCCGGGCAGTAAGTCGCTTTCGAACCGCTACCTTATCCTCGCCGCGCTCGGCTCTCAGAGCGTCGTGCTTGAGGGGCTTCTGCGTTCGCGTGACACGGAACTGATGATGGCTGCTTTGCGTACGCTGGGCGTGCGCTGTGAGGTAGACGCGCGCGAGGAGACGACGGTGACGGTGACGCCTCCTGAATCGGGGCGCTTTACGGGGAACGTGCGCGTGGACTGCGGGCTTGCGGGGACGGTGATGCGTTTCGTCCCGGCACTCGCCCTGTATGCGGATGGTCCGGTGACGTTCGACGGGGACGCGCAGGCGTACCATCGTCCCATGGCGCCGCTGCTGGACGGCCTCGTGCAGCTCGGCGCGCGGGTGGACTGGCTCGGCGAGGAGGGTTTTCTTCCGTTTGTGCTTACGCCGCCTGAGCCTGATGAGCTGAGCGGAGAGCGGCACGTGCGCGTGGATGCGTCCTCCTCTTCCCAATTCATCTCAGGCTTATTACTCGCAGCATCGAGATGGTCTCACCTCCTGCGGCTGACTCATACGGGCGAGACTCTGCCGAGTATGCCGCACATTCGCATGACCATGGCGGATATCCAGAGTGCTGGCGGGCAGGTGGATCTGGACATGACAGGGGATACAGGTCAGCCGGCCACGTGGAGTGTGCCGAGCTCATTCGTTCAGCTTCCGAGCCATGTGCTCGTGGAACCAGACCTCTCGAATGCGGCTCCGTTCGCCTGCGCAGCACTCATCGCCGGAGGAACGGTACGCATTCCACTCTGGCCGAGTACGTCCACACAGCCGGGAGCGCTCCTTCCAGACTACCTGCGTGCTTTCGGTGCTGAGGTATCTCTCGACGAGGACACGCATATCCTCACAGTGCAGGGGACAGGTCATATTCGTGGAGTGGGACAGCTGGATCTCGGCCCTGCAGGAGAGATAGCGCCCACTCTCGCAGCCCTGGCCACACTGGCAGACTCAGACAGTACATTTACTGGCATAGCGCACCTTCGCGGCCATGAAACGGACCGCCTCGCTGCCCTGAGCACCGAGATTCGGCGCATCGGCGGGTCGGTGGAGGAGACAGCTGACGGTCTTCACTTCCATGCTGTGTCGCGCGATCAGCTCCACGGTGCAGTCATGGAGACGTATGCTGACCACCGTATGGCCACCTTCGCGGCCCTTCTCGGCCTCGTCATTCCCGGCATCGACGTGGTGAACGTAGCCACGACGAAAAAAACCATTCCAGACTTTGTGGGCATGTGGACAGCCATGCTCGGACAGGAGAACGAAGCATGAGCATAGATACTCACGCCCCGTATTATGAGGAACTGGAGTGTCTGCTGCGCTGCGCCGAGCAGGCAGATGCCATCAGCATGGCACGCTTCGGAGCCCTCGACCTCCACGTGGATACGAAGCCTGACCATACTCCCGTCACTGATGCAGATAAAGCCGTAGAGCGTGCCATTCGCGACGAAGTGGCAGTGGCATACCCGAGGGACACTGTCTACGGGGAAGAGCTGGGACGGGACGAGAGCAGCGGACGTCGCTGGATTATCGACCCTATAGACGGGACGAAAAACTTCGTGCGAGGAGTGCCCGTCTGGGCCACACTCATCGGCCTGCAAGTGGGCGAGGATATCGTCGCTTCCGTGGTCTCAGCGCCAGCTCTCGGATTCCGCTGGTTTGCTCTGACCGGCCAGGGAGCCTGGATGGGAAAGAGTGTGGAGGATGCCCAGCGCATCCATGTCTCGAATGTGAGCGCGCTCGCGGACGCGTCCCTGTCTTTATCGTCTCTGTCTGGCTGGAAAGAGCGAGGAAACCGGGATGCTGTCATCGCCCTGACAGACGACGTATGGCGTCTTCGTGGCTATGGAGACTTCTGGCAGTACATGCTCGTGGCACAAGGGGCAGTGGACATCGCTGCCGAACCAGAACTCGACCTCTATGACATGGCAGCCCTCGTGCCCATCATTACTGAAGCAGGAGGACGCTTTACTGATCTCGACGGGCATGCTGGGCCGTGGGGTGGATGTGGCCTAGCCACGAATGGTCTGCTCCACGACGAGGTTCTCCAGCGCCTCCACTAGAGCAGCATATCTCCGAGAGAGTCCGCTATATCCTCTATACTCACGCCAGCTGAATGCTGTCCTTCGTGGCGGGCAGATGTGCGTGGCTCAAGTATTTGTGTGACGCGCGCACGGATGCTCGTGGAGAGGGCTGATGGGGAGGCGGAAGAATTGGCAGAAAGCATGCGGAATAACGGCACGCGCACGTCATCGAAAGCGAGGTCACGGCGCGGGTCGAACGCATGAACCACCCAGAGCTGCTCGGTGGCGCTGCACGTGGCCGTGGCGAGCTCACGCAGCGCGAGCGAACTACGCACACTGCGCCGGCGAACCGCGCGCGCATCCTGACCACAGCTGAGAATGAGAACGTCGCGCGTCTGGCTCTGGAACATGTGGGCAGGGCCGCATAGAAGCTGCTGATCGGTATACGTGGCCGGGTCGAAATGCGCGCGCAGAGTCTCACGCAGACGCGCGGTGTACGCGCCATCGCCCAAACTCACGATGCCGAACGTCTTTCCGTCATACGCGCCGCTCTCCATGCAGGCGTGAATGAGTGCGGTCACAGCATTCTCCTCGCGCGCCGTATCCGGAACGCGGTAGGAGACCATGGAAGCGGACTTTTCCTGTGCTGAAGCGTCGCGTACAGAAGTCGCGCGCGCAGAAGCCGCCCGCGCAGCGTGAATCTGACCGTGATATGCCTGCGTATTCGCATAGGTGAGCAGCTCAGCAGGGCGTGTGCTGAGCGTCAAACGGGTGTGTGCACCTGTGCCGAGCGCGCTCGCTACTATATCATAGAGCGAACAGCGCGATGCACACGACGCGCTGAACGCGACCTTCCCCTCGAGATGCTCAGTACGGAAACGCTCGACGGCATCGCTGAGCACATCCGAGCGTGCGAGCAGACCATCGCGCACGCCGACCAGATGCGGGTCTCCGAAAAGGACCACCGTCTGTGCCTGCGCGAGAAGGCCGAGTGCAGAAACGTCGAGCAGATGCGCGTCCGCGATAATGAGGACGTCGAACGGACTAGTAGCCGCGTCTGTATGACGCGCGCCGTATGCATAGACCGCATTTTCCGGCATAATCCACGCAGGGATGGCGCTCTTAACCTGAGCGCGCGAGGCATCCGGCCCGAGCTGCTGAAAACGCTGAAGAGTACGATAATGCGTCGCTGCTACGGCGAGCGCGTAGCGCGTGGACAGCAGCTCGCGGCGTAGCGAGGCGGCGTGCTGGTCAGACGGTGGATGTGTGGATGCGCTCGTACTCGCGCTGGTGCGTGCGCGTGCGGGTGGAGTGCTGTCGAGTGCTGCGAGCGCGCTTTCGTACTGCGCGTACGTCCACGCTTGCTGAAGATGCTCCGGAACGCTGTGCGCGCCGTGGACGCCCGCGCGCTGCTCGAGTGCATCTGCCCAGCTCGGGCAGACAGCTCGGATACGCGCGAGATAGGCATCGCGCCGCTGCATGAGGTCCATTCTCCTATATGCGCTGTCCAGCTGAGCGTATGCGCGCGCGTAAAGCTGTGGGTCTGCGCTCTGACATGCCTCGACGAGCTGAGCGCATGTCGGAGAGCCGTTTTCGGCTGCGTTCTGAAACAGCTGGGCGTTCTGTGCGAGGGCTGCTGTCTCCTTGTCAATTCTTCCTCGAATCTCACTAATGTCGCAGAGCGTAGGCAGAACTTCATCGAGGGCATTCTGAACGTCATCGCTGAGGAGGGCGAGGATGTCTTCAGTCAGCTGAAGCTGGGTGAGTAGTGGCTGGAAGCTCTCCTGGCGCCAGTGGAGCAGCGTGCGGATATGCTGAGTGGTCAGGTCGTGTGTGCTGTCTTCGTCGTCGTTTTCTGTGGTGACGTCGATGTGGAGCTGATCAGTGAGGGTACGGATACGCTGGGCGCGCTGAATGTCCTCGAGAGTGTGCCTCAGGTGCGCACAGGCTGCGCGTGTGAGCGGTGTGTGCAGTGTGTATGCAGACAAGGTATGATATGCTGCGCGCAGTGCCGGATGCGTCAGAAGCGTGAGGCGCGTGATACTCCCATGTGTGGCGCAGTAGTTCTCCAGAGTGTCCAGAGCGGCGATATGAGCGTCCGTGACGGACGGGACATTCTCGTCAGGCGCGATGACAGCAGGGGTATCGTGGAGGAGTGTGGCGAGTTCCTCCCACAGGACGTGCTCGCGTGGATTCGTGGAGCTCTGAATGCAGAGGAAAGCCCATCTGGACGCGAAGAGTGTATCCGCATGGGTGAGGAAGTCTCGGATAGCATCGATCTGGTAGTCGCTGAAGGAGATGAGTGAGGTCTGGGAGGTCTGGTCCTCGAGGGCGGCTAACCACGCGTGTGTCTGGTACGTGTGGGTGAGGAGTGCCTGAGCGTGCTGGAGATGGGCACAGTGCTCGTTCATCTGCGCAGGGGAAGAGAGCGTACTCGGGGCAGGGATCTGTGCTCGTGCGTCGGCTATGTCTGTGGAACTGAGGTGCTCCTGCAGAGCATAGAGGTCGTGAAGCTCACGAGCAGACAGGGGGAGGCGTGCCTCAGGAGGTACGGGCCCACCGAAAAATCCGGCACGCTCGGGGTGACGGCGTAGAAAGTCCTGCGCATCGCTGACGCGCACACGCGTATTCTGTACGATGATGACCTGCTGTGCAGTGGCTGACGACGAGGATGAGCGTCCTTCAAGCTCGTCGAGGAGATGAGTCTGCTTCTCCTGGAGAGCCTGGACGGTGTCGGACAGTTCACTGAGCGTATGCTCGCGCGCGTATTTCTGAAGGGCAGATATGCAGCTTCTCGCATCTGGCACAGTGGTGGAGGAGCCATGTGGCGATGCGTTCACATCCGGCAGGACATGCTCACAGGCCACGAGTGGCTGCAGAGGCTGGGGTATCTGTGCGGCCAGTGTGCGTAGAGTCTTCTGACGCGCAGACGTCACAAGTACTCTTTTTCCTTCAGCCATAAGCCGGACGAGCATCTGGCCGATAAGCTGGTCTCGTGTCGATCCTGGACAGGTCTCGACGAGGTGGACAGGAGAGTCCATAGCGCTGAGAAGAACTTCTGCGGTAGGATTCATCAGAGGCGGGGGCGTGCTTTCACTCTGAGGAGTGTCGAGCATAGCGGGAGACGCCAGAAGGGCAGCGAGAGCGGGCTGTATGCTCGCTGTCCTCTGGATGTTCTCGAGTGCTGTCTGCGCGTGCTTGCGGCGCATGTCCCACGTGTGCGTCGCTTTGCGCAGAAGAAGCTGAGGCTTTCTATACACTGAGTAATCTCTCTGTGACGAATGAGCAGAATCCTCTGCAGACCGGAGGAACTGAACATTCTGCGGCATATGCCTGGTGAGAAGCTCGAAGAAATCCGTCAGCGCAGCATCATTCCAGGAGCTCAGTTCAGGAGTGCGCAGAGTGGTCCTCGCCCACGCACATGTGTGCTCGGAGAAAAGAGACGGACTCTCACGGGGGGAGAGATGGGCAGAAGGCACGGATACGGGCGAGAACTGCAGGCCCTGGTGAGCATCCTCGAGGATAAAAGCATTAATACTCACGTCATGGCGAAGGCTAAGCCGATGTGTAACGAGTGGCCCATATACCATCTGCGGTGCAGACGTGAGCCGGACGAAACCATCAGCGAGAACGAGCTCGAGCTCATCTTCACTGCGACGAAGAGTAAGAAGCATAGTATACAGAGTGTCGAAGAGCTTCTGTACGCGCTTATAGCGCTCCGTCTCGAGATGCCATTTTCCATAAGCGCGTCGCCACATGCGGTACGCGGTGACACGTTCAGGGTCATCCTGAAAGTCTTCGAACAGTGCTCGCTCGCCCGTCACGAGCGTAGGCTGAACCGACCCATCCCCATACGGAGGGACAGGATCCACGAGCCACGGGACAAAGCGTGGGTCGGGGGCTGGAGGGCTGGAAAAATGTGTTTTACTGACACTGAGGCGAAATGGCTGTCCAGGAGCAGAACACTCGATGTGCTCGCAGTCTTCAGGCAGTGTGGACAGCACGTAAGAGTGCAGGACAGCAGTCTCGTCGAGGACTGAGGACACAGTCTGGCTCACGTCACGCACGAAAGAATACAGGCTCGAGGCCTGAGAGAGAATATGCCGCTGCTGCTCGCTCGCGGACTGTGCCGTGCTCACCGTGTCACCTTCTTCGCTTCTTCGCTCGGCATACCAGTGAGGAAGCGAAGTGCAGCCATGCACTGAGTCAGAATCCCCGCTGATATGTGATATATCTCTCAGTCTAGTACAGCGTGTCTACGAGGGGAATGTGAGCGTTTCGCACGAGATAAAATCGGAGCTGACATCCTCAGTGAGGACATCAGCTCCGGTTCGTGAAAGGGCTTTCGCTTATGCGTACTTATGCAGCAAACGTGTTCCCATACGCATCGCCTTCAGCAGCTATCTTCGCTACCTTCTGTGCGATGGCCAGCTCTTCATTCGTAGGAATGACGCAGACGGTCACCGAGCTGTCTGGAGTGGAGATGATGCGTGGCTCGGAGGAACGGGTCGCATTCTTTTCTGCATCGATCTTCACGCCGAATGGTGCGAGCTTCTCGCAGACCAGAGCGCGGATAGGATCAGAGTTCTCACCCACACCAGCGGTGAAGGTGATGACATCCAAGCCACCCATCTGAGCAGTGTAGTTCCCGATGTAGCCCACGATGCGGTGCACGTACACGTCGATGGCGAGCTTCGCATTCTCATCTCCAGCGTCGCGTAGGCCGAGCACTTCGCGCATGTCACCGTGACCAGTCATGCCCATGAGACCAGACTTCTTATTAAAGAGAGCGTCCAGCTCGTCCACGTTCATGCCAGCGTTACGGATGAGGTGGAAGACCACTGCTGGGTCGATGTCACCGGTACGCGAGCCCATCATGAGACCTTCGAGTGGGGTCAGGCCCATGGAGGTCTCTACTGGCTTACCAGAAATCTGTGCAGAGACGGATGCACCGTTACCGATGTGCAGGACGATCTGCTTGAGGCCTTCAGGATCCTTACCAGCCACTTCTGGAGCGACCTGGCCGATGAACTCGTGAGACGTACCATGAGCACCATAGCGGCGTACCTGATACTTATCTGCCACTTCCTTATTCAGAGCATAGGTAGCAGATGCTTCTGGAAGCTGGAAGAAGAAGGAGCTGTCGAAGACGAAGCCCTGTGGCACGTCTGGCAGCAGGCGAGTCATCACCTCTGCGCCCACAGCTTCTGGGCCGTTATGCAGTGGAGCGAGCACTGCCAGTTCCTTCACCTTAGCGATGTTCTCTGGAGTGACCAGAGCTGGGGTAGGGAAGACCGAGCCGCCCTGCACCACGCGGTGACCTACGGCTACGAGGTCATATTCCTTCAGGTTAGGACCGTATTCGTCGAAGAATGCGAGAACGCGCTTGAGACCCTGCTCGTGGTCCTTAATGATTTCATCTTCGAACTGGTGCTTTTCACCGTTATACTTATGGGTGTAGATGCCCTTTACTGGCTCACCGATCTTCTCGACGAGACCAGAGGCGAGGCCTTCGCCACTTTCCAAGTCCACCAGCTGGTACTTAATGGAGCTGGAACCAGAATTAATAACGAGTACAGTCTTAGCCACTGCTCGTCCTCCTATCGCGATAGATATATATCCACTAGTGAGATTACTCCGTGCCGGCTACTTTTCGCCGGTGAGGCGGGTAGGCGGCACGGAAAAATTGACAGAAAAAAGCGCGAAACTACTCTTCCTGCGCGTACACAGCCGTCAGCGCGATGGTATTAATGATGTCCTCCACGAGAGCACCGCGCGACAGATCATTCACCGGCTTATTCAGGCCCTGCAGCACAGGTCCGATGGCGAGGGCTCCAGACGAACGCTGCACGGCCTTATACGCGATGTTCCCCGCGGACAGGCTCGGGAAGACGAAGACGTTCACATGACCGGCCACGTCGCTGCCCTTCGCCTTCGTGCGCGCCACATCCTCAGACCATGCTGCGTCGAACTGAATAGGCCCCACGACCTTCAGATCTGGGTCGAGCTCCTGAACCTTCGCCGTCGCCTCCGTAACGAGGTCCACGTCTGGGCCAGAACCCGAGCCGAGCGTCGAGTACGAGAGCATACCCACGCGTGGCTCGAGACCGAAGGAACGCGCCGTCTCAGCCGACTGCAGAGCGATCTGCGCGAGCTGCTCGGCATTCGGATTCAAGTTAATAGCGCAGTCCGCGAAGACGGCCACGTGATCCTCAAAGCACATGAGGAATGCGCCCGAAACGAGCGACTGGCCAGGCTTCGTCTTAATGGCCTGCAGAGCTGGACGTACGGTATTCGCCGTGGAATTTACCGAACCAGAGACGAGACCGTCTGCCTGGCCGAGGACCACGAGCATGGTGCCGAAGTAGGATGCATCCGTGAGCGTCTTACGAGCCTTTTCCTCGGTCATGCCCTTGTGTCCGCGTAGCTCGACGAGCTTGGCGACCATAGGCGCGAGGATGGCCTCGTCCGTCATGGACTGGAAGCGCGCTTTACTCAGGTGCTCGAGGTTCAGCTCGGCTGCACGCGCGAGGATGGCGTCTTTTTCGCCCACGATGATGAGGTCCACGATGTCACGGGCGAGCAGGTAGTCTGCCGCGCGGATGATGCGGTCTTCCTCGCCTTCAGGCAGCACGATGGTCTGCTTTTTCGCGGCTGCCTTCGTGAGTAGCTGCGCCTGGAATGCGTAAGGCGTCACTGGCTTAGCGAAGTCTGCGCGCTCGAGTGCGGCGAGAACTTCAGACGTCGGCGCGGCCTGCTCGAAGAGTGCGACGGATGGCGCGATGTCGTCTGCTTCACGGCAGTCGTGCGCTGGAATGACCCAGTGAGGGTAGGCGAGAGTGGCAATTTCTTCCCGAATCTGCTCGGCCTTCTCCACGTTCTCGGTGTCGAGGCCCGTGACGAAGACTCCGGCTACGGAGCAGCCCGTCTTCAGCGTCTTTTCTATGCAGGCGTCGATGGTGCGGCGAAGCTCGACGGCATTACGCGGGATACAGCAGATGGCCAGGAAAACAGGAGCCTGAAGGTCCGCCGCTATCTGCAGATCCTGGACGAAGAACTCAGGGTCGAAGACTGGACGACCATCCTTACCCGTGATGACCACGGCTTCTGGCTCGTGCTGAGGAACGAAGCTTTCCCACGCGCGGGAGATATCTCCGCGGACGCCTTCGTGGTCGCGTACTGCATGGTTCGGGCATACGACGCGCGATTCCTCGAAGGTCTGCGCTGTGGAACCGAGGTCGATGAGGTGCTGCGAGAAGGTGTCTTTATGGCAGACGATAGGGCGGAAGGTGGCTGTCTTATATGCGGTGGCGAGGGCAGCGGTGACTCCTGCTGTCACGACGTTACGTCCGTTCTGGCCTTCTGGGCTCGCGATGAATACTTTTTTCACTGTGCGGTACTCCTTAGTCTTTACAGTCTGTTCTTGTCTTCATTTTTCCAGCTTTCGGCGGCTTTGCGTCGAGCTTCCACACAAACAGTATTTATTCTAAGCGAGGTGCTAGAAGAAGCGACACGGGGAGGGGTGGGGATGATGCGTAGGGCCATGCAGAAACGCAGGAGGCTCTCCCACCTTACGGCAGGAGAGCCTCCTTAAGAGCGTTACAGCTCTACGCTACGAGAGCGAGTGAAGAACGAGAGTCACGACTACTCGTTATCACCAGCGGTAGCAGCGGTAGCAGACACAGCACCTGGCTTCTCAGTCTGGACACCGGACCATACCCAGTCAGTGTAGTCTGGGTGATCGTAACCGTTATCCACAGCGAACTGGAAGGCTTCGGTACGGAATGCTTCGAGCTTTTCGATCTCAGCTGCGAACTTGTCTGCATCTACTGCACGGAGTGCTTCAGCAGTCAGCTCGTAACGGTCGATGTTATTCACACGCACCATGTCGAATGGCGTGGTGGTGGAACCCTGCTCTTCGTAGCCATGAACGTTGAAGTTGTCATGGTTTGGACGATCCCAGATGAGGGAGCGTACCTCGCGAGCGTATGCATGGTAAGCCATGAGGACTGGCTTATCTGCAGTGAAGAGCTCGGTGAACTCTTCGTCAGACAGAGCTTCGTCGTTCTCAGACGCGTTCTGGATGGCGAGGAGATCCACGACGTTCACGAACTTGTACTTGATGCCGTAGCCCTTGAGCTTATCAGCAGCAGCCATGAGTTCCTGGGTAGGAACGTCACCGATGGATGCGAGGACGATCTGTACGTCGTCACCCTCAGCATTCGATGCCCACTTCCACTCAGCAGCACCCTTTTCGAGTTCAGCCTTAGCTTCGTCGAGGGTGAGCCAGGTAGCAGCTGGCTGCTTACCAGCGATGATGGCGTTAATCTTGTTCGTGGACTTGTATGCCTTCTCGGATACTGCCAGGAGCATGTTCGAATCCACTGGGAAGTAGATGCCGACCACGTGATCGTTGTTGAAGTTCTTGTTCAGCAGGATGTCGATCACACCTGGATCCTGGTGGCTGAAGCCGTTATGATCCTGACGCCATACGTGCGAGGAGACGAGCAGGTTCATGGAGGAGATAGGCTTACGCCATGGGATCTCACGAACCGTAGCCTCCAGCCACTTAGCGTGCTGGTTCAGCATGGAGTCGATCACGTGAACGAAGGACTCGTAAGAGCTCCAGATACCGTGGCGACCGGTGAGCAGGTAAGCCTCGAGGAAGCCTTCCATCTGGTGCTCGGAGAGCTGCTCGGTGACCTGACCGGTCACAGCCATGTTCTCGTCCACGAGCTCAGAGAGGTAGCCGTTATCCCACTGCTTCTTCGTTACTTCGTAAGCAGCCTGGAGACGGTTCGAAGCGGTCTCATCTGGTCCGAAGATGCGGAAGCTATCTGGGTTACGCTTGATGATGTCACGGGTGTACTCACCGAGCTTACGGGTAGCTTCGAGCTGGCCCCAACCGTGACCGAACTCCTTAACTTCCTTAACCTCGTAGTCCTCGATAGCTGGCAGATCCAGCTCTTCGCGGATGCGGCCACCGTTTGCGTTAGGGTTCTCACCGATACGCAGGTCACCTTCAGGCATGAAAGCGGTAACTTCTGGACGTACTGCGCCATCCTCAGTGAAGAGCTCTTCTGGCTTGTAGGACTCGAGCCAGTTCTTCAGAACTTCGAAGTGCTCTTCGGTGTCGCGTGCAGATGCCAGTGGCACCTGGTGGGAACGCCAGGAACCCTCGGTCTTCTTACCGTCGATGAACTTAGGGCAGGTCCAGCCCTTAGGAGTGCGGAAGATGATCATAGGGTAGAATGGACGGTCTACGTCATTCGTCTGAGCGGTAGCCTTGATGTCGCAAATCTCGTCGAAGACAGTCTCGAAGAGGTCAGCGAAGCGACGGTGGATGCTCATAGCATCTTCGTCATCGAAGCCAGCGACGAACTCGTATGGTTCGTAACCCATACCGTGGAAGAACTCGTGGAGCTCTTCGTCGGAGATGCGAGCCAGGATGGTAGGGTTAGCGATCTTGTATCCGTTCAGGTGAAGGATAGGAAGAACGATACCATCGGTGCGTGGGTTCACGAGCTTGTTCGACTGCCAACCGGTCGCCAGAGGACCAGTCTCAGCTTCACCGTCACCGACGATGGCTGGAACGAACAGGCTAGGGTTATTCATCACAGCGCCGTATGCGTGGGACAGAGCGTAACCGAGCTCACCACCCTCGTGGATGGAACCTGGGGTCTCTGGTGCATAGTGCGATGGGATACCACCTGGGTAAGAGAACTGACGGAAGAACTTCTGCAGACCTGCTTCGTCCTTCGTGATCTCTGGGAAGTACTCGGTGTAGGTGCCGTCGAGGTAAGACTGTGCAGTACCTGCTGGGCCACCGTGACCAGGTCCCATGATGATAACGGTGTTCTGACCGTGATCTGCGATGAGACGGTTAATGTGACCGATGAGGAAGTTCAGGCCTGGAGTGGTACCCCAGTGACCCACGAGACGATGCTTCACGTCTTCACGGGTGAATGGTTCCTTCATCAAAGGGTTGCTGCGAAGGTAGATCTGACCGATGGAAAGGTAGTTAGAAGCACGCCAGTACTTATCTACGCCTTCCAGAGCCTCCTCGGAAACTGGAGCGTCCAGCTTCTTCCATGGAGTACCGATTACAGGACTAGTCATATGTCCTTGCCTCCTACAATTAGGTGCATATTTACTATAGTGAGTCGGGCATGTGCCGTTCTCGAACACCTATAATTTTATGCGAGGGGCATGACTAAAACAAGACTGCCTGTGTGGACGTGGTAGGTTTTGGCTGTAAATGTTACGTATTTACCCGTTAAATGTTCATTAATGTTTCAGTAAGTCACGTCGAGTTTCTGTAATATTTCCGCTTTTCCTCGGAATAGCAGCGTTTGTGTCGATGTTAGGTTTCTGTGACTCATGTGAGGATTTTCGTTCATATTTTTTCTGTCAATTTTTTCTTTGAGCGTGTCGCGCTTTTCCGTACAGAAAACTCATTCAGAGAAATCCCAGAAAATGTCTTAAACGACAGGCATAATAGGGGGACTTATATGGTATATAAACCTCGATTTTCTGGAGGCATAATGGCCACAGGTCCTGTACTTGTTATCGACTTTGGCGCTCAGTATGCTCAGCTGATAGCACGCCGTGTGCGCGAAGCTCATGTATATTCTGAGATCGTTCCTCATTCCATCACTGCTGAGCAGATCCTCGAAAAGGATCCGAAGGCCATCATTCTCTCGGGTGGTCCAGCGTCTGTCTACGTCGAGGGTGCTCCGCTTCTCGACCCGAAGATTTTCGAGCTGGATGTGCCTATTCTCGGCATCTGCTATGGCTTCCAGGTCATGGCACATCAGCTGGGCGGAGTCGTGGATAAGGCAGCTCTCGGTGAGTATGGTAAGACTGAAGCCATTATCGATGAGACTGAGGGGATTCTCAGCGGTTCTCCAGCAGAGCAGTCCACGTGGATGAGCCACGGTGTGGCTGTAAAGGAAGCTCCAGAAGGCTTCTCTGTACTTGCTCATACCGAGGGTGCTCCTGTGGCTGCTATGGCAGATGAGAAGCGAGGTCTGTTCGGTGTGCAGTGGCACCCAGAAGTGAAGCACACGCCACTGGGTCAGGATGTCATCGAGAACTTCCTCCATAAGGAAGCAGGACTTGGAAACGAGTGGGATTCGTCCTCCATCATCGAAGACCAGGTAGAAAAGATTCGTCAGCAGGTAGGAGATGCCCGTGTTATCTGTGGACTGTCTGGCGGCGTGGATTCTGCTGTAGCTGCAGCTCTCGTCCATAAGGCAGTGGGAGACCAGCTCACCTGCGTCTTCGTGGATCACGGTCTGCTGCGTAAGGGCGAGGTCGAGCAGGTGAAGCATGACTTCGTCGAGGCTACTGGCATTAAGCTCGTGACGGTAGATGCTTCGGAGGAGTTCCTCACAGCTCTCGAAGGCGTTTCGGAGCCAGAGCGTAAGCGTAAGATTATCGGCGAAAAGTTCATTCGCACCTTCGAAAAGGCTACACGCCAGATCGTGGCAGACGCTGCTGAAGAAGGCGGAGAGATTAAGTTCCTCGTGCAGGGCACGCTCTACCCAGATGTGGTCGAGTCTGGCGGCGGTGACGGCGCTGCGAATATTAAAAGCCACCATAATGTGGGCGGTCTGCCAGATGACCTCCAGTTCGAGCTCGTGGAGCCACTGCGCACTCTCTTTAAGGATGAGGTACGCGCTGTAGGAACCGAGCTCGGTCTTCCAGAAGAGATGGTGTGGCGTCAGCCATTCCCGGGCCCAGGCCTTGGTATCCGCATCGTGGGTGAGATTACCCGCGAGCGCCTCGCAGTACTGCGTGAAGCAGACGCCATCGCTCGTGAAGAGCTATCGAAGGCAGGTCTGGACCGTGATATCTGGCAGTGCCCAGTTGTCCTGCTGGCAGACGTGCATTCGGTAGGTGTCCAGGGTGATGAACGTACCTACGGTTCGCCTATCGTTCTGCGTCCAGTCAGCTCGGAGGATGCTATGACGGCAGACTGGTCTCGCGTCCCGTATGACGTGCTCGCGAAGATCTCCACGCGCATTACAAACGAATGCCGTGAGATAAACCGAGTCGTTCTGGATGTGACTTCGAAGCCACCTGCGACCATCGAATGGGAGTAAGGCGGCAGTAAGCGTCTTATAGGTCGAGCGGGGCTCAGGATGGCAGGCATCCTGAGCCCCTTCGCGTAAGAAGGCGACAGCTGAGAAGAGAAGCAGAAATTGACATTCCGTATGCTTCGACACGACACGCGCTCCGCACGCCGTCGCGAAGGTATCGAGAGCATGATCGCGCACGAATAGGGTATCAGCGAGCCCGGGGGAGGCTCTGCACACGGCTGGAGATGTGCAGAAGTCGGAACATGTGCTTCTCCGCATGTCAGAGAATTCAGAGACTGAGGTAGCATAGAGGCCATGTCTAAAGAAGCAGATGAGCGTATACTAGCGCTCGTAAAACCAGAATATATGAAGAAGATTCCCGCTTTTATCCGCGGCCACGCCACGGGGAACAGCTGCCGGCTGATAGAAAAGGAGCACCCAGACCTGTATGCGGCCTTTGAGGCTGACGGTAGTGCTTCGGGTGTCGAGGCGGGACTTCCGTCGGATGTGGTGGAGCAGATGAGAGTGCTGATTAACGGAATCTTCGAGCAGCGCATGAGGAAGCATCATATGCTGTAAGGCAGGCTGTGTGCTCGGCTAGGCGCTCGGCTGGGCGCTCAGCTGGGTGCTGTGCACTCGGCCGTGTCGGTCGCACGCGAAGCTGAAACTTTACCCCGAAGAGTAACCATTCTTTTCTTCATCATCAAGTGCGTCGTTCACGTATGAGAAGGAGAAGACCTGTCCTACTGGAGACTCTCTCGACGTGCCCGTATACTGAAGGCCCCGTATACTGAAGGCATGAGCATCGACTTCTCGAACTGGCAGTGGACGCGTGAACCACGTTCCTATGAGATAAAAAATAATATGGAGCTGACCATCACCACAGCCCCGCATACTGACTTGTGGCAGCGGACGTATTATCATTTCCGGAATGACAGTGCGCCTGTCTTCCAGATGAGCACGGCAGAAAAGTTCTTTTCCTTTACTGTCCGCACGGATTTTGCTGGACAGCCAGGAGAGATAAAGCACCGCTTTGATCAGTGCGGCATCGTTCTCTACCTCGACAGCGAAAACTGGCTCAAAGGCTCCATCGAGTATGAGAATGACTCCTTCCAGCATCTCGGCAGTGTCGTAACGAATCGGGGATACTCGGACTGGGCCACGACGGAAGTGAGTGCCACGACGTCCTCCATGTGGTACCGCCTCAGCCGTCGCGAGGATGATTTCTGCATCGAATGCTCGGATGATGGCCAGAGGTTCGATCAGATGCGCATCTGCCATCTTACGGCCGTCCAGCAGAATCCAGACGCTCCCGTGACTTTCGGCGTGTATGCCTGCAGTCCCGAGGAGTCGAGTTTTACTGCCACCTTTACGGACTTCGAGCTTGGCCCGTGCCAGTGGGCAGCTCATGACGGCCAGGCTGCGCAGTACTAAAGAGGCACACGCAGGAGTGCTATACGCAGGAGTGCGAAAATTGGCCTCGCTATTTGGCCTAAAGCTACAAACGAGAGAAGAGAGAATATGACACATCCAGAACGCACAGAAGTCTCACGTCTGAGCGCGCGGCAGACGCTCGTCGTCGCGTCCATGCTGTTCGGGCTGTTCTTCGGCGCGGGAAATCTTATCTTCCCGGTCAGTATGGGGCAGAATGCCGGCGCGCTCAGCTGGCAGGCGGCGCTCGGATTCTGTATTACGGGCGTGGGTCTGCCACTGCTCGGCATCGTAGCCTTCGCCATCTCGGAAAGTGCGAGCTTGTTCGACATGTGCCTGCGCGTAGGAAAAGGCTTCGCGTACTTCTTCACGGTGGCGCTGTATCTGACCATCGGGCCGCTGTTTGCCGTGCCGCGTACGGCCACCGTCTCCTTTCAGGTAGGTGTCGTGCCCCTGCTCAGGCAGGCCGGCATAGCGGACGGTACTGCGCAGACGGTCGCGCTCGCGGTGTTCTCTCTCGCCTTCTTCGCGCTCGTTCTGTTCTTTAGCTTGAGGCCGAGTCGCATTCTCGACTGGGTGGGACGTATCCTTAACCCGCTCTTCCTCAGCGTTCTCGCCATTCTCCTGATCACGGCGCTCGTGCGACCTATGGGCTCGCTCGCTGCCGTGGCTCCGCAGACTCCTGCTTACGCGAGCGGTACGCAGTCCTTCTTTACAGGCTTCCTCGAAGGATATAATACGATGGACGCGCTCGCGTCGCTGGCCTTCGGCGTTATCCTCGTGGACGCCATCCGCGGACTTGGCGTGAAAAAGGCCGAGCATACCGCGAGTTCTGCCATGCGTTCGGGATTTTTCGCTTCAGCTGCCATGGTTATCATTTACGTTCTGCTCACCGTCGTGGGCGCGCAGTCTGCGGCGCTGCTCGGCGTGAGTGCGGATGGCGGTACGGCGCTTTTCGCCATCGCCGAGCACTATTATGGAACGGCTGGCGGCGTGCTGCTGGGCGTGATTATTACGGTGGCGTGCTTGAAGACATCTGTGGGGCTTATTACCTCGCTGGGCAGTACGTTTAGTGAGCTTTTCCCTCGGATGGGGCGTGGCGAGAATGCGCGGCCGCTGAGCTACCGTTTTTACGCGCTCACGTTTACGGCGGTCTCGTTCGTCATCGCGAACGCGGGCTTGGATGCCATTATCGCGTTCTCCATTCCGGTGCTCCTGTTCCTCTATCCGCTGACCATCGTTCTCATGGTGCTGTGCGCGGCCGGCCGTACGTTCGCGTATCGTCCTAGCGTTTTCGCGTGGGGGATGGGCTTTACCGTTCTGGCTGCTGGGGTTCAGCTTCTGTCTTCTGTCCTGAGTCCAATTCCTCCTCTAGCCTTCCCGTTCACCATCGTCGCTACCCATCTTCCCCTCGCGGATCTCGGCATGGGGTGGGTCGCTCCTGCGATCGTGGGTATAGTGATAGGAGTATGTGTGAGAAAGGACCGCGTATGAACCGGCATGATCAGAACCAGAAAGAGCGTATGCTCGCAGCGCTGCCGTATGTGGCAGACATGGATGGGCTGGATGAAGAACGTCTGGAATGTAAGAAAAAGCTGTATGAGTTTAATCATCTTCATCCTGACCACATGGACCGCATTCCAGAGCTGCTGGATGCTATCCTCGGTGAGGGTGGGAAGACTGCGTGGATAGAAGCCCCGTTCCACTGTGACTACGGTACGAATATTAAGGTAGGGAAGGGGTTCTTCGCGAACTATAACCTCACCATTCTCGACCCTGGCGAGGTGGTCATAGGCGATAATGTGCTGTGTGCTCCGAATGTGTCCATCTATACCGCCGGGCACCCACTACACCCGGACAGCCGTAACTCTGGCTATGAGTATGGCATTCCAGTAACCATAGGGAATAACGTGTGGATAGGTGGAAGCGTGAGCATCATGCCCGGCGTGACCATAGGAGATAACGTGGTCATCGGCGGTGGATCTGTGGTGACGAAGGATATTCCGGCGTGGAGCGTGGCCGTGGGTAATCCGGCTCGCGTGATTCGGAAGATTACGGAGGAAGACCGGGATTATTACTTTAAAGACCGGAAGTTTGACGTGGAGGATTATAAGTAAAAGACAAGGGGCTGCATATGCAGCCCCTTGTGCGTCTACTAGATCCCCGGCATCCGCGACGAAGAGGATGTGCCTGCGCCGTAGAAGTCCACGGCGAGTCGAGGGCCTTAAGCTCGGCATTCCCCGTACGACACAGTTCAGCCTCGCAAGCAGTCAGGTCGCTCATAGATAGATTTTTGAATAAAGGGATACTTCTGAAGGATACGTGGATCTATCTCGGGCATTCTCCCCAGAGCACTCGTCTACGCACGGGAATATAGTTCTAATTAGAACTAACTGAGAAGGTGAGGGAAAATTGGCCCAGAAAGACTACGCACACGCGGGTAGCCTGCTCGCTAAAGCGCGGGCGCTGAACGGACAGCTCTTCGCGCGGCTGTTCGCGCGGCAGGACGGTGTGCGCATCACGAGCGAACAGAGCAAAGTCATCTGGCAGCTCGCCAGACATGACGAAATGACGACCACCGATCTATCGCTTGCCACAGGAAACGCGAAAAACACGCTCTCCGTCATGCTGAAAAAGCTCGAAGTGGCCGGATTTATCGAGCAGCGCACCTGCCCGAACGACGGGAGAAAAAAGTACTACATTCTCACGGATGCGGGTCGCGAGCAAAGCCGTCTCTCGGACACAGCCAGCGAGCAGCTCGGCGAGATTTTCTATCGCGGCATGAGCGCGGACGAGCAGAAAACGTTCGAAAACATGCTCGAACGGATAGTGCAGAACTTAACAGATCACCTGAACGAGGGAGAGAAATGATAGAATTCCAGAACGTCGGGAAAAGCTACGACGGAAAGAATGTCCTCAGTGGTGCGAATTTTACTATCGAGGACGGCGAGTTTTTCGTGCTCGTGGGACCGTCCGGTTCGGGAAAGACCACCATGCTGCGCATGATTAACGGTCTCGAAGCGCCGACGGACGGGGACGTGCGCATAAACGGACGGCGCGTGGCGGATACGGATCTGCGCGAGCTGCGATTGAACACAGGATACGTGCTGCAGACGGGCAGTCTGTTCCCGAATCTGACGGTACTACAGAACATCGCTCTCATCGCGAAGATGAAAAAGTGGGACGAGTCGCGCATCGAGGAGCAGGCGCGTGAGCTCTTAGACCGCGTGGGACTGCCATATGATCAGTATGCCCAGCGTATGCCGGCAGATCTGTCTGGCGGTGAGGCGCAGCGCGTGGGCATTCTGCGTGCGCTCATCACGCGTCCAGATGTCATCCTCATGGATGAGCCGTTCTCTGCACTCGACCCGCTGAGCCGCACGCAGCTCCAGGATCTCGTGAAGATGCTGCATGAGGATTTTCACGTGACGGTGGTCTTCGTCACACATGACATGAGTGAGGCGCTGAAGCTCGCCGACCGCGTGTGCGTGGTGCATAATGGCGTCATCGAGCAGATAGGAACGCCGGATGAGGTGAAGAATCACGCGGCGACGGGCTTCGTGAGCGAGCTTTTCGAGGGGGAGTAAAGAATGCAGGATATCATCACTACTTTTATGGACAGGCGTGGCGACTGGCTCGTGGCGCTCGGCCAGCACGTGCAGATCTCGCTGCTGGCGCTCATGCTGTCCATCATTATCGCTCTGCCTCTGGCTCTGCTCATTCAGCGCTGGTCGCGCGTTTCGGATGCGTTCGTGCAGGTAGCGGCCATCTTCCAGACTATTCCGTCCATGGCTTTGCTGGGGCTGTTTATTCCGTTTATGGGTATCGGCACAGTTCCGGCGGTGACGGCTCTGGTTATTTATGCCATTTTTCCAATTCTTCAGAATACACTCACTGGTCTTCGTCAGATCGATCCGCAGCTCGAAGAGGCGGGAGAGGCATTCGGTATGACGGAATGGGAAAAGCTGCGCACCTACCGCGTGGCGCTGGCTATGCCGGTGATTATGGCGGGTGTGCGCCTGTCTGCAGTGATGATCATCGGTACAGCCACACTCGCAGCGCTCATCGGTGCGGGTGGTCTCGGTTCCTTCATTCTGCTGGGCATAGACCGGAATGATACGGCGCTCATCCTCATCGGTGCACTGTCCTCTGCTGTACTGGCCGTGCTCGCGCATTACGGCATCGCGTGGATGAGCCGGCTTTCCGCGCGGCGTGTGGCTGCTACCTTCGTGGCTCTCGCTGTGGCGCTCGGAGCATCCTATGCTGTTCCTGCTGCGGCGCGCATGATGCCGTCGTCTGGTGCCGGCGCGAGCGGGCATCTCGTGGTGGCGGGAAAGCTCGGCTCGGAGCCGGAGATTCTCATGAACATGTATAAGCAGCTCATCGAGAAGAATAGCTCCATCACTGTAGAAGTAAAGCCGAACTTCGGAAAAACCACCTTCGTGTATAACGCACTGAAGGCAGGAAAGATAGACATTTATCCAGAATTTACAGGAACGGTCACCTCGTCGCTGCTGAAAAAGGTGCCGAATGCGGGCACGGACTCGGAAGCTGTGTATAAGGCTGCGCGTGACGGCATCCTCGCTCAGGATAATCTCGCCCTGCTTAAGCCTATGCAGTATCAGAACACGTATGCTCTCGCAGTAAAGACTGACTATGCCCAGGCGAATGGCCTCACGAGCATCTCCGACCTCGCGAAGGTCCAGGATTCGGCGCGTGCTGGATTCTCGCTGGAGTTTAACGACCGCGAGGACGGTGGAAAGGGACTGGCGAGCGTGTACGGCCTGAATCTGAACGTGGCCACCATGGAGCCAGCCTTGCGCTACCAGGCCATAGAGAATGGGGACGTCCAGGTGGTGGATGCGTACTCCACAGACAGCCAGATAGCACAGTATAACCTCACTATCCTCAAGGATGATAAACATCTCTTCCCACCGTACCAGGGCGCTCCTCTTATGCGCGAAGAGACTCTGAAGAAGTATCCTCAGCTCGAAGGCATCCTCGATAAGCTCGCCGGGAAGATCACCGAAGAACAAATGAGCCATATGAACTACGAGGTGAATGTTCAGGGGAAGAAACCAGCAGATGTGGCGAAGACCTTCCTGACGGAACAGGGGATTTTGTAAACTAGTATCCATGAGGTGGATGGATACACGACTGATGACGAGCGCACTGCTAGTGGGCACCCTTCTCGTGGGGCTTTCTGGCTGTGCGCTCGCGTCGCATACGGCAGTGGGGCATAGCTATACCCCTCAGACGGCAGGCCAGTACGTACCGCGTGATGATGATGGAGACCCTCAGGATATCCGCGTGGATATGATAGCTCCCCTGACCAGTGAGACGGAGGCTGTGCGCGCTGCGCGCCGCGCGGCAGAGCTCATCCAGAATGGTGTGGGGAATGCCTCCGTGGGCTTAAGCGTTCAGTACTGGACGTCCGCCACGCGCGCTGAGCAGCTCGCACATGCTCGAAGCGCACTGGATACTTTCTCGCGCGTGCTCCTGCTCCCATGCTCAGCACTGGCGGATGGTGGCGCAGACAGCTGGATGTCCATCCTGAAAAATGCGCGCAGTCGCGTCATTCCCGTCATCATTTACTGCGAGAATGCGAGCGCTGAAAGAAGCGGGGGAATTGACAGCCTGTATGAAGCCGCATACTGGAACCTGAACGCAGACGGCAGGACGAGCGCGTACGAGGCCATCATGAGCGTGGTGGAAGACCGGCCGCACGCGGACGTCATCTCCACGCGGATAGAAGAAGAGGAGTAATACTATGAGCGATATCTCTGGACTCACACGCGCTGAAGTGGAGGCACGCGTCGCGCGCGGGCAGGCAAACCGCGTCTCGTCGAAAACCTCGCGCTCCATCGGCGAGATCATCCGCGCGAACATTTTTACTCTTTTTAACGGCATTATCTTCGCTGCCATGCTGCTCGTGCTCATCACGGGAGACTGGAAAGATGCGGTCTTCGGCGTGGTCATCATCATTAATACCGCCATAGGCGTGGCCACAGAAGTGAAGTCGAAACTGGCGCTCGACAAGCTCTCCATTCTCATCGCAGCGCAGCATACCGTACGGCGCGACGGTGCCGATGTGCAGGTCAGCCATGACGAGATAGTCCTCGACGACGTGCTGTGGGTGAAGTCCGGCGAGCAAGTGCCAGCGGATGGTATCGTTCTCGAAGACTATGGCGTAGAGCTCGACGAATCCATGCTCACTGGCGAGTCACGCACAGTGACGAAAAAGCCGGGAGACACGGTGTACTCGGGGGCGACTGTGGTCTCCGGCTCGGCGCTCGTGCGCGTTTCGGCTGTGGGAGAGGACTCTTATGCGGCGAAACTGACCGCCGAGGCGAAAGTCTTTACGAAGACGCGCTCGGATATTAACGAGGGGATAAATAAGATCCTGCGCTTCATGATCGTCATCGTGGTGCCGCTGTGCGCGCTGCTCATCTGGTCGCAGATGCGGCTGGCGGGCGGATTTTCGGTGGCGCTGGCCTCGGGCGCGTGGAGGCAGGCCGTAGTGCAGGCTGTGGCCGGCATCGTGGGGCTCATTCCGGAAGGTCTCGTGCTGCTCACCTCGCTGAACTTCGCACTCGCGGCCTTACGCTTATCTCGGAAGAACACTCTCGTCCAGGAGCTCGATGCTGTGGAGACGCTGGCTCGCGTGGATGCGCTGAACCTCGATAAGACGGGGACACTCACCGATGGCGGCATCGCGCTGGATGATGTGGTGGTGCTGGGTGACGGTCGCGCGGGCGGTCGAGCAGACGCTGAGGTGAAGCGCGCACTCTGGCATGTGACGAACGAAGAAACCCCGAATCCTACGGCCACAGCTGTGCAGGAAGGTCTCGCGCAGGAAGGTCTTGCGCGTGAAGGTCTTGCGCGTGAAGGCGTCTCGGCGAGTACGACTTTCGCTGGTGTGCAGGTACTCACCCGCGTTCCGTTCTCGTCTGCTCGCAAATGGAGCTCGGTGGTGCTGCGCGCCGAGCAGTCCGACAGCGGTGAGGCGCGTGTGACACGCTGGTACTTCGGCGCTCCGGAGATAGTTACCTCGGCACTGGATGAGGACTCGACTCGTGTACTGGAGCTGGTTCAGGAGCGAGCTGCCACGGGCGCGCGCGTACTCGTGCTGGCGTCTGTAGATATGTCTGTGGACGTGACGGACGCTGGCAGCGTGTCTGAGGAGGAGACACCACACATCGATCCACGTGCTCGCGTTCGCGCACTCATCGTCTGTTCTGAATCCGTCCGTGAGGATGCCGAAAAGACTCTCGCATGGTTCCGTGAGCAGGGCGTGCGCGCTCGCGTCATTTCAGGAGATAATCCACGCACTGTAGCCGCCATCGCACACAAGGTGAAGCTGACAGGGGATAGCGCGCCGCGCTTCCTGGATGCGCGTGAGCTCCCGGACACTCCTGAAGAGGTGGCGAAGGTGCTCGAGAATGTGGATGTGGTAGGACGTGTCCTGCCGAACCAGAAGAAGCTCATCGTTCAGGCGCTGCACACGCAGGGACATACCGTGGCTATGACCGGTGATGGTGTGAATGACGCTTTGGCTTTGAAGGAAGCTGACCTCGGCATCGCTATGGGTAATGCTGCTCCGGCTACGAAGGCTGTGGCGCAGGTGGTTCTCGTGGATTCGCTCTTCTCGCACTTGCCGGACGTGGTGGCCCGCGGTCGCCAGGTCATGGCGAATATGGAGCGTGTGGCGAGCCTCTTCCTCGTGAAGACTACGTATTCTGTGGTCATTTCGCTCGGTGTGGTTCTGCTCGGTCTGAACTTCCCGTATCTGCCGCGCCACATGACCTACATCGGCTGGTTTACCATCGGTACGCCGGCCTTCCTGCTGGCTCTCGCTCCGAATACGCGCCGCTATATTCCGGGTTTCTTACGACGCGTCATCCATGTGGCTGTTCCGGCGGGTCTCGCTACTGGTCTGAGCGTGCTGGCATCCACGCTTGCGGTTCCTGCTCTGATGGGCTGGGGCGACGTGAGTGCGCATCTGACTGAGCTGCGGACCATAAACGTGACTGTCCTGTTCGTTCTCGGCATCGTTATGCTGGCGTCCATCGCCCGTCCGCTGCGTTCGTGGCGCGGCTGGCTCGTGGCGTTCTTCGCCTGCGCGGGCGTGGCTGGAGCGTTCATACCGTTCGTAGCCCAATTCTTCCAGCTGCACATTCCGTCAGGCTCGAGTGCGTGGGTCACGCTCGGCGTGAGTGTGGTGTCGGTGCTCGTGTGGCTCGTCATCCGCATGGTCGTGGACAGGTTCTGGCCGCAGGAGGAAGCGCGCTAGGTACTCTCGCGGCCACGTTGTGTGTAAATCGTCTCACTTTCTACGAAAATCACGCTGAAAAAGAGCTAAAAAGACGGCTTGAGTGAGACGATTTACACACAACGTGCTCGAGAAGTGAGGAGTCGAAGGGACCCGGGAAAATTGACATAAAAAAAGGGCACACCCGCACGCGCAGGCACGCCCCCGAAAAACGAATCCTAGTCGCGGCTCGACATAATGTTCAGCAGCGAGAGGAAGAAGTTAATGAAGTCGAGGTACAGGCTCAGTGCGCACAGAATGGATACGCGCTTCATCATAACGGTGTCCTGCGCATACTGGGAGAAGAGCGCGCGAGCCACCTGAGCGTCATACGCGGTGAAGCCGGCGAAGATGATGAGCGTGATAGCCGACAGCAGCATGGTGCTCGTGCTCATGCCCATGAACAGCATGATGACTTCAGCCACGATGAGCACGATGAGAGCCACAGTGAGGATAGGTCCCATTTTTAAGAGGTTCATCTTCGTAGTCAGTGCGAACATAGTCAGCGCCAGGAAGAAGAGAGCAGTAAAGACGAGCGCGGTCACGATGTTCCCGAAGGAATACACAGCGAAGATGTTACTCAGCGTGAAGCCCATGAGCGCTGCATAGAGATAGAAGCACAGGCGTGCGGTGGTAGGATTCATCTTCAGTGCGCGCGCGGACAGGGCGATGACCACTGCTATCTGACCCACCACCAGAGCGATGAGGCCGAAGCGACCCGTGGACGCGAGGAAGGAGTAGTACAGACCCGAGGCGAAAGAGCCATATGCGGCTACTGCTGTGACGAGCAGGCCGAGAGTCATTTCTCCATAAATGCGGGCTATGGAGGAGCGTTCAGCGCGCTCGTACTCCACGGTGGACGTGGCGTCTATGTACGGCTGCTGGTACTGAGTCTGATCCATAGGCTGTGGCGTCGAAGTGTAATCTGCCATAATATCCATCCTTTGTCGTTTGTGTGCTCCATCATACTGGATGAGTCTGAGAAAAGGTACCCCTACTCCAGCTCAGCTGCGCGCGGCGCCGACACGAGGTCGCGGTGCACATTCTGCAGCTTCACATCGATGTCGTAGAGGTCGCGCGCAGCATCCTGCAACGTCTGCGCGTGACGTGCCACACGCTCAGGGTCAGAGGAGCTTTTATAGCGCAAACGGTGTTCGAGGCTCGCCCAGTAATCCATAGAAATAGTGCGGAACTGCACTTCCACAGGAATATCCTTCGCTCCCGTGGTCAGGAAGACGGGCACGCTGTAGATGACGTGGAGACTGCGATATCCCGACTCCTTCGGATGCTTGATATAATCCTTCACTTCGAGAATGCGGATATCGCTCTGACGGCTGAGCATGCTGGCTATGGCATAGACGTCATCGATGTAATTACACATGACGCGGATACCGGCCACGTCGAAGACATTCGCCTCGATGTCCGCTATAGTCAGCGCGTGATGATGTGCGGCGAGTTTCCCAGCGATGGACTTCACCGACTTCATACGCCTTTCCATATGGTGGATAGGATTATGGCTATAGCGCGTCTGGTATTCGTCGTCGAGGATCTCGAGTTTCGTGCTGATCTCGTGCATGGCCCCACGGTATCCCTGCATGAGGTTCTCGAAGTCGCGGCTAAACTGCACCACGTCTTCTTCGCTGCGCGGAGTGTCTATCTGAGGTACGGAGTCGCGCAGCATGAGCAGAGCCTGCGTGATGTCCGCGAGGCTCAGCGGAGTCTGCCTGTCGAGTATCATAGTCCACCTTCTATAATGCTTAAGTGCTTAAGCGTATGTTTAAGTCTTTTTAAACCTCACCTAGTATAGCGCATGCATACCGCGGAGCACCCGCAGACACTCGGAGCATGCGACTGGCGAAATTTCGCTAATATCGTCTGTATGAATGAAGACATGATGACGGCCAGTGAGCGCGAGGGAGAATTGGCCGAAAAAGCAGACGCACGGCCCGCATACTACGTGCATACGCTCGGCTGTCAGATGAACGCGCACGACTCCGAGCGCATAGCCGGCGTGCTCGAAGCGGACGGATACCGCAAGGCTACGCCGAGCGAGGTGGACGCACAGAATGTGGACCTCATCGTGCTGAACACGTGTGCCGTGCGCGAGAACGCGACGTCGCGCATGTACGGAACGCTCGGCCAGTACGCCCAGCTCAAGCGCAACCGTCCGGGCATGCAGATAGCGGTGGGCGGCTGCATGGCGCAGAAGGACCGTCAGCGCATTACCGAGCAGGCGCCGTGGGTGGACGCGGTCTTCGGAACGAAGAACATCGGCGACCTGACCGCGCTCCTCCACGAAGCGCGCCGCACGAGCGAGCCGCAAGTTCAGGTGGCCACGGAGCTGACGAGCTTTCCGAGCGAGCTGCCGACGGTTCGCGGATCGCGCGTCAGCGGCTGGGTGTCCATCTCGGTGGGCTGTAATAATACGTGCACCTTCTGCATCGTGCCGGCCGTGCGCGGTAAAGAGCGTGACCGCCGTCCGGGAGATATCCTCGCTGAGATAGAGCGCTGCGTGGCGCGCGGGATGAAAGAGATTACGCTGCTCGGCCAGAATGTCAATTCTTTCGGCTATTCCACCGGTGACCGCTACGCCTTCAGTAAACTTCTGCGCGCGTGCGGTCAGATAGAGGGTCTCGAGCGGGTGCGTTTTACCTCGCCACATCCGGCCGCATTCACGCCAGACGTCATCGAGGCGATGGCCAGCACGCCGAACGTCATGCCACAGCTGCACATGCCACTGCAGTCCGGCTCGGATAAAGTGCTGCGTGCTATGCGCCGCAGCTACCGCATGAGTAAATTCATGGGCATCCTCGACTCCGTGCGCGCTGCCATGCCGGATGCGCACATCACCACCGACATCATCGTGGGATTCCCGGGTGAGACTGAGGAAGACTTCCAGGCCACGATGGATGCCGTGCGTCGTGCGCGCTTTACCTCCGCCTTTATCTTCGAGTACTCGCCACGTCCTGGCACTCCTGCAGCCACTATGGAGCAAGTGCCACCGCATGTGGCACACGAGCGCTTCGAGAGGCTGCACGCCCTGCAGGAGAGTATCTCGGAGGAGATTATGGCCTCCATGGTGGGTCGCGACGTGGAGGTGATGATTACCGAAGCGCGTGGATTTAAGGACGCGGCTACGCATCGCATCTCTGGGCGAGACCGCGGAGGGAATCTCGTGCACGTGCGTGTGCCGGAAGGATGTGAGACGCCGGGAGTGGGAGATTTCGTGACCTGTACGGTCACCGAGAGTCACGGACACTACCTTATCAGTGATGCGAATGTACAGGCGGGGGACACGTATGCCGTCCGACACTAAAGTCATCTCCATCATCGGTCCCACGGCTTCGGGAAAGACGGCTCTGGCCATCGCGCTCGCAGAGGCACTGGGGTCGTCGAGAGCAGCTGGGGCAGCAGGGGAAGCCGGGGTAGCTGGGGCAGCGGGAAGCCAGCCCTGCGAGATAGTGAACGCCGACGCCTACCAGATGTACCGCCACATGGACATCGGTACAGCAAAAGCGAGCGCCGAAGAGCAGGCGCGTGTACCACACCATCTTCTGGACATCATCGAGCCGAGCGAGGATATGTCTGTGGCGCGCTTCCAGCAGCTGGCACGTGACTGCATAGGACGGCTGCAGGAAAGGGGAGTGCGGCCCATCCTCGTGGGAGGGTCGGGACTCTACGCCCGAGCGGCCATCGATGCCATCGAGTTCCCAGGCACGGATCCGGACGTGCGTGCTCGGGTGGAAGAACGCGCTGAGCGCATCGGTGAGCAGGCGCTTTTCGCAGAGCTCGCGGAGAAAGACCCGGAGGCAGCAGCGCGTATGGATGCTCGTAATGTCCGCCGTACTATCCGAGCTCTCGAAGTCATCGAGCTCACAGGCCGGCCATTCTCCGCGAGCCTGCCGCGCTATTCTTACGTGATTCCCACCGTGCAGATAGGTCTGGACCTACCGCGTGATGTGCTCGACGAGAAGATAGACCTACGTACGGAGCTCATGCGTAAGGCGGGATTCGAGGATGAAGTGCGTGCGCTACGAGGGCACCTGTCCACGACAGCCAGTCGCGCGCTCGGCTATCCGCAAATCATGGCTCTGCTCGACGGCCAGATGAGTGCTGACGAGGCGTATGCAGACATCGCGCAGAAGACCAAGCGCCTAGCGCGTAAGCAAATGGGCTGGTTCGGGCGCGACCCGCGCGTGCACTGGCTGAATGCGACGGCCGACGACCTCGTCTCGCAAGCGCTCGAGGTGGTGGCCGCGGCGGACCGCGGTGACTATGATGCTTTCGACGCGGCTGCGGACGAGTATGTGCAGCATCACCTGGGGAATGTGGAGTAGTTTCGCGGTTTTCTCGAGCGTGCCGCGAGGTCAGCGTTTTTCGCTAAGCTAGATGGTGTTATGGCACGTACTACTTCATCTTCACGCAGTCCTCGAGATGAGGACACGGAACGCTCCTCAGAGCGCTCATCTGCTCGTTCTTCGGCGCGCGGCTCGCAGTCTGCGCGCTCGTCGTCACGTTCAAGTTCTTCCGGGTCCTCGGGCTCCGGTTCAGGCAGGCGAAAGGCGCCGACGACGGCGAATGTATCTGAGCGCGAGCCGGAAGTATGGTGGGTGAAGGTACTGCTCTTTATCCCACGCGTCTTCGCACGTCTCGTGCGTGACATTTCGGGTGTGGACAGCGAGGACGCGGATACGCGGCTCGATGCGTGGTGCTTCGTGCTCATCATCCTCAGTGTCCTGCTCATAGCTTCTGAGTGGTTCCGCGTAAATGGCTTCATAGGACAGTTCCTGCATATGCTGGCAGGTGGAGCTTTCGGCATGATGAGCGTGCTGCTTCCGGTCGTTCTGCTGTTCGTCGCGTTCCGTTTGATTCGCAATTCTAACTTTGAGGCGGAGAACACGCGCGTCGTCTCGGGATGGGTGCTGCTGCTCTGGTCAGTGAGCTCTATCATGGATGTTCTCCTCGCTTCGGGAAAGCCGAAGTTCGACTGGGCTACGATTCGTGCGGCGGGTGGTCTCTTCGGCCATGCCTTAGGCTCGCCACTGGCATGGGGACTGTCTGCGCCGTTTGCGGTGGTCATCTTCGTGTTCATCGCTATCTTCGCTCTGCTCATGATTACGCAGGTACATATAGCGGAGATTCCTCGCATTCTGGGCTTGAGTCGTAAGGATGATGGTGAGTCTGACGTTGAGCAGGAGGCAGAGTTCGACGGAGACGTGACAGGCGGTGAACTGCGCTTCGCAGCAGGCGTACCACATCATGATGGTACGGATGAAGACGAGGAACCAGTCCGTCTACCGTGGTGGAAAAAGCTCTTTAACCGTGTGCGTCACGAGGATACGGACACGAGCCTCGAGGAATACGAGGGCGATAACGCGTTCGCGAATGGTGTACGCGTCCAGGATGATTCCCACGCGAACCGTCAGTCCACTGCGCGTCCACGCTTTGAAGACGAGATAGGGGATACGCGCGTCATGGGCGCCGGCAGTTCGCCGGCTGGTCGCCAGATAGTCAGCGATGCTGCAGGTGTGGCGAGCCATGCTCTGGACGCTGCTGGAGCCGTGGGGGCTGCCGGAGCGCAGGCAGCCAGTGAGGCGGCTACCATGGCTGTACCATCGCTCCCTACAGCAGCACTGTCTGTCAGCCCTACAGTGGCTGTGGGGAAGAACGGTGCAGCTGAAGGGGGAGCATCAGTACCCCCAGTACCTCCGGCACAGGCACAGGCCGCTCCTGCAGATGCGACCCCTGAGGTAGAGGGAGAATTGACCTCCAGTACAGATGCCTACCAGATGCCGAGCCTCGACGTTCTCGTGAAGGGAAAGCCGCACGCGGTCCGTACAGAAGCAAACGAACGTGTTATCCAGGCACTGCGCGCGACGTTCCAGGAATTCGGTGTGGATGCAGACGTGGTGGGCTTCCTGCGAGGGCCGTCGGTCACGCAGTACGAGGTGGAGCTCGGGCCGGGCGTGAAGGTGGAGAAAGTCACAAACTTGCAGAAGAACATCGCCTACGCGGTGGCGAGCTCGGACGTACGCATACTCTCGCCTATTCCAGGAAAGAGCGCCATCGGTATAGAAATCCCGAACATCGACCGTGAAATCGTGCATCTGGGCGACGTACTGCGTTCCGACGAAGCGCGAAACGATACGAACCCGATGACCGTGGGCCTCGGAAAAGACGTGGAGGGGAACTTCGTCACGGCGAATCTCACCGCCATGCCACACCTTCTCGTGGCAGGCGCGACGGGCTCCGGTAAGTCCAGCTTTATAAACTCCATGCTCACGTCCATAGTCATGCGCGCCACCCCAGAGCAAGTCCGCATGATTATGGTGGACCCGAAGCGCGTGGAACTGACCGCATACGCCGGAATTCCGCATCTTCTCACGCCTATCATCACCGACCCGAAGCGCGCCGCACAGGCTCTCGAATGGGTCGTGAAGGAGATGGACGCGCGCTACGATGACCTCCAGTACTTCGGCTTCCGTCATGTGAAAGACTTTAACGAGGCCGTACGCGCCGGAAAGGTGCATGCTCCTGCCGGGTCGAACCGAAAAGTGGCTCCATATCCTTATCTGCTCGTGGTCGTGGACGAGATGGCTGACCTCATGATGGTGGCGAAGAATGATGTGGAGAGCTCTATCCAGCGCATTACGCAGCTGGCACGAGCTGCAGGTATACACCTCGTGCTGGCCACGCAGAGACCATCCGTGGACGTGGTCACGGGTCTGATTAAGTCGAACGTGCCGTCGCGCCTGGCTTTCGCTACGTCCTCGGCTACAGACTCCCGCGTTATTCTCGACTCGGTGGGTGCTGAAGCGCTCATCGGTCAGGGTGATGCACTCTTCCTGCCTATGGGTAAGCCGAAGCCTATCCGCGTCCAGGGAGCGTGGGTCTCGGAATCCGAGATTCGTGCGGCTGTGGACTTCGTGAAGACCCAGCGCAAGCCACAGTACCGCCAGGACATCGAGCAGATGGCAGCGCAGCAGGATACGAAGCAAGCCATCGATGAGGAGATAGGTGACGACATGGATGAGCTGCTCCAGGCGGCAGAACTCGTCGTGGGAGCACAGTTCGGATCCACATCCATGCTTCAGCGCAAGCTGCGCATAGGCTTCGCGAAGGCTGGACGTCTCATGGACCTGCTCGAGTCGCGTGGAGTCGTAGGACCATCGGAAGGCTCGAAGGCGCGTGAAGTGCTCGTACAGCCAGAGCAGCTGGCGGATGTGCTCGCCTTTATCCGCGGAGATGTGGCGAGTATGGAGAGTGCTGCTGGTGGTGGCGCGGGTGGTGCTGGTGCGGGTGCTGCTGGTGGTGCGGGCACAGTCCCGGGCGCGGTCTCGGGCGCGAGTGAGAGCTTCGGTACGGGGCCGGGTGCTGACGTGAATCCGCGGGGAGCGGATACTGAGGTGGCTGGCTAATCCTGCTCGCTCGCTTAGGGAAGTGCGAGCACGTGGGGGCGCGTGGGGGGGGCACGCGTGCCCACCGTGTGGCGCGAGCCGTCTTCAGCGGCTCTTCAGTATGCCCAGCACGGTATACTAGAGGCACGAGAAGAGTTATATAGGCGCTTGGGCCGTGTCTCTACAGCGCTGTTAGGGTTAGATTACGACGAAATGACGAGCTGCATTCTCAGTGAACGCCGTGAAGCGAAAATCGCGCAAACGTGCACACACCGAGAAAGCTGCATACGAAAGAAGACTATAATGAACGACTCACGAAAACCATCTCTCCTAGACGGCTGGAACAGCGCGCCGAACATCGTGACGTACGTGCGCATAGTCATGATGTTCGCCTTCCTCTACTTCACTGTGGATGGGGGATACTTCGGCATCCAGAACGTGACGAGCCGCTGGATAGCAGCAGTACTCTTCATCGTGGCTGCCTCCACAGATAAGCTCGATGGCTACCTCGCTCGTACATATAACCAGGTGACAGAACTGGGAAAGCTTATGGACCCTATAGCCGATAAGCTCCTCATCTGCGGTGGGCTCGTAGTTCTGTCCCTGAATGGTGAAGTGTGGTGGCTGGTGACTATTCTTTTCCTCATTCGTGAGGTGGGCATTACCATTATGCGTTTCTTCGTTATCGATGCTGGCGGAAAGGTCATCGCTGCCTCGAATGCGGGAAAGCTGAAGACTCTCACTCAGTGCATAGGTCTGGGGATGATTCTTCTGCCTCTCTGGACGGTTATGGGGGGCGTGAACTCTCAGGCATGGGGGATATACGTGGCAGTCAGCACGGTCGTTATCCTCCTCGCACTCTTCTTCTGCCTGTATTCGGGTGGGGAGTATCTCGTGAATACGTTCGGTCGTCCGCAGGAAGAGGCGGAGCATGTCGAGACGCTGGCTGAGGCTGCACATTCTGTCGAGGCTTCTGATGGCGCTGTCGAGGCTGGTGAGAGATGAGTGCGGCGGAAGACCTGCTCGACCTGTGTAGAGCGCGCGCGATGAAGATATGCTGTGCAGAGTCGCTCACGGGCGGTTTACTTGCTGATGCGTTCGTGAGTGTGCCGGGAGCGTCAGACACGTACCGCGGTAGCGTGAACACGTATGCCGTAGATTCGAAAGTATCTATCCTCGGCGTGTCTTCAGAATGGCTGGCTGCTCATGGTCCGGTCAATTCTTTCACTGCCGAATCTATGGCTCTCGGAGCGCTCCGTCTTTTCGGATGTGACGGTGAGGGGCTGAATGAAGAGCAGTCTGGCATAGCCCTCTCCACGACCGGAGTGGCAGGCCCTGGGCCAGATGGGGACATCCCAGCAGGAACGGTATTCCTCGGATGTGCGCTCAGTGATGGTAGTGTTCAGACGCGGGAGTGTCACTTTTCAGGAGGTCGTGCTGAGGTAAGGAGGAAGGCCGTAGAAGCGGCGCTCGATCTGGGTCTATCAGCACTTCGAGAAGCACGCTCGTGATGTGAGCTGTATCACAAAAGAAAAAATCGGGAATAAAGAACGGAAAGGCACAGTTATCCCTAGTACGACACGGAAAAGAGGCACTATGATTTCTACGGCTGTACAGATGACTCAGCAGACCACCCCTACAGTGGAAGAAATGAAGCGCGCTGCGAGTAAGAATGCCATGGTGCGAAACCTTACTTCTGCTCAGCTTCGTGCTGTAGCCATAGCACAGCAGCAGGTGCTGCGTGCGCAGCAGGCACGCGCTGCGAAGAATGAACGTGAAGCAGCTCGCTCGCGCATGTGGGCGAACTCGGAACTCGATGAGACTGTTCAGAAGCCTGCTCCATCAGCATCACATCAGCGTGAGGCGACAGATGTGGATACCTTCTCTCTACGCAAGGTACAGGGAAGCGTACTGCGTGGACTGCGTACGCGTGACCATAAGACACTGCGTGAGGTGAGCCAGCGTGCAGGTGTATCCCTCGGATATCTTTCTGAAGTAGAGCGTGGACAGAAGGAGGCAAGTTCCGAGCTTCTCGCATCCATTACGGAAGCACTGGATGTAAAGCTTTCGGACATGCTCGTCCTCGTGGCTGACCGTGTTCGCGAGTATGAAGAAGCTGGAGCTCGCTAAGCTATTAGTTTATAGAGATTTCCGATACCTCACTTATAGACGTTATGGCGTGTATAAGTGAGGTTTTTATGTCTGTATGATGGTGAGTTAAGTTTACGGTAAACAAGGCGGGATGGGTATGAGAGAACGCGAATTCTGGCAGCTTCTCGAAGAGGTCTTCGGGCGCACATATGGGCGCTCGCTCGCGCACGACCAAGCGTTAGATAAGCTCGGTGGACGCACTGTGGAGGAAGCGCTCACGGATGGTGAAGAACCGCGCGTGGTGTGGAATGTCCTCTGTGATCATATGGAGATACCGGATCCTCAGCGCTGGGGTCATGATCATAATGCACCGCCTATGCCAGCGCAGTAAGATTTCAGATAACTCTGTAGATAACTCTGTAGAGGGTGCTGGATGTGCTGGTCGTGCTGACATGTGGAGAAAGACACGCGGGTGATGCACTGAAAAATGGCGAAAATGTGGTGAATAACTCCATAGAAGTCGAACATATGTTCGACTTCTATGGTAGACTTATGCACATCTGATAACAGTGAACGCTACAGCTTGAAAGCCAGGGCGAGAGTTCATAAAGTGGAGTTATCTTCACGACGAAGGAGAAGTTATGGCGACAGCTAAAAAAGACGCAGCCGCGACTAAGGATAAGCGTCAGGAAGCCTTAGATACCGCGCTGGCTCAGGTAGAGAAGAACTTTGGTAAGGGTTCAGCTATGAGGCTCGGGGATAAGCCTATACAGAATGTGGAGGTTATTCCTACGGGATCTCTCGCGCTCGACCTTGCTCTCGGCATAGGTGGACTGCCGCGTGGCCGTATAGTAGAGATATATGGTCCAGAATCCTCTGGTAAGACCACTATCGCCCTGCAGGCAGTAGCGAGCGCCCAGAGGAGGGGTGGTGTAGCGGCATTTATCGATGCAGAGCATGCACTCGACCCTGAGTATGCGCGTCACCTCGGGGTAGATACGGATTCGCTCATCGTTTCCCAGCCGGATAATGGTGAGCAGGCTCTCGAGATAGCAGATATGCTTATTCGTTCTGGCGCTCTGGACATCATCGTTATCGACTCCGTGGCAGCACTTGTACCTAAGGCTGAGATAGAAGGAGACATGGGGGATAGCCATGTGGGCCTTCAGGCGCGCCTTATGAGTCAGGCTCTCCGTAAGATGACCGGCGCGCTGAACCAGGCGAATACCACAGCCATCTTCATTAACCAGCTACGTGAGAAGATAGGTGTCTTCTTCGGTAGTCCGGAGACGACCACTGGTGGTAAAGCACTGAAGTTCTACGCATCCGTACGTATGGATATCCGCCGCATTCAGACACTGAAGAACGGGGAAGAAGCAGTAGGTAACCGTACGAAGGTTAAGGTGGTAAAGAATAAGATGGCGCCGCCTTTTAAGTCTGCTGAGTTCGACATCCTCTACGGCCAGGGCGTCTCTCGCGAAGGCTCCGTCATCGACATGGGCCTGCAGGTAGGAGTCATTAAAAAGTCTGGCTCGTGGTTTACCTATGAAGGGAACCAGCTGGGACAGGGGCGGGAGAAGGTTCGTCAGAATCTCATAGATGACCCTGCTTTGTGTGACGAGCTTGAGACGAAGATAAAGATGGAGTTCGGTCTTATCCCGAAGCCTACGGGAGACGAAGCTCAGCAGAGTGAAGCATCAGCAGATACTGTGGATGCATCTGGCGCTGCTTCCCCTTCTGCGCAGTAATATAATGCGAAGGCGATAGTGTGATCTCAGCTGAAGAATTTTTACGGCGTCAGCCTCCTGTGCTCTCCGAAAGTCCTGCAGTATTCGAAGAATCTGCGAGTGAGGATAAGGATGTGATACAGGAGGAGGATTCCGTAGATAGAGATATCTCAGTTCTGAAGAATATAGCTCAAGCAGCTACGCAGAGCCATGATACTCCTTTAACAGACCTCTTCGAGAGAGATGCTCAGCGAGACAAGTGCCAGGAAGCAGCTCTGCGTCTGCTTGACGCTGCGCAGCGTCCATCTGGAGCGTTACATGATCGGCTCGTTCAGAAAGAGTTCTCGGAAGAAGTCATAGAGCAGGTCATCGCGCGTCTTATAGAACTAGGACTCGTGAACGATGAGGAGTATGCGCGCATGGCTGTGCGCTACTGTATCTCACGAAACATGGGTGAGATGGGTACTCTGCGAGAGCTTAAACGCAAAGGTGTGGATGCGTATACTGCCAGCCATGCTGTAGCGGATGCACGCGAAGAAGGCGCTTTTGTCGAGTCTGCGTATGCTCTTGCCGAGTATGTCGCGAAGCGTACGCGTGGACTCGATAAGCAGGTACGTTTACGCCGTCTCTGGTCCGCCGCAGGGAGAAAGGGACACTCTCCAGACCTTATTCGTCAAGCTGTCTATGATGTCTTCGACTCTGAAGAAGAAATGTGAGACCTCATGTACCCCGGGTTCTGTTCCCCTCTCGAAAGAGTGGGGAGGTGACCATCCATCTCGACGCCATATTACTATGACGCTCTAGCAGCCTACCCGAATGCTTAAGCGAGCAGCTTCAGTGCATTCCTACTTGGCCTTGCTCCCGATGAGGCTTGCCATGCGGCATACTGTTACCAGCAGCCCGGTGGTCTCTTACACCGCCGTTTCACCCTTACCATTCCTATCCGTTCATACATTCCTCTATGAGGGAAGGAAGGCGGTTTACTTTCTGCTGCGCTATCTCTCAGGTTACCCTGGGCGGACGTTATCCGCCATCGTGCTCTATGGAGCCCGGAAGTTCCTCAGCTATCCTTTCCTGATGAGTAGAGAAAGTGTAGCCGCGGCCACCCAGAGGTCTCACAAACTTTGATAGTACCACATTTTTTTCAGGAAATCTACAGCAAAATGCGGTGCATTTCCTCAGAAAATGAGTTATGATTAAACCACGTTAGCAGTGAAGTTAACGCCCGTTCGATTCATTTGAAGGAGGTCACCATGGAGATCGTGGTAACTGGTCGTCATACACAGATTAAGCAAAAGTTCCGTGACGTAGTAGAAAGCAAAATGAATCGGGTTACTGCTATAGCGCCGGATGCACAGCGTGTACAGGTCGTAGTTTCCCATGAAGGGAACCCACGTCTCGCCGATACAGCCATGCGCGTGGAGCTTACAGCTATCGCTGGAAAGACAGTGGTGAGGGCAGAGGCATCGAGCATCGATGATCTGAGCGCGCTGGACTTGGCTCTAGATAAGCTCACTTTGCGCCTGCGCCGCACGCGTGACCGCCGTAAGGATCACCGTCGTGGATATGAAGCTGTTCAGCCTGTAGACATGGGTGTGGTAGAGCCGCCGGTAGCAGAGCCAGAAGTAGAAGAAGAGTACTCTCCTCAGACGGCTGCGCAGGCAGTAGCAGGAGATCTCGGCCCTGGTGAATCTGTCGAAGTGCAGGTCGGTGATTCGCCTATAGTTATTCGCCGTAAGCTTCACATAGCAGAGCCTATGACCATCGACGAAGCGCTTTATGAGATGGAGCTCATCGGTCATGACTTCTTCCTGTTCGTGAATAGCGAGACTCACCGCCCATCGGTGGTCTACCGCCGTCACGGCTGGAGCTATGGTGTCTTCGAGATAGACAGCGCGAAGAACCTGTAGAACCTATACGGAACCTATACGTAGGTAAAGAAAAGACGAGGAATCGTCGAGTGGGGACAGAGGAATAATACCTTTCTCTACACCTCCATAGGGAAAAAGGAGTGGGGACGCTTGTATACCAGGTGTATGCCAGCGTCCCCACATTTATGTGGCGGCCATGGCCATTCCTCCATACTCGGGCCGCCACGCGAGAGGTATGCGGCACTGCACTAGGCATAGGAGAGTGCACGATTGGCGCGTTATCGGTGCATTGTCGTAATATGGGAAAAGTTTGTAACGTAACCATTCGGAAGCCCGGGTGGATAGTACGAGGAGAAACACGGTGGCAATTCTTGAAAAAGCTCTGCGTATGGGTGAAGGCGCACAGCTGAGGAAGCTGAAGTCTGTGGCGGATAAGGTGAATGATCTTGAAGGGGAGATCAGTGCACTGACCGACGCAGAACTCAAGCAGCAGACTGCGAAGTTTAAGGCTCGCCTCGCAGATGGAGAGAGCCTCGATGGCCTCATGCCAGAAGCCTTCGCGACGGTTCGCGAAGCAGCGAAGCGCGTTCTGGGACAGCGTCACTTCGATGTCCAGCTTATGGGCGGTGCAGCACTGCACTGGGGAAACATCGCGGAAATGCGTACAGGTGAGGGTAAGACTCTGGTAGCGACCCTGCCGAGCTATCTGAATGCATTGACAGGAAAGGGCGTACACGTCGTCACGGTGAATGACTACCTGGCGAACTACCAGTCCGAACTCATGGGCCGCGTCTTCCGCGCACTCGATATGAAGGTCGGCTGCATTCTGACAGACCAGAGCCCAGCAGAACGCCGCAAGCAGTATAACGCGGACATCACGTATGGCACGAATAACGAGTTCGGCTTCGACTATCTGCGCGATAATATGGCGTGGAATAAGGCGGATCTCGTGCAGCGCGAACATAACTTCGCCATCGTCGATGAGGTGGACTCCATTCTCATCGATGAAGCGCGTACTCCTCTTATCATCTCCGGTCCAGCAGAAGGCGATGTTACTCGCTGGTATCGCGAGTTCGCGAAGCTCGTCCTGAAGCTGAACCGTGACGAGGATTACGATGTCAATGAAAAGAAGAAAGTCATCGGTATCCTGGACTCGGGTATCGCGAAGATAGAAGACTTCCTCGGCATCGATAACCTGTACGAGCCAGCAAACACGGCTCTCATCGGTTACCTGAATAATGCTATCCGCGCGAAGGAACTCTTCGTGCGTGATAAGGACTACGTGGTTCAGGGCGGCGAAGTTCTCATCGTAGATGAACACACAGGTCGTATGCTGCACGGACGTCGCTATAACGAAGGTCTGCACCAGGCCATCGAAGCGAAGGAAGGCGTGGAAGTTCAGGCAGAAAACCAGACTTTCGCTACCATCACCCTGCAGAACTACTTCCGCATGTATGATAAGCTCGCGGGCATGACCGGTACTGCAGAGACCGAAGCAGCTGAGTTCATGAACACGTATAAGCTGGGCGTTATCCCTATTCCTACGAATCGCCCTATGATTCGTAAGGACCAGGATGACCTCATCTTCCGCACGCAGAAGGAAAAGCTCGTCGCCATCGTGAAGGATGTGGCTGCGCGTCATGAGAAGGGCCAGCCAGTCCTGCTGGGTACCTCCTCCGTGGAATCTTCTGAGCTCGTCTCTACTCTGCTTGATCAGGTGAACATCCCTCACCGCGTGCTGAATGCAAAGCATAATGAAGCGGAAGCTGCAGTGGTGGCTGTGGCAGGCCGTAAGGGTGCTGTGACCGTGGCTACGAACATGGCTGGTCGTGGTACGGATATCATGCTCGGTGGTAACGTCGAGTTCCTCGCAGACCAAAAGCTGAAGGCTCAGGGGTACTCCCCAGAAGACACGCCTGAAGACTATGAGCGCCTCTGGCCAGCTGCTCTCGACGAGATGAAGCAGCAGGCGAAGGATGAGCATGAAGAGGTGAAGGAGCTCGGTGGCCTGTATGTGCTCGGCACGGAGCGTCACGAATCTCGCCGTATCGATAATCAGCTGCGCGGTCGTTCCGGCCGTCAGGGTGACCCAGGTGAGTCTCGCTTCTACCTGTCCCTCGAAGATAACCTCATGCGCCTGTTTAACACGCAGCTCGTCGCTCGTGTTATGGCTACCGGTATGCCGGAAGGCGAGCCTATCGAGGCGAAGAGCGTCTCGAATGGCGTACGCACGGCTCAGAAGTCTGTCGAGTCCCGTAACTTCGAGACCCGTAAGAACGTTCTGAAGTATGATGACGTTATGAATAAGCAGCGTACTGTCGTGTATGCTGAGCGTCAGGCTGTGCTGAAGGGTGCGGACATCTCCGCCGACGTTCAGAAGTTCATTCATGATGTGGTGGACTCCTACGTGCAGGGTGCCACGAAGGGCGTGGATCATCCGTCTAAGTGGGATCTGAAGGATCTGTGGAAGGCTCTGGGCTCCATCGTGACCATCGACTTCGACGAGAAAGCGCTTCTCGAAGAGCTCGGAAAGCTGAAGGGGGATAAGGCTCGCACGAAGCTCGTCGAGCAGATTACGAAGCAGCTGAGCGACCTTTATGCTGAGAATGAAGCCATCGTGGGCGCCGAGTCCATGCGTTCCATCGAGCGTCGTGTGGTTCTGGCTGTGATGGATCGTAAGTGGCGTGAGCACCTCTATGAGATGGACTACCTGAAGGACGGCATCGGCCTGCGCGGTATGGGTCAGCGTGACCCTCTGGTCGAGTACCAGCGTGAAGGCTACCAGATGTATAACTCGATGGTAGATTCCATTAAGGAAGAGGTCATCCAGCTACTCTTTAACATCGACCTGCAGCAGGTGGCACGTGACGTCGAAGAGACACGTGCTGCTCAGGGCGAGGCTGAAGCTGAACCTGAGACTGCAGCGGTGACGTATTCCGCTCCGTCTGAGGATGAGGCTTCTGATGAGGCTTCTGAAGAGGACGCGGACGCGGATGAGACGTCTGATGATGCTGAAGTTTTGTCCGAATCTACAGAAACGTCCGAAGATGAGGCTGAAGATGCGCCTGAAGGTGCCTCTGAAGAACAGCCTGCTTCGCATTCGTATGAGGGCCATGTGACGGGTGCTGCGCCTATCAGCCATGCAGAGGGTAAGGTTCCTGTCAGCAAGCGTCCGAAGAGCGAAGAGCTGCATAGCCCGTGGTCGGATGGTCGTACCTTCCCTGGTACACCGAAGAATGCGCCGTGCCCATGCGGTTCAGGGCGTAAGTATAAGATGTGCCACGGAAAGAACGAAGAGTAAGTTTTCGCTCGGCTGAAGACAGGCCGTCTGGCGTTTTCCGCGTTTTATGCGCGGGACGTCAGGCGGCCTTCTGCGTGAACGCGACGTTTCGAGCACTCTGCTTTTTCTGGCCAATTTTCGCATCTTGTAGTCACGAATGACCAGAGGATGCTGGGAGTAGAGGAAGGAAAACCCCAGAATTACGCCATTCTCTAATTCGAACGCGTTCGAGAAAAACGGTCATTTGTGACTACAAAAGCCTCCTTTTCGCATTTTTTACGAGAGTGTGAGAAACGAAAGGGCGCAAGCACTCTGAGCACACCCGACACGTCGCCCCTACGATATATCATTGCATACGTTTGCATAAACCAGCGTGACTCCTCATGCAAGAACACGCACCACTGGTGAAAAATGAGTCGAAATGACGAGCGTTCTTGCCTAGTATTCATGCTAGAGTCGAAACTATATGGTGGAGAGCCCATAATTTTGGAGGAATAATGCATTCTTTAGCAGTAGACATCGGCGGAACGAAGATCGCTGTAGGCGTGTGCGACGATGATGACGTCATCGTACGCCAGTGGACTGTTCCTACGCCTGCGGAAGCCGAGCTCATCGACGAGCATATCGCGAACCTGTTTAAGGAAGCGTCGAAGTCGTTTGATGATATCGTAGCCATCGGCATTTCCGCAGCGGGTAATGTGAAGGAAGACCGCCGTACTATCAGCTTTGCGGCGAATATCAGCGGCTGGGTGAACTATCCTCTGGCAGACCGCATCGAAGCGCTCATCGACCATAAGGCTCCTGTCGTCGTGGAGAATGACGCAAACTGCGCGGGCTGGGGCGAGTTTGTGCATGGTGCTGGTAAGGGTCATAAGAATATGGTGGCCCTGACCGTCGGGACAGGTCTAGGCGGCGCTATCGTTATCGATGGTGAGCTCTTCCGTGGCTCATATGGCATGGCCGCTGAGCTTGGTCACCTTCCTATGGTCTCGGATGGAGACACGTGTGGTTGCGGTCTGCGTGGTTGCGCTGAGCGTTATACCTCGGGTAATGCGCTGGAGCGTTTCGCGCGTTCTGCTATCCGCCGTCGTCCTCAGGATGCTGCGCGTCTGCTGGAGGCTTGCGGTGGAGATATCGACGAGCTGCGTGGAAAGATGGTCTCGAAGGCTGCTGAAGAAGGCGACGCTATCAGCCTGTATGCGTTTAATAAGATAGGCGAGTGGCTGGGGCGTACCATGGCGGCTATCTCGGCAGTGCTTGATCCAGACATTTACGTCATCGGTGGCGGTGTGGTAGCTGTAGGGGACATCCTCATCGACCCTGCTCGCTATAACTATTCGCGCTTCCTGCAGGCGAGCGCTTACCGTCCTCATCCTCCTATCGTGGCAGCTACTGCTGGCCAGGATGCTGGTCTGATAGGCGCGGCGAACCTCGCTTTGCGTTTCTATAAGAACGAGTATACGAAGTAAGCGCGTGTATACTTTTCGGGCGGACACTCTTGTGTAGGGTGTCCGCCCGCTTTTTATCGAGGTTAATCTTTCTTATTCTTCGGCGATGCTACGAAGATGGCGAAGCCGAGAATGAGCAGAACTCCTCCTACAGATCCGAGCAGCGTGCGCCAGTCTGGTAGGGCGAGCGCAGCGAACACGCTGGCGAAGCCGAGGACGAGGAGAACTGCGGCGGTTACTGCCGAACCATGAATGGAGGACCATGCAGGATTCGCAGGAGTGAAGTGGTTATCCGCATCATCAGCATCCAGCCATGAGGTCGAGTAACCACGAGGTGTGGCAGGAGCCGAGATGAAGACGTCGGAGTTAAAGTCTTTCATCTGCATTTTTACGCGAGCAGCTTTTTTCTCTTCGCGTGCTGCCTTCTTTTCGAACTTCTTCGCTGTACGAGAGTCTGCTACGTCACTCAGCTCCTCGCTGTGACCGTTCACAAACTCAGCCCATGCTGCATCGTTCGAGGTGTCTGTGCTAGGGTAGTCATTATCATCATGAGTCATACGTACTATTCTACGCGACTCTGTCTATCCTAGTGGGAAGGAACGCGCGGTGTTATACTGGTTTTTCGTTAAGGGCTTAGGTGGTCTGGCTCGTCACAGGTTCCATCCCGTGGTTATCGGAACAGATAATATTCCGAAGCAGGGTGGAGCTATCATCGCAGCGAATCACCTCGCTGTCATCGATGATGCAGTGATTCCTATAACGTGCCCACGCATGGTCCACTTCATGGGAAAGTCGGATTACTTCACTGGAAAGGGCTTTAAAGGCTGGTTTAAAAAGTGGTGGTTTACCTCTGTGGGAGTATTCCCTGTAGACCGCGCTGGTGGAGATAAAGCAGCGGGAGCTATGGCTACTGCGCGGGAAATCCTCGAGTCTGGCGAGCTCTTCGGCATTCATCCCGAAGGTACTCGAAGCCCAGATGGTCGCCTCTACCGTGCGCATACGGGGTTCGCACGTTTAGCTCTCGAAACGGGCTGCCCTATTATTCCTACGGCTCTCATCGGCACGCGCGAAATCCAGAAGCCAGGTCAGGTCATGCCAGGTAAGGGCACTGTAACCGTGGTCTATGATGCTCCTATCCAGGTGGAAAAGAAGCCTGAAGAGGAGATAACGCGCGAGGATATCCGTGCGCTGGCAGATGAGCTGATGGAACGCATTCAGAAGCTCACCGGCCAGGAATACGTGGATATGTACGCTCAGGAAGCGAAGAAGCTACTGGCTGCACGCGCAGCTGAATAATGCTACTTTTCTGTGGTCGTCAGGGTAATGCCCCGCGCATTACCCTTCCCGTCGGTCACAGAGACAGTGTCCCCTGGGGAAAGTGACTGGCGCGCTATACTGTCCCCACCCTGGGACTTTACCGTTACTTTCAGCCCCAGGTCCTCTAATGTGGTTCGGGCTCGGGCAGTGCTCATCCCGCGCACATCTGGAATGGTCACTGTTTGTGCGCCCTTTGAGACGGTTATGGTTACTTTATCATTCCACTTGAGCTTATCGCCCGCAGAGGCAGACTGGGAGATTACTTTTCCAGTTTCCACCTCCGACGAGTAGGTTTCCTTCACAGTCGTGGTTAGGCGTAGTTCATTCAGAGCAGCGAGGGCATCTCCACGCGACAGGCCAGTTACGTCTGGCATCGTGACGGTCTTGAGTCCTCGGGACAGAACCACGGTGATCTCAGCATTATGATTTATCCGCGCTCCTGGCTTGGGCGTAATGTCCAGCGCTGCTCCGGAAGGAACAGTGAGAGAATACTGGTCCGCATCTGTGGAGTGCTGCACTTTCGTAAAACCTAAACTTTTAAGAGTTTTCAGCGGATCTTTTCCATTCGCGCTGGACGAGTCGAGGATGTCTGACGGGATGGTCAGCTGCTGGATTCCTGTGGATACGGTGAGGGTGACGCTTCCGCCAGACTTTGCTATATGGTCTCCTATATGCTCTGGGGTAGAGGAGATGATCTTCCCTGACTCCACGCTATCACTCGCAGCGCGCTGTACTGTATAGGAGATGCTCTGGTCCTTCAGCAGCTTCTCATACGAGGAAGCGTTCGCTCCCTGCAGAGTGCAGGAGGAACTCGTGCATGTCACGTCTGTAGGTGCGGGAAGGAGCACGTAGCTTCCTGGTCCGAATGTGTTCCACCAGGAGACGAAGCCTGCGATAAGGAGAATTGACAGTAAAACGGCGCTCACAGCAGACGTCGTGGGATGCGCGCGAAGCCAGTGCAGACCCCGGGCGCGGACTCGTACCGCAGGCGGGCGCGGGACAGCAGAAGCAGGTCCAGCAGGCGTCCCGCTCTTCGCCACGCGCGGTGCTGGAGAGGCGAGCGTCCCATCGCTCAGAACGCGCACGCGCAGCTGCTCAGATGCCAGGTGGGCACGCACGCTGCGCAGTGCCTGCAGTGCGAGCTGAGCATTCTGAGGCCGCGCAGATGCTGAGCGCGCACACAGGGATGTTACGAACTCACTCACCGAGCGCGGCACGGAGGGGGCGAGAGACGTCAGAGGCGGCACGTCCTCATTCACATGCTTATAGACCACCGTCACAGGGCTTGCGCCAGTGAACGGAGGGCGCCCCAGAAGCATCTCCCACGCCATGAGGCCTACGGCATAGAGATCTGAAGCGGGCAGAGACTCATTCGCCGAGGCGGTCTCCGGAGCTACGTATGTGGACGTTCCCACGAACATGCCGGTGGGGGCGACGGTGGCATTATCAGTCTGCTTCGCCAGACCGAAATCTGCTATCTGCACCTCGCCGCGAGCATTCAGCATAATGTTTTCCGGCTTCATATCGCGGTGAATGATGTCGAGCGAGTGAGCGGCAGCGAGCCCGTCGAGAATCTGGTCGAGGATGGTGAGCATCTGGCCTACACTGAAGGTGCTCTGTGCGCGCATAAGGTCGCGTAGAGTCTGCCCGTCCACGTATTCCATAACGATGTACCCCACATTTTCCACGCTTCCAGCGTCGAACACGTGGACGATGTGAGGATTATCTATAGCCGCGGCGGACAGTGCCTCGCGGTGAAAGCGCTCCACATACTGCTCGCTATGGTCTGAGTAGGCTAGGGCCGTGTGCATGATTTTTACCGCCACGCGTTTGTTCAGACGCTGGTCGGTCGCTTCGAAGACGCTGGCCATGCCACCTTCGGCTATCTTACGCACGATGAGGTAGCGGTTATCCAGAACCTGGTGGATATATCCGGTAAATGGTGTAGACATGCGGATTCCTTGCTCGTTATGCCACGAATCGCTGGCAGAAGCTGATGTACTGCTGGGCATCTTCTGGGTTCACGTCCTGGCTCATGCAGGCTGCGAGGACCTCGTGTGCTGCCTGAGTCCATAGTTCGTCGAGCTTTTCTACAGCCGCGTCTATGGCCCCGGTGCTGAGGAAGATCGCGCGAATCTGCTGTGTGGCCTGAGGTGTGCGCTCATCTCGCATAAACTGCTGGACGAGGAAGGCTCGGTCTGCGTCATTCGCGCGTTTCAGCGCTTGCGCGAGTATGTATGTGCGCTTTCCTTCCCGGATGTCCCCGTAGAGAGGTTTACCCGTTTTCTGCTGGGTGGAGACGAGGTCGAGCAGGTCGTCGTGAATCTGGAAGGCGAGACCGAGCGTACTGCCGACGTCGTGCGCTAAACGTGACGTGAGGAGGCTTCCTGCTGCCAATCCTCCCATCAGCATAGGGGCCACCGTCGTATAGCTGGCCGTCTTATTCAGATATGTGGCAGTGATGGAGTCTTCGAATTTTTCAGTGTCTGCGTGCGAGCTCAGGTCGAGGGACTCCATGGATACGTCCATAATCTGGCCGAGCTCCACCTGGTCGTGCATGTCGAGGAAAGCCTGAAATATCGCGTCGCCGTGAGGTAGGTTCGCGCTTGCGCTGTGCGCTGTGCGGATGCTGAGTGTGGCCAGCAAGTCTCCGAGCATGAGAGCGAGTCCCTGCGCCTGCTGGGGATTCTTCGTCAGCGCTTCGAGTGCTTTATGGGCAGAGGGAGCGCCTCGGCGCGTATCAGCGGCATCCATAATGTCATCATGGATAAGAGCAGCTGTCTGGAATATCTCTATGGCACATGCGAGGTCTCGTAGTGCTGCCGTATCGAGGTCTGCGCGCTGCTCTGGCTTTGTGAATGTGCGGGCAGTTTGGTCGAGCAGCAATGCACGAAGGCGCTTTCCCCCGTGGCTGGAGGCTACACCTTGCTCACCTACGTGTGAGATGAGAGAGAGGACATCACTAGCCTGAACATGGGGGAAATGCTGGGCATTCTTCTCCCACGCGCTTCGAATGATGTCTTCGAGGCGCGCGTTTACGGCAGAGGCTGTGAGAGCCTGCTCACTATGTGCATATGCTGCTGGCGACGTTAGGTTATCCACAGGAATAATTTTAGTAAACGAGATATACCGGGCGTGTTTCCACATCTGTCCACATGTACTCGATGAGCTAGTCTTTTCGAGGAACGTGGAGCACTATAGAAGTATGGATACGATAACACAGTTTACGCGGCGAGATTCCTCCCATCTCGCCCGGATGACAGACCAGTTCAGGAGGGAGCGTGCGCTGGCGCGCGCAGACGTAGACCACGTTTTCGAAAAGTGGTTCGGGGACTTGTGCTCGGGATGGCTCGAAGCACTGGATGCGCGTGATGATCCGCGCTGGACGGAAGACCAGTTCGACAGGTTTATCCTCGCGGTGGATGAGCACCTTCCTTTTCGAGATGCTCTCGTCTTATCTGCACTGGATACCATGTCTTTAGAGGATATGGAAGAAGCTGTGACTCATCCTTTCTCTGAGCGAGCAGCTGAGATAACAGTGACGCGCACATGGGAATACCTGAATAATCCATACTGTATGCCGGACTTAGACAGAACAGCCTTCGCAGTGAGCATTATTCGTACAGCATCTAGCGCTATATCCGAGAGTCCGAGCGTAGGATTCTACAGCATGGAAGCGTACTTGTGCTGGTGGATGGGAAGGCTTACCGAATCTGAAGCTGCGAATGAGAAAGCGATACAGCTGAGTGAGGACTACCCGCTCGCCCGCATTATGAGGAATACCTATACGAGAGGCCTCGTGCCAGCATGGCTGAGAAGGCAGATTATAGAACATGCAGGACAGGAGGGAGAAGAGGTGCGATAAAAGATTAAGTTTACAGCAAAAAGCGAGAGAAAGGAAGAGGATATGACGGAATAAATGTCTGCTTCGTGTGGTTAGCTTGTATACACGAATACTTGCACTTGCCATAAGTGCGCTCTTTTACGGGTAGTGCGTAAAAGGAGTTAAGGAGGAAAGTTGGCCACAGCGAAAAAGACTGCAGCAGTAACAGACGAGGATACCGCTACTGAGCAGAAGGAAGCGACGAAGGCTACACGAAAGACAGCAGCGAAGAAGACGAGCGCTGCGAAGAAGACAGCGAAAAAGACTACTGCACAGACGGATGATGGGAAGGATGATCTGCTCTTCGCACCAGATGAGAATGATGCAGATCAAGATGCTCCAGAAGATATGGGTACTCTCGACGCGGATGCTGATGAGCTGGATGGTGATGCAGATAAGACTCCAGAACTGGACGACTCTGTAGAGCTGGATGAGAATGGCGACCCTATAGTCGAGGATGAGGATGATCTCGGCGAGGAAACCATGGATGATCCTGAGCCGGAGTCTGATGATGACGATGCAGAGGAACAGGACGAAGAGCCTCAGAAGGAAGGTGCCTTCGTACTGAACAGCTCGAAGGATGATGATGAGAATCTCACTCCTTCGGGGAATCCGAAGCGTCGCGTCATAGCCACGGGTGCTACTGCAGACCCTGTGAAGGATTACCTCAAGCAGATAGGCCGCGTGAACCTGCTGACCGCAGACCAGGAAGTGGATCTTTCTGAGCGCATCGAAGCAGGCCTGTATGCCCAGCATATTCTGGACACTGAGAACATCGATGACATGACCTTTAAGCAGAAGCGTGAGCTGAAGTGGGCTGCCAGCGACGGTAAGAAGGCGAAGGACCATCTGCTGGAAGCAAACCTGCGTCTGGTGGTCTCGCTGGCGAAGCGCTACACGGGACGCGGTATGCTCTTCCTCGACCTCATTCAGGAAGGTAACCTCGGCCTTATCCGCGCAGTGGAAAAGTTTGACTGGAAGAAGGGCTTTAAGTTCTCCACGTATGCTACGTGGTGGATTCGTCAGGCCATCACCCGCGCTATGGCAGACCAGGCGCGTACCATTCGCGTGCCAGTGCACATGGTGGAAGTGATTAATAAGCTCTCGCGCGTTCAGCGTCAGATGCTGCAGGACCTCGGCCGTGAGCCTACACTCGACGAGCTGGCCCGCGAGCTGGACATGCCTGTGGAGAAGGTGCAGGAAGTCCAGAAGTATGGCCGCGAGCCTATCTCCCTGCACACGCCACTGGGTGAAGATGGAGACTCGGAGTTTGGTGATCTCATCGAGGATTCGGATGCTATCGCGCCATCCGAGTCCGTGGCCTTCTCCCTGCTGCAGGATCAGTTCCGTCAGGTGCTGGAGACTCTCAGCCCACGAGAAGCAGGCGTTATTAAGATGCGCTACGGCCTCGAAGACGGTCAGCCGAAGACTCTGGATGACATCGGCCACGTGTATGGCGTGACGCGTGAGCGCATCCGCCAGATAGAGTCGAAGACCATGGCGAAGCTGCGCCACCCATCGCGCTCGCAGACCTTGCGTGACTTCCTCGACCAGGAATAGTCCAGGAGTAACGCAGGAGTAGTACGCATATCCTTTCGGTTCGTCTCCGAGTTTTTTCTGCTCGCCAGCAGGAAAGCAGTGGTGGCGAACCGAAATGCATAGAAAATGAGGCATACCTTTCATGGCTGCGAAGAAAACAGCACAAGAAGACTATAATGCAGACAGCCTGTCTGTCCTAGAAGGGCTGGATGCTGTCCGCAAGCGTCCGGGCATGTACATAGGAACCACGGACTCACAGGGCTTGATGCACTGCTTGTGGGAGATCATCGATAACTCTGTGGATGAGGCTCTGGCAGGAGCCTGCACGAAGATTACGGTGACTCTGCATACAGATGGCTCCATCACTGTGGAGGATAATGGCCGCGGTATTCCTATCGATAAAGAGCCGAAGACAGGCCTGTCTGGCGTGGAAGTTGTTCTCACGAAGCTCCATGCGGGTGCGAAGTTCGGTAATGCATCGTATAACGCTGTGGGTGGCCTGCACGGCGTGGGTTCCTCTGTGGTGAATGCTCTGAGTGAACGCCTTGATGTAGAAGTGGACCGTGATGGGCAGACGTACCGCATGGAGTTTCATCAGGGGCATCCTGGTGTTTATACGGATGCGGATGCGAGCGAGCCTTCGCCGAAGTCGCCTTTTAAGAAGACTCCGAAGCGTCGCGCTACCGAGCTGCGCGTGGTAGGCACGTATGATGACGGTCACACGGGTACGCGTATCCGCTACTGGCTAGACCCTGAGATCTTTAACGCGACGGCAGTGTTCAGCTATGAGCAGCTTGTCGAGCGTGTTCGTCAGACCTCCTTCCTCGTGCCAGGACTCGAGATTCACGTGGTCGATGAGAAGGTGAGCGACGAGCCTGAGGCTGAGATGCAGGCTGTAGCGCAGCCAGAGGCCGAGCTCGCCGAAGTGGCAGATGAGCCGGCGGAAGAATTGACCTCGGAAGACGACACTGAAGCAGCGGAAGACGAGGAAGAAAGCACGGCTGCAGAGGAAACGCAGCGCCGTATAGCCGCGCAGAACGCCGCTCAGGAGGCGAAGCGCCGGCAGAGCCATCCGCGCGAACAGGTCTTCCTGCACGAGGGCGGCATCGTGGACTACGTGGACTTCCTCTCGAAAGGCGAGGATATCTGCGATATCTGGCATATCACCGGCCAGGACACGTACGAGGAGGAAACGCAGGTCGTGACGGCCAGCGGCGACCTCGAAGCGCGTATGATAGAACGCACGTGTGACGTGGACATCGCGCTGCGCTGGGTGAACGACTATGAGACGACCATCCGCAGTTTCGTGAACGTGGTGGAGACGCCGGGCGGCGGCATGCACGTGGACGGTTTCCTGAACTCCATTACGAAGCAGGTGCGCAAAAACGTGGAAGCTTCCGCGCGCAAGTATAAGATCAGCGCGAAAGACTCGTCCATGAAGGTGGAGCGCGACGACGTGACGTCGGGACTCGTGGCCGTAGTCACGGTACGCATCGCCGAGCCGCAGTTCCAGGGGCAGACGAAAGACGTGCTCGGAACTGCTCCGGTGAAGCCTATCGTCACGAAGATGAGTGACGCGCAGTTCGGGGAGATGATCTCCGGCTCGAAGCGTGGCTTTAAAGAGCAGTCCGCGCGCGTACTCGAAAAAATCGTGGGCGAGATGCATGCGCGCATCCAGTCACGCAAGGCGAAAGAAGTCACGCGCCGTAAGAACGCGCTCGAGTCGGCTTCTATGCCGTCGAAACTTTCAGACTGCCAGCCGGGTAATGATGATATCGCTGAGCTGTTCATCGTGGAGGGTGACTCCGCTCTCGGCACCGCGAAGGCTGCGCGTAACTCCATGTTCCAAGCTCTTCTGCCTATCCGCGGTAAGATCCTGAACGTGCAGAAGGCGTCCACGGCGCAGATTCTGGCGAATAAGGAATGCTCGTCCATCATCCAGGTGGTGGGAGCGGGTTCGGGGTCTACCTTCGACGTGAAGCAGGCGCGCTATAACAAGGTGGTCATGATGACCGATGCGGACGTGGATGGCGCGCACATCCGCACGCTGCTGCTGACGCTGTTCTACCGGTACATGCGTCCGCTCATCGCGGAAGGGCACGTGTATGCTGCGGTTCCGCCGCTGCATCGCATCGCACTGGTTGGGAAGCGCAAGGGGGAGTATATCTACACGTACTCGGAGGAGGAGCTCGGCGTGCGGCTGGCGAAGCTGCGCGACCAGGGCATCGCGTATAACGAGGACATTCAGCGCTATAAGGGTCTGGGCGAGATGGATGCGGATCAGCTGGCGGATACGACTATGGATCCGCGCACGCGTATGCTGCGTAGGATTCGACTCGAGGATGCGGCTGAGGCGTCGGAGATCTTCAGCCTGCTCATGGGCGATGAGGTGCCGCCGCGTAAGCAGTTTATCATCGATAATGCGGATGATTTCGACCGCTCGAAGATAGACGCGTAAGACGGCGTGTGCGCGGCTCGGGAGAGTACGCTCGGAGCGTCTTCTCGCGTAATAGGACAATTTTCCCGTTTTCGGGGTGTTTGTAGTCACGAATGACCGTTGAGTTTACGACATAAACTCATAAACGGCTTTATATCGTTAAAACGGCGGTCATTCGTGACTACAAATCTCCATTCTTCACATTTCCATCACGCGTGTCGAAATTTCGACTCTCGTCGGATGAGTCCTGTACTCTGAGGTGCAGGAATGAAATGAAAACGTATGCAGGAGCATGAACGATGGCGAACGTACTGCTGGCAGTCATATACTTGGCTTTTATCTCTCTAGGGCTTCCAGACTCTCTCATGGGGTCAGCATGGCCGACCATGTATCCTCAGTATCATGTGCCTGTCTCGTATGCGGGACTGGTACAGATCATCATCACAGCGGGGACTATTATCTCGTCTCTTCTCAGTGACAGGCTGACGTTTAAGCTCGGTGCGGGGAAAGTCGTCACTGTATCCGTGGGTCTTACTGCTGTGGCGCTGCTCGGATTCTCCTTCTCACCGACATTCTGGATTCTGTGCCTGTGTGCTATCCCGTATGGTCTCGGAGCGGGAGCTATCGATGCGGCACTGAATAATTATGTGGCTCTGCACTACAGCAGCCGGCACATGAGCTGGCTGCATGCCATGTGGGGAGTGGGGACCGTCGTCAGCCCGAGCATTATGTCCTATGCACTCATCGAACAGCACCAGTGGCAGCTCGGATACCGGTATGTGAGCTTTATTCAGATAGGTATTACGGTACTCGTGGCACTGTCACTGCCGCTGTGGGCGAAGAGAGGTCGTGCCACCGTAGAATCCTCCTCGGAGCAGAAAGCATCGGCGAAGCCTCTCGGGCTCATGGCTACTCTGCGCTTACCACTGGCGAAGGAAGTGATGCTTATGTTCCTGTGCTACTGCGGCCTCGAGGGCACAGTGGGCCTGTGGGCGAGTACCTATGCTGTGCAGTCACGGGGGATTAGTGCCGACCAGGCAGCAGTGTGGGCGAGCTACTTCTTCCTCGGAATCACCGGTGGACGTATAGCGGCAGGGTTCATAGCAGATAAATTCAGCGATACCTTCATGATACGCCTCGGCTCTGCTGTGCTTTTCGCGGGTATACTACTGACTGTGAACCCTACGCCCTACACCGTGCTGACTATGCTCGGACTCATCCTCATCGGCGTGGGCTGTGCCCCTATCTATCCGAGCATCATTCATGCGACTCCGGAGCTATTCGGCGAGGATAAGTCGCAAGCTATCATCGGCGTGCAGATGGCGAGCGCGTATGTGGGCTATCTCGTGGTCGTGCCAGTCTTCGGGCTGATAGCTCGGCAGATATCTGCACTGTGGATGCCGGCATACATTCTCGTCTTCTTCCTGCTCATGGTGGGGATGCACGAGTTTATTCAGAAGAAGCGATAAAGTGCACGTGAAGTAGGCGTTCTCTAGGAACACCCCTACTGTGTGTATCTTATGCGCGTGGCGCAGCGCAGGACTGGCGTATCTCCAGCTGAGTGGGAAGGATGGAGTAGTGCTGCATACTGCGGTCTGCGCGCGCATCGAGAATGAGGTCTATGGCACGCTGCGCCATACGGTCGAAAGGCTGTGTGACTGTGGTGAGTGCAGGGTAGACGTATGACGATGGGTAGACGTTATCAAACCCTACGACAGACAGTTCATCGGGGAGAAGAATATGCCGTGCTCGCGCAGCGCGGTAAACGCTCACCGCGCTGAGGTCATTAAATGCGAAGATGGCTGTGGGGCGCTCATCTTCAGGAAGGTCGAGAAGCTCACAGGCTGCATGGAAGGCTTTATCCGGAAGGTAATCTCCAGGCTTGATCAGGTCAGGTTTTACAGAAACACCGTGTGTGCGTAGTGCGCTCATATATCCGCTCAGACGTGCCTGAGAGGACTGCGCATCATCTGGTCCTGTAATGATGCCGATGCGGGTATGTCCTAAAGAGAGAAGGTATTCTGCTACCACGAGACCACTCGTCCAGTTATCTATACCCACTCCGAGGGTGTCCTCGTCCACTTGTCCTATGGGGTCTATGATGACATAGGGAATGTCTCGGGAGTTCAGGAGAGCTTTATCCTCAGCAGACAGATGATGAAGAAGAAGGATGACTCCTAGTGGATTCCTGTCTATGGCTCCACGCAAGCAGCTACTCACAGCTTCAGCATAGCGGTCATCTGCACTGCTTCCTACGCACGAACACGTAATACCTATACTAAAGTTTTTCGCATATGCGGTGGTTTCTTGAATCATAGCCATAGTGCCGTTATTCGACACTTCCGTCATGATGAGTTCTATGGTTTGCGAGGTTTTTGTGGTAGCCAGAGGCTTTTTATACCCGTACTCAGTGAGAAGGGACTCCACTCTTTTTCGGGTAATTTCAGATACGCCAGAACGTCCGTTGAGTACCTTAGACACTGTAGCCTGAGATACCTGTGCCTCGTATGCTATCGTAGCTAGGCTTACTTTCTCAGATGGCATCACATCACCTCTATCCGTCCTTTTTCTCTAGTATACAGCAGAAAAGAGAAAATGAGATAAGAAAATTTCCATAAATATATATAAACTTTCGTAATTTATATGATAGAATAAAATCACGGTTACAGGGATGTGCGAAGCAAAGGAAGCAAAGAGGCGAGATGAGTACTATAGCGAAAGTAACGACATATGACCTGAGATTCCCTACGTCTCAGACCTTATCGGGTTCGGATGCTATGAATCCAGACCCAGACTACTCGAGTGCGTATGTAGTACTCGAGACGAGTGATGGAGACTGTGGATATGGTTTCGTCTTTACTATAGGTAGGGGTAATGATGTGGTCGTTACCGCTATCGATACCATAGCGCGAAAATTTATAGGAAAACGAGTAGAAACATATCTGGATCAGATGCGGCTCGCATGGGATGAGTGCATTCATGACTCGCAGCTGCGCTGGCTGGGTCCAGAAAAGGGCGTGGTCCATATGGCATGTGGTGCGCTGCTTTCGGCATTATGGGATCTGAAAGCACGAAGGTCGCGGATGCCGTTATGGAAGCTTCTGAGCAGTATGGAGCCGGAAGAATTGGTCTCTACGCTCGACTTTCGCTATCTTACAGATGCTCTGACGCCTGAAGAAGCAGTAGACATACTTGCGGATAAAAAAGCGAGTGCCGATGCGCGAGCGCACGATCTTATCCAGCGTGGATATCCAGGATACTCTACAGCAGCGGGATGGCTCGGATATAGCGACGAAAAAATGCTCAGCCTTATCCGAAGTGAGACGAGGGAGAAAGGATTTCAGCAGATAAAGCTGAAAGTGGGGCAGAACCTGCAGGATGATATCCGGCGTCTAAGCCTCGCCCGGCAGGAAGCGGGGCCAGATATACGTATAGCGGTAGATGCGAACCAGGTCTGGGACGTACCGCAAGCCATCGCCTGGATAAAACATCTCGAAAAGTATGACCTCGCGTGGGTAGAGGAGCCAACTAGTCCAGATGATGTACTCGGCCACGCGGCCATACAAAAAGCTATTCATCCGCTTGCTGTGGCGACGGGAGAGCAGATGCAAAGCCGTATCCTTTATAAGCAGTATCTGCAGGCGGGAGCATTCCAAGTGATGCAGATAGATGCGACGCGTGTAGCAGGCCCTCAGGAGATTATCCTCGAGTATCTGCTCGCGCATAAGTATGGCGTACGAGTATGCCCTCATGCAGGTGGTGTGGGGCTGTGTGAAGCTGTGGTGCAGTATGCCATGCTGGACTATGTGTCCATCTCGGGGCAGATGGAAGACCGCATGGTGGAGTACGTGGATAATCAGCACGAATACTTCCTCGAGCCTTCTCGAATATGTCATGGGCGTTACCAGACTCCACTGAATCCAGGAAGTGGGATTCAGATGAACCTCGCTCTGTGCGAGCAGTATATGTATGCTCAGCCGCGTATACGCACCAGTGCTGATGATGAGTGATATATAAAGGGTACTAGAGAAAGGGACTGCAGTGGACTTACATCTCTCAGGAAAGGTAATCCTCGTGACGGGAGGATTTAAGGGGATAGGCAGAGCTATAGCGTTGAGGCTAGCTGAAGAAGGGGCTATACCTGTCGTTCTGAACAGGAGTGATGGGGCAGAAGAAGACTTTCGTCAAGCCATGGAAGAGATAACTACTACGTATGATGTGTATCTCATAGACTTGAATAACGCCGATGAGATAGGACCTCTCGTTCAGGATGTGCTCAGAAAGTATGGGCATATCGATGGCGTGGTGAATAATGCGGGTAGAAATGATGGTCTCTCCCTGGAGACGACCAGCTGGAGGGACTTCGAGGCCTCACTGCATGGAAATCTTACGCATTACTATGAACTCGTACACCAGTGCGTCGGTGCACTGAAAGAGTCGCAAGGATCTATAGTAAACGTGGGCTCGAAGACGGCAGTAACTGGACAAGGTAAGACAAGCGCATATGCTGCTGCGAAAGGTGCTATCCTCGCTCTTACTCGCGAGTGGGCTGCTGCGCTGGCTGCTGATAATGTGCGTGCGAATGCCGTCGTTATAGCAGAATCCTGGACTCCTCTCTACGCACAGTGGATCCGGAGCTTCGGAGATGAAGAGGCACAGAAGGCTCAGCTTGAAAAGATAACGCGATCCATACCGCTTGGCCACCGTATGACGAGTACTGAGGAGATAGCAGATACTGTGGTTTTTCTCCTTTCTGACCGTTCGTCGCACACGACAGGACAGTGGATATATCCAGATGGTGGTTATGTGCACCTCGATAGGGCGCTGACATGATGGGGGCGCTGACAAAAGCTCACGATGAGCAGGGTAGTGAGCTTACGCCAGTGCAGAAAGTGCTCGACTCGCATGTGCATCTCTGGAACTGGCAGAAACAGAACCTTCCTTGGGTTACCCGGGATATGAAGGTACTTCAGAGGACGTATACGCTCGATGATCTCGTATGCGCGTATGACTCTGCTCGGACAGTGCCGCAGGTTCAGCTCGTCTCAGGAGTGTATGTAGAAGTGGATACGCCAGACTGGGCGGATGAAGATATACGAGCGGCGCAGCTTCAGGAAAGTGCGGGATTTGCTATGTGCTTACAGGCGCGTCTCAGCACGCATATGCGTGTGCCTCTCTGTGCACGGGCTGTACGTGAAGTACTGCACACGACATCTGCTCGGGAGGGTCGCTGTCTCGAGCGAGAATTTTTAGACGGACTGCGTCTACTCGCAGACCGCCATATCGCATTCGATGCGTGTGTACGTACCGAAGAACTCGATGATCTCGTACGGGCATGCGAGCGTATTCCGCAAGCTACTGTAGTGCTCGATCACGTGGGGAATGTGACTAATAGCGCTCAGCTCGAGAGCGCACTTCCCGCTTTTGAGCGGCTTGCTACTCTGGAGAATGTCTATGTGAAAGTGTCTGGGTATCCCACTGCTGACGTAGTATTCGCTGACAGTATATGTGCGTGCATGAAGTCTATCTTCTCTCCAGAACGTCTCCTGTATGCTTCAAACTGGCCAGTGATTCAGCTTTATGGTGGGCTTGCTGAGCATCTTCAAATCGTGATGAAGTACTGGAATGGTGACGATAATTTCTTCTACGCAAATGCACGACGAGTATATGGAGGAGATGATGAGCATGTTTCTCTGTGATGGAGTGTACTGTCCATCCCTGACGTTCCTAAGAGAGGATGGCACTGCAGACTATGAGCACTGGTATGCACACTGTGACCATCTTATCCATGCGGGTGTGCAGGGCATAATCCTTTTCGGAAGTATCGGCGAGTTCTATACGTTCAGTGTGCAGGAAAAGGCGCAGATGATCCATCATCTCGTTCAGTATATACAGCACAGAATGCAGGTCTTCGTGGGTGTGGCAGATACGGATGTGCGAAACGTACTTGAGCTTATCCGTGCTTGTGAGCGAGAGGAAGTGGATGGTATCCTAGCTCTCTCGCCGTATTATTTCGGTCCAAGCCCTCGCGAAGCTCGTGCATACTTCTCGCGGCTGGCATGCAGTACATCTTTACCGGTTATTCTTTATAACTTCCCAGCTCGCACGGGCAGTGATCTTGATCCAGAGACAGTGTCAGTGCTGGCATGCGAGTATGAAAATATCGTGGGGATAAAAGACACCGTGGATACACTCAGTCATACGCGAAAGATAATCCAGAGTGTACGTCCTGTGCGACCAGACTTCTGTGTGCTGTCTGGGTATGACGAATACTATGGAGCAAATAGAGTAGCTGGTGGTAATGGCGTTATCAGCGGCCTTACGAATGTGGAACCAGAGACTTTCTCTCGAGCGGACAAGGCGTGGAAGGATAAAAATATGCGGGAGCTCCTGGAGGCGAGCGCGCGCATACAGCATCTCATGGCAGTCTATGATGTGGCTGAGTTCTTTATCCCTGCTATAAAAGAAGCGGTACGAGTAAAAGGACTCGACATCAGTGTGGAAGACCTGCGACTCACTGTGCAGCAGCGCGCATGTATAGCACAGATTCTCGAGTAAACTAGAGAACAGTACAGTCATACGAAGGAGTAAGGCCATGCTGAAAGGAATACCGGCTATACTCTCACCGCAGTTACTGAAAGTACTGTGTGAGATGGGACATGGAGATACTATAGTCTTCGCAGATGCGCATTTTCCTGCTCAAAGCGTCAGTGAGCGCGCCTGCGTCGTGCGCTATGATGGAGTGCGCATTCCTGAACTTCTTACTGCAGTGCTTACCCTCTTCCCCCTCGACCGGTATGATGACGCTCCTGTGACTCTGATGAAAGTGGTAGAAGGAGATATAGAAGGAGGTAGGTGTGCCGCTCCCATCTGGGATGAGTATGGAAGTATTCTTCAGGGAGCACATATGCAGTGGTGCGAGCGCTATGAGTTTTATGACCGTGCTCGTAGCGCATACTGCATAGTGGCTACGGGAGAAACTCAGCAGTATGCGAACATTATCCTGCGTAAAGGAGTAGTACGCGTATGAAAATGCTCTGGCATGGTGCAGCACAGCACTGGAATGATGGCATACCGCTAGGAAGTGGTCGTATGGGTGCCATGGTGTATGGCGCGGACGAGCAGATTACTTTCGCGCTGAATGAGGACACTCTCTGGTCTGGATATCCGAATGAGGATGTCTCGCCTCTGAACGCTCGCGATATGGAAGATGCGCGCAAGCTGCTTCGTGATGGACTGGTGAGTGAAGCAAATGAGCTTATTAATAGTAAGCTCTCTCATGCGCATGATGTGCAGGTTTATCTTCCTCTCGGAGATATGCATCTACGCTTCGAAGCTGCACGTACAGATGTGCAGCGCAGTCTCGACCTTGATGATGCGACGATGAGAGAGTGTTTTAGCCTAGATGACACCGCTGTAAAAGTAGAAGCGTGGTGCTCGCGGAAAACTGATGAGCTCATCGTGAAGGTAGATGCAACAGGTCTGCTGAACTGTACACTGAGTGCAGACGGTGGGTTTATAACACACGTAGATGCGCAGAGAGAGAAGCTCTGTATACGCGGTCAAGCGCCAGGTCTACACCGCCGCACTCTCGAAAATGCTGATGATACTCTCTGGAATCCAGAGAATGTCATCGGTGAAGGGATGGGGTATGCAGCAGTTATACGCTATGAAGTGGCTGAAGGGCAGGTGCAAGATAGGGGAAACTCCATAGCTTTCTCCGATATCCAGCATCTTACCCTCCGTGTGCGTATGCGTACGGGATATCGAGGACATAATGTGTCTATCTGTACAGATAGTGCACAAATACTCACGGAGCTTCTTACCGTGTGGAAAGAGGAGCATGCCGTAGGGGATGCTGTAGGTAATGCTGAACGTGACGCTGAACGTGACGCGAAGGATGAGTATGACACACTTTTTCGGCGTACGCGTATCTGTCTCGGTACAGCAGATGAGGAAGAGAGTGCGTATGAGTATGATGTCGCGAGGCTTCTCGAGAGTGTAGCGCAAGGGAGTGAGGATGCGCTTGCGCGGTGTGTGCAGATGCTCTTTTCTTTCGGAAAATACTTGGCTCTTTCGGGATCTCGCCTCGGTGCGCAAGCGATGACACTTCAGGGGCTGTGGAATAATCAAAAAGTGCCGCCGTGGTTTAGTGATTACACGACGAATATTAATACAGAGATGAATTACTGGCTTGTGGGCCCATGTCAGCTGGGGGATGTTATAGAACCGTTAGAGGTGATGAGCGAACAGCTGATATGTCCAGGAAGGAAAACTGCCCGAGATGTCTTCGGATGTGGCGGATCTGCAGTCTGTCATAACGTGGACATATGGAGAAAAAGTACTCCAGCACACGGTGATGCTCTCTGGGCACTTTATCCGTATGCGCACGCGTGGATATGTGCCACGCTCTATGATACATATCTCTATACGCGAGATGCGGAGTACCTAGAAAGAATTTGGCCTTCGATGTGTGCTACCGCGCAGTTCTGTATGGACGCGCTGGTGGAGAAGGACGATGGATATCTGGCACCGTGTGGTGCTATCTCTCCAGAAAATCAGTTTTATGTAGATGATACCGGGGCGGTGGCATCGGTGGCGAGTTATACAGAACACGCGCTCGCGCTGACACGTGAAGCCTGTAGAAATCTGTGTGAGGCGTATGAACATTTGTGCTCTGCTGGAAAAGATACGTGTGTCAGTGAGGATTCAGATACCTGCGCGAAAGTGGATGGAAAAGCATTTGTGACTCGCGCACGAGGTACACTTCCTCGCCTTGTTCCACCTCGCATTCGCGATGATGGCGCTGTGCAGGAATGGGACAGTCAGTATAAAGAAGTAGATCCTCAGCACAGGCATCTTTCGCATTTGTATGAGGTATATCCTGGTCGTGGAAGCGATGAGCGTCTCGAGAAGGCAGCTCGAGTAACGCTCGAACAGCGCGGGGATGATGGATCTGGCTGGAGTATAGTCTGGAGGATGCTTCTGTGGTCGAGACTCCGGGACTCGCAGCACGTACTGAACTGTATGAGGCTCTTTCTTCGCCGAGTAGATGCGGAGACTGAACCGAGTATTCATGGGGGAGGAGTGTATGGTAGTGGTCTGTGTGCGCATCCGCCATTTCAGATAGATGGAAACTTAGGCTTTAGCGCTGCATGTATGCAGATGCTCGTGGATAGCACGCCGAACAGTATACGTATCCTCCCTGCGTGGCCATGTGGAGGTGGATATGAGTCCAGTCTATGGTCCCGGGGAAGCGTATGTGGGGCAGGAACCCGTACGGGGCTGACGGTGGACGTGCACTGGGACTCGAAAGAAGTGGTGTGCTCTATACGGACGTATACGCAGGAGGAGGCTCAGAGTCTACGAGTACTGAGCGAAAAAGGCGAACGTGTATCTGTGCGATATGCTGAGGAAGAGATGTGGATTACGTATGAGGAGTGTGTACGAGGCACCACCCTTCGATTCAAACGATAATTTCGTAAAAAATAAAGAATATTTCGTAAATTAATTTCGCATTCTTGAAAATGTAGTGTATACTAACAATTGTACGTAGCAGTACACCCACATAGGTGCCAGACGGCGAAGCAGCAGTCTGATACCGTGAAGAGAAGGATGAGGAGATGATGAACTCTACTCAGATAAAGAGGATTCTGGCTCTAGTGAGCGCGGGGTCTATGATTATAGGTATGGCGGCATGCGGCGCTGGTAAGTCCGGCGGAAGCAGCGGAGGAAAAGTGACTCTCGAATTCGCAGCCTTCGAAGGTGGCTATGGTGCCCAGATGTACAAGGATGTCGTCGCTGCTTATGAAAAGGAAAATCCTAACGTAAAGATTAATCTCACTATCTCGAAGAAGATAGAAGATGAGATTATGCCTGGTATGAAGGCAGGAAAGTATCCAGATATAGTCGAGCTTGGTCAGGGTACGAAGTCTGGACTTACGGAAACCCTTTTGAAGGATAAAGCACTCGAAAAGCTGAATGATGTTCTCGACATTCAGGTACCAGGTGAAAGTAAGACTGTAAAAGAGAAGCTCGTGGATGGCGTCATAGGTCTCTACACGAATCCATACGGTGGTAGCGATACGTATCTTATGCCTATGTACTACTCGCCGACGGGTCTCGTCTATAATAAGACCCTTCTGAAGCAGAATGGCTGGGAAGTGCCGAGCACATGGGATGAGATGTTTAAGCTGGGAGATGCTGCGAAGGCGAAGGGCATATCCCTCTTCACCTATCCTACAGCAGGGTACTTCGATGCATTCTTTAATGCATTCCTCGCTGATGTCGGTGGAGAGCAGTTCTACGAAGACATCATGACCTATAAGAAGGATATCTGGAAGTCTTCGGATGCTACGAAGGCTCTCGAGACGACCTCGAAGCTTGTCAAGGACTACTTGAATCCGGATACTGTGGGCTATGCGAACGGTCAGGACTTCACGAAGAATCAGCAGTCTATCCTGAGCGATAAGTCTATCTTCATGCCTAACGGCACGTGGATAGTAAACGAGATGAAGGATGCTCCACGTTCGGACGGCTTCGAGTGGGGGTTTGCTCCAGTACCTACTCTCGAAGCAGGCAAGACGCACTATGTGAGCACCGCTCTGGAAGCTGTGTGGATACCATCGAAGGCGAAGCATAAGGAAGAAGCGAAGAAATTCATGGCGTACCTTTACTCGGATAAGGCCGCGGATATCTTTGTAAAGACGGGTGCTGTGCAGCCTATCAAGGGCGTCACTGATAAGGTAGACTCCACCATTCGTACCTTCTACGAGGTCTATAACCAGAAGGATGTGAAGGCTATAGCGGGTTCGTTCTCTACGACGGCGACTGTCGAAGGAAAGAACATTAAGCAGGATCTGTATGAAGCAGTGGATTCTGTGGCCTCTGGGCAGCTGAGCCTTCAGCAGTGGCAGGATAAGCTGAATGAAACCAGTAATGCTCTGAACGCTGCAGCTTCGAAATAACTGAATACGTAATTTCCCTCCTTAGCACAAGGGGCATGGGTACTCGCCAGGGTATCCATGCCCTTGGTGTACTGAGATAGGTGTGGGAAAGTCTTTGCTCAAGGAGGAGTGATTATGGCGACGATGCATACAGATCACGGAGGTGCTACGCATCCTAGCGGACATGTATATGCGTATACGCGCACGCATAAGACAGATCTGGAAAGAAAGCGCGCGAGGTTCGGGTTCTTCTGCGCGTTACCTACGGGATTACTTATCCTCATCTTCATCCTTATTCCCACGTTTAACATTTTTAGGATGTCCGTGTATAAGTGGAGTGGATACTCGGATGATCAGATATTTGTGGGCTTTGAGAACTTCCGTAAGCTCTTTGATGACATGAACTTCGTTCATGCTTTCCAGAATACTGTTCTGCTTCTCGTCGTGGTAACGAGTGTGACTCTTCCTCTGGCAGTCATTTTTGCGGCCATACTTATGCAAAATAGGATTATAGGTGGTTCTCTTATACGTTTTATCCTCTATATTCCTTCAGTTCTGTCCATAGTAATAGTGGCTGCTATCTTCTCCGCTATTTATGACCAGAATAATGGACTGATTAACGGCTCCTTACAGTTCCTTCATCTCGAGGGGCTTCGCCAGGTGTGGCTCGGAAATCAGAAGATAGTCATCTATGCGATAGCATTCTCCATGCTCTGGCAGTCTGTGGGATACTACATGGTTATGTATATGGCATCGATGGCAGGTATAGATCCAAGCCTGTACGAAGCTTCTCAGATAGATGGGGCGAGTAAGACGCGTCAGCTTTTTAGTTTGACTATTCCACTTATGTGGCAGAATATCCGCACTACGCTCACGTTCTTTATCATTAGCTCTGTAAACTTAAGCTTCGTACTGGTCACCGCGCTGACGAATGGTGGTCCGGATAATGCATCTCAGGTACTCCTTGGATACATGTATCAGCAAGCGTATACGAACTCGTCGTATGGATATGGCATGGCTATAGGCGTAGTTATCTTCCTCTATAGCTTCATTATGTCGCTCGTGGTCAGTCGTGCCACGAAGCGTGACGTGGTCGAGTTCTAGGAAAGGAGGAGGATATGAACACGCTCACTCATAAAGTACCACGTGCTCAGCGCATAGTAAATAAGAAGGGGACTGAGCATGCATGGACTGCTGGCCGTACCATCGGTCAGATAGTGCTTACTCTCGTCGCTCTGAGCATAGCCATACCTACGATATGGATTATCATCGCATCATTTAAGGATAAAGGAGAGTTTTATGGGAGTCCGTGGACTCTTCCTGAGGGCGTTCACTGGCAGAATTACGTCGATGCTTTTACAGATGCTCACTTGGGTCTGTACTTCGGCACATCTGTGATAGTGACCACGCTGTCCATGATTCTCGTGCTCGTCATCGCTCTGCCGTGCGCTTACGTGCTGGCACGCTTCTCTTTCCCGGGTAAGCGTTTGCTTCAGCTGGCCATCCAAGCAGGGCTTTTCATAAACGTGAACTACATTATCGTGCCTATCTTCCTGATGCTGGTAGACGCTGATAAATGGCTGCTTCAATTTTTCGATGCGGGCTTCTTCATCGATAACATCTTCGTTCTTTCGCTCGTTTATGCTGCGACTTCGCTTCCGTTTACGGTATTCCTACTTCAAGATTACTTCGCGACCATACCGAAGGCATACGAAGAGGCGGCTATGATAGATGGTGCTTCGCAGACTACTATTATGGTTCGCATATTCTTCCCTATGGCTATGCCTGCCATATCCATGTCCATGCTCTTTAATTTCCTGTGCTACTGGAACGACTACATCATATCCATGACCCTGATGACAGGAGATAACCGTACGGTGCAGGTGGGGCTGCTGAATCTCATGCAGACTCAGAAGGCCGCTACGAATTACGGACGTTTGTATGCAGGCATGGTCATAGTCATGATACCGGTACTTATCTTCTACGCCATCGTTCAGAAGAAACTCCTCGAGGCGTCAAATATGGGAGGCGTGAAATGAGTGAAAAGATACGAGCAGCTTTGAGCATAGGCTTTCAGTGTGTGCTGTATATAGCGTGTATAGTGCTCACTATCTTTGGTGCAGCACATACAGGATGGGTATATCTCGGGCTCGAGTTTGTGGGACTTCTCGGTATTATATCCATTATCTGGTTCTATAACTGGAGAAACAGGTAATGAAACGTACAGATGAAGACCTGACCTGTGTGCGTCCTTCCCCGCGCCAGCTCGTATGGCAGGATTTAGACATGTATGCCTTCATCCATTTTGGTATGAATACGATGACAGACCGAGAGTGGGGCATGGGACATGAAGACCCTGCGCTTTTCCATCCTGATTCTCTCGATGTGCAGCAGTGGATGGAGGCTCTCGTCTCGGCAGGGATGACAGGAGTGATACTTACCTGTAAGCATCACGACGGATTCTGTTTGTGGCCATCTGCATATACGTCGCATAGTGTCGCATCGTCTCCCTGGAAGGGTGGGAAGGGGGACCTCGTACGTGAGGTGAGCGATGCTGCTCGGGAGCACGGCCTGAAGTTCGGAGTGTACCTTTCTCCCTGGGATAGAACAGAAGAGAGCTATGGTACAGAAGCATATAATGACTTTTACATTCACCAGCTGACCGAACTGCTGACTGGTTATGGTGAAGTCTTTAGCGTGTGGCTCGATGGAGCCTGTGGCGAAGGGGCGAATGGGAAACGACAAGTGTATGACTGGGAGCGTATCTATGCCACCGTGCGCGAGCTTCAGCCTCGGGCTGTGATCAGCGTCTGTGGACCAGATGTACGCTGGTGTGGAAATGAAGCTGGACATACTCGTGCGGATGAATGGAGCGTAGTGCCAGAGATAGTGCGGCGAGCTGAGACGACAGCAGAGCGTTCCCAGAAGGTAGATGATGGGACCTTCTCTCGCTATATAGCTTCGAGTGAAGATGATTTAGGCTCGAGGAAAGCTCTCGACGAGTATAGTGGTGCGCTAGTCTGGTATCCTGCAGAGGTGAATACATCTATCCGCCCTGGGTGGTTTTACCATGCAGAAGAAGATACGTGCGTACGCAGTGCTAATGAGCTTTTCGACATCTGGTGCGCGTCAGTAGGAGGGAATGCGAGCTTCCTTCTGAATGTTCCTCCGGATTCTCATGGACGCATAGCAGTATCGGATAAAGAAGTTCTCGCTGAGCTCGGTACAAAGATACGAGATTTTTACAGGCGAGAAGTGATACTTGATGCTCTAGATGTCACCTTCGAGATTCCTCAGCTCATAGAAGCAGTGATTCTCAGAGAAGATATACGCTTCGGGCAGCGTATCGAATCAGTAAAGATTTATGCTGATGAAGCAAAGGAGCCTCTCGCCTCCTGCCAGAGCGTGGGAAATAGAAGAATATGGCGTATTCCTGCGAGGAGACTATCTCGTGTGCGCGTGGATATAGAGCAAGCGCGAGGGGAAGTACATCTTAAATCCTGCTCTATCGTGGTGGCTTCGCCATGATAATCCGAGACTTCTATAGAGTTATGCGTGCAGGGATAGTACTCATGGTAGCGCTGTGCCTGTGCGCAGCTTGTACGCTTCGTACTAGCGAAAAGACGGCAGTACCTTCCTCGTATACGCGGCATGAGAAACTTTTCCAGTGGGCATATCGTGAAGGATATACAGATTTGACCACATGGGAGGCCTTTCTTCGTGAGTATGCGAAATTCAGAGACGATGGTGTGCAGTATGGAGTACAGGAGAAAAGTCTAGACTTTTTCTGTGACTATGTGGTTACAGATGCGAAGCATTTTCTCCTTCGCTCTCACGCTCCTGAGCTGGAGCTCAGTGATGATGAGCTCCGCACATTTTACGAACAGCACGGGAGTGCCAGTGCGGCTCAGGGGCACCGTGCGTACATAGAGGTAGAAGACGGGAATTACTTCTCGGAGGATATGGCGAAGAGCATACGGAATATCGTAGAAGATGAAAGAATTGGTATTCCGGAAAAAGCAGAACGTATCCGCCAGCGCTATCCGGATTTGAGCTGGAAAATTATCCATGAAGAGGATGAACGCGGAGCTTCTGCTCACGCACAGGACAGAGCTGATGTCTTCCTTCAGCTGAGGAAGCAGACAGAAATGCGAGTCGAGGATGGCGGACGAAAGCTGTGGAGAATACTTCTTTCGGATAGTAGCTCTGAAGCCGTTCCGGAACTTGAAGATATAAAGGATACAGTACGTGAGAGTGCGCGCCGATGCAAGCTGGAAGCGTTACTGGAAAGAGAAGAAAGGAGTCGATGATGACTCATATACACCACCGGACGCTTGCGAGAAAACTCGCAGTACTCGGTGCATGCGTAGGAATGCTTTTGAGTGTGGGGGCACTGCCGTGTACCGCTCTCGCGTCAGAAGCTCTTTTCGATACACAAACATGGTCGGGTAACACTCCGAATCCTTATGGCGGTCAGGATTACTTCGTGGACAGCCGCAGTGGTGAGGATGCGTCTACGGGCACGAGCGCGCAGACACCGTGGAAGAATCTCACCCGCGTACACACAGTTACATTCCAGCCGGGAGATAGGATACTGTTAAAAGCTGGGTCTGTGTGGAATGACCAGCAGTTATGGCCTCAGGGTTCTGGTGCAGAGGATAAGCCCATTACCATAGCAGCGTATGGAGATAGTAATGCTGCAAAGCCATATATAGCCACGAATGGAAAAGTGGACATCCCCTTTACGCGAGGCAAAGGCACGGGGAACCCGCTCAAAGATCCACAGAAAGTGGGAACGACGGGTGCGGTAGTGCTGAGAAACCAGCATCACTGGGAGATACGCGAGCTGAGTCTATCTAATGATGATGACTTTAGCGTAGATAAAACAGCGCGGGATGGTACAGTCTGGGATGGAATATCCATATCGATTAATGCAGATATACTGGAAAAGCAGCAGGGCGTCGAGCAGCTGAAGGCACATCCTGAGCGCACAGTAATGAAGCATTTTCGTGTAGATCACGTCGATGTGCACCATCTCGACTCTCCAGATACATGGCAGAAGATATATACAGCTGGAGTAAACTTCCAGGTTTTCGGGTCGAAGAACCACGAATCATACGAGTATGCTCCTGGAGGATACCACTTCGATGATATCCGCATAGAAAAGAATACCTTCGATACAGTGGATCTGAACGCCATACAAGCGGGCTTTAACTGGTTCGGTGACGGTGCTGGTGAAAAAGACTCCAGTGGGAAATGGCATGATGGCTGGGAGCATCTCTGGGTACGTACGCATAACCAGTACACGACACAGCTGTACATAGGTAATAACTCCATGCACAGCATAGGTCAAGGTGCTATTCAGGTAGGAGACTCGAAAAATGTGCTGATGGAATATAACACTGTGAATGGATATCTGAAAAGATACCGAGCACAGTCCTGTGCTATCTATGCATATGCGAGTGCCGATGTACTTATACGCTATAACGAAGTTTTTGATGGTGCTGCAACGACGTATGACGGGACACCATGGGATTTCGAGTATAACGACTTTAATGTGGTCTATGAGCATAACTACTCCCATGATAATGGTGCTGGATGGTTTGCTTATATGGGTAATACAGATAAAGCTGTGGCTCGTTATAACCTCTCTGTGAATGATAATGGAACCATGATTCGTGAGTTTATGAGTGGAAACTATTCGCCGACTTACTTTACGAATAATGTCATCGTGTATAAAGGAGGCGCGCGGGGTCAGGGGAAAACACAGGCTGAGTTCCATAATAAATCATTCAAGAGCCCACTCTACTTCGTGAATAATGTCTTCTATAATTACGATGCGAGTACACAGACGCGCTGGAGGAACTCTGAGCGTGGTGAAGAAAACATCGATAATGCTATCTTCTACCATAACGTTTTCTTCGAGGCGTCAGGAAAGCATAAAAATGAGCCGCGTAATGAGGGAGGAAGCCATGAAGATCCGCACTTCGTGGGGTATGCAGGAGAAGCGAGCATTCCGCGCCTGGCTACCTTCTCGAATACCTCGTATTCTGGAGCAAAGGATACGCGTAGCGCTATTCGTGCTGTGGCACAGGCATTTACTCCAGCAGCAGGGTCACCTCTCATCGATACCGGTCTTACTACAGCATCGCAGGGAACGAGTGATATCCTCGGACATGCCATACAGTATGGCACTGCTTCGGACATAGGCATAGTAGAAGTGGATAAAGGGGAGAAGAATGCGAAGCCATTTCTCGCTGTCGATGTGGAGCATGCTCGGGAAAATCTCGCACAGTCCGCACGTGTAGTAGTGAGCTCTCAGCATCCTTCCTCTGAGCTGAGAGCGACGAATCTTACCGATGGGAATGGTGCTACACGGTGGGCAGCGCATGATGATGCTCAGTATCCTCTCGACATAGACATCCACTTCGGACGGGAAGTGATGTATAACACGGTGAAGATAGACGAGTATGTAAAGGTGTTCGGGAATAAACGCCATCCTGAGTGGGACACGCATGAGCGCATTCAGAGGTACTCTCTGTGGCGCTGGAATGACGCGTCACATGACTGGGTAAAGTTTTATACAGCCGACACAGGTGCACGTTCTGCAGCTGTATTTAGCCCGCAGTCTTCCACTCAGCTACGTATTCATGTAGAGTCCGTCTACTCGGGACGAGATACCTATCGCGGGCATCCAAGTCCACCGACTATCTCGGAGATAACTGTATCCATGAATATAGAATAGGGGAAAAGAAGGGCTGTGATGATGGTACTCACCACATCACAGCCCTTCGCTGTCTAGTTTCTCAAGTCCTACTCGCTTCCTAGTCTGTGCCCTACACCCGCGACACATCCGTCACCGCACTGCTCAGCTCGGTGCCCGAGCCGTCGCGACGCATGTCCACGTCTGGCAGTGCCACAGGGTGGCCGCTGTCGCTCGTGGCCAGTGGCGGCCAGGAGGTGACGGTAGCGGCTATGAGCGTGTTCTGTCCGCGCAGGAAGCGCTGAGAGCGCACGCCGCCCGTGGCTCGGCCCTTCGTAGGGTAGAGTTCGAGAGGGGTTATCTTTGCTGATCCCATATCGGTACCAGGCAGGGCATCCTTATCTCCGGCCACAGTGAGGACCACGGCGCCAGATGCGGATACTTCAGCCTCCTCATCTCCGGCCGTCCAGGACAGACGCTCAGCCGGAATCACGCTAAAGCTGAGGACCTGCTGGTCGTCGGCGAGTTTGATGCCGGCCATACCGGCAGAATTGCGCCCCTGAGCGCGGACAGCAGAAGCGGCGTACGTCAGCAGAGAGGAGTCCGAGGAGACGAAGACGAGGCGTGCGTCATCCGCAGCGTCCGCGGCGAAGAGGATCTCGTCGCCATCCTTCACGTCCATGACGCTCCACGAATCCATAGTCGTCGGCGACTCGCGGTTCCAGCGCTTGACGACGCCCAGACGCGTGCCGAGCGCGAGCGGAACGGGGCTCTCGGTGCCGTCCTGAGCCTCGCCGAGCGCGATGACGCTGACCGTATGCTCACCTGGAATTGGCTCTGTGCTTTCTGTGCCAGCAAGCAGCTCGTCCGCGCGAACACCGCCTGCGACGCTGAGCGCGGCAGACGGATCTCCCGGCGTAAAGTGTACGCTCGGCAGATCCGAGGTATGCGCGGTCACGAGACGACCCTGCGAGGTAATCAGACCATACGTGGCGCGCGTGGACGAGCGAATAAAGCTGACGAACGTATCCTCGGCGGTGCGCTGAGTTTCACGCGTACGCGCGAAGTATGCATCCCATGCAGCCTCAGGAAGACGCGCCACGAGGCCAGACGCACTCAGCGCGATGACGCATGGCGTATCCTCCAGCTCCAGCGCTTCACCCGAGATAGCACCGCGCGAGCTTCCCAGCGCGGACTGTGCTTCCATCTGACGGTTCACCGAAGCGAGGGCGGAGCTGGCGGACTGAGCGGCGTTCGGCATGCTTGCAGCGCCCGCGCTCGCATTCGAGCCGTTCGCACCCGAGCCGTTCGCGCCCGCGCCCGCGCCGTTCATGCCCGTGTCCGCCTGAGCCTCGCCGGAAGTCCCAGACGCACTCTCAGCCGCCGGGACCACACTAAACGTGCCATCCTCGCCCTCGTCGAGCAGGACAGTGCGGCGCGCATCTGCCCACTGCGCCACAGCTTCATTCATGGAATCCACCACCACAGCATCCAGCTTTTCCGCAGACGACAGTATCTCCGTGAGCTCCTCGATGCGGCGGCGCAGGTCATCGCGCTCCGTCTCGAGCTCGATGCGGCTCATACGCGTTAAGCGGCGCAGACGCAAATCCAGAATGTACTGCGCCTGAATGTCGTCCAGGTCGAAGACTGTCATGAGTCGGTTCTTCGCAGCGTCGGCGTCATCCGACGAGCGAATGACCTCGATGACCTCGTCGATGTCGAGCAAAGCCAGTAGCAGGCCCTCCACGAGGTGGAGGCGCTCTTCGGCCTTACGCTTCCGATACGCGGAGCGCTTGCGGATGACGTCACGGCGGTGCGCTATCCACACTTCGAGCAGCTCTTTCAGTCCCATAGTGTGCGGGCGTCCATCTACGAGAGCCACGTTATTTATGGTGAAGTTATCTTCCAGCGGCGTGTATTTGAACAGCTGGGTGAGCACGGCCTGCGGGTCGAATCCCGTCTTAATCTCGATGACCAGACGCGTGCCATTATGGCGGTCGGTGAGGTCGATGGCGCCCGAGATGCCGTCGAGCTTCTTATTCTTCACGCCATCCGATATGCGCTCGAGGACCTTTTCTGGCCCCACCATAAACGGCAGCTCGGTGACGATGATAGCCTTTTTTCGCGCTGTCACATTCTCGATGTGCGTGGTCGAGCGCGTGGTGAAAGTGCCACGTCCTGTCTCGTATGCGTCGCGAATGCCGGAGCGTCCCATGATGATGCCACCGCCTGGCAGATCAGGGCCTGGGATGTAGCGCATGAGATCATCCACGCTAGCATCCGGGTGGCGCATGAGGTACTGCGCGCCTTCCACTACTTCGCGCAGGTTATGCGTGGCCATATTCGTGGCCATACCCACGGCGATGCCCGACGCGCCGTTTACTAGCAAGTTCGGAAACTCTGCCGGAAGTACTGCCGGTTCTTCGAGCTTATTATCATAATTCGGTGTAAAATCTACCGTCTCTTCGCCGATGGAATCGATCATGCCGAACGCAGACGGTGCCAGACGCGCTTCTGTATAGCGCGAGGCAGCAGGACCGTCGTCGAGCGAACCGAAATTACCATGACCGTCCACGAGCGGCAGGCGCATAGCAAACGGCTGCGCGAGGCGGACCATAGCTTCGTAAATGGCTGAATCTCCATGCGGGTGCAGCTTACCCATCACTTCGCCCACCACGCGCGCGGACTTCATGTACGGCTTCTGCGGAGTCAGGCCCATCTCACCCATCTGGTAGACGATGCGCCGCTGCACAGGCTTCATGCCGTCGCGCGCATCCGGAAGTGCGCGTGCATAGATGACCGAATACGCATACTCGAGGAAGGACGTGCTCATCTCCTCGTTCAGCGGCGTATCGACGATGTTTTCCTTCACTGTGCGTGGGTCATATGTAGCGGCGTGTGTGCGTGTGCGTGCCATGAATCTCCTTTAAGCCTTAACGTACCTATTATATGCCGGGCGTGTGATTGAATGACAGTATGGGGTTTTACGCAGATTCAGATCTTTTACAGATGCAGGACATCGTCACGTATGACGCACCGAACGCGCAGGGGCGCGGGGGAGCGCGTCACTTAAGTGCCGTCCTGCCCGCTGTTTCTGCGGCTCTCGGCGCTCCGGTGAGCACGCGTGTGCATGCGGATGCGGCTGGCCTTCAGACCGCGCTCGGCATACCGTCTGCGCGCTCTGTCCTCGTCGTGCTCGTGGATGGCCTCGGCTTCTGGAACGTCGTGGAGCGTAAAGGCCACGCACCGTTTCTGCGCTCGCTGCTGTCTGATTCCGCGAATTCTCGGCCAATTTCTTCATCTTTTCCCACGACCACTGCGACGGCGCTGAGCGTCTTCGGGACGGGCACCTGCCCGGGGCTGACGGGCATGACCGGCTACTCGCAGATAAATCCTGCTACGCGAGAGCTGTCCCAGATGATTAAATTCACCGGGGGGCTCGACCCTCTCGCTGTGCAGACGCAGCCGACCGTCTTCGAGCAGCTTGCGAATGCTGGGGTGCGCGTGACGACGGCAGGACTCTACCAGTTTAAAAACTCTGCGCTTACTCAGGCAGCTCTGCGTGGTCCGAAGTATATCTCTGGGCCAAATGCTGAAGCGAACGCGCTCGCGGCCGCGAAAGCCACGCACACGCCTGGGCTCACGTACCTCTACATCCGTGATGCGGATAAGATGGGGCACCAGTATGGCTGGCGCGATGAACACTGGGTGAGTGCTTTCGAGACAGTAGACGAGCAGCTGCGCACTGTAGTCTCACGCGCGGCGCGTGGTACTCTGCTCATCATTACAGCAGATCACGGTATGATTAGCTCGAATCCGGACACACGCATCGACATCGCGGAACATGCCGAACTTCGTGAGGGCGTGGATGTGGTCGGTGGCGAGCCACGTGCGGTGGCGCTGTATGCGCGTGAGGGAGCTTCTACAGATGAGGTGAACGCGCTGGCTGAGCGCTGGCGCGACTTCCTCGGCTCGCGCGCACTCGTCTACACGAAGGACGAGGCTATACGCGCAGGACTGTATGGGCCTGGTGAGCTTATGCGCGAGGATGTGCGCGCCTACCTCGGAGACATCCTCGTCCTCGCCACGGGAGACGTGACCATCGTGGACTCGCGCGTCCAGACAGACATGGCCACGCGCCTTCCCTCAGTGCATGGGTCACTGACGAAAGCAGAAGTGGACATTCCGCTGTTTATGGATGTGCTGTAGGGGATAGGGGAAGCTTTTCGTTTACAAAAACATTATTATGGTGTACAATGTATACACAAGTAATGTTTTTAAGGAAGGAAAAGACATGGCTACTTCTCCAGTACAGATACGTATCGATGAGACTGTAAAGAAAAATGCCACGGTGCTTTTTAATGAGCTTGGTTTAGATATGTCGAGTGCAGTGAACATTTTTCTTCGCCAGTGCTTGCTTCATGATGGGCTTCCTTTCTCTGTGGAAAAGCCGGCATATAAGAAGAGCACCCTAGCAGCTATGGAAGAAGCTCGACGTATCTCCAGAGATGATTCCGTTCCTGCATATACGACTATGGAAGATCTCAAGAGAGCATTAGAAGAGTAGTTGGTTGTGACATGCGTTATAAAGTAAAGTTCTCATCGACGTTTAAAAAATCATATAAACGCATAAAAAGGCGTGGTCTCGATGTGGAGCTACTTGATACTATTATAGGTAAGCTTGCCGCTGGAGAAGCTCTTGATGCACGGTATAGAGACCATGCCTTAGGAGGGAATTTTGCTGGATTTCGTGAATGTCACGTACGGCCGAACTGGCTCCTTATGTACTACATCGAAGATGATATTCTTACTCTCACCTGTGTAGATACAGGGTCTCATTCGGATCTTTTTAAGATGTGAGTATACGGCACCTGAGATGGCATATACTCACATCATAAGGGAAAGATTTCTGTTACTCCTGTCCCTTCGGCCCGAAGAGGATATCATCCCACGCTGGGATGGCGGAACGCTTACGTGGGGTCGATGGAGTCGATGGCGCTGATGACGTCGACGCAGTAGACGTAGATGAAGTGTCCGTCTCACTCATTCCCGCCGCACTCGCATGCGCGCTCGCGCTGCCAGCAGAGGAACCCGCCTCTGGCGTGAATGCAGGAGCATCGGCGGTTCCCTGTGTTTTCTGAGAGTCTCGGGGCGCCTTCTGGGCGTCAGTACTCTTCTTTCCATCAGTCTTCACAGGAGTCTTCACAGGTGCAGACACTATTTTTCGGAAGGCGCCCGTGCTCATATGCGTGTCTTCGCGCATGGACTTCATGCTCACACTTTCGAAGGATCCTGTCCGCATGGACACTGCGCCCGACGAAGCAGTGCGAGCACCAGAAGCTCCGGTAGGATCAGCCGTAATAATAGGTACAGCATCCGTGCTGAACAGCTCCTTATCTACAGGAGAAGCAGCAGAAGAGACTTCGCCGAGCAGACGCTTCGCGGGCATGTTCACGCAGACTACGGAGCGGTCACGTGGGTTATACATCCATTCAGCTGTCTCGCTCGTGCTCTGTGAGCTGTATCCAGAGGTATAGGTAGCCTTCACTCGCCATGGCGAGTGGCCTTCGCGTGTGGCAGTCCAGGATATCTCCGAGAAATCGGATCCGAGAGAAGCGACTGTGGAGATGATGACGTCGCGCACGCGCGAGCTCGTGGCACGGTCGGTGAGCACAGTATCGAGGAATTTCCCCACGATAAACTGCTTCTCCTTTTCTACAGGAGCAGCGAAGCGCCGTACGAGAGCAGGAGCCACAGCGTAGTCACGCGCGATGTCGTCATAGGAGTGTCCTGAGCGAATAAGAGTCTGAATGGCAGAGAGAGGAAGTGCTTTCTCTGTCTGCGGTTTCGGGCTGCCCTGGTGGTCTCGCCGTGTCTGCTTCGCGGCGAGAATTCCCTGCTCGAGCTCATCGGTGACCTCGAGGATAAAGGTGTCTCGCGTCAGAGGGTCGCGCAGGATGAGATTTCCCCTGTCATCCACACGCATAAAAGTCACCATAATGTTCGCAGTATTCGCATTTCCAGCCATCTTATGCCCCTCACGCCCACTCTCTCTCCACGAAAAGAGAGAAGAAATCATACTTCTGCTCACTATAGTAGGGTGAGGTACGCACATGCCACTTCCACGGCCGAAAGCGGGCTCAAAACACGTGATTTTACCCACATCGCGACATTTCACTCGCCGCGGATTTGTCACACAGAAAATTTGTAGTATTATGCAAACGCATAAGGACATTTCGCGTTTTCCGCGAATTTCGGCGGCACGCCGCGGAATTCCACCGGATTTAGCGAAATCACACACAGAAAGGAGTGGGCCATGGCTCAGGACTATGATTCTCCTCGCTCGAAGGACGAGGATGAAGAATCCATCGAGGCGCTAGGGAATAGCTCTCGCCAGAATCAGAGCGTCGACTTAGATGATGACGAGAACGCTCTGGCTGAAGGCTATGAACTCCCAGGCAGCGACTTGAGTAACGAAGATGCGAGCGTCACCGTCATCCCTATGCAGGGAGACGAGTTCGTCTGCGTGGAGTGCTTCCTCGTCAAGCATCGCTCTCAGCTCGCCTACACGACGGACGAAGGTCCAGTGTGTAAGGAGTGTGCTGCATAGTGGCATTCGATGAGATGTATAACGAGCCAGAAAGCCTCGAAGTCCTCGTGAAGTTCCTGAATGAGGATGTTCGGGCTTCTGGCTTGTATTATGCGCATGCTGGAGATGCAGGCGTGGACCTGCGTACCACCGAAGCGTTCGACCTCGCTCCGTTTGAGCGTCACCTCGCTCCTACGGGTATAGCCCTCGCGCTTCCTGCAGGCTACGTGGGACTCGTGCATCCGCGCTCCGGTCTGTCCATTAAGCAGGGCGTGACCGTGGTGAATGCGCCGGGGACTATCGACGCAGGATATCGCGGGGAAATTAAAGTTCCGCTGATTAACCTCGATGCGCACGAGACGCGGCATTTCGAGCCGGGAGACCGCATCGCACAGCTGGTCATTCAGCGCTATGTCGAGGCGCGGTTCGTGGAAGCTGAGAAACTGCCGGATTCTGATCGCTCTGAGCGAGGGTTTGGTTCGACCGGCATTTCGGACTAGAATAGTAATTTCACGTGAAGACGGGGAGGCGTGCGATGGCAGAGAGTACGAATAACGAATTTTCGCGCATTCTGGGAGGCGAGATAAGTGCCGACCCTCTGAACCCGTTGCTTCCCATCTGCCAGGTGTGCGCTTTTCATCATCCGGATGCGGACCTCGACCTGCTTCAGCGCGCGTACGAGCGTGCGGTAGGCTTGCATTCTGCGCAGCGCCGACGCTCGGGTGAGCCGTACATTATTCATCCCATAGCCGTCGCGCAAATTCTCGCCGACCTCGGCATGAGCTCTACCGTCGTGGCGGCAGGCCTTCTGCATGACACAGTGGAGGATACGGACTTTTCCCTCGAACAGTGCCGTGAAGAATTCGGAGATACCATAGCCGGTCTCGTCGATGGCGTGACGAAGCTGACGAAGATGGACGTGGGGGACTCTGCTCAGGCGGAGACTATCCGTAAGATGATCGTCGCGATGAGCCGAGACGTGCGCGTGCTAGTGATAAAATTGGCAGACCGCGTGCATAACGCGCGAACCTGGCGCTACGTGAAAACGACGAGCGCGCAGAAAAAAGCTCAGGAAACGATAGACGTCTACGCGCCACTGGCGAACCGTCTCGGTATGAACGCCATCAAAACGGAACTCGAAGAACTCAGCTTTAAGACGCTGCACCCGAAGATTTATAACGAGATAGTCGAACTCGTGCAGCACCGCGCCGGCCAGCGCGAAGTCTATCTGCAGCAGATTCTCGCAGCCATTCACGAGGATCTCGACGAGCAGCAGATAGCCGCCAGCGTTAAGGGCAGGCCGAAAGACTATTACAGCATCTACCAGAAGATGATCGTGCGCGGGCACGATTTCGAGGACATCTACGACCTCATGGGCGTCCGCGTCATCGTGGACTCTATCCGCGACTGCTACGCGGTGCTCGGCGCCGTTCACGCGCGCTGGAGTCCGGTGCCAGGACGCTTTAAAGACTACATCGCCATGCCGAAGCTGAACATGTACCAGTCGCTGCACACGACGGTCATAGGTCCGGGCGGCAAGCCAGTAGAAATCCAGATCCGCACGTGGGACATGCATCGTCGCGCCGAATACGGCATCGCTGCGCACTGGAAGTATAAGGCGAACGGACAGGCCGGTCGCGCGCTGTCGAAGCCGGATAAGACGGATACTGCACGCGAGCAGAAGCTCGGCGGCGCTGAGTCCGCGGAGGTAGCCGAACTCTCTCAGGCAGATAATCTCCACTGGATTAAGCAGCTGGCAGACTGGCAGAGCGAGGTACCAGACTCGGACGAGTTCCTCGGCTCTCTGAAAGATGACCTCGGAGCCAGCCAGGTTTACGTCTTTACGCCGCAAGGAAAGATAGTCGATGTGCCGCAGGGTGGCACTCCTGTGGACTTCGCGTATGCGGTGCACACGGAAGTGGGGCACCACACGATGGGTGCGCGCATTAACGGGCGCCTCATGCCTCTGGATACCCAGCTGGAAAATGGCGACACCGTGGAGATTATCACCTCGAAGGGAGATAACGGCGGTCCGTCGCATGATTGGCTGAACTTCGTGAAGTCTCCGAAAGCGCGGAATAAGATCCGCCAGTGGTTTACGAAGGAACGCCGCACAGAGAACATCGACGAGGGGAAGGATGAGCTTGCGCGTGCACTGCGTAAGCGGAACCTTCCTATGCGCAGCTATACGCGCCTCGAGCTGCTCGTGGCTGTGGCTACGGAGCTGGGCTACTCCGAGGTGGAGTCGCTCTATGCCGCCATCGGCGAGGGGCAGGTGTCCACGCAGAATGTCATCGCCCATATGGTGCGCATTCTCGGCGAGGATGAGGCTGAGGAGGCCGGTGGCGTCGGCTCGAGTGTGGCGGATGAGGTCATCCTGCTGCGCGGAAAGTCCGGCGCGGGGTCTGGATCTGTGCGGGGGCCGCGCGGCGGTGCTGGCTCGCAGGGTTCGGGATCTGCACGGGGTGCGCGGGCAGCAGGTGCGGGCAGCTCGGGCCGACGCGCGAAGTCCGTGGGCGTCTCCGTCAAGGGCGTGGATAATGTCTGGGTGAAGCTCGCGAAGTGCTGCACGCCAGTGCCGGGAGATGACATCATCGGCTTCATTACGCGCGGGGCGGGTGTATCTGTGCATCGCGTGGACTGTGTGAATGTGGAGAATCTGCGCGAACGCCAGCCAGAGCGTGTGGTTCAGGTGGACTGGACGAGCTCGCAGGGTGTCTTCCTCGTGAAGATTCAGGTCGAAGCGCTCGACCGCGGGCGCCTGCTTTCGGACATCGCGCGCGTGCTCTCGGATGCTGGAGTGAATATCATCTCCGGCACCATCGCTACGGGCGACGACCGCGTGGCCACGAGTCAGTACAGCTTCGAGATGGCAGACCTGAACCACCTGAACCAGCTTCTGGCATCTATTCGTAAGATAGAAGGCGTTTTCGACGTGTACCGTCTGACCGGTACGAAGGATGACGCGAAGCTGCGCATGCGCCGGCTGGGGTAGCGGGGCTCGTTCTCTGCATAAGCGTCAGCGGCACGTTCTCGAATGCAAAAAATGCGACTTTTCTAGAAGTTCATCGATTTTTAAGCTCTCTAGCCTTATTTTTTCGACGAACTTCTAGAAAAGTCGCATTTTTTAAGATTTCAGACGAGGTGCGTGCCCCCCCCAGAAGACCCAGAAGCCCCAGAAGCCCCAGCCGTCCCCAGCCGTCCCCAGCCGACTACTTCACGGCATCCAGCCACTGCGCCTTCGCGTCGCGCTCGGCCTGCAGGCGCGCAGCTTCAGCATCAGAACCCGCAGCCTGTGCAGCAGCTATCTTCTCATCGAGCTCGGCTAGCTGCGCTTCGAGCTGCAGAGTGAAGGACGACTTGCGCGCATCCGCCTCAGGATCGCTCTGCGACCACTCGGAATCTTCTACTGCCTTAATCTGCTTGTCCACAGCATCCATACGCGCTTCGATGCGGTCAGCATCCGCGAATGGTACGTCGCCGATGGTATCCCACTCGTCCTGAATGGCGTTCAGTGCAGCACGCGCGGACTTCGCTGCTGCCACGTCGGCTACTGGGAGCAGAGCCTCTGCGCGTGCCACGAGAGCTTCCTTCGCCTCGAGATTCGCGTGCAGGGTTCCGAAGAATTCGTCCCGGGAGGCGTTTCGTGCGGCATAGAAGGTGTCCACGGCGGCGCGCAGCTGAGTCCACAGTGCGTCTTCTGCCTCGCGTCCGGCATTTCCGGCCTTCTTCCATTCGGCCATGATTTCGGCATACTTATCTGCGGTTTCGCGCCATTGAGTAGAGTTCTGAAGTTCCTGCGCCTTCTTGACGAGCGCCTGCTTTACCGCGCGAGATGCAGCACGTGCCTGTTCGCGCGAATCTATCCACGCGCTGCGTTCATGGTTAAACGTCCGGCGTGCCGCAGCGAAACGCTCCCACAGCGCGTCTGAAGTCTTCTGGTCGAGACGCGCGGTCTGACGCTGCGTGGCCTTCCACTGCTCGAAAAGCTTCTGGAACTGCTCGCCCATATCATGCCAATTCGTCCGCTTGGTGATGCTGGCGGCGAGTTTTTCGGCTTCTTCAGCGATGGCCGTGCGTGCAGCGATGGACTGTTCGCGCGCTTCTTCGCGTGCCTGAGCGAGAGCCTTCTTAGCGGCGTCTGCCAGCGAGGCCAATTCCTCCACTGCCTGACGTAGAGCTGGAATGTCACCCACGACAGCTGGCTCTTTCACCTCATCGCGCAGAGAGGTAACGGCTTCGTCCATCTCGCGAGGCTGGAGAGTACCAGCGTTCAGGCGGGAACGCACGAGATCTATTTTTCCCTTCAGCTCTGCGTAGCGACGTGCGTAGAAGGTGAGAGCCTCCTTCTCGTCTGCGCTCGCAAACTGACCCACTTCGCGCTCCGTGTCACCATCCTTCACGAAGACAGTGCCGTCGTCTGCGACACGGCCGAATGCCTTCGCAGCCTGGATGTCTGCTGTGGAGTGCACAGTGACGGTAGCAGGGGTGGGAGCCTTCGCGAGTAAGGCTGGGTTTATCGTGGTGCGGTCCTGAGACATAAGCACTCCTCTGTAAGAAATTTCCGTAACGTAACCTATTATAGGGAATTATGGCTAAAGGTGCATCATTATCAGGTTTTCCAGAGTGGCTTCCAGAAGAACGCGTGGTCGAACAGCGCGTGATGGACACTCTGCGGTCGTTATTTGAGCTTCACGGCTTCCTCGGTATAGAGACGAGAGCAGTGGAGCAGGGCTCGAGTTTGCTGAAAAAGGGTGAGACGAGTAAAGAAATCTACTTGCTGTCTCGTCTGCAGGATCACGGAAATGAAGCCGACACGCCGGTAGAGGATATGCTCGGCCTGCATTTCGACCTTACCGTGCCACTGTCTCGCTATGTGGTAGAGAATTCGGGAGCGGTAACCTTCCCATTCAAGCGCTGGCAGATTCAGAAGGTGTGGCGCGGTGAGCGCCCGCAGGAAGGTCGCTTCCGCGAGTTCGTTCAGGCAGACATCGACGTCGTGGGTAACGGCGAGCTTCCTAGCCACTATGAAGTAGACGTGCCTCTGGTTATGGTGGAGGCTCTCGAAGAGCTGCGAGAATTGGGACTGCCGAAAGCGACCGTCCATGCGAATAACCGCAAGCTGTCCGAAGGCTTCTATCGCGGCGTGGGTCTGACGGACATCGAAGGCGTCCTGCGCGAAATCGATAAAATCGATAAAATCGGCCCAGATGAAGTCGCTCAGCTCCTGACGAGCGAATGCGGTGCGAGCGCTGAGCAGGCAGATGCATGCCTCGAGCTCGCACAGTTGAGCGCGGAAAATGGAACGCGGCTGCGCGAAAAGTTCGACGCATTATGCGCTCGTCGCGGCGTGGATAAGGACGGCGAGGCATACGCGCTGGCCATAGAAGGACTCGAGACGCTCGCCATGATCGTGGACGAAGCGGCGCAGATCCGCCCAGGAGCAGTCATCGCGGATCTGAAGATAGCGCGCGGACTGGATTACTACACGGGCTCGGTCTACGAAACCTTCCTCGACGGCGCTGCATCGCTCGGCTCCATCTGCTCGGGCGGACGCTACGATAACCTCGCCACCCAGGGAAAGAAGAAGTATCCGGGCGTGGGCCTGTCCATAGGCCTGTCTCGTCTCGTCTCCTACATGCTGCACTCCGCGCATGCCACCGCGTCGCGCGTCTCTCCAGCAGCTGTCCTCGTGGCGGTCTGGGATGAGGAGCATCGCGCGGGGTCGAATGCCATCGCCCGAACTCTGCGCTCTCGCGGCATAGCAGCAGACGTGGCACCTACCGCGGCAAAGCTCGGCAAGCAGATAAAGTATGCGGATAAGCTCGGCATCCCGTACGTGTGGATTCCGTCCACCACCGACGAAAATGGCGAGCAGAGCGCTGAAGAAGTAAAGAACATCATCACGGGCGAGCAGGTGGCAGCATCTGCAGACACGTGGACGCCAGCGAGCGAGTACGCCGAGCGTCGCGTGGTCGTAGGGCAGTAAGCCTACGGCGCGCTCCGTCTGTCGTGCCCGGCGTATAGCCGCGCTCGTGCTGCGCGCAAAACGCGTGTAGAGCGAGCGTGGTATTCTAGCGCCTATACATTACTGATATCAAACGTATCAAACGAGGAAAAAGTGTCTCAGACAGCTTATCGAACTCATCATGCTAACGATGTGACTGAAGAACTCATCGGCTCCACCGTGACTCTGTCCGGCTGGGTAGACCGCCGCCGTGACCACGGTGGTGTGGCCTTCGTGGACCTGCGCGACGCATCGGGTCTCGTCCAGGTGGTCATTAATGACGAAGAGATGGCGCGTCCGCTGCGTAGCGAATTCGTCATCGAGGTGACCGGCCTGGTTCGCCAGCGCCCAGAGGGGAACGAGAACACCCATCTGGCCACTGGTACCGTCGAGGTCGTGGCAGAAAAGATAGACATCCTCGCGAAGTCTGCCGCCCTGCCATTCCAGGTGTCCACGTCTCTGGAGAACGAGTCCGAGACGCAGCTTCCTAGCGATGATGTGCGCTTGAAGTACCGTTATCTGGACCTGCGCCGCCCACAGATGCATAAGAACCTGCTCATGCGTTCAGCCATGTCGAAGGCCGCACGCAAGGCTCTGGATGAGATGGGCTTCACCGAGGTAGAGACCCCTACCTTCATTAAGTCCACGCCAGAAGGCGCACGCGACTTCCTCGTTCCATCGCGCCTGAACCCAGGCTCGTGGTATGCACTGCCACAGTCGCCTCAGCTGCTCAAGCAGCTGCTCATGGTGTCGGGCATCGAGCGCTACTACCAGCTGGCGCGCTGCTATCGTGATGAGGACTTCCGCGCAGACCGTCAGCCAGAGTTCACGCAGCTGGACATGGAGATGGCATTCGTGGGCCAGGAAGACGTCATCGCCATGGCAGAGCGTGTGCTGAAGGACGTGTGGGCATCTGCAGGCTATGAGATTCAGATTCCATTCCAGCGCATCACCTATAAGGATGCTATGGATAAGTATGGCTCGGATAAGCCAGACCTGCGCTTCGGTAACGAGATAGTGGAGCTGACCGAGTACTTTAAGGACACTCCATTCCGCGTCTTCCAGGCGGATTATGTGGGTGCTGTGGTGTACTCCGGTGCTGCAGATCTTCCACGTCGCCAGTTTGATGGCTGGCAGGACTGGGCTCGCCAGCGCGGCGCGAAGGGACTGGCATACGTACAGTTCGGCACTGACGGTGAGCTGAAGGGGCCTGTGGCGAAGAACCTGTCCGACGCTGAGCGCGAAGGCCTGAAGGCTGCTACCGGCGCTCAGGATGGCGACGCTGTCTTCTTCGCAGCAGGCGCTCGTGAGGCCTCCCAGACTCTGCTGGGTGCGGCGCGCGTGGAGATAGCGAAGCGCGAAGGCATTCTGAAGAAGGATGAGTTCGCCTTTACGTGGGTCGTGGACTTCCCACTGTTTAAGACTCTCGAAGCAGATGATGATGACGTAGCTGTGGGTCACTCGAAGTGGACCTCCGTGCATCACCCATTCACTATGCCGAGCGCTGAGTGGCTGGATAGCTTTGATAAGGATCCAGGCCACGCTATGTCGGATTCGTACGACATCGTCTGTAACGGTAACGAGATAGGCGGCGGTTCGGTGCGTATCCACCGCGATGACATTCAGGACCGCGTTCTGGACGTTCTGGGCATCGGTGAGGAAGAGGCGAAGGATAAGTTCGGCTTCCTGCTCGACGCCTTTAAGTTCGGCGCTCCACCTCACGCTGGTATCGCGTTCGGCTGGGACCGCTGCGCATCTATCCTCGCGGGCGAAGATTCCATCCGCGACGTCATCGCCTTCCCGAAGGCTGGCGGCGGTACGGATCCGCTGACGGGTGCTCCTGCTCCTATCTCGGATGAGCAGCGTGCGGAGACGGGCGTGGATTACGACCCAGATGAGGATGACGAGTAGTATCGTGACGTTCGCGCTGTAGAGCGCAGAAAGAGCGTGTGCGTATGCAGGGTGTGTGAGGCGGCTGAAGCTTTGCACACCCTGCTTGTATAGGGTGTATAGGGTGTATTAGGAGAGGATTGGTCCATTTGACTGAGTACGACGAGCTGGACACCAGCGAAGGTTTTGCTGAGGGCTTCTACGACGGGTGGGAGCAGCGCCCGGCGAGCTTGGGCTACGCTGCGGGTGTCTTTCAGCGCGAGACTGTGGAATCTGGTGAGGCGGACACTGAGGGTGGCTCGTTCGACGAGTCCGAACTTTTCGATGTCTTCGCCCAGTGGGTGAAGGCCACGCGCGGTATAGACCTCTGGCCACACCAGGAAGAGGCTATCCTCACCATTCTGTCCGGCGACCATACCATCGTGAACACGCCGACGGGGTCGGGGAAGTCTCTCATCGCTCTCGGCATGCATTTTATGGCTCTGAGCCGCTCGCAGCGCTCGTACTATACGGCTCCTCTGAAGGCTCTCGTCTCCGAAAAATTCTTCGAGCTCGTCTCCGTCTTCGGTGCAGCGAACGTGGGGATGATCACGGGCGACTCGCAGATTAATCCGCACGCGCTCATCATCTGCTGTACGGCAGAAATCCTGGCGAACCAAGCACTTCGTGAAGGTTCACGCGCAGATGTGAGTGCTGTGGCTGTAGACGAATTCCACTTCTATGCAGATCCCCACCGTGGCTGGGCCTGGCAGGTGCCACTCATCACCCTTCCGCAGACCCAGTTCGTTCTCATGAGTGCCACGCTGGGGGACACGGACTCCATCGCTGAATCCCTAGAGAAGACGAGTGGCCGAGCGGTGAGCGTGGTCGCCTCAGCCCAGCGTCCTGTTCCGCTGACCTACCAGTACACGCTCAAAGACCTGCATTCGGTCATTCACGAGCAGGTCTCCCACGGGAACGCGCCCATCTATGTGGTTCACTTCGCGCAGGAAGCAGCTGTGGAGACGGCACAGGACCTCGCAAATCTCGGCGTCACCACACCTGAACAGCGCCAGGCCATTAAGAAGGCGCTCGAAGGAACGCGCTTTACCTCGTACTTCGGAAAGACTCTGAAAAGGCTTCTTCTTACTGGTGTGGGAGTCCATCACGCCGGCATGCTTCCACGCTACCGCCGCCTCGTCGAGCACCTCGCGCAGGAAGGACTCCTGCCAGTCATCTGCGGTACGGATACCCTCGGCGTGGGCATAAACGTGCCTATCCATACTGTGGTTTTCACGGCCCTGACGAAGTACGACGGCTTTAAGCAGCGCCGCCTCAGGGCGCGTGAGTTCCACCAGATAGCAGGCCGTGCTGGCCGCAGTGGCTTCGACTCCGAGGGCCTGGTTATAGCGCTCGCCCCGGAGCATGAGATAGAAAATGCGAAGGCTCTGGCGAAAGCGGGAGATGACCCGAAGAAGCTGAAGAAGATCAAGCGGAAGAAAGCTCCGGAAGGCTTCGTGAACTGGAGTGAGGACACGCTCACGAAGCTCATTAACTCCGCTCCAGAGACGCTCACACCGCATATGCAGATTACGCATTCCATGGTGCTGAGCGAAGTCTCGCAGGGAGGAGATGCCTGGAAGCGTACGCGTGAGCTCATCGATGCCTCGCAGGTGCCAGCGCAGCAGCAGGAGCAGCTGAGGGAGCGCGCAGCGGGCATCTTCCAGACGCTGATGGATGCGCACATCGTGGAAAAGTGGGAGCTGGAGGACGGCACCATGGATTACACGCTGACCATCGACATGCCGGATGATCTCGCCCTCGACCAGCCTCTGAGCCCGTTCCTCATCGCCGCTCTCGAGCTGCTGGACCCGGAGTCGGACTCGTACGCGCTCGACGTCATTTCTGCCGTGGAGGCTACCCTCGAGAATCTGTTTGCTGTTCTGCGCGCTCAGCAGCGCCGTGCGCGCGATAAGGCGCGTCTCGACATGAAGGATGACGGCATGGACTATGACGAGCGTATGGATCGTCTGCAGTACATTACATATCCGAAGCCGCTCGAGGATCTGCTTCTGCCTGCTTTTGAGCAGTACAGCACGGATGTGCCGTGGGCTGCTGACTATGAGCTGCAGTGTAAATCCGTCGTGCGCGACATGGTTCAGACTGCGAGTTCCTTTACTCAGTATGTGACGAGCCTCGGCATCGCGCGTGCGGAGGGGACGCTTCTGCGCTATCTTTCGGACGCGTACCGCGCGCTGAGCCGTACGGTTCCGGATGCGAAGAAGAATGAGCAGCTCGAGTCCATCATAGACTGGCTGGACGTGGTCGTGCGGACCGTGGATTCCTCGCTGGTAGACGAGTGGGAGGCTGCTGAGCGTGGTGAGATAGGCCAATTCTCCCTCGACTCTCAGCCGGCACCACCAGTCATCGACGAGATCCTCGCGCATAAAGCAGGGCTCACCACTCTGGTACGCAACGCCCTCTTTAAGCGTGTCCAGCTCATGGACCTCGACGAGCCAGAAGAACTCGGGCGTCTCGACTCGGCATGGGGGATGCCTGTGCACGAGTGGGAAGATGCTCTCGATGACTTCTACGAAGACCACGAGGGGCTGCTCACGAATACTGAGGCGCGTTCGGCCACGTACTTTAGGATCGATGACTCGCGAGAGAAGACGCATCACCGCTGGCATGTGCGCCAGATCCTGTGTGACCTCGAAGGAGACTATGACTGGGCCATCGACGGCGTCGTGGACCTCGACTCCACGAATGAAGAGGGAGACGTGGTCTTCGAAAGCTATGATGTGAACGTTATCGAAGAGCTTCCAGCCTGGGGTGAAGGAGTGGCCGATGGTCGATGATCTTTTCTCCACAGCCTCTGTCGAGGACGTCCTCGTACGTCCTCTGGCGGTGCGCATGCGCCCCACCACACTGGACGAGGTCATAGGTCAGGATCATGCTCTGGTGGAGGGCTCGCCACTGAGGCGTGTGGCTCAGCAGCTGACAGGACAGGTACGCACGGCACCCACGTCCATCATCCTCTTCGGACCTCCGGGAGTGGGGAAGACCACTCTCGCGTACATCGTGGCGAAGCAGTCAGGACGTGCCTTCGAAGAACTATCTGCTGTTACCTCGGGAGTGAAAGATATCCGCGATGTCCTCACGCGCGCCCGCACGAGGCTGGTGACCACAGGTCAGGAGACAGTCCTGTTCGTGGATGAAGTGCACCGTTTCTCGAAGTCTCAGCAGGATGCGCTCCTGCCGAGCGTAGAGAACCGCGATATCACCTTCATCGCAGCCACCACGGAGAATCCGAGCTTTTCCATCATCTCTCCGCTGATCTCTAGGTCAGTGGTGGTAAAATTGAACTTCCTGACGAACGAGGACATCCAGAACGTCATCCGTCGCGCCATCCATGCGAAAAACGGACTGAATGATGATATCCGCGTCACGGATGACGCCATCGCGGACATAGCGCGGCTCGCAGGCGGCGACGCGCGCAAATCTCTCACCATTCTCGAGGCAGCCGCCGGATCTGTGGCCGTCGAACGGCAGAGAAAGAAGGGCGAGCGCAGGCCTGTCGTGGACCCGAGCACCGTCAGCTCTGTGCTCGACGTGGCACAGTTGAACTACGATAAAAGCGGCGATAACCACTACGACGTCGCCAGCGCCTTCATCAAGTCGATGCGCGGCTCGGATCCGGACGCAGCCGTCCACTACCTCGCGCGTATGCTGCATGCAGGCGAAGACCCGCGCTTCATAGCCCGGCGCATCATGATCTCCGCGGCAGAAGACGTGGGGATGGCAGCACCGCAGATTCTGCCCGTCACCGTGGCAGCAGCGCAAGCCGTCGCTCTCGTGGGCATGCCTGAAGCGCGCATCATCCTCGCCGAGGCAGTCGTGGCCGTGGCCACAGCGCCGAAGTCAAACGCGAGCTATAACGCCATAAACGCCGCGCTCGCCGACGTGCAGGCGGGGAACGTGGGCGAAGTTCCGCTGCATCTCAGGAACGCGCCGACGAAGCTGATGGAAGAATTCGGGAACCACGAGGGGTATATTTACGCCCATGACGTGCCGGGGGCCGTAGCCACGCAGGAATACCTTCCCGAAGAGCTGCGCGACCGCATCTACTACCAGCCTACAGACCGCGGATATGAACGCGAAGTGGGGCCGCGCATGGAACGCATTCGCGCCATACTCCACGCGGGACGCGGCGAGAACACACCCCAGAACGCGCCCCAGAACGCACCCCAGCCTTCGCAGAACGGCACACAAGCACAGCAGGAATCAGGAGAATAACGCATGAGTACTTCGACACAGCAGAACAGCAAAGCTGCGCACCTGAGCTTCGCGCTCGCTCAGATGAACACGAACGTGGGCGCCATCGAGCAGAACAAGCAGACTATCCTCAGCTTCGCGCGCCGTGCACACGACAGGGGAGCGCGCGTGGTCGTCTTCCCAGAGATGACGCTGTCGGGATATCCTATCGAGGATCTCGCCTTCCGCGCTACCTTCCGCACAGCTGCAGAACAAGCGGCAGAAGACATCGCGCGCTCGCTGCAGGAGGAAGGCTGCGGAGACCTCTTCGTAGTCCTCGGTACCGTGGGAACCGCACACATGGAGCGCGTCGAGGAGGGCGGAGCGCATGACGACCGCCCTACGAATACGCTGCTCGTGCTGCACGAAGGGCAGATTCTGCACACGTATGATAAGCAATTCCTCCCGAACTACGGCGTCTTCGACGAATTCCGCATCTTCACGCCTGGTCACGATACGCTCACCATGGAAGTGGACGGATACCGCCTCGGCTTCGCCATCTGCGAGGACATCTGGCAGGATGATGGCCCTGCGGCCCAGCTCGCCAGCGCAGACCTCGACGTGCTCGTGACTATCAACGGCTCTCCGTTCGAGGAGGGAAAGGAAAGCGTACGCGAGCAGCTGTGCCAGCGCCGCGCGAGCGAGGTCGGCGCGCCGGTTATCTACGTGAACCAGGTGGGTGGTCAGGATGATCTCGTCTTCGATGGGTCCAGCTTCGTGGTGGATGCCTCCGGCGAGGTCGTGGCACGGCTGAAGGCTTTCGAGGAAGACCTGCGCGTGTGGACGCTCGGCGCGGATGGGGCTACGGTGGGCGCTACGGTGCGGTCGAGCGCGGACGGCTCAGACGGCTCAGACGGAGCATTCGTCCTAGCCTCGGATCCGCTCGCACCGGTCCTCGACGCGGACGAAAAAGTGTACACCGCCTGCGTGCTGGGACTGAAGGACTACATGCGCAAGAACGGCTTTAAGGGCGTGGTCCTCGGTCTGTCTGGCGGTATCGACTCCGCTCTCGTGGCGGCCATGGCGGCGGATGCTGTGGGTGGTGAGAACGTCTGGGGTGTGTCTATGCCGAGCATGTACTCGTCGGACGGTTCGAAGGATGACGCGTCTGACCTGGCCGAACGCCTCGGTGCGCACTATGATATCCAACCTATCGAGCCGCTGTTTGCTGCGTTCCAGAATCAGCTGGCCCTGACCGGCGTGGCTGAGGAGAACCTGCAGGCGCGTATGCGTGGCGTCATCGTTATGGCATACTCGAACGCGCACGGTCTGCTGGCCGTGGCCACGGGGAATAAGTCTGAGCTCGCCTGCGGATATTCCACCATTTACGGTGATGCTGTGGGTGGATACGCGCCGATTAAGGATCTGCTGAAGACGCGCGTGTGGCAGTTGGCGCGCTGGAGGAACGCGCGTGCTGGGCTGGGCGGTGAGCTTCTGGGGCGTCCGGTGAGTTCCGTTCCGCCGATTCCTGAGAACTCCATTACGAAGGCGCCGAGTGCTGAGCTGCGGCCGGGGCAGAAGGATTCGGACTCGCTTCCAGAGTACGCGCTGCTCGACGCGGTGCTCGAGGCGTACATCGAGAAGGCGCATGGCCGCGCGGATTTGCTCGCTGACGGCTTCGACGAGGCGACCGTGGATACGGTGATGCGCCTCGTGGACCGCGCCGAGTGGAAGCGCCGCCAGTATCCGCTCGGTCCGAAAGTGACGGCGCTGGCATTCGGCCGCGACCGCCGTCTTCCGGTGACGAACGCGTTCCGCGAGTAGTTTTATTTTGTGACGGCGCTCACAGAATGGCAATTTTCCCGCCTTTTTCTGTGAGCGACATCACGAATTTTTGGTCATTTTTACCCTTAGTGGGGGACTACACTAGAAAGTGTTCGGCGTAGAACGCAGACGCTTCGCCGGTGATGCAACCCACTAAGGAGTAAAAATGGCAGCTGTAGAAACAAGCGCTGTTTCCGTAGAAGAGCTCCAGGCTCAGGCTTGGGAAGGCTTTGTAGACGGTAACTGGAAGTCTGACATCGATGTTCGTGACTTCATCCAGAAGAACTACACCCCATACGAAGGCGACGAATCCTTCCTCGCGGATGCTACCGATAAGACCAAGCACCTCTGGAAGAAGCTGGATGACGAGTACCTCGCAGTAGAGCGTAAGCAGCGCGTCTATGACGTAGACACCCACACTCCAGCAGACATCGATGCTTTCCCAGCAGGATACATCGATAATCAGGATGACGTGGTCGTCGGTCTTCAGACAGACGTTCCATGCAAGCGCGCTATGATGCCTAACGGTGGCTGGCGCATGGTCGAGCAGGCTCTTATCGAAGCAGGTAAGGAGCCAGACCCAGAAGTAAAGAAGATCTTCACCAAGTACCGCAAGACCCATAACGACGGCGTCTTCGGCGTATACACCCCTCGCATCAAGCGTGCACGTCACGCGAAGATTCTCACCGGTCTTCCAGATGCATACGGCCGTGGCCGCATCATCGGTGACTACCGCCGTGTGGCACTCTATGGTGTGAACACCCTCATCGAGTTTAAGAAGCGTGATAAGGATTCCATCCCTTACCGTAACGACTTCACGGAGACCGAGATCGAGCACTGGATTCGCTTCCGCGAAGAGCACGACGAGCAGATCAAGGCTCTGAAGAAGCTCATCGTTCTGGGTAAGGAATACGGTCTGGACCTGTCCCGCCCAGCTATGAACGCTCAGGAAGCAGTACAGTGGACCTACATGGGTTACCTCGCTTCTGTAAAGAGCCAGGATGGCGCTGCTATGTCCATCGGTCGCCTGTCCGCATTCTTCGATGCATACTTCGAGCGTGACTTCGCTCGTGGCGTGCTCACCGAGACGGATGCTCAGGAGATTATCGATAACATCGTTATGAAGCTGCGCATCGTGCGCTTCCTGCGTACGAAGGATTACGATAACATCTTCTCCGGTGACCCATACTGGGCTACCTGGTCGGATGCAGGCTTCGGTGATGATGGCCGTACTCTCGTGACGAAGACCTCCTTCCGTCTGCTGAACACCCTGACTCTCGAGCACCTCGGACCAGGACCAGAGCCAAACATCACCATCTTCTGGGATCCTAAGCTTCCTGAAGGCTACAAGCGCTTCTGCGCAAAGATTTCCATCGACACTTCTGCTATCCAGTATGAGTCGGATAAGGAGATTCGCTCCCACTGGGGTGACGATGCAGCTATCGCATGCTGCGTGTCTCCTATGCGCGTAGGTAAGCAGATGCAGTTCTTCGCAGCTCGCGTGAACACCGCTAAGGCATTCCTGTACGCTCTGAACGACGGCTGCGACGAGATGACCGGTGAGCGCGTCATCGACTCCGGTGTCATCGAGCCAGTGAAGTTTAACGAGGATGGCTCCCTGAACTTCGAGTCCGTCCAGGCGAACTACGAGAAGGCTCTCGAATGGCTGTCCGAGACCTACGTCGAAGCTCTGAACATCATCCACTACATGCACGATAAGTATGCATACGAGTCCATCGAGATGGCTCTGCATGATAAGGAAGTCTACCGTACCCTCGGCTGCGGTATGTCTGGCCTGTCCATCGCTGCAGACTCCCTGGCTGCTGTGAAGTACGCAAAGGTATTCCCTATCTATAACAAGGATGCTGAAGGTACTCCAGAGTACGTCGAGGGTGCACGCGAAGACCTCATCGTGAACTTCCGTACCGAGGGTGCATTCCCTGTCTACGGTAACGATGATGACCGTGCAGATGATCTCGCGAAGTGGGTCGTGTCCACCGTTATGGGTCAGGTTCGTCGCCTGCCAGTCTACCGCGGTGCAGTACCTACCCAGTCCGTGCTGACCATCACCTCGAACGTCGAGTATGGTAAGAACACTGGTTCCTTCCCATCTGGACACAAGAAGGGCACCCCATTCTCCCCAGGTGCAAACCCAGAGAATGGTATGGACTCCCACGGTATGCTTCCATCCATGTTCTCGGTCGGTAAGCTGGATTATAACGATGCTCTCGACGGCATCTCGCTGACGAACACCATCACTCCTGATGGTCTCGGCCGCGATGACTCCGAGCGCATTAATAACCTCGTCGGTATCCTGGATGCCGGTAACGGCCACGGTCTGTACCACGCGAACATTAACGTTCTGCGTAAGGAACAGCTCGAGGATGCAGTAGAGAACCCAGACAAGTATCCACACCTGACGGTACGCGTCTCCGGTTACGCTGTGAACTTCGTGAAGCTCACGAAGGAACAGCAGCTCGATGTCATCTCTCGTACCTTCCATGCAGGTGCAGTATCTGACTAGTCTTTACTAGGTCTGCAAGGTCTAGCTGTAGGTAGCTAGACAGGTGAGGCCCAGCACGAGTCTTCTCCGCCTAAGGTGGAAGGGGATGGTGCTGGGCCTCTCTTTGTGTGGGGCGTGAGGAGGAGTGGTAAAAATAAAGAAGCTGCATCTCGCCAGGAGAGAGTTGTTTGTAGATAGTCTCATTTTTCACTCGAAAACGATGTATAGAGCCACTAATATGAGATGATTTACAAACAACATGAGGAGAGGATGTAGTCTGTGCACATGTGCATGTGTCTAATCACTTCTCAGATGTGACGGCACTCACAGCGCACACATAACGCCACGCAAACGGCTATACTAGAGGGCAGAAGAATGATACTCTCGCCGGCGGCGCTCCGCTTATATGCATGAAGTGGACAGCGCCTCACCCAGAGTCAAAGGAGACACAGATGGCAGCTTTTCGTAGTACTACAGCACATATGCTTCGTGAATCGAAGGATTACGCGAGTCAGACCCTCATGGGTGGTCTCTCTGGCTTTGAGTCTCCTATAGGTCTGGACCGTAGAGACCGTCTGCAGGCTCTGAAGTCTGGAGACATCGGTTTCGTACACTCCTGGGATATTAATACTTCTGTGGATGGTCCGGGCACACGCATGACCGTCTTCATGAGTGGGTGCCCACTGCGCTGCCAGTACTGCCAGAATCCAGATACGTGGAAGATGCGTGATGGTCAGCCGGTGTATCTCGACGCCATGATTAAGAAAGTGGATAGGTATAAGGATCTCTTTAAAGCGACGGGTGGCGGCATTACGTTCTCCGGTGGTGAGTCCATGATGCAGCCAGCCTTCGTGTCCCGCGTTTTCCGTGCGGCGAAGGAGATGGGCGTGCACACGTGTCTGGATACCTCGGGCTTTCTCGGACGGAACTACTCGGATGAGCAGATAGAAGACATCGACCTGTGCTTGCTGGACGTGAAGTCGGGTAACGAAGAGACCTATAAGAAGGTGACGGGTGGTACTCTCGCGCCGACTATCGAGTTCGGAAAGCGCTTGGCTGAGCATAAGAAGAAGATCTGGGTGCGCTTCGTCCTCGTTCCGGGACTGACGGATTCGGAAGAGAACGTCGAGCAGGTGGCTGAGATTTGCGAGCAGTTCGGAGACGCTGTAGAGCATATCGACGTGCTCGGCTTCCATCAGCTGGGCCGTCCGAAGTGGCACGAGATGCGCATTCCGTATCCTCTGGAAGACGCGAAAGGGCCGTCCGCGGCTCTGCGGCAGCGCGTTTCTGACCAATTCACCCGTCACGGGTTTACGGTGTACTAGACAAAAAATACCGTATGAGGTATAAATAGAATATGGACAGTAGAACTCGGCCCCATAAAAGAATGGCTACTTACTTTGGATACGAACTCTCGTTCTCAAGTACTTGCCGCTATACGAATTTTAGAGCGTGAAGGCCCACAGCTTAAACGACCTCTGGCTGGTAAGATTGATGGTTCGCAGCGTATTCCTTCTCTAAAGGAATTAAGGCCAGGTTCAGCTGGACGAAGCGAGATAAGGATACTGTTTGCTTTCGATCCGAAGCGCAAGGCCATTCTTCTCGTAGCAGGAGATAAACAAAATAGGTGGAAAAGCTGGTACAAAAAAGCTATTCCAGAAGCCGAAGTCCGTTATGATTGGTGGTTGGAAGAAGAGTATGGAGAATAAGAGATTCACGCATTATTCGCCCGAGCAGTTTATGAAGGATAGTGGTCTGACTACAGAAGAGGTGGATCAGGCTGAAGCAGAAATGCTTGAATATATTCGACTGTATGAGTTAAGAGAGGCACGAAAAGAGAGCAAGCTTACTCAGAAAGAACTTGCTCAGAATATGGGCGTGAGCCAGAAGCGTGTCAGTGTCCTTGAATCGGGGGATATTGAACGCGTGGAGATAAACACATTAAAGCGGTATCTGGAAGCCATTGGTGGAAAGCTAAGCGTGATAGCATCGTTACCAAACGGTCATAACGTAGAACTTCTATAGCTAAAGATGCGGGTTTTAATGTAGGGGTGCATGCTCCTCGATAATAGGATGCTCGGTATCAAAGTACTGGAGCACATCCTCATCTGCATCGAAAAGTACTTCGAGTTCGTCGGATGGTAGTGGCGTGGTAGTCATGGGATTCTCCTCTCTTACATCACTAGTCTACCACTTCCGCCCATCCTGCTAGACTTTTGGGTGCTATGAGTGAGAGTATCGCAGACATCCGTTTACTGGCTGAACCAGCTGGGGGAGTTCCAGACGTCGTGGAGACCCGGCAGCAGTTTGATACATTTATTCACCATTATGAGGCCAGTGATGGCCCCGTGGCTGCAGATGCAGAGCGTGCGTCGGGATATCGCTATGGGCACCGAGACTTTCTCGTGCAGCTCAAGCGCGAGGGTGCTCCCATAGCACTCCTCGACATCGAAGCACTCAAAGATGAGCGTGTGGATTGGAACGCGTTTAACCGGCTCGTGACGGGGGAGCCATGGATTATTCATGACAGCCTGCAGGATCTTCCTGGATTTACGGACATCGGTCTGAAGGTGGATTCTCTTTTTGATACGGAGATGGCAGCACGCTTGCTCGGAGCTACGCGCTTCGGTTTATCGTCTGTTACGGAAAAATATCTCGGTGTTACTCTCGCGAAAGAACATTCGGGTTCAGACTGGTCGTACAGGCCTCTGAACCGCGATATGCGGAATTACGCAGCACTCGACGTCGAAGTGCTCATCGAACTGCGCTCGATTCTCATAACCGAGCTGAAAAAAGCAGGGAAGTGGGACTGGGCTCTCGAAGAGTTTGAGCATCTCCTCGAAAAAGGCACGGCCGTAGCAGACCCCCATCCTCAGCCGTGGCGCCGCGTGTCCCACATTACGGAGGTAAACGCAGACCCGAGAGCGCTTGCGGTCGTGAAAGAGCTGTGGGAGACGAGGGAAAAATTGGCAGAAGAACTCGACATAGCGCCGACTCTTCTGCTCGAAGACGCCTCCATTATAGAAGCAGCGAAAAGAAAGCCCCGGAATGCGCGGCAGTTCCGTGCCATCCGACGGCTGAACGAGCGCGTACGCGTGCAGACCTCGGACGACGAGCGGAATAAAATGTATGAACGCTACGCGAGCGTGCAGCGAAACGTGAAGCCGAAAGCGTGGAAAGAAGCCATAGACCGAGCGCTCGCTATGCCGATGGCACAGGTAGCGAGCGAAGTGGAACTCGTGGGCGGTGAGAAAAGGCAGCAGGGCAGTTCGCCCAGGTCCATGAAGCAGTGGAAAGAACACCATCCGGAACGCTACGCGCGGCTCACAAAAGCGCGAGAGCTCATCGGGCAGGTTAGTCAGGACACGCACACGCCGGTCGAGGTGCTCATGAAGCCGCAGTACATCCGAAATCTGTGCTGGCAGGCAGATGCGGACTACTCGGTGAGCGGGATAGAAGAGTTTCTGGCCGAACAGGGGGCGCGAAACTGGCAGGTGAGCCTGCTGGCGCCGTCCTTAAGTAAGGTTATTATATAAAGGTTGCCATTATATGCAGTATGTGTGCGCGCGAAAGTGGAGTGCACGTACAGCATGGCTGAGTATGACTAGTATGAATGGGAGTGCCACGTGAAGATTAGCGTGAGGAACCTCGAGCCTACGAAGGTAAGGCTCACCATCACCGTAGATCAGGAAGAGCTCGAACCACACCTGAACGACGCTCGTAAGTCCATCGCGAACCAGATAAACGTGCCTGGTTTCCGTAAGGGTCACGTACCAGGAAAGATCGTAGATCAGCGCGTCGGCTATGCAGCAGTCGTCGGCGAAGCTGTAAACGAAGCTGTACCAGAGTTTTATAATAACGCCATCGAAGAGAAGAACCTGCGCCCTATGGCTCAGCCAGTTCTCGACCTCAAGGACGTTCCAGCTGAGAAGAATGACGGCGTAAAGCTGAAGTTCACCGCTGAGGTAGAAATCCGCCCATCCTTCGAGCTACCAGAGCTCGAGGGCATGACCGTGGAAGTGGAAAAGCCAGAAGTAAAGGCTGAGGACGTGGATGCACGCCTCGCAGCTCTGCAGCAGCGCTTCGGCACCCTCGTGGGTGTGGATCGCCCAGCAGCTGAGGGTGACTATGCGAACATTAACCTCGAAGCAGTCATTAACGGCGAGACCGTAGACTCCCAGGATGGCATCAGCTATGAGCTCGGTGCGGGTAACATGCTCGACGGCATCGACGAGGCTCTCACCGGCCTGTCCGCTGGCGAAAAGACCACCTTCACCGCGAAGCTCGCAGCAGGTGAGCACGAGGGTGAAGAAGCAGAAGTGAAGGTCACCCTGAACTCTGTAAAGACCATGGAGCTTCCAGAGCTGAACGATGACTTCGCTCAGGATGCTTCCGAGTTCGACACTCTCGACGAGCTGAAGGCAGACATCACGAAGCAGCTCGAAAGCGAGTCTGAAGGTCGTCAGGCTAACGCTGCTCGCGACGCATTCCTCGAGAAGGTCGTCGAAGGCCTCGAGATTCCAGTGCCTAAGGGTCTGCTCGCTGAGCACACTGAAGAGCACCTGCGTAACATGGGTAAGACCGTGGATAACGCGACTGCAGAGGAGAAGAAGGAAGCTTCTGAGTCTGCTGAGAAGGAAATGCGCGACCAGATTCTGCTCGACACGCTCGCCGAGAAGATGGACGTTCAGGTCTCTCAGTCTGACGTGATGAACTTCCTCGCATCCGTGGCACAGCAGTACGGCATGGATCCGAATAACTTCATTAACTCCATCATCCAGGGCGGTCAGCTGCCTTCTGCAGTGCAGGAAGTGGCTCGCTCGAAGGGTCTGCTCACCGCTATGCGTGCAGTGACCTTCAAGGATACTGAGGGTAACGTCGTAGATTTGTCCCGCTTCCTCGGTTCTGACGAGGATGAGGCTTCGGATGAGGATCAGAGCGTAGCAGCTGCATCGGCTGCTGCAGCTGTGGCAGACGAAGTGGCTTCGGCGGACGCTGAGTAAGCGTTTATACGTTCTAAGAGAGGGCCTGGGGTGCGAGTCTCGGGCCCTCTTTGCGTGTAAGCGCGCGGGGGAGCGCGGGGGAGCGGTTCGCGCACTACAGATTTTTTCTCAATTTTTGCGAGTTTGTAGTCGCATATGACCGCGACGAGATGAGGAGAGGATAGAAACGGTATGAACGATGTACGCGACGATGGCGGTGAGACTCGTCTCACTCTGCCGGTCATGCTCCTGATTATAGCTGTGCTTGGTGCGGCGGTGGGCTTGGCTGCTGCAGCACTGTACCTGCTTCTCGACGTCATTCAGGATTTTATGCTCGGAGGCTCGGAAAGCGTTCAGAATCCAGCGGGAACGAGTGAGCCAGTGCGTCGCGTCATCTCCATCCTCGTGGCCAGCATCATCGCTTCTGCCATCTGGTTCGTGATGCGCAGGCATACGCACGTCCCTTCTGTGGGCAAAGCGGTGAAGGGTGAAAAGATGCCGTTCATAGCTACCTGTGTGCATGTGGTGCTGCAGATAGTCATCGTCGGATCGGGACTGTCCATAGGCCGAGAGACTGCGCCGCGTGAGCTCGGTGCGCTCTTCGGGCAGAGGCTCAGCACGGCTCTAAAGCTGACGAAACAGGATATGACCACCATCGTGGCGGTGGCTGCTGGTGCTGGATTCGCTGGCGTGTATGATGCTCCGCTGGCTGGCATGTTCTTTGCTGTGGAGATGCTGCTGGCGGATGTGAGTATCCGTACAGTGGGGCTGGCTTTCGGTACGAGTGCTGTGGCGGCGTATACTGCAGGGCTTATTAAGGGGCATCATGCGTTCTATACTATCGCTCCTGTGGAGGTGACTCCGGGGCTTCTGCTCGCATGTATCATTCTCGGACCCGTGATGGGCGCGGTGGCATACATCTTCCGCCGTGGAACCTCCTGGGCATCGAAGCACCAGACCACGGATCAGAAGATTCTCTGGCAGCTTCCCCTCGCTGGCGCGCTCACGGCCGCTGTAGCATTCGTGAGCCCGGCCATTATGGGCAATGGGCGCGCGCTGGCGCAGCTATCCTATAACGCTACAGACGTCAGCGCCATCGCGCCGCTGCTGGCTCTGGCAGCCGCGAAAGCGATTATCACGATGCTGACGGTACGCTCGGGCGCGTCGGGCGGTGTGCTCACGCCGGCCATAGCGGTGGGTGGAGCGCTGGGAGCGGTCATAGCTATCCTGCTTCCCGCCAGCCTCGGGCTGAATGTGGGCGTGGTCGCACTCATCGCCTCAGCAGCATTCCTGGCCACGAGCCAGAAAGCTCCGCTTATGGCAGCCTGTCTTATGATAGAGCTCAGCCATAGTCCAGTAAACGCGCTGGTCGTGGCCGGCATCGCTGTGGCGCTATCTGTGCTGGTAGCGGAAAAATTAGAAACCAGTCGTATAAACACGGTAATCTCTAAGGTAATACGAAAGTAAGGAGACATAATGGCACTTTCTACGCCTCAGATGCCAGTTATGGCAGACTCTGACGCGGCCATGGCGGGCGGCGACCCTATCTACTCGCGTCTGCTGAAGGACCGTATCATTTGGCTCGGTGAAGAAGTCAAGGACTCGAACGCGAACGTCATCTGCGCGCAGATGCTCATGCTCGCCGCTGAGGATCCGGATAAGGACATCTGGCTGTACATTAACTCGCCTGGCGGATCGATCACCGCGGGTATGGCTATCTACGACACCATGCAGCTGATCAAGCCTGACGTGGCCACTGTGGCCGTGGGCATGGCAGCATCCATGGGCCAGTTCCTGCTCTCGAGCGGAACTCCAGGAAAGCGCTACATCACCAAGCACGCACGCGTGCTCATGCATCAGCCATCCGGCGGTGTGGGCGGTACTGCGAGCGAAGTGCGCATTAACGCTGAGCTCATCATGGACATGAAGAAGACGCTGGCGGAGCTGACTGCTGAGCAGACTGGTCACACGGTGGAAGAGATTTACCGTGATAACGAGTATGATCACTGGTTTACCGCACAGCAGGCACTCGAGTATGGCTTCATCGATAAGATCGTGGATAAGCCAGGAAGCATGAACTAGGAGGGGACTATGGCCTCGGAAGAAGCATTATTTGTATCGCGCGCTGAGCGCCTCGCTGGTCCTGCAGGACTGGCAGCCCCACAGGCTCGCTATGTCATGCCTCAGTTTGAAGAGCGCACAGCCTACGGCTTTAAGCGCTCGGATCCGTACAGCAAGCTTTTCGAAGATCGCATCATCTTCATGGGCGTGCAGGTGGATGACGCGTCGGCAGATGACATCATGGCACAGCTTCTGGTCCTCGAAAGCCAGGACCCGAACCGTGACGTCATGATGTACATTAACTCGCCTGGTGGCTCTATGACTGCTATGACGGCTGTGTATGACACTATGCAGTACATTAAGCCAGACGTGCAGACCGTGTGCCTGGGGCAGGCTGCATCGGCAGCTGCTATCCTGCTGGCTGCAGGTGCGAAGGGCAAGCGTCTCATGCTGCCGAACGCACGCGTACTCATTCACCAGCCAGCTATGGGTCAGGACTTCGGTAAGGCTACCGAGATAGAAATCCAGGCTCGTGAGCTCGAGCGCATGCGCACCTGGCTGGAGACTACTCTGGCCGAGCATACGGGACAGGATATCGCTCGCATCCATAAGGATATCGAGACTGATACCATTCTCACTGCTGACCAGGCTCTCGAGTACGGCATGGTGGATGCTGTCCTCGGAAAGCGGGCGTAAAAACGCTTTCGTGCGCTAACGAAACGCGCCTCCTCCTGCTACACTAAGATGTACGTGAAGCAGGTGGGGCGCGTTTTTCTGTATCTGCTCGGACCATCCGCGCGCGATGGTGACCGAGTGAAAAGATGAGAAGAATTGGCCTTTCACAAGCGAGGAGGACTATGAGCGACGTTATCAGCTACTACGAGGACGTACCGCACTGCAGCTTCTGCCAGAAGACGGAAGACCAGGTGCACAAGCTCGTCACGGGCGCAAACGTGGCCATCTGCGACGAATGTATAGCCCTCTGCGTGGATATCCTCTCCGAGGATAAGCTCGCACAGTCCGAAAGCGAGGCGGTACAGCTTGTCTCGCCGAGCCGGATGGTCGCCTTCCTTGATCGTTACATCGTCGGCCAGAACGAGGCGAAACGCACTCTTGCTGTAGCCGTGTATAACCACTACAAGCGCGTAAACTTGCAGCTCATCGACCAAGCGTACGCGGACGTGCAGCGACTCGACGCACTGGAGGGGTCTGACGGGGATCAGGGCATGAGCGCGAACTCTCACAGCACAGTTCTGGGCGGAGCAGGCGGCGTGGAGATAGCGAAATCGAACGTGCTTCTGCTCGGACCTACAGGAACGGGAAAAACGTATCTCGCGCAAACTCTCGCACGCATGATGAATGTACCTTTCACCATAGCGGACGCCACCACGCTCACAGAAGCGGGGTATGTGGGCGACGATGTGGAGACAGTGCTCCAGCGCCTGTTGAATGCTGCAGACGGGGATGTAGTGCGCGCTGAACGAGGCATAGTCTACCTTGATGAAATAGATAAGATAGCGCGAAAAATGGGAGAAAATACGTCTCTGACGCGCGATGTGAGCGGGGAAGGCGTCCAGCAGGCTCTACTCAAGCTCATCGAGGGGACCGTGGCTACCGTCCCAGTGCGTGGGGCGCGTAAGCAGGAGGACCAAGAGCAGGTGCGGATGAACACGCAGGGCATCCTCTTCATCTGTGGTGGAGCGTTCGTAGGGCTGGAGGACATTATTCGTACACGTCTGGCACGGCGCGGGGGAGCTGTGGGGTTTCATGCCAGCCTGGAGAATGCTGGAAGTGTGAGCCAGACTGGTGTGAGGTCAGTGGGCATGAGTTCAGCAGATATGAGCCCAGCAGATATGAGCGCGGCTGACCTTATGGCGCACGTCTCCCCGGCAGACCTCGCAGACTTCGGACTCCTGCCAGAATTCGTAGGGCGTATGCCGGTGGTCACCGCTCTGCGTCCTCTCGAAGCGGCAGACCTCAGTGCCATTCTTACACGCCCGCAGAACGCCCTCGTGAAGCAGTACCAGAAGCTGTTTGCTGCAGAAGGGGTGGAGCTCATCTTCACTGATGATGCACTCAGCGCGGTAGCAGAACTCGCTATCGAGCGAGGAACGGGCGCGCGAGGTCTGCGCACTATCCTCGAGCATGCGCTCGAGGAATCCATGTATGTGATCCCGGATCGTGACGACGTGGAGCGCGTGATCATCGATGCGGACGTGGTGCGTGGGGTGCAGTCTGCTCGGATGGTTCTGCGCGGCGCGGCGGGTGAAGCTGGCGAAGCTGGTGAAACTGGTGAGAGCGGCGAGGAGCGTGATGAAGGGCGAGATGAAGGTCGTGATGAGGGGCGTGACGAAGGGCGTGACGAAGGTCTCGTCAGACGCGGTGAGAGTGAAGAAGATAGTGTTATCACAGGAGAGATGCCACTGAGTGAGATTATCCTCTCTGATGTTCTTACACCCCTCGAAGAGCTCGAGGCGCAGGAAGCTCGAGAGGCGCAGGAAGCGCGAGAAGCTCGTGAAGAGCGAGAAGCGGGAGAAGCTCGTGAAGCGGCCGCACGTGCAGAAAGAGCAGAAAGTATAGAAAGTACAGAAAGTGCAGAAAATATAGAAAGTGCAGAGCATACGCGATAAAATTTTCTGGAGAGTTCTGCTGTCCAGAGTTACAGTCCTACCACATTTCACACTATAGTCCTGAGGAGGAAACGATGGAGTTTACTGAGGTTCTCACGCAGCGTCATTCGGTGCGCGAGTTTTCGAGCCGTCCTGTAGAGCGAGAGGTTCTGCGTGAGATAGTGCAGCTGGCACAGCACACGCCGTCCTGGGCGAACGCGCAGCCTGTGCGTGTGTATGTAGTCTCGGGACAGGCTGCTGTTCGTTTGCGCCAGGAGCACGAGAAGCGCGTGCAGGAAGGGGAGCCGGCTCGCGCAGAGATAGCACCTATGGCTCGGGCTGACTGGCCTGAGCGCTATCAGGAGATTATGAGGCAGTGGACCGTCGAGTTTAAGAAGACTTTTGAGCCGGGGCAGGTGCATTTTAATCAGGCTCAGGCTCAGCTGTTCCGTGCTCCTGCTTTTGCGTTCCTCACCGTTCCGCGCGGTATCTTTGACTGGGCTCTGCTTGACGCTGGAGCGTTCGCGCACGCCCTCATGCTGGCAGCGTACGACCGCGGCGTGGATTCCATCATCGCATATTCCACCGTCCTGTATCCGGATGAGGTGCGTGCGGCTGCTGGAATTCCAGACAGCGAGATGCTCGCAGTGGGGATAGCGCTCGGATATGCGAGTGAGAATCCGCTCAATTCTTTCGTTCCTTCGCGTATCTCTACTGATGAGGTGGTCACTTTCGTGGAATAACTGTAAAAAGAGTAAGACACGCCGAGGTTTGCACATCTGGGCATAGTTCGCTACTATATATGTCTTGTGCACAGCACGCAGGTACTATACAGTAGCTGACATTCCCCGTTAGCTCAGTTGGCAGAGCGTCTGACTGTTAATCAGAATGTCGCTGGTTCAAGTCCAGCACGGGGAGCAGATAGCCGAGGTTTCGACCTCGGCTTTTTCGTATACGTAGGCGTGTCGGTTTGCATGTACGAGCATAATGCGCTACTATATATGTCTTGTGCACAGCACGCAGGTACTATACAGTAGCTGACATTCCCCGTTAGCTCAGTTGGCAGAGCGTCTGACTGTTAATCAGAATGTCGCTGGTTCAAGTCCAGCACGGGGAGCAGATAGCCGAGGTTTCCACCTCGGCTTTTTCGTGTCGCACGTACAGTTATCCCCATTCTGAGCGTGTCTAAAATAGGTTATTCACCATGGTTCGACACGCTTATTCACATCTGGTCACATGTGCTTCTCGCGCTTGCCTTCTGTGCTGAGACTAGTGAGTATAGAAGTATGACATACTGCACTTACTTTCTTCCGCTTATCTCGACGCGGATTATAGCGGCTCTGTGTGCTATCGTCAGTGTTTTCAGCATGCTGATGGATACAGCGGAACCGGAACTCTCTGTGTCGAGTACAGGTATGTTACGAGTGGAGGGTAAAGACACCTGCATGAGCCTTATGGAGTGGCCATTGCGGGGCGTGAATCCTGCTGAAGATATAGTCCAGCCCTATGATGCGCCTGCTCAGCCGTGGCTTTCCGGGCACAGAGGGGTGGATTTACGAGCGTCTCCAGGGACAGAACTTATAGCGCCGGCCACAGGAGTAATTTCCTTCGCGGGTACAGTAGGGCATAAAGATGTCGTGGTCATTACTCATCCTCAAGGGTGGCGCAGTACATTCGAGCCTGCTACCACGACTCTTCGCAGGGGGCAGCGTGTACGCAGAGGCGAAGTCTTTGCCACGCGTTCCTATGGGGAAAGCGACCACTGCACGGATGTGTGTGTGCAGTGGGGAGTAAAAGTCCCCAGCCCTTCTGGCAGTGGCCGTCATCCGACGTATCTGAATCCGCAGAAGCTCACCAGGCTAAAACGCATAGTAGTCAAACGAGCTTCCCTATGAGCGAGAGATTAGAGTCCAGCATCTGCTGCGCTGATATACCCTGTATCGAGCAGGTTCTTCTTTAAGTTATCTGCATTCACTGCCACGAGGGACACGGTTATGGTCGTATCAGTAAGATCCGGCACGCTCTTCGCCAGCTGTGTAGTGGTGGTCTCTCCCTTGCAGATAGCTTTTACGAGTGCAGAAGCGGCGCGTGCAGATGCGTTACGGTCTTCCATGGTCGTAATCCATATCTTTCCGTTCACTATGTCTGGAATAGTGTGAATAGCAGCCCCGTAGCCAGTTACGACAGGCCAGGACAGGGCCGATGACGTCGAAGTAGCTGCGCTATGCGAAGAGGAGTGCGAAGAAGAGGAAGAATTGGCGGAAAAAGCGCTGTCAGCAGGTGCAGGGACGCGAGCTTTGCGCACGTCGGCATTATCGGTAAGCGTCTTTACGATGCTTTCGAGCGTAATGTTCGGATTCACGGACGCGCTCGTACCAGTAAAGCCGATGCTGCTGAGAGCGCTGACCACGCTTTGAGCGCTGAAGTCGTTAAATGCGAGGATGCCGTTTACGTTAAGGAACGTTCCTGACGATGTTCCAGAAGGAGACTGCAGGGACTCGAGCATGTCAGAAGCGTTACCGTCGGATGTCTTTCCTATGAGACGTGATTCAAGAGCTGCGGTGACACTTTCTGCGTTATCGCGCGCTATAGTCACGTCACGCCAGTCCTCATCTGTCGTATCTTCATTCAGTAGTCCAGACGGGCTATATGCCACTCCAGTGGTGAAGTACGGCTGAAGAATCTTCCAAGCGGTGGAGAAAAGCGTGCGTGTAAACTCGGACCCGGTGTTCATAGGCAGAATCATCTCTATGGCTACGCGGTCGCGCGTCGTCGCTTTATCCAGCTGGAGCTTCTTGACGAGATTATCCGTCTGGATGCGCGCTATGGACTGCGCGGTGGAGAAGGATACGTAATAGTTCTCCGTAAAACCGGGGACCTTCTGCGCCATGAGGACTACGGTCATGCCCATTTTCTGGGCTTTACTGAGAGTGGATGCGAGTTTTTCTGTCAGCTCAGTATACTGATTCTGGTCACTCGTGCTCATGTTCTTATATTCCACGGAGTCTTCCGTCATGTCAGGCTGAGTAACGAGGTCCCCGTAACGCTGGACTATCGCGCGTGATTCATCCGTATCTACCGCGCGTACAGGAGCGAGAAGAAGCACGTGCGAGTGGCGGTCTGTCTGGCCTGAGTAAGTAGTAATGAGTCGCGATATCTGGTCTATCTGGCTGCTGAGAGTGCTGGCGCTCGAGCGTGTAATCTGTGTGTCTGCGAAGCCCTGAGTCCTCAGACTTCCGTAGAGCGCGTCAGACATGTCCGTCCACGTGTTCAGTGGAGTATTTGAGTCGAATTTATTACTTCCCGTCGGTGTGAGGATGTCCACTGTCCCTGTCAGTGAGGAGCTTGACGACGTGCTGGAGGCCACGCGTGGAGCACATGCAGAAAGGACAGAAAGGAGAAGGGCGACGACGAGCAGCGCGGTGAGCAGTGCGACGAGTTCAGGTCGCGCGTTACGGCCGAGTTTCACTCGTATGCTGCTGAGGGTATGTGCTGGGCTTGTCTTGCTTCTCGACATGCGTTCTCCTTAGGCTTCCTTTTCCTGCCAATTTTACCTCACTGGGTCTATGTCCTTACGTCACGCGCGCAGGCTACTCTAGAGATATGACTCAGGAAATAGAAATAGGTATGGGTAAGTCGGGTCGTATGTGCTATGCGCTGGACGATGTGGCCATAGTGCCATCGAGGCGTACGCGCGACCCTCAGGATGTGGACACATCGTGGCAGGTGGACGCGTATCAGTTCGATATCCCAGTAGTGGGTGCTCCTATGGACTCGTCCATGAGCCCAGAGACCATTATCGAGCTCGGTAAGCTCGGAGGTCTCGGTGTGCTCGACCTCGAAGGCGTCTGGACGCGCTATGAAGATCCAGAATCGCAGCTGAAGAAGATAGCTCAGGCGAGCGAAGAAGATGCTACGCGTGTTCTGCAGGAGGTCTATGCAGAGCCTATAAAGCCAGAGCTCATCACTGCGCGTATCCAGCAGATTCGTGAATCTGGAGTAACGGTGGCTGGAGCGCTTACACCTCAGCGCACTCAGGAATTCTACTCCACAGTCGTGGAAGCTGGTGTAGATCTTTTTGTTATCCGCGGTACGGCAGTTTCTGCAGAGCATATCTCTGAGTCCCACGAGCCACTGAACTTGAAGAAGTTTATTTACGAACTCGACGTGCCAGTAATCGTAGGAGGAGCAGGCACATACCGCGCTGCCATGCATCTCATGCGTACGGGTGCAGCTGGTGTGCTCGTAGGAAATGGTGGATCTGCGGTATCCTCCTCACGTTCCATCCTCGGCATGCACGTGCCTATGGCTACGGCTATAGCAGACATAGCGGCAGCACGTAAGGATTATATGGAAGAATCTGACGGACGCTATGTGCAGGTCATCGCTGATGGCGGCCTGGGCACATCCGGTAACTTCGTGAAGGCATTCGCCCTTGGTGCGGATGCTGTCATGATGGGCAGCGCTCTGGCACGTTCCACCTCCGCTCCAGGACAGGGGATGCACTGGGGACGTGAGGCTACGCATCATAGTCTCCCACGTGGTCGCCGTGTAGAGCTAGAGCCGGTAGGAACTATGGAGGAGATTCTTACGGGGCCGAGCCATCGTGCAGATGGGTCGATGAATTACATCGGTGCTTTGAAGCGCGCCATGTCCTCTACAGGATACACGGATCTTCGTCGTTTCCAGAGCTGCCCAGTGGTAGCTACTCCCTATGAGCACCGTTAAAGCTCGTAAATAACACGAATGTAACTCGTCAGCAGGCGAGTGTCGCTAAAAACTCGCAGTATATACTGATATGTACTGCGAGTTTTTCTGTAGAAACGAGCTATAGAAACGAGCAGATGTTAGGCGCCTCCCCATGCGCTAAACATCGAGGGAATACTGGAAGAGAGATTCGAGGATGAATGATACAGACAGTGATGACTTAATCTTCGACACGTATTACCGTGTCGGAACGAGTAATGAAACTATACGATTCCATATCGCGCAGTGTGTCAGTGGAGACATAGACCGCGATACCTGTGTCAAGCTTGCATATAACTCCTGTAATGTCGCGTGTCTCGCTATCGATATCGTGCGCGGCAGGCTCGGAGTGAATATGCTGAACGCACTCGTGCATCCCACAGTCATAGGATATCTAGAAAATCTCATAGAGCTCCTCGACCTTCAGCCTTCCACTTTCGTGATTCCATGGGCGGACGGGACGCGCAAACATCATCTGCTCATTCTGCGTACGCTGAATGGATTCGTTATTTCTCCCACGCACTTCACGGCAAATATAGGGCTGACGGTAGGTGGCCAGCCTTGCTGGGCATATGTCGTGTTTCGTTCGAATGGGCGTAAGTGGATGTGCATGCACTGTGATTTCTGGTAGAAAACCGAGGAGTCATCGTGTGTGACGTGTGAAGTGTGAAGTGCTACGTGTGAAGTGCGAATCCTGAACTGGTCTGTATGAATCTGTTCGCCTCGAGTCTGTTCTGAGGTTTTCGACAGGGCATAAGGCGAACAGTTTTCTACAGGCACAGCGTGTGCAGTGTGTGCATGCAGTTCGCGGACTTGTTTTGTAGGAAACCTCTAAAAAATATGCTAGTACCTCCGCAAAACACCCGAATGAGAAAAGAAAGTTTAGATGTTAGGCCTAACGCCTATAATGGAGGGTATGTTACGCGAATATTCCACGGATATCATTTACACGACCACGGATGAGGACACCGTCTTTAAGCTACTCAGCGATCGTGTCGCTCGTGAGCCACAGAGCGTCATAGCGCAGGCACTGCGCGGTCCGCGTCGCCAGTGGGTGGACATTACTGCGCAGGAGATGATGGCCTCCGTGCGTAAGGTGGCGAAGGGTCTGCTCGCTATGGGCATTCAGAAGGAGGATACTGTCCTCATCTATGCTCCTACATCCTATGAGTGGGGAGTCGTGGACTTCGCTTGCGCGGCTATCGGCGCCATCTCTGTGCCTGTATATGATACGGATTCTCCGAAGCAGGTAGCGCAGATAGTCGCTTCCACATCTCCAGTGGTCGCTTTCGCCGGAGGGGATGAGCGTGCTCTCGTGCTTGAGGAGCTGCGTCAGGCGGATGATACCTCGGTGCAGTACAGCTTTAACATCCAGTCGAATGGTCTGAAGGCTGCTGCAGACTGGGGTAAGGATGTCTCCGACGAGAAGCTGAATGATGCCATATCTCGTGTAAAGGCAGATGATCCACTGACCATTATCTTCACGTCTGGCTCTACAGGAAAGCCGAAGGGTGCTATCCTGTCTCATCGGAACTTTACGCATACGGCGAAGAATGGCTGGGAAGTTCTGCCTACTATGCTCGGTGGAAACCCTACGCGCTTGCTCATGTTCCTCCCGCTGGCTCACGCCTTCGCACGCTACATTCAGTATGCAGCTGCAGGAGCACATGGAGTTATCGGCTACCTTTCGGATACGAAGCATCTGCTGGCAGATGTGCGTGGATTTAAGCCATCGTATATGCTGGCCGTGCCACGTGTGTATGAAAAGATTTATAACGCTGCCTCCCAGAAGGCTGGAAATGGTGTAAAGGGGCATATTTTTCATGCGGCCTTTAAGCACTTCGTCCAGTGGAGTAAGGATGAGCAGGATGGAAAGGGGCATAGTTTTGCAGAAAAGCTGCGTCACAGCCTCTATATGAGTGCGGTAGGCTCGTCCATAAACTCTGCCATGGGTAATGGCATGCAGTTTATGGCTTGCGGCGGTGCGCCTATGAATGATGACCTCGCGCACTTCTTTAACGGCATAGACGGTATTACTTTTATCCAGGGATATGGCCTTACAGAAACTGCTGCTCCATGTGTGGTGAACTTCGAAAAGATGAACCGCGTGGGTTCGGTAGGTCGCATCGCGCCAGGATTCTCTGTGCGTCTGACGGATGAGGATGAGCTGGAGATTAAGGGCCCGAGCGTCTTCCAGGGATATCTGAATAATCCTGAGCAGACAGCAGAAGTCATGGATGATGGCTGGTTTAAGACGGGAGATCTCGCCAGCATCGATGATGACGGCTTCATATACATTACAGGACGTAAGAAGGACCTCATTATCACGGCGGGTGGTAAGAATGTGTCCCCAGCGCCTCTGGAGGATATTATCTCCACGTGCCCTATCGTCTCGGCGGCAGTAGTCGTAGGGGATAATAAACCGTTCATAGCTGCTCTCATCACTCTCGAGCCTGAGATGTTGCGTCAGTGGCTCGAAGGTCATGGGTTGGATGCGTCCATGACTCCTCTGGAAGCTGCGAAGAATGAAGCTGTGCGCGCGTACATTCAGGAGTTCATAGACCGTGCGAACGCTACAGTCTCGCGTGCAGAATCCGTGCGTAAGTTTGTCGTTCTGGCTTCAGAGTTCAGTCAGGATGCGGGTACTCTCACCCCGAGCTTGAAGATAGTGCGTCCTCGCGTTATCGCACAGTATAAGCAGGTTATCGATGAGATTCTTTACGCTCCGAAGCCGTCCGCTATGTCGGATGCGGCGACGGCGAGGATCATGATGGCGGCGGAAGAATTGAACAAACAGGTACAGCCGACGGTTAAAGCGGCGCGCGAACGTCTCGAGCCGATGTATACGAAGGCTATGGAAAGCGTGAAGGCTGCTGCGAAGCCGGATGCGAAGGACCTGAAAGACAGCGCGAACGAAGTAAAGGAGAAGTAGCGTATGGCACTGCGCGAGATTCGCGTCGTACCGGACCCCGTTCTGCGTACACCGTGTGACGAGATTACCGAGATCACCCCGGCAGTGGAGCGCCTCGTGCAGGACCTGCTCGACACCGTGGATGATCCTGGCCGTGCGGGTCTTTCTGCGAACCAGATAGGCGTGAGCCTGCGTGCGTTCTCCTATAACATCGACGGGCAGGTGGGCTATGTCCTTAATCCGAGACTTGTCGAGACATCTGGCGAGCAGTACGGAGATGAAGGCTGTCTGTCCGTTCCGGGACTGTGGTATAAGACTCGCCGTAGTGACTACGCGAAGGTCGAAGGTATAGACCTCGAGGGGAAGAAGGTCGTGCTGGAAGGTTCAGGACTGATGGGCCGTATGCTGCAGCATGAGTGCGACCACCTCGACGGGCACGTCTACCTCGACCGCTTGGAGAAGGAAGAGCGGCGCGAGGCTTTGCGCTACATGCGTGCGCATCAGTAAGGCGGAGAAGAGGCTGTTCGGCGTTTCGCTTTCTGTCAATTCTTGTATGCGGGTTCTAGTATTCTAGAATCCGCATATCGCATTTTCGAGGGCCAGTTCGCACGAAGGCTCGAGAAAAAATTTTATAGTCTACAGATATGTGAAAACGCGCTATGTGTGCGACGGTTCGTGTCGGTCGGCACTGCAGTGTTCTCGAGTAGGAGAGCGCGGCATGCTGCATACGAATCTGCATAGCCAGGCAAGAACCGACAGAAAGGTATATCATGGCAGAAGTTACCATGAGCCAGATGCTCAAGGCTGGCGTACATTTTGGTCATCAGACCCGTCGTTGGAATCCTAAGATGAAGCAGTACATTCTTATGGAGCGTAACGGCATTCACATCATTAACCTCTTCAAGTCCCTGGACCTCATCGATCAGGCTTATGACTTCATCAAGCAGACCGTCGCACATAACGGCACTGTTCTCTTCGTGGGTACGAAGAAGCAGGCTACAGAAGCAGTATCGTCTGAGGCTTCCCGTGTGAACATGCCATACGTGTCTGAGCGCTGGCTCGGCGGTATGCTCACGAACTTCCAGACTGTCTCGAAGCGCGTGGTCCGCATGAAGGAACTCGAAGAGATGGACTTCGACGATGTACGCTCGAGCGGCCTGACGAAGAAGGAACTCCTCCTTCTCCAGCGCGAAAAGGAAAAGCTGGTAAAGCAGCTCGGCGGTATCCGTAACATGGACCGCACTCCTTCCGCTATGTTCGTCGTGGACATTAATAAGGAAGCTCTGGCAGTAGAAGAAGCTCACAAGCTCGGCATCCCAGTCGTGGCTCTCGTAGACACGAACACGGATCCAGACCTCGTGGATTACCCTATCCCAGCGAACGATGACGCTATCCGTGCCATCGAGATGCTTACTGCTCTCATGGCAGATGCAGTGGCTGAGGGCCTCCTGGCTCGCGGCGGTAAGGGTGCTTCCGCTGCAGCTGCTGCAGATCAGCCACTGGCTGAGTGGGAGACTGAACTCCTGAAGTCTGACGCTCCTGAAGCTTCTGAAGAGGCTCCAGCTGCTGAAGCTCCTGCAGAAGCAGAGTAAGCGAACCCACTAGGGTATTTACCTTTTCGTACTAGAGGAGATAATAATGGCACAGATTACTGCTGCTCTTATCAAGGAAGTCCGCGACGCGACCGGCGCTGGCATGATGGACGTGAAGAAGGCTCTGACTGAGGCTGAAGGCGACATCGCACGCGCTAAGGAAATCATCCGCGCGAGCGGCATTAAGGCTGCAGGTGCACGCGAGGGCCGTAAGGCTCAGGAAGGTCTTATCGCATCTTCCGTAGCAGACACCGCAGCAGGCCAGACTGGTTATGCAGTCGAGCTGAACTCGGAGACGGACTTCGTAGCAAAGACGGACGCTTTCGTCGAGCTCGGAGATAATGTCGTAGCAGCTGTGGTAGCAGCAGATGCTCAGAATGCAGATGCAGTTCTGGCAGCAGCTACTGAAGCTGGCACCGTGAAGGACACCATCGACGAGGCAGGCGCGCTCTTCCACGAGCACGTGAAGCTCGGCCAGGTGGCATCCGTCAGCGGCCCACACGTGGAGATCTACGCTCACCGCAAGTCCGTAGAGCTTCCACCATCCATCGTGGCTATGGTGGCTACGGATGAAGCTGGTGCTGAGGTAGCACACGAAGTAGCTCTGCAGATTTCTGCTATGGCTCCGAAGTGGCTCACCCGTGAAGAAGTTCCAGCAGATGTCGTGGCTTCTGAAGAGCGCGTGGCTACCGAGAAGTCGCTGGCTGAGGGTAAGCCTGAAGCCATCGTTCCTAAGATCGTAGCTGGTCGTATGAACGCTTTCTATAAGGAAGTCGTTCTGCTCGAGCAGGCGTACGTGAAGGATCCTTCGAAGACCATCGGCGACCTCTTCAAGCAGGTCGGCGGTCAGGCTCTCGCATTTGCTCGCGTAGAAGTGGGTAAGGGCGAAGACGCTGAGTAGTCTTGAGCTGAGAATGGCGGTTATCTCTCGCAGGTAGCCGCCATTTTTCGTATCTTAGGCCAATTCTTCCTCTCTTTTCACTCCGCCTTTTTCGAAAGTCCATCAAAGAGTCTTTGCAGTACTCAAAGTGGCGGAATTATGCGGTTTTCAGGTATAATGATAGGGTACTTTGTTCCTTCATAACTACGGTAGTTATGAGTCGAAAGAGAGGGCAGTGGACATGGTATTTACGAGAAGAAGGATGCGTGTACTCCTCGCGAGTACACTAGCGGTGGCACTCAGTGCCGGCATCATGATGACATGGAAAGCAGGGGGGGTGAAGCGTTAGCAGCAGAACCGGCAGAAGCTCCAGAGCTGAGCGCAGCACCACTTACTGCAGACCAGCAGAAGAATCATTTTACGCAGTATCAGGATTCGAATACGAAGAGGAATAAGAATCTTGATGATTTGAAAAATCAGCTCTACTTCATAGACTGGTCAGATACATCCGCCGTGACGGGACTAGGAGAGGTAGTCACGCATGGCTCATATGCCGGACCTGAGCTCCTTGTGGGATCCACATGGAAAAAGGAAATAGCACCTGACTATGTCGTTACGGTCAAAGTAGTGAAGCTAAAGAATATTGAAGGAGAGGATAATGGTGTTCTCCTTAATCCGGGTAGTGAGAAGTACACGAAGATCAAAGATGCTGGAGGAAATCCCGATGCGCGCTATAACTCTAAAGTCTTAGCGTATAAGGGCGATTATAATCTGTATTCTGCAGCTGAAGCATATGGGCTTCAGCTCCCAGGACTATCCTCTCTCTCAGGAGAGATAAATAATCTCGGATGTAACCAGTGTTCGGGCGAACTTCTGAATGTGGGAGTGTCCTATGAGATAAGTGCCACGTATCGTGGAAAGCCGGTAAAGCCCGCGTTCTTTGCTCTGTCTGCTGAAGAAGCGAGTGAAAAAGAAGCCGAGATTTATAAGACGAATGGCAAAGCCTGGGAGCTCTTAACGGAGCTTTCGGGGGAGAGTACATCACAGAGTTTTAATGCGAATGATGGTGGCTGGATTCATAATAATCTCGCTACAGATATATATAAAAATGCGGGATATGATCCTGCTACCGTAGCAGATAAAATAGATAAATTGTCTAACGCGATAGTGAATAAAAAGATAACGACGGAGACGGTGTCTGTCGTCCATCCGGGGCGCTCCACTATGGCTGCCGACGGACTAGGAACACAAGTCTTCGGGCCTGTAGCGAATAAAAAGAACAGATATTCCACGCCTATCATCGTCACGCGTGGTGCTACACAGGTCGATACCTATCTTATATCTGCGGGATCGCAGGCCTTCGCCTTCGGTGTCATCGCCCTCGATGAGGGAGATGCGCCAGTATCGTACGGTACTGCAGCACACGTCATCACTCCAGGTCTTGATAATAAGACTGTGCAGCCATTCATCGGTTCGCAGGAAGCAGATATCGATGAGAAGGATCTGGCGAGCACTCTTCCAGACTGGACTCGCGATGATCAGACAGGCGAGCCAGCAGATGAGGGTGCAGTCCAGCTCATGGGTGAGTCTGTGAAGAAGAATGAGAACTATACGCTGCATCATGCGAATGATAAGACGTATGAGCTCGAGATTCTCGCAGATCCGCACGGGAACTCTACGTCCTATGTGAGGGCATGGGTGGACTTTAATAATGACGGAAAGTTCGCGGATGATGAAGCGTCGGACATCGAAGAGGTGAAGGCGGCAGGGAAGCTAACAGTGAAGTTCCCGAACGTTCCACAGAATGTGGACCCGAGCGTCGAAAAGCTCGGCATGCGCGTGCGTACTGCTATAAAGCGAGCAGACATAGAAAAGCCTACGGGCTTCGCCTTCTCGGGTGAAGTGGAAGACTTCCAGATTCAGCAGACCGTGCTACCGCGTGGCTCGACGCTGACGACGAAGGAAGCCCAAGGGGTGACACAGTCTGGACAGATCGCCTTCACATCCTATGCGCAGACAGACTACGAGACTGCGAACACAGCCATCGACACGAGTGTGAAGCCAGTCATGCTGACGAAGGATGGTACAGAAGTCAAGGACTCGGATCTGGACGCAGACGGGTATTACATCGTCAAAGGTCAGGGTAAGTATAAGATTACTTCACCTGCGAGCGCGAAGGACGTCTCCGTCGAGTTTGTCCCAGACCCTGATTTCGTAGGAAAAGCGGATGGCATCAGCGTACGCCGCGTGGATACGAATGGAAAGAGCACTGGCTGGGGGAGAAATGGGAACGCCATAGTAGGTGGCGAGTTCCTCGCTACGAGCGCAGCACTTGATACCATGGATGGCTCCTTCATTCCAGAAGTGACTCCAGTAGGTGTCCACGGCACAGATGCGCAGTCGAAAGGCATGCAGGGCGCTCCACAGGAAGGAACAGTGACCTTTGCTCCAGATACAGATGCACCTGAGGTAAAGGCTCTCTTCACACCGAGTGGCACGTATCCAGCCAAACTCGTGGACCCTGAGACAAAGGAGCTGAAGGATCAGCTTGATGTGAAGGATGCTACGGGTAAGACAGTAGGTACCTACACCATCGAGCCAGCCACAGGAAAGGTCACTTTCCAGCCAGTTCCTACCTTCACGGGTAAGCCTCTTCCGGCCACAGTCCAGTTAGAAGCTCCAGTGGGTCAGGATAAGGATGGAAAGCCGATCCTGGCCACAGCTACAGCCATCTATCAGCCAGAGGTGAAGGGAACCACCTTTACGGTCGAGCCAGCGGTGTCTGAGGATCAGCAGGGAGCTGTGCAGACAGGCATGCCGAAGTTTACCCCGGTAAATGAGCTCGGAGACGTAGGAAAGCTCACCTACTCTCTCGTAGACCCAGCTGCGGATACGCTCACCACGGATCCGGTGATAGTGAATGATGAAGGTACGTATACTATTAACCCAGACACGGGCGAGGTGACCTTTACTCCAGTGGCCAGCTACGTAGGTACACGCAGCATTTTCGTGCGCGCTACGACCTCGACGGGAGTGGTTTCCGAAAAGGCAGAGTATAAAGCCACTGTCACTCCTCTCGAGGTGACCTCCGAGCCAGACATATCTCAGGGGCAGAAGGGTGAGAAGCAGAAGGGCACGCCGAAGTTCACTCCACCTCAGGCTCCAAAGGGTACCTCCATCAGCGCCACGCCAGTCTACGCATTCGAAGATGGTACCACCGAGAAAACAGTGGACAATCAGGGTACTTTTACTCTAGATGCGAAGACGGGTGACGTGACCTTCCAGCCAGTACCAGAATTCGTCGGATCGGCAGATCCCGTCACGGTAAAAGCCACTTACACGCTCACGGCTGTGGATAAGACCACCGCGCCGCTGATGGCTACCGCCACATACACTCCGAAAGTCCTTCTCCCGCGCCTGAAAGGCAGTGACGAGACCTCGAAGGACATTCAGGGCAGAAAGCAAGAGCGCACCGTTACCTTCACGACGGAGGATGGTTCACTCATCACGCCGTCGGCGCAGTATCCAGCGAAGCTCGTGGATCCACGAACTAGCGAAGCTACGGATGAATTGACCGTCGACGCTCTGGACGGCGAACGAAAAATCGGTACGTATACTATAGAGCCGAGCACGGGACACGTCATTTTCCAGCCGGACGTCACGTACGCGGGCACGCCACAGTCAGCGCGTGTCAGCCTGACGGCGAAAGTGGGCGAGGATAAGGACGGACAACCGGTGCTCGCGGAGGAAGCGCGCGGCACGTATCAGCCGGACGTCATCCCGGTGGCGCTCGCGCATACGGATAAAGAGACGAGCGGCGTACAGGGGACTGTGCAGACGGGACGTCCTGAGTTCAGCGCTGAGGATGGTGACGGTCATGTCGTAGGCTTTACGCGCTACGCTCTGCTCGACCCGTCCACGGGCACGGAAGTTCCTGCTTCTGCTCCTGTGACGCTCGACGGCGTGGGCACGTATCGCATCGACCCAGCGACGGGCGAGGTGACGTTCACACCTGTGGCCGCGTACGTGACGGCTACCGACGGATCGAATACCACGCATGTGACTGTTCGCGCGTTTACGGCGACCGGTCTGAGCGAGGATGCCGCCTACACACCGCGCGTGACGCCGCTGGTGGCTTCTGGTTCGTCTGCGTCTTCGGAAGGTCCGCAGGGGGTCTTCTCAGAGCGGCGCGCCTGAGTTTAGTGCTCCGAGCGTGCCGGATGGTCTCACGCTTTCTCGGCCAATTTTCGCTTTTGCTGATGGATCTGTGCGCATGTCTGTCTCTGGTGAAGGCGTCTATGAGCTGGATCCAGCCACAGGGAAGGTCACGTTCACTCCAGAAGCGCGCTTTATGGGCGCAGCGAAGGGCGTGGCAGTGGTGGCCACCTTCATGCTGACCGGTGCTGACGGTTCTACGGCTCCAGTCGTGGCGAGTGCTGAGTACGTACCGAGCGTGTACATCATCACGGACTTCGTCGATGAGTCGGGTAAGCCACTTGTGGACCGTAAGAAGGGTGACGTTCCAGCACAGGACATCCCAGGCTACGTGCTGAAGAAGACTACGAAGGATGAATTCGGGAATATTACACACCATTATGCGAAGGTCGTAGCCGTGATTCCTCTGAAGAAAGCCCCGGCGAAGAAGCTCTCGAAGACGGGTACTGCAGTCCTGAGCATTCTGGTCGTGTCCGCGCTCGCTACTGCGGGCGGGGCAGTGAGCCTCCTCCTGCGGAAGAGGTCAGAAAAATAAGGGTAGCTGACGAGGAGAAGAGGCCACGTCAGTGAATGAGGAAAATGGGTGGGCATCGTGTGCGAGCGCGGTGCCCATCTCCGTCTTTTCTGGAGGAGTGAGCTTTTCGGTACGTTTCACTGTCGGTCGACCAGTAGGACAGAGATGAAAACCGCAGAAAAACGCCAGTTAAGTTTTCGAGTAGAGGGTGGGTACGTCCTGAAAAGCTCACTCCTGCGGGGAGAGCGGGGAGAGTGGAGAGAAGCGAAACTCTCGACCGAGAATAGGCGTAGAAGTATACTTCTATAAAACGTTATTAAGTCCGAATTGTAGAAGTATATTTCTATAACTTTCCGAGTAACCAGTCCACGAGATTCACGGTGCGAATGCCGTCGTACGACGTGAGGAAGTCGCGGTCCATAGACAGTACGATCTTCTCATAATTATCCCGGATGCTCTGAAGAGGCCGCAGCTCGCGCGCTCGAGTGTCCGGGGTCTGCAGGCTTTCCGTGACTTGGATGTACAGCTTTTCGCTCGGTTTTTCCGCCACGAAGTCCACTTCAGTAGTCCCAATTTTTCCTATATACACGCGATATCCTCGGCGAAGTAGCTCGAGATACACGATGTTTTCGAGGATATGACCGCGGTCTGCATCGCGGTATCCGAGCAGCATATTACGGAAACCCATGTCGCAGATATAGTTCTTTCCGAGGGTCTTGAGCAGCTCTTTTCCTTTAATGTCGTAGCGGCTCACTGAGTAGAAAATGAAAGCGCTATTCAGCATAGAGATGTAGCGCTGGACTGTAGGACCTGTAGAACGCGAGCTCGTGTGAGATAACGAGTTTTCGTGTGCGAGCATGTTCCCTATGTTATTCGGAGAGGTTATACTTCCTAGGGTAGATGCAAGAAAGAGAGATATCTTCTGGAGAATATCCTGGTTTGCAGTGGGGTTTCTTTGCAGGATATCTCGCAGAACTACAGTAGAGTAAATGCCTTCCAGAGCTTGATGGCTTAAGTTTTCATCAAAGTGATATTCACGCAGTACAGGCATGCCACCAAACTGCAGGTACTTCTGGAATTTTTCGTCAAGCGAAGTGCCTTCAGCAAAAGGAGAGAAGTCGATAAACTCACGGAAAGATAACGGAAGCATACGGATTTCTACAAAGCGTCCAGAAAGGAGAGTAGAGAATTCCGTGGAGAGTAAGTACGCATTTGATCCTGTAATATAGATGTCCACATCGAAATCGAGGCGGAAAGACTCTATGGCCTTTTCCCAATGCTCTACTACCTGGAGTTCGTCGAAAAGGAGATATGTAGTGCCAGACTGAGGAATGCGTGCACTCACATAATCATACAGGTCGAGGTAGGACTGAATCTCTCGAAAACGTAAGGATTCGAAATTTATATGCAGGATATGGGCATCATCCACTCCTGTCGCGCTCAAGTGCTCGTGAAAGAGGTCGAGGAGCGAGGATTTACCGCAGCGACGAATGCCCGTAATAATCTTGACGAGGTCTACGTTCTGATGTGCTATGAGTTGGTTCAGATACTGTGGGCGATTAATCATCTTAGACATTCGTGCTCCTTAAAAGTTTCTTTTATCATAGCATGAAACTATGTAAAAATAAAAAGTTTTCACTTTCGAAGCACGAAACTTTCTAAAATTATAATTTTTCTTGCGACGACGCATGAAACTTTAAGGGCGCGCCGCCAGAGAAAACCCTCCAGCAGCACGCCCCTCACAGTTTTATGCAGGTCGTACCGTTCTACGTTTCGTCCGCCTACCGCGCTCTACCGCACGCTACCGCCTACCGCACATACGCCCGGCAGAACTGAGCGATATCCTCTATGGCCTCGCTCGCCTCACGCGCAGAAGGATCTCCCGCCTGCACGATGTGGAAGACGTGTCCCAGAGCGCGCTCGCGGCCGCGCGGCCACACCTTGAGCGCATGGTCGCGGTGGCGTGCGTGGAAGATACGCGCGAGCTCATAGGTATTATCCGCTATGAAATCTTCCACGCTTGTCATCATGAAGACCGGTGGGAAGCTCGCCCCCGCATCCACGATGAGCTTATCGAGGTCGAGGTACGGCTTCATGAGGATGTGGTCGCGCGGAGTCTGGAAGTAGCCCTCGCCGTAGTAGCTCAAGGCTGTGGCGTGGACGCCTCCAGTCAGGCGGAACATACCGGAGGTGACCACGAGTCCGCGCACATCCACGCCGGATACGCTGGACGCGCCGGATACGCCGGATGCTTCGGACGCTCCGCTCACTCCACCTACCGTCCCCAGTCCGAGCGCCCCGGCGAGCGCGGCGGAACTATTTGCCGCGCAGAGATACAGTGCGAGAGCACCGCCCGCCGAGTCTCCGGTGACGAAGACGTTCTCGAGGTCGAAGCCGTATTCGTCCGCATGGTCGCGGATCCATACGAGGGTGCTCATGGCGTCCTGCAGCTGAGTGGGGAAGCTCACCTCCGGCACGAGGCGGTAGTTTGCGTTCACCACGGCGAAGCCCTTTTCTGCCAGACGCATGTCGCGGCAGGCGTTATTTTCTTTCGACCCGTAGTACAGGCCGCCGCCGTGAAAGTCGAGGATGACGGGCAGGGGGTGTTCAGCGGCTACGTCAGCGGGACGGTAGACGTCGAGCATCTGCTCGCTCAGAGATGCCCCCTCTGCGGAGGAGACATACGCCACGTCGCGCGTGACGGATACGGCGTCTGGCCCGGGCAGGACTTGCGCGGCGAGATGGGGTGCGTCGCCGGCTGCCATGGCGGCGCGGTTTGCGGCGAAGAGGTCGAGTGCGTTCTGTGAGATCATGATGTGTCCTTTACTGAGTTATAGGCAGGATATAGGCAGAATGACGCGCGAGGCGCCGGTGTAGACGGTCTGCTCGGCGAGTACGGTGTGCGCTTGCTCGCTCCACAGGCCGGCTGTGTTCGTGTGAATGCTGTACGCCGGGAAATTCGACGAGCTGACGTCCACGCGCAGGCGGCTTCCGGCGGGCAGTGTCCAGCAGATGTCCCAGAAGTCGAGCGTGAGCGTGCGCTTTTCGCCCGGCGTGTACGGCGCGTCGTGGGCGAGAGTGGCGATGCTTGAACGGTAGTTGCGCACGGTGCCGTCCGCATCCACCTGCAGGAGCGTGGCCGTGAAGGCGCTGTCTTCGGCGCTGGAAGAGATCTCGAGTTCGAGCCGCGCCGCTCCCTGCACGCGCAGGTCGCGCGTCAGCGTTTCGCTCGTGAAGCTCAGCACGTCCGCACGGTATCCGGCTTCCTTCTGCTTTTTACTGCCAATTTCCTCCATACTTGTCAGCAGCGCTTCTCCACCGTGGGTCGGCACAGGATGTTCAGGGTCGTACGTGTAGTGAAGCTGACCCTCGGATGCGCTGGCCTCGAGGGAGCCCTCCTCGGTGAGATACCAGCTGCTCTCGCTCGTACCCTCAGTAGGAGGCCACGTCTCAGCGCGATGCCACGTGTCCTCGCCGATGGCATAGTAGTCCACGCGACGCTCAGGAGTCTTTCCCTGCTGGAGAGTAAGGTCGAACCATTCGAGAGCAGCAGGAAGTTCACGCGCGTCCAGATGCTCGGGCTCGAGTCCTTCGAGGGGATTCGCGAAGAAGTGATTCCAGCAGCCTATCTTCAGCCAGGAGTGCGCCTTCGTCTCTTCGGGAAGGCGTGCATAGCTCGTCAGAGCGCTTCCGAGATGGTGGTCGAACCAGCCTTCGTGGATGAGCATGGGCACGCGTACGCGAGACGGAATCCTCGCGAGCATACCCCAGAATCCTTCATCCCAGTAGGGGTCTTCGCGCTGAGGGTGGCTGATCCACTCGCGATACCAGTCGAGGTGTACTCCCCAGAGATCTTCGTCCACGCGCATCTGGGGACGATACGCTGCAGACTCGAGATAATCCGCATCCACAGGCTTACCGGCATTCTGCATGGCCCAGCCAGTGAGTACATCCGGGCGGAAGGCGCCCTTCTCGTAGGCGGAGGAGAAGCGGTCTGTACCATAGTGGTTTGCGCAGATAGACTTCACTTTCGGGGTCACGATATCTGCCACCGCCCAGCAGGTCAGCGCCAAGTACGACGTACCCCACAAGCCCACGGCGCCCACCCAGTCCTGCTCTTCAAGCCAAGCGAGAAGGTCGGCACCGTCGGAGCGCTCGTGCACATTTGGCTCCCAGACACCCTCGGAAGTGTGTGTACCGCGACACCACTGGACCACGAGAGCGTAGCCCCTGCGAGTGAGCTCCTCACCATGCATATCCCATAATCCTTCCTGGATAGGGTACGGGCATCGGGCCACGATGGTAGGCACAGGGCCTGTAGCAGTAGTCACAGGCTTCCAGACATCGGTAGTGAGCAGCACGCCATCGCTACACGCGAGGTGATGGGTCGTTTTCTCTCCGGCCGGTAAGGTAGCGGGAGAATTGACAGCAGCGTCATACTGTGCACGCACTCCCGCCACATAGCGCGCGACGAAATCATCCAGATCAGACATTTAAGCCTCCTTCGAAGCAGCCGGACGCAGCATGTACGCGGCGATGGCGCACGCGGCGGCGAGAACGTAGAACGCCACGTTCGCGCCGAGCGACGGCAGATAGGAGCCGAACGCGTCGAACACCATGCCGTGCAGCGTGTTCGCCACGGCACTCGCGACGCTTCCTGCCACGGATACGACGGACAGAATCATAGCGTAATCCTTCACGCCGAAGAATAGGCGAATCATCCATGGCAGCGAGATGAGCACGACACCCTGACCCACGCCAGCGAGGAAGCCCGCGCAGGCAGCGAGAGCCGGAACGGTAGTCAGCGCCATGAGCGCCCAGCCAGCCAAACCCACAGCAGCATACAGCGCGATAACCACCTGCGTCTTCATCTTATCGAGCAGAATGCCGATGGTGGCCTTACCCACGGCCGCGCCAAACATGATGCCAGACACCACGAGCGAGCCCTGCTCGAGAGTGAGGCCCTGAGCCAGCTCCATACCCGAGACGTGCTGAACGAGAGCAGCCACAGACTGCAGGAGAACGGACACGAGGATGAGCAGTGCGAATGACTTCGTACGCGCAGCCTGACGCAAAGTCAGGCCTTCTGGCTCGGTCGGTTCAACGGTATCCTTCTTTACGGTCTCGGACGCACCGACCTCATGGCCGTACGCATACTCGCCCTTCTCAGCGAGCGGACGGTACTTAAAGACGAACAGGGAGAATGGCAGAATGCAGGCGAGGATGATGAGCGCGGTGATGCGGTAGGACATGCGCCAGCCGAACGTGGTAATCCACGAGGAGACGACCGGGTTAAACACCATGCCGCCCAGGCCGCTGATGCCGAGGGCTATGCCCATGGCCAGGCCCAGCTTTTTCTCGAACCAGTTCGCCAGAAGAACGCTCGGAGCGAGGGCTATAGGGATGACGAAGGCCACGCCCATGAGCGCGAAGGAGACGTAAAACTGCCACAGCTCGGTAAAGAGCGACTGGGCGAAGAAGAGCGCCGAGCAGGCTGCGATACACACGGAGATGAGGATGCGCGAGTCGATGCGCTTCATAATGCTTCCGGCCACGAGAATGGTAGGGATGGACGCGAGCGTGAGCACCGATGCGGCGGATGCTACCTGTGCGCGGGTGGCGCCGAGCTCCTCGCCGAGTGGCGCGAAATACAGGCCCATCGTATTTACGATGAACGCGAATCCGATGAAGGATAAGATACAGCAGCCGAGAAAGACGAGCCACGGCTTCCAGTTTTTCGGCTGGGTTTGTGTTTGTGCTTGCGCTGGGTGTTTCGCTGGGGTAGCGGTCATGAGAACCTCCTCGTTCGTGACGGCGCTGCGTTCTGTGCAGCTGTCGTCAATTTTTCCTTGTCTCGTAGTAAGTAAGTGCTTACTTACTAAGGATGGTTCTTATCATAATACGCGACACGCCGGGTGTGAAGCGACTGGGAAATCCTGCTCGGAGCGGGGCGTGCGCTAGAATAAATGCAGGACGATGAGGAGGTATGCCTGTGGCAGTGCGGATGCAGCGAGACGAGCGCATCGATGACATCGTGCGCGTGACGACCGAGCTGATAGGAAAAAAGGGATACTATGGCACGAGTATCCAGGAGATAGCAGATAACGTGGGTCTGAGCCAGGCTGGCGTACTCAAGCACGTGAAGACGAAGAAGAATCTGCTCGAGCTCGTCCTCGCCCAGTATGACGGGGATGATAGTGATAACCAAGCGAATGGATACCTGAAGAAAAAGCGCGAGCTTTCCGAGGAGGAACTCGAAAAAAGCCCAGCTTTACTTCCTGAGTGGTACCGAGAGATAGCGCGGTATAACGCGCAGAATCCGTTCTTTACTCGTGCGTATCTCGTACTTCGTGCTGAAGCACTGGACGAGTCTCATCCGGCCCATGACTACTTCGAGCAGCGTGGGCGCCGACTGCGTGCTTTCGTCTCCGCCGTTCCCTGGAAGCTACCGCCAGAGTATGCGACGCCAGAGAGCAAGGCAGTGCTGTCCATGGCGGTGGGCTCTGCCATGGAAGGTCTCGAGTCGAGGTGGCTGGGGGAAGAGGGGATAGACTTCCTCGAGTACTGGGGCAAGTATGAGGATATACTTTTCCCGCTTCCACACTGGGAGGGGTACCGGTAGGTGTGTGAGCTGCGGAGGGCATGGTAGAATTGGCCTTTATGAACGACCCCTCTTCAGATGGCCTGCTGCCTGACGGCATGACGCTCGACGACGTCTCCATGCGCCAGGCTCACCATATTCTCGCGACGACGCGCATGCAGCTCGAGGTCGCACAGCGCACGTATGAAGCGGCGCGTGAGCTCATGGATAGAAAGCTACGCAGTATCGAGGATAAGCGCGACCTGGCCATCAGCATGAGCGATGCTCTCAGCGCCATACGTCCGGATAAAGCGCGGATGCTCTATAACTTCGGACTGACCTCGGACTATGCATTCGGACAGATAACGAAAGCGGACCTGCTCGCGCTGCCGAAAATCGGCGCGAGTACGGTGCGGGATGTAGAAAACGCGGGCATTCAGTTCGCGGACGTTACGACGCTCGAGAAAAACTCGTGGCTCATCGAGGTAGCATATGACTCGTTTATCGACGACTCGCCGATAGCGCGTGAGCAGGCGGAGCTCGCCGCACCGATGACTGCTCGGAATCTCGCGCGGTACGGCCATGTTCGGCATTACCGCGCATCGCGTCTCCTTCATGCGCCGAAGGAACTGAACTTCTTCGAGCTGGCGAACGCGGCTATCCAGTCTCTCGGGTATGAAAATAACGCTCCGCATGCCTTCTTCCTCGATGGACAGGCATGGAGTCCCGCAGCTGCATACTATCCAGGAATTTTGAGCGAACAGGGCTTTACGGGTGTGGGAACGACGGAAGATACGCCGCTGACTGTGCTGAAAGAAGGGCAGGAGTTCCTTCTCGTTTTTGATTTCGCAGACGAATGGCATTTTAGGTGCCGTGTGAAGAGCGAGACTTTCGGTACTCCTGACCTCGAGGAGGGGATCTGGGTGGCGAATGAATCGGGCTGGATGCCGCGGCGGCCGGGGTATGGGCCGGGCGTAGCGATCAATGAGCTGGGCGAGCCTGGTAGGTCTGGTGGGAGCAGGTTATAAGGAGGAGCAGTATGACGCACATGTCACTCGAGCAGATGGATGCTATCGCAGATGCTGTCGATCGTATCACTCCTGAAGAGATGATGCACGGCGTGGAGAGTGCTATCAGTATGGCGGATATGCCCGATATGCTGCAAGGGCCACTAGCTGGGCAGGATATGAGTATCCTCCGCGATGATGAATACTCCATGAAAAAGGACGAATATATACGGTATCTGCATGCACATACACGTGTCGATACGCAGAATGCTGAGGATCTCTATCGTCTCATGGCTCTCAAGCTCGTTCAGATGGGAGTGCTGAGGCAGGAGTTTAACGTTCTTCTCGACATTCTGAACGATGTATTTGCTGCGGAAGATGCTGAGTACGAGCAGGCACTATCCGAAAGCCCGCTTCTTCAGGCAGTCCCAAGCAAGCAAGCGCGTATCCTCTATGAGTTCGGTCTCATCGCGAAAGATGACTTCGAGAAGGCCACGGAGCAGGACGTTCTCGCACTCGATGGAGTGGGAAAGACCACTGTGGAGAAGCTGAAGAAAGCCGGAGTACACTTCTCGGATACATCGCGTCTCGAGCATAATACGTGGGATATTAAAGTGACCTACGAGGAGGATGAGATTCGCGAGTTTATGCGTGTGCATCAGAAATCTCCTGCTCCAGCCTCTACGAGTGCTGTACGCGTGCTGCGCGTCCCGAAGTCCTTGACTCTCGAGGAACTGGCGAGTGAGATTCTCTTTGCTTTTAACTTTGTGGACGACCAACCACATGCTTTCTTCATGGATACTGAGGATCCGGAAAAGGGGCCGGTGTATTACTCGAAGGATGCCGAGCGCGAGGAGGACTTTGCTCAGCAGGGCAAGAGTGCGAGGAAGAAGTCAGGAAAAAAGTCGCGAAAACAGAAGAAAGCTAATCCGACCTCTGCGGACATTACCCTGGAGACCTTGAGAGTGAAGCAGAAGTTTACTCTGCTGTTCGACTTCGAGGATGAGTGGATATTTGATGTAGTGGTACGGCGCAGTCAGTACTCGGGAAGGAAACCAGACGTAGAGCTGATATCCTCTTTGGGGGATGCGCCGGTGCAGTATCCGGAGTACGATGACACTCTCCTCGACGAGCTGTTCGACGAGAATGAGTAATCAGGAATAAGTAAAAGAGGACAGTACGAATATGACCCGCATGACTATAGAGGAATTAGCTGAACATATGCTCACTGGTAAAGAGATTCCGTTTGACGAGATGACTCCCGAAGAAATGCGAGAATTGCACGCTGAACTGAAGAAAGCAAACGCGAAAAGGAAGGAAGAAATGGATCTTCAGGCTGCTCAGAAAGCAGAAGACGAGCGTCTCTTCGAGCAAACTCTCGCCACCTACCCAGCGTTCGCAGCGCTCGTGAAACCTCAAGCGAGACTGCTCTATGATTACGGCTTCCGCACTCTCGAAGATCTTCAGAAGGCCACGCGTACGGATCTTCTGAATCTCCAGGGCATCGGGCAGGGGACTATCACGCGTCTGAAGAATGCGGGCGTAGAGTTCGCGAAGAGATCCCAGCTTCCGAAGAATAGCTGGGAGATTTACGTGATGTGGAAGGGGCAGGGGCGGACGGTCACGCGTTTCATCAGCGTGCCGAAATCTGCGAGTCTCGCGCAGCTCGCCGATATTATTCTGTGGGGATACGACTTTGAGAATGACCATGCGCACGCTTTCTTTATGGACGGTCAGCCATGGAGCAAGAATGCTTACTTTACTCAGGCGATGCACGGGGAAGGGCTGAAGGGTCTCGGCCCTGCTACTCAGGAGGTGAGTCTCGAAGGTCTCCAGCTGAACGATACGTTCCTCATGCTCTTCGACTTCGGAGCGGAGTGGCGCTTTACTTGCAAGGTAAGCGGGGAGCGTTTTAGCGGGGATCCAGCGAAAGTGCAGATGATTATGTGGACGGGGCAGTCGCCTCAGCAGTATCCGGACGAGTACTGATCGCGGAGACGCAGAAAAGTAATTTTTAGCGGGGACGAGCACATCATCGTGCGTGTCCCCGCTAAATCCTTCTTTTCGCGAGATCCCGCGGACTTACTCCCCGCGGCTGGCCATCTGCCAGAAGTACAGCTCATGGAGCGACCCCTGACGGTAAATCTCCCGCAGTCGCGCGAGCCGCTCCTCAGGAAGCCCAGCGCACACGCGGTCGGTAAGCTCGCTCCACACGCGGCAGATGTCCCCATACTTCTGTGACGTATAGTCCGCCACGAGCGGCCCATAGTACGAGTCCAGCACAGCAGGATAGCGTTCGAGAACCTTCTGGAAGACGGCATAGTAGCCGGCCGCGCATGGCATGACCGCGGCGAGAATTTCCGGCACTCCGGTCGTGGAGGCGTCCGTCGCGTCAGCCCCCGAGGCGTCCGCGCTCGCAGCATCCGACGAAGCATCCGACGCAGCTTCCGACGCCACCTCCAGCAAAAACTCAGTATACGCTGCGCATTCCGGCAGCTTCGCGCGCTTCTCTACATCCGCATCCGTCAGGCCGAAGTCAGCGAGATAATCCAGTCGAGTGGTATTCTCCACGTCGTTAATCGCACCGATTCCCGCCCCGAAGATCTGCATATCCGCGAGCGTCTCGCTGGCTATGAGCCCGTACGCGTACGCGCGCGCATAATCGCGCAGATAGAGGCTGTCCTGGATGATGTAGCTGCAGAAGCGCTCCTTGTCGAGCCGGCCTTCGCCCATGTCCGTGAGGAAACTCACGCGCGAGCTGTCCTCCCATATGTCCGCCGTCAGCGCGTGGACGTCTGTCATAAATGTCATGTGTAGTCCTTTGTGTCGTGTGCGTTTATGCTTCTTTCGCGTACTCGCCCGTGAGCGCGAATGCGTGATTCATCGGCCCGCTACCGTGCCCGAGGTCGAGCATGGCGGACAGGGCTCCGGAGATGTATGCTTTGGCGCGACGGATGGCCTCGGTCAGACTGTAGCCTTTCGCGAGATTCGCGGCGATGGCGCTCGAGAGCGTGCAGCCCGTTCCGTGCGTGTTCGGGTTTGCGATGCGCTCGCCCTCGAACCACGTGACGGTTCCGTCTGGGCTGACGAGGACGTCATTCGCATCGTTCACGCTATGTCCGCCTTTGCACAGGACCGCGCAGCCGAGCCTTTCGGCGATGTTCCGCGCGGCGTCCACCATCTCCTCGCTCGTGCGAATGCTGCGCCCCGCGAGGACTTCCGCTTCCGGTATATTCGGCGTGATGACGCTGGCCAGCGGCAGCAGCTGGCTCGTCAGCGCGTGAATGGCGCCGTCCGCGAGTAGCTTCGCACCGCTCGTGGCGACCATGACGGGATCGACCACGACGTTTTGCGCTTCATATTCTGCCAATTTTCCCGCTATCACTCCTATGAGCTCCTCGGAGGAGACCATGCCTATCTTCACAGCATCGGGACGGATATCTGTAAAGACGCTGTCTATCTGGGCTGCGAGGAACTCAGGTGTCACATCCATAATGTCTGTGACACCGAGTGTGTTCTGCGCTGTCAGAGCAGTGAGTGCACTCATGGCATAGACACCATTCATAGTCATCGCTTTGATGTCTGCCTGAATGCCAGCGCCTCCGCTGGAATCACTACCCGCTATGGTTAATGCAGTCTTCATATCTATTCTCTTCTACGTAATATGTGCTGATATCTTTCAGCGCAGCCTGATTCGGCTCGGATGTATCTGGTACGCCGACCACGGTGAAGCCATCTCGCGTAGCGGTCTGGGCGGCGTGGAGAGCATCCTCGAAGACGAGGGTCTCGTTTCTTTTGGCGTTCAGACGGCGGAGAGCTTCGCGGTAGATGTCTGGCTCGCGCTTATTCGTCCCCACATCGGCGCTCGTGACGATAGTGGCGAAGTAGTGGGCGAGACCGCAGCGCTCGAGAGCGAGCTCGATGAACTTCCGATCCGTGGCTGTGGCTATGCCCATGCGCACACCCTGGAGGGCGAGGCTCTCGAGAAACTCAGGGATGCCTGGCTTCGGGAGAACCTCACAGCGATACGCGTGGTCGATGCGCTCGTGGATGTCTGCGAGAATCTCGTCCACGCTTTTCGTCACTCCATACTCACTGCGGAAGTACCGTGCGGCATCCTCGAGACTCATGGTCACCACTGCATCCTCAAGGTCTGCGTGTGGCGTGATGCCGAGGGAGAGCAGATAGCTGCTACTCAGGTTCTCCCAGATGGGCATCGAGTCGAAGAGGGTGCCGTCGAAGTCGAAAATGGCTGCGCGGATGGTCACGAGAGTTTTTCTCTGAGCTCGCGTGTGGCTACGGGAATGTCCGGAGCTGCGAAGATGGCGCTGATGACAGCTATGCCTGCTATCCCAGAGCCTTTCAGCTGCTCGACGTTCTCCGAGCTAATCCCGCCGATGGCCACCACAGGGATATCCACCGCAGCGCAAATCTCCGTGAGAGTCTCGTGCGTCACCTCCGTGGCATCTGCCTTCGAGCCGGTAGGGAAGACTGCTCCCACGCCGATGTAGTCTGCACCGCACTCCTGAGCCAGCAGTGCTTGCTGGACAGTCTGGACTGATACGCCCAGAATCTTCTCTGGCCCGAGAATCTCGCGCACGTGTCCCGCTTCCATATCACTCTGACCCACGTGCACGCCATCAGCGCCCACCTTATGCGCGAGCGCGACGTTATCATCGATGAGGAAGGGCACGTCATAGCGAGCGCACAGATCTTTCAGGATGCGCGCTTCCTTCTCGAAGCTCTCCTCATCGAGGTCTTTTTCTCTCAGCTGCACGCAGGTGACTCCCGCCTCGAGAGCCTGCTGGACATGGTCTTCGAGACGCGCGCCGTTCAGCCAGTGCCGGTCAGTGACTGCGTAGAGCAGCAGATCTTCCTTAGAGAATCTCATACTTCGCCCATTCGTCCAGCTGTTCACCAGTCATGTGATACATGGCATCGATGATGCGGTTTCGGTAGGTGGCATTCCCATCACCCGGCTGCATGAAGGTCCAGCCTATCTCACCAGCTACTCCCATAGCGCACACGGCCGCTGCAGTGGCCTCTAAGATAGAGGAAGAATTGGCAGAAATGAAGGATGCCAGCAGGCCGGACAGCTGACAGCCCGTACCGGTGATGCGGCTCATCTCGGCGCGGCCGTTTCGGATGACGTAACACGTATCCGCGTCGGCTACGAGGTCGATGGCGCCCGTAATGGCCACCACGCAGCTGTGCGCGGCCGCAAAACTCTTCGCGAACGTGACCATGGACTCGAGGTTCTGATCGGTCACAGCATCCGCGGCATCTGCATCCACGCCCTTCGTCGTTCCGCCGGTCCCAGCGAGCGACTTAATCTCCGAAACGTTCCCGCGGATGACGTCGAACGGAATTTCGCTGAGCAGACGCGCGCACACCTCATCGCGGTACCGGCTCGCACCCGCGCCCACCGGGTCAAGCAGGGTAGGGTGGCCGAGCTCAGCCGAACGGCGGCCCGCGATGGACATGGCCTCGACGGTGATGGAATTCAGCGTACCGATGTTTATATTCAGACCGCTGCAGATGGACGTGATGTCATAAACGTCCTCAGGGCCGTCCGACATGATAGGACTCGCGCCGCACGCGAGAACCATGTTCGCCACGTCATTCACCGTGACATTATTCGTGATGTTATGAACTAACGCTGACCTCTGACGTAGAGTATCAAGATATACGCCCAGCATATACTACTTCCTTTCCTTACGCTGGCATTACCCAGATCAAGTACGGTCGGAGCTCCGTGCTCCCTCTCAGCCACGCTGTGGCTCCCGAGTAGTTTTGAGTCTAGCGGAGGGTGTGGTCGTCTGGGTGGTGGGGTCGTGTCGTGGGATCTGGGCCGGTCGGAGGCGGTGAAGAAAGCCGGCGCTGACGGCGCGTGACGGTATACTAGTGAGGAACTTCCGTAGAGGGCACATGACTGAGGGGAGTACGCGCATGACCGGAATGACACTCGTGGCCGTGAAGCTTCTGGTAGGCTTCATAGGACTCATCATCGTGATAAACGTCACGGGTAAGGGGAATCTCGCGCCGAAATCCGCGAGTGACCAGATACAGAACTACGTACTCGGTGGCATCATCGGTGGCGTCATCTATAACGATGACATTCATGTGGAAGCCTTCATTATCATCCTGGCCATCTGGCTGGCACTCGTGCTAGGCTTGCGCGTGCTCAAGCGACGCTCAGTAATCGTGAAGCACCTCGTGGACGGTCGAGCGCTGACCGTGATTCGCGACGGGAAGATAGACATACGCAACTGCCGCCGCGCGGGACTGTCTGCGAATGAGCTGTCGTTTAGACTACGCGCCGAGAAGATTTACTCGGTCCTCGACGTGCGTCGCGTTATCGTGGAGCAGAATGGCGAATTCATCATCGTGCGGCGTGGTGAGCAGACCCCACGCTTCCCAGTCATTACGGACGGGCAGATCCACCACGATATCCTCGACATCATAGGGCGTGACGAGCAGTGGCTGCGTGCGGAACTCAAAACGCAGGGCTTTAAGCGCCCACGCCAGGTCTTCCTCGCGGAATACGAAAGCGGAGAACTCTTCTGCGTGGGCTATTCTACGCAGGAGGACGCGCAGGAGAACGCCCTTCGCGCGTTTATGCGGCGCGGGCGGCGGGGGTAGGGGGATACGCCTTTCTGTAGTATAGAAGGTATATATCTTTTCGTCGCTCACCCCAGAAAGGCCCGCCCCATGTCCCTCACCGTAAACCTCCAGTACACCGGCTCGAACGGCAGCGCCCGCAAGTTCGTCGAGGAGATGGAATCCTCCGGCATCGCCGCAGCTATTCGTGCCGAAGAGGGGAATGAACGCTATGATTACTACCAGTCTCTCGCCGACCCAGAAACCGTCCTGCTCATCGACCAGTGGCGCGACCAGGAGTCTCTAGACGCTCACCACGCCTCACCTATGATGGCTCAGCTGGCTGAGCTTCGCGAGAAGTATGACCTGCACATGCATGTGGACCGTTTTACGCCTCTGGACATGCCTGAAGATCACGACGCTCAGTTCCTGCGCCGTTAGATTAGCTATAGATCACGCTAGCCCACACTAGACCACGCTCGACCTCCACCACACTAGACCTCCACCGCGCCACTAGTAAGGACCTCCATGTTTTCCGCCGTCTCCCTCTACACCATCACCCTCGTTCTCATCATCACCTGCGCCTTCAGCATGTGGCGAGATAACCGCAGCCTCTTGAATCCACTCCTCTTTATGGTGTAGGTCTTCTTTGGCTACCTGTCCATCGCCTCGCTCGCCTCGGAGAATGGTTTTGAGGCCACGTATACGACGCTGTTCGTCGCGGCCTTCATAGGTGGCCCGCTCCTCGTCTTCCTCAGTGGCTTCTTTCTCATCTATAACGGCATCGTGCTGCTGCGCCGCGAAGGCTTCTCAAAAGCAAACGTGCTGTCCGGTGCGCTCGGCCTCATCATCATCGCCTTCTACGCGCTCGCCTACGTGCGGATGACGAGTCGGGCGAATGCGGTGGCACAGAGTCCGCTGCTGAATTCTCTGTCCATTCTCGCGTTCTCGTCCTACCTCATCTTCGGTTTCGCATTTCTGGCTTTTATGCTCTATTCCATCCTGTATGCGTTCATTCCGAAGCGCAAGCACTATGATTTCATCATCATCCATGGCGCCGGCTTGCTCGGCGGCGAGCGCGTGACTCCGCTTCTGCAGCGCCGTATCGAGAAGGCTGTTCAGGCGTGGCGGCCTGGGATGCGTATTATAGCCAGCGGTGGTCAGGGTGCGGATGAGAAGGTCTCGGAAGCGCGTGCTATAGCGAATTTTCTCTATGAGCACACGGTCATTCCCCACGACGCTATTCTTCTGGAAGAGAGGTCCACGACTACGCGAGAGAATCTCCTGTATTCGAAAGAATTGGGAGAAAAACTCGTGGAAAACCCGCGCTTTCTGTTCGTCACGAACGGATATCACGTCTTTCGTACGAGTGCCTACGCGCGCAGCGTGGGTATGAAGGGAGACGGGCTGGGCTGCACGACGGCACGCTACTATATTCCGTCGGCGTTTATCCGCGAGTTTGTGGCGGTGTGCGTGCGCTGGAAATGGCTCTTTATCGTGTACTATGCCATCATTATCCTCGGGCTTTTGATTTCGTACCTGTAAAAGAGTATAATTATAGTCACGTTATTCGCGTGCTGGCCGCATTCGAGCGGGTGGCGCGCGAATTTTCTTTCATCGAGGAAGGACTGCCATGGGTAACGCAGTAAGTGCCCCGCGCATTCGCCGCCACGTGGCTGCGGCGAAGACTCCCCGCGCGCATATGGGGATTATAGGAAGCTTCATAGGAATTCTGCTGATCGGCGCCATCACCATGTACGTGTGGCCGACGGATGGTTTGGGTTCCGGCATGCTCATCATCTACATGCTCTATCCGGGTGTGGCGCTCATTTACGGCGTGATGACGGGCTTGGAGAACTACTGGGGAGTGTGGAATCTTCTCGAACCGGCTGTGATGGGTGCGCTGATGGCGCTTATTCTCACTGCTGTGCATGAATTATACTGGTACATCGTGTATCGCGAATGGTCCGCCACGGAGTACGGTTTTACGTTCTTCATAGGGCTCATCGCGGGTGCCGTGGGTCTGCTTATAGGCCTGGCCGTGCGCTCGGTGCGCGTGAAAGACCGGACTGCTGCTGTGGTGGGCCCGTGGGTCGGGGTCTCGGTGCTGGGAGTGATTCTGTACTGGACGTCCGGTCAGGATCCGTTCGTATTCGTCGTGCTCTTCTTTAGTACGGCTCTGCCCGCGCTGGGAGCGGTGACGGGATTCCTCGTGGGGCGTATGTGCTTCGCTGAGCGATACCGCTGGTGCGCGGTTCCGGCTGTGGGCGTGCTGTTCCTGCTGAACGTGGGGGTGACGGATTATCTGCGTCTGGCGCTGCACGGTCCGCAGTACTGGCACTGGGCTGGGTACTGGGAGGGTCCGCTCATCTGGGCGTGTGTGACCATGGCGCTGTGTGCTCTCGGCGTTTTTGTAGGTCAATTCTTCGATCAGCGCATCAGTAACCGCATCGCTGGCACATCGAAGTCCTCCGGGGAGAACTCTACGAGCTGAATATCTCGGTATGCCGTGATGAGAGTGGAGCCTGTATACGAGGCGAGGAAGCGGTCGTAGTAGCCCGCGCCATAGCCTATGCGGTAGCCTCCTGTATTTACTGCTACTGCGGGGACGTGGATAAGGTCTATCTCGTTCAGTGGGACGGCCGGAGCATCGAGTGAGGGCTCGAGAAGGCCGAAGGATGTGCGCGTAAGATTCTCAGGATCATACGCGCACATCTGCATGCTTCGGTCCGTTTTTCTCGTGCGGGGGATGAGCACGCGCTTACCATCGGCGAGTGCGCGGCGGATGACCAGACTCGTGTCGAACTCGTGTGGCAGAGCCATGTAGGTGGCGAGAGTGCAGGCGCTCTGGTACTCGTCCGTGGCGGTGAGGTCGGCCAGGAGGAGAGCGTCGAGTCGGGCTTTTGTCGTCCTGTCCTGTTCTGTGAGCGCGGTGAGGACGTGGGTGCGGATGGTGCATTTCTCCATAGTGCTTAGTGTACTCGTACAGACGTCATCCACAGCGCTATGATAGAGGGGCGAAATAGGCGGATGGAGATGGAGAGCAGTATGCAGGCCAAAGAGCAGATACTCAAAGACGTGTATGGGTACACGAGCTTTCGCCAGGGACAGGCAGAGATTATCGACACCATTATCGAGGGCCGCGACGTTCTGGCCATCATGCCCACATCCGCAGGAAAGTCTCTGTGCTACCAGATTCCAGCGCTTATGCTTCCTGGTATCACGCTCGTCATCTCGCCTCTCATCTCCTTGATGAAAGATCAGGTGGATTCGCTGCGCGGAAATGGCATCCAGGCGAGCTTTCTGAACAGCACCCTGGCTGAGGATGAGGTGCGTGCCATTTACCAGAGCCTTCGCGCAGGGGCTACCCGCATTCTCTACGTGGCTCCCGAACGCCTCACGAACGCGGACTTTCTGGACTTTATCGCCAGTTTTCCGGTGAGCTTTATCTCTGTGGATGAGGCGCACTGTATCTCCAGCTGGGGGCATGATTTCCGCCCAGCGTACCGCTCTATCCTCGGCTTCATCGAGGCCCTCAGCGCTCGCATCGGCTACCGTCCGCGCATAGCCGCCTTTACGGGGACAGCCACGAAAGAAGTGCAGAAGGACATCGTCCAGCAGCTGAATATGAGCGCGAACCATGGGGAAGTGGTCTTAAGCTTCGACCGTCCAAATCTCTACTTCGCTGTGGAGGAACCGCGTAGTGGGGCGGAAAAATTGGCCAGAATAAAAGAGCTTCTCGGGCCGAACCCCGAGCCGACCATCATCTACTGCCGCACGCGACGCGCGGTCGAAAGCGTGGCCGCGAAACTGCAGAAAGCCGGATATAATGCAGACTTTTACCACGCGGGACTCGAGCCGGACGAACGCAGCCGCATTCAGGACGCCTTCCAGTACGGGGAGGTGGACGTTATGGTGGCCACGAATGCTTTCGGTATGGGCATCGATAAGCCGGACGTGAGGCAGGTCATCCATTATGGCATCTCGGACAGTCTCGAAGCGTACTATCAGGAGGCGGGGCGCGCGGGGCGAGACGGCCAGAAAAGCCGGTGCACGCTCTTTTACAGTGGCGCGGACGTGGTGGACGCGAAACGGCGCATCTCCATGGAGAACGACCCTCTCGCTGCCAGCAAACTCGATGCCATGCTGCGCTACACGCAGACGGCTGGCTGCCTGCGCCGCTGCATCCTCGAATACTTCGGCGAGGAAACGCGCGAAGACTGCGGTGACTGCTCGAACTGCCTCGACGAGGGCGAGCGCATCGACATCTCGCTCGAAAGCCGGAAAATCCTCGCCTGCGTGTACCGCATTAAGGAACGTTTCGGATACTCTGTCGGCGTGGGAAAGGTGGCAGCCGTGCTGAAAGGAAGCACAGCGGCGGATATTCTCAGCAAGCACTTCGACGAGGTCTCCACCTATGGCATCATGAGTGAGGAGAGTGAGGCGACCATCCGCCAGTACATTCAGGTGCTCGTGGCCTCGGGGTATCTGCAGGTCAGCGGCGAGTATGCTGTCCTGGAGCTGACACCGCGCGGATATGAGCAGTTTAGCGTGCGCGCGCCTATAAAGATACGCAAGCGGCCGGAACGCGGTGCTGCTGCAGCATCGCGCGGGGAGCACAGGGAGCGTCCGGAGCGCTCGATAGGAGCTCGAGCGAAGTCTGGAGCGGAAGAACTGACCTCAGACTATCCAGAAAGCCTCTACGACGCCCTGCGCGCGAAACGTCTCGAAGCGGCACGTGAGGTGGGACGCCCGGCGTTCATGATCTTCTCGGATAAGACGCTCCAGGACATGGCCGCTCGCCAGCCGCTAACTGAAGCGGAATTTAGCGAGGTGTACGGCGTGGGAGCGCAGAAGACGAAGCAGTATGCGGCCGCTTTTACTGCGGTCGTAGCAGAATGGAAGCATGAGAATGAGTAAGAGCATGAGCGAACGTACGGCCGAACGTACAGATGAACGCACGCAGCGCGTCTCCCTGTCCGAGGTAAACCAGAGCATCAGCGTCCCGCAGACGGACAGTTTCTGGCGGAACTTTTTCGCCTTCCTCGGGCCGGGCGCGCTCGTGGCGGTGGGATACATGGATCCGGGGAACTGGATTACGAGCGTGGTGGGCGGCGCCACGTATAAATATGCGCTGCTCAGCGTCATTCTCCTGTCCTCACTTGTGGCCATGCAGCTGCAGCACATGAGCGGCAAACTCGGCATGGTCACGCGCCAGGATCTCGCGCAGCATACCGCTCGCCGTGCGCCGAAGTGGGCGCGCTGGATTCTCTTTATTATCATCGAGCTGGCGCTCATCGCCACGGATTTCGCGGAAGTGCTCGGCTCGGCCATCGCGCTACATCTGCTTTTCGGCATTCCACTGCTCGTGTGCATCATTATTACGGTGCTGGACGTGGTGGTACTCCTCGGCTTGATGCACCTCGGATTCCGTAAGATAGAAGCCATCGTGGCGCTCCTCATCCTGACTATCGTGCTCATCTTCGGCTACCTTGTGCTGCTGGCTCGCCCAGACATGGGCTCTCTGCTGTGGGGCTACGTGCCGAGCGCGGATAAGGTCAGCGGGCTTTCGGCCACGGACGCGCGCACCATGCTCGCGCTGGCTCTCGGCATCATCGGCGCCACGGTCATGCCGCATAACCTGTATCTGCATTCGTCCATCGTGCAGACGCGCCGCGTGGACGTGACTGACGAGAGTTCGCTCGAACGCGGTGTGCGCTTTATGACGTGGGATTCGAACGTACAGCTCAGCATCGCTTTTGTGGTCAATTCTCTCCTCCTCGTGGTCGGCGCGGCCATATTCTATGGCCATTCCAGCGATGTGACTGCTTTTAAAGACATGTATAACGCGCTAGCGGACCCGTCCATCGCGGGCGTCATAGCGAGCAAGCTCCTCGCCACGCTCTTCGCGGTGGCGCTGCTGGCCAGTGGTCAGAACTCCACCATTACGGGCACGCTCACGGGGCAGATAGTACTGGAAGGATTCCTGCACGTCTCAGTACCGCAGTGGATGATTCGCCTCGGCACGCGTGTGATTACTCTCGTGCCAGTGGTCATCATCGCTCTGCTCAGTCACGGGCACGAGCAGACGCTCGATGATATGATCGTGTACTCGCAGGTGTTCCTGTCGCTGGCACTGCCATTCTCCATATTCCCTCTCATTTACTTTACGTCGAAGCGTTCCATTATGGGGAAGTATGCGAATGCGCGGTGGAATACGGCGCTGGGCTATCTCGTGGCTGGCGTGCTCACCGTGCTGAATGTGCAGCTGATTCTGACCGTGTTTTAGGGGCGGGGCGGGGCTGCTCGGCGCGGGGCTGGACTGCTGCTCTCAGCTGCCGGGCGCGCAAAAATGCGACTTTTCTAGAAGTCTGTGGATTTTTTAGCCTGTGTGGCCTCGAAAAATCGATGAACTTCTAGAAAAGTCGCATTTTTTGTTTTCGCGGTGGCGCCCAGCCTAGTCCGTCACAGCGAAGACTGCACGCTTGAGGTCGCGGCGGCGTGACGAATGGCCGAGGAGCACTTCGAATTCTCCGTTCTCCACCACGCGGTTCGCCTCCGCGTCCACGATGCTGCATGCGCTGACTGGAATCTCGAAGGTGACTGTGCGCGTCTCGCCTGCAGCGAGCTCCACGCGCTGGAATGCCTTCAGCTCACGGTTAGTCCAGCTCACCGAAGTGACGAGGTCGCCGATGTAGGCCTGAACCACTTCCACACCCTTGAGCGAACCAGTATTTGTCACGTCGATGCTCACGCGCACGGTGTCGTCATGACCATAGGCAGGAATCATGACTGCCGGTGCATCGGATTCGTCCTGCGCATCTGCAGAGCCCATGGTCCACACGGACGTATCCACATCCTCGACGCTTTCGACCTCGCGCGTCACATTCTCGAAGCGTACGTCTCCGTAGGAGAATGTCGTGTAGGACAGCCCTTCGCCGAAGGCGAAGGCTGGATCCTGGGTGAGGTCGGCGTAACGGTCTCCATGCTGGCCGCGAATCTGGTTATAGTACACAGGCAGCTGGCCGGCGTGGCGTGGGAAGCTGATAGGCAGGCGGCCCGATGGGCTGACCATGCCCATGATGATCTCCGCGATGGCCTGGCCGCCCTTCATGCCTGGGCTTGGCGCCCAGAGCAGTGCAGCTGCGTCATGTAGAACGCTGTCTGGCAGAATCTGTGGTTTGCTGGACATGAGGACCACGACGGTAGGAGTGTCGGTGGCTATGACGGCGTCCAGCAGTGCATTCTGTCCGCCGAGCAGCTCGAGAGTAGCGGTAGAGCAGCCTTCACCGATGAGCTGAATCACATCACCCACCACGACCACAGCCACATCTGCAGCCTGTGCCTTCGCTACAGCCTCACGGATAAGCGCATCGTCCACTGGGGCACTCTGGCCCACATATGGACGTGGCTGGCCATCTGGGTAGAACTCGCCAGCAGGGTCTGGCACGAGGTCCACGATGCGTGCGCCTTCGGCAGTGGTCAGTGTCCAGTCGTGTGGCATGAGACGCTCGAAACCATCCTGCACGGTGGTGATGGTGGAGCGTGGATGTCCGTCTGGCATCCACGAGACCTGGCCGGAATTTCCTGCCCAGTCTCCCAGCTGTGTCTGCGCGTCATCGATGAGCGGTCCGATGAGTGCCACCTTATGCGCTTTATGTGGCAGCGGAAGGGTGCCATCATTTCTCAGGAGGGCGACCGACTCGCGAGTCAAGTCTAAATTGGCAGCAGAATGCGCGGCATTCCCTATGACCTTCTTCGCCGCCGCTGCATCAGGCAGACGCGGATCTTCGAACAAGCCGAGGCGGAACTTCAGCGCGAGAATGCGCGACACTGGCGCGTCGAGCTCGTCCTCAGTGAGCAGACCGCGTTCCACAGCCTCGTACGCAGCATCGTAGAACTCCGGCGAGGTCATAATGAGGTCGTTCCCCGCGCGAACAGCCGCCACAGCAGCGAGCACAGGATTCGGCAGCACGCGCTGCTCCCAGACGAGACGGCTCACATTCGCCCAATCAGTGATAAGCGTGCCGGTGTAGCCCCACTTGTCGCGCAAAACGTCGTTTAGCAGCCACTTATTCAGCGTAATAGGCACGCCTTCGATGGACTCGTAGCCGAGCATAAACGTGCCGATGCCTTCCTTCGCCACGCGCTCGAACGGCGGCAAAAGCCACGAGGTGAGCTTACGGCGAGACAGGTCTGCTTCCGAGGCGTCGCGTCCGCCTTGCGTCTCGGAGTATCCCGCGAAATGCTTCGCCGTGGCGAGGATATTCTTCTTTCCGAGAGTCGCCTCGCCCGTCAGGCTTCCACCCTGATATCCGCGCACCATAGCGGAGGCGAGCTCGCCGATGAGGTACGGGTCTTCGCCGAAAGTCTCGCCCACGCGGCCCCAGCGCGTGTCGCGCGCGGCGTCGAGCACAGGGGAGAAGGTCCACTGGACGCCCGTCGTGACGGCTTCTCGCGCCGTAATCTTCGCCGCGCGTTCTATCTTCGCTGCGTCCCAGCTGACCGCCATGCCGAGCTGCTCAGGAAAAATGGTCGCACCCGGGTAGAAAGAGTAGCCGTGGATGAGGTCGTCGCCCACGAGCAGTGGGATGCGCAGCCGCGTGGCCTGCACGAGTTCGTTCGCGCGCGGGAGGTCGTCCGGTGAGGTGTGGAGGATAGAGCCCGCGGTTTTGTTTAGGACCGTGTCGTCGAGGTTCGTTCGTGCGTCCAGCTGCAGCATTTGGCCAATTTTCTCTCTCAGCGTCATGCGCCCGAGCAGGTCGCGCACGCGTTCCTCTACGGGCAGAGTAGCATCCCAGTATGCTTCATTCGTCATCGAAAGCCTCCTTGCGTGGGTGGGTTTTGAGTCTATGGTAGCGCGGGAGGTAGAACGATGTACCCCTGGTGTGGCGTGGGATGGAGTGTGGGAATCTCACTATGTGACACGCCGAGATGTGCATATTCGCGAGTGTGTGTTAGCGTAGCACTCAAGACTTTACTCCCCGCTGAAGCGGGCTGATACAGAAAGGAGCACAGCATGCAGCATCTGTCCCACGCAGTAGTTCTCACGAGCTGGCGTAGCTGGCGCGCTTGGCGTACCTGGCAGGGATAGAGCGTGTCTGTGCAGCACATAGATACGTATCCATCACAGAACGTATCTATGTGAGACAAAGTCTTTTTTTTCGACCGAATCTCATCTAGATATCTAGGTGGGATTTTTTTATACCTCATTTACTAGAAAGGAGCTTCCTATGAAGCGATGGCGCATCCTCGTAGCCCAGGAAATGTGACGAGAAAAATAGACAAAAAATAAAGGAAAAAATACCATGACGAACCAGACCACTCCAGAAACCACTCCAGAGACCACTCCAGAAACCATCGGCTACTTCGGACAGTTCGGAGGCAGCTTCGTTCCCGAGCCTATCCAGAAGCTGCTCGACGAACTCGAAGAAACTTTTAACCGCTATAAGGATGATCCCGAATTCCTCGCCGAATATCACGCCTATCTGAAGGATTATGCAGGACGCGAGACCCCGCTCTACTACGCTGAATCACTGACGAATTACCTCGGTGGAGCGAAGATATACCTCAAGCGCGAAGACCTGAATCATCTCGGCTCGCATAAGCTGAATAACGTCCTCGGTCAGATTCTGCTCGCCAAGCGCATGGGAAAGACGCGTGTCATAGCAGAAACCGGTGCAGGTCAGCACGGTGTGGCCACGGCTGCCGCAGCAGCGCGATTCGGTATGAAGTGTGACATCTACATGGGTGCTGTGGACGTGGAGCGCCAGAAGCTGAACGTCTTTCGTATGGAGATGATGGGAGCCACCGTCCACGCCGTCGAAACGGGGACAGCCACGCTGAAGAACGCAGTGGATGCAGCCTTCGGCGCATGGATGAATGACCTCGACGCCTTCTATGTGCTGGGTTCTGCAGTGGGTCCACATCCTTACCCGACCATCGTGCATGAATTCCAGAAAGTCATCTCTGTAGAGTCGCGCCGTCAGATCCTCGAAAAGGAAGGACGACTGCCGGATGCAGTCATCGCCTGCGTGGGTGGAGGGTCGAACGCCATCGGCGCATTTTCTCAGTATGTGGACGACGAGTCGGTGAAGCTCATCGGCGTAGAAGCCACAGGTAAGGGACTGGATACTCACCAGCATGCAGCCACCATGGAAAAGGGGCGCATCGGTGTGGTCGATGGTATGAAGACCTACTCCCTGTTTAACGAGGACGGAAGCGTAGCAGAAGTATACTCCATCTCTGCAGGCCTCGACTACCCAGGCGTAGGCCCAGAGCACGCCTTCTTCAAGGACAGTGGTCGCGCCGAATACACGGGAGCCACAGATGATGAAGCAGTCAAAGCACTGCTCCTGCTCTCGAAGACCGAGGGCATCATCCCAGCCATAGAAAGCTCGCACGCGCTCGCAGAAGTAATCAAGCGAGCACCGACGATGAGAAAAGACCAGATCATCATCGTGAACGTCTCCGGTCGTGGAGACAAGGATGTGGCATCCATCAAGGATTACCTTCAGGAGCATCCAGAACTGGCATAAGGTCAGAACACAAGGGGCTAGGGGCGCGTTCGAGAGATAGAGAGAAAGAGCGCGCACTCTAGCCATATATTCAGTGTATCGAATTTTTTGACGGTGTGCATATGCATGCCCAGAATGAGAACCACCATGAACCATACCTTCCATACCTTCGAACTGTCCACGCTGAAAGTGGAAGTCATAGAAACCGGACGCCCCTTCGTATGCAGCCACCACGTGGGAGACTACTTCCTCGTCGAGGGAGAAAATCTCATCTTCGAGCAGACTCGCTCCTTCTCCCTGTACGCGCTCGCGGCACTGCTCCCACTCCTACCAGCTAAGCAGCGGCCACTGCAGAAAGCAGACTGGATGCTTTCAGATAGCATCATCGCGTGCCCAGACCCCCACTGTGGAGCTGCCTTTCAGATAACGCGCATCACCTCGCGCACCTTTACCCATGAAGAGACCACCGTCGTGCCTGTGGCAGGGGTGGATGAGGAAGAATTGGACTAAAGAAAAATGGAGAGAACAGAACTGACACCCGGATACAGCATCTCGCGCGTCCTGAACGGCCTATGGCAGCTCTCGCCCGGCCACACGCTCTCCGGACGCCTCGATACCGCGGACATCCTGCACGCCTTCCACGAGCTGACCGAACGCGGCATGACCACCTTCGACCTCGCGGACATCTACCTCGGCGCGGAAGACGTGCTCGGAGCGTTCCTGCGCGAACTGCGCGGTTCGAAAGGCGAGGGAGCGCTCACGTCCGACGATATCCAAATTCACGAAAAATACGTGCCGGATTACGACATCCTGAAAACCGTCAGCTTCGCGGACACGGAACGCATCATCGACCGGAGCCTAAGAAAACTCGGACGCGACTACATCGACCTCATTCAGTTCCACTGGTGGGATTACGAGGTGGACCGCTACATCGAGGTCGCGCAGAACCTCGTGAAACTGCGCGATAAAGGAAAAATCCGACACATAGGCGTGACGAACTTCGACACCGCGCACCTGGCAGCACTCGTGGACGCCGGCATCCCCGTCATCTCCTGCCAAAGCCAGTACTCGGTCTTCGACAGGCGCGTGGAGCGGGCGATGGTCGAGTACGGGACGAGCCTGGATACGAGCTCCGAGGCCGCGCGCGGCGAGGGTAGCGCCGGACAGGGAGAGGGCGGCGCCGGGCGGAACATGGGCGGCGCCGGACGGAGCGCGCACATCCAGCAAATCTGCTACGGAACGCTCGCCGGCGGACTGCTCAGCGAAAAATATCTCGACATTCTTCGTGCGGGCGCAAACGTGACAGAAAGTTTCGTGGACATCCAGCCGGAAACGCGCTCGCAGGTCAAATATCTCCAGATTATCGACGCAAGCCTCGGAGCGGACGGATACCTGCGCATCCTCGAACTGCTGAACGACATCGCGCGTGAGCACGGCGTACAGATAGCCCAGGTCGCGACGCGGTACATTCTGCAAAAAACTGGCGTGGCAGCCACCATCATAGGCATTCGCAATTCGCGCCACGTGGCGGAGAACGCGCGCATCGGCACGCTCTCGCTGAGTGCCGACGACGTGGAACGCATCGACGCTCTGCTCGCGCAGTACCCGACTGTTCCGGGCGAACCGTACGAACTCGAGCGCGACCCGCACTCCATCTTCCGCTCCATCATTCGTATGAATGAGGCGGAGGGAGGGGATCGCGAAGCTCAAGCCGATGGTGATGCTCAGAACAGCAAGGAAGGGAAGTAAACTATGACTACTCAGACTACCGCGACCGTCCAGCCGGACGCGCAGCCGACCGTCCAGCCGGCCACGCAGACAGGCGGGAAACCGACCATCCGCTTTTACGGCGGCCCGCTCGTCGCGCTCCTCCCACTGGCCGTTTTCCTCGGATTCTGCATAGAATTCTTCGTCGTGCTCAAAGCATTCGACATGGGCGTGCTCGCCATGGCCGCGCTGAGTGCGCTGCTCGTCACCGCGCTATTCGTGCGGACGGACGGCGGTACGAAGCAGGACGGGGCAGTGACGCAGGACGGCGCGACGAAGCGAGATGACAGGGCGGCGAAGCGGGACGGCGCAGCATCGTCCCGCGCACACTACTGGAACGCGGTCTATGCGGGCGTGCGCGAAGCCACGCCTATCGTCATCCTGCTACTGGCCATCGGAATGTTTTCCCAGCTCATCAAATCCGCGAACCTTTCCGGCGGTTTCCTCTGGATAGCGCAGCACGTGGGTGTCTCGGGTGGGCTGCTCAGCGCGCTCATCTTTCTGTTCGTGTGCATCATCGCCACGGCCACAGGTTCCTCGCTGGGCACGATGTTCACCGCTTTTCCTATTTTCTATCCGGCTGGCGTGCTGCTCGGCGCGCATCCAGCGTTCCTCGCTGCAGCTATCGTGGGCGGCGCTATTTTCGGCGATAATCTCGCGCCGATTTCGGATACGACCATTATTTCGGCGTCCACGCAGCATTATTCTGGTGATCGCCGCTCTACGGCCGACGTGGGCGGGGCCGTTCGCACGCGCTTCAAGTATTCGGCCGTCGCGGGCACGGCGACCTTCCTTCTGCTAGCACTGTTCGGCGGAAGCGGGAGCGGGAGTGTCGCGGGTTCTGTGGGTTCTGCGGGAGGCGATGGAATGACAGGCGGCGCTGCATTCGCCAATTCCGCGGTCGCAGCAGATCCGAAAACCCTCCTCATGCTCCTTCCGGTCGCGCTGATGCTCGGTGCCGTCGTACTGACGAAAGACCTTTACCTGAGCATCATCCTCGGCATCCTCAGCGGCGCAGGCGTGGGGCTCGCCGCCGGCATTCTGGGCGTGCAGGACATCGTGTCCGTGAAGGACGGCGCTCCTGCTGGCTTCCTTTTCGAGGGTGTCAATTCTATGATGAGCACAGTGATCCTCGTCATCGCTGTCTATGGCATCATGGGAGTGCTACAGGCGGCTGGACTTCTCGACGCTCTGCTGTCTCGTCTCGGAAGGTCGCGTTTCGGGGCGAGTGCTCGTGGCACCGAACTCATCATTATGGTGGGAATCACTGTGACGACGCTCCTGTTCGGTGGTGTGACCTCAGCGTCCATGACCACATTCGGTAAAGTCTGTGACGGTCTCGGCCAGCGTGCAGGACTTCACCCGTACCGCCGCGCAAACCTGCTCGACGGCTTCGCGAATGGTCTGGCTGTGTGTATTCCTTTCCTCAGCGTCTTCGTCTTCATCGGGTCGAGCTTGACGAGTGGATATGCAGAAAATGGAGTAGCAGCAGTGAGCGTGGTAGAGCTCAGCGCCCACATGGTCTACCCAGCTCTGCTCTTCCTCGTGCTTCTCGGTTCCGTGCTCACAGGCTGGGGGCGAATATACGAGCGGGGGAGAGGAGAATAGTAATTTTCTCTGCTTTTCTGCGGGCCGAGGGCTGTGAACTGAGGGCTGAGGGCGGATATGGCTAGACGTGATGGCCGTATCCGCCCGCGTGTTTTCGAGAGGTGTTCGTAGTGGGCTGTGAGTAGAATGGAACGTCCCAGTACAGGGCGGGGATAGCAGAAAGGCGAGGAGGTGACTCATGGTAAAAGTGAATAAACAGAACGTCGCAGGCTGGTTTCTAGGACTCATCGTGCTCGTGGCAGCTGTGCTCGCACTTATGGCTCTGTACGGGCCAGTCCATCTCGAAGCGAGTCGCCTGAGCTTCACCTCGCTCAGCCAGCTGGATGCGCGTTCGCGCCAGATACTCCTTTATATAGGGTACGATGCGGCAGTATTCAGCACACTCGCCTTCGTCCACTATGCCATAGATAAGGGCATCGCTGTGCGAAATGGAAAGCGTTCTCGGCTGAAACGCGAGTGGCGACGTACTCCCGAAGCAGTGCTTCTCGCCGAGTCCCTTCTCGGAGGAGTAGTGGGGGCTAGTTTGAGCATGCTTATCTTCCACCATAAAGTGCATACATGGTATTTTGTGTGGGGACAGGTGGCTTTCTCCCTGCTGCATGTGGCGCTCCTCGCGTATGCACGCGCGGCGGGCTGGCTTTAGAATGCTTTCGAGAGCCTGCCGTAGAATGGTGTGAAAACGAGCAGGAGAAAAAGTGAGAATAAAAATACTCGCCGTCGGGAAATTGAAAGAAAAGTTCTGGAAGCAAGCCGTGGAAGAGTATGCCAAGCGGCTGAGCGCATACTGCACGTTCGAGATAGTAGAGCTCGCGGATGAAAAAACGCCGAATAATGCTAGCGCGAAAGAAGATGCTCTCATTCTCGAGAAGGAAGGCGAGCGCATCCTCGCGAAAATAAGCCCCGACGAGTACGTCATCGCTCTGGCCATCGAGGGGAAACTCGTCACGAGCGAGCAGCTCGCGCAGACGATAGAGCAGTGCGGGCTGCGTGGACACAGTAAAGTGACCTTCCTGATAGGAGGCTCACTCGGGCTGGCTCCAGAAGTGAAGAAGAGAGCTGATGAACTCATCTCCTTCGGACGCATTACCATGCCGCACCAGCTGGCGCGCGTGGTGCTCAGTGAGCAGATTTATCGCTCGTACCGCATCATGAACCATCAGGCGTACCATAAGTAAAAGCACATACTTCGCGAGGAATCATAAGGGAGAGGAGAGCATACGAATCATGACGAACGTCACCATCATAGGAGCCACCGGCTCGCTCGGACGCGTAGTTACGCGCGCTCTGCTGAAGAAGACGGATGCGCATCTGACGCTCTTTTCCCGTACCGCCTTAAGTCTCGTAGCTAATCTGCGCGTGACGAGAATGAGCGCGTCCACAGATAACGCAAGCGCTCTGGAGGACGCTGTGCGCGATGCGGATGTGGTCTTCGTGGCTCTTTCTGGAGACCTTCCCTTCATGGCAGGCCAGGTGGTGGCCGCCATGAATCGCGTGGGCGCTAGGCGCATCGTCTTCGTGAGCGCGTACGGGATTTACGGGGAAGTGGCGGATGAGCGTGATGGTAGGCAAAGCCGAGACGTACGGGGAAGCGAGAGTCCGGGAATCCCAGACATTCTCCTGCCGTATCTGCGTGCTGCAGACATCATCGAAAGCTCAGGTCTCGACTATACGATTCTGCGTCCAGGCTGGTTTAAGGACAGTGCAGATGGAGAGCCAGGACACTACCAGCTCATCCCGAAAGGGCGGCTGGTTCACGGGCATGACGTCGCACGAGAGTCCATAGCAGACGTGGTGTGCCGCGTGGTGGAGAATCCGTATGAGCTTTCCGGTGAGAACGTGGCCATCATCGACGTCCAGGAGTAAACGAGAGGAGATTTTTGCGTATGCTGAGCGCGTATACTATGCCTATTCAGACGGCTTTTCTGTTCTTTCCAGCCATAGCGGCTGTGCTCGTGCTGCCCGTATACATCTACCAGTACCGCAAATTCGGTTTCATGAACATGTGGCGCTTGGCTGCCATCTACGCGTTCGTGCTGTACCTCATGTGCGCGTATTTTCTCGTGATTCTGACGCTTCCGCCCACGCGAGACATTATCTCGCTGCTCGGCACGCACCGTCAGACTTATTACCTCGTCCCCTTCTCGTCCATCATGGATATCATCCGCGAGACGCAGGTGGTACCGAGCAGGCCGAGTACGTATCTGCACCTGCTCCGTGAGCGCGCTTTCCTTCAGGTGGCCTTTAACCTCCTGCTCACCGTACCGTTCGGCATGTTCTTACGCTACTTATTCCGACTGAAACTCGGCGCCACTACCCTTATCACGTTCTGCCTCACGCTTTTCTTCGAGACGAGCCAGCTCACAGGTCTTTTCGGTATCTATAATGCGCCGTACCGTCTCTTCTCCGTGGATGATCTTATGCAGAATACGCTCGGAGGAATGCTCGGGTATGCGCTCGTTCCTGCGCTTCTGTGGTTTATTCCGTCACTCGATAGCGTGGATACGAAGAAGCGCTCGGAAGTGATGACGCGCGGAGTAGGCGTGCTGCGTCGGTGCGTCGCGCTCCTCATCGACTGAGTGGTGCTCGACCTGGGCATAGGTTTCGTGAACGGCATCGTGCGTGTGAATGGTGTGCACTGGCTTATTACGGCTGCGGGTATCGCGCTGTATTTCGTGCTTCTTCCGTATATGACACGCGGATATACGCTCGGCAAATGGCTGGTGCGTGTACGCCTCGTGAGCGCGGATGGCAGCGCGCCTACTCTACGCGCGCTGGCTGTACGTGCTGGCGTGTTCTACGGCACCATCCTCGGTATCAACGGCGTGCTGTCTACTGCTATGAATCTGAACTCCGAAAGCGCTCTCGTCCTTGTGGGCTGCTTGCTGTTCTTTGCGCTTGTGAACCTGCTGCTCGTGGTGAATTTTATCGCGAATATTCGTTCGCGCTCCTTCTTCCACGACCGCGTATCTGGTGTGGTCAATTCTCCTGTGCAGGCGGTTTCACGAACCTGATGTGGCGCGCCACGCCAGTGGGAAAATTGGCATAGATTCTTGCTAAAGTGAGGGCGTAAAACCGTGATGCGAGCGGAAAGGCAGAAGGATGGAAGAGCACGCCCTCCCCGAACCCCGAACCGACCATGCTGACGCGTACGAGGCGTCGGATGTTATCTCGAACGAACCCGCGCGAATGAAAACCGGCTGGATAGCCGCATTTCTTATTCTCGCGGGTCTTATTATGCGCGCGCCTATCGTGGTGCTCCCGCTGTACATCGAACCGATGTCGCGCGAGATGGGACGCGACCCGGGCAGTTTCGGAATTCTCACGAGCCTGCCACTGCTCATGTTCGTTCTCGTCTCGCTCATCGTGCCATGGCTGGCCGATAAACTGAACCTTACGCGCACGCTGCAGCTGGGCATGTGGCTCATCGTCGTGGGGAGTCTGATGCGTTTGCTTGTGACATGGAACACCATGCTTGTGGCCACGGGACTGATCGGAGCGGGGATAGCCATACTAAACATAGGCATGCCTACTCTCGTCACCGAAGTCTTCTCCGAAAAGCCTGGTCTGTATACCACAAGTTACTCGACGGGCCTCGTCTTCGGATCCGTGCTGCTCGTCTTCATAGACCCGCTCATCACTGCTGCTTTCGGCTGGCGTGCAGGAATCTGGGTGATGGCTGGGATGGCGCTGATTCCAGCGCTGATTAGCATGATGATGCCGCCGATCCGCGTGGCAAGTGGGGCAGATGCATCGCCGCAAACGGGGTCGCGAACCGAGAATCGTTCCGGCGCAAAGCTGCGCTTCCTGCGTGACATTCGCACGTGGCTTTTCGTGGGTATGTTCGCCGGACAGGCTTTCCTTTCCTACACTCTCAGTGCGTGGCTTCCTGTCATGCTCGGGGCGTCACATATCTCTGGCATGCACTACACGGGAATCATGGTGCTTTTTAATCTCGCTGGACTGCCGGCGTCTTTGATTATTCCGATGTTTTTGGCGAGGACCAAGCGCGTGTATCACCTCTGGTTCGTCGTGTGGGTGACGCTCGTGCAAGTGGCTGTGGTGGCTTTGTATCCAGTGCGCCCGATGGATGCGCTGTGGGGACCAGTCTACTGGTATGTCTTCGGTGGCGTGAGCTGCTTCTTCTTTACGGCCATCTTCGTGATGGTGCTCACGTTCTATCCGCTGAAGGCGGCCACATCTGCAGATGCGGCGGACCTATCCGGTCTGTCCCAGTCGTTCGGCTACCTCATCGCTGCCGCGGGGCCTTTGCTCTATGGTTTTGTCTACGGTGGCCAGCATATGCCAGGCGTCTCCTTCGCGTGGGCTATGACTCTCGTGGTACTGCTGAATGCATGGTGTGCCTGGCATGTGGTGCGTATTAATAAGTTCGGACTGGAGACGCTGCGATGAGCGAGATGAGTGATACGCGTGGGGCGAGTCGGATGAGTGGAGACGCGGAAGAACGGCACGTCGAGGTGCATGCCGTCTACCGCCACTTTAAAGGCCATTATTACTATGTCGAAGCTCTCGCCACAGATAGTGAAACGCTTGAGGACATGGTGGTGTACCGCAAACTCTACGGCGACGGCGGTCTCTGGGTGCGGCCAGCTCGTATGTTCCTTTCTCCAGTGGATACCGTGAAGTATCCGGATGCATCGCAGAAGTGGAGGTTTGAGCGAGTGGAGCTGTAGCTTGAGGCGAAAAGTTAAGTTGTTTGTAAATCATCTCACAAATGAAGCTCATGAGAGGAATGACGAGCCTAAAATGAGATGATTTACAAACAACGTCACTGAGTTCTAAGAAGTTTTTGGCGTTCTATTTTCTCCTCTTCAGGAATCTCAGGGACCCCAGCTAACTTCATCTTCCGTATCATCGACGCACCATCGTTGACGAGTGCCTCGATGAATTGAACGTGCACGACGCGGCAGCCTACGAGGTGGAGAGCCTCATCGCGGTCATGGTCTCGCAAAGCTACCTCTGCAGAATTCTGGACATGGATGGATTTCAGCATGTCTTCATCCGTATATTTAATGAGCCCATCCACTTCCATGACGAGATGCGGCTGAGGAGTATTCGGGAACACATTTGTCCATTCAAAATCCGTATACATGCTCTTCTCGTTATACAGTGTACGAATCCGCGAACGTTCTGGTGAGTAGAGGAGATTCTCATGCTGTGTCTGCAGCTGAGGAGCCTGGAAACCAGCAGCGAGAAGACGCGCACGAGCGAATGACTCTGCGTGACTAGGAGAATTCAGATCCATAAGCGAGAGCTTATAATCCACCGACTCTGTACGCCAGTAAGGATTCGTGGCATGGAGATACTCCCGAATATCCTCCACACTATGGCGGTAGAAGCGTGCGAGAAACTCGCACACAGGAAGCGCTATCTCGAAAGGAACTTCACGGAATATGTCTATGACTATCTGTGAGATACAGGTAATGAGTAGACCACTGACTAAACAGTAATCTTCATTGATCACCTTAAACCTGAACGCCAGCTTTTCCGGAAGGAGAAAGATAGGATAATCCGCCTTCTTCCCATACCATCCGAGCCTTTGCGTGACGAGTTCATCGGGGAGTGGGTGGGGATTATGGCGAAAATCCACAAGCATCGTTTTGCGGACGCTCTTCGAAGATAATCGGTTATAGGAAAAATGCGTAATTTGGCAGTACTTGTAGTACTCCGGATACTCAGGTACAGCACCCAGTACGAGCGCGGCAGACATTCCGCGCAGTGGCCACTTCGGGTGTGAGCGTGCATAGGCATACGTTTTTGCTAAGGTCTGCTCATAGGGTGTCAGCGAATTCCATACGTCAGGCTCAGCGTAGTACCCTGGGATAGGCTGGAGAAGAGTGCCTTTAGCGGCGTATCTGCTCCATGCACAGCGCTCAGCATGAGTGGCTGGTTGCATCAGCGGTGGGTCTATAGCTTGTTTCATGTTTCCAGTGTGATGCCTCATGATGAAAATGTCACGCGTGAAAAGCAATTGTTAGCAGATGTGGATAACCGTGTCGCGAGCGTGCATGTTGGGAGGACGAATACTGCTTTCATGAAGTTGTTTGTAAATCGTCTCATTTCGTCGGCTATAGGAGGGGTTGAAACGGGTAAATACCTGTAAGGATGAGATGATTTACAAACAACTCCTGAACCTTTCGATGGGGCGCACGCAGAAAGGGCTGGTGACGCATCCACATCAGCATCCCCAGCCCCTCAGTGCCCTGTGCCTAGCCCCTCAGCGCCAGCCCAGCACCCAGCAAGCACACACGTCCTTACAAAATATGCACGCGCACAGTGCCCGGAATATCCTGCACTGCCTGCACATCCTCCTCAGAAAGCACGCCAGCCACGTCTGTAATCACGTAGCCGAGGTCGCCTTCGGTCGCCAGCGACTGAGCCACGATGTTCAGATTCTTCGCGGACAAAACGTTATTCAGTTTCGCGAGGATGCCCGGAAGATTCGTATGCAAGTGAGCGATGCGCGCGAGTCGAGCGTGTGCCGTCGCCCCGATAGCACCGGACCCGATAGCACCGGCCCCGACAGCACCGCCTGCGCCCGCACTACCAGCACCAGCCCCCGCCCCAGAGCCAGCCACCGCGCTCACATTCAAATTCGGCATATTCACCGACAGTGAGGTATTTCCGTCCACGAGATAGTCGTAGAGCTTATGCGAGACGAATTCTCCGATGGCTTTCTGCGCTTCGAGTGTGGATCCGCCCACGTGCGGCGTGAGGATGACGTTCGCTATTTCGGTCAGCGGCGTGTCGAATTCGTCGCCCGTCGCTTTCGGTTCGGTAGGGAAGACGTCCACGGCTGCTCCACTCAGATGGCCGGACTTCAGATGGTTATACAGCGCCTGCACGTCGATGATGAATCCGCGTGAGAGGTTCATGAAGACCGCGTCCTGCTTCATCATGCTGAAGTACCGTTCGCCGAAGATGCCCGCGTTCGACGCACGCCCGTCTATGTGCAGCGTCACAGCGTCCGAGATGCGCAGCAGCTCCTCCATAGAGTTCATGCGGGTGGCGTTTCCGAGAGCGAGCTTTTCCTCGATATCGTAAAAGACCACGTTCATTCCGAGCGCTTCGGCGAGGATGGACACCTGAGAACCGATGTTCCCATATCCCACGATTCCGAGCGTCTTTCCGCGGACCTCGTGCGATTTTTTCGCCGTTTTATCCCACGTATGTGAGCGGATGGAGAGCGTGTGTTCCGGCACGCGTCGCATGAGTGCGATGATATCCGAGATGACCAATTCCATCACAGAGCGCGTATTCGAATACGGAGCGTTAAACACGGCTACGCCTTTTTGCGCAGCAGAGCCTAGATCCACCTGATTCGTGCCTATGGAGAAGCAGCCCACGGCCTCTAAGCTCGGGCACGCTTCGAGGACGCGCGCGGTCACCTGTGTCTTCGAGCGTATTCCCAGAAGGTTCACGTCGTGCTCGGTGACTGCTGAGATGAGCTCATCCTCATCCATAGCTCCGGCGGCAGTCATAACGTCGATGCCACGGCTACGCAGAAAATCTGCTGCCGTGGCATGAATATTTTCGAGAAGAAGTGCTGTAGTCATAGTCACATTCTACTCAGAGGGGACTCCTCCACGTGCAGGTGTCCACCTAGCGATACTGAACCTGCATTACAGCGCGATGCGTGCACTATCCTCTTCAGTCTGGACGATGACAAGCTTTTGCGTCGGGCGCGTCATGGCCACATAGAGGTCAGCAGCAGCGGATAGGCGAGACGCGCTGTTTTGTGCTATGAGGCCTGGCTCGCACAGGACCACAGCATCAAATTCGAGTCCCTTCACATCCGTCGGCACATAGACGCCCACCTGGGCATCCCATGCGGGCTGGGAGGTGAGACGTGCGAACTCTTCGTCGCTCACATCCTCAGAATTCTTCATGGATAGGCGTAGCTGCTTATCGATGCTATCGCGCACGGAAGGGTCACAAATGAGTGCCACGCGCCCCGTCCCGTCCGAGGAGACATACGCTCCCATAAGATTAATGGTATGGCGTATAGCAGAGTCCACCGCAGTGCTCATATCTGAAACGTGGGAACGCTCCACAGACCCCTCCACAGCGCGCACTGCGGAGACTGTAGAGATATACAGTCCCTCGGAAGCGGCGAATTGGCCGGCGATGTCCGAGACTTCCTGTGGATTACGGTAGTCGATGGTTAGTTCATTCAGGTCCCAGCCATCGGCTCCGAAGAACGGATTCAGCATGGTCTTCCAGGAATGGGTACCGCCGAGGGCAGTGGTCTGCGCCACATCCCCCACGATAGTAAAGGAGCGCGATGGGCAGCGACGAAGAAGCATGCGCCAGTCCATCTGGGTCAGTTCCTGTGCTTCATCGACGACCACATGCCCGTAGGTCCATTCGCGGTCTGCTCCCGCACGTTCGGACAGAGTCAGGTCACTGGAATCATTCATGTGGTCGAGCACAGTGCGTGCAGAGACGCCAGACCCAGAAAGTCCCATAGATGCCATCATGTCATTCACATAGCTTTCGTCGGCGCTTTCTGCATCGTCACGTGCTGATGAACGCTGCTGTTCGTGAGGATCCGGGCCGAGAAGCTCGAAAGCTTCATCGAGCAGTGGAACATCGGACACAGTGAAAGGTGAGCCAGATGGTCGCGTGAGCGCAGACACTTCGTTATCCTTCAGCCACGGTGCGAACTGACGTATGCGGTGAGGCTTTGAAAGCATGTCATTCACGAGCCATGGCGCATTCATAGGTAGCCATGCTGTGTTCAGTACGCGGCGCAGCGTGTCGCTCATCTGCAGGGTACTGCGCGCTCCGTCGAGTTCAGTAGCTTCTGGCTCATAGTCCAGTGCTTCACGATAACGAACCATGAGCAGGGAGATCATGGACTTGACGAAGGTGTTTCGCGCGAGGTTATGGGGCTGGCGGCTACGGCGAGCATTTCCTTGAGCTTCTTCGATGTCAGCACGCGTGATAGGAACACGCACACCGTTCACAGGAAGCACGGGAAGCTCGGATGGAATGCGCACGCGCGAGGCCACAGCATTCGCGATGGCCTTCGCCATGCGCTTGCTTCCCTTGACACGTGCTGCGAATGGCTCGTCTACGGCTGTGGCGTGAATGCCAGGAATGAGGTCTCCCAGCGTCCGCGAGATGACACCTGTCTCGCCGAGAGACGGCAGTACCTGGTCGATGTAGTGCAGGAATGCTGGAGATGGCCCCACGATGAGGACGCCTGAGTTCTGGAGTGTGGAGCGGTGGGTGTACAGCAGATAGGCTGCGCGGTGTAGCGCCACGGCAGTCTTTCCTGTGCCTGGTCCACCCTGAACGACCAGCGGCCTGGTCAGCGGGCTTCGGATAATGCTGTCCTGCTCGCCCTGAATGGTAGCCACGATGTCTGTCATTTTACCGGTACGGCGCGTAGACAGGGAGGCGAGTAGAGCGCCCTCGCCAGTGAGTGTACCGGATTCGGAAGCGCTGGCCACGTGCTCGGAGTCCACGTCGAGAACTTCGTCTTCGATGGCTACGACGTCGCGGAATTTCAGGGTGATATGGCGACGCATCGAGATGTTCCCACGATGGCGTGGGGTCGCTTCGTAGAACGGACGTGCGGCTTCAGCGCGCCAGTCCACGAGAATGGATTCGTGATTTTCGCTCTGCAGACCGATACGTCCGATGTGATGCTGCTTGTCGTCATCCGTGTCGATGCGTCCGAAGACGAGACGGTCTTCCACCGAGCGCAGCTGATAGAGCCTGTCTTCGTACATGGTGGCGAACGAGTCGCGCTCGGAACGCTGCGTAGGTGAGCCGTGCGCCCCGCGTCCGCGCACGTCAGCGAGACGTTTTTTCGTCAATTCGCGGATTTCGTCGAGACGTGCATAGGCGGCGTCCACCATGGACTGCTCTTGACGAATCTGCTCTGAATAATCGGTCGAATGCTCAGTCACGCGCTTTATTCCCCTGTACTTCCGGTATCTCTCCTACAGCCAAAAACTGCCATACAAATCTACACCGAGGTCTCTACAAACAAATTTCTTAAAATTTCTCCGACATAGTGGGGCAAAGTGGGGGAAAATGGGGTAAAGTGGTGAATACGTTTGATAGAGGGAAAATTGACCTCAGAAAAGAAAGGAGGGGAAGATGGCAGACGAATCGGCGAAAAATCTTCCTCTCCCGGACCTTCTTCTCGGTACGTACGAGCCGAAACTCGACAGTAAAGGACGTGTGGCCATCCCCGCGAAAATGCGTACGCAGCTCGGCGCGGGCTGTGTGATGGCGCGCGGGCAGGAGCGGTGCGTCTACTTGCTACCGAACGATGAATTTCGCCGCATCGCCCAGCAGATTCAGCAGGTCTCCCTCAGTAATCGCGCTGCGCGGAACTATCTGCGCGTCTTCCTGTCTGGCGCTGTCGTTCTCGAACCGGATAAGCAGGGGCGCGTCATGATCCCGCAGATGCTGCGCTCGTATGCGAATCTCGCGGACGACGTGGTGCTTATCGGTGTGGGCACGCGCGCGGAGCTGTGGAATAGGGAAGATTGGGAGACGTATTTGCACGATCAAGAAGAGGATTACAGCACGATGTCCGATGATATTCTGCCGGTGGCGCCGCTCATGGGTGGAGGCACAGATGGAGCAGCAGGAATGGGTGTGATGCCATGGTAGATGTGAGCACTATTCATAAGCCAGTACTCTTCGACGACTGTGTGGAGCTCGTCACAGCCAGTGCGCGTGAGAGTGCTCGTCGTGCAGGACGCGCGTATCCGGTGATCGTGGACTGCACACTCGGGCTGGCGGGGCACACAAGTGGATTCCTCAGCACACTGGATGATGTGCACGTCATCGGCATCGACCGTGACCCGGAAGCTTTGGCTCTCGCCACGAAGCGTGTGAACGACCAGGGATATGGTGAGCGCTTTATCCCTGCACATGCTGCCTTTGACGAGTTTACGCAGGTGCTCGAGCGTGCTGGTGTGGACCAGGTGGATGCGGTCTTTATGGACCTCGGACTCTCGAGCCTGCAGATAGATGAAACAGAACGTGGATTCTCCTACTCGCATGACGCTCCACTGGACATGCGCATGGATACCACGCAGGCGCTGACCGCACAGGACATCCTCGCCACGTATGAGTACGGCGACCTTGTTCGGATATTTAAAGAGTATGGGGAAGAGCGTTTTAGTGGGCCGATAGCGCGAGAAATAATCCGCATGCGCGAATCTGGCGAACCGGTCTCCACATCCTTCCAGCTCACTGAACTGGTGGACAGGACCGTGCCGAAAGCAAAGCGTCCTGCCGGGAACCCTGCCAAGCGTGTCTTCCAGGCGCTGCGCATAGAAGTAAACGGTGAGCTCGCGAAGCTGGCGGACACGCTTCCGCAAGCATTACGCGCACTAGGACCAGGTGGGCGCATAGTGGTGGAGTCCTACCACTCGCTGGAAGACAAGTGCGTGAAGAAGTTCTTCGCTCGCGGGCTTACAGCCGACGTTCCACCGGGGCTTCCTGTCATCCCCGAAGATGCCCAGCCATACTTCAGGGATATTACGCACGGAGCTATGAAGGCGGACGAGGCTGAGATAGCGAGGAACTCGCGCTCTGCATCGGTGCGTCTGAGGGCTGTGGAAGTGACGCGGCCAGTTCCAGACAGAGCGTTTAAAGAATCGGCGAATACGCTGGCGAAAAACAAGACCATGAGCAAAAACGCGAGGAGAGCACATTATGGCCGCCGCTGAAGCAGCACGTATATCCACCCGTCCTGAGGTACGAATGGCACGTCCAGTACGCACCGAGCGCATAGAGCGTACAGGGCGCACAGTACGCACCGAGCGCACAGGGCGCGCGGCGCAAGCTCAGCTAGAATTATCCCCGAGCACGCGTACGTCTTCGAGTGCTCAGGCTCGCCAGCGTCCCCTCGTCGTTACGCACGTCCAGAGCCTCGCACAGAACCGACGTAAGGCTGTAGTCGTATTTGTATTTTCTGTAACATGTTTGATAGGAAGCTTGCTCGGAGCGCTCGGACTGCGTACGCTCATGACGGAAAATGCTTTTAGCATCGCTCAGACGCAGTCCAGCGTGAGCAAACTGAAGCAGGATGTGCAGCAGGATAAGGCGAAGCTGAACGAGCTGCAGACATCACTGCCAGAACGTGCTTCTCAGCTGGGTATGCAGCAGGGAACGAGCTCCATGACCATAGACCTCGCGAACTAGGGAACTGGCGAGTTCAGGAACTGGGGAACGTATCCAGACGAAACTGGTTCCCACGTTACCTCATCACCTTAGCCACCAGTCATAGAGACCAGTCATAGCCACCAGTCATAGAGACGCCGCGAACTAGAGGAAGCGCTTACTTATGCCACGTAGGATGCCCCAGGGGACAGCACAGAGAATGCCACACGCGCCGAAAAAATATGATGCAGCCCATGCGCATACCATCCGCCGCCGTACACTCGTCATCATCGTCGCGTGGGCGCTGGTTCTGGCTGGGTGCCTCTATAAACTCGTGGATATTCAGCTCATCCGCGCAGGTGGTCTCGCCACAGAAGCACAGAATTCTCGCACGGTCACCGCTCGCGTACAGGCCATGCGTGGAAGCATAGTGGATACGAATGGGGAGACTCTCGCTCAAAGTGTAGAAGCGTATAAGATTTATGTGGACCAGGTGGGAGCGAAAATCTTTAAGCCGGTGTCCTGCACTCCTGAGCGCAAGCGTTCCATGACGGATGCGGACTATGAAAAAGCGAAGCAAGACCTCAAAACCACGTGTCACAGTGTGGATGGAAAAGATGTGCCTGGAAAAGGGCCATCTGCAGTAGCGAGGATCCTCGCGCCAGTGCTGAACCTGAATGTGCAGGAACTGGGCGCGAAGCTGGCAGGAAAGTCCCGCTACGTGGTCGTGGCAGATAAAGTCACTCCAGAGCTGAAGCGTAAGGTGGATGCTCTTCACCTCTCTGGCGTGGTGGGAGCTGAGCTCATGAGCGAGCGCGTCTACTCGAATCCTACGCTTATAGGTTCCATCCTCGGTGGTGTGAATAATGAGAACACGGGCGTCACGGGTATAGAAGCCATGGAAGATGGCTCACTTAAAGGTGTGGATGGTGTAGAAACCTACCAGCAGATGAATCCTGTGCGTGGCACGGCGAAGATTCCTGGCACGGAAGAAGTCGAGTCTGTGGCGAAGCAAGGTGGAACAGTAAAGCTTACCATAGATGCAGATGTGCAGTGGTTCCTTAATAAAGAGCTTAAAGAGCGCGTCCAGGACCAGAATGCCGCATGGGGCATAGGCGTGGTTCAGGAAGTAAAGACGGGGAAGATCCTCGCTATAGCGGATTCGAACCAGTATGCTGCGAACTCTACAGATGCCCTCACGAAGGGGTCGCTGGCCATGCAGGCCACCTTCGACCCTGGTTCTACGGGTAAAGTCATCACCGCATCCGGTGTTATCCAAGAGGGGCTACATAAGGCGACCGATCAGTTTACTGTGCCTTACAGCCTGGAATATCAAGGCCAGACGTACCATGATGCTCTCCCGCATCCCGATGAGCACCTTACTCTGGCAGGCATCCTGTACCACTCGTATAACACAGGTACCATCATGACGGCGTATAATTACTCGCTCGAAAAGCGCTACCAGTACATTACTGCTTTCGGACTCGGCCAGCCGACGGGTATAAACTTCCCGGGTGAATCTACGGGCCTGCTCGGTCGCTACGACCAGTGGGATACGCGCACTCAGCAGACGGTTCTGTTCGGCCAGGGCTATACGGTGAATGCTCTGCAGATGACGAATGTCGTGGCCACCATAGCGAATGGTGGCGTGCGCCTGGGCCAGAAGCTCGTGGAAAGTTCCACAGATGCGGATGGAAAGGATACTACTCCTGCCGTGAATAAGTCCGAGCGTGTCGTCTCCGAAGAGACTGCCGGTACTGTGCTGAACATGATGGAGAATATCGGTGAGGAGTATGCGAAGACGGCCGGCGTGGAAGGCTACCGTATAGCGGGAAAGTCCGGTACGGCAGAAGTAGCGGGAAGCGATGGGCGCCTTACGAGCATCGTGGGAGATTATATCGCCGTGATCCCTGCAGATAATCCTACCTACGTTATTTCCGTCTTCCTGAAGGACGCGAAGGCATATTATGGTGGTGCTACTGCTGGTCCTGTGGTAAAAAACGTCGCGCAGTTCCTCATGCAGAAGTATCAGATTCCGCAGTCGCAGCCGCGCACGAACGCTATTCCTATTACGTGGTAGGCTTGAAGCACTATGTCTAGCGTGAGTGAATCTATTTCTGAGCACCTTACTTTGGGGGATATTCGGCGGCGGTATGGGATTAGCGCTGTCGGTGCGCATCATGATGCCGTGACGGTTACGTCTGTGGCCGACGCGCTGGAGGACATTACCCCGGGTGCTCTGTACATCAGTTCGGCGCGGGAGTATGATCCGCGCATAGTCCATGCGGCAGCCCGCCGTGGCGCGTATGCTATCGTGTTCATGCGTGCGGAGAGTGTCAGCGAGTCTGTGGAGGATTCCGCGGTGACATCCGCGCTTCCGTTAGATGCGGAGATACCCGTTTTGTTTGCCAATTTACATAATGATGAACGTGCGCGCATCGCCGCAGACATGGCAGGATATCCTTCCGCGTCTCTAGCAGTCTTCGCCGTCCAGGGGGATAGGTCCGGTAAGCTCGTATCTGCTCTGTATAGTGTGCTGCACTACTTGGGTAATCCTCTCGGCGTTATCGATGCGCGAGGAGGGCACAGTCTCGAGCGTGAGCTGAACATGAACACACCACTGTCCCCACTGGACATCCAGAGCATGCTGTTCGTCATGGCTGAGGATGGAGCCACGTCCGTTATTCTTCACATCGATGATTCCGTTCTCGAAGCACTTTCCTTAACGAGCGTGACCGTGGACGTGTATACGAATACGTCGCGTGAGTCGTATAACGTTCCTGAACTGAGCCCTCATGTCTCGGGCATGATGGAGACTCTCGGCCTGGATGATGCTCCAGCTTCGACTTCGAAGCGTCCTAGTTTCCTGCGCTCTCACGCGCAGAAAGATGATGCCGACGAGCTGCGACGAGTGGCTCGCCAGGATGTCCAGGCATATGGAGCGGAGATAACTGATCAGACTCTGTGTGTGGAAACGAGTCAGGATGCGAAAGATCTCGTGGATGAAGTCCTCGGTGCTGAAGCATCCGAACGCGAGCAGGAGCTCGCCACCGCAGTCACTATGGTCCTCGCTGCAGGAGTAAAACGCAGCAGCATAAAAAGCGCTCTGCGCTTAGCCTACGAAATGAAAGATAGATAAGTCATGATTTCTACATCGCTACACGAACTTCTCGACGCTCAGCTGGGAGACCTGTACATTCAGGGAACTCGGGTAGAGACTTTAGAGAAAAAAGATGATGTTCAGATGACGTCTGTCGTGACGGATTCTCGTCAGGCTCAGGCAGGCTCCATCTTCGTAGCTATAGCAGGGGAGCGAGTGGACGGTCATGACTTCGTGACTGGTCTTTCTGAAGATGTAGCTCTGGCTGTAGTGGACCACCTCATCGTCGGTGCTGCAGTGCCACAGCTGCTCGTAGAGAATACTGTGCGGGCTCTAGGGGACATAGCACGCTTAAATATTCAGAAGCGTCGCGCTTTCGCTGCTCGAGGCATGAATGAATTCACCATCATAGGCATTACCGGATCCGTGGGAAAGACCACGACGAAGGACATGCTGCACGCAGTACTCTCGCGCCTGGCACCGACAGTGGCTCCACAGGGGTCGTTTAATAACGACATCGGTCTTCCACTGACTGCCCTCCAGGTAGACGAGAAGACGCGCTTCTTCGTGGCAGAGATGGGAGCATCCGCGAAAGGTGAGATAGCATACTTGACGACCATAGCGCGTCCAGACATCTCCATCGTGCTGAAGGTGGGAGTGGCACACCTGGGAGGCTTCGGTAGCGTAGAAGGAATACGTGACGCGAAGTCTGAGATAGTGCGCGCGCTGACCAGCTCTGGCGTGGCTATCCTGAATGCGGATGACTCCTATGTGCGTACCATGGCGGATATGACGAAGGCATCGAGCATCATCTGGTTTAGCCGAGAAAATGCGCAGCAGCAGCCGAAGCCGAAGGTGTCCGGCATGGTCTCCTCCGTCATCGTGCGTGGTACGGATACGCAAGTGGATGAGGATAATCGCGCGAAGTTCAGTGTCCAGCTGCCCGATGGAACGAGCTTCGACCTGCGCCTGGGCATCCGTGGCGAGCATAATGTGTTTAACGCACTAGCTGTGCTCAGCGTGGTCTATAGTCTCGACATCCCTGAGCACATCGCTGCCAGCGTGCTTTCCCAGATGAGTACTATAAGTGCTCACCGCATGCACGTGGCTGAAGTGACGAGAGGAGAGACCAGCTTCACCGTCATAGACGATTCCTTTAACGCGAACCCGGACTCTATGCGTGCAGGCCTGAAAGCCCTCGCATCCTATAAAAAGGCAGATGAAGGACTGCTGCGCATCGCGGTCCTCGGAGCCATGCTGGAACTCGGCAGTGGAGAAGAGGATGCTCACAGGAGAATTGGCCTTTATGCAGCTGAGCATGCAGACGCGGTCATAGCCGTCGGCTCGAGCGAGGACGAAAACCTCACGCGTCTGGCGGCATGCCTCGCAGACGGTGCAGGTCAGAAAGCGCAGCTCGTCGCGAACGCTCACGAGGCGAACGCTCTCGTGGAAAAGCTCGCCCAGCAGCATCACGCTGTGGTTCTCCTGAAGGGGTCGCACGCATCCGGACTGAGCGCACTCGCATCCGAGTGGATACACTAAAGGGAGGGGAACTGTCATCATGATAGCGGTACTTATAGGGCTTATCGTGGCGCTCGTGGTCACCTTCGTGGGAACGCCGGTAGTCACGTCCGTCATCACGAAGCTGCATTACGGGCAGTACATCCGCCAGGACGGCCCACAGTCCCATCAGGTGAAGCGTGGCACGCCGACTATGGGAGGAGTAGTCATAAACCTCGCCATAGTGCTCGGCTGGCTCGCATCCGCACTTTACCGGAACATAACTCTCGGCACTCCATTCTCAGCGAACGCCATGCTCGTCCTCTTCGTGATGGTGTCGATGGGAGTACTCGGTTTTATCGATGACTTCGCGAAAGTGGCGAAAAAACAGAACGAGGGCCTGAGCATTCACGGAAAACTCATCGGCCAGATAGCCTTCGCCACTATTTATGCCGTCCTCTCACTTACTCTTCAAGCGCCAGACGGGAAGGTGAGCGCACATTCGGGCATCACCTTCATCGAGCGCCCGTTCATAAACTTCGAAAGCTTCGGCGCGGTGGTCTCCACCATCCTCTTCGTCATCTGGGTGAACTTCCTGCTGGCAGCGTGGACGAATGCGACGAACCTCACTGACGGTCTCGACGGTCTGGCTTCAGGAAGCTCTATGGTGGCATTCCTCGGCTTCGCCATCATAGGCATGTGGCAGAGCTACCATCAGATTCCGCAGATGAACTCGCATGCGTACACTGTGCAGGACCCTCAGGACCTGACCATCATCGCCCTCTGTGCAGTGGCTGCATGCTTCGGATTCCTGTGGTATAACTCGAACCCAGCCACCATCTTCATGGGAGACACGGGGTCTCTAGCCCTGGGAGGTCTCTTCGCAGCTCTATCCATAGCCACTCATACGGAAGTACTTGCTGTCCTACTCGGCGGTCTCTTCGTCTGGGAGACCGTTTCGGACGTGATACAGATCTTCTCCTTTAAAGTCTTCCATAAGCGCGTCTTTAAGATGGCGCCTATCCACCACCACTACGAGCTCAAAGGCTGGACGGAGAATAAAGTAGTCGTGCGTTTCTGGATGATCGAGATGGTCTGCGTTATAGCAGCGCTCGTCATCTTCTACCTCGACTGGGTCATTCGCTCGGGGCTGTAAAGAAGAACAGTAGTAGCTTAAGTAGCTTAGTAGTAACTCACCAGTAATTCAGAAATGAAGGACATTATGGCATCATATCTCGTCGTAGGACTCGGAGTATCCGGACAGGGCGTCGTTAGCGCGCTGACTGAGCGTGGGGACTCAGTCCAGACCGTGGACGATAAAAAGCCAGCAGATTACACTCTGGCTGATATAAATGCAGAATCCTTCGACTTTACACGTTTCGACGCTGTTATTACCTCTCCAGGCTTTAAGCCGTCCACACCTTTCGTGACCCATGCGCGCGAAGCTGGCGTCGAAGTGATAAGCGACGTAGAACTCGCATGGCGCTGGCATCATGCAGACGTGCAGAGCTGGATAGGCATCACTGGAACGAATGGAAAGACCACGACCACCGAGATGACCACTTCCATCATGCAGCATGCTGGTAGTAAGGCTGCAGCAGTGGGGAATATAGGGCATGCCATCACCACGGCGAGTGTGGATCCTCAGGTGGACACTCTCGTGGCTGAGCTCAGCTCTTTCCAGTTGCACTATACGTCGAGCCTGGCACTGACCTGTGCGGCTATAACGAATCTCGCGGATGATCACCTCGACTGGCATGGCGGCTTCGAAAACTATGCTGCAGATAAAGCGAAGATATATCGCGGTGTGCAGCGCGCTGTGGTCTATAACGCGGATGATGCACGTGTAGTAGAGCGAGCTTTGGCCGCTCGAGACGCTGGCCAGGCAGCGTCCAGCGCCATATTCGTAGGCTTTACGCTGGGGGCTCCTGAAGAAGGCCAGGTAGGTGTAGAAGATGGCTGGATAGTGGACCGCAGTGCTTTGTCTCTGGGGCAGCAGGACGGACAGAGCGAGGATGTGTCGGCCGTACAGCAGCGCATCGCACCTATATCGCGCTTCACGCATCTCACGGAGCCAGATGGAACCGTGTACCCACATCTTCTCGCCGACGCTCTGTGTGCATACTGTCTCAGCCGTGGTGCTGGAGTATCTGCTGAGGATGCCATCGAAGCTCTCGCACAGTTCGCGCCGAGTGGCCACCGCATCCAGACGGTAGCTGAGACGAAGAGTGCCATCCGCTTCGTGGATGATTCGAAGGCGACGAATGCGCATGCTGCTGCAGCGTCCTTAAGTAGTTATCCTGCCGGCCGCGTTATCTGGATAGCAGGAGGACTCGCTAAGGGCGCAGAGTTCGGCGACCTTATAGCCGAACAGAAAAACCGTATGAAGGCAGCCGTGATTATAGGTGTAGACCAGCGTCCTATGCTCGAGGCACTGGATGCGCACGCGCCAGAGCTCCCACGTACTGTTATCCAGCCGGCTGATTCGGGAACGACCGATTCCGCTGCGGAGCCTATTATGCGCCAGGCCGTCGAAGCGGCAGCAGCGTATGCTCAGCCGGGGGATGTGATTCTTATGGCCCCAGCCTGCGCGTCGATGGATCAGTTCGTCTCGTATGCCGACCGTGGCGACCAGTTCGCCACCTACGCTCAGGAATGGGTGGCTGCACATGGTGAGTAGAGACCCGCGTGCGCGTTCGTCTCGTTCTGTGAACTCGGCGAACTCGGCGAACTCGGCGAACTCGGCGAACTCGTCTACTGCGTCTTCGAAGAATGGCTTCGTGCGTGCAGTATACTCTCTGCATGACCGTCTGACGCAGTCGCGCCTCGCGCGTTCCCTCAGCCGCCGCGTGGATAATGCCATATCCTGGCTCACACGAGGTTCGCGTTTCGAGCATGGAGCCAGTGAGTTCACTGCGCGCTCTGGACGAGGAAGTGCACAGAGGGCAGGCGCATCGCGCATCCGCGAAGACTACTCCGGATGGCGTTTCCTGTTCAGCCCGCTCGCGAGCTACTGGGCTCTGACATCGAGCGTGGTCGTGCTCACTCTTATCGGTCTCGTTATGGTGTTTTCCAGTCGTACGGCGGATATAGCCGATGAGAGGGCCTCCATATTCAGTATCATGTGGCAGCAGGGCCGTTTTGCACTGTTCGGATGTGCTATATTCATAGGCCTCCAGTTCATGAAGGCGCGGTCTATCCGAAAGCTAAGCGGTCTCGCATTTCTCGTTGCTATGTTTCTTCAGGCGCTTACGCTCACACCACTGGGCTCGAGTGCTGGTGGTAACGCGGGATGGCTGGTCTTCGGGTCTCTTCGTTTTCAGCCTGCAGAGGTGATGAAGTTCGCTCTGGCCGTCTGGTTACCGCATATTCTTCTTGCTGCGCGTAAGCAGGCACAGGAACATCGCCTGCATAAACTGAATTTAAAACCGTACATTCTCCCTGGTGTGGCTTTCATCGCGGCATTCGGCCTCGTTATGGCGGGTAAGGACTTGGGTACCGGTATAGTCATCGTGCTTATCGGTGTGGGAGCGTTTTTCCTCGCTGGTTTCCCAGTGACATATCTGCTCAGCGCTGCTCTGCTAGGCGGTGGTCTACTCTTCATCGTCCTCGTGAGAGGGAACTCGAACCGCTGGGACCGCATTATGGCCGCGTATGGTGGATGCTCCACGCGTCAGGCTGCGCTGTCGGATAAGCTCTGCTTCCAGACCCTGCATGGAGACTACGCTTTAGCTACCGGTGGACTGACTGGCGTAGGTCTCGGAAACTCGCGCGAAAAGTCCTACCTTCCTGCACAGGATAATGACTTTATCTTCGCCATCATCGGCGAGGAGCTCGGATTTATCGGTGCGCTGGCCGTGATTCTGTGCATAGCCGTGATGGCGTGGTCCATCATTAATCTGTCGCTTCGCCACCAGAGTGTCTATATGCAGATGGTGCTGATGTGCTTCGGCATCTGGTTTACTGCGCAGTCGCTCATTAACCTCGCTGTGGTGCTGGGACTTCTTCCTGTTATGGGACTTCCGCTTCCGTTTATATCATCGGGAGGATCCTCGCTCGTCATGTGTCTGGCCGGCGCCGGCGTGTGTGTGCGTTTCGCCCGTGAACAGGAGGATGTGCGCGCGAGCCGTGGCCGCTGAGACAAGCCCTCGCGCATAATAGAAGTATGGAGACTATGGAACCGTTACATATCGTTCTGGCTGGCGGTGGTACTGCTGGCCATGTAAACCCTCTGCTGAGCATAGCGCAGCAGATTCGTCAGATGGAGCCGGACGCTCAGCTGTCCGTCATCGGCACGGCGCAGGGCCTGGAGGCGCGCCTCGTGCCGGATGCTGGCTTCGAGCTGGATACCATCGAGAAGGTTCCGTTCCCGCGTTCCCTGAATGCGCGGACCGTCGCTTTTCCTGGTCAATTCCTCCGCCAGCTACGCTCAGTCTCTCACATATTCGAGAAGCGTCATGCAGATGTCGTCGTAGGAGTGGGAGGCTACGCCTCTGCACCAGCCTATGTGCAGGCTCACCGCCACCACATTCCCATCATTATTCATGAGCAGAATGCTCGTGCAGGCATGGCGAATAAGCTCGGTGCCCGCTGGGCATCCTACGTAGGACTCACGTATGAGGACAGTGGCATTCACGCTGGGAAAACGACGCGAGTAGAGCGCGTGGGACTTCCCCTGCGCGATGCTATATCCCAGCGCGCAGCGGCTCTGGAAGTAAACCGCGCGGAAGCGAAGAGGGAAGCAGCTCTCGAGCTCGGCCTCGACCCGGATATTCCCATCATAGCCGTCACGGGTGGCTCGCTCGGGGCTCTGAGCCTGAACCGTGCTGTAGCGCAGGCTTCGCGAGAGCTGCTCACTATGGCACAGATAGTCCACGTGACAGGGCGCGGAAAGATAGATGAGGTACGAAAGACAGTCTCTGAGCTGGCTGGTGAGGATATCCTCACAGACCTCGGTAGTTTCACGAAGGGGGACTACCACATCGCTGAATACTGGGAAGGTATGGATGCCATTATGGCAGCAGCGGATGTGGTCATCTGCCGCTCTGGGGCAGGAACGGTAGCAGAGCTCACAGCCCTGGGAGTGCCAGCTATCTACGTTCCTCTGCCTATAGGAAATGGCGAGCAGATATATAATGCTCAGCCTGTGGTGGATGCAGGAGGCGGCATCATCGTGCATGACGATGACCTGAATGCACAGTGGATACGCGACCACGTGGTGCCACTGGTGGAAAAGAAGGAAGAATTGGACTCGATGAGCCAGGCAGCGTGGAACTACGGAAAGCGAGACGCCGCACAGAAGATGGCACAGACCATCCTCGATATAGCGAGACTCGCACGAAAGTAAGGACAGCACATGACATTAGACCCGACGTACCAGCCGATAGACTACGCAGCAGCAGACATCAGCACGTGGAAGCGCGTGCACTTCATAGGCATAGGCGGATCTGGCATGAGCGTGCTGGCGGACATGCTTCTCGAACGAGGTGTGCAGGTGAGCGGATCAGACGCGCAGGCGAACGCGAAAACGGAGCATCTCGCCCAGCTCGGCGCCACCATCTACCTCGGTCAGAAAGCCGAAAATGTAGAAGGCGCATCCATAGTCGTCTACTCGTCGGCCATTAAGCCGGATAATCCGGAGATTATCCGAGCCACCGAACAGGGAAGCATCCTCATGCACCGCTCGGACATCCTCGCTACGCTCCTGGCACACGGCACATCTATAACCGTAGCCGGAGCGCATGGGAAAACCACGACGAGCGCCATGATAGCGCAAATCTTTACCAGTGCAGGAACGGGAGAGCTCGCAGACCCGAGCTACGCCATCGGTGGATCCATCCACACGCCAGAAGGTCTGCGCGATGGCGGACATGCAGGACGCGGACGCATCATCGTGGCTGAAGCGGATGAATCCGACGGCAGCTTCCTCAAGTACACGCCGAACATAGCCGTTATAACGAACGTAGAACCCGACCACCTCGACCATTATGGAGACCGCCAGGCTTTTATGCAGGCGTTCATCCAGCATGCTCAGCATGCTACAGGACATGTGGTGGCTTGCGCTGATGATGAGGGAGCACTGTCGGTAGTACGGTCTCTCAGCGATGACGAACGTAAGCATGCTGTGGTGTATACCACCTCGCCGTCCCTGTCTGTCACGTATGGGCAGGTCGTGAGAGTGTATACTGAGGCTGCACGTACTGGTGACGGTGGTCAGGACTTCAGCGTGGTGTGGTCAGAGCGTCTCGGCGAGCAACCACTGCATGCGCACATCCGCGTACCAGGCATCCATAACGTGCGAAATGCTGCCGCTGCGCTTATCGCGTCCATCCTCGCAGGAATGGATCCTGCGGATGCGGCCCGCGCACTGGATGACTTTAGGGGAGCGGCTCGTCGCTTCGATGTGAAGGGCTTTGTAAACGGGGTTACCGTAGTGGATGACTACGCGCACCATCCTACGGAAGTATCTGCGCTGATGGACGCCGCACGTGTGCGCTATCCAGACGCGCGCATTCGTGTTCTCTTCCAGCCACACCTCTTCTCCCGCACACACTTCTTCGCACGAGAATTCGCTATGGCTCTCGAAAAGGCGGATGAAGCACTCGTGAGCGCCATCTATCCAGCGCGAGAATTCCAGAAAGACTGGCCGGATATTAGTGCAGAGACTATTCCTGCGGCGGCTTCGGGTGCTGGGTCTGGCGTTGCTTCTTCTGTGGCTTCGGTTAGAGGAGGCGCAGGCTCAGTGCGCGCCTTCGAGGATATGCACGAGGCGGCCGAATACCTCGCTCGTACAGCCGAACCGGGGGATGTCCTCTTTACTGTGGGGGCAGGATCCATTACTGCCATGGCAGATGTCATGGTGGATGCTCTGCGTGAGCGCTTCTCTGAGGGAGAGTAAGGTTCATGTCTCAAACGCAGGGGGATAACGCTCGGGGTAAGGACAGGCGCGCATCTCGCACTGCGCGGTCGGCACGGTCAGTACAGTCGTCGCAGCCGTCTCGCGTCGTGCGCGCATCCACTCTGGTGAAGCAGAACGAGCAGGATGCTTCTTCTCAGGACATCGCCGCTCAGCTGCGAGAGAAAGTGACTGTGCGCCCGAAGACCATAGACTTCGACAAGCGCAGAAAAGAACAGAAAAGTGCTAGACGCCTCTACTGGGCGAAACGTGTGAGCATCCTAGTCGGCGTGCTCGGCGTGCTGGCGTTCGGTGTCTGGGCTCTGCTCTTTTCCTCCTGGCTAAAAGTAGAGTCTGACCAGATACGAATATCTGGGGCAGGGACGTGGGCGAGGATAGAAAAAATTCAAGCCCTGACGAATGCTCAAGTGGGTCGCTCACTTCTGCTTGTCTCCGACGCGCAGCTGGCTACTCAGCTTGATGCTATCCCAGGCGTGGCGAGTGCGGACATAACGAAAGACTATCCCCACGGCCTCATCGTGCGCATAACAGAAGAAACACCTACGGCGCAGCTTCTGGCACAAGATACGAAACAGTACACGGCCGTGGACGCTCAGGCTCAGCAGATTACCACGTATAAGGACGCTGCTGCGGGGATCCCTGTCATTACAGTGCCGACGACGCGTTCGGGTCTGAAGAATCAGGCAGTGCTCGAAAGCATCGCTGTACTTTCGGATATGGATGCTGGGATGCGCGGGCAGGTGACGCAGACCACTGCGCGCACTCAGGACTCTATTACGACCGCACTGAACTCTGGATATACTGTCGTATGGGGGAACTCTTCGTCTATGAGTACGAAGCGTGCTATCGTGGCGAAAGTTATTCAGCAGCTTCAGGCGGAGGGAACGAACAGTGGGACCATCGATGTCTCAGCGCCATCGAGGCCTATTATTAAATAACCAGTGCAGACGTGAACACAGCACGGCCTCGAATGTAGGGGCGAAACGGTACACTTGAAAGCAATTTACAGCCTGAATATTCAGCCTGACTTATCAGCCTGACGAAAGGAACGTCATAGTGAGCACACAGCGTCGCGTTTTGTTAAAGCTTTCCGGTGAAGCTTTCGGTGGTGGATCCGTAGGCATCGATACCACCGTGGTTCAGCGGGTCTCGCGCGAGATTAAGTCTGCGGTAGATCAGGGCGTTCAGGTGGGCATCGTCGTGGGTGGAGGAAACTTCTTCCGCGGTGCGGAGCTCAGCCAGGCTGGACTCGAACGCAGCCGTGCAGACTATATGGGTATGCTCGGAACGGTCATGAACTGCCTCGCACTGCAGGACTTCCTCGAACAGGAAGGTCAGCCTACTCGCGTTCAGACGGCCATTACCATGGGCCAGGTAGCCGAACCATACATTCCATTGAAGGCTATCCGCCATATGGAAAAGGGACGTGTGGTCATCTTCGGTGCTGGTGCTGGAATGCCATACTTCTCCACGGATACTGTCTCCATCCAGCGTGCGCTGGAGATAGGATGCGATGAAGTGCTCATGGGGAAGAATGGCGTGGATGGCGTCTACTCGGCAGATCCACGAAAGGATGTGAATGCGCAGTTCCTTCCACAGCTGTCCTTTAACCGCGCACTCGTGGATAATCTCGCAGTGATGGATGCGTCCGCACTTTCCATGGCTCGAGATAACGACATGCATATCCGCGTCTTCGGCCTCGAAGGCGAGGGGAATGTGACCTCGGCACTGCTGGGAGAAAACATCGGCACTATCGTGTCGAATGAAGAATAAGTGTCCGTAAGTTTAATAATCTGAGTAATCGTAGTAACCATTAAAGGAGATTCGTTATGGCTAGTGTCATCGATGCAGCTCGCGACCAGATGAAGAAGACTGTGGAGTCCACGCAGGAGAACTTCTCTGGCATTCGTACAGGACGTGCAAACCCAGCATTCCTGAACCCTATCGTCGTGGATTATTATGGCGCACCGACACCGCTGAAGGCTCTGGCTACTATCGGTGTGCCAGATGCGCGCACTCTCGCTGTCACTCCATTCGACGTATCCCAGGCGAATGCCGTGGAGAAGGCCATCCGCGACTCGGATTTGGGCGTAAACCCACGCCGCGACGGAAACGTCATTCACGTGACCATGCCAGAGCTGACTGAAGAGCGTCGTAAGGATTACGTAAAGCTGGCTCGCCAGAAGGCTGAAGATGGTAAGGTCGCTGTGCGAAACATTCGTCGTAAGACGAAGGAAGGCATCGACGCTGCCATTAAGGACGGCGAGTACGGTGAAGACGAGGGCAAGCGCCTGCTGAAGGACCTCGACGACGTAACGAAGAAGATTACGGACGAAATCGATGCCATGCTGGCAGCGAAGGAAAAGGACATTCTTTCCGTCTGACGGCAGGCTGTTATTCTCGAGGGTAGGTGTTATCTAAACAGGACTCGTGCCAGGGCGTGAAAGCCGGGGTAGGAGTCCTGTGCTTTTCAGGCTATGAGGAGAGCGATGTCAGATACGAGTGGACAGGAAAAAAAGAGCATGCTGGACTCGCTACGTTCTACGATGGATGCTATTAATAAGCGTACTGGCCGTAATATGGTTCAGGCTGTGGGAACGAGCATCGTACTCATCGCTCTAATCGTGGCGAGCCTCGTGTTTTATGCCCAAATCTTTCTGTGGCTGGTCATAGCATTCGTATGTGTGGCTCTGTGGGAGCTGCGCATCGACTTTGCGACCATAGGTATTCGTATCCCCATCGTGGCTCTGTGGATTATGACGGTGGGCACATTCCTCGCCATTTATTACATCCCTGTGCGCTCCTCGCACACGGTCGTAGCAGCCATAGGATGCGTGCTGACTGCGGCCGTGGTGTCTCTCGTAGCTACTATCAAGCGAGAGAATCATTACCGCGTCGAGCGTGCTGTGGCGAAGAAGATGGGTGCTTTGGAGGAGGACTTCGAGTCCTGCTCCCATCATGACTACCGCCTGACCCACGTGGGCGCGTCTTTGCTCGCTGTCTTTTACGTGACGGTACTGGCGAGCTTCATCGTCTTGCCACTGACTCGTGACCATCCCGTAGCATTCGAGTTTATGATTCTCTTCCTGCCTTCGCTCGGAGATATCGGTGGACTTACTTTCGGAGCGGCTTTCGGTAAGCATAAGCTTTCTCCGCGCATCTCGCCGAAGAAGAGTGTAGAAGGCCTCATCGGCTCTGTTCTTTTCGCTGTGCTCGGCGCGGTAGGTATAGGCTTCTTCACGTATGACACGGATACGCTCGTTCGCCATCTGCCCGCTCTGCTCATCATGGGCGTGTGCGTGGGCATCGTGGGCCTTTTCGGCGACCTGTGCGCGTCTATGCTGAAGCGCGACATGGGGCTGAAGGACATGGGGCATATCCTCGCTGGCCATGGCGGCGTCCTCGACCGCGTGGATTCTATCCTCATGTGCGCTCCGGTTATCTGCATGTTTGTTATGGCGTTCGGCCTGTAGACTGCTCTTCTTTTCTGCCAATTCTTCCACTCCCGACGAAAGACTCTTCTCATGACTACTTCACCTTCTTCCCTTCACATCTCGAGTGAGCTCGAGAAAGACGCCGACAGCGGCATTACCGCGGGAGATAAGAGCGCATTTCGCGATGTTCTCTCGAAAGACCACGCACGTCGAGGAAAGGCGCCTCTCCACCTCGTGGATATGACCGACGAAGAACGCAAGGAGCATGCGAAGGAGCTCGGCATGCCAGCTTTTCGTGTCAAGCAGCTCGCACAGCACTACTTCGCTCACTTCGACACGAATGTCTCGGAATTCTCGGACTTCCCATCCTCTCTCGCGCAGACTGCGAAGGACGCGTTCTTCCCGGATCTCATCACTCCTGTCCTCGAGCAAGAAGCAGATAAGGGTGAAACCATTAAAACTCTGTGGAAGCTTTTCGACGACTCGCGCATCGAGTCCGTCCTTATGAAGTACCCGCAGCGCGTGACTCTGTGCATATCTAGTCAGGTGGGCTGTGGCATGGACTGCCCATTCTGCGCGACAGGACGCTTAGGGCTTACGCGAAATATGTCTGCGGGTGAGATTCTCGAGCAGGTACGCATCGCTGCCCTGCAGTGTGAGAGTGGACGTCTGCCCGGTGGACCGACGCGCCTGAGTAACATCGTTTTCATGGGCATGGGTGAAGCCCTCGGAAACTATAAAGCGATGATGAAGGCTATCCGCCAGATTAGTGCGCTTCCTCCAGAAGGATTCGGCATTTCTGCACGAAATATTACTCTGTCTACCGTCGGCGTGGTGCCAGGCATTCGAAAGCTCATTACTGAGCATATTCCTGTACGTCTTGCTGTATCTCTGCACGCACCGAGTGATGAGCTGCGCGATGAACTCGTGCCTATGAACCGTCGTTTTAATACGACACAGGTACTCGACGCTGCGCACGATTACTACCTCAGCTCGAAGCGTCGAGTCAGCATCGAGTACGCTCTCATGCGGGGTATTAATGACCAGGCGGAGCATGCGCAGCTGCTCGCGAAGCGCTTGAATCATTATGGGGATGACTGGGTTCATGTGAATCCTATTCCGCTGAACCCTATAGAGGGATCTCGGTGGACGGCCTCGAAGCCAGAAGACGAAGCCCAGTTCATCGATATCCTGCGCAAGGCAGGCATCTCTGCCACACTCAGGGATACGCGTGGAAGTGACATCGATGGGGCATGCGGGCAGCTGGCTGCGAAAGAGCTGGCGCAGGACCTCGTGCGTCGCTCGTAGCGAGAGACAGATACTGGAAAAGGAGCACACATGGCATTAGCCGTACGCGTTATCCCGTGCTTAGACGTGGACGCCGGTCGCGTGGTCAAGGGCGTGAACTTCGAGAATCTGCGCGATGCAGGAGATCCTGTCGAACTCGCGCGCGAGTACTACCGGCAGGGTGCAGATGAGCTCACCTTCCTCGATGTGACTGCGTCGAGCTCTGGTCGCGAGACCACGTACGACATGGTACGCCGTACTGCTGAGGAGCTCTTCATCCCACTGACCGTAGGAGGTGGAGTGCGCACACCCCACGACGTCGACATGCTGCTGCGCTGCGGCGCAGATAAGGTGGGTGTGAATACTGCAGCTATACAGAATCCAGACCTCATCAGCGAAGTAGCAGACCGTTTCGGCGCACAGGTCCTCGTCCTATCCATCGATGCACGCCGCTGCACGGAGGAAAGTGACCATCAGACAGAATCGGGCTACGAGGTGACCACCATAGGTGGAAAACACCGCACAGGCATCGATGCTCTGGAATGGGCTGAAAAGGCCGCTGAACTCGGGGCGGGAGAAATCCTCCTGAACTCCATGGACGCGGACGGTACGAAGAATGGCTTCGACCTGCCGATGATTCGCGACGTGCGCAGCGTCGTGGACATTCCTCTCATTGCTAGCGGAGGAGCAGGGCGACTCGAGGACTTCCCTCCGGCCATAGAGGCTGGCGCTGATGCCGTTCTGGCTGCTTCTGTCTTCCACTTCGGCGAGATGACTGTGACAGACGTGAAGACGACTCTGAAAAATGCGGGATATGAGGTGCGCTAGGACATGAGTGATATGCATACACTAGACATGGCTCACATCCTTCCACGTCTGAAGCACGACGAGCAGGGACTCGTCGCGGCCGTCATTCAGCAGTATGACTCTGGTCGTGTGCTCATGGTGGGGTATATGAATGATGAGGCGCTACACCGCACGCTGACCGAGGGGCGAGTGACCTTCTGGTCGCGCTCTCGCCAGGAGTTCTGGCGTAAGGGAGACACGTCCGGGCACGCGCAGTACGTGAAGAAGGTGGAGCTCGACTGTGATGGAGATGCTCTGCTCATTCAGGTCGACCAGGTGGGGGCAGCCTGCCACACGGGCGAGTATTCCTGCTTTGATGCGGGCGGCGAGCTTCCTGCACGCGTGGGACATGTCCCGGAGAAGGAATAGTCTGCTCACTGTAGACGAATTAAGGAGGATTCAGGATGAACTTAGCATACATTCCGTCGCCATCGATATCGAGTTTTTCGCTCGGACCGCTGACCATCCGTTTTTACGCGCTGGCTATCCTCGTGGGCATCGTCGTGGCTGTCTGGCTCACGAGCCGCCGCTGGATAGCGCTGGGTGGCTCGTTCGACCAGATTCTCGACATCACCATCGTCGCGGTTCCGTCCGGCATCGTAGGCGCGCGGCTCTACCACGTCATAACGACGCCGGAGCTCTATTTCGGCTCTAATGGCAATTTTTCTGATATTTTCAAGATTTGGAACGGCGGACTTGGTATCTGGGGAGCGGTACTTCTGGGAGTGCTCGCCGTATGGGCATGGGCACGCTATAAGAAGTATTCCATCGCTATGCTCGTGGATGCTGTGGCTCCAGGGCTGCTCATCGCACAGGGCATAGGCCGCCTCGGAAACTGGTTTAACCAGGAGCTGTACGGTTCTCCTACCACGCTTCCGTGGGGTCTGAAGCTGAATGAGTCCACTAACGCCATCGGCTCGAGCGAGTCCTGCTACACGGGACAGTCCTGCCCTACAGGAGTGCTCTACCATCCGACCTTCCTCTACGAAATGATCTGGAACTTTATCGGAGCAGCACTGCTTCTGTGGCTCGGCGCTCAGATTACCAAGCGCTTTAAGGCTGGAAGTCAGTTCGCTCTGTACGTCATGTGGTACACGGCTGGACGCACGTGGATAGAGATGCTGCGCATCGACCGTGCCCACGAGTTCCTCGGCTTGCGCGTGAACGTGTGGGTTTCTCTCATCGTCTTTGTCCTGGCAGTGGTCGCCTTCGTGCTCATCCAGCGTTCGGGCAAGAGCACTGCGGAGCTGAAGGAAGAATTGGACTACGTCACAGACCTCGAAAAGCAGGTCGAACTCGGCGTCCTGACCTCACGCCAGCTGCGCGATAAGCTCACGGATGAAGCACGTGCTGCTGCACGCGAAAAGCGAGAAGAAAAGCAGGCTCTCAGCGAGGAAAAGAAAGCGCACGAAAAGAGCGAAAAGGATCTCTACGAGGAAGCGAAGGCTCTCGTGGCGAAAGCGCATAAGGATCAGAAGGCCGAGTCGGACGAGAAGTAACGCCGCCCGTCTCCTACACACCCTAAAATGAGGAACTATGAGTATACAAATAGCACCAAGCATTCTTTCCGCAGACTTCGTGAACCTCGAGCGCGAGCTGCAGGCCATCTCCACAGCTGACCTCGTCCACGTGGACGTCATGGATCATCACTTCGTTCCGAACCTCACGCTCGGCGAGCCTATCGTCAAGCGCATCTGCGAAGTAAGCCCTATCCCGGTGGATGCACACCTTATGATAGAGGACCCTGACCGCTGGGCTCCTGAGTTCGCGAAGGCAGGAGCTGCATCGGTCACCTTCCACATGGGAGCTGCACACGCTCCAGTGCGCTTGGCACGCCAGCTGCATGACATGGGCGTGAAGGCATGCTTTGCTGTGCGTCCAGCTGAACCAGTGGAGCCTATCTTCGACATCCTCGATGAGTTCGACATGATTCTCATCATGACGGTGGAGCCAGGATTCGGCGGGCAGAAGTTCCTCGATAACCAGATGAATAAGGTGCGTCGCCTGCGCGATGAGATTACTCGTCGAGGCCTGAGCACGAAGATTCAGGTGGACGGCGGTGTGAGCCCATCGACGGCACACATCGTAGCTGCTGCAGGTGCAGACGTGCTCGTGGCAGGTTCCGCTGTATATGGTGCAGAAAATCCTGCTGAAGCTATCGCTTCCATCCGTGAGGAAGCAGAAAAGGCATTTCGTGCATGAAGACTTTCGAATCCCTCTATGCAGAACTCAGTGCGAAGGCAGCATCTGGGGCTGAAGACTCACTGACTGTGGACGAGCTGAAGAAGGGCACACACTTCATAGGCAAGAAGATCCTCGAAGAAGCAGGGGAGACCTGGACAGCGGCCGAGTATGAAGGCGCAGCCCGCACCGCCGAAGAGATGAGTCAGCTCATCTACCATCTGCAGGTCATGATGATTCAGAAGGGCATTAGCCTTGAGGACTTGTATAAGAACCTGTAGGCAGTGTCTGTGCTTTAAACTTCGCCTACGTCTCATTCGGTGAGACTGTGCAGAAGCCCCGCGAGGAGTTCGGGTAGAATGTGGAAAATATTTTACCCGAACTCCTTGCGGTTTTTACGCGTTTTCCTCTGAAAGGCTCTGTATATGCTGAAGATAGCTGTACCGAATAAAGGCATGCTCTCCGAGCCAGCCTGGGATCTGCTGAAAGAAGCAGGTTATAAGCTGCGCTCGAATCCACGTCAGCTCGTCGTCGAGGATGAGGAAAATGATATCCAGCTCTTCTACCTGCGTCCTCTTGACATAGCAGTATATGTGGGAAGTGGCATTATCGATGTGGGTATTACGGGGCGCGATATGCTGCTGAACTCGCAGACTGAAGCCATAGAGCACATGGCACTGGGATTCGGCGCATCTACCTTCCGTTTCGCAGCGCCGAACGAAAGCTCTATCCGGACTGTAGAAGATCTGGATGGAAAGCGCATAGCCACGTCCTTCGACAAGGTCGTGGCGGATTATCTGGCTGGTCGTGGTCTGAATGCGCGGATCGTGCACCTCGACGGGGCTGTAGAGTCTTCTGTACAGCTGGGTGTGGCTGATGCCATCGCCGATGTGGTCTCCACAGGGACCACTTTGCGTAACGCTGGACTGCATATCTTTGGTGACCCTATCGTCACTTCAGAAGCCATCGTGGTACGCTCACCTCGCGTGGATACGTCTGACCGTGATCTCATTAAGTTCCAGCGCCGCATCCAGGGTGTGCTTACCGCACATAGCTATGTACTGATGGATTACGATATCCCGGTGGCGAAGGTCGCGCAGGCTGTGGCCATTACGCCAGGATTTGAGTCACCTACTGTGTCCCCACTGCATGACTCACAGTGGGCAGCTGTGCGCGCTATGGTTCCACGCTCGCAGATGAATACGCTCATGGATCAGCTGTACGACGTAGGGGCGCGCGCCATTATCATTACGAGCATTCAGGCTTCGCGTATGTAGTGGGTTTTGGTCTCTCGGGGAGGGGACGTTATAGGGCGTCGTAGGGCGTCGTAGAGCCTACCCGATGAAAAAATGCGACTTTTCTAGAAGTCTATCGAAAAAAAGACGGTGTGATCCGCGAAAAATCGACGAACTTCTAGAAAAGTCGCATTTTTTCGAATCAGAACCATCCCATCCGACACGCGCCAGCCGCCACGCCCGTGCACCATAGCCCGCATGGAGTAGAATAAAAGCGATGACAGACATGAGACAGGATGAGAAAGATATTCCCAGCGAAAAGGATGCGCAGACGCTGAGCCTCAGGCCGAGTAACAGGATAGTTACCTGGCCTAATTTCGTGAGCCTTCTGCGCCTGCTCACTATTCCGCTCATCGCTATACTCATCGACCATGGGCATCTCGTTTATGGTCTCATTATGCTGGCTATCTCCGCTCTGACGGACTGGCTGGATGGGTTCCTGGCCCGCTCATTGAATCAGATTACGAAGCTCGGACAGATTCTCGACCCTATAGCAGACCGTCTTCTCATTTTCTGCTCCATCCTGGCGCTCGGCTTTGCGGGCATTATTCCCTGGTGGTTTATTATCATAGTCGGCTCTCGCGAAGTGGTTCTCAGCATCCTTGTGCTTGTTCTCGCTCAGTTTAACTATGGTCCACTTCCGGTGCACTTCGTGGGTAAGACGGCCACGGCCATGATTATGGCGGATATCCCGCTACTCATGATCTCTGGCATGGGCACGTCCACTCTTTTCTCCATCCTCGAATATGCGGGCCTGGCCTTAGCTATTTGGGGGATTAGCCTGTACTGGGTGGGGGGATTCATCTATATGTACCAGGGTGTGAAGCTCATTCGGAAAGACTGTTATCGTGGCTAGTTCAGATAGCCTGTACGACGAGAATGGCAGTACTCCTGTCCCGAGCATTATCCCTCCAGAGTCTGAGCAGCGTCCCGTGCGCGTGCGCTCCACATTTTCCAGTGATGCGAAAAAACTCGGTCGCCATCGCATCGATGAGGAGAGTATGGCGCGCGAGCACGATGTGCGCTCCATTCAGAATCATAAGCGACAGAGTTCATCGCAGCTTCTCGAAGACCTTATGCGCCATCCTCTCGACCCCATGTTCGAGGATTCTACCCTCACCGCGCATACCATTACGCCATTTCAGCGTATCGTCACGCAGGTCATCTCATTTCTCCTGTGCGTGGTCGTGGGCGTGGCTGGGACGCAGATAGTGCGAAATCTTCAGGGGAATTCTCGAGAGAAGGTACGCACCGAGCTGGCAGCTCAGGTGACGAGTGCTACGAATCATGCGCAGAGTATAGAGAATGACATTAAGCAGCAGCAGGCTCAGATAGCGCAGCTGACCCGTCAGGCGCGCGCGGACTTGAGAACCGTGCAGAAGCTTCGGGATGTGAATATCCTGACAGGGCAGACTGCTGTCAGGGGAGATGGAGTCACAGTTACGCTCATGAATCCTATGGATGCGTCGAATCAGGCGACGCAGGGCCGTGTGACGGAAGGACAGTCGAAGGGCAGGGTGACTGATGCGCAGCTTCAGCTGGTCGTCGCGCTCCTGTGGGCGGGCGGTGCAGAGGCTATTAGTGTAAATGATCAGCGTTTGGGCCCGCAGACGGCTATCCGTGCGGCGGGAGATACCATCCTCGTGGGCGTGTCCGGCGTGCAGAGCCCGTATGTGGTGCGTGCTATAGGCGATGCGTCTGACCTGCAGGCTGAGGTTCAGGCCGAGGGGAATACGGCACGCATGTTCCGCTCTCAGAATATAGACATGAGTGTAGTGCATTCGCGTGGACTTCAGTTACCGGCTGCGAGTACAGTAGTAACTGAGTATGCACGGAAAGGAGAAGGGTAGTGGCAGCAGTTCTGGGCATTATCGTCGGGGTAGTCGTGGGCATCTTCGTGCACACGGATGTTCCGGTATGGCTTCAGCCGTACCTGCCTATTATGGTCGTCGCGGCTTTGGACGCGCTTTTAGGTGCCGGACGGTCGTTTTTTGAGCGCAATTTTTCCGACCGCGTATTCGTCATCTCCTTCCTCTCGAATGTGCTGACGGCTGTGCTTCTCGTCTATATCGGCAGCTTACTCGGAGTGAGCTCGCAGCTGACCACTGCAGTGATAGTGGTGCTTGGTATCCGCATCTTCTCGAACGTATCTGCTATCCGCCGCTTTATCTTTAGCGCGTAGGAAGAGGGAAAATTGGCAGAAGAAAACGAAAAAGAAGCAGACAGCACGCAAACAGGCGTCTTTCCTGTGGTCGAAAAGCCACGTAAGCTTTCGCGCGCGGCCAGCTCCACCATATCGTCGTGGAGCGAGTTTCTGCGCGAGCTGCGCCATAACAGGCACACACGTGGCCTCGTCAGCTCTCTCATACTTATAGCGCTCGGAGCGGGCGTGGGGTATGCGTTCATGGCACAGCAGCGCATTACGAACACCTCCTACGATGCGCTCAGCGAGTCCGAACTCGTCACACTGCTCGACGAAACGAATAATCAGATAACGAGGCTCGAAACGCAGCGTACACAGCTCAGCCAGCAGCTCGACTCTATCCAGACAGCGAATAACAAGCAGCAGGAGATAGAACGCATCGCCCAGGAGAACAAGGATGCGAACGACATCCTCAGCGGAAGCACAGCAGCATACGGGCCAGGGATTCAGGTGACTATCTCCCAGGGTACGAAGAAAGACGTATCAGCGGCATCCCTCTTTACCGTCATCGAAGAGCTGCGAAATGCGGGCGCAGAAGTAATCCAGATAGGGGACGTGCGCGTGGTAACCTCCACCTACGTAACAGACACGAAAACGGGTCTCGTTTCGGATGGAGTCCTGCTCGAAGCTCCGTATGTGATAAAAGCCATAGGGGATAAGACCGCGCTGCAGAACGCCATAGATATTAGTGGTGGAGTAGGCTCGTCACTTCGTGTAAACTATGGTTCCACAGTAACTGTGGTCCAGAAAAGTAAAGTAGACATTACGGCTTTGGCACACAGTTTTGAATATAAGTACGCACAGACAGTAGAATAAAGGTTATGGATATATCGATTCCTACAGCAGGTGAAACGACAGTAATAGGTATGCCGGCTATCACGATGCCGGTGACATCGACAGGTGAGCGGGCGCTCACTGCAGAAGATGTGGAGACGATTTCGCGCCTCGGGGATGGGGCAGCACTGCTCATCGCTACGCGCAGTGGCGCAGGTTCGCGCTATCTTCTCGACGCGGATGTAGTGCGTGCAGGGCGTGATGCGGCCAGTGACATCATTCTGGATGATAATACCGTCTCGCGTGAGCATACCGTCTTTACGCGAACTCCTGAGGGGTATGTGCTCTCGGATGCGGGAAGCCTGAATGGAACGTATGTAAACCGTGAGCGTGTGGATAGCGCCGTGCTGAAGAACGGGGATGAGATTATCATAGGTCGTTTCCGCTTCGTGTATTTTATGAAGTCGGCCATGAGTGTGGCGTAGGCATACGCGGATTTTTTGATGGTAGACGAGGCAGAACTCACGCAGGATGCCGTGCAGTCGCAGCAGTCCCAGCAGCCGCAGCTGAGCCTGCACGTCCGTCTGGCGGACCGTGAAGACCTGAGTAGTCGCGGGGTTGTTCAGGGAGCGCTTTTCGAACTGGAATCCGACGAGGAAGAAGTCGGATACCGGGGAGTAATCGCATCTAAAGTGGCGGGCATCACATACCGACAGCTGGATTACTGGGCCCGCAAGCACATCGTCGAGCCGAGCGTCACGCCGTCGTCTGGGTCCGGCTCGCGGCGACTGTATTCCTTTAAGGACATCGTTATCCTATCGGTGGCGAAAAAGCTGCTCGATGCGGGTGTGAACCTGAATAACGTAACGACGGCACTGGCATACCTTGAGCAGCGCCGCATAGGACAGCTGGAAAATGTGACCATCATGTGTGATGGCGTGCGCATATACGAGTGCACGAATGAGACGGAGATGCTGGATCTCATGCGTGATGGGCATGCCGTCTTCGGCGTGTCTGTGGGCGTCATGTGGCACGAGATTTCAGCCGCACTGAAAGCAGAAACATCTGTGAGCAAAGCGGATAATACGCGTGCACATGCTACTGAAGCGATGCATCGCGCCGAGATGGTCGATGAGACGAATGGGTTAGATCTCGGTTCGGAGTTCTCTGTGCGTGATGTGGCAGACCTGACTGAGCAGCGTATGCGAGAGAAGCTCGAGAAACAGAAGCGTGCGCGGGTGCAGGGAGCAGCGCTGTAAAGGAAAAACTACGTTTTCTGACATAACGTACATTATCGGACATTTGGGCGGGTTTGTTTTTGCAATTTTTTCTTTATGTCTAGTGGATCATTTCTGACATGTTATGCGGGTGCTTGCACATATAATGTTCTCACTCAATTTTTCTACTTTCCGTCCGTTTGCGTTCCATGTGGCGGTTGCGCGGTTTCCTGCTGGTGTCTGCCCGTTTGGCGTGTTGTAGGTGAATTGGTTGCTGATGTTTGCGCCTGTAGTGGTATCCCAGACACTCTGGTCGGTTATTGTGTAGTGTAAGCCGTTTGGGTTTATCGTATCGCTGAACCAGAGGGCTTCTCCACCGACTCCTGTACCCGTGGTGATGAAGGTTGTGTTGCGCATGCGGTCAGCGCTAATGCCCTGCTCAATACGCTTAACTGGAGGGCTTGGCGGTTCTTTCACGCGTGGCTGGTCTTACGCCAACACAATAACCACGAGGGAACGGTTACCACCCGACGTCTCACGGTATGCAAGGCTATTTATAGTATCTACACCGCCATTCAACGGAACATTAGTTTTATAAACAGCCCCGTTATGCGCGTATGTCTTAGTTCCTACTTCTGCATTCCATGCATTTCTCCATGTTTGCTCTGTGTGTCCGCCTGTAGCATTAGCGATAGTGTTATCGCTACTCTTGACAGCTCCCACGCCAAACACTCGACAGTTCGCGTTCCTATCCCCGTTATGACGAGTCGCGTAGTTATTTACACACTCATTAAGCGCGTTCTCGGTAGCGGTATGAATATGCGTATTCGTATCGTTCCACGCTTTACCGCCAAGCGTGCCCGTAAGAACGTTCAGAACCGTAGCGTCATTAGCTGGACCGAAGTTATCATTTGTTGCCCACACAACGGTTGATGTGTAGTTTCCTGAGCCTTGGTTACCGTTCGTAGAACCGCCACCACCCGTATTATTATTCGGGGTTGACGGAGTGGTGTCTGCATAAGCGAGACCGCCTAGTGCTAACGATACCGTGAGAACGCCCACGCCCACCTTGAGAAGGCTTTGACGTATGCGCGTGCTCACGGGTTTATGTCGAGCAAATAAAGACATACTTTTCCCTTTCTGTTTCCCTTTCCTGAACTAGATTTTTGTTATGGATACGCCCCTCACAGTGTTAAAGAACTATGAGGGGCAAGACTAAAACGTGTTAACCCACAGCGAGATTACAATTCCCAGCCGCAACACACGGACTCACGCCTTGTGCTTTTTCAAAGTCTTCCAGTGACATCCCATCAAATTGGCTATACTTCTGTGTGCTTGGTGTTGGTGTGTTTGTCCCAGTATTTGCGCGTGCTGAGCCTGCTCCACCGCCACTATTACGGGGAGCGCTGTTTGCACTTCGCCCCATATTGCGTGTGGTGTTGCGCTGTGCGCGCTGAGCGTTCGCCTGAGCCTGTTGTGCGCGTGCCTGCTGTTCTGCTTGCTCTCGTGCTTTCTGGTCTGCTACGCGTTTGGCTTCGACACTCTGGTTGACCGTATCGCTCGCGGACTGGATAGGCTGGCTTGCTTTCTGGAGGGCTTCTACGGTCGCCTGCTTGTCGTTCAGCGTGTTCTGCAACGTGTCGATGAGTGTCTTCAGAGAGTCGCGTGTAGCATTATCCGCTACCTGACCATCCGTAGACTGGTAGACTTGGTTAGCAGTGTCGAGAACCTGCTGTGCTTGAGCGCGCGCAACCTCTACCTGCTTCACCTCATACGACTTCTCCACACGCCCTATAGCCGTCTTCAACGCGCTCGTAGCCTTCACGATACGCTCAGTCTCCACCTGACGGCTAGACGGGTCAAACCCCCACATAGACACGAGACCCAAACCACAATTAAGCGCCTTCTGCTCGGCAACCTTCACCGAACGTGCTTTACTAAAATCCGTAAACACGCTCACATCAGCCACACTATCCGCGCTCGTCACCTTCTCGCCTATAGTTTCAGCCTGCTTCACACTCGCCTGCCACGTAGAAACAGCCGACTCATACCCACCATTCACCGACACACACGCCGACACACGCGACTGACGAACAGAAAAAGTTCCTCCAGCAAGCACAAGCGCTATGCCACATATACTGGAAGTGATAATCATCGTTCGACGGCGAGGATGACTGAAAGATGCGGAAGAATTGGACATAATATGATACTCTTTTATACTCTCGCAGGAAACGCAAACGGTACTAGAGTAGCAAAAAGGCTGAACAGAAGGTCTCCCCCTGCTCAGCCGTTTCGAAACGAGCGAAAAACTAACGAATGATGTTCTCGAAAACGTCGTTTACAGTGTCGAACAGATCATCCACAGTCTCAGCCACAGCATCACAGTTATGTTCTTCGAACTCGCCGTCCGCTGCATATCCCCAGCCAGCGCCGATGGCAGGAATGCCGTTCTCGTGCGCGCCGTCGATGTCGGTCCAGCGGTCTCCCACCATCACAGCGCGGTCTCCAGCAGACTCATCGTAATGCAGCTTTTCAAACGCATACGTGATGACCTCAGACTTATGCAGACGGCTCGTGTCCGACCCCTCAGAAGCGCCATAAATGCCCGTCACGAGGTACTCGAGGCCTATGTGCTCACAGAGGCGGATAGCTTCACGCTGAGGTTTCGCTGTAGCTACAGCAAGTACGTAGCCTGCCTCGCGCAGCTTCTGCAGCTGACCGAGATAGCCGAAGTACATACGGCTGAGGTACAGGCCAGGAATCATCTGACCAGGGCTCTGCGGGTCATCGAAGTATGGCTTCGTGTACGACTCGCGGAAGAAGTCCACAGCCTCCTGCGCATTTTCTTCGAAACCATGCTCAGAGAAGGAATCCAGCAGCGGTGGACCTATGAACTTATTCAGCTCAGACTCGGACGGAAGCTCCTTACCGAAGTGTTCATATGTGAGGCGCACCGAGGCGAGGATGCCGGTGTCGGACTCGACAGTCGTGCCGTCGAGGTCGAGTAAAATAATGCGACGATTACTCATAATCTGGGAACCACCCTTCGCGCTTCATCTGCAGGCGCTTATCTAACAGTTCTTTTAGCTCTTCTTCCGTACGACGCTCCAGGAGCATATCCCAGTGCGTACGGGTAGGCTTAGTTATCTCATCTGGCTCTTCATCTTCAGCGGTGGCGAGCTTCGCCGTCTGACCGCAGCGGCACTCCCACTCTTTCGGTGGTTCCGCCTCCGAAGATAAAGGCAGAATGGTCTTATGGCCACGCGGGCAGATGTATGCCACTTCGTTACGCTCAGCGAACTCGACATTACTGTCTGATTCGAGCGACTTCGCGCCTATACTCATGCCTCTGAGGCTGCGTTCTGCCATGATGTCTCCTTCATATCGTTAGTATCTACCGTACACAATCTCACCGACGAGGGAAATATTCCCACTTTCTCAGTCTGGTGGTATTCCTGTGTATTAAAAGTCCAGCGGGTTAGTCCAGCGGGTTAGTCCAGCGGGTTCAGCGCCACGATGCCATGGTTAACGAGGTCATACGCTCTACTGGCCACTTCAGCCAGCCTCGTATCTTCGCGGCTTCGCGCCACGTGAGCGAGCTGCTGGAGAACGTCACACACTCGCTTGCATGCGCGGACGAAGTCCCCGGCCGTCAGGGCGGCTCGGCTGTGGCGTTCCGAGTCGCTGCCTATGCCACTCGTACGGAGAACCTCGCTCAGCGGCTTATCCGTAACCCAGTTAAACATAATCTCTACGAGGCCGAAGTCCAGCTGTGCGGTCGGCTCGTAGTCGAAAGACTCACACACAAATCGCAGTGATGTATCCTCGCTTTTTATCTGCGCTACTTTTGTGGCGAGTGTCCCCTGCGCGCCTCCTGGATAGTGAGCTGGTTCAGACCCAGCATCGCGGCGCGCCTCGTAGACGAATCCGCTCACTAAGGCAGCGCATTCTTCTGCAGATATGTCGGAGAAGATGCCATCGAGTATGCATTGTGCGAGCAGAAGGTCATTTTCGCTGTAAAGCTGACGTAGGAGCTCGCCGCGTGCGGTAAGCGTGTAGGATGTGGCGGAGGTGGCGGATATGGTGGTTTGCCCGTCGGACTCGTTGACGTGGAGGGCGTTCATCGTATCGAGCTCGTGCTCCTGCCCAGTAGCATCCCAGTCTACGCTACTGCTCTCTCCCACTTCTTCGATGTAATTGAGCGTATGGAGGATGTCACAGATTTTATCGAAACGACGAGAAACTGACTGTGTGCGCCACTCTAGGCGATCTTCGAGACGCTCGAGTTCGCGCGTCTGGCGAGCCCAGCGGTGTCCCCAGCGGATATGCTGCTCGAAGTCTGGGCAGGCTTTGCATGGGTGGCGCATTTCACGCGAACGCAGGATGGATATCTTCTTATCGAGTGCTGCGAATGCTTTCTTTCGAGCTTTTTCCGAAGGGAAAATAGTGGCCTTCAGTATGCGACGGTCGCGCTTTTCGAGCTCGGAAAGGTCCATGCGGATGCGCATAAACTCCGCGAAGTCTCCCATCTCACATGCCATAGCCTTCTCATACTGGCGTGTAGTGGTATATGCCGCTTCTATCTGAGAGGACAGGCCATCTGCAGACTCATTTGCTTCCCACTGTGCGAAGGACTTATTCAGCGTACTGCGCGTCTGAGCGAGCGTATGCGTGTTCAGGAGGTTTACCGCCATATTAAAAGTCGGCGTAAAACTCGAATGAAGCGGATACACGCGCTTCGAAGCGAGATTCGCTACGGCTTGCGGCGAAAAGTCTGCATGATCCACCACTACTGCGTGTCCTATGGTATCGATACCACGGCGCCCAGCACGGCCAGTGAGCTGCGTGAACTCACCGGGAGTGAGCATCACATGTCCCATGCCATTAAACTTCTCGAGCTTTTCCACCACCACGCTGCGCGCTGGCATGTTAATGCCCAGAGCGAGAGTACCCGTAGCGAAGACTATCTTAATGAGACCGCGCTCGAAGAGTGCTTCGACGATGTGGCGGAAGAGTGTAATCATCCCCGCATGGTGACTCGCGAAGCCGAGCTCGAGTGAGGCGACGAACTGATGGAAGTGCAGTGCCTTCTTCTCGTCAGGAGTGAGCTGGCCATCTACCATCTCGTTTACTATGCGGCGGATCTCGCGTACCTCTGCTTCCGTGGTCAGGTCGAGGTCTGCCTGCAGGCACTGTGCGAGAGCCTGGTCACATCCAGTTCGAGAGAAGATAAAATATATGGCTGGCAGCATGCCGAGGAAGTCCAGCTCATCCACCACAGCCCAGCGCTTCGGGGTGTAGTGGCGGATAGGGCCGGGCATGCGGCCGGCTCGGCCGGGACGACCTTTGCGCCCCTTATACCCACCGCGATACCCACCGCGCGAGCTGCCATTCCTTGCGCTGAACGACGGTCTTTTTTCCTCCGCTTTCTGGCGTGCAGCCTGGTCGAGGTTCTGGAGAGCTTGAATAAGCGAAGGGTTCAGGAGTGACCGTTCCCGTGAAGTGTCCCGTGAAGAAGGATCAGTGGAAGTATCAGAAGAATTGCCCTCAGAAGATGCATACAGGTCGAACACCTGCGGCTCTTTACTCGGCTCGGACTGCAGCAGCACATGCTGAAGAAGTGGAACCGGGCGCGTTTCGGACATCACGAGCGTCGTGTCTCCGCGGATAGAGCGAATCCAGGCCGTAAAGTCCTCCACGTTCGAGACGGTGGCTGAAAGTCCGATGATGCGCACAGACTGAGGTAAGTGAATGATTACTTCCTCCCAGACCTGCCCGCGCATACGGTCAGCCAGGTAATGAACCTCATCGAGGATGACGTAATGCAGTGCTTCCAGCTTCGTAGAGCGCTCGTAAATCATGTTTCTGAGCACTTCTGTGGTCATGACGAGGATGTCCGCGTCCGCATTCAGTGACATATCCCCCGTGAGCAGGCCCACGCGCTCTGCGCCGTACACATCCGCCAGCTCGTGGTACTTCTGGTTACTCAGCGCTTTGATAGGCGTCGTGTAGAACGCCTTCACGTTATGGTGCTGCGCGAGGAAGATGGCGAAGTCCGCGACGACGGTCTTTCCGGCCCCCGTCGGCGCCGCGACGAGTACGTTATGATCGTTTTCGAGAGCCTCGCACGCGTCCTTCTGAAATGCGTCGAGCTCGAAGCTCAGCGACTGCGCGAACTGCGCGGTCAGCGTTCGGCTCGCTTTCTGACGTGCTCGAAATACCGCATAGCGCGCGGCTGGGCTCAAGTTTTCCTCGTCTGTGGATGCCTGGTTACTCGTTCGGTTACTCGTCTGGTTACTCGTAGTGCGCCCGTTCGTCGCTGGATTCTGCTGTGTGTTCAATTCTTCCTGCTATGCTTTCAAGTTCTTCCTGAGAGTACCCATCCCACCTTTTCAGCGCATCATCATGACGACTTGCCTTACGCAGGTGGCTTTTTTCTACAGCTTCACGCGTGCGAGTGTAACGGTCGGTAGCATCCGTTAGTGGGCGTGCGAAGAAAGGAGTGGGGTCTTCGTCAGCTGCCTTTCGGGCAGTGTCGAGTTCAGAGTCGCTCAGCTGACCGAGGACTTCGGCTATCTGAGATCCGGTCTGCCCTGCCTTCGCCACAGCGTCCAGACCGTGTCGAAAGACGTAATACACTCCATACGCGAAGTTTCCGAAGAGGAATATCCACAGGAGCACCCATACCCATACTGGAACCATATCCGTTACTCTTATCGCTTAGCCGCTTACTTACCTACTTGCTTACTCGGCGTCGTTTCTAGTCTTCAGCCGTCGGTGTGTTCATACTCAGCTCATGCTCTGCGCGCGCTACGCACATGGTCTGCAGAGTGGCTGGTCCCACAGCGCTGATATGGCGAGCGTGCGCGATGCAGAAGGCTACAAACCAAGAGTCGGAGGATACAGTGAGGTGAATCTTCTGTCCCTCACCGAAGTCTTCCACCTTCGCATCTGGAAGAGAGAAAATGAATGGCAGGTTCTTCGTATCTGTGACGAAGACGGCTGGGGTCCCATTCTCGAAGTTCCATTCGCGAAGCTCTGCCAGTGGTACATCCGGCACAGCTATGTCATGCTTCGGCTCCACGCTTTCCACGCGGCCTATGCGGGCGAGACGTAGCGTCTGCCACTTGGCAGATTCAGCATTACGAACTGGAGTGTGGCGCGGCACATCTGCATCATATGCGCGAGAGCTCGGGACCTTGCGGTCCTCTTCGCTCACTCCCGTCCAGACGGCCGCATAGTACACGCCCTCGTCCACGTATATCTTCGCAGGAGCTACGAGCTTATGGCGCGTGCGTCCTGCTCCATCCGTGTAGTCCATATCCAGGAGGTTCCCACGCGATATAGCATCGCTGACCACCTGGTAGCTCGCAGGCTCTAGCTCATATCCGGTCAGGCTCAGCCATGGAGCGTCGCTCGGAGCTGAGGTTTCCTCCAAGAGACGGTCGTAGAGGTCGTCGGCGCTCTTGCGGTCTGCGTCGGACATGAGCGGAGAATGAGCGAGGTAGCTTATCGACGCAGTGAGCAAACTCAGATACTGTGGCGACACGCCCGCTAGACGCTCTAGACCCAGCGAATTTGTAGCAGAAACGATGCCTTCAGCTTCCAGAAGTGACCAGTCGATGTCGAAGAACTGACTTCCTGCCAGCTCGCCATCATCCGATACAGTGGTCAGCGTGCCGATGTCCTTACGGATAGTCTGCACATTCTTCTTTTCCTCTTCAGGAGTCTTCGGCACGGCGATAAAGCGCTCTGCCAGTTCGCTCAGCAGATACTCTTCACCCAGATGCGCAGAAAGGAACAGCATGAGGCGCAGGCGGCGGTCCACCTCAGACCCCGTCTGGATAGGCGATGCCTTGCGATCTGTCTTCGCCTCTGGAGCATCCGGATCTTCCGGAATGGAATCCAGCTGCTCTTCAAGCTCGGAGATAGCTATGAGCTGAGTGGTATCCTGCGGGGCCACGTCCGCCTCTCGGAAGGACACTGCAGCGTTCAGACGGCGCACGAATGCGTCCACAGCTTCCTGCGGGCTGACGATGGTCGCGCCAGGATGCTCGAGCACGTAGGTGGCTAAATCATCCGAGTCTGTGTATGCCACATTAATGCTCTCGCCCTCGAACATAACGGTAGCCGTAAAGCGGCGCGAATCCACTACGCGGATGAGATTCTCCGGGATGGACTGTGTGCCCAGGCCCGGCGCTATCGAGTCAAGGCCGAGACCCGGTGTCGGCGCTTGTGCGACATGCGGCTGAGTACGCGACGACTTATGCGCGCGCTTATCCTCGTTCTTCTTTTCCGCCGGCTTCGCAGACATGGCCAGAGAGCGTGCGAGATAGTTTGCCGCTGCCAGTATAGGCAATTCTTCCGCCTCGAAATGCATCCTCGTCCTCGGCTCGTCCCCGAGCTGAAGACGGTACGACGCAAAGTCCTGCCCTTCCGACTTCGAAGAATACTCAGGCTGGCGAGATTCGATGGCGATGCCCATAGCAGTGAGCTTCGCGCGATCCCTCTGGAACTGCTTCGCAAAGGCTGCCTTCGCAGCCTGATCCGCTAGCTCGCCGTATGAATCTGCGTATGCCTTCACGCGCTGCGCTATTTGCCTCGAAGTGAGCCACTGTGGAAATGCAGAAGACAGTACTGCCAGTACGTCCAGTTCATGCTTTCCCCATTTGTCCGAAAAACGTCGCCTTCCGTGAGAAGATCCTTCAGCCATCAGTCCTCGCGTTTATGTGAATTCGTATTAACCTTTTACTAGTATAGATTATTTTTTTAAAAAATGCACTTCGTGTGGACATTTCCTCTCCCCGTGGACACCGTGAGCTGTGCCACAGTGGGATGTGAGCGGGGCTTTTTTCTCGCTGGGTGGGGGTTTTGGGCGGATGTGATCATGGGCGTGGTCATATGTGCTCAAAAGACGCTGGTAATCCTGACCTTTATGGTCAGATGTGCCCAAAAGTCTTCTTTACGGCCAGCTCCTGCCCTATTTTGAGCATATCTGACCATGAGGGCTGTGAGGAGGTGGGGTTTTGGGCGAGAATGACTACGGTAGTGGTCACTTCCGCCCAAAACTGTGTCTATGAATACCCGCTAAGCCTGTTTTGGGCGAGAATGACCATGTGCGGCCTGAGAGTAGCTGATTTTGGGCGTATATGACTGCTGAGACAGTCATTCCCGCCCAAAACCTCGCAGGAGGGCCTCGAGACGGGAGGGGCGAGGCAGATAGAGGGAAAATTGGCATAGGAAAGGCGCCTCCCTCATGCAGAAGGAAGGCGCCTTCAAAAGTAAGTGAGCGCTTACTTACGATTCTTCTTCTCGCGCACGTTCACGGAAATCTGGATAGGCGTGCCTTCGAAGCCGAACTCATCGCGCAGAGAATGCTCGATGAAGCGGCGGTAACTGTGATCCAGGAAGCCTGTCGTAAAGATGACGAAACGTGGCGGACGCGTGGATGCCTGCGTGGCGAAGAGGATGCGCGGCTGCTTACCACCACGAAGCGGGTGCGGGTGCGCAGCCTGAATCTGGCCGAGGAAGGAGTTCAGGCGGCCCGTGGACACGCGCTTATCCCAGTTCTCGAGAGCCGTATCCATGGCCAGCTTCAAGCGGTTCGTATGCCAGCCGGTCTTTGCGGACAGGTTAATGCGCTGCGCCCAGGTGACGCGGTTAAACTCGGTCTCCCACAGGCGCTCGATGCGCTGACGGCCGAAATCATCCAGCAAATCCCACTTGTTAAAGATGAGTACGACCGCGCGTCCCGCATCTACAGCCTGGCTCATGACCTTCAGATCCTGATCCGAGATAGGCACAGAAACATCGAAGAGGACGAGAGCCAGCTCCGAGCGCTCGATGGCAGCCTGCGTGCGCAGACTCGAGTAATAATCCGCACCGGACTGCTTATGCAGGCGGCGCTTAATGCCTGCGGTGTCGATGAAGAGCCAGTCTTCACCGCCCACGCTGACCACTTCATCCACAGGGTCACGTGTCGTTCCTGCGATGTCGCTCACCACAGCACGGTTCTCGCCAGACAGCTGGTTCAGCAGCGAGGACTTGCCCACGTTCGGGCGGCCCACGAGAGCTACACGACGCAGGTGTGATGGAGTGAGCAGACCGGAGGTACGCTCTGCCTTCACAAGCATCTCGAGGGCCACGTCGAGCAGGTCACCTACACCGCGGCCGTGCATAGCCGAGATAGGATAAGGCTCGCCGAGGCCGAGACTCCAGAATTCTGCAGCCTGATACTCAAGCATCTGCGTGTCGAGTTTATTCACTGCGACAGTTACTGGCTTACCGGAGGCGCGCAGCATGGAGACGATACGCTCGTCACTGGCTGTGAGGCCTACGGAGCCATCCACGACGAGCACGACTGCGTCGGCCAGCTGGACAGCTATCTGCGCCTGGGATGCGATGGCGGAGTCGATGCCCTCTACGTCTGCTTCCCATCCGCCCGTATCTACGAGCTGGAAGCGCGTACCCGTCCATTCGGCTTCGTACGTGACCCGGTCGCGAGTCACGCCAGGAGTGTCTTCCACGATGGCAGCACGGCGGCCGAGGATGCGGTTCACGAGCGTGGACTTACCCACATTCGGGCGACCCACGATGGCGAGGACGCCGACGGTGTCATCTACCTCATCTTCGGTGTCATCTTCAGTAAGATCATCACCTGTGAGGTAGGCTTCGTCTCCCTCTTCAAGCTCATACTCGCTGAGCTGGTCCACATAATTTCCGAAGAGCTGCTCGTCGATGGCGGTATCCACCATGTCGATGAGACACTGAAGCGTGACCTCGAAGCTCATGTCCGAGTTATCGATGGTCGTGACGCCTTCGGCTGCTTCGAGGAACGATGTGACCTGAGCGTCCTTAGCGTCGCGAGCGGCTACGTCATCGGTCGATGGCTGTGGAGTGCTCGCAGCTGCTGCAGCGTTTATAGCTGCCGCAGTCGCTTCAGTCGTCACACTCACCCCGTTCTGAGCGTTCTGAGCGTTCTGAGCGTTCTGCGCATCGCGGCGCGCCTGACGCACCTCTTCGCGAGCAGTTAGCAGCACGCGCACTTCAGCTTCTGGAGCCACGACTGTAGTGATATCACGGCCTTCGACCACGATGCCCGCACCATTCGAGAAGCCCTGAGGATTCTCCTCTCCAGCGATATAAGCGCGCTGAGCGGCGATGAGCAGGTGGCGCACTGACATAATGGAGGATACTGCAGAAACATGCGAGGCGACTTCAGTCGAGCGAATAGCCTCACTGAGGTCTACCCCATCGCTGCTGACTCCTGGATGCTCCGGGTCGAGAGAAATCTCGAAGTGATCTTCCGTGAAGAAATCTGCGACGAGCTGGGTCAGGCGTTCTTCAGCACTAGCGTCTCCACTCGCGACGCCCTCCAGCGTCTCCCCATGCTGCAGGCACCACCACGCTGCCGCGCGGTACATCGCCCCCGTGTCGAGGTACGCGTAGCCGAAGTGCTTCGCGAGCGCACGTGCAGTGCTGGACTTTCCTACTCCAGATGGTCCGTCTATAGCTACTGTGATCACAGTCCCACCGCCTTCGCCAGAGAGTCCACTTCTGCCTGCGAGAGGACACGGTACGAGCCTGGCTTAATCTCGCCGAGCTTGATAGGTCCTATCTGTGTGCGCACGAGGCGCACCACTTCGAAGCCGAGCGAGCCGAAGATACGGCGCACGATGCGGTTTCGGCCTGAATGCAGGACCACGCGCAGCATAGTGAAGTCGCGCGTCTGGTCGAGGATGGTGCACTGGTCGAGCTTTATCCAGCCGTCGTCCAGCTGCACGCCTGTGGTGACGAGTCGGCGCGCGACTCCCCCGCCCACGCGGCCTTCTACGGTGACGATGTACGTCTTCGCTACTTCGTACTTCGGATGCATGACGTGCTGCGAGAGCTCGCCATCATCCGTCATAAGGATGAGGCCTTCAGAATCATAGTCGAGGCGCCCCATGTGGAAGACGCGCTCGTAGCGGTCTCCGATGATGTCGCGCAGAGTCCAGCGCCCGCGCTTGTCTTCCATAGCAGACAGCACTTTCTTCGGCTTATTTAAGGCGAGAGTGATGTGCTTATTCGTGAGGCGTACGCGTGAACCGTCCACGCGTATCTCCTGCTTGGCAGGGTCTACGCGCGTTCCGAGCTCGGTGACGAGTTCTCCGTCTACTTCTACGCGACCGTCCGTAATGAGGATTTCGCACTTGCGGCGTGAGCCGAATCCTGCCTGGGCGAGGACCTTCTGAAGGCGTATCCCGGAATCTGTTTTTTCTTCATGCGCTTTCTTCGCGCGAGAATATGGATGTGGCATCGTTCTCCCAACGTGACCTAGAGAAGATATCCCTGCATAACATGAGAGATACCTTAAGAATATGTGTTTCCTTTTGATTATAGACCATGGCCTTGATAGAATGACTACGTTCACTCAAAGCGAGGTATTATGACAGATAATTTAATATATACGACACAGACCCCAGAGCCTTCTGCACAGACTTCTGCGAAGGCTCATCATCACAAGTGCTCGCATCATGAGCTCAGCCCGAGCCGCGTAGTCCGCGTAGGTGCGGAATTTGCTGGTTCGGCTGCTGTGATGTTCGCCATTTATGCGCTGAGCACCTGGGGTACTATTATTAATTCGACCTCTGTGCTGGCACTGGTGGGACTCGGCACAGCACTCGCCTACGCTGCTGCGAGCCTTATCTTCGGTCGCGCATCTGGCGGTCATTTTAATCCTGCAGTCACGTTTGCTGGCATCCTTACGGGTGTGACGCAGTGGCTGGATGGTGTGCTGTACATCATCGCGCAGGTTCTCGGTGCTCTGGCAGCTGCTGGCGTATGGTTTTTGGTGACTCCTACGTCCCAGTCCATCACGCATAGGACGTGGTTCGGCATCGTCGTGAACGGTTTCGACTCGAATAACCCTGCTGCTACCCTGCTCGGTCAGAATGCGGGCTTGAGCTTCGGCATTCAGGCGGCCATCGCGGTGGAGCTCATCTTCACCATCGTGGTCGTGGCTGCCTTCTTCTCCACTGTCCGTTCGAATGGTGCTCCTCATAAGAATCACGTGATGGCTATCGCTGCTGCGTATGGTGTGGGCGCTATGGTCAGCTACCTCGTGGACGGCGCTGGTTTGAATCCAGCTCGTGCCACGGGTATCGCGGTCTTCGGTGCGATGAACGGCATGGCGACGAATCCGCTGACTCAGCTGTGGGTCTTCTGGGTCGCACCGCTCGTGGCTGCTGCTGTGGTCGCATTCGGCTTCATCATCCGCGATTCCGTGCGTGCTCAGCGTGCGGAGACGGCTGCTGCTGTAGAAGCTCTGCGTGCCGAGAAGGAAGCGGAAGCTGAGGCTGAGACTGAAGCTGAGGCTGCTGAGACGGACGTTCCTGAGGTGACCGTAGAGACGACCGAAGAGTAGTTTTTCTACGTATATACAATTTTCCCTCTCCCGTGGTGATCACTGTGGGAGAGGGAAAATTGTATTTAGAGCAAACTTATGCTGAAACAGGTCACCGCAAGTCCGATGGCCAGCGCGTAACTAATGAAGACGTCAAAACCGACGGAACGCACCTTCCACGGCGCGCGGTCGCGAAGAACGAGGCGACACGTGCCGAGAACGAGCGAATACAGTGAGAAAAGATACGCGGCGATGTCCACGTGATTCCACCAGCCTAGGAGTGCGGCCGCTATCACCACTGCTACGGTGGTCAGGCTCGGCCATAATGGCTCGATGTGATCGGGAGTGTTCGTCTTCACCCTACGTATCCTTTCTCGCGTCGTCTCTCGTCTCTACGGTTTAGTGGAAGAAGTGACGTGTACCCGTCACATACATGGTAATGCCCGCTTCCTCAGCAGCGGCGAAGACCTCCTCATCGCGGATGGAACCGCCCGGATGAACGATGGCCTTCACGCCAGCATCGGTGAGAATCTTCATGCCATCAGCAAACGGGAAGAACGCATCCGAGGCTGCCACAGCACCCTGGGTACGATTCTGGCCATCAGCGAGCGTATTCGCGCGGTCTACTGCCAGATGCGAGGAATCCACACGATTCACCTGCCCCATGCCGATGCCCACGGTAGCGCCATCATGTGCGATGAGGATAGCATTCGACTTCACAGAACGCACAGCGCGCCACGCGAAGGCGAGATCTTTCAAGGTCGTGTCGTCTGCGGCTTCGCCAGCCACGAGAGTCCAATTCTCTGGATTATCCCCCTCAGACTGGAAGACATCCATATCCTGAACGAGTAGTCCTCCATCTATCTGGCGAATCTGGGCGTGTGCGGCTGGACGAGCTGGCACCTTCAGAATGCGCAGGTTCTTCTTCGTCTGGAGGAGCTCAAGCGCGTCTGGCTCGAAGTCTGGAGCCACGATGACTTCGGTGAAGATAGGCTTCACATTCTGGGCCATCTCGAGAGTGACGGTGGTATTCGCTGCGATGACACCGCCGTAGGCACTCATCGGATCGCAGGCGTGTGCCTTCCTGTGCGCTTCAGCCACGGTTTCGCCTATGGCGAGGCCGCATGGATTATTATGCTTGACCACTGCCACAGCGATGTCTTCTGGGAAGTCCCAGACACTGCGCCATGCGGCATCTGCATCGACGTAGTTATTATAGCTCATGGCTTTTCCGCCGAGCTGCTCAGCATGAGCGAAGTCAGCGGCGGTTAGAGGATCCACATACAGGCTCGCGCTCTGGTGCGAGTTCTCGCCGTAGCGCAGAACGGATTCCTTATCCCATGTGCGCGTATACGTGGTGATCTCGCCAGCCTTATCGAGGGTTTCCGGCTTCGTCCAGTGCTTCGATGCCCATTCGATGATAGTGGCATCATAGGCACTCGTATGTGCGAAAGCCTTTGCTGCAAGGTAGCGGCGTTCTGGAAGGGTGAAGCCAGAGCCATTCGTGATACGCTCAGCCAGGAGTGCGTAATCCTGCGGGTCGGTGATGACGGCCACAGTGGCAGCATTCTTCGCAGCCCCACGGACCATAGATGGTCCGCCGATGTCTATCTTTTCGATGATGTCTGCTTCACTCGCCCCGGAGCGGACAGTATCTGCGAAGGGATACAGGTTCACTACGACGGCGTCAAAAGGCTTAATCTCGAGCTTGTCGAGCTGGGCGGCATGATCTGGGTTCGTCATGTCTGCGAGGATGCCCGCATGAATATGAGGATGAAGTGTCTTCACACGGCCTTCTAGACATTCTGGGAAGCCTGTGACATCTTCCGCAGGAGTGACATTCACGCCCAAATTCTTCAGGAATGCGGCAGTCGATCCTGTGGAGACGACTTCGGTGCCCGATTCGACGAATGCCTGGGCGAGAGTCTCGAGGCCTTCCTTATGGAAGACGGAGACGAGAACGCGACGCACTGGGCGCGCGGTACTACTAGTGTTCATGGGTATCCTCCGTGGTGTGGGTCGGGTTATGGGGGAAATCCGTGGCCTCGTGATGAGGGGAAGAAGCGGAAGAATTGACATCCTCAGAGCGAGAAGCGAGGTAAGCGCGACCGTAGATGACGCCGAGCTGGACGAGAACGATAACGATGACGAGTAGCCACGCGGTCATCAGACCCCACTGAATAGGCCTGCCGAACGTGGCTAGACTTTCCGAAACGTCGATGCCGAGGAAAGCGAGGTTCTTCTCTCCCAGTGAGCCAGACGATACGCGGATGAGCGCGAAACTCGTCGTTATGGTCACGAGAATGCTGACGATGAATGCGCCGAGCGGATACAGATAGTCGAGCAAGTCGCGCAGCGTGGGCCTCAGCTTGAGAAGTTTATACTCGCGACGTGCTACGAGCGTCCAGATGCCGAGGAGCGTGACGAGCAGGACCGGGGTGAAGAGTAGAGCTGTACGCGTGCCGTCAGACGGAATGGACTGCGGAAGTATGCCGAGGACAGGAATCGGAGGAAGAGCCGTGGACTGGTCCAGCCACAGGCTAAACGTTCCGAGCGTGCCGATGCTGATGGTGGCGCCGAACAGCCAGGCCAGAGCCCAGATGAGGAAGTTCGGGAGCCAGCCGATGCTCAGGACGGTGGTGGTGATGCGCGAACCGATGCCCATATGTGTGAGGGTAAAGACATTCGCCATGGACGACCAGCCGAGGATAATCCAGACCAGAAGTGTGGCGAAGGCGAGCAGCAGGTACGTGATGAGGATACGGCGAGCAAGGCGCAGCCCGCGAGCGAGATTCGTACGCAGAGTGGCTGACGCATAGCGCTTTAGGACGCGGTGTTCGAGGAATGCATAGACTGGCGACGTCTGGTCGCTAGCGCACGACCATATCCAGCTGAGTGCTGCGATAAGTGCGGGATATGCTGCCACCTGCCACATCTGGGCAGCAAGTATGTCTCTGGTGAAGTATGCCGTGCCGGCTGTGAGCGCTGTCCAGGTGAGGACAGACGCGAAATCTCCGAGGAGAGTGTTCCTGCGGCGCTGGAATGTAGCGCGCAGAAGTGACATGCTCAGCCACGTCAGGCCGAGTGGAATGATGGAGAGTTTCAGCTCGGTCGTATGAATGGCGAGACCTTGAGACAGGATGATGAGTCCTCCGGTGAATGAGGAGGTGACATTCCCGAGATCAGTGCCGGCTTCCATGGATGCGATGAGCAGGAAGAGGGAGACGAACAGGAAGATGGCGAGGGCGAACAGTCCGAATGCGATGACACTCGTCAGGACTCCGCGCCAGATAGCTCGGCTCGGCTTGAGCTGGGGGAAGTGCGAGCCGGCGTACTCCCCAGAGTCTGTGGCGGAGTGCTGGGATGGTGTGCTGGACGATGTGGTAGACGAGGTGCTAGACGAAGTACTAGACGAGGTGCTAGACACAGAACGCGCGCTTCTGCCGGACATGCCAGAGCTCTGAGAACTCGCGGTGGAGTTCTCACTCGCGGTGGAGTTCTCACTCGTGCGCGAACGCTTTTCAGAGCTGAAGCGCTCGCGTAAATCAGAGTGAGAAGCCGACTGTGAGCTCGAGTCGATGGTCGACGAAACGGTGCGTCCTTCTGCCATAATTTAGAGGTTCTCCATAATCTCACGCATGAACTGTGCAGTCTCGCTCGGGTTACGGCCCACCTTAATACCGCACGATTCGAGAGCTTCTTTCTTACCCTGAGCAGTGCCACTTCCTCCAGAGACGATGGCGCCGGCGTGACCCATCTGCTTGCCTTCTGGAGCGCTATACCCTGCTATGTACGCGACCAGAGGCTTCGTCATGTGATCCTTAGCCCACAGTGCAAGCTCCTGCTCGGCGGATCCACCTATCTCCCCGATGAGAACACATGCTTTAATGTCTGGATCTTCATTCAAAATCTCGAGGGCTTCCTGCTGGGTCGTCCCCACGATAGGGTCTCCCCCGACGCCGATGGCTGCGCCGAATCCGTAATCGGCTAATTCAGACATCATCTGGTAGGTCAGAGTGCCAGACTTCGAGACGAGGCCAAGCGGGCCATGCTTCACTATGGTGTCTGGGATAATGCCGAGGTTTACACCGAAGGAGCCAGAGGCCATATCCTCGTCGGACGTGTAGGTGGCCAGACCTGGGCAGTTCGGCCCCACGATACGCACGCCGTGCTTCTGAGCCAGTGCCACGCAGTATGCGGTATCTGCTACAGGGATGCCTTCTGTGATAACGACGATGAGGGGAATCTCAGCTTCGATGGCCTCGACCATGGCTGCTTTCGCGAAACGTGGAGGCACGAAGATAACGGATGCTTCTGCTCCCGTGGCTGTGCGTGCTTCTTCACACGTAGCATAGATGGCCACATCGCGCTGTCCCTCGCGGTCTTCAAAGCTAAGAGACTGTCCACCCTTACGTGGATTTACGCCAGCGACGATGTTCGTGCCAGCTTTCAGCATGCGCGCTGTGTGGGTCATCCCCTGATGTCCAGTCATGCCCTGGACTATAACGGGAGCGTTTGGTCGGATGAAACTCATAATATGCCTGCCTCTTGCTTAAGTCTGTGTCTGGGTCAGCGTTTTTGTGGTGCGCAGCGTGCGCGTGTGCTTGTGCGCGCGTGTGCGTCGCGCCCTATGCTTTATGCTTTGTGCTTTATGTGGAGATTTTCTGCTGCTATGGCCACAGCCTTATCTGCAGTCTCCTGCATAGTGCGAGCCACATGGATGCGTGGATGTCCTGCGCGGGAAATGAGTGCCAGACCTTCTTCTGCTTCATACCCGTCGAAGCGGATAACGATGTCCTTGACGGATTCGTTCGCGGATTCTAAGGAGTGGACGGCTTCGAGGATGCCTTCTGCGACGAGGCGGCAGGAGGTAATGCCTCCGTATACGTTCACGAAGACAGATTCCACCTGTGGGTCAGACATAACCACACTGAGACTTTCTGCCATAAGCTCTGCGGACGCGCCTCCGCCGATGTCGAGGAAGTTCGCAGGCTTCAATGGCGTGTCGTAGAGCGAGCCTGCATCTGCCACAGCATCGATGGAACTCATGACCAGTCCTGCACCGTTACCGATGACACCTACCTGACCGTCGAGATGGACATAATGGAGGCCATGTTCTTGAGCGCGAGATTCGAGCTGATCCTGCTCGAAATGCGTATCAAAACGCGACCAGTTATCATGGCGGAATGCAGCATTCGAATCGAGAGATATCTTTGCATCCAGTGCTACGAGATGCTTCGTGGACTCATCATCCGGGTTCCCCACCTTCGCAAGTGGGTTTATCTCCACGAGAGTAGCATCTGTGTTCTGGAAGACATGCCACATGTCGAGGAGAATCCGAGCAGCCTGGTCGTTATCTGCGTGATGGAATCCTATGTTCTGCGCCATCTTTCGCGCAGCAGAAAAATCAAAGTTATCCAGCGGCCCTATGTGCAGGCGCTTGACGAATTCTGGATGCTCGCGTGCTATCTCTTCGACCTCAGTACCGCCCGCAGCTGTGGCGAGGACATCATAGTCCCGCGAGGAGCGGTCGACGGAGATAGACACGTAGTACTCGTGGAGGATGGATGCAGCTTCCACGACGAGAAGGCCACGAACCTTATGGCTGTGGATGGTCATGCCGAGAATGTGCTCGGACATGTACCGCGCCTCTTCTGCATCATGGACTATCTTCACGCCACCGGCCTGACCGCGGTGTCCGATGCGCACCTGAGCTTTGAGAACACAAGGATATCCTATGCGGTCTGCAGCCTCTACAGCTTCATCTGCCGTAGCCGCAAAGATGCCTTCTGGGATAGGGACGTTATTTTCTGCAAGCAGTTCGCGTGCTTGATATTCGTAGAGATCCATGAAAGGCCTTTCTGTGCGACATCGTTCTTCTTATGGAAGGAAGAGCTGATACGAATGATACTGGCGTTCTGAGGGTGTCTTATGCTGGCATCACCATGAGTGAGGACGTAGGATAGTGGCTGAGCTGATCAAGACCATGCAGACCATCGAGCTCCATAACGAAGCTGAAACCCGCCACAGTGCAGCCTACTTCTTCAAAGAGCTTCATAGCTGCCCATGCAGTACCACCGGTGGCGATGAGATCATCGACGATGAGTATGCGCGAGCCTTCGGGAACGAGATTCTTTTCTATCTCCACAGTAGCTGTACCATACTCGAGCTCGTAGCTCTGAGACACGGTCTTCGGTGGAAGCTTACCAGCCTTACGTACCGCTATGAATCCTTTTCCGAGCTGACGTGCTAGCGCAGTACCGAGAAGAAAACCTCGCGCTTCGAGACCAGCGATGTAGTCGAATTCCTCAGGCTTCACGGGAAGTGCGCGTACGAATGCTTCAAGAAGAAGATCCATGCCGCGAGCATCTGCGAAGACTGGGATGAAATCGCGGAAAAGTATTCCCTTCGCCGGGAAGTCCGGGATGGTGCGAATCAGGGAGCACAGATACTGCTCGTCTTCGACGGAGAGGATATCATGGCGAGCCAGGGATATATCGGTGGTCATAAAAAGGAGAACCTCGCGTGTGGTGCTGTGTATGTGCCCTGCACAGAGCACGGCACATACACAGACGGGTAAATGACTGACTTACTTAGTCTCTTCCTGAGATTCAGGAGCTTCGGTCGCTTCAGCATCAGCTGCAGCTGGAACCTCAGACTCGACGTCCTTCTGCTCGAGCGGATTACCGTTCTCATCTACCTCATCATCACTGACGTATGCAGGGATGACTGGTGGTTCGGTAATGGCCTGGATGCGCCACTTCGACAGGCTACCTTCAGAATTCAGGATGACGATATCACGGTCGAGGTCCACGGACTCTACGGTAGCGAGAAGGCCAGAATGAGTGGCCACTTCCATACCAGGCTGGAGGCTCTGGCGGAAGTCGTTCACCTTTTCCTGCTGCTTCTTCTGCTGACGAGTGCTCCACCACATAAAGCCGACCATAGCGATGAGGATAACGATCATGAATGGTGTACCCATAGGGAAACTCCTCACATAATAAAATGGAAATACTGTTAAAGTCTAAAACAGTGAGGTGACATCATTAGGAGGCGTCAAGCCGAGATGTGACCACGCTTTACCTGTAGCTATACGACCGCGCGGTGTACGTGCCAGGAATCCTTCGCGGACGAGGTAAGGCTCACAGACTGTTTCTACAGTTTCTGATTCTTCACCCACCATAGCAGCGAGGTTATTCAGGCCCACTGGTCCCCCGTTAAACTGACGGCAGATGGCATTCAGCACTGCGATGTCGAGTCGGTCCAAGCCCTCGGAATCTATCTGGTAGAGCTCGAGCGCATCGCGGACTGCATCTGCATTCACTTCAGTAAGTCCGTGGACTATGGCCCAGTCTCGTACACGACGCAGAAGTCTGTTCGCTACACGAGGTGTACCACGGGAACGCAACGAGAGTTCATAGGCTGCTTCTGTGTCTACGTGAATACCGAGGACATCCGCCGAGCGCAGGATAAGCTTTTCGAGCTCACTGGTCGGATAGTAATCCAGGTGTGCTGTAAAGCCGAAGCGCGCACGCAAAGGAGACGGAAGCATGCCCTCACGTGTGGTAGCGCCTATCACAGTAAAGCGCGGTAGCGTCAGCGGAATAGATGAAGCGCCAGGCCCCTTACCCACCATGACATCGACGCGGAAGTCCTCCATAGCTATGTAGAGAAGCTCTTCTGCTGCGCGAGGAAGACGGTGGATCTCATCGATGAAGAGAACTTCCCCCTCTTCGAGCGAGGACACGATGGATGCGAGGTCTCCCGCGTGCTGGATGGCTGGCCCTGAGGTCACGCGGATAGGAACCCCCAGCTCATGTGCCACGATCATGGATAATGTGGTCTTCCCGAGTCCTGGAGGGCCTGCGAGCAAGATATGGTCAGGTGCTACTCCCCTGAGCTGGGCAGCATCGAGGAAGAGCTTCATCTGAGCCTTCAGCTGAGGCTGACCGATGAAAGTATCCAGTGTGTCCGGGCGAAGCTCTTCGTCGCTGATCTGTTCGTTATTCTGTGGCTCGGCGGAGATGATACGTAGCGACTCTTCCTGAGCGTCATTAAAACCCTGGGCCTGAAGTGTATCTGGCATTAGCGTCCCCTATCCAGTCGAGTCAGTGCGTGGCGCAGCACCACAGGAACCTGAGCAGAATCCAGTGGCGTATCTGCATCCAGCCCGAGGTCTTCAAGTGCGAGTGTAATGGCGTCGACGGCATCGCGCTGCTGCCAGCCGAGCGACATGAGTCCCTGGAGGACTTGGTGAGTGCCAGAGTCTGCGAAGTCATCCTCTGCAGTCTTCGCGCGTGAAGCTCCCAGAGCAGCACTCTCGTCACTTTCGCCCTCTTCAGAGATAAGCGCATCCAGATTCACTGAGCCACTGAGCTCCACGATAATCTTCTGTGCGCCTTTTTTCCCGAGTCCTGGAGCACGCGTGAGCGTAGTTACATTATTCTCCCGTATAGCCTGAAGAAGCTCCTGAGGACTGAGCGTGGACAGGATGGCCATGGCCACTTTCGGGCCTATGCCACTGGTTTTCTGAAGCTGAGCGAAAAGCTCCTGGCTGGCATGGTGCAGGAAACCGAAAAGGGTGATGGCATCCTGCGAGACAGACATGGTGGTGAGTACGCGTACATCCTGTCCAGCATGAAGCGATGCGAGGTCTTTTCCAGACATGCGCACGCTATAGCCCACGCCAGCCACTTCTATCACTGCCTGACTGGCAGTTACGGAGAGTACCTCTCCATGCAGACTCGCTATCATCTCAGCCTCCTGAGCTCATCTCGCGAAAACTCTTCGCGAATAATGCACACCATGCATTTCGAACATATGTTCGAAGATGTGATTTCAGCTTACATGGTGAACCGGACACTGCACACCACGACGCAGGTGCTGCCCACCGCGTAGCCTCGCGCCGTGCCCCCCCATGCACACACGCTACATATCGCGCCGCAGCCCGCGTCCAGGGCGCACCCGCCTCTGCGCGTCAGCCCACTGTTTCTGCGCCGAGGTGAGGTGCTGCTCACGTTCTCCGCCCTCGATGGCCCCAGCCGGACGCAGGGCATGGCAGATAGCCAGACCGAGGGCGTCGGCAGCATCTGGTGGATTCACGATGGCATTCAGCCCGAGAATCTTCGTGACCATGGTCTGAACCTGTGCCTTGCCCGCTGAGCCATTTCCCGTCACAGCCAGTTTCGCTTCGGTCGGTGTGTGCAGGGCCACTGGTATCCCCCGCTGCGCGGCAGTGACCATGGCCAGTCCTGCGGCCTGCGCCGTCCCGAGCACAGTATTCCTGTTCTCCTGAGCGAACACGCGTTCGATGGACACGACATCGGGTGCAAACTCATCGAGTTTCGCGCTCAGCCCATTAAAAATGGTCAGGAGTCGTGCATCCTGCGGAGTATTCGGCTTCGTGCGGATTACATCCACATGCATAAAAGAAAGCCGGCGCGAATGGCCGGCTTCTATCACACCGACTCCGCAGCGAGTGAGCCCGGGGTCTACGCCTAAGATAATCATAGGTTTTTCAGTGCGCCTATACTTTCGTGTGTACTCGAACTACTCTTCGTCCAGCTGAGCCATAACCTCATCCGAGGCGGTCCAGTTTGCGAAGATATCCTGTACGTCGTCGAGCTCGTCGAGAGCGTCGATGAGACGGTTCACCTTTACTGCGGAATCATAGTCCAGCTCGACCTCGTTCAGAGGAAGCAGAGTGGATTCTGCAGAATCATAGTCGAAGCCTGCGTCCTGGATAGCCTTACGGACTGCTACCACGTCGCTTGGCTGGGTGGTGACAGTGAAGACGTCTCCATCTTCGGTCACATCTTCTGCGCCTGCTTCTGCAGCAGTTTCGAAGAGTGCGTCGAAGTCTACGCCATCAGCTGGAACCACGATCTGACCCTTGCGTTCGAAGTTAAAGGACACAGAACCGTTTTCTGCCAGAGATCCGCCGTTCTTCGAGAGAGTGGAGCGCACGTCTGCAGCTGCACGGTTACGGTTATCCGTCAGGCAGTTAATGATCAGGCCGATTCCGCCTGGTGCGTAGCCTTCATACGTGATCTCTTCATAGTTCGCGCCGCCTGCTTCTTCGCCGGAACCACGCTTGACTGCACGGGTGATGTTATCGGCTGGAAGCGAGTTCTTCTTTGCCTTGGTAATAGCATCGTACAGTGCTGGGTTTCCGTCTGGATCTCCGCCGCCGTTTCGTGCCGCGATTTCGATGTTCTTCACGAGCTTAGCGAAGAGCTTACCACGCTTAGCATCGATAGCTGCCTTCTTATGCTTGGTGGTAGCCCACTTGGAATGTCCTGACATGACTCTCCTCGTTACTTGTACTAATAAACCTTGTGATATTTTATGCGGTGCAGCAGACAGACCGCGCTTTTACGCTTTGTCTGAGGTCAATTCTTCCTCTACCGACTGCACATACACCGTACGCATACGCTGATACACGGTGATGAGCCCTAAGATGGCCAGCAGCACCATAAATCCGCTAAGTGTGACGACGGGAAGCCCCAGTCCCGTAATCCCCATCCCCACGAAGGTGATGAGGATGCGGTCGGAGCGTGATGCGATGCCATTTTTCGCCTCAAAGCCCGCAGCTTCAGCTCGAGCCCGAGCATACGGAGTGACGAAGGACGTCATCATGGCCACAGCCGCAGCTGCCAGCCCCACCTGGTTAACCACCGAACTCATATCCGTGTGGAGTAGATAGAACAGCCCCACTCCTGTCAGAATGGCCCAGTCTGCCACCCGGTCCATGGTTGAGTCGAGGAACCCGCCGAAGACTGTGGGCCCCGTCGTCAGTGCTGCGACAGACCCATCGAGGGCATCACACAGAACGAGCGCAGTCATGACCAGCACTCCTGCGAAAAGCCACCCTGTCACGCCCGTAGCCAGAGCCACCACGCTCGTGAGCACAGCGCCTGCGAAGGTAATCACATTCGCGCTCACCCCACAGCGCACGAGAAGGCGTGCCAGTGGGTCCAGAGAGCGCTTAAAGGGGCCACGAATCTTTTCGAGCATGGCTGCTACTCTCCTCGCTCCTCAGCGACTAAGCCGAACTCGCCACATATCCGTGCCGCTTCTGCCGCATAGGCTGCACGCTGGTTTTCCAGCAGGATAGGCATGGTGCGGGTCTGCGCCACGATGGGCATGAAGTTCGAGTCGCCATTCCAGCGCGGGACCAGATGCTGGTGGAGATGCGTAGCCACGCCTGCTCCCCCAGCCTCGCCTTGATTAATGCCGAGGTTAAAACCATCCGGGTGAGACACGTTCGTCATGACCTGCATGGCCATCTGTGTGGCTTTCTCAAACTCGAGCAGTACCTGGTCGCGCGTGACATCGGTGAGCATGGCCACATGCTCTTTCGGGCAGACCATCACATGACCCGAGTTATAAGGATAAAGGTTCATGATGATGAACACATCGCGACCGCGCCACACGATGAGTCCATCTTCATCGCTTTTCGTCAGTGCTGCACAGAACGGGCACCCCTTCTCCTTTGTCTCGGCGCTCTGCGAGTCCGCAGTACTTTCAGCACTCTCCGCACTTTTATCGCGCAGCACATAGCTCATGCGCTGCGGCGTCCACAAGCGCTCATAGTGGTCTTCCTGCGCCGGAAATTCGCGCGGATCATCCACACGCACCTGTGCGTCTGCAGCAGAAGATTTCTCAGAATAGGACAAAACACTCCCCTTTTCCTCGATGACAAAGACCGCGCGAAGCTGAGGAAGAATTGACCTCAAGCCACGCGCGGCCAGAACGAACAGAGAACAGAAGCCTACGCCTCGACGGCAGCAGCCTCTGGAAGCTCAGCGTCCGTATACTGCGCGAAGTCTGCAGCCGAGTTAATCAAACCATGCGAGGCGATGGCCTGATTAATCCACTGAACAGCCGTATCCACAGCCACGCCATTGAGCTGGCTGCCGTCACGGAAGCGGAAGGACACAGCGTTATTATTCATGTCCTCCTCACCCACGATGAGGATGAACGGAACCTTCGACTTCGACGCGTTACGGATCTTCTTACCGAAACGGTCATTCGAAGCATCCACCTCAGTACGCACCATGGACTTGTCGAGCTTCGCCAGCACGGAGTTCACATGATCGAGGCAGTTTTCTGCCACAGGCACGCCGAGCACCTGTACAGGAGCCAGCCATGCTGGGAAAGCACCCGCATAGTGCTCGAGCAGGATAGCGAAGAAGCGCTCGATGGAGCCGAAGAGTGCGCGGTGGATCATCACTGGACGCTGACGCGAGCCGTCCGCCGCGATGTACTCGAGGTCGAAGCGCTCAGGCAGGTTAAAGTCCAGCTGAATGGTGGACACCTGCCAGGTGCGGCCCAGAGCGTCGCGCGCCTGCACGGAGATCTTCGGACCATAGAATGCAGCGCCTGCAGGGTCATCCACGAGCTCGAGGCCAGATTCCTTCGCGACGGATGCCAGCGTGCTTGTGGCCTCTTCCCAAATCTCATCCGAGCCCACGTACTTGTGCTCATCCTTCGTGGACAGCTCCAGGTAGAAGTCATTCAGGCCGAAGTCGCGCAGAAGGTTCAGGACGAAGCTCAGGAGACTCTTAAGCTCATCGCGCATCTGCTCACGCGTGCAGTAGATGTGGGAATCATCCTGAGTAAGGCCGCGCACGCGGGTCAGGCCGTGTACCACGCCAGACTTCTCATAGCGGTACACCGTACCGAATTCGAAGAGGCGCAGTGGCAGCTCGCGGTAGGAGCGCTGGCGGGACTTGAAGATGAGGTTATGCATCGGGCAGTTCATCGGCTTCAGGTAGTAGTCGAAGCCTTCCTTCGTGACGTTCCCGTCCTCGTCACGCTCTTCATCCAGATGCATCGGAGGATACATGCCGTCCTTATACCACTGCAAGTGGCCGGAGGTTTCGTACAGGCCGCCCTTGGTGATGTGTGGAGTCTGCACGAAGGAGTAATCATGCTGCTGGTGCAGCTGAGTGGAGTATTCCTTCATCGCGTTAATGATGGCCGCGCCCTTCGGGTGGAAGACGGCCAGGCCCGAGCCGATCTCGTCTGGGAAGGAGAAGAGGTCCATCTCAGCGCCGAGCTTGCGGTGGTCGCGCTTGGCAGCTTCTTCCAGACGCGTCATGTATGCCTTGAGGTCCTCCTTCGAGGCCCAAGCGGTGCCGTAGATGCGCTGGAGCATAGGATTATGCTCGTTACCACGCCAGTATGCTGCAGCGGCGCGCTGAATCTTAAATGCCTTAATGTAGCGCGTGTTTGGCAGGTGTGGTCCGTGGCACAGGTCCTTCCACACCACGTTTCCGTCGCGGTCCACGTTATCGTAGAAGCTCAGCTCGCCCTGCGAGACTTCGATGGCTTCTTCCGCGCTGATCTGGTCTTCTGCAGCCCCGATGAGTTCGAGCTTATATGGCTGGTCCGCTTCTTCAGCGCGAGCTTCGTCTTCCGTCACCACGCGGCGCACGAAACGCTGGCTTTCCTTGATGATGCGCTGCATGCGCTTTTCTATCTCTTTAAGCTCGTCTGGCGTGAATGGCTCGTCCACGTCGAAGTCGTAGTAGAAGCCGTCTTTAATCACTGGGCCGATGCCGAGTTTCGCGCCTGGGCGCACCTGCTGGACTGCCTGAGCCATGACGTGCGTGGCTGAGTGGCGCATAATGGCCAGACCGTCTTCGCTGTCTAGTGCGATGGATTCGACAGCGTCCCCCTCGTTCAGCGGGGTGTACAGGTCGCGTGGGTTACCGTTAATGCGTACGGCTATGATGTTCTTATCCTCGGCGAAGAGCTCGACGCCCGTTTCGTCCGCGCTGATCTCGCGTGGTTCGCCATTTACAGTGATGTGAAGAGAAGCTGCTGACACAGTTCATTCCTTTTCTCGTGGGTCCGCGTTACAGGTGCAGGCCGCTGGATATGTTCACTGTAAGAGTAGGCGTACGTATGGTCAATTCATCCGCTTCTTCGCGTGTTCATCTTCTGCCGATATGCGAAAACCCAGCTTCGGCTGGGTTTTCGCGATGTGTCGTGGGTGATACAGGATTTGAACCTGTGACCCCTTCCGTGTGAAGGAAGTGCGCTAGCCCCTGCGCCAATCACCCGAGCTATTCAGTTTTCTCTACCCATGCGTGTGGGCGGTACAGGATTTGAACCTGTGACCCCTTCCGTGTCAGGGAAGTGCGCTAGCCCCTGCGCCAACCGCCCGAGGATAGAGAGGTGAGTACGAGAGTCGAACTCGTCTATACGGCTTTGCAGGCCGCTGCCTAACCGCTTGGCTAACTCACCGTAAGAGGTCATTCTCGTCTGACCCGAGCGGACAACGGGACTCGAACCCGCGGTCTCGACCTTGGCAAGGTCGCGCTTTACCAACTAAGCTATGTCCGCATGTTCTCTGCATGTCAGCCAGAAGGCTTTGTGCTGAGCACGAGATATAAATATAGCGAGGTGAGGGCGGTGGCGCAAGTATGGCGTGTCGCTCGCGAAAAATCTCGTAAAATACGCCGAAAATAAGCCGGTGGCGAGAACGCTCCCTTTCGTAGCTGTACTCCCGTAAGCTGGGTGACTATGACAGATAGTGAAGAGTTTATGTATGACGAGGCTCAGCCTCAGCGTCACCGTACCGTGATGCTGGCAGCCTTCGAAGGCTGGAATGATGCTGGACAGGTGGCCACAGGCGCGCTGAATCATCTGGTCAGCATGTATGGGGATACGTCGCAGGAAGTGGGACACATCTGCTGTGGCACCTTCTTCGACTACACGACCACGCGGCCCGTCATGGTGAACGTCCAGGGACGCCGCAAGATTATGTGGCCAGAAATCACCTTCACTGAGATCCAGGTGAATCCGTCTCTCACTCTCCTCGTGGAGATAGGCCCAGAACCGAACTTTAAGTGGACTGAATTCTCTCAGCGCTCTCTGGCTCTGGCCGAAGAGCGCGAGGTAGACGAAGTCATCACTCTCGGATCGATGTTTGCTGACTGTGTGCACACGCGTCCTCTACCTACTTATTTCTCGAATTCTGCGAATAATACGGCAGATGAGAACTCCTATACAGGACCTATAGGCATCCCGAGTGTGCTGAACTTCGCTGCCGTAGATAATGGCTTTACCACACACTCTCTGTGGGTCTCTGTGCCCTCCTATGCGCAGTATATCGATGCGCAGGAGAATCCTCTGGGCATGCTGCGCGTGATAGAAGCGCTCGGCGAGTATCTGGGCGTGGAGCTGAAGACAGGCGCACTTCCCGTGCTTGCTCTCAAGTGGAAGACGCAGGCAGATATGCTCGCTACCGTCCATGAGGACGTGGCCACGTATATTCAGAATGCGGAAAAGTACTACGATGACGAGCAGAAGCGTCAGGCTCTCTCCCCCGATGCCACTCTCCAGCTCATCAGTGAGACCGAGAAGTTCCTGCGCGGATTTAACGGCGAGGACACTGCAGAGGAATAAACGCCTCTCGAGACATGGAAAGGGCTTCCCCGGATGACGGGGAAGCCCCTTTCTGTGAAGAAGAGGATGAATTGACCTCTCGCCTCTTATATGCGACGACCGAGCTGTCCCATCGTCGCCGCACAGAGCATCGACACGCAGATGATAACGGACATCACGCCAGCCGTCGGGTCAGCGAAAACGGACAGAATGAGAGACGGCACTACCCCACTGCCGTACTGGAGCGCGCCGAGCAGAGCTGCAGCCGAACCAGCCATAGACTCAGGAACGCAGTTCAGTGCTGCCGCATTCGAGCAGGCCGCCACGATACCATTCATGCTAAAGACGAAGAACATGGACACCACGATGGCTGCCAGACCCCACACACTCTGACCGCCCACATGCGTCAGGCCTACGATCATGAGCACTACGGAGAAGCCGAACGCCACAGCCGTGGCCACAGCGAGCAAATCTTTCAGAGCGAAACGCAGAACGAGCTGACGGTTCGCTGTACTCATGATCATGACGCCGAGGATATTCACGCCAAACAGTACGGAATACACTTCAGCAGGCACATGGAAGTGGTCTATGTAGATGGTCGAGGATGCGGAAATATAGGCGTAGACACCGAGGTAGAAGAACGTGACGCTGAGCGTATAGATCATAAACGCATGGTTTTTCAGCAGCGTAGCGTACGCGGCGAAGTTCTTTCTCAGCGAGGACGGATTCTCGCACTGGCTACCAGGTTCCCCACGGTGCAGCGTCTCGGGAAGGGCGAAGATGAAGAAGAACAGGATGGTGCCAGCTACAGCCATAAACCAGAAGGACAGGCGCCATGCAGCGCGTGGCTCGAGGCCGAAGACAGGCCCGACAGCGAGCAGTCCTCCGCCGATGAGTGGCCCCACAAGCGGAGCGGCCGCCATAATGAGCATGAGCGTGGTGAGCACGCGTGCAGCGTTTGTCCCATCATAGAGGTCACGCACCATGGCGCGGCTAATCATCGGACCCGTGCAGGCACCGAAGGCCTGAATCATACGCCAGAAGATGGCCGCGTGCATGGATGGAGCCAGTGCGCATCCCACAGCTCCGGCGATGAACAGGAGCGTGCCGATGAACAGCGGCGTTTTGCGGCCGATTTTATCGCTGATAGGCCCCCAGACTAGCTGCGCAAGAGCGAATCCTCCCACGAAGCCGGTGATGGTCATCTCTGCATGTCCGCCGAGATCATGCTGCATGTCCGGCATGGCAGGCAGATACACGTCCGTGGCCAGCGAGGTGAAGGCCATGAACGCACTGAGAATGAGAATAAAAGCGAGAGTGGGCTTTTTGTGTTCTTCTGTAGTCAATTTTCTCTTTCTTCGTGGTCGTCTGATGGAAAACGTATGGCTCCCCTGCGTGAGGAGAGCCATACGTATCGGTGGATTCTGGCTTAGCCGAGAAGTACCATAATAACTGGCACGACGATGACGAACAGTATAGTACTGATGGTCACGACATTTGTGGAGAATTCCACATCTCCATCACCCTGGTTCGCCAGGATAGGCAGGACGGCAAGCGCTGGAGCTGCAGACTGGATAATGAAGGTGTTCGACTCGAGCACTGGCATGCCTGGAGTCAGGAAGCCTGCCACATAGAGAATGCCGAACATGACTGCTGGAGCCAGGATAAAGCGCCCCACGAGGGTGATGATGGTATCACAGTCGAAGCGAATGGTCTTCAGTCCTGCCTTGTGCAGAGTAATACCGATGTAGAGCAGCGACAGAGGGGTCACGAGGTTCCCGATGTAGGTCAGTGTATTCGTGGCGAATGCTGGTACAGGAATACGTGCCACGAGGAAGACCAGTGCGATGAGGAAACCGACCAGTGGTGCCGGAAGTAGCTTCTTCCAGTTAAACTTCGCTGCGGGGCCCGTGCTCTTCTGGCCGCTCGTGCTGTCCGTGGTCATGAGGTAGACGCCCAGAGTCCATGTGGAGATGGTGTTCATGATGTAGTAGACGAGGAAGAATGGCAGAGCATTATTCCCGAAAAGTGCGATGTTCAGCGGCAGACCGATGAAGATGGTGTTCGCGTTCGCGAAGGTGTTTATCATGGTGCCGCGGCGCCCTGGGCGGACCTTAAAAATCCACACAGCGAGGAATGCCAGAATGTAGCTTCCCGCAAAGGCGAGGAAGACGTAGAGCAGCCCGCTGGAGAGGGATACGAGCTTGTCGAGCGTCAGATAACGCAGGACAGACACGAAGATGGAGCATGGAAGCGCCACATTCATAATGAGGCGTGAGAGGTTTGGTGCGAAAGCATCAGCAAACCATCCACGCGCCTGCAGCGCGTATCCGAGAACGATGATCACGATGATAGGAATAATGCTCTGAAGTGAGGTGAGGAATGCGGTCATGGCACCTCCCCCTTTCCTGATGATTCGAGGAGAGTGAAGTGAATACTCTGCTCGGGGGAAAATTGGAAAAATAAAACAGAAATAAAACAAAAATGTAATAAAACGCAGCGCTCAGGCGTGCGAAAACCTGCCTGCACCATACGGCACGTCAGAACGTACGTGTGACGGCGCAGGCAGTACACGAGACTCAGCCTTAGACTCAGCCGCAGCCTCAGGCGTAAAAGCCCGCTGAAGCCTTACTTATATTCTGGATACCACTTAAAGTCGCGGACAGCCTTCGCCATATCCTTCTCTTCAGCGCGGGCGAGGCCCTGCTCCTGAGCCTTCTTCGCCACAGCTTCAGCTACCTTAATGGATACGTCGGCCACGTACTTGAATGGCGGAAGCACAGGCGCTCCCGGCTCACCTGGATTTACGATGCCGCTGAGCGAATGTGCTGCAGCGCCGATCATCTCGTCAGTCAGCAGGGAAGCTTCCGAAGCCAGCATACCGAGACCGAGGCCTGGATAAATGAGCGCGTTATTCGCCTGACCGATGATGTAATCCACGCCCTTATAGCTCACGGTATCCGACGGAATACCAGTGGCCACGAATGCCTTACCATCCGACCAGCGAATGAGGTCCTCCGCGCTCGCTTCAGCCAGCTTCGTCGGATTCGAGATAGGGAAGATAATAGGACGCTCAGTAATCTCGCACATAGCCTCCACGATCTCCTTCGTGAAGGTCTTCGGCTGTGTAGAGGTACCCACGAGGATAGTCGGCTTCACCGCCTTCACTACTTCGAGCAAATCAGTGAGCTTCTCGGCGTTCGGGAAGTCGGAACGCTTCTTCGCGAATGGACGCTGCTGGTCAGTGAGGTCATCCATGTCATCGAAGAGCAGGCCCTGCTTATCGACCATGAAGAAGCGCTTATAGGCGTCCTCTTCCGGCATACCTTCCGACACCATCTCTGCCAGGACGCGAGAAGCGATGCCCGCTCCAGCAGTACCACCGCCGTAGCACAGATACACCTGGTCAGTGAGCTTTTCGCCCGTAATGTCCAGAGCGCCGAAGATGCCGCCGAGGGTGACGATGCCCGTGCCCTGAATGTCATCATTAAAAGTAGGAATCTTCGTCTTATAGGTGTTCAGAATGTTCGCGGCATTTCCACGGCCGAAGTCCTCCCAGTGCAGGTACAGCTTCGGGAAGAGACCTTCGATAGTCTGGACGAACTGCTCGATGAAGTCATAATACTTCTCGCCACGCACGCGCTCGTGGTGGTTACCCAGATAGTTCGGGTCATCCAGCAGGCTCTGACGGTTCGTACCCGCGTCGATGACGATAGGCATGACGCTGGCTGGGTCGATGCCCGCTGCCGCCGTGTACACCATGAGCTTGCCGACGGAGATGTCCACGCCATTCGTGCCCCAGTCTCCGATGCCGAGGATGCCTTCTGCATCCGTAACCACGGCGAGGCGAATCTCGCGGTCTCCTGCTGCATTCTTCAGCGTGGCTTCGATGTTTTCTGGATGGTTAATATCCAGATATGCTGCGTACTGAGGGTCTACGAACAGGTCGCTGTAGTTCTCGATGGTTTCGGCGATGGTCGGATCATAGACGATAGGGTTAAACTCTTCCACGTGCTGACTGAACATGCGGTAGAACAGCGTGCGGTTCGTGTTAAAAATCTCCATGAGGAACAGGCGCTTTTCGAGCATGCTCGTCTTCGTCTCCATCTGGGCGTACGCCTGAGCTGCCTGCTCGTCGATGGTCTGGACGTGTGCCGGCAGCATGCCCGTCAGCCCGAGCTGTGCGCGTTCTTCCTCGGTAAACGCGGTGCCCTTGTTCAGGAACGGATCGTTTAAGATCTCGCGTGCGGTCTTCTGTGTCATTCTTATGCCTCTTTGTTCTTCTTTTTTGTTCTTACTGTTCTTACTGTTCTTTTGTTTTGCGTGCTTAACGGTACGCTCTTTTATGTTTCGCCGGTGCTCGGTTTGTGTTTCGTTTATATTTCTGTGTTACGAGCGCGTGACGAGTAGAATGGTTTTTAGTGGGGTCAATTCTACCGCTAAGGAGGTATATCATGACCACGATGGCACTGCACAGGAAGTCGCGCTCTTACTCGCCTGAGGGCTTCTTTGAAGCCGAAGCGAAAGGGCTGCTGTGGCTGAAGGAAGCAGAGAATGCGGGAGGTCCGCGTGTCGTGAATGTGGACTCGTGGGGAACGGATTATCTGGACATCGAGCGCATTTCGCCAGCCAGTGCCACGCCTGATGCTGCCTATGCCTTCGGCAGAGCTCTGGCACACATGCATGATTTCGGAAGCGGGTCTGTGGTGTATGGTCAGGCGCCAAGCGGGTATGACGGCCAGTGCTACTTCGGCCCTCTGCAAGATCCTGTGGTTATGGACCGTGGCTCGTGGGATGATGCAGCGACGTACTATGCCGAGGGGCGTCTGATTCCTATGGTTTCGCTGGGTATCTCACGGGGACTTTTGACGCGGGCAGATCTGTCTCTGACGGAAGAAGTCTGCGCGGCGCTTCCTGAGCTCATGGGGGCTGCTGCGGCGGATAAGGCTGCTCGAGTGCACGGAGACCTCTGGAGTGGTAACGTGATGTGGACGCGCACAGGAGTGAATGGCGCTTCACTCGAACAGTCCGAAGCTGTACTCATCGACCCTGCTGCGCATGGCGGCCACCGCGAGGAAGACCTGTCCATGCTTTCCCTCTTCGGTATGAGCTTCATGAGTGACATCCTGCGTGGATATCAGAGTGTCCATCCGCTGAAGAAAGGCTTCGAAGAGCGTCGCACACTCTGGCAGCTCTACCCTATCGCTGGACACTGTGTCTTCTTCGGTGGAGGGTATGTGAGCCAGTACCGGTCCATGTGCCGGGATTTGCTCGCGCGGCTGTAGGAGGGGTTTGGGTTTTAGGGGGGGGCGATTTCGTTCCTTCTGGGAGGGGCTTAGCTGAGGCGCTAGGCCCCTTTTTGTGTGCCTGAGGGCTGGTGAGGGCGTTTTGGGCGAGAATGACCATATACGTAGTCACATCCGCCCAAAAGGAGAAGAGATTAAGGCCTACGCGGTCATTTCCGCCCAAAACTTGCTTTGAGTGAGTGACGCATCCCGGGGGTACGCCTTTTTGGGCGCAAATGACCATAGCTATAGTCACTTCCGCCCAAAACCTTCTTCCAGCCTTAGCGCCTTACATCCACGGCATAATATCGCCCTCCTCTGGCGGTGGCTCTTCACGTGGTACATAAGAATGCTTCAAAGTGGAGCTCCACGGCCAGCAGGGAGAGAGCTGTGATGACCGTGACGACGAGGAATCGGCGCGAAGAATCAGGCTTACCGCACATGCTACGGTGAAAAGTCCCTACTCTCCTGCCAGATACCGCGGCGTAAGCCGAAGATGAGGGAGAAAATGCGAAGAATAAGCGAGAATCCAGGCCGAGGAACGCATATGTGCTCCCCGGCCTGAGTACTGTGGATGTCGTGAGTGCGCGTGCGTTTTACGAGAAGGCGTGGCGCAGCTTCTCGAAGAAGCCCTTATTCTGCTTCATGCTCTTCGCGCTCTGCTGAGGTTTGCCCTCGACACGCGCCTCTTTATTCAGTGCTTCGAAGTCGCTCAGGAGCTTCTTTTCCTGGTTACTCAGCTTCTTCGGAATGGTGATGTCGAGGTGCACCACGAGGTTTCCGCGCTCTGTACGGTTCAGACGTGTGACGCCGAGGCCATCCAGGGTGAGCACATCTTCCTGCTGGCTTCCCGCTGGGATGTTAATCTCGCGGTCGCCGTCGAAAGTGCCGATGCTTGTGGAGTGTCCGAGAGCTGCCCACGTCATAGGAATCTTAATCCAGCAGTGGAGGTCATTCCCGTCTCGAGTAAAGACGTCATCCGGGCGCACAGTAATGTCCACGTACAGGTCGCCGGCTGGACCGCCTCCCTCGCCCACTTCACCCTGACCGCTCAGGCGCAGGCGTGTACCATCCTGAATGCCTGCAGGAACAGAGACGGTGATGGTGCGCTGCTTGCGCACGCGACCATGTCCCATGCAGGATGCGCATGGATTCTGGATAATGGTGCCATGGCCTTCGCAGCGCTCGCATGGCTGGGAGGACATCATCTGGCCGAGCATAGTACGCACGACGCGCTGAACGGAGCCGCTTCCGTGGCATTCTGGACAGGTCACTGGCTCAGAGCCATCTGCACTGCCCTTACCTGTACAGGTATCACATACAGCGTAGAGAGTGACGCTCAGGCTTTCTTTTCCACCGAAGACTGTGGTCTTGAGGTCTACCGTCAGGCTCGCCAGGGAGTCGCGTCCTGGCTGGGTGCGTGGCGTAGGCCCCTGACCTGAGCCAAATCCTGCTCCACCGAAGAAGGCGCTAAAGATGTCTCCATAGTCTCCAAATCCTGCGCCCGCTCCAGCTCCTGGTGCACCACCGCCTGGAGCCATAGGGTCTACGCCCTGATCATACATGGCGCGCTTCTGGGAGTCTGAAAGGACTTCGTACGCGGTATTTACTTCTTTAAATTTATCTTCGAACTCAGGGCCTGCCAGATCTGGGTGGTACTTGCGGCTGAGCTTACGATACGCCTTTTTTATCTCGTCATCGCTCGCATCGCGCGCCACACCCAGAGTCTCGTAATAATCTGCCATCGGCTTCCTTTTATTCTCGTTTTGTCTATTTTTCTCCCTCTATTTAAGCACGTGGACTCCACGTCGTGGGGTGGCTTAGCTGGGGATGAACGAAAATTGACACATAAAACGGACAAACCGCTGTGCGAACGAACGCGCGGACGTCTCTCAAAGGTCTCTATGCCTTACTAATATAGGAGATGTAAACGGGTCGCTGAGCGCACTACGTAGAGCGGTCAGCGCCTTTATCTCAAGGAAGGAAAGTTGGTCTACATGTCCGATTTCACATGGACTGAACTTGACGAGCGCGCAGTTAAGCTCGCTAAGGTTCTTTCGGCAGATGCAGTAGAAAAGGCTGGCTCTGGTCACCCAGGTTCGCCTGTTTCTCTGGCACCTATCGCTTACACCCTGTATCAGCACTTCATGAAGCATGATCCTAAGGATCCTCAGTGGGAAGGCCGCGATCGCTTCATCCTTTCCGGCGGTCACGCATCGCTGACGCAGTATGTCCAGCTGTATTTCTCTGGTTATGACCTGACCCTCGACGACCTGAAGAAGTTCCGTACCATGGGTACGCGCACTCCTGGTCACCCAGAGTATGGCCTGACCGAAGGCATCGAGATGACCACGGGTCCTCTGGGCCAGGGTCTGGCTTCCTCCGTCGGCTTCGCTATGGCTCAGCGTTACCAGCGTAACCTCCTGGATCCAGAAGCTCCTGCAGGCACCTCCCCATTCGACCACAAGGTATGGGTCATCTGCGGTGAAGGTGACGTGGAAGAGGGCGTGTCCTCTGAAGCAGCATCTCTGGCAGGCGGACAGAAGCTCGGTAACCTCACGGTTATCTTCGACGCGAACCACATCCAGATCGAGGGTGACACGAACCTGACCTTCTCCGAAGACGTTCTCAAGCGCTTCGAAGCTCAGGGCTGGTACACCGACGAAGTATCCTTCGTTCAGCCAGATGGTTCCTATAAGGAAGACACCGAGGCTCTCGCAGCAGCTCTCCATAAGGCAGAGCAGGTCACTGACCGTCCACACTTCATTAAGGTGAACACTCTCATCGCATGGCCTACCCCAGGTAAGACGAACGACGAGTCCTCCCACGGTTCGAAGCTCGGTGCTGAGGCAGTAGCTGGCCTGAAGAAGGTTCTCGGCTACGACCCAGAAGTGGCCTTCCCTACCGACGAAGAAGCTCTCGCACACGCTCGCGAGGTAGCTGACCGCGGTGCAGAAGCACACAAGGCATGGAACGAAAAGTTCGAAGCTTGGCGTGCAGCAAACCCAGATAAGGCAGCCCTCTTCGACCGTATGGCAGCTGGTGAGCTTCCTGCAGACTTCGACAAGGCTATCGACGAGCTCGAAGCAGGCATCACTGCTGGCGCTTCTGTGGCTACTCGTAAGGCTTCTGGTGCAGCTCTGAATGCTATCGCAGCTGTCATGCCAGAGCTCTGGGGTGGTTCCGCTGACCTCGGTGGTTCGAATAACACCACCATTAAGGGTGCACCTTCCTTCCTCCCAGCAGAATATGCTACGAAGACCTGGCCAAACGTATCTGAAGGCGGCCGCGTGCTGCACTTCGGCGTACGTGAACTCGCCATGGGTGCTATCACGAACGGTATGATCCTCGGATCTCACACCCGTCCATTTAACGGCACCTTCTTCATGTTCTCTGACTACGAGCGCCCAGCTGTGCGCCTCGCAGCTCTGATGAACATTCCTAACCTCTACGTCTGGACCCACGACTCCGTGGCAGTGGGCGAAGATGGTCCTACCCACCAGCCAGTAGAGAACCTCGCTTCCATGCGTGCTATCCCGAACCTCGAGGTCGTACGCCCAGCAGATGAGTTCGAAACTGCTGAAGCATACCGCTACACCTTTAAGCGTGAGTCCACTGCTCCAGTAGCTATGATTCTGACTCGTCAGAACGTTCCTACCCTGGCAGAGACCATCGAGAAGGCTAAGGATGGCGTGAAGCATGGTGCATACGTGCTCGTAGACACCGAGGGTACTCCAGATGTCATCCTCATGGCGTCCGGTTCCGAAGTACAGCACGCTGTAGAAGCAGCAAAGACCCTCGCTGGCGAAGGTGTGAAGGCTCGCGTGGTCTCCGTTCCTTCCATGGAGTGGTTCGAGCAGCAGTCTGCAGAGTATAAGGAATCTGTACTCCCAGCAGCTGTACAGGCTCGCGTCTCCGTAGAAGCTGGCCTGGCACTGTCCTGGTACAAGTACCTCGGCTCTTACGGTAAGGCTGTATCCATCGAGTCCTTCGGCCTTCAGGGCGGTGGCTCGGAGAACATGGTGGCTCTCGGCATTACTGCTGAGCACGTAGCAGAAGAAGCGAAGGCTTCCATCGCTGCAGTAAAGGCTGCTCGCTAGTTTCCGCTAGAATAGAACAGGTGTAAGGGCGGCTGACTGTACAGCCGGCCGCCCTTTTTATCAGTGCGAAAGCTGTAGAGGTTTTCGCGCTACTCCGTACAAAAGGGGAATAAATTATGGCACAGAACGTGCACACTCAGAAGACCAGTGACTCTGGCGTATCCATCTGGCTGGATGACCTGAGCCGTACCCGCATCGAGTCTGGCTCGCTGCAGGACCTCATCGCTCATAAGAACGTAGTAGGCGTCACCACGAACCCATCCATCTTCCAGAAGGCTCTGAGCCAGGTCGGTCCATACGACGCTCAGCTGAAGGAACTCGGTAAGGTAGACGTAGAGACCGCTATCCGCGAGCTCACCACCACCGACGTGCGTAACGCGACGGATATCTTCCGCGAGATCGCAGAAGCTACCGACTTCGTGAACGGCCGCGTGTCCATCGAAGTGGACCCACGCCTCGCACACGACACCGAGAACACTGCGAAGCAGGCAGTGGAGCTGTGGGAAAAGGTGAATCGTCCAAACGCGATGATCAAGATCCCAGCTACCCTCGAAGGTCTCCCAGCTATCACCGCTACCCTCGCTAAGGGTATCTCTGTGAACGTGACCCTCATCTTCTCCATCGAGCGTTACGAGCAGGTTATCGACGCGTACATCGAAGGTATCAAGCAGGCACACGCAAACGGTCACGACCTCACCAAGATCGCTTCCGTAGCATCCTTCTTCGTCTCCCGCGTGGATTCTGCAGTAGACAAGCTCCTCGAAGAGAACGGCTCCGAAGAAGCTAAGGCTCTCGAAGGTAAGGCAGCTGTGGCGAATGCTCGCATCGCTTACGAACTGTTCGAGAACAAGTTCGCAAACGATCCAGCATGGGCTGAGCTCGAGGCAGCAGGTGCTAAGCGCCAGCGTCCACTCTGGGCTTCCACTGGTACGAAGAACCCAGCATACTCCCCATCGAAGTATGTGGATGAACTTGTGGCTGAAGACGTGGTGAACACCATGCCAGAGAAGACCCTCGACGCTCTCGCAGAGCAGGGTGACGGCGCTCCTTCCATCAAGGGCACCTACGAAGAGTCCCACGCTGTGATGAACAAGCTCGCTGAGCTCGGCATCGACATCAAGCAGGTGACTGACAAGCTCGAGGCTGATGGTGTAGCAGCATTCATCAAGTCCTGGGATTCGGTGATCGCTGATGTTCAGGCTGGTATCGACCGCGTGAACGCTGAGTAAGACTGTGCTCTAAAGCGATTACTCTTTCGTGAGAATACGAACTGTGGCGCTGTATCTCCTTCGGGAGGTGCAGCGCCACAGTTTTTCTTAGGTAAGAATTCGCATCTAGTGCATGATGATATCTTTCATCTTCTCTTTACTGTTCAGAGTGAGCTGTGGAAGAATAGACTTCATGCTCGTAGAAATCTCAGGATATGCGCTGGGTGTACTATAGTGAAAATCTATTATTTCAGGTAAGCCATCACGAACTATTTCAGGCTTTGAACGTATAGTATTTAAGACATGGAGTATGTCCTCTACTCGTGTTCTATCTTGAGCTGATGACCAGCTTTCAGCACTAGGAAGATCTACATTAAGCGAGTCGATAACTTGAGAGCGTATCGAGAGAGCGACACGTTTTCTTTCGAGAAGAAGCGAGTTTAGCTCTGCAGCCTCGTGTGCGTTCTGCTCGTATTCCAGTCTGATAGAATCATACTCGAGCCTGTGTGGTTTTTCATAAGTACGATACCATGCATATTTTATGACGAAATATGGGATGAAGTAAAATAAGGCTATGAAGGTAATAACAGATACGTTTGAAAACAGTTCATAGCCGACGATTCTAATGAATGGATCAAAAAGGTGGAAGGCTAGATTGGCTATGTCCCATATAACGAAGAGGATTATCGTTAGAACTACACCGACGATGCCGAGACCAATCCGGATTCCAAGATTAAACTTCTTGTCGGTTGGAGCATAAGGAGGGAACTCAGGAATATCCTTCGGTACAAAGTTAACGATTCGGCGATTCATCGTATCTGGATAAGGCGTGAGTCGTAAACGGAGGTTCCTCATGAAATCGGTCTCGCGTGCTGCTTGCATAGAATCTGTGTTAGAAAAATACTGAGACAGATAGTCCTGTGCGTGAGGGAGCCAGTTCTGGAAGACCTTCCCCGTACTGGTATCGAGCCATGCTTCCCAATTAAAGTTATTATTAATCTGCTCTTCGCGAGTCAGTTTTCTGAATCCTTCATCAGTAAGCTCTATAAAACCAGAAAGTAAATCATTAGTTCTCTCATGAAGCTTGAGCTCATATGTGAACTGCTCAGAAATTAATCTCGTGGTTTGTGCTATATCGGCTACATTTGCTTCTATATCCGCTAAATGACCATTCGTTTCTTCAAGTTCACTGACTTGGTATCTGAGAGCATCATTCATCTCATAAAGTGCTGCAGTCTGGACAGCATTTTGTGCGACATGTGCCACACCTATGGCATTCGATGTAGATATTTGATTCGATATCCTATCGAGACGGTCTATAACCCCCCATATTTTCATCTCCTTAATAAGTAAGAGAACCACAGGATATTCATGTATCTTCCATGGTGCTTCTCTGCGTTTGTTATAATCCCACCTTATTTTATAAGGAAACAAAGGAAAAGTAAAGTGGCTCTTCTCATTTTGGTGTGTATGAGTGTTTACGGGAGTGGGGGTTGGGGTTTGTAGAGACCGTGCTGTTTTATGTGATATGTGAACAAAAAAATAATAAAATCAGCACGGTCCATTACGAAGTTTACCCCATGTAGTGTCGATAGTCTACTGGGGTTAGACCAGATAGGGTTAGAAGCATTAGGTCAAGCATTTATCCGAGGCGGGATGCGTGCTGGTTTATGGGTTATTGATTGCCAGAAAACTCAGCGTGATCGAGCGTGTGGAGTGTGTGGTTGTCTCGAGCCCCGTATTCGTAGTTCTCGTATACGGTGGATTACTCACACGCCTATAGGTCAGTGTGGTGTAGTACTGCGTATCCGAGTTCGTTTGTATGAGTGCGTGCATTGCTGGTCAACATGGAGTGAAAACCTCGATAGGGTTGCTGCTCCTGGACGTCAACTCTCGTTCGCTGCCATCTGGTGGGCTATAGCAGAAATCTCGTGGAAATCGAAAAGTATACGCGCGTGCGCGTTAGATTTGTATTGCTCGTGGGCCACGGTGAATACGGCTGTATTAGAAACAACAGACAGCATTCTGGTTACAGACCCTACACGATTAGACGGGGTGAGAGTCTTAGGTGTTGATGAACACGTGTGGCGTCATACATCTACGGGTAGCCGCTATGTGACTGTTCTTGTGGACTTAACCGGGTTGCGTAGTGGCAAAAGTGCGCGCTTGCTCGATATGATAGAGGGGCGTAGTGAGCATGTGGTCAGCTCGTGGCTTGCTGGCCAGTCGCGTGCTTTTCGCGATAATATTCAGGTCGTGGCTATGGACGCGTTTACAGGTTTTAAGAACGCGTCTGCAGCTCAGCTTCCTCACGCGTGTGACGTCATGGACCCGTTCCACGTTGTTAAACTCGCAGCTGATAAAGTCTCTCAGGTACGCTGCCGACTCCAACGCGAAGAAACAGGCCAGCGAGGAACAAAAAAATGACCCGTTATATCGGCATCGTAGAAGCCTTTTAAAAAGCCAATGGTTACGTACCGACAAACAAGCCCTCGCAGTTAAAAAACTCTTAAACGCGTATCCCTCGTTGAAACTCGCGCATGATGTATACCAGCGTATTATTGACTGTTACCGTGAGAAAAACCGGAAGAAAGCACGTCGCGCTCTGCGTGAACTGATCGATGCTCTCGCTCAGAAAGGGAGCAGCCCACACTGCCCGGAACTTGCTACTCTTGGTCGTACTCTTGCTAAACGCCGTGACGATGTTTTAGCGTATTTCACGTTTGCGAAATCCAGTAACGGTCCCACCGAAGCCATTAACGGTAGACTCGAAACCCTGCGAGGAATCGCGTTAGGCTTTAGACAGCCAGAAAACTATCGACTCAGAAGCCTTCTCCACTCTGGAGGATTCACACAAACCATCCGAGCACACATCCGCACCACACTCCACACCCCATACACACAAAAATGAGAAGAGCCAGTAAAATGAAATATGATGGGATATCTTCTATAAGTAGTTAGTAGTGCGACAAAGGAAAAATTGACCTTAACAAAAAAATCTGGAACGCTCCCGCCAGAGAGAACGCTCCAGATATTCTACCGTATAAACCGAACCTTACGCACCCAGCCCGTACTTCACCATGAAGTCCAAACCGATGATGATGGCTATCCACAGCAACGCCACGAAGACGGTGATGCGGTTCAGGTTACGTTCAGCGACACCAGACGTACCAGCGTTAGCAGAAATGCCGCCACCAAACATATCCGACAGGCCGCCACCCTTACCCTTATGCATCAGAATAAGTGCGGTCAGCATAATACTCAAAATCACGACGATCACTTCCAGAGTGACCTTCAGCACGAACAACCAGTTCATGACACCTCCCATGCGAAACTACTTATAGAATACACGATACCCCAGAAAATTCAAGCTCAGGAGCGCCCGCTTCGGAAACGTGTTATCTGCTGAATAATGGCCGAAAACTCTTCAGCTTCGAGGCTCGCTCCCCCGATGAGGAAGCCGTCCATATCTCGCGCCTGCGTGAGAAGGGTGAGTGCATTTGCCGAAGTCACAGAGCCGCCGTACAGAATGCGCGCCTGAGCAGCAAGATCCGCACTATACGTGCGCTCGAGGTGTGTACGAATGGCGTGAGCGGCATCCTGAGCAGACTGCGGCGTGGCTACGAGGCCGGTGCCTATGGCCCACACCGGCTCATACGCGATGATGAGCTTTCGTGCGTCCTCTTCGGACAGGTCACGCGTAATGTCATCGACCTGACCTACAGCGTAATCGAGTTCTATTCCTTCTCGACGTTCCTCGTAGCCCTCCCCCACACACAGGATAGGCTGCATGCCGGCTGCGAGTGTAGCGCGTACCTGGTCTACGAGATTCGCATCGTCGTCCGAATGGTAGCGTCGGCGTTCGGAATGTCCCACGAGAACGTATGTGCAGCCGAGCGCGGAGAGCATGTCCGCGGAGACGTCGCCCGTGAATGCGCCTTGAGACGTGACGGAGACGGTTTGTGCGCCGTAACAGATGCTGAGTTTATCCGCTTGTACGAGCACCTGCACGCTATGGATGGACGTGAACGGCGGCAGTATGGCTATCTCGCACGCGCTCGGGTCGAAGCGCCCGTCGCGCAGTATCCACGCGAGCTGCTGCATGAACTGTGCGGCTTCGCGGTGGTTCAGATTCATTTTCCAATTTCCCACAATCAAAGGTGTGCGTAGCGCAGACTGAGGCTCAGCTACGGGCTCCGCCTTCTGCGGGGTGCTGTGATGTGGGAATGAGAAAATGCTCACGATGGTATCCTTCGATAGCAGAGCGGTCACCACTTACACATGAAGTGGTGACCGCTCTGGATTTTTCTCTCTTAGTCGAGAACGCTCAGACCTGGAAGAGTCTTACCCTCGAGGAACTCGAGCGATGCGCCACCACCAGTGGAGATGTGCGAGAACTTGCTCTCGTCGAAGCCGAGGTTACGTACTGCAGAAGCGGAGTCTCCACCACCCACGATGGAGAATGCACCATTCTCAGCAGTAGCGTCGATGAGGCCCTGTGCTACAGCGCGAGTACCCCCCGCGAAGTTAGGGAACTCGAAGACGCCCATAGGTCCATTCCAGACCACAGTCTTCGAATCCACGATCTTATCGTGGAAGAGCTTCTGGGAATCTGGACCGATGTCCAGACCAATCTTATCTGCTGGAATAGCATCTGCTGGCACTGCTTCGTACGCAGTATCTGCAGCGAAGCTGTCTGCTGCGAGGATATCCGTAGGAAGAACTATCTCTACACCGTTCTCCTTCGCCTTCTCGAGGTAGCCCTGGACGGTCGCTACCTGATCTTCTTCCAGCAGGGACTTTCCTACCTCGTAGCCGAGAGCCTTGAGGAAGGTGAAGACCATGCCGCCGCCGATGACGAGGCGGTCTGCCTTATTCAGCAGGTTCGAGATGACGCCGAGCTTATCAGACACCTTCGAACCACCGAGAACGACGGTCAGTGGACGCTCAGGATCATTCGTCTTCGACAGTGCAGTTACTTCCTTCTCTACGAGCAGGCCTGCTGCTGCTGGAAGGTCGGTAGCCACGTCATAGTTCGAACCCTGTGCGCGGTGGACGACTCCGAAACCATCCGAGACGAAAGCGTCGCCGAGAGCGGCGATCTTCTTCGCGTATGCAGCGCGCTCTTCAGCATCCTTCGAAGTCTCTTCTGGGTTAAAGCGCACGTTCTCGAGGAGAACGACGTCACCGTCAGCCATAGCTGCTACCTTCGCCTGAGCATCCTCACCATAGGTGTCTGCTGCGAGAGTTACTGGTGCGCCAAGCAGCTCACCGAGGCGTGCTGCCACTGGTGCCAGGCTCAGCTCTGGAACGACCTGTCCCTTAGGGCGGCCGAGATGTGCCATAACGATGACCTTCGCGCCTGCTTCACGCAGAGCGTTAATGGTCGGCAGAGCAGCGCGGATACGGCCATCATCGGTGATAGTCGTACCATCGAGTGGGACATTAAAGTCCGCACGTACAAGCACGCGCTTGCCGCTTACGTTACCCAAATCTTTGAGTGTCTTCATGAGCTTCCTTTCTTGTGTCGCTATATATGAAGTTTAGTTCTTTTCCGCGTTTGCTGCACGCTGTTTCTCCACTTTCGTGGCCAGCTGGAGCAAACGGCGGATTCGGCCGGCGATGGCATCCTTCGTTATAGGAGGGTCTGCCAAACGACCCAACTCTTCTAGACTAGCATCTCCATGATCCAGACGCAGCTGGCCTGCCGCACGAAGATTCTCCGGAATGTCTTCGCCGAGTACTTCGAAGGCGTGGCGTACTTTCTGGCTAGCCTCCACTGCAGCCTTCGCGCTACGACGCATATTCGCATCGTCGAAGTTCGCGAGACGGTTCGCCTTACCGCGAGTCTCGCCCTCAACGCGTTTTCCGCTCCATTCGCGAGCAGTGGTATGTGCCCCCATGAGGATGAGCATACGCTCGATGACGTCTGGATCGGTAATACGCACGCGGACGGAACTATTCACGCGGTGTGGCTTCGCGGTAACACCGAGTCGGCGTGCTGCCATAATGAGATCGTTTACAGAGTCCACGCTCGGGCAGACTATCTCCATCATGCTGGACTTACCAGGGTCACTGAGGCGACCCTTCGCGAGGAATGCCCCGCGCCATGCTGCCTTCACTTGGGCTATATTTCCCTGAATGTGCGCAGGAGCGATGCCCGTAATTTCATGAGAACGCTGGTCGAGAAGACCACACTGGAGTGCGAGACGCTTTCCTTCGCGCGTAACGGCGACGAGATCATATTCCATCGTCTCACCAGTAGCTAGCGTGGAGGATGCTTTACGTAGCTCCACATCGTAGCCCCAGATTTCCATGATGGAACTCTTCAGCCAAGCAGCAGAAGAACGATTAGTGAGCTTCGCAAACACTACTGGTACATTCTTCACCAGCTGGATTCCTCCGCCGAAGCGGAGCATGGTCGAAACCTGAGCTTGCTTCGCTAATGACGAGTCATCAGTAATCGCTGCGAGTTCGTTTTTGACCTCGTCGAGCAGTGACACGGCGCCTCCTTGAGGGTTAAATGCAGATTATCCGAGAATTTAGTGTAACGATAACCATGGATAGAATACGGAAATCTGCCCGGAAATGGAAAAATTGGATACAAAAAACTTCTTAACGGTTCATACGCTCTAACTCACGTGCAGATACGGTTACAGTAAAACCATGCTCTTTCAAGCGCCGAGCGAGCTCCGCACTCATAGCCACCGAGCGATGCTGACCACCCGTGCACCCCACGGCTATAGTAACGAAATGCTTATCCTCGCGCGCGTATCCAGAAAGTGCTACCTCTAACGCACGCTCATACGAGTCGAGGAACTCTCGCGCTCCAGAGCTCTCGAGAACATAGTCGCTCACGGCCTTATCTTTCCCAGTCAGCGTGCGAAGCTCCGGAACCCAGAACGGATTCGGAAGGAAACGAACGTCGAGGACGAAATCAGCATCCGCAGGAACGCCATGCTTAAAACCGAAACTGAAGATGTGAACGTTCACGGTCTGCGGACCGGTGCCCACGAGCGACTCATAGAGCTGCGTCGAAAGCTGATGAATACTCGTACGCGACGTATCGAGAATAACGTCCGCCTTCTCTTTCAGAACCTGAAGAAGCTCACGCTCTTCATTTATGCCATCGATAAGCCGACGCCCATTCTGCAGAGGGTGCGGGCGTCGAACGGACTCATAACGCTTAATGAGCACCTCATCGCTCGCATCGAGGAATAATATGCGCGTTTTCACGCCAAGATCTTCGAGATGCGCGAGAACTTCAGCGAGATCATCGAAATACGAACGTGAACGAACGTCGATGACAGCAGCGAGCTTATGAACCTTCGAACCAGATGACGTCATCATATCCACGAGCGGAATAAGCAGCTTCGGAGGAAGATTATCCACGACATACCATCCGATGTCCTCGACACTATCCGCAGCGCGCGTTCGACCCGCACCGGACATACCGGTAATGAGCAAAACTTCGAAATCTTCTGCCACGTTCTTCTCCATGTCTTCTAGCATAGCCCCAGAGCTGGTCTTCTGAACATTTCAGCTTCTGGCTATATACGTGCGTGTATCCCTCTACAAACTGGCGAACAGAGCGCGCTTCATGGGCTCGAATGCCACCTCGAGAACGTTCTGTACAGGAGTTCTGGTCATGTATGCTACCTGTGCGAGGGCTTGTCTCAAGAGCATATGCTCACCTCCCCTGACGTCTGCGTCTCGCGCGTCCATCTGCGCCATCAGTTGCGTCGGCCGAGGGTCGTAGATGACGTCGAGCATTCGTTTTTCCGTGAAGCGGACGGACTCAGGAAGCTTCTGGATTTCCTGGGCCAATTCATCCGTAGCGTGGGCGGGCACAGCAGCGATGATAATATCTGCTGCGAGAATCTCTTCGACGGCAGTCCTCCAAGGTTTCACGGTGAAGTTCACGGATGACTCTGCGCCAGGATACTGCTCCATGCGTCGGGCCATCTGCGCAGCCTCAAGAGTGTTCAGAGCGCAAATGGTGATGTCACTCACGTTCATCTCGATGAGAGCCGCTACGGCGGATGTCGCGGTCGATCCCGAACCTATAACGAGAGCGGAGAAGCTCTGTGACTGACTTTGCGGCTGCGGCCGTGACTGCGGGAGCGGATACGGATGTGACTGCGCATGTACGCTCGATTCACAGGTAGCGACTACTCCGAATTCATCCGCGAATGTAAGCTTAATGCCATCCACATCCGTGTTATAGAGGCTAACGTGAGGAAGACTAGAATGCTGAGCACTCTTTCGAGTCCAGTCGAAGACCGCCGTATTCGCTACGCCGAGGAAAGATACTCTCGAATCCTGCGTGTCAGCAAAGCGAAGAGCTTCCTTCTTCAGCGGCATCGTCATACTGACCCCAGCCCATGTCGAGTCGAGGTGTGTAAAGAAAGAGTCGAGCTGTTTTTCTTTCACATCGTGGCGGCTATACTCCCAGTCCGTGAGCCCCAAAGCAGCATATGCAGCTGAATGGAGCACTGGGGATAACGAGTGCCGTATGGGAGAGCCGAGCACTGCAGCACGATGCCGTATCGATGTGTCCTGTACATTAGTGTGCATCATTCTGACCGTCCTTAGTATCGTTCGTGCTGTTTATGTCGTTATGGCTAGCTGTATGTTCGTTCACGTCTTCCTTGTGAGAGTGAAGAGCAGCATACAGAGCGTCTGCTTTTGCGTGGCCTACTCCCGGTACATCGAGAAAATCTTCGACAGTAGCCTCGCGCATGGCTCTTACGGAACCGAAATGATTCAGGAGCTTCTTCTGGAAGCTCGGGCCTATGCCCGGGATATCATCGAGGGCAGAGCGTAAAGCGCCTTTTCGTCTCGTCTTTCTATGATACGTGATGGCAAAGCGGTGTGATTCATCGCGTACGCGCTGGAGCAGGTACATCCCCTCAGACTGGCGTTTAAGGATAATAGGATAGTCATCATCTGCTACCCACACTTCTTCTAGCTTTTTCGCGAGTCCGCACACGGCCACATCGTTTATCCCACAGTCATCGAGTGCGCGCTGGGCTGCCTTCACCTGAGGCTGCCCACCATCGACGACGATGAGGTTCGGCTTATAAGCAAAGCGGCGGCGGGATGTATCCTGCTGAACGATGTCGGAAACGCTATCGGCGTTCTGCGTCTGCTCCAGTTTCTCAAGGCGCGCTTCGTCCTCGAGGCTATCCCCCGTATCTCCAGAAATATTTCCATGGCTGAAGCGCCGAGTAAGAGTCTCGTAGATGGCAGCAGTATCGTCGATAGCGCCTTTTCCATCTTTCCCGCGAATGGCGAAATGACGGTAAAAGTTCTTCTTCGCCATACCATCTTCGAAGACGACCATGGATGCCACCTGGAATCCGCCGCCCGTAGCATTCGAGATATCGTAACATTCGATGCGTAGTGGAGCCTGATCGAGGTAGAGCGCATCAGCGATATCGTGAAGTGCCTGTGAACGTGCGGCAAGGTCAGTAACACGACTGAGCTTACTGCGCTGAAGACTCTGCTGTGCGTTCGCGTTCGCGCGGTCGAGGAGAGTCTTTTTTTCGCCGCGTTCAGCGACTCGGATAGTCACGATGGCTCCACGCAAGCCAGACAGCCACATTTCGAGGCTATGCAGACGTGCTGGCTCAAAAGGTACGAGAATCTCACGCGGTATGGGAGATATAGGCGCGAGGAGATCGCTACGTCCGGTCATGTCTTCTCGCTCTTTGCGGTGCCGAGTTACCTGAGCTCGGCGCACAGCATCTGTAGCCGTGGTCTGCTGCGTCGGAGCGAGAGCATCACGACTAGCCGTCACTGAAATGGATTCGCTACTTTTTTCTGTGCTGCTGATCCCCATAATGTTTTCCGAGTCATTTTCCTCTACAGCAGCAGAATATACCTGTGTAATGAGGTCAGCGAGAAGCTCCGCATCATCCACATCCTCCACGCGTTCTACAGACCACCCACGTTCACCACGGATAGTGCCGGCACGCACGAAAAACGAGTGAACACTAGCTTCTAGCTCATCCGTTTCGATGCCTATGACGTCTGCATCTACATCTGTAGAGAAGACGACGGAATTCTGCTCGAGAACAGAGCTGAGAGCTTGAATCTGGTCTCGAATCTTTGCTGCTTTCTCAAACTCAAGTTCCGCGCTTGCCTCTTTCATCTGAGATTCGAGCTGTTTGCGGAAAGAATCTCCGAGACGTCCCGTCAGTATAGCGACGAGACGCTCACTCATAGAGCGATGCTCTTCCTTCGAAATCCAGCCGACGCATGGTGCTGAGCACTTGCCTATATGACCAAGTAAGCAGGGGCGTCCAGTTTCCTGAGCGCGCTTCAGCACGGCAGGCGTACACGTACGTACTGGGTATGCGCGAAGCATGGAATCCAGAGTCTGGCGCATATTCCATACTTTCGCATACGGGCCGAAGTAGCGTGCTTTACGGTTATTCTTATTTCTCGTGACCCATACACGCGGTATCTCTTCTTTAACGGAGATAGCCACGTAGGGATACGTCTTATCATCTCGAAAGACGACATTAAAACGAGGGTCGAACTCCTTAATCCACGTGTACTCGAGTGTCAGGGATTCGAGCTCAGTGCCGACTACAGTCCATTCGAGACTCCGCGCGGTGAGCACCATATTTTGAGTACGCGGATGGAGTCTTTCCAGGGGCTGAAAGTAGTTCGTCAGGCGATTCCTGAGATTTTTCGCCTTACCTACGTAGATAACGCGCCCGTCACCGTCACGCCATTTATAGACTCCCGGATTCGTCGGAATGTCCGAAGTTTTCGGACGGAAGAGGTCTCGGGTGTCTCCTAGGAGTGGGGCTCCGTTCACATTTGTCTTAGCCTCTACCCCTACTTCTTCAGGGGCTTCACTACTGGTGGTATCGTAAGCTGGGACTGCTAGGGAGCCGTCGCTCTGCGCATCATGAAGGAGACGCACAGTTTTGCGCCATGCGCCCTGTGTATATTTTTCAGGGGCGGTATCCATTACGTCATCCTTTCTTCTTGAGATGCTCTTTTATTTCAGTATCGTGTTACTTCACATTCGTGTTACTTCACATTCAGGAGCGGCTTAAGGAATCTGCCAGTCCAGCTATTCGCTTCAGCTGCCACGGATTCTGGTGTTCCCTCGGTAACTACAGTACCACCGCCATCGCCTCCTTCAGGACCCATATCTATAATCCAGTCTGCGCACTTAACGACATCGAGATTATGTTCGATAACGATAACAGTATTCCCTTTATCGACTAAACCCTGAAGAACGACCATAAGTTTATTTACATCTTCGAAATGGAGACCTGTCGTAGGCTCGTCCAGGATATACACCGTCTTACCATCAGAACGTTTCTGCAGCTCAGTGGCGAGTTTTACTCGCTGGCTCTCTCCCCCAGAAAGTGTAGGAGCTGGCTGACCGAGACGGATATACCCGAGTCCTACATCGACGAGCGTCTGCAGATATCTCGAAATCGATGGATAGGCTTTAAAGAAGCGAGCAGCCTCTTCTATAGGCATTTCAAGGATATCCGCTACAGACTTTCCGTTATACTTCACTTCGAGAGTTTCTCGGTTATAACGGCGTCCATGGCATACTTCACAGTCCACATACACGTCTGGCAGGAAGTTCATCTCTATCTTTATGGTACCGTCACCATGGCACGCTTCGCAGCGCCCTCCTTTTACATTAAAAGAGAAACGTCCGGGGCCGTATCCACGCACCTGCGCCTCAGGAGTTTTCGCCAGAAGAGTGCGAATCTTATCCCACACGCCTGTATATGTGGCAGGATTCGAACGTGGAGTACGACCTATAGGGTTCTGGTCCACGTGAATAACCTTCTTCACCTGGTCCACGCCTTCCACGCGCGTATGCTTGCCTGGGACGATGCGAGCACCATTCAGTTTATCTGCGAGAACAGGATAGAGGATAGAGTTCACTAAGGTGGACTTTCCAGATCCGGACACGCCAGTTACTGCTGTAAGGACGCCTAGTGGGAACTGGACGTCTATATTCTTCAGATTATTTTCTCGAGCTCCTACCACACGTAGATTCTTCGTCTTATAAACGCGACGACGCTTCTCAGGAATGCGTATCTTCTTGCGGCCGCTGATGTAGGCGCCCGTGATGGAACGTGTAGCCTCTGTAATGCGTTTCGCATTCCCAGAGAAGATAATTTCTCCGCCGTGTTCGCCAGCACCAGGACCTATATCGACAAGCCAGTCTGCTGTCTTAATAGTGTCTTCATCATGCTCCACGACGATGAGAGTATTTCCTAAATCACGAAGATTATGCAGAGTCTTAATGAGACGCTCGTTGTCGCGCTGATGCAAGCCTATGGAAGGCTCATCAAGGACATACATGACGCCTACGAGTCCGGAACCTATCTGCGTGGCGAGGCGAATGCGCTGTGCTTCACCGCCCGAAAGTGTGGCTGCCGCTCGAGAAAGAGTGAGGTATGTCAGTCCCACATCGTTCAAGAACCCGAGGCGTGCACGGATTTCTTTCAGAATCTCCACTGCTATCTGTGCTGAGGATCCTTCCAGCTTGAGATTCTGCACCCACGAGTAAGCACGGGATATAGGCATATCGCACACGTCGATGATAGACTCATCCCCTACAGTCACAGCAAGAACTTCAGGTTTGAGGCGCTTTCCGCCACAGACCTGGCATGGTACTTCACGCATGTATGACTCATAGTACTGCTTCATAGCATCAGAATCAGTCTCGTCGTGACGGCGCATAAGCGCGCGCACGACACCCTCGAATCCGGATGTATACTCGCGCATGCGCCCCCAGCGGTTTCGGTAGCTTACTTTTACCTTGAAGTCATGCCCATACATGATGGCATCGCGCACATCTTTACTAAGCTTTCCCCATGGCGTATCCATGCTAAAGCCCAGCTCATCAGCAAGTCCCTCGAGCAGATGCTGGTAATACTGCGTCTGAGTTTTCGAACCGTTCCATGGTTCTATAGCTCCATCAGCAAGGGACTTTGATGAATCAGGAATGATGAGTTCAGGATCTATCTCGAGCTTAAAGCCTATGCCGGTGCATTCAGGACAGGCTCCGTAGGGAGCGTTAAAGGAGAATGTACGTGGTTCTATCTCCTCGAGTTCGAGCTCATGACCATTTGGACAGCTACGGTTCTCTGAGAACGGGCGGCGGCGCGCAGGATCTTTCTCATCGAGATCCACGAAGTCCGCTATAACCACGCCATGAGCGAGACGTAGGGCAGTTTCTACGGAATCGGTGAGACGCTGACGCATACCATCGCGGACAGCGAGACGATCTATGACTACCTCGATAGTGTGCTTATTCTGCTTCTTGAGTGTTATCTCCGAGTTCAGCTGGGTAAGCTTTCCATCGATAAGCGCACGGGCATAACCGTCGGTACGCAACGTCTCGATGAGCTCGACAAATTCCCCTTTGCGTCCCTTAACTACGGGAGCGAGCAGCTGGAAGCGGGTCTTCTCTGGAAGGGTGAGAAGGGAGTCTACTATCTGCTGAGGTGTCTGTTCGGTGATAACCTCTCCACATTCAGGACAGTGAGGAATGCCTGTGCGTGCATAGAGGAGACGAAGGTAATCGTACACTTCTGTGATGGTTCCCACAGTGGAGCGAGGGTTACGATTCGTCGTCTTCTGGTCGATAGATACGGCTGGGCTTAATCCGTCGATGAGATCCACATCAGGCTTATCCATCTGTCCGAGGAACTGGCGAGCATATGCAGAAAGGGACTCTACATATCGCCTCTGCCCTTCTGCAAAAAGCGTGTCGAAAGCAAGGGATGACTTTCCAGAACCCGAAAGCCCTGTGAAGACGACCATCTTGTTTCTCGGTATCTCGAGGTCCACGTCTTTCAGGTTATGCTCTCGGGCACCCTGAATGACTATTTTCTCCGTGAGTGGTACACCATGGAGGTCCTCGATGATAGTTTCGTTCGCCACGACACTCCCCTTCTGCGCGGTTTTCCGCGTTCTATTCCAGACTATTCGCTTGAGTTTTCTCTGATGAGTAGTCTATCAGAACATTCGAACAAATTTTCGAATGTTCCACCCTGTCGGGTACACTATAAAACACGAGTACACGCACGTGTACCCATTCCTATAGCATCATACCCGTAGAATGAGGACCGCATGGCCATTTCAGCTCAAGGATTGGAAATTCGTATCGGAGCGAGGCAGCTGCTCGCGCCGACAGATTTTCATGTTTCTCCCGGGGACCGCATCGGTCTCGTCGGACGAAATGGTGCTGGGAAGACCACACTTACACGTGTTATTACTGGAGAAATGCTTCCGTCGGCGGGAAAAGTAAGCTACTCGGGAAAGTTGGGATATCTTCCTCAGGATACGCATGCAGCAGATCCTGAGCAGACAGCACTCGACCGGATTATGTCTGCTCGAGACATCGCGTCTATCGTCGCGCGGATACGTAAAGCTGAACGCGAGATGACGAACCCTGACCCGGACGTCATGACCAAAGCCATGAAACGTTACGATAAAGCTATGCAGGACTTCGAAAATGCGAACGGCTACTCTGCGCAGTCAGATGCCACAGTCATGGCGGAAAGTCTCGGCATAAGTCAGGATGTACTTCCCCGCCAGCTCGGCACGCTCTCAGGTGGTCAGCGTAGGCGTATCGAGCTCGCGCGCATTCTTTTCTCGGATGCGGATACCCTTATCCTCGACGAGCCGACGAATCACTTGGATGCAGACTCCATCGAGTGGCTGAAGAAGTATCTGAAAAGCTATGCAGGTGGATTCCTCGTTATCTCCCACTCGACAGAGCTTCTCGGCGAGACGGTGAATAAAGTCTGGCACTTGGATGCGCAGCGCGCCCAAATAGACATGTATTCACTGGGATGGGCAGCATACTTGAAGCAACGAGCAGTCGATGAGGAACGTCGCCGCCGCGAGCGTGAAGTGGCTCAGAAGAAGGCCGAGCGTCTGATGCAGCAGGGCATACGCCTTCATGCGAAGGCTACGAAGGCAGTAGCAGCTCAGAACATGATTCGTCGCGCCGAAAAGCTGCTGGAGTCCACAGAACCTGAGCAGAAGAAGGAGAAAGTGGCAGACCTGCGCTTCCCTACTCCTGCACCATGCGGTCGCACCCCTATCATGGCAGAAGACATCTCGAAAGCATTTGGTTCGAATATCGTCTTCGCGGGAATAAACCTCGCCGTGGATAAGGGTTCTCGCGTGGTTATTCTCGGATATAACGGTGCAGGTAAGACCACGACGCTACGTATTCTCGCAGGTCAGGATGAACCAGATACGGGAGAAGTAAAGTACGGCCATGGAGCGAAGATAGGCTACTTCGCACAGGAGCACGATACTTTGGATACGGAGAAAACTCTTCTCGAGAATATGCAGGCTGTAGCTCCTGAACTCGATGATACACAGATTCGCACTATTCTCGGTAGTTTTCTCTTTTCCGGGGACGACGTCTATAAGCAGACGAAAGTACTCTCAGGTGGTGAAAAAACGAGACTTGCTCTCGCTACGCTTGTCTCCTCGAAGGCGAATGTGCTTCTGCTCGATGAGCCGACGAATAACCTCGACCCAGCTTCGCGAGATGAGATTTTGAATGCCATCTCGAAGTATGAAGGCGCTATAGTTCTCGTCACACATGACGAAGGTGCTGTGGAAGCGCTTGAACCGGAGCGCGTACTTCTCTTACCGGATGGGGATGAGGACCTCTGGAATGATTCCTACTTAGACTTGGTGGCATTGGAGTAAGATACAGATATGACACTTTTACAGCTTCAGTACATCGTGAAGATCGTGGAATGCGGCTCTATGAACGAGGCATCCCACGCTCTGTACATCTCCCAGCCAGCTCTGAGCTCCGCTGTTAAAGAGCTGGAAAAAGAGATGGGCATAGAGATTTTCACACGCTCCTCTCAGGGCATCGCCCTGACTGTAGATGGAGTGGAGTTCCTTCAGTATGCGCGTCAGATTCTCGACCAGACCGAGCTCATGAATGAGCGCTATAAGCATACGAAGCCACGTAAGCAGCTCTGTCAGGTGTCCACGCAGCACTACATGTTCGCCGTAGAAGCGTTCGTCGAGATGATTAATTCGTCGGATTCGGAAGAATACGAGTTCTCTATACGAGAGGACAGAACACGTGAGATTATCGAATCTGTGGCGAACATGCGCTCCGAGATAGGCATCCTGTACACCTCGGATTTTAATCGAAACGTGATTAATAAGCTTCTGCGTGAAAAGCATCTCGAGTTCCATCCGTTATTTAATGCCGGGCTGCACGTGTTCATCTCGCGTGAGAATCCGCTCGCTGTGAAAGATCGCCTCACCATGGAGGATCTGAAGCCATACCCGTTTATCCAGTTCGAACAAGGTGAAGAAGGAAGCTTCTATTTCGCTGAAGAAGCAGTATGGCCCGAGTATGCGTCGAAGCAGATTAATGTAACAGACCGTGCAACGAATCTGAACTTCATCGTAGGACTGAACGGATATACCATCTCCACGGGTATCGATAATGAAGACCTGAATACGGAGAAGATAGTCACTGTTCCTCTGGATACTGATGACCGTATGCTCGTGGGCTGGATTACGAATGAGCGGTCGAATCTTTCTCATGCTGCTGAGACGTACATTTCGAAGCTGAAAGAAGTGGTACGTAAGCATGGGTATAGCACGATAGAAGGCTAAGATTTTGCTACGGTAAAAATCGAGGGTGTGTGCACAGTTCTCAGCAGTCGTGCACACACCCTCGATTTTTATGTTCAGGATCCTACCTTACCTTATCCCATCCCGCTCCTTACGGGCAGCATATATTTGGAAAATCAGGGCCAGCACTGCTGTGAGAATGCGCGCTAGGACAGTACTCCACCAGATCATCATCTGCGCTGCGTCTGAGGCCGCCGAATCGTTCATGGAAGAATTGACAGCAAAGCCAGGAAAAACGAGCATAAGAGCCAGCATGAACGCAGGCTCGACGGCCGTCAGTATATACGCGAGCGTCGTCTGTTCTGTAGCGTACAGGCTCGCCGTGGTGATGCGCGCGATGGCCTCTTCCCTCCGTAGATCGGTGAGAATTTATTCATGATGACGAGCGAGATATTCGGAACGAGAGCGAGGCTAAAAGGCACGAGACCTATGTATGATCAGCACTCCATGCAGTGCGCGCCACGCCCACTTCGAAGACTCGCCCTCTTCGAAGACTTGCCGACTATCCGCGCTGTCTGCAGCATATCTACAGACAGCGACTTCGTTCTCACGCAGTATGCAGCGGCCACGCAGGCAGTTACGCCCTGGACGATGACTGGAGCTAAGGACTAATTATGGAGGGTGAGCGTCTGACTTTATTCGGCGTGATAGAGGGCTGTGATGCTCGGCTTTTGGGCGAAAATGACTGTGAAGGTAGTCATTTCCGCCCAAAAGTAGGTTGACCCGCGTACGTCATAGTCATTTGTGCGCAAAAGTCGTTTCGTCTGGTCGAACTCCAGCCATTCTCGCACAAAACGAGGAGAGGAAATACTCTCCATATCTTTTTGGGCGAGAATGACCATCCCCGTAGTCATTTCCGCCCAAAATAATCCGTTCTGAGACTTCGGACAGTCACTTCCGCCCAAAATCTGCCTCGGCTGAGGATTGACCATCCGCGCATCACCCCCCTATCCTCCNCCCCACACCCGCCACTCCCGAAGCTCATCCCCAGCTCCACCTCCACTCCCCCGCCCCCCCCTCGCAGAGCATAGAAAAAAGGGGCTGGAAACTATCGCTCCAGCCCCTTGAAAACGTATGAACTTCAAACCTCAGAAGGTCGACATGGCCTTTCGCCACTACTCCACTCCCTGAGCTCGCTCCTACGCCCCATACTTCTCAAAGTACTCGCGAATATGCTCGTCTCGAGAAGCGTCGATGAGTAGCTGCCCATCTTCATCTCTCATGCCTCGCGCAGCATCGATGATATCGTGGATGTTCGCTATGGCGAGCACAGGGAAACCAAACTCTTTCTGCACGGCAGCCACGGCAGACATATCCGAGTCCTTCGTTTTTTCCATGCGGTCTACAGACAGAACCAGTCCCACTATCTCCACATTCGCTGCAGCCTGAAGCTTCGGTACCACTTCGCGTACAGCAGTTCCGGCAGTCATCACATCATCGACGAGAAGTACTTTCATACCATCCGTCAGCTGCGTACCCACGAACATGCCACCGTCGCCGTGGTCTTTGACTTCCTTGCGGTCGAAGGTGTATCCCACCTCCGCTCGTGCAGCGCCCCCAGATTCACTGACAGACTCACCGTCAGCTCCACTGTCAGACGCCCCTGACCCAGCTTCTCCCCCAGCCTCACTCAGGGCCATCGCCGTAGTCACCGCCAGAGGAATGCCCTTATAGGCTGGCCCGAACACCGTGTCAAACTCGCCCAAAATCCCCCGCTCCTGCGCGGAGCGAATAGCCTGCGCATAGAAGGAGCCGAGTCGTGCTACGCGAGAGCCCGTATTAAAGGACCCAGCATTAATAAAGTAAGGTGACTGTCGTCCAGATTTCAGCGTGAAGCTGCCGAATTTCAGTGCTTCGCTCTCCAGCAGAAAAGCTGTAAAGTCGCGCGTAAAGTTCTGTGTCATGGTTCTATCCCCTTCTTATCCTGTAGTCGTCTTAGTCCTGTACGTGTATCCAGTTCTTCCCCACAGCTAGCGCGTCAGCCAGCTCAGGTCGAGAGTCGAGCAGTTCGTCGAGTTCTGTCGCTATGCGCACTGGCGCTGCTGGATCGACGAGAGCTGCAGAGCCCACTTCTACCGCATTTGCCCCAGCGTAGAGGAACTCCAGCGCATCGTCCCCGCTGAACGTTCCTCCCATGGCGATGATAGGAAAATCATGGAATGCCTGACGAATCTTATAGACCATGGCCACGGCCATCGGGTGGACAGCCGGCCCGGACACGCCGCCCGTCACATTCGCGAGAATTGGCCGACCGGTGTGCGTGTCGATGCGCATTCCCACGAAAGTATTAATGAGTGAGACAGCATCCGCACCGTTTTCTATGGCAGCACGCGCGATGGGTACCACATCATCCACGTTTGGTGTGAGCTTGATGATGAGTGGCTTGTCGGTCAGTGGCCGCAGGCGCTTGAGCAGCGTGCAGAGCGCCACGGGATCTTTTCCCACGGACGTTCCGGACTTCACGTTCGGGCAGCTGACGTTTATTTCGAGCATGTCTGCTTCAGATTTTGCCAATTTTTCCACTACTTCGGCAAAGTCATCATCACTATGCCCCGCCACATTCGAGACGACTGTAGCGCCCATAGCCTTCAGACGAGGCAGGTCATCCTCGAGGTAGTGGTCCACTCCAGGATTCTGCAGACCCACAGAGTTCACTGTCCCCGCAGGGGTTTCCGCAGTGCGGGGCGCAGGATTCCCCTCCCAGGGTACGGGAGAGACGCCCTTCGTGGACACTGCTCCGAGAATGGCTGGGTTATAGTAGACGGAGCAGGCATCGAGATTATAGGTTCCTGCTGCCGTGCCTATAGGACTCTTCCACGGCACGCCTGCCACCACGGTACCATGCCGAAATGTACGAGGCTCAGTCGCATCGAAGTGGACGTGCTGCAGCTCAGTCGTCGTTTCTCTCGCGCTCATCTACTCCCACCCTAATTCTTCTCGAGTAAAGACAGGTCCTTCTATGCACACCTTTTGGTTTCCATGAATGGTCGGCGTAATGCACACCACGCAGGTGCCGTAGCCGCAGCCCATGCGCTCTTCGAGGTTCATCTGCGCTTTCACGTCACGCTTAAAAGCCCAGGATGCGACGGCCTTCATCATCGGATGTGGCCCACAGGTCAGGATGTGGACGTCCGAAAGATTACGTGCATCCCCGTCCTGTTCGGCCAGCCACTGGTCCAGCAAAGTAATCACATTACCCTGCTCATTTTCTATCGCGCGGACATCCGAGCAGTGACGCATAAGCATCTCATCGGCGAAGTGAACATCACGGTAGCCCAGCAGCGCAGTGGCCTGAACATCTGAACGCCCAGAAAGCTTCTGCGCAGCGTGAGCTATAGGAGGTATACCGAGACCGCCACCCACGAGCAGATAGCGCCCCGGTTCAGACAGGTCGAAAGATTTTCCGAGAGGTCCTAAGATGTCGATAGTGTCCCCTACCTGCTTATCCCGAAATTCCTCAGTACCGCGCCCCACTACTGCAAAAAGGAACGTCACCTCGTCATCATGCACTTCGGCCACGCCGAAGGGACGTGGAGAGATCTGCAAGGAGTTTGAACTGTAGAGGTTTGCGAACTGTGCAGCCTGCGCATGCTGAGCGATGTATTCGTCACGCACCGTCAGCTGCACGATGCTCTCCGTCAGCAGTTCATGTCCCACTATCTCCACGGTACGCCGCGATGGCAGGTATGCGCGCCCCTCAGGATTTGTCTGAAGAAATGTCCTCGCACAGCTCATGCGCTCTCCTTAGTCCTTTCTCGTAAAGCCGTCGTGATGTCCTCGCGCATAGCGACTGCTGCTTCTCGTGCAGCAGTACCGACCATCTCAAGTGCTGCCGATGTCGAAAGGCTGTCGAACGCTTCAGGCCGAGCACGCCACGCTCCTATAATGCCACGCGAGGAATTAATCAGTGCTCCCGAGCCCGCCGAGTCGAAGAATCCAGCAAGTCCTGCAGCAGTTCCCCCTTGTGCACCGTACCCCGGTACGAGGAAGAAGGTATGTGGCATGAGAGCGCGCAGCTGTGCACCCGCTTCAGGATGCGTGGCGCCCACGACTGCGCCCACGCGCGAGTATCCGGTCGATGAAGACGACGAAGAAGATGAAGACGCTCCGCCCCACTGCTCGATGAGACCCCCCACGTGCTCAGCCAGCGTCATCCCCCCATCGGAAACTGGCAGATCCTGCAGTTCACTCGAGCTCGGATTACTCGTCTTCGCGAGCACGAAGATGTCTTTATCGTACTCCTCAGCAGCATCCACAAACGGCGTGATGCCGTCCGAGCCGAGATACGGATTCACCGTCACCGCGTCCTCGTGCCACACGTCTACACTCAGATGAGCGGCGTATGCTGCTGCTGTACTGCCGATGTCTCCTCGTTTGATGTCGCCGAGAACATAAAGTCCCTGCGCCTGAGCATACGCATTCGTGCGCGCGTAGACTGCCACACCGGCGGGTCCGAGCGCTTCATACATAGCTATCTGCGGTTTGACTGCAGGAACGATGTCTGCCACAGCATCGATAATCGCGCAGTTAAACGCATAGTACGCTTCTGCCTTATCCTCGAGACTTCCCGCATCGCGCAGGAGAACGGCTGGTAGCAGAGCATCTGTAGGATCCAGTCCTACGACGCTGGGATTTCCGGTAGCGCGTATGGCTTCTCTCAGTTTTCGCACGAGGTGAGTCCTTTATCGTCGTAATCATTCAGTCGCGAGTGCGTCAATTGACCATTACAGAGCGTCGCGACCACCCGTCCGCGCACATGCCATCCGTCGAACGGCGTGTTCCGCGCTTTCGAGGCGAACTTTTCGGCGTCGATGGTCCACTGCTCGGACGGCGCGAGGATGACGACGTCCGGATGCTGGCCCGGTATATCCGTCTGGGACAATTCATGCGTCTCCAAAGCGTGAATATCCGGCGACGCGAAGTCCAGCTCGCCGTCATGAGCACGAGCGAACGCAGCGATGTCGAAGGCCTGAGCGCCCAGAAGACGCAGCGGCTCCACAGACAGCATCTCCACAAGCCGAGTGTCGTCGATGTAGCCTTCCTCTACGAGCACCTGACGCAGAACCGGGTATGCGGTTTCGAGACCGATGATGCCATTCGGAGCGCTCATCATCGCATCAAGCGCGCCGAATCCCTTCTCTTCAGCGGTATGTGGGGCGTGATCCGTGGCTATCATATCCACGGTCCCGTCGCACACAGCCTCGAGGGTAGCCAGCTGATCGGCAGCAGAACGCAGAGGCGGATTCATCTTCGCGTACGTGCCATACTCTTCTACAGCACTATCATTCAGAGCGAGGTAATGCGGTGCGGTCTCACACGTCACCTGTACACCTTCATCCTTCGCTCGGCGAATAGCGTCAAATGCGGCGGCAGTGGACACATGCTGGAGGTGGAGATGCACTCCGGTGGCACGTGCCATACGGATGTCCCGTTCCACGATGTTCAGCTCCGTATCGGCAGGAATCCCCGGAAGTGAGAGCTTCCGCGAGACTGGCCCCTCATTCATCACACCCGTCGTATGATGCTCGCAGTGGTCGATGAACGGAATATGCGCCTCGAGGCAGTTCTGTACCACGCTCTCCAGCGTAGAATTCGTCACAGCGGCACCATCGTCCGAGACAGCCACGACAGGATGCTTATAGTGCTTCGATCCTTTGCGCAGGCGGTCTTTCCAGTCCTCGAAGTCAGAGGCTGCCGAGCCCTCCCGCTGCTTCGATGCTGAAGCGCACAAAGCGTAGCGCACTGGCAGATCCTCACGGTTTTCGAGGTCTTCGAGAGCGTCCATGCCGTCGTAAGACACGCCATCGAGTGCTGGCAGTGTATTCGGCATGATGAGTACACTCGTATACCCGCCTGCAGCCGCTGCAGCGGCACCCGTAGCCATGGTTTCTTTATCTGTCTGGCCAGGGTCGCGGAAGTGGACATGCGGGTCAGCGAAGCCCGGGGCGATGACCCACGCGCTGCCGTCGAGAACGCGCTCCGCGTCTGCGTGTTCATCTGGGATACGTACCGTGATGGTCTCGCCGGTATCCCAGATGCGGATGTCTGTAATTATAGTGGTCATGGTTATAGTTTAGCCTCTTCGTCGCAGTAATCGCACCGGTACTGCATTCCGCGCGCGTCCTCATGCCCCCTGACGAGGTGGAACTGCTGCTTGATGCCGCGCTCCGTGGACGTCACACAGCGCGGATTTACGCAGGTGATGACATTCGTCACGTGCAGAGGAAGCGCTGGCTTTTCCTTCGAGATAATCTCCCCTTCACGCACCACATTTACCGTGGCAGAAGGCGCTACGAGAGCCAGAATGTTCAGATCCACCACCACGTCACTTTCTATCTTAATGATATCTTTCGTACCGAAGGTGGGGCTCTGCGCATTCATGATGAGCGCCAGGCGAGTTTTTCGTGGGTCTATGCCTAAGAAGTCGAGGACTTTGAGAGAACGCCCTGCTGGCACATGGTCGATGATGATGCCGTCGGTTATGCTCGTCACCTGCATTATGCGTGCACCTCCTGAATCGTCTGAATGTCGTTTTCCATAACTTCTGGGTCATAGCCTGGAAGCTCATCGCCCACGACTGAGCTTTCGAGAGCCATGCGCATGAGCATACCGTTCTTCACCTGCTCGAAGTAGGCAGCGCGTGGGTCCTCATCCACGTCGAAGGCTATCTCGTTTACGCGAGGAAGAGGGTGGAGTACCGCAAGGCTGTCTTTTCCGAGCGCGAGCTTTTCGCGGTCGAGGATGTATGTGTCACGCAGGCGCAGGTAGTCGTCTTCGTTAAAGAAGCGTTCCTGCTGAACTCGAGTCATGTACAGAACGTCGAGGTCTCCGAGGACATCAGTCATATCCTGCACCTCGACGTAGGAGCAGGATGGCGTGTCGTTAATGCGGTCGAGGACATACTGCGGAGTGCGCAGCTCACGAGGAGAGATGAGGACGAACGTGATGTCCCCAAAGCGGCACAGTGTCTCGATGAGCGAGTGCACAGTGCGTCCGAACGTGAGGTCGCCGCACAGCCCCACAGTGAGATGATGCACGCGGCCGAAGCGATTATAAATGGTGGCGAGGTCTGCCAGAGTCTGCGTAGGATGCATATGGCCACCATCTCCCGCATTAATCACAGGAGTATCCACCGCCTGGGAGGCCACCAGTGCCGCGCCCTCCTTCGGGTGACGCATGGCCACCACGTCCACATAATTCGACACGGTCTTCAGCGTGTCTGCTATGGTCTCACCCTTCGACGCGGAAGACTGATTCGCTCCAGCGAAGCCTATGACCTGTCCTCCGAGGCGCAGCATGGCCGTCTCGAAACTCAGGCGCGTGCGCGTGGATGGCTCATAAAATAAAGTGGCCAGCACACGACCATCGCATGTGTGGGCCACCTCACGTCTGTGGGAATCGATGTACCGGGCTTTCAGTAGCAGGTCATCGATTTGAGGAACGGATAAATCATCGAGAGTAACGACGCTCTTTCCTACGAGAGAAGAGCTCAACTGTGCAGACATAAGCACGCCTTCCTGGATTCGCTGAACATGAAGGAATGTACGGGCACTGCGGGTTCATAAAACTGGACGCCGTGACCTCATATAGCCTAGCCGTTTCGTCAGACATCTGTGCGCCTCTATCCACCGCTCGTGGCGAAACGCTCACCGGGGCGAGACGTGCTCAGGTATCATTAAAATTGACCCTAGAAAAAAGAAACGCTAACGTACACCGCACGCCGTCGCGCCGCCTCGTCGCGCCAGAACGCTTTACGGAGAACCGCTGGATTATGGAATCACTTCTGCTTATTCTCGAAATCGGCATCGCAGTCGTCGTCTCGTCACTGCTTAGCCCTTATATTCCGCGCGTGTCCATGCCACTTGTGCAGATTCTGCTCGGCGTCATGTGGTTCTTCATCCCAGGCCTGCCCATCATTAACATCAATTCTGAGCTCTTCCTGCTGCTGTTCATCGCACCGCTGCTGTACTTCGAAGCCATGCATCTATCGCGTTCGGGACTGAGGAAAAACTTCGGAATCAGCCTGTCCCTAGCTGTGGGACTTGTGTTACTCAGCGTCTTCATATCCGGTTTTACCATAAATATTCTCTTCTCTGCTATACCAGTGGCAGCAGGATGTGCACTTGGTGCAGCACTCAGCCCTACGGATGCAGTAGCGGTGGCGCAGCTGGGAAACGACGCGCAGCTCACGCGTCGTCAGACTACGGTGCTGGAGACAGAAAGTCTTTTTAATGACGCGGCCGGCATCGTCAGCTTCCAGTTCGCGCTCGTGTGGCTGACCACCGGGGTCTTCTCCCCCGTGGTCTTCGTCGAAAATGTGGCTCTCAGTTTCGTGGGCGGAGCACTTGTGGGAGCTGCACTGGGCTGGTGCATGAACCGCCTCATCGGCTGGCTGCGTCGTATGCGCTTAGAAACGACGACGAACCGCATTCTCATCGAGCTTATTTTCCCGTTCGCCACGTACTGGATAGGTCAGGAGCTCGGCGTGTCTGGCGTTATCGCTGTGGTGTGCGCGGGACTCATGGCCGTCTACCACCGCGTGGGCGTAGGCGAAGACCTCGCCGAAGTGAACCGCGTCTCTGGTGCCGTCTGGGAGGTCTTTACTTTCGTTCTGAATGGCTCAGTCTTCGTCTTGCTGGGCATCGAGCTACCTCTGGCCATGCGTCAGAGCATCATCAGTGCGCGGATTAACACACTCGGAGCCATAGCAGCGGCCACCATCGTCTTCATCATACTGCTTCTCGTGCGGTTCCTCTGGATAGCGGCCATGCTGCGCACCGCTCGTTCCGAAGATACGGGTGAGCGCCGCCGCATGACGCGTGAACGCTGGCATTCGGCTGCCGTGATGACGTTCGGCGGCGCGAAGGGTACCATTTCGCTCATTCTGGCGTTCAGCCTTCCATCCGAGCTGGATACTATGACCAATTTTCCTGTCCGCACGGCTGGCCTCTTCATCGCAGCCGTGTACATCGTCCTGTCGCTTCTCGTGGCAAATATCCTCGTTCCTATTCTCGCTCCTCCAGAAAAGGATGAGGATGGGCACAAGTTCGCGCTCGCGAACCTCGAGATGCTGAACCGCACACTCATAACTATCTCTCGGCTCGATAATACTTCGTCGTCGCCGGAGGAGCACCTCGCCATCGAGGCAGTCATGCGCTCCTATAACTCGCGCATCGCTCGCCAGCGTGGAAATGTGCTCTCCCAGGACGAGCTCGCTATCCTCCAGGCTGCGCGTATAGAAATGCGCGAGTGGCAGAGTCTGTGGCTGGAAAACTATGTGCGCTGCCATCCGGAAGCAAAGGATGCATGCCAGAGGCTCCTGGCCCCTATCGAGTTTTCCCTGTCTTATGATGAAGCTGGATGGAAGAAGCATCTGCGCACGCGCCTGTACTTCATGCGTCTGAAAATCACTGTGGCCTTGCGCGCTGCACGTGCTGCCCTGCGCTTTACCTGGAACCGCACAGTGGAAGTGACTACTGGCTCCGATGATGTGGAGTATGGTCGCTCGCAAATCACGCGCATTCAGATTCAGATGCTGCAGGACTCTATCCACCACCTCTTCACTCTCATCAACTACGACCAGATTCCACCTATCGTGGGCTCCACCATCGTGAGCGAGCTGCGCACCATCCTGCGGAGCCTTCAGGCGCCATCGCGGCCAGTGGCTGGCGTAGGTGCTGGGGCTGGGGCTGGGGCATCTGCTGGCGTGGGCGGGACTTCGGGGCGCCGCGATACCGTTCTTCATCAGTTTAATACTGTGCTTTCGCAGGCGTACGCCATCGAGCTCGAGACCATTCGTACCATGGCTGAAAATCAGGAGATTACCCGCGACCAGGCGAAGACCATGCGTCGTAATGTCTTCATTATGCAGTCTGACTCGGCTGTGTAAGTAGGCGACTCGGTGCGCTAGTGCCGTGGAGAAACATCCGAGTAACTTTTGGGCGGGAATGATCATCTGAGCGGTCATTTCCGCCCAAAAGTTTATGTATTCTGACGAGCCATAGTCACTTTCGCTCAAAAGTAGTGACGGGAATTCCGCTCACCTGGTTTTTGGGCGAAAGTGATCATACGGATCTCAAGGATTCCTAGTTTTGTGCAGATGTGACCAGAAGAACAGTCATTTCCGCCCAAAACATGTAGAGGAGAGGACAGAGACGGTCACTCTCGCCCAAAAACCCGCGCCCTCATCTTCACACATCCCATCTGTCCCAGTTATCCCCAGAGTTGTGGATACAAACATAGTTATTCACCATGGTTCGACACGCTTATCCACATCGGGTCACAATTGCTTTTCACGCTAGCCTTCTAGCCACGTATGCGGTAAGACTGAGATATGCATGTCCGCGGCGATATCGCGACAGACATAGAAACGAAGAGAACAGGGAGCTGCATACCATGAACACGGATATCCTCCAGGACCTTTCTGGAACCCAGAACTTGAACGCGCGTCGTAAAGCACGCCGACGAGTCAGCTCAGGCGAGCTTGTCGAGCCCGTTCCCATGAATTTCGCTGATGCGCAGGAGTGGAAAAAATTGTCCAAATCCGCGAAAACTCTCGCGAAAATCTACGCGGTCGCCCGCATGCACCGAGATAAACCGCTCACGGGCGTCTCTGCAGCCGCGGTGCTCGGATCAGTCGTGCACGAACGGTATCACACGCATGTGCATTTCGCGCATGACGCACACACGTCCAGCAGTCCGCGCACGCGAGTACCCTATACCTCGCATTACATCCCGAATTCCAGGCCGAAAGAGCTCATCGCGCAGGCGATGGAATCCGCGAGCGCGCCACGTGAGATTCTCGACGACCCGCTCGCATGCGTCCGCGCGTACACTCCGCTGACAGATACGCTTGGGCTCGTGAACGGCTTACTCGTCACAACGCCGCTGCAGACCATATTCGAGTGTTTGCGCAGTATCGTATTCGAGCAGGCCATGATCATCTGTGACGACCTCGCCCGCGCGTTCGGCATCGCGCGCGACGAGCTCGATACGTTTATGGATGGGAATATCCGGCGATGGCGTGGGCGAATTACGCGCTTTAAGGCCAATTTTATCGATGCTCGCGCTGAGAATGGCGGCGAGTCGTTCGCCAGAGCGCGCATGATTCGAGCGGGGTTTGTAACTCCGGAGCTGCAGCGCGTCGTGCCAAATCCCTATGCCGGGCTGGAGCGCACTGCGGGACCGTCGGTGCAGACGAGTGCCACTGTGCGGCCAGATTTTTGCTGGGATGTCGCTGATCCTGCGGGTAATGTTCGTCACCTCGCAGCTGAGCTCGATGGCCAGGGCAAGTACACTGATCCGAAGATTCTCGCTGCGTCTGGCGGAACTGGGGAGGATGTGGTTTTTAAAGAAAAGGATCGTGAATCCGCTCTGTGTGCAGTGGGATATGCGTTTGCTCGCTTCAGGTTTAATGAGGTCCGTGATGAGCTCGGGCGTATCATGATAGCAAAGCTTGAGATGCTGGGGGTGCCGAAGGTGGATGCGCGCGAACAGGCACGGCGACGGAAATGGCTGGCGTGGGATATGCGCGATACCACGCTGAAGAGATTTATCTTATGACCTGAGGGGGTCCTGTGAGCCCGAGCCATTGCTAGGCGTGTTATGAGCCTGCTCTCTTTTCTGTAGAGTGAGCGCGCCACTAAGCGTGCCTGAGTAGCCGCGTCTCTTATCTGTTTTCCTGGCTGGTGGCCTGCGCGGTAGCATGCTCGCGTGCGTGATGACTGAGCTGAATCTTATATCCCCCTAGGGGGGAGTACTTTCCGTGCGATGTGAGGTCATATGCGTACATCTGAAGATTTTGGGCGAGAATGACCATCCGGAGCTCTCTGTATGACTCTTTTGGGCGTGAATGACGCTCCATACAGTCAGATACGCCCAAAATCCTATGCGCGTGGAGTCTTAATGAGCTTTTGCGCAGAAATGACCATTCTCTTCGTCATACTCGCCCAAAATATGCCTCGTTCATAAGCTAGCTAGTCATTCCCGCCCAAAAACCGCGAGAGACAAAGCACGCGAGAGTACACCAGCATCCCGCTCCCTCGTCCTCCCCTCCTCCACCTCAGCTACTCCTCCTGCTCCTACTCCTCCTGCCCGTAGAAGAGTCGGTCCACGACGTCGCGGCATTTGCGCATGATGCCCATAACGTCATCGAGGTATTGGGCTCCGCGGTGCGCGGGGTGGCCGAGGACCACGCCGAGCCCACCCATGTCGAAGAAGTCATCGGGGATGATGTCAGCCTGCCTTACTCGACCAGACCAGAGGAAGGAAGCATTACGAAGGTTCGTGCACAGAGCCCAGGCGTCGCGCAGGGCTGCAGCGTCTTTAGCACTCATTGCACCATGATGCTCGAGCGCTGTGAGTGCGTCGAGCGTATGGGTGGTGCGAATGTCAGACCATTCGTGAGCGTGCTTGAGCTGGAGGAGCTGAATGGTCCACTCCACGTCGGATAGACCTCCACGGCCGAGCTTGATGTGGCGGTCACTGCGTACTCCACGTGGAAGGCGCTCGGCTTCCATGCGTGCTTTAAGCTTGCGGATACTCTGGATTTCTGCATCACTCACAGCATTCTCGCTGTAGCGCAAAGGATCAACGATATCGTGAATGAACCGGGTCCCGAGTTCTTCATCGCCAGCAGCATAGCGAGCGCGCAGGAGTGCCTGGCGCTCCCATGTCTCTGACCAGCGTGCGTAGTAGTCGCGGTAGGATTCGAAGGAACGGACGAGTGGACCATTTTTCCCTTCGGGACGAAGATCCATGTCCAGTTCGAGTTTCTGCTCCGTGCCAGCGACCCCCATCAGCACTGCCCTGATAAGGTCCACCTGGCGAAGCGCAAAAGTGCGTGCTTCCTCCTCGTCATGCCCTTCACAGGCTTCGTAGACGAACATGAGGTCGGCGTCAGAGGAAAAATTGACCTCTTCTCCGCCATAGCGCCCCATGGCGATGACGGACAGACGAGCCGGCGCGCTCGGCCCGGATACTGCAGCCGCCCAGCGGACAGCAGCGTCGATGAGGACGTCGTATACGCGAGTCATGGCGTGCAGTGCATCCTCAGATGAGATGACAGAACTCATCCAGCCGAGGCCTACGCGCTCTATCTCGCGACGGCGAAGTGCGCGCAAAAGTGTAGCGAATTCGTTCTGCGTGTCGAGCGACGAAAAGCGCGTGAGCATAACATTCGTACGGGTTCTTAAACTCGCAGTGCTGCGAGGCTGTAGAGCGACATCGTCCCCCAGCCAGAACGTGGATTCGGAGGACTTCATGAGCGCGTCGCTCAGATAGCGAGAATTCGACAAAATGTGACACATGCGGCGTAGCGCTGTGGGAGAATCGCGCAAAAATCCGAGGTAGGGACCCGACCCGCCGAAAGTGTCCACCCATCGGCGCCACATCATCAGGCCCATGTCCGGATTCTGACCACTGCCTATCCACAAAAGCACCGTAGGAAGCAGGATACGATTGATACGGCTGGAGCGAGAAATACCTGAGGTGAGGGACTCGACATGACGCATAGCAGCTTCCGGGTCAGCGAATCCCACAGATTCGAAGCGTTCACGCATCGCATCTTCCGACAGTGTGATGTCATCATCGCTGAGCTGAGAGATGTTTGGCAGCATAGGACGGTAGTAGATGTCCATGTGCAAATGTCTGATTTCTCGACGTACGGAATCGAAACGTTCCACGAGTTGGACAGGCGTGAGTGAGACAGCACGTGAGAGCCGCACGATGTCCGCATTTTGAGCGATGTCACGCTCAGACACATGCCGCGAGCGCGTAAAAATGTCCTCCTGAACACTCGAAATCTTCGGAAACAGATGCGTGCGTTTCATAGATTTCAGCTGCTGACGGTGTTCGAGGACACGGAGGAATCGGTAATCTTCGGACAGTGCGCGAGCCTGCTGGCGGTTAATATATCCTCCGTGTGCGAGGAGTTTCAGTGCGTCGAGAGTACCACGGATGCGCAGGCTCTCATCTGTGCGACCGTGCACGAGCTGGAGCATTTGGACGGTGAATTCCACATCGCGAAGACCGCCCTTGCCGAGTTTGATTTCACGGTCTTTCTGATCGAGAGGAATGAGCTGCTCTACTCGCGTGCGCATGGCGCGGCAGTCATAGACGAAGTTTGGTCGTGCGGAAGCTGACCAGATAAGCGGTTCTATCATCTGGCTGAACGCACGTGCCACGTCTGCGTCCCCGGCCACGAATCGCGCTTTAAGCAGCGCCTGAAATTCCCAGTTTTCTGCCCAATTCTCATAATACGCCTGAGCAGATTCCACAGTGCGGACAAGCGCACCAGCTTTTCCTTCTGGGCGAAGCGCAGTATCGATATCCCATAATGCGGGCACATCTACTCCCGGTACGATACCGGAACACACGGTGTGAAGAACCGACCCTATCTGCGTGCCGAGAGCGGTAAGGTCGCCCTGGAATTCGGGACTTTTGTCCACGATGTAGACGAGATCCACGTCAGAAATGTAGTTGATTTCCTGTGCGCCGAGCTTTCCCATGGCGAAGACTGCGAAACGACATCCACCGGAAGCAGGCACTTTCGCATATGCCACACGGAGAGCAGCGCGAAGAGTGGCATCGATGAGGGCGCTAAGACGCTTCGATATCACAGGCTGTATCTCCAGCGGCGTCTCGCTGACGGCATCATCCGTGGCTATATGGAGAAGGTTACGCCAGTACACAGTGCGCACGTACTGAACCTGCTGGGCATACGAACCAGAAAAATCGATATCATAATCAAACTGCGGCAAAGCACCGTCGAGTACATCGAAGAGAAGCTCTGGGCGAGCGCTGAGTATACGCCCGAGAAAGTCGGAGACACCACATAGGGCCACGATACGGCTGAGTTCGTCGATGCTGGCGCTGAAGAATGCACGCGCAGGATCTGTGCTCGAAGCTGCAGATCCAGCTGCGTCCAGACCTTTTTCAGCGAATTTTTCAGCGAGTTTTTCCGCTACGTCCGCTACATGCCAGACTGCACCGTCCGGGTCGTCTACGCGAGAGCACACGCGAAGGAAATCATCGAGGGACCAGGATGCTGCGTTCCCCGTCTTTTCCAGCGCATCGAGCGTTAAGCGAAGACGCTCTACATCGCGCCCTGCGCGGCTTACAGACGTAAATCCGGCGCGTATAAGATCGCTCGTGCTCAGACTGGCAGTATCCTCGCTCATCGTCGTCCTCCTAGGCCATCTAGGCCACCTAGTCGCAATCCTTCGCTGTTATCACCGCCAGAACATCCGCCTCATGGATATCCCACTGTTCGAAAGGCTTATGCGCACCGAGTACCGCCACGGATGCTGGAGATAGGCCTATCTCCAGCGCTTCGAGCGCATGTGAGCTGCCCTCAGACCACCACAGCGACCCCTCACTCATCGTCGGCTCGTGGCCGATAATCATGAGGATTTTCTTCTTCTTTTTCTGCGCGGAAAGAATGCTCGACACTTCGCTCAGCCCATCCGTGTACAGCTTTTTATGGTAGGTGACTTCTGGCTTATCCCCGAACACTTTCAGCATACGCTCGGCAGTTTGGCGCGTGCGCTTCGCCCCCGAAACGGCCATGACATCCGGAACGAGCCCCAGCCCATCCAGCGCTTTCGCTACATGTTTCGCCTGTTTTCGCCCTTTGTCAGTCAGCTCGCGCGCCGCATCATCTCCATCATGTGAGACTTTTTCCGTCTTAGCGTGTCGCATCATGAGCAGAATGTACTCGTAGTCACGCGCTTTTTTCGCTACTTTCGTCAGATTTACTGCCATACTTCGTATCCTACCAGTTCGCGCGGCTACATGCTGCGTTCGTTCAGAACATTCAGCTGGGAGTCCAAATCGCGCAGCACTTTTCTCATTTTCCGATCAGACATGTCTCGCAGCTCGAGCTCCTCGACGTTTATGCCCGTTTCGTCTATATCCGTCGCGTTCGCTTTCGTCGGCTTTTCGCGCTTCTTCAGCGCTGTAAAGCCGGGCGCCATCGCACGCGCGAAGACGAGGAATCCCGTATGGCCTATCATGCTGTGGTCCGGCCGCACCGCGAGTCCGTCCACCTTCCAGCTGCGTTCGAGGCTTTCCTGAACGTGCGGCTGAGTCCAGTGTCCACTTTCTGCCAATTTTTCCACCACACGGCTCAGCTGTGTCGTCGTCGTAACATAGCACGTCAGAACGCCGCCTGGAGCGATGACACGATACGCCTCATCGAGGCGGTTCCAGGGGTCTAATTGGTCTAAGACGATGCGATCAAAATACCCGTCCGGATACGCGGAAATGCGCGAATCAAAATCCCCCACGTCCACGCGCCACCAGGACGGACTAAAGCCGAAGAACAAGCTCGCATTCGCCGCGCAGATTCGCGCAAAATCCGGGCGCATCTCGATAGTCGTCAGCTCGCCCGACTCGCCCACAGCCTCCAGCAGATGAAGACTCATCGCACCCGAGCCGCCGCCCGACTCGAGCACGCGCTGGCCGGTGCGAATATCCCCCAGCTCGAGGACCGTGGCGATGTCCTTCGGATACATAATCTGCGCGCCACGCGGCATAGAAAGCACATAATCAGCCATGCGAGGACGCATGACCACATACTGCCACCCACCTATCTTTCGACTCGTTTTCCACGGCTTATCCACACGCTTCGCATCCTGGGCTTGGGTAGAACTGCCCGCATGTGTCTCGATAACACGTCCCTCACCCTGGCCGAGAATGTCATCGTGGTGAATCTGCCCATGCTGCGTATCTGTCACGCCACCCTCGACCAGCTGGAAGGTGAGCATGTTCCCCTTGCGGTCCGTAAGCTGGACTTTCTCGCCTGGAGCGAGTGGGCCACGGGCGTGGGTGTGAGTGTGAGTATGGTCTCGGGTGTGGTCGCGGTCCTGAGTCATCTGTGCGCGCTCCCCTCTTTAGCTTGATATCGTACTACCGTGCCATTCTACCCTCAGGGGTTTATGAGAGTGCTGGAGGGGCGCGGATGGCGCGGATTTTGGGCGTAAGTGACTCGGCGATATGGTCATTTTCGCGCAAAAACCACGGCTGGGGATGCTCTGAGAGTCGTACTGTGAAGTTTTGGGCGAGAATGACTAGCGAGGGCGTGGAGACGAGGGGTTTTGGGCGGAAGTGATTATCTGCGTAGTCATTTCTGCCCAAAACTCGAGAAGAGGGGCACTCAGGAGCTCAAACCTCTGCCTTTTGGGCGGAAGTGACCACACGGATCCTTATCTCCGCACTTTTTGGGCGGAAGTGACCGCCTCCCCAGTCACTTCCGCCCAAAACTTCGCTCCCCTCTGCGCGCTCCTGTCCTACCCTGCCCTGCCCAGCCACCCAGCCCGCCCCGCCATCGTACAAAAAATGTGCCCACCCATTCGTCGTGATGACAGAATGGATGGGCACATTTCATACTAGCCGCTCTCTGAGGCCTTTAGTTCCTTTAGTTATCCTCGCTCTGCCCAGCAAACTGGGAGTTATACATGGATGCGTACACTCCGTCGCTGGCCAGGAGCTCATCGTGGCTTCCCTGCTCCACGATGTCGCCGTGGTTGACCACCACGATGATGTCTGCGTCGCGGATGGTGGACAGGCGGTGCGCGATGACGAAGGCGGTGCGACCAGTGCGCAGAGTGTTCATAGCAGTCTGTACCTTCACTTCGGTACGCGTATCCACCGAACTCGTCGCCTCATCGAGGATGAGGATATCTGGATTAGCGAGGTACGCACGTGCTATGGTCAGCAGCTGCTTTTCACCCTGAGACAGCTCTGTAGAGTCGTCATCCAGAATCGTGTCATACCCGTTCGGCAGGCGGCGCACAAATTCGTCCACATGCGTCGCACGTGCTGCTTCGAGCAAGCGTTCTTCCGTGCGCAGAGCTGGGTCATGCACACCATAGAAGAGGTTATCGCGGATAGTTCCTTCGAACAGCCACGTATCCTGCAGAACCATACCGAAGTGACTGCGCAGCTCATGCCGCGTCATACCGCGAGTATCTGTGCCGTCCAGTCGAATCTGGCCGCCAGTAATCTCATAGAAGCGCATGAGCAGGTTCACGAGAGTAGTCTTACCTGCGCCCGTCGGTCCTACGATGGCCACAGTCTGACCAGGCTGCGCCTCGAGAGTCAGATCCTTAATCAGTGGCTTGTCTGGCGTGTAGGAGAAGGAGACGTGGTCGAACTCCACATGTCCGGATACATGTCCGGATACATGACCCGACATATCGCCGGACACTACCGCAGTATCACCCTCATTCTCGCGCTCTTCCTCATCCTCATCGAGGAATTCGAAGATGCGCTGCGAGCTCGCCAGTGCAGACTGAAGCATGGACCCCATGGATGCCAGCTGCCCCAGTGGCTGCGTGGTCTGGCGCGAGTACTGCGTGAAGGCCTGGAGATCACCGAGAGTGAGCTGCCCGTTAATCACACGCAAACCACCGAAGATGGCCACGATCACGAAGGACATATTTCCTGCGAAGGAGGTCAGTGGATTCATCAGGCTCGACATGAAGGAGGCGAAGAAGCTGGACTTATACAGCCCCTCGTTATACTCGTCGAACTTCTCCTCAGCAGACGCTTCCTGCCCGTAGGCGCGGACCACCATGTGCCCAGAGAACATTTCTTCCACGTGCGAGTTTACACGACCGGTGTTATCCCACTGCTTGACGTACTGTGGCTGCGAAAGCTTCAGGATACCGCCGATGATGAGCAGCAGGACCGGAATCACTATCATCGCTATGCCTGTCAGCAGTGGCGAGATGGTGAGCATCATCACCACGGTAGCGATGAACTGGAACACCGAGAAGAAGAATTCGCCCAAAATCTGCTGAAGCGACTGCTGCACATTATCGATGTCATTCGTGGTACGGCTCATCACTTCACCACGCGGCACGCGGTCGAAGTAGCTCAGCGGCAGGCGGTCCACCTTCTGCACGATCTCGGAGCGCATAGTGTAGACCACATTTGTGGTGATGCGCGCCATGACGAAGTTCTGCACGTAGCGGAAGATGATGGAGATGACGTAGATGCCCACGGTCATGAGCATAATCTGTGCGAAGAGCGTCCAGTCCACGCCCTTGCCCACGGTTACATCGTAGTTGCTGAGCATGGAGGCGAGGTTACCCTGACCGTTCTGCTTGAGCAGGTCCACGACAGTACTCATCGGCGTTCCGTCTGGCAGATGCATCTGATTTTTCAGCATGGATCCGAGGATGCCGCTGAAGAGCACGTCGGTGCCGCGCGCCATGACTTTCGGTGCGAGGACGACGAGCGTCACACCGATCAGGCCAGAGAGGATCATGATGATCATCCGCCAGGAGTCGCGCATAAGATAGCCGACGAGGCGGCCGAGCGTGCGCGCGCGCTCACCTTTTTTCAGGCGTGAAGACAGCGAGGTATTTGCTGGCATGTTACGCCTCCTTTTCTGCGTCTATGCTCAGGGATTCGATGTCCGGACCCTGTCCGCCCTGAGATTCTACGATTTCGCGATACGTATCGTTTGTGGCCATCAGTTCGTCATGCGTTCCCATGGCGTCAATTTTTCCGTTATCCATCACGATGATGTTTTCAGCGTGGCGAATGGACGAGGCGCGCTGCGCGACGAGAAGCTGCGTGGCATTCTGGGTAATAGGTGCCAGTGCTGCGCGAAGTTTCGCATCCGTGGCCATGTCCAGAGCAGAGAACGAATCGTCGAAGGAGTAAATGAATGGCTTGCGCACGATGGCACGAGCGATGCTCAAGCGCTGCTTCTGACCACCAGAGAAGTTCGTGCCACCCTGCGCCACGTGGGAGTCGAGTCCGTCAGGAAGCTCACGTACGAAGTCTGCAGCCTGAGCGACCTCTAATGCATGCCAGAGGTCTGTGTCAGTAGCGGAAGAATTGCCATACAGAAGGTTCGAACGGATGGTTCCCGCGAACAGGACGGACTTCTGCGGAACCGGAGCGAACAGCTGAGCGAGCGCGGCCGGGTCGTATTCCTTCACGTTATGACCATCCACGAGGACCTCGCCGCTGGTCACGTCGAACATGCGGGATGCCAAACGGATGATGGTGCTCTTACCCGAGCCGGTCGCGCCGATGAATGCGGTCGTCTGGCCAGGGCGAGCGGTGAAGCTCACGTCTTCCAGTACAGGCTCTTCGGCTCCCGGATAGGAGAAGCTCACGTGGCGGAATTCGAGGACGCCCTGCGGATGCTCGTTCACGAACGGGTGTTCAGGAGCGCTAATCGAGCTCGTCGCCTCGAGAACTTCGTTAATGCGCTTCGCGGACACGGAGGCGCGCGGCAGCATCACGGACATCATGGTGGCCATCATCAGGCCCATGAGCATGATGAGCAGGTACTGAATGAAGGCCTGCAGAGAGCCGATCCCCATCTCGCCGGATTCGATACGGTGGCCGCCGAACCACATGATGGCCACGGTGGACACGTTAATGATGAAGAACATGGACGGAATGGCCACGCCCATCCAGCGTCCGATGTTCAGAACGATGGAATAGAGATCCTTGTTACTCTCGTCGAAGCGTGCGCGTTCGGTGTCTTCACGAACGAATGCGCGAATGACGCGTACGCCGCTAATCTGCTCGCGCACGAGCTTGTTCACACTGTCGAGCTTCTTCTGCAGCTTTCCGAACAATGGGCCGAGCTGGCTCATAATGGCCCCCACGACCACGAGAACCAGTGGGACGATGATGGCGAAGGACCAGGTCAGTGGGCCATCCTGGCGTGCAGCCATGATGATACCGCCCACGAACATAATAGGCGCCTGCAAAATGATGAGCATGGACTGCATAGTGGCCTGCTGCACCTGCTGAACATCGTTTGTAGCGCGCGTGATGAGCGAGCCGGCCGAGAAGGTCTCTATCTCGTTCAGGGACAAGCCTTCGACCGAGGCGAAGTAATCCTTGCGAATCTCGTAGCCCATGCGCATGGCTACATGCGTGGAGTAATACACGGCGATGATATTCGCGATGATTTGGATGGCAGCCACGGCCATCATGGTCCAGCCGATGGACCAGACTTTATCAGCGTCACCCGCAGTGACGCCGTCGTTAATGATGTCTGCCTGAAGGTTTGGCAGGTAGAGGTTTAAGACTGTTTGAATGATCTGAACGGCGACCAGCAGGGTGGTTTCCACCCAGTGGCGGCTCAGATATTTTCTCCATAAAGAGAGCATGGAGTGCCTTTCTTTGTGTGGATAAGGAATGAAGGGATGAAGGATGAAGGAGGAGTGCTTCTGCGCTCTGAGCGCGGGGCTCGGGACTATTCGGGACTATTCGGGACTATTAGGGGCTATTCGGGACTACGACTTGCTGTCGAGGCGAGCACTAGCCATAGCAGAAGAACGCCAGCGCTGAATAGCTGTCCTAAAGGCATTCTCGAAGTCAGACGAGTCTCGTGTCTCGCGCATGATCTCACGCGCCTTGCTAAAATGCATGCTCAACTGGTCGAGGCTGGACCATCGCTCATCATCAGACAGCGTCTGGTGGACGAAGTCGAGAAATTCCTGACTTCCAGACATATTGTCCAGCTTCTGGAGCAGACCGTAGAGCTGCTGTACTTCATCTGCTGTGAAATTCTCGAAAAGCTTATCTGTCATGGCCTGTGAGGCCAGAGACCTGTCAAGTAGAAGTGCTTTCCCCTTCGCTGTAATGGCCACGAGTGTCACGCGCGAGTCTTCTGTGGACTTCATGCGCTCGACGGTCTCGGTTTGTTCGAGCTTCTTGATAATCTGTGTCACACTCGCCGGAGTGATGCCCAGTGCTTCAGCTATCTGGCCCGCCGTGAGCTTTCCGCGCTCGCTGAGCATAGTCAGCGTGCGAATGCTCGTGTTTTCCAGCGTTCCGAACTGCGCCGCCAGCATAAACGCCGGCTGGTGACCCAGATGGAGAAGGTACGAGAAGATGGTATCTTTTTCCATAGCGTTCTCACGACCCTTCCTGAGGTTATTTAGTTTAGTTTTTACGTAACGAACTAAATAATACGCTGGGATATTTAGTTTGTCAATTTTCTCTTAACTAAATTTTCTCGAGCGGTGCCCGGGCGTGTCTTTCGGGTGAGGTTTTGGGTGGAAATGACTATCAAGAGCCTTACTCTCTGGGGTTTTGGGCGTATCTGACTGCGCGCGTGATCATTTACGCTCAAAACATTCTCCACTTTGAGTTGTGACGGTCATATGCGCCCAAAACTTTAGTTTCCGAGCATATCATCATAGCTTTTGGGCGGATGTGACTACGCTCATAGTCACATCCGCCCAAAAAGAACTCGCAGGGAGCCCTCCGTGATCACTTCCGCCCAAAACCCCGTTAGCCGCAGAACACTACGGTCATTCTCGCCCAAAACATGGCATCCCGGAATACCTAGGTACCCAGCACCACGCGGCTATCCAGCCACGAAAGCAGACCAGCGTCCACCCTCACGCCCACGCCCACCATCAGCAGACGCAGACGCCGACGCAGGCTCACGACGAACCTCGAGTTTCATGCCGAAGAGATCGCTCAGACGCTCGCTGGTCAGACCCTCCTCGATAGAGCCGGTGAATACGATGGTTCCCGGAGCAGGATTGAGCACAGTACCTCCGTCCGCGGGTATTTCTTCCGAGGCAGCCACTTCTGCCTCCAGCTCTCGCGCCCGGCTCTCAGACACGTGTCCGAGGATAGCGATGTGATCAAACTCCGGCGGAATTTCTTCGAGGCGGTGCGTCACGAGAATCGTGGAACGCGCCTGACGCCCACTCGCATCATCACGCCCGCCGTTCTGCCCCGGGCGCTCACCATTCACCTCCTGGTCGCCTCGCGCCAGCTCCCCGAGCGCCGAGACGACGAGCTCGCGACCACCGAGGTCGAGGCCCGTCGTCGGCTCGTCGAGAATAAGAAGCTCGGGAGAGGTCATGAGCGCCCTGCAGATGGCCACGCGCGTCCGCTCTCCCTCGGAGAGCTTATACATTTTCTTCCCAGCCACATACTCTATGCCATAGCGCCGAAGCAGACACCTAGCCCGCTCATACACGTCAGAATCATACGCATCATAATAGTTATCCAGTCGAGCATCCACTGCCGAGACCACCACGTCCAGGGGGTCAGACAGCGGAGAAAAGTCACGATTCAGCGCCCCCGAGGCCAGCCCTATGCGCGAGCGATACGAAAAGACATTCACTTTCCCGAGCCGGTTCCCCAGAATATCCACTGTTCCTGAGGTAGGAAAAAGCCGAGTGGACATCATAGACACAAGAGTGGATTTGCCTATACCGTTCGGCCCGAAAAGCACCCAGTTCTCGCCTGCGCCCACACTCAAAGAGACGTCCGCGAGGATAGTGCGTCGCGAACGCCGGAAAAGAACATTATGTATATCGATAGAATTGACCATAGAAAAACTCCTCCACATACGCGAATGCCCGCGCAGCCGAAACCGCGCGGACACTAGCGTGAAACACTCAAAAAGCCTAGATGGCCGTCCCATACTGGTCGAGGTGCGGATTCTCGGACGACGGACGCGCCACGATGAACAGGTCCAGCACGCCCACAGCGAAGGCGATGGCGATGCCCATAACCACCCACACGGATGCCGTCCAGAACAGCAGCGAGACGAACGCACACGCCGTCACGACGATGAGAATCCAGTTCAGCACACGCACCCACCAGCTCAGGCTGTGCGCACGCACCCCAGAGCCCGCACCGCCACCGCGACGCGCCGACGCCGCAGCCTGCGCTTCCTGCATGTCTTCCATGCGGTCCTGGCGAGCCAACTCCTCATACGCATTCACCGGCTCCATACGCGCGAGAATGGCCAGCGCCAGAAGCGCGATGACGAAGATGACGATGTTCACCGCACCGCGCAGATGATGATTCGTCACAAAGAATGCGATGGCAGCCACGAGCGAGACTCCAGCCACGAGCCACGCACCGAGCGATCCCCACCAGCGCGGCGAACGAGCCAGAGCCGGATGTGCGGCAGTCTCGCGTGCCTGCTTTTCCTGCTCCTCCTGTTCACGCAGCATCTGAGCCATAGCGCGCTCGCGCAGCTTGCGCTCCTTCTTGAGGGCCTTCTTTTCCGCGCTCGCAGCGCGCATCTTCGGATCAGCTGATGGGATGACATCCGAATCATCATCCTGCTCGAGTGTGGAGCTCGACGGCTTCCACTCCCCCTTCGCCTTATTCTGCAAACGTACAGAGCGTTCCTGCAGTGACTGCTCGTCCAGAAGCCCGTCACGCGAGCGTGCCATACCCTGCTGTGGTTCGGCCTGTCCTCGACGCTGACGTTTGGCCTGTGCACGACGTTCTGCTCTATTCGGCATAGTTACTCCCCTTTTTGAGCGCATCTGACCGCGCTGGTCGTTTACCGTTCTTAGTTTAGTATAGTAGCGTTACGCGCCTACCGCCGCCACGACTTGCGCTATCATCGCGTCGTTCAGCAGTCTGCCGCGCCGCGTGGCTATGATCCGCCCGTTTTTTATCGTGGCCAATTTTTCTCTCTCAAACTCGGCCAGTGTCACGTCGGGGATGCTCATCCCGGCTGCTTTCTCGAAGGCGGCGATGTCGAGCCCCTCGCGCATGCGCAGTCCCAGAATGGCCATTTCCTCGATGCACATGGTGGAGTCGAGAGTCTCGCTGTCTGCCCACGGAACGCGCTTTTGAGTGATGGATGTGCCCCACATTTTCGGGTGGTGGATGTCCCAGCTGCGCAGGGCGAGGCCGTTATAATGCGAGTGCGCACCGGGGCCGATGCCTGCCCAGTCCACGTTTCTCCAGTAACCGAGGTTATGCTCGGATTCGTTCCCCGGACGACACCAGTTGGACACTTCGTACCACTCGAGGCCCGCCTGGCTGAAGAGCTCATCAGCTATCTCATACTTCGTCGCCTCGTCATCATCATCCGGCTCGGGAAGACGCCCGGACGCTATCATGCGGCCCATCTTCGTGGTGGGTTCGAGAGCCAGAGCGTAGGCAGAGATATGATCCACATCCAGCTCGAGAGCCGCCTCGACTGAGGTACGCCAGTCCTCCACACTTTCGCCAGGAGTGCCATAGATAAGATCCACACTCGAGCGCAGGCCGAGACGCCTGGCCGCATCCACATTCGAGACCACATTCTCCTGATTATGCGTGCGGTCGAGAGTCTTCAGAACATGGGGAACGGCAGACTGCATACCGAACGAAATGCGGTTAAAACCGCCATCCTGCAGTTCGGCCAGATATGCTGCATCCACGGTGTCAGGATTCGCCTCCGTCGTGACTTCGGCACCCTCTTCTATCCCCCATAAGTCGCGAATATGGGCCACGAGGCGCACGAGGTCGTGCGCTGGCAGGATGGTAGGCGTCCCTCCTCCGAAGAATATCGTGTGCGCGGGAGGCTCATGAAGGTCATGGGAAAGTTGCCACTCCTTCACGAGGTCCATCTCCCGCATGGCCATATCCGCATACGAGGACCGGCTCACGCCGCCGCCCAAGTCTACGGCCGTATACGTGTTAAAGTCGCAGTATCCGCAGCGACGCAGGCAGAACGGAACGTGGACGTACACTTCGTACGGAACCTGCGCCATACTAACTCGCCTTCTGTGCCGCGCGGATCTTATCCTTCGTGTCGCGGTCAGTCGGCTCATCCGTAGCGAGGGCTGCGATGAATGCCTCCTGCGGAACCTCCACATGTCCCAGCATCTTCATGCGCTTCTTACCCGCCTTCTGCTTCTCGAGGAGCTTACGCTTACGGGTGATGTCACCGCCGTAGCACTTGGCCAGAACGTCCTTACGCAGCGCACGGATGTTCTCGCGGGCGATGATACGCGAGCCTATGGCAGCCTGAATAGGAATCTCGAACTGCTGACGCGGAATCAGCTCACGCAGCTTCTTCGTCATCATGACGCCATACGAGTATGCCTTATCGCGATGCACGATGGCACTAAAGGCATCCACCGTCTCACCCTGAATGAGGATATCCACCTTCACGAGGTCTGCAGTCTGCTCGCCAGACTCGTGGTAGTCCAGGCTCGCGTAGCCCTTCGTACGGCTCTTGAGCTGATCAAAGAAGTCGAAGACTATCTCTGCCAGAGGGATGGTGTAGTGCATCTCCACGCGCTCAGGCGAGATGTACTCCATCGTGCCCATGTTCCCACGGTGCTCCTGGCACAGCTCCATCACCGATCCGATGAATTCCTTCGGCAGAATGATGTCTGCAGCCACCATGGGCTCGGTGACCGAGCGCACCTTTCCTTCAGGGAATTCGCTCGGATTCGTCACATGATGCTCAGAGCGGTCTTCCATGACGACGTCATACGTCACCGATGGTGCGGTGGAGATGAGGTCCAGGCCGAACTCGCGGCGCAGACGCTCGGAGACGATCTCCATATGCAGCAGGCCGAGGAAGCCACAGCGGAAACCAAAACCCAGAGCCACCGAGGTCTCCGGCTCGTAGACGAGAGCCGCGTCATTCAGCTTCAGCTTATCCAGAGCGTCTCGAAGGTCTGGGAACTGCGCATTATCTATAGGGAAGAGGCCCGCGTACACCATAGGCTGTGGGTCTCGGTATCCCGCGAGTGGTTCTTCTGCCGGAGCGACTTCTGCCGTGATGGTGTCTCCCACCTTCGACTGGCTCACGTCCTTCACGCCGGTGATGATATATCCCACTTCTCCAGCGCCCAGAGCCTTCGTCGGCTGCATTTCTGGGCTAATCACACCCAGCTCGATAGGGTCATGGACCGTGCCCAGTCCCATCATGCGGATCTTCTGGCGGCTTTTCAGCTCACCGTCCACCATGCGAATATAGGTGACGATACCACGGTACGAGTCATATACAGAGTCAAAGATGAGTGCGCGCGCTGGGCTGTCTGGCGCATCCTGCCCTTTCGGCGCTGGCACTTCTGCCACGATGCGGTTCAGGAGCTCTGCTACGCCATCACCCGTCTTACCTGAGACGCGCAGGACCTCGCTCGGATCCACGCCGAGCAGACCCGCTATTTCGTCGGCATGCTTATCTGGCTCCGCGCTCGGAAGGTCTATCTTATTTAAGACTGGAATGATGGCTAGGTCATGATCCATGGCCATGTACAGGTTCGACAGGGTCTGCGCTTCGATGCCCTGCGTGGCGTCCACGAGGAGGACTGCGCCCTCACATGCGGCCAGCGAACGCGATACTTCGTAGGAAAAGTCTACGTGTCCCGGCGTGTCTATCATGCCGAGTGTGTATTCCGTACCGTCCACTGTCCATGGCACGCGCACGGCCTGGGACTTAATGGTGATGCCGCGCTCCTGCTCGATGTCCATGCGGTCGAGGAAGCGGTCGCGCATTTCGCGCTGCTCCACGATACCGCTCAGCTGCAGAATGCGGTCTGCCACGGTGGACTTACCGTGGTCGATGTGCGCGATAATGCAAAAGTTACGGACGAGCGACTGGTCGGTCGAGCCCGGCTGATTCTGTGCCATAGATGACGCTTCCTTTTATTTTTTCGTTTTTCTTCTGCGCGGTCATGCGTGCGCTTCGTGAACTGCATCCAATTCTACATGACTCATGGTATGATTATGACCTGTATGCCGTGTAACAAACGTTTGGAGAAATAAAAGTGGCAAATATTAAGTCGCAGAAGAAGCGCATTCTCACTAATGAGAAGGCTCATAAGCGTAACGTGGCTTTCAAGAGCCAGTTGAAGCGCACCGTCCGCGCTACCCGCGAAGCTATCGCAGCTGGCGATAAGGCAGCAGCACAGGAAGCATTCGCAGTAGCAGCCCAGAAGCTCGATAAGGCAGCTGGTCGCGGTATCATCCATAAGAATCAGGCAGCAAACCGCAAGTCTGCTCTGGCTCTGGCTATTAACGCGCTCTAAAGCTTCTTCTTAGAAAGCTTCATCTAGCTCTCAGGAGCTAGGTCTGGAGGGCTAGCGTCTCCGCAAGATTCTCTCGCTCTCCACTTTTATCAAGGCCGCCCGTGGTATGTCTACCCACGGGCGGCCTTGTGTATGGGGCGGTGTGGGGGCGGCGCGGGCGGCGCAGGTGGCGCAGGTGGTGCGGGGTTTCTCTCCTCCTCCCATCGCGATTTTGGGCGGATATGACCATCAGGGTGGTCACATCCGCCCAAAAGATCACTTTAACGAAGTAGTCGTGGTCAGTTACGCCCAAAACTCCTCGTCTATCTTAGTGAGAAGATCCATCTTGCGATTTTGGGCGCAACTGACCATACTGGTCGATCTCAGGCCTGCTTTTGGGCGCATATGACTATCCCCACAGTCACATCCGCCCAAAACCTCCACTCAGCACACACAGCTCCTCCATAGATGGCGGTTTATCCTAGAAGTAATGGGGCTTCAGCGCTGCTCCCCCGCTAACGCTGACCCCTCCTGATGAGAATCAAGGGAGGCAGTGATGGCAGTCACGGCACAGTCACTTACGGAATCAGTCACAGCTCAGACAGCTCTGTCCGATAACGAAAATCACACGGGCGAGGACGTGAGAAAGCTATCACACCACCGGCTGGCGCTCATTCTCTTCGGAGTTCTTACGGCGCTCGTTCTGTGCACCATAGTGTGGGCTACAGCATCCTGGCAGAACAGGCCCGAGCAGTACATTCTCCAGACGTATGGTATTCAGATTCCTGAAGGAGTAAGCATCTCGGAGATAGCCACTGAAGAAGGGTGGGACAGTACTCTCCTCCACGGCACATTCACCGTTCGCGAACCTAACGGACTCGTGGACCCGAATAATTTCCGGCCAGTGAGTGAAACGAAGGATGAGAAGCTCGCGTCGCTTGTCGACGAGGTGACTCACACCTTCTCCTTGCCGAAGAATCAGACAGTGGACTTGAGCTCGTCGGAGAGAACGAAGAGCCTGAGTTACCAGCGCATCACTATACGAGGCTCGAGCATATTCGTCATCTTTTACGACGAAGCCCGCAACTCATTTTTCTTCTACGGATCGCGCAGATAAGAAGGCTTGCACGCGCTGAGACACCACCTGCATACCCAAAGCCGCCAGTGGCAGTAGCAGAATAAAGAATGGCAGAGTGTAAATCCCCTTTGCTTCCCAGAAGATAAAGCAGAGGAATCCACCGAGGAAGGATGCTGTGAGGAACATGCGCGTAAAGAGCGCGTGTGCTTTTACCCCTGAAGAGCCCGCCGACCACAGAAGTGCGCCCACCCCCACGAGAGCAAAGACATACACGAGACACTGCATGATATCCTGCCATCCGAGAAACGCTCCCGATCCAGCACCCGTCAGCAGGAAATCAGCCGGTCCATGGAATCCGCTCCACGAGGTTCCATGCTTTGAGTAGAGCTCCGTCATGAAGGTAGGCTCTGCCCATTCGGAGGCGAGTTTGCGCGTAAAGAAACCAGCAGCTTCGCCCGGCGCGTGCGAGAAAGACTCGATGCGCTCACGGATGAATTGGCGGGATATCTCGCTCTGCGCCGCGTAACTCCCCTGCGTATCGTTAAACGCACGCAGCGCAAAGCCCGTCCACCAGCCCTCACCGCGCCCCTCGCGCGAACCGAGACCTATGGCTATCCACGAGATGGTAGGCAGGCCGCGGCCGAAACGCTGACCCACCCAGTGCTCGAGCAGAACGGTGGGAAGCTGCGAAAGACGCAGTGCGCCGAACGCGCCGAGCAGTCCGAAGCCGAACTGCCAGTACTGCCGCGTGGCGAGAACCGCGACGAAAAGAGCCGCAAGAACAGCCAGAAGGAGAATCTGGAAGGTGGATTTGAAGGTAATGCCTATCCCACACACGAGGAAGCCAGCGACCAGAGTCGCGATGTGGCGCAGTGAACGCGACCCTTCAGCCCCGCGCACGCCTTCCGCGATGAGCCACGCGCCCGCCATCGTGATGGCAAACCCCACAGCATTCGGATAGACGAAGGCGCAGAACAGGAGCAACGGAGCGCATGTGCCCACAAGCACAGAAAAGGCTGCAAAGCCCGTCTGATTCAGACCGATAAATGCGCCCATGCGCCACAGGACTGCCACGAGACCAGTAATGGCCACAGCGCTCACGACCTGGAATGCGACGACATTATACGAACCAAACAGCGCGAAAATGATGACATACCACAGCGCCGGGCCAGCCTGGAACGGATAGTAGCGGAAGTAATTATACGGACTCGGCATTTTACGAGCGAGACACGCCGGATCCGTGCCACCGCGCGGACAGTACTCCGGGCTAAACTTGGCAGTGTCGCCCGTGACGAGGATGTGTGCGGCGTCCATGAGACTGCGCGAGTCTGGGTACGAATAAGCGACCAGCCCTATGGCCACGATCCACAGGATTTGCGCGACAAGCACCCAGATGAGCAAGCCGATGAGCAAGCGACGCCGAGGAACCTTTCTGAGGCGATCTATGGCGAGGAGCAGTGCGATGGCTGTGACTGCTGTGAGCGCGAGGAACAGCGCGAAACCAGCTGGTGTGGCTGGATTATAATCCACGCGCTCGGTGATTCTATCTCCTGCTTCGCCTGCGCGGACGAAAAGTACTGTGAAGATGAGCGACAGCGTGAGGAGGAATGTGAGCGTCAGTCCCGTCAGTGCGTATGCCGCGCTCGCGAGGAAGCGCGCGGCCCGTGCTGATGCGGCTCGTGCTGGCGCTGGCGCCGCTGATGCTGCAGCTCGTGCTGGGCGCGACTCCTGTTCCCTTTTCGTACCGAATGTCAATTCTCTCCACTTCATGCGTTCTATTTAACCACACGTGCGCCCTATTCGTGGGCATGGGGCTGCGGGGCGCGGAGGCGTAGGGGTGGGGTGGGGTGGAGTGGAGAAGGCAGAGTCTCCCTTCGCGCTCAGTCTTTCGTGCGGGTTTTGGGCGGAAGTGATTATGAAGGCCCTCTCTCGAGTGGGTTTTGGGCGAGAATGACTATCCCGATGGTCAGATGCGCCCAAAACCCTCCTCTTCATATGCGCACAAAGTCATTTCCGCCCAAAACTCCAGCAGTGCTACTAGCTCCACCCTATTTTGAGCAGAAATGACCACGCGAGCTCTGGAAGAACATAGTTTTGGGCGGATATGACCACCCTCATAGTCATTTCCGCCCAAAACCCCACTCAGCACATAAAAAAACCGCGGGGCCACACCCTTTTCGAGCATAACCCCACGGCCTCTCCCCTCCGGAGAGATCCGAAGAAATCCAGAGAGATCCAGAACCTCAGAGTTTCAGAGCTCCAGAATCGCGCCCTAGTCGCAAATCTTCCACATCCAGTTGTGCGTGTCTTCGACTTCGCCCCACTGAATGCCCATAAGGTGCTCGCGCAGGTGGGCAGTGTACTCGCCCACAGCCTCGCCGTTTACTGGGACGTCGAAAGTCTCGGACTTGAAGCGGCCGATAGGCGTGACTATGGCAGCAGTACCGCATGCGAAGACTTCGGTGACTTCACCGGAGCGAATGTCCTCGATGAGATCAGAAAGCTTGATCATCTTTTCCACCACATCGCGGCCCTCATCCTGTGCTATCTGGATGATGGAGCGGCGGGTGACGCCTGGAAGGATGTTTCCATTCAGGCTTGGCGTTTCGAGGTGGCCGTCCTTATGGACAGCAAACATGTTCATACCACCGAGCTCTTCGAGATACGTCTTCGTAGAGGCATCCACGAAGCACACCTGCTCGCAGTCGTGCTCAAAGCCGCGATATTCGCCCACGAGGGAGGCGGAATAATTGCCACCGCACTTCGCGAAACCAGTGCCGCCAGGACCGGTGCGGAAGTACGTATCCTCGACCCAGATGCTCACCGGCTTCACACCTTGCGGGAAGTACGGGCCGGACGGCGAGGCGATAACGCAGTACTCTACTTCCTTCGCCTTACGCACGCCGAGGAAGGACTCAGACGCGAACATGAACGGACGCATGTACAGGGTGTAGTCGTGGCGGCGAGGCACCCACGCGTGGTCAGCCTTCGCCACAGCCGCTACAGAACCGATGAAGTCATCCACGGACAGCTGGGGAAGAGCCAGACGCGTGGCTGAGTTCTGGAAACGCTCAGCATTCGCATCCGGGCGGAAAAGCCAGAGAGACCCATCGGAGTGACGGTAGGTCTTCAGACCTTCGAAGATTTCCTGTGCGTAGTGCAGGACAGATGCGCCTGGATCCATCTTCAGTGGGCCGTATGGCTCGATGCGGCGATCTGTCCAGCCTTCGCCTTCCGTCCACGTCATGTGCGCCATAGAGTCGGAGAAGACCTGCCCGAACGCCGGCTTATCGATAAGCTGCTCGCGCTTCGCATCTGGAACGCGGTTTTCGTGTGGGAGGACCGTAAATTTTTCTGCCAGAGCGTTCAGATGCTCGGGATTATGATGTGAGTTCGTCATGTTTCTGCTCGAATTTCTCGTAAATTTTCGTCTGTAGTCCGGCCGCTTGTGGCGTCTACTGCATACTTTCGCACATACTACGGATCATTTCCACTCTATTTCACATAGTGACTACCCCGCCGGCAATCACACACGTGTGATATGCGAAAGCCCGCAGGTTTCCCCGCGAGCTTTTCGCATGTCAGAGAGTAGAAATTACTCGGCTGCTGGTGCTTCTGCTGGAGCTTCTTCACCTTCAGCTTCGCCTTCACCTTCTGGAACGGTGAGGGTCACGACTGGCTCTTCGAGGTCATCCATAGCCAGCTCGGTACCTTCAGGAAGAACGACGTCCTTCACGAGCACCTTATCACCATCTACGAGACCCTCTACGGATACGACGATCTTCTCTGGCAGGTTAGCCACGTCAGCCTTGATGGCCATCTCCTGGATGTCCACGAATGCCACTGCAGCGCCCTTAGGGGTACCTTCGACGAAGACTGGCACCTCGACCACGATCTTCTCGCCAGCCTTTACCTCGTAGAAGTCTACATGCTCTACGGTGCGCTTTACTGGGTTACGCTGGATGTCCTTCACCACAGCCATCTTCGACTGGTCGCCGAACTTCAGCTCGAACAGAGCGTTTGTGTGGCGCAGTGCGAGGGTGGTCTCCTTCGCAGGAAGCTTGATGAAGTCTGGCTGTGCGCCACCTGCATAGATGGTCGCTGGGATGAGGTTCGCTACGCGCATGCGGCGTGCTGCACCCTTACCGAATTCGTCACGGATTTCACCGGTCAGTGTAATGTCTGCCATAATTTTATCTCCTTATATCTGGCTTTGGGACACTCGAAAACCAGCAGGAGACTTCGTATGCATAAAATCTTCTGATGGGCCAAGTCGATGACGGGATATTCTCCCCTCGCCAAAGCAACTTTTCGAGTGTACCACACTGCCGAGATATCCGCTATTACTCGCGGACACCTTACTCTGCCACGAGCTCTTTCACCGCCGCGATAATGGCCTGCAGCTGCGCTTTCGCATCTCCGAAGAGCATCTGCGTGTGCGGGTCGAAGTAGAGCTCGTTTTCTATGCCCGCGTAGCCTTTTCCGCGTCCACGCTTGATGACCACGGTACTGGCAGACTTATCCACGTCGAGGATAGGCATGCCGGAGACTGCAGTACCCGGCCTGCGCGCCGCAGGATTCGTCACGTCGTTCGCGCCCACGACGAGTGAGACGGATGTGGACGGGAACTGTGGGTTAATGTCGTCGAGATCGACGAGCTGCTCGTACGGTACGTTCGCCTCAGCGAGCAGTACGTTCATATGGCCTGGCATGCGTCCTGCCACCGGATGGATGGCGTACGAGACGTCGATACCGCGCTCCTCGAGCATGCTTCCGAGGTCTGCCAATTCTCGCTGTGCCTGCGCTTGGGCGAGTCCGAATCCTGGAACAAACACCACCTTATCGGCATAAACGAGCTGAACTGCGACGTCATCAGCAGTAGTTTCGCGCATCGTCCCACCAGATTCACCATCGCCTGAGGACGCGGCTGCATCTCCTCCACCGAAGCCACCGAGCAGTACGGACATGAGCGGGCGGTTCATAGCCTTCGCCATAAGAATGGACAGCGTCACGCCAGCAGAGCCCACGAGAGCACCCGCTACGATGAGCGCCACATTATCGATGGCGAGGCCACTCATAGCTACAGCTGTACCGGTGCATGCATTCAGCACCGAGATGACCACAGGCATATCCGCTCCGCCGATAGGCAGAACGAAGAGCACTCCGTAGATGCACGCGAGCAGAACAGTGACCACGCTCCACAGTACGCGCTGCTCAGGCTGCACGCACAAAGCGATAAAGCCCGCGAAAGTGGCGAGAAGCAGCACAGCATTAATCGAGTTCTGTGCAGGAAGCGCCACTGGGCCTCCTGGCACTACTCCCTGAAGCTTTCCTGCTGCGATAAGTGAGCCCGTAAAAGTCACTGCGCCGATGATAACGCCCAGACCCGCTGTGATGAGCAGCACTACACTCAGCTCACTGACTGGTGCCGTGAGAATATCGTTCAGCGCCACGAGCGCCGCTGCCCCACCACCTACAGTGTTAAAGATGGAGACGAGCTGAGGCATATCCGTCATCTTTACTTTCAGTGCAGACCACACTCCAGCCACTGCACCCACTGCGATGCCGAGGATGAGAACGACCACAGCCACCGCGCTCTCCACGCCCGTGAATGCCATGTGAACGAAGGCCATAAGAACAGCGAGGAGCATACCCACTGCAGAGACCACATTTCCTTTTCGGGCGGTCTTTGGTGAGTTCATATAGTGCAGTCCCATCACGAAAAGAACCGCAGCCAGGACGTAGACAAACCATGTCGTGATATCGAGAACAGATGCGTGAGTAACCACTTACTTACCCTCCTTGTCCTGAGTCTTTTCCTCGTTTTTCTCGCCCTTCGAGGACTTAAACATCTCGAGCATACGGTCGGTGACTACATATCCTCCCACCACATTCATGGTGCCGAGCACAGCTGCGAGGAAGATGAACACATACGCCAGTGGCGAGTGCGCGTGAGCAGCCACGATAACCACACCGACGATGATGATGCCGTGGATAGAATTCGCTCCCGACATCAGTGGCGTATGCAGTGTAGCCGGTACTTTACCTATCACTTCTACACCGATAAGCAGGGCGAGGATGAAGAGAGTTAACGCGATAACGAGACTAGGCATGAGTTTCTCCTTCCTGAGCGACGACCATAGCCGCATCGATCTCATCGTCTGCATCCACGCTCAAGGCTCCATCCCTGAGGAAGTGCAGGAGCGTGTCTGCAAGGTTTCGTGCTATCTGCTGGGAGGCTGTCGTAGCGACTCCGCTAGCGAGATCCGGCATACCGAGGATGCTTACTCCCCCATCCGTCACCACAGACTCTCGCGGTACCGAGCCTTCGACGTTTCCGCCGAAGTCACTCGATGCACAGTCCACTATGACCGCTCCACGTTTCATCCCCATCACGCCAGCCTGAGTAAGAAGCACAGGAGGTTTGCGTCCTGGAACCTGAGCTGTGGTGATGATGACGTCGAATTCTGCTGCCTTCGTATCCACTGCAGCCTGCTGAAGAGCACGCTCCTCATCCGTAAGAGCACGCGCATAGCCACCTTCACCCTGGCCTGCCATCACAGCGCGAACCTCGTCACCGAGGTCGAGGAACTTCGCTCCGAGGGATTCTACTTCACTCTGCGCTGCGGGACGCACATCATAGCCCGTCACTACTGCGCCGAGGCGCTTCGCCGTACCGATGGCTTGCAGACCCGCTATTCCTGCTCCGAGAACGAGTACCTTCGCAGGGCGGATAGTTCCTGCGGCAGTGGTCATCATAGGGAAGAATGCACCATACGCATCCGCGGCCTTGAGCACAGCTTTGTATCCTGCTACAGAATTTTGCGAAGTCATCTCATCCATGGACTGTGCTGCGGACAGCTGACGAGGAAGGCGCTCCATAGCCACAGCGTTTAGATGAGCCTCTTTCAGTGAGGCCACATAGGCGTCATCAGTGAAAGAATTGAACGCACCAAAAACCCACGTACCAGGCCTAAAAGCAGACAGAAGCTCGGTAGACGGGCGGCCTACGAACGCCACAGCATCTGCTTCAGCTAGAATGTCGTCGCGAGATGCGACACGCGCTCCCGCCTTCTCATAATCCTCATCCATAAAATGCGCGCCTAGTCCCACTCCAGCTTCGACGAGGCAGGTGACGCCGCTGCGCTTTAAGCGCGTGACGATGTCCGGGGTGAGCCCCGCGCGCTGCTCCACGTCCGAGCGCTCACTGAACACACCATAGACGAGGAGATTCGTATCCTTTTCTGCCATGAGTCCTCCTTAACTCACGCTGTCATTATGTCCACGCGGCAGAGCGCGGACACAGTTCTGCATTACATGCCCTAGTCTAACGAAAGCGAGGTAATTTCCACAGCCCTGCGCATAAAAATGACCGAAACGTGGAACACTCTTCCGCGGCTCGCCGTAAAATGGGAGAAAGAAGTTTGCCTATACGGTTTTATACATTCTTACAGAGAGGAAGCTCATGAGCATTCTGAACTCGGTATCTTCAGCATTCCAGAACACAGTCGATTCCGTACGGTCCACGCTGAACGCCGTCACCGCGCCGAACGACACCGAGCAGCACATAGCTTTCGGCACTCCTACCGCTTTTGATAAGTCCGCATTCAGCGAGCCTCACATTATGAACTGGTCGTCACCAGAGTTCCCCACGACCACGTTCATCGACCCGGAATCCGGACTGCTCACCACGACTACGGAGGGTGTGCGCTCTATTCCGTCGAATATGTCCGTCTATCATCTGTACGCTGCGCGCGCAGCTGAGATGGGCGATGAGGTCCTCTACACTTTTAAGCGTAACGGCGAGTGGGTGGACCGCACCGCGAACCAGGTGCTCGCGGACATTCGCAGTGCCGCGAAAGGACTCATGAAGCGCGGCGTAAAAAAGGGCGACCGCATAGCATTCATGTGTCAGACGAGCTACGAGTGGGATGTGTTCGACGCGGCCGTACTGTCCGTGGGCGGCGTGCTGGCGACAATTTATGATACGGATTCCGCGGAACAGATTCGTACTATAGTGAACAATTCTGACTCTACTATCCTCGTCACTCAGACGCGCGACATGTATGAGAAGGCTGAAGGCGCGCTCGAAGCATGCCCTACTCTGAAGCTGGTCAGCTGCATAGAAAACGGTGCTCTCGAAGAACTCCAGGCGTACGGTCACTCCATCTCCGACGCAGAGCTTGACGAACGCATCTCGACTCTGACGAAGGATGACTTGTGCTCCATCGTGTACACATCTGGCTCTACGTCCGCACCGAAGGGTGTGGAAATGACCCACGAGAATTATCTCGCCTTCGCGATGAATCTGCGTGCATTCATGCCAGACCTGCTCGAAGATCCGACGAACACCATCCTCATGTTCCTACCGCAGGCGCACGTCTTCGCTCGTGCTATTAACTATGGAGTGGTGTACAGCCGCATGCACATCTACATCGCTACAGGCATTAGCACCCTGCTTTCCGACCTCGCAGTAGCACGCCCATCTGTGATGATAGGCGTGCCACGCGTCTTCGAAAAAGTCTATAACGCTGCTTCGCAGAAGGCTGGACGCGGCGTGAAAGGTCACGTATTTAATGCTGCGGCGAATGCTGCTCGCGAATACATGAACCAGATTTCGGAAAGTGGCCATGCGAGCGCAGTGGCTACGGCCCGCCGCGCCAGCTTCGACCCACTCGTGTACTCGTCTCTTCGCCAGGCTCTCGGTGGCCGCGCAAAGTGGCTCGTCTGCGGTGGAGCACCTCTCGACCCACAGCTTCTGGCCTTCTTCCGCGGCGCAGGCCTGCCAGTCTACGAGGGGTATGGTATGACGGAGACGACAGCGCCATGCGCATTCACTCCTCTCACCGTGCCGTTCCATGCGGGATCCGTAGGTATAGCATTCCCAGGCTTCTCGCTGCGCCTGGCTGCCGATGGCGAAATCCAGATAAAGGGTGCTGGTGCTTTTAAGAAGTACCATAAGAATGACGAAGCTACTGCTTCGACCTTTACTGCAGATGGATGGATAGCCTCAGGAGATCTGGGTGCACTCACTCCAGAAGGCTTACTGTACATAACCGGGCGAAAGAAGGACCTCATTATTACTGCTGGCGGTAAGAATGTGTCCCCATCCCCTATAGAAAACTCCATTAAGCGCTGCCCTCTTGTCTCCCAAGCACTCGTGCTGGGCGACAAGCGCCCATTCATCTCCGCACTCATTACGCTCGATGAGCCTACCGTTCGCTCATGGATAGCCTCCGAAGGGCTCGATACATCCATGAGCATGGAGCAGATAGCTGCGAACGCAGCTGTGCGTGCAGAAGTGCAGAAGTACGTGGATGAGGCGAATGAGGGCGTGTCCCGCGCTGAATCCGTACGCAAGTTCATCATTCTGTCCGAAGACTTCACGCAGGATAACGGGCTGCTTACTGCTTCCATGAAAGTGATCCGCCCGAAGGTGCTCGCACGCTACCAGAAGCTGCTCGACACGCAGATGTATAAGCCACGCAAGAAGTAAGACGATGTGAGGCTGGTGGGGCTCGTATAGGGCGGTACGCCGCCGCCCGCCTCTGCTCTACACCCACATCCTTCCATTCTCCCATCCCCATGGAGTAGCGGCATCAGTGCCCTACTGCGTGGGGTTTTTCTTTTTGGTTTTGTGTGCCTGTGCTTCTGCAGCATTTAAGGTGTGAAGACTGCTCATACGTTCTGTACGGAACAAGGTGAGGTGAGGTGAGGTGAGGTGAGGTGAGGCACTTTTGGGCTAATGTCGACATCCCGTTTCCACTTTTGGGCTAATGTCGACACAGCTTTGTCGAGCTAGGCACTGGGCTCACAAGTGGTTTGGCTCAAATGTGGGTTTCGTTTCTCAGCTCCGCTGGACTACTGGAATACTCGTGTCGAGATTAGCCCAAAAGTGACGGACGGAAGTACAGAACGCGTCGGAATTAGCCCAAAATCACGCTTTCTTCATACTTTCTTCATACGCCGCGAAGAAACGCCTTTCACTCCCCTCTATACTTCTCCACTTTTGGGCGGGAATGACCACGATAAATCATTCCCGCCCAAAACTTTCTATGAGTTTTCAGCCCTCGCCACCAGCGCCTTCACCAGCAGCCCAGCACCAGCCCCTACTCCAGCTCCCCCGGATACACGAGCCCCCACTGCGCGCGAATCTCATCCATAAGCTGGATCATCCGCAGTGTTTCAGCATGAGGCATCTGCTCCGGTTCCACGTCACCTCGATTTATCGCAGCCACAGCGGACGCCACTTCATACTCGAAGCCCGTAAGCTGCTCTGGAACCGATGGCTGTGCCACCAGTTCATGCGAGGCATTCCACACGCGGATGTCGAGAGGATTATTCACGTTATCTACCCACAGATACCCCTTCGTGCCACGTATCACACCCGAGCGGTCACCCACCTCGAAGTACGATGATGTCACCGATGCCATCTGACCACCGGAATACCACAGAGTAGTCTGAGAGAGTTCATCCGTCTGATCCCCCGTTTCTCCCCCCGAAAGACGCGCCGAGGACACGACGCGCTCTACCTCGCCCGGCATAAACATGCTCACGAAGTTCAGCGGGTAGATGCCCACGTCGAGCAGTGCGCCTCCAGCCAGAGCAGGGTTGACGAGACGCTCTTTATGCGTCATCGGATACGACAGATTTCCGCTCATGGACACAATATCACCTATGACGCCCTCGTCGAGAACATCCTGAATGATGGAACGCGACGGCTCGTAGCGCGTCCAGATGGCTTCTGCACACACGAGTCCCGTTTCGCGTGACTTTTCTATCATCCGCAAGGCGTCCGCAGTATTCACCGCGAATGGCTTTTCCACGAGCACGTGCTTGCCCGCGTCCATGCAGGCGATGGCCTGCTGCGCATGAAAGACGTGCGATGTAGCGATGTAGACGAGGTCTACGTCCGCGTCGTCGAGCATATCTGCATACGATCCGTACGCCACTTCCACACCGTACTCGTCGGCGAAGGTGCGTGCACGTTCGAGTGAGTTACGCGTGGCCACCGCGTAGAGGTGTACCGTTCCGGCATAGCGCGGTTCGCTTTCCATACGCGAGACGGTCTCGGCCATCTTTTGGGCGATTCTGCCCGCGCCGAGTATGGCTATGTTTATCATTATTCCTCCTTGAATATACGTGCGCGGGCGAGGACAGCTTTCGCCCCTCGCCCGCACGTGACGTGTTTTTTAGTTAAAGCCGAGACGTTCGAGCTTCTTCGGATCAGACTGCCAATCTTTCGCTATCTTCACATGAAGAGTGAGCGTAGACTTCATCCCTACGATGCGGTTTATAGGAGTGCGCAGCTTCTTCTTCACACGCACGAGGTTCTCCGCACCCTTTCCGAGGATGATAGGCTTCTGGCTGGAGCGCTCGATATAGATGGACGCAAAGACCTGAGCGCGCCCCTCAGCAGCGTCACCAGATTCGCTCTCTTCTGGATACTCGATGTCATCCACAGTTACTGCCAGCGAGTGTGGAAGCTCATCATCGAGCTGCTCGAGGAAGACTCCTCGAATGAGCTCGGCGATGGTCTCTTCTATCCCCTCTTCGCTCTTCTGCTCAGCAGGATACATTTGCGGCCCTTCTGGTAGCTGCTGTGCGAAGACAGCGCGGACTTCATCCACGTTATCTCCTTCGAGAGCAGACACCGGCACTATCTCCGAGAAGTTACCGAACTGGTCCATCTCGATGAGCTTTTCTACGAGCTCATTTCGGCTCAGACCGTCTATCTTCGTGAGCACCCCTATCACTGGCTTCGTCCACTGCCACTCCCCCTTCTCATCCTTATGGGAGAAGTTCGAGCGCAAGCGGCTGAGGATGCGCTTATCTCCAGGACCCATATCCTGATCAGCTGGAAGGAGGAATGCTATGGCATCTGCATCAGAAAGAGACTCATCGACCATGTCGTTCAGGCGCTGTCCGAGGAGCGTGCGTGGACGGTGGATACCAGGAGTATCGACCAGCACTATCTGGAACTCGTCCGTCGTAAGGATAGCGCGGATAACTTTACGCGTCGTTTCTGGACGCGAGGACGTGATGGCTATCTGCGTGCCCATGAGCTTGTTTATGAGCGTAGACTTTCCCACATTCGGGCGGCCCACCACGGCTATAAAGCCCGAACGGTAAGCGGTATCAGGCGCATTATCTGTCATCATTTTCATCCTCACTGCGTTCGCCACTTCTCGCGCTAAACGCATCTGTCGTCTTTTCTTCTATAGTATCCATGGTATCAGGAGCACGGCGTATCTCTATGGTCGAGACCTTCTTGCGGCGACCTGCAGAGTCTACTGCCACCAAGTCGAGCCCGCGCGTCTGCGCATGCGAGCCTACGATAGGCACACGCCCTAGAGCCTTAGTCAGCAGACCATAGGCGGTATCCACGTCATCTTCATCGAGGTCTACTTCGAAGAGTTCCTCGATGTCGGTTATAGATGTGCGCGCTGGTACACGCCAGCCACCATCCTCCATCTGCTCTGGTTCACGGCGCTGGACACGGTCATGCTCGTCTTCCAGCTCGCCCACTATCTGCTCGAGAGCATCTTCGATGGTCACCAGTCCTGCTATCCCCCCATACTCATCCACGACGAGCGCCACATGCTGGCGGTTCGTCTGCATGTCATGGAAAAGATCATCCACAGGTTTCGACTCTGGAACGAGCATAGGCTCGCGCACTATGCTTTCCAGTGTGCGCTCTCCTGCTGCAGGGTTAAAGGCCGTAGCGCGGACCACGTCTTTGAGATACGCGATCCCCACGAGGTCATCCACAGATTCGCCTGTTACTGGCACGCGCGAGAACCCCGAACGTGAGCAGTCTTTGAGCATATCATTCAGCGTGGTGGTCTTTTCCAGGGAGAACATATCTGTGCGAGGAACCATAATCTCACGCGTGAGCGTATCGGTCAGGGTGAGGACGTTTCTCATCATTTCGGATATTTCCTCATCGAAGAGCTGGCCTTCTATAAGGCGGTCTATAGTCGCCCGCGCCTGTTCATGGTGAATGTGCTCGAGCTCTTCGTCATCGGACATAGTGGCTCGCAGCTGTGCGCGGTCTAGTCCTCGAGCTGGCATGAGATGCATGGCACGGCTGATGAAAGGAGCATACTGGAGAAGTACGCTCACCGACCTCTGGTTCGAGGAGCGTGGGGATATAAGAACGGCTATACCCGCGCTCAGTACAGCCACTCCTACTCCGATGAGCACTTCTGCCCATAATGCCACGTCGAAAGCGCCCGTAGCTATGGCCACGAGCCCTCCGATGAGCACATTCGCCATCACACGCCCGAAGGTGCAGGTCAGAGTGGCCCTCTGCCGCTGGTATATAACCTGCTGCGCGTGGCGAATGCGAGCGATGGTCTTCTTGCGGACAAATTCCGAGTCTTCATTCGTGCGCACGTCGAGCATGAGATTATTCAGATTCGAGCGCGTCACCCGAGATATGGCAGACTCACTCGAGGCCATGATGAGAGAGAACCACAGCAAACCTGCAGAAATGACATAGAGAAGGATAACCACGATGAGCGTGGATGTGTCTAGCACAGTTTATTCGCCGTCCTTAGATTCAGTATCAGATTCAGCAGCTGTTTCATCAGAGAGATCCAGCGGCATTACTTCATTCAGTGTCCCTGGCCGAGCCGCGAGGAAGGTGAGCAGCAGCTGACGCTGCAGAGCGAACATCTCGCGCTCTTGCTCCTTTTCCCCATGGTCGAATCCCATGAGATGCAGGCATCCATGAATGGTGAGTAAAAGAAGCTCTTCGATGGTGGAGTGCCCTGCACTGAGTGCCTGTGTGGCTGCCACAGCTGGACAGAGCACGATGTCTCCGAGCATGCCTTCCACGAGCTCACCGCCCTGGCCAGGGCGCAGCTCATCCATAGGGAAACTCATCACATCCGTCGGCCCTTCGAGATTCATCCAGCGCAGATGCAGCTCTTCCATGGCATCTGGTTCATTAAACATAATGGTGAGGTCACTGTGTGTACTCACGTGCAGCTGATCCATGACCCACAGACCGAGGTCGGAGAAGACGCGTGGGTCCACGTGCCAGTTGCTCTCATTGACTACATCGACGCTCATGCGCGCTCCCCCTTCTCTACCGTCTGCGTCTTCTCTACCTTCTGCACTTTCTGCCTCGTCGGCGACTGCACCTTCTCTACCTTCTGCGCCTTCTCATCATACGCATCATACGCCGCCACGATAGTCCCCACGAGGCTGTGGCGCACCACATCGTCGGACCCCAGATGCACGAAAGCGATGTCCTCGATGTCTCCCAGCACATCTTCGATGACGCGCAGTCCTGAGCGGTGCACAGAGAAGTCCACCTGGGTCACGTCACCGGTGATGACCATGCGCGTGTTAAAGCCGAGACGTGTGAGGAACATCTTCATCTGCTGAGGCGTGGTATTCTGCGCTTCGTCGAGGATAACGTATGCGTCGTTCAGCGTGCGCCCACGCATATAGGCCAGCGGCGCCACCTCGATGGTGTTATCCGCTATATAGCGCTGCATGCGCTCGTTTCCCAGCATGTCGGAGAGTGCATCGTAGAGCGGACGCAGGTAAGGATCCACCTTCTCGGTGAGCGTTCCTGGCAGGAAGCCGAGGTTTTCTCCCGCCTCTACGGCTGGACGTGTGAGGATAATGCGCCGCACGGCACCGTCTTCGAAAGCACGCACAGCCTTCGCCACAGCGAGATAGGTCTTACCCGTTCCCGCAGGGCCTATACCGAAGGTGATGGTGTGCGACTCGATGGCGTTAATATAGGCTACTTGTCCTGCAGTCTTCGCGCGTACAGGCACACCGTGTGCCATGGTGATGACGCGCGGTACACGCTGCGAGCCGACCAGAGACCGAGTTCCACTCACGGATGTCCCCATGGCGGATTCCACGTGTGGTCGCCCGACGAAATGGGGACGCCCCTCATCCTGTCCTGTAAAACGCGGCGCTGCAGGTTTTATTTTACGCTCTTTACGGTCCGCCTTCTGGCTGAGACGGTTCGCCAGCAGGCGCTGAACATCCTCCACGCTCAGAGGATTCGTGTAGGCTGTGTCGATGACCTCGTGCAGGAAGTCTTCCGCGGCCAGCGCGTCCGCTTCTGTGCGCGCAGAGGACGAGACGATGGCTATGGTATTCCCGCGGATAACGAAGGTCAGTTCCGAGTAGGCGCGCTCGATGACGCGTATGATCTGATCTTCCGGACCGCAGACGGCCACTGGACTGAGTTCTGCAGGGATGGTGACGGTGCGCGTGGTGGTACCCGAGTTCGGCACGCTTTACTCTCCTTCTAGCTTCTGTCCGGTTAGCACGTGCGCGTGCGCATGAAAGACCGTCTGGCCCGCGTCCTCGCCGGAATTAAAGACGAGACGATACTGCCCGTTATACGTGGTTTTCGCGATGTCCTGTGCCACGCTGACCATTTCAGCCAGCAGGCTCGGGTCCGCTTGCGCCACTTCGGCTACGTTCGCGAAGTGCTGCTTCGGCACGACGAGCGCGTGCACTTTCGCCTGCGGCGCGAGGTCCGCGAAGGCGTAGGTGCGCTCCGTTTCGGCTATCTTCGTGCTCGGGATGTCCCCTTTTATGATTTTGCAGAATATGCAGTCCATGTGCGTGCTCCTTTTTTTCTGATGTCAATTCTACTCGTACCGCCCCATAACGCGACTGAGTAGTGTCAGCGCGACTGGTCCTGCACTCGAGGCGCGCAGAATGTTCTGGCCGATGACGAGCGCGTGGGCGCCTGCATCTTTCAGCGCTGCCACTTCGTCGTCTGTAATTCCACCTTCCGGTCCCACCACGACCCAGATAGTGCCCCGCTGTACAGCGCGCACCACGTCTTCGAACTGCCCCCACGTCTCGGTGGCGTCTTGGTGGAGAATGAGGACCACGTCTCCTGCTTCTGTGCGCTCACGTGTCCACGAGATGAGCTGCTTGGTCGTATGGAGAGACAGAAGTTCGGGCATACGGCTGCGGCGTGACTGTTCTGTCGCAGCCGTGAGAAGGTCTCGCCATTTGGACAGCGCTTTCTCAGCTTTCGCACCTTTCCACTGCACTATAGAGCGCTGAGCCTGCCACGGCATGACGGCATCTACGCCCACTTCTGTGGCCATTTCTATGGCCTGTTCGTCGCGGCCGGATTTCGCGAGCGCTTGGATAAGGCCCAATCGTACCTCTGGCTCATCCACCTCCTCCACGTCGCCGACCTGGACCGTTCCGCTCGTCTCATCGAGAAGAGTCACGACCGCACGGTGGCCCTCACCGTCGGAGAGAATCATCTGTTCTCCCGCCGCAAGCCGCATGGATTTCACAGCGTGGGTGAAGACAGGACGAGGAAGAGGGAAAATTGTCCCAGGAGAAAGCTCGTCACGGATGATGAACTAAGGAAGCGTCATGAGCGAACCTTTCCCTGGCGCGTAAAGAAGCCAGTAATCGTGTCTTTCAGCGAAATGCTCAGCGCGGATATGAGGATAAGTGCCATACCAAGCAAATCCGCGGGATAGAAGGTCGTACCGAACAGCGCGGCCGTAAGAATAACGGATGCTACAGGCTCGACCGAGGACAGAAGGCTGCCCTGGACGGCGCCCACGAGCGCGGTACCTTTGAGGAAGAAGGTGTACGCGAAGATGGTCCCCACTCCGATGATGCCGAAGTAGGCCACGGCCAGCGGCGCGTCGAGGATAAACGGATACTGCCAGACGCCCGATGCGAGGGAAAAGATGATGCCAGCCACGAACATAGCGAGGCCTATGGTCAGCAAGCTACCCCATTTTCGGATGAGAGCGACCGGAAGAATGATATACGCGGCGTACGTGAACGCGGACATGATACCCCACACGAGGCCTGCAGGCGTGACTGCCAGACTCGTCAGGTTCCCATGCGTGGCCAGCAGATACGTGCCCGCGGTGGCGAGGATGGTAGCGAGAATCTCGAGGAGGGCAGGCGGAATGCGGTTTTTGATGCTCATGTAGGCCAGAACGATGATAGGTGTGAGGTACTGGAGGACCGTGGCCGTGCCGGCATTCGTGTTTTCGATGGCTTTGAGGTAGGTGAATTGGTTCGCCATGAGGCCGAAAATACTGAAGAGGAGAATCCCCTTCAGGAAGCTTCGTGTGCTCAGCGCTGTGCGGATACTCTCCGGACGCTTCACGAGGACGATGCTGAGCAGAACCGCGCCGGCGATGAGCAGACGCAGCGAAGTGAGCATCTGCACACTGACGCCATGCTCAAGCAGATACTGGCCACTGACTCCCGAAATGCCCCATGCTATGCCGGCAGAAAGAACCATGAGACTACCCATCAGTGACTTCGACATCTCTCCCCTTTTACGTGTGATCTCCATGTGTGCGGCGCGCGGTTATGTAGCTTCTAGTATAGGGAGTGCGGGATATATTATTTCTCCTACGTCCTTATTCAGCGAGGTGCATTTCCCGCGGCCAAACGTAGATCCTACGTCATTGACTATCCATGCATTGCAATTTCCACCAAGCGCTTGAGCTAGTGATGGAGCAACTATCGGATAGCTGAGGCACAGTATAAGCAGTGCGAGGATAGAAGCCCACATTCTATTATGTTTCCTTTGATGCTTATCCATCTTTTTCATCCCTTCGTTATTATTCTTTTCCATCTATGCTGTAAAAAATGTAGCGATAGTTCTCCTCCTCTCTATCTCCTTTGTTTTTCCCTCTTCTGCGCACACAGTAGAGCAAGCGCAGGGATAATCCATACAAGTGCGAGTAACGGAGCAGTCCAGTACCATCCGAAATTCTGCCATGGAGTACCCTGACGGATAATCGGGATGTGATCCATAGCGTTGAGCCGCCCAAAAAGCGTCCCAAAAATCACTGCACTCGCGTACGGAAGGATGACTGGCATACCGAGCATGTAAATATACTTTTGCCGCGTTCCCGAAATGTATGCATACCTGCGTACCTCTTCCTGATCCGCTAAGGTCAGTCCAGCTACTGATAGAAGTAAGACGAAAGCAAGAACGATACTTGCAAAGGACCAACTGAGACCCTCTCCTACAGTTTTACGAAAGTCTGCATAGTCTGATTCAGTAAGAAGTGAATGTGGCGCATGGGAAAGAAGAGCCGCTCGAAATTCTATGCGCTCTTGTTCCGTAAAATGCTCAAAGTGTGGAACAAGCAGATCGCTATACATCGAAGGCTTTATCCCTAAGGCTTTAGCTTGCTCGGAATCTACGGTGAGCACAAGTCCTGGATAGATTTCGCCATCCAGAAGTTCGTCCACATGAACCGGAGAAATCTCTTTAATGTCCTGCTCTTTTACAGGACTATCATCTCGCGATTCTACAAAAGCATACACGGAATCTTGCTTCAGATGATACTCAGAATGTACCTTCAAAGCTAGAGTGGCTGCAGGAGAGTCTGGTTCGGCAAGTCTTATCTGTGCCGTCATCGCTGCTTCACATCCAGGTTCACCTGGATGTGAAGCTCCTATAAAGCAATTTTTATCCGCTGCGGATATAATGAGGGGAACACCATTCGTTATATCCGGATTAATGAACTGGTAGGATTCGTTCATGATATTCGGGAACTTTACCTTTAAATCTCGAACAGAACTCTCTTCGAGCTGACCGATGCTAATCCATCGTGAAACGTTATTCACGCGTGTCTGCATAAAATCCAGATTCAATGTAGCTATGCACGTATACATCGATGCATGAAAACAAAGGATAAACACGACCGTATTCGTTAGCACTTTAAACCATGCTAATCGCGAACCAATAATCCGCGTAGCGTGTAGCTTCGGAACCGTAGCTATGAGCACAGCACCTGCTGAAAAAGTCAGTCCTCCTATCCCCATGGCAAAGAGATGCCCCCATGGGAAAATGAACGTCTGTCTCAATATAGTAAATATGATAGTAAGAACAAGACCTATTCCTACACATATCCACCACATCGTGCGGGACCTCAGATGATGATAGTATCGGGTCTGCACTTTATTCATAAAGATAATGCACAGTGCTACAATGACCGCTAGCATACTTATAATCAGGATAGTATTTCCAGTATTCGCAAATGCGTTATAAGGAGCAAGCAGCCATTCCTGGTTCAGCATATGCCCGAACGGTTCCCTCACCCACATAAAAATAAGGTATCCTAATAAACCTCCAGCGCCGATTCCTGTTAGTAGGAGAATTATATCAGGAATGATTACTGTCCTAGCAGCATTCCATCTCGAATCCCCGAGAGCTCTCAGTATGTGATAATCTCTCAAAAGAGCTTTTTTCCGAGAAAGAAAATATAAAATAATTCCGCAAGCTCCCACACACAGCACACCATACTGAATATAGGGAGCGTACTGAAGTGTACGATGAGCTAGCTCCCCATCGAGCCCATGCTGCAGCCAAATTTTTCTCGCATATGTCAGTACTTCCTGGATTCTATATGGTTCTAACCTGTCATCATAATCATCGAGTAGCCATGTCTGCGACAGTGATGTGGCCATCTGTCGCTGAACTGCTATAGCATATTTTTCATCTCTTCGCGTTGTGTTCACTGCTATACCCACGATAGTATAGGCTTCCTCTGAAGCACCAGATGCGTCCTTTAGAGTGATAGTGCCACCGAGCTGACTATGGAGCTGCTGAAATAGTGGCTGTGAGATTATGATTTCGTTATCCTTTTTTGGATAGCGTCCCCTCAAAAGAGTACCTATGTGGGATTCTCGTGCAGTATACGTGATAGAAACGTAATCAGAGAACGTAGGCGTGACTAAAGTTCCGGACGAATAGGCTATAGGCTCGGCTTTGCCTGCGTCTTCCAAAGAGGTTAGAATACTGCGCGCTTCTGGAGAATAGGTAGAGACTATAGCGTCATACTTCCCAAAAGGACTCCGAGCAGCCTCATCATATGCATCATACTGAGACTGTATATATGCACCAAAAATCAGAGTGGAAGCCGTACCTAACATGACTACGATAAGAAATATACTACTCGCCCCTAGCGTGTGGAGGATGCTCAAGATAGCCATTTTCACATGTCTACGCATGATTATCCTCTTCCCGTAGAGATACTAAACCGCGATTTCTGATAGACAGTATGTCATCAGCTAAACGAGCACATTCGATATCGTGAGTGCAGGCTATGACCACCCTATTCCGTTCATGAGCGATGTCTCGTAAAAGCTGAGCTATCTTCATGGTGTTTTCATCGTCGAGCGATCCAGTAGGCTCATCAGCGAGGAGAACGGGCGTATCCCGGATAATTGCCCGCGCTATAGCCACTCGCTGCTGCTCTCCACCGGACAGAGAGAGCACCTCCTGATTCCATAATTCTGTATCAAGACCTACTGTGTGAAGGAGTTCTTCTGCTCGGTCTTTATCCTGAGAGGTTCTTCCTTTTCCTAAGATTTCTGCCGCGAGTAAGACATTATCTCGAGCAGAAAGATAGGGTACGAGAAGATAGTCCTGATAGATTCGCGAAATACGCGTCTGAAGGAGAGTCTGGCGCGAGAGAGCAGTAATGTCTTTATCATCATAATGAATAGCTCCAGCGGATGGAGAAAGTTCCATCGACATCAGCTTCATCAGCGTAGTTTTACCCGACCCACTAGGCCCCATGACTGCATAAAAATGTCCGGGAGAGAATTCTGCATGGACATGTTCAAAGATGAATCGACCATCTTTTTTTGGGAGATTATAGCTAAATGCTACATCATCGAGAAGGATAGACATAGGAATCACACTTTCATTATGATGTGGGTCTTCACACCATCTGCAAAGACCCACATCTTAGGTTTAAATAGACTAACGTTGCGTGAAGTCTACTCGAGCCGAACGAGGCGACCCCGGCTGCCCAGGATGCCACGCCGAAGTTTTATGTAGACCGGTATCTACAAACCACCTGCTGTGATAATCCGGAGCATATGCTAAATCCAGTGTAATTTGCGGCATATAGGAACTAAAGTTATTGCTTTAGAGTCTAGTTGTCGGTGGTGTTGGGGTACGGGGTAGGTGTGTGGAAGTCGTTCCATTGAATTCCTGTTCCCCAGCCAGGGCCCAGTTGCTCGCCATGGTTTTGTTCTCCTCGCTCGCTAGTAGGGTGTGGAGGAGTTTTCTGACTATCGTTGAGTATGTGGTAAGGGTCTGGGTCAGGGGTTTTCATATAGCATAACCAGTCACAGGCTCGACGTTGATGCTCGGGTGGCATACCACGATGATTCGTTAAAAGCAGTTTGATTTGTTGGTTAACGCCTCCTTCAATCCTGTTGGTCGTTCTATCGATAGGCGTGTCAATCTCAGCGTAATCGACATACGTGAATAATTTACCTTCCTGATAGAGGGTTTCAAGCCGAGTGTAACAGCGCCGTAAATGAGGGTGTGTCCACCACCATGTGTGTTTGGCTGCGTGAGGGTCTGTAGGACAGTTCTTCGCAAAAGTTTTCTCGTTGAGTAGATGTTTATAGTATTGATACCATGCGTGGAGTCTGGCTACCCAGTCGGCTACATCGTCATATGTCTGTACCTCAAACAGGTCTTTTGCTAGTTTCCATAGTGCGCGTCCTGCCATGCTTTTAGGTGCGCTGGTCAGGTCTCGTCTGCAATCACGCAGAACATGTACAAGACAGCGTTGGATATTGGTATGGGGCCATAAGCGTGTATACGTGTTTTCGAGTGCTCTGTTTCCATCGCATACTAAGACTTCTGGAGGGAAAACAAACCGGGATAATAGTGTGGTGTACGCGGTTTTTGTTTCTTTGTTTGCCCACTGCCAGGCCAAGACTTTACTGGTATCACCATCAATAGCGATCAGGAGACATTTGCCTGTTTTTAGATAAGTGCCATCAATCATGACGACACGATGATGGTCTGATGTGGACTGGTTTTGGTTCCGCTGTGGGGCTGGTTTAGTTCCTTTTTTCTAGTATACTAGTTTCTTCTTTTTCTTGTTGGTTGTGGTAGTATTCTTTTTCTACTTGGGCTGGGGTTTTGTAATCGAGTGCTTGATGAAGACGCCGATTGTTATACCAGTCCACCCATTGAAAAGTCGCAAACTCGAGCTCTTCAACAGTCTCGAAAGGCTCATGCCGGTAGACTAGTTCTGTTTTGTATGCATTATTTGTCCTTTCTGCTAGAGCATTATCATACGAATCTCCTACACTCCCAGTCGACGGTAAAAGACCGTAATCTTCAACCCGCTGACTATAGACACGGCTAATGTATTGAACCCCGTGATCAGAATGATGAATAAGCCCCTGTGTCGTATCCCTTATCGAGGCCCACACGAGTGCCTCGTTCAAAGCAGGAAGGGCTATATCCTCAGTTTTCAGACTCGTCGCGCACGTCCAGCCAACTATTCGACGCGAGTACGCGTCAGTAATAAACGCTGTATACGCAAACCCTCCCGACTTGAGCCTAACGTACGTAATATCCGCCACATGCAGCCGATTCGGAGCCTGAGCCTGAAAATGACGATGCACTAAATCAGGTCTTCCCCCACTACTACGGGCAGGACGCGTCGTGCGTGGCGCTTTACCCGTAAACGAGCCCTGCACGCCGAGTTCACGCATAAGCATATAAACTTGATCACGACCTACCTCACTGGCGCTCCACCCTTGAGATAGCAGCTGGTGGTAAGTTTTGCGATACCCATAGCACGCCATGAAGAAATCCTCATGCATCAACTCGATATCGCGTTTCAACGCTTCATGACGAGCCGCGCGTTTACTCACAGGCCGTTTCTTGAATGCTCGATACGCGCGCTCGGTGATAAACCCACCCACGAAAGCATCATTAAGGACTTGACACATCTGGCGTATCGTATACTG
>NZ_MWWT01000006.1 GCF_002259705.1 Alloscardovia macacae
GACTTGCATGTGTTAAGCACGCCGCCAGCGTTCGTCCTGAGCCAGAATCAAACCCTTCANAAAAAAATCGTGAAAGAATCCAATCAAAGACTCTTAAAATAATAAAAAATCAACGAAAAACAACTAAAAAGTCATTCAACGCACAAAAATAGACACTCATTAAACTCTTCCAAGTACCCATATACACGGGCGAGTATCACTGGCATTATCAAAACATAAAAAGTAGTACAAAACACGCTCTTGAGTTCTCAAACCACCACAACACAAACACACACAAACCACAAAAACTAAGAAAAAAGTGATTCATGCCGTATCAGGCAGCGAATAAAAACAATACACCACCACACCCACCCGGCGCAACCCACGGCGTGTCGCAAGCCATCACCTGCAGAAGCACGACACATCCATGCCCCGCTTAACCCTAAAGCTTCTCGGCAAAGAATCCGCGTATCGCCTCCGATGCCTCATCCACGAACGGATACAGGTCATACATGTCGAAGTGGCTCGCTTCTGTCACTTCCACCCACTGCTTAGTCTCACTACGCGCTGCGTCGAAAATCTCACGCGAGGCTGGCTTACTCCACGCATTTTCCGCGTGCACTGTAGTAGTACTGCGCACCCTCCTCGAAGGCCCGCGGCTGGAAGTCAGATACACAGCTGTCCGGCGAGGCGTAGGCCAGGTCGTCGTTCATAACGTTACGTTCTGTATCATGGTATGTCCTTTTTCGTAGGTCAATTCATCCGATAGCTTCTACATTACGACCACGTTGCCGGTCTTTAGAGAAGATGACAGAGGACACACGCGCTTTTCTTCTTCCGCGCGTGGAGGTAGACTATGTAACGTTTGAACATGTGCATATGCACATGGGAGAATAATCGGGCTATAGCGCAGCTTGGTAGCGCGCCTCGTTCGGGACGAGGAAGTCGCGGGTTCAAATCCCGCTAGCCCGACTTTGTGATGTCTCAGGGGATATGTCCGTTTGGAGTGCCCCTATGATATATTTTCTTTTACCAGTACCGGCTCGCCATATTTACGGATATGGTCAGAGCCGGTCGTCGTATCTGCACGAGTATGAACGTAGCTCTTCTTCGACATGCCAAAGATGGGTTTAGCTGTACGCTACAGCGCCAGCTAAACCCATCCTTTCCAGCATCCTATATCAGTTTGAATCATCAAACTTTATAGTGAGCTTATCCCCATCGATAGCATAGCTACCACTGACGTTAATGTACCGCGAATCCTCGCCAGATACCCAGTCATCAGTGAAGAGCTTACGTTCATAGGTCACCTTCGCTTCAGCATATGCTGAGGTGTAGTCTCTGGAGAAAGTACCTGAAGGACCGTTACTATTCAGAGTGATCTCCGGATAATCTACTATACTCCACGAGATATTCCTGTAATCCTCTTCACTCCCGAAGTACGTATACAGACGGAATGGGCAGCCCTCAGGAGCTACCGCCGTAGACTGAGCACAGGAATCCAGCTTCTCATGGATAGCTTTATTTATCTCTTCAAGCACCGTACTCTTCGTTTTTACTTCAAGCACCTGCCCGCGAGCATCGATTTGTGCAGCTATTTCTGTCACAGGCTTCGCCTCAAGGTACTTCGTCTCTGCAAAATCTATAGTGTATTTACCTGGATATACTTTAAGCCTTAGTTCTCCATCAGGTGTGGTGGAGTTCTTTTGACTAACCGGCACCCCGTTTACTGTAATGCCACTCTTTACAGAAGACGTTATGCTCAGTTCTTTCAATTCTGGGACACTAAGAATCCAGTTCTTAAAGAAGAGATACTTATTCCCCTCAGACATCAAGTGCAGATCACTTTCATATGTCTGCCCATCGATGTTAAACGCATAACGGATATCAGCAGTATCACTATTCTCGAAGAACACTTCCTTAATCTGTACATGGGAGATAGTCGTATTCTCGCCTTTTGCAGCCGCATCCGTAAGAAGCACTCGCTTATCCTTATCCACCTGCGGATCTGCGATGGCACTTGCCTCATCATAATGCCCCGCTGAGATAGCAGCCAGATACTTTTCCGCTACCACTCTCGGGCTAAACACTGTATCATTCAGTATTCTTACCGCACCCGCTCCCGCAGCTATAAGTACTAAGAGCACGCATGTAAGAATAATGATGAGCTTCGTCTTTTTACTCATCGTCGTAGCCTTATGAAGGGATTCTTTTACACCTTGTTCGACATGAGCACGCTGTGCTGGGTCTACGACCGCTGGAATAACTACCCTAGCTAGGACTTCTATGGCGAATATCCACAGCATAACGAGGAGGACATGCCACAGTTCCACCCCCGCGCTAACTCCAGACATCATAGGTATAGTCACTTCTATATGCATATAAAGAGCCAGAACGATTATCCAGATAATCCCTCCTGCCACAGGAGCTTTCCAGACCTGAGACCATGCTCGTTCTTCCTCATTTAGTGTATGGCGTAATGCAAGCCTATATGCGAGAGCCAGAGTCAGAATGACCATGCCGAGCACCATCAGCCACATCCACCATGGGCCGTTAAAAGCTGTCAGGTTACCCGAGGCTACACCAAGTCCTGATGCAGTCAAAGAACCACCTGTGGAAAGTGCAAATACCGCTGATGCTAGTACCGGCCACACGAGCAGAAAAGCTACGAAGGAAACTCCCAGACCTATCTGTGTAGCCATCACTATTATCCCCACACCTGATAGAAGCAGAGCGTATGCTCCAGCCGCAAGCGCGAACTCTAGAACAGTGCGTACAAAACTTAAGCTTCCTCCCAGCTTCGCCGTAACCCCAGTAAGGTCAGGCTTCTTCTCGGATGAGTACATAATAGCGAGAAGATGTCCGAGAGACGCTCCGAGCGCAGCAGTAAAGACAGCCATCATAAACGTACGGAAGGTAGCTCCACTCAGCGTAACACTTGCTGAATAGGCAGATACGGATGTACCTGTGCACACAGTGATGAGAACATATACCACACCACTGATAAGTGCAGACAAGCCTATGTTCAGCAACCGGCCCCACTTCATCGTTTCGACATTTTTACGTGCATACTTATATGCCCCATATGCGCAGCCCACCACCAGTGCGATGCCTACGAGAGATAGCGGGAACAGTATGTTTACCTGCATACCTAAATTCTGTCCGAAGACAGATCCTCCTGCCGAAGCAGCATAAGAGCCTGAAATTCCTGCAGTAAAAATAAATCCAAAAACTACGAGAAAAACGGTCTGAGAACTCATACCCGATGCATACGAAAATACAGACGATATTCCAGACGCATTTACTAAACGATTCACAGGATTGCTGCTCTGCGATAAAGTAGCGACCTGAGACATGAGTACTATCACAGTAATGAGTGTGACAGCTAATGCAGCGCCTATGCCGATGCCAGCAGACATCCCCGCCGAGCGCAGATTCTTCTGAAAAGCCGCACTTTCCCATACTTTTTTCACGTCTACAGCTGGTCGAGCTACGCGCTCAGAAGCCATAGGAGGAGCCGTACTTCCTTCATTATTCTGAGGAGCACCCCCCACGAACGTGGATTCCATAACTAGCGGTGTATGACATACCGGACACTCTCGCATGTCCGCAGTCACTTGCGCGCCACAGTGTGAGCACACCATGAGCGTTCCTTTCTCTCTGACGGCATACACGAGCATCCTCACTCTTTTCCGTACTATCCTCATACCCCTCATCAGGTATGCCTCCAGTACAGAAAACGAGCATCAGCATAGACGCTCGGTACACCGTTACCCTGTTTTCTTCCTCACCTCCCAGTGTAGCATTATATGAACTCCTCACCCGCCCATTCCACACAGACTCCAGTAAGCTGTAAATCATCTGATGCATGGCATCTTTTACACCCCGAAAACCGACCATAATGAGATGATTTACAGCCAACGCCTCTCTTCAGCGCCCCACCTTCCCCACACGCGCCTTCCCCGCACGCACCTTCCCCACACGCACCAGCCGCACGAGCACCCCATGCCGAGGAGCGGCCAGCCACGCCAGAGCGAAAATTGACGTCAGAAGGCAGACGATGGTCGCGCCCGTAGGAAGGTCGAGCGCCCAGGACAGGTAGATGCCCACGAAGCTCGCGCCCACCGAAAGCCCGGCCGCCACGGCCATCATAGGAACGAGCCGGTTCACGAGCAGCCGAGCGGTGGCCGCGGGCGTGACGAGGAGGGCGAGAACGAGGACATTGCCCACGGTCTGCACGGCGAGGACCACGGCCAGTGCCACAGACGCGTACAGGATCACGTCCATGAGCAGAACCGGAATGCCCTGCGCGCGCGCCGTCTCGCGGTCCAGCGTCACCGCCACGAGCTCCTTGCGGAAGAAGCTCACCACCCCCACCACGAGCACAGATCCCACGAGCAGATACGGGATATCCTCCGCCGGCACGCCCGTAATAGAGCCAAAGAGGAAGTCCTGGAGCGAGCCCGCGTAGCCGGCAGCACGCGAGATCACCACCACGCCGATGGCGAAGGCGCCCACGAACAGCACGCCGATGATGGAATCTTCCTTCAGCCGACGGTTCTGGGACAGCAGCGCCACAAGCACAGCAGTCAGGATACCTGCCACCGCGCCGCCGAGTACGAGCGAGCCCCCGAAGACGAACGCGACCGCCAGCCCCGGGAAGACCGCGTGCGCCACGGCATCGCCGATGAACGCCATACCGCGTAGCACCACGTGCGTGCCCACCACCGCGCAGACGAGCGCGCTCACCGCGGCGACGAGCAGCGCGCGCGGCAGAAAGGCGAGCGCCGGATTCGTCAGGTCCATGAGAAATTCTGAGAAGCTCAGCATAGTCATTCCTTTTATTCCTTTCCGTCTTTTCCCCGCAGCCCGAGCGCCCCAAGCAGGGGATTCGTCTCGCGGATCTGGAAGGTATCCATCCACACGTCCACACCCACTTCGCGCAGCTCGTCCGGCGTTCCGGCTGCCCGCACGCGTTCGCGGATGAGGTAGAGCCGGTCGCACTGGTCGAGCGCGGAGATGAGGTCGTGCGTGGTCATGAGGACCGCACAGCCTTCACGCGCGAGCCCACGGAAGAGGTCGTTCAGCAGCTCCTGCGTGGGCATGTCGAGCCCGGTAAACGGCTCGTCGAGCAGGAGGATGTCCGGGCGCAGCACGAGTGCGCGCGCCACGAGAACGCGCTGCTTCTGCCCGCCTGAGAGTTCGCCGAGCGGACGGCTCGCCAGATGCGTGACGTCTGCGCGGCGCATGGCTTCTTCCACCGCTTTCTGATGCTCGAGTTTCGCGCGTCGTCCGAATCCGAGTATGCCCGTCAGACCGCTGACCACCGTTTCGCGCACGGTGATGGGAAAATCCCACGCGAATTCGTGGCGCTGCGGCACGTATCCCACGCGCGTGCGAACGGTGCGCGCGTCGAGCGGCACGCCGTACGCGCTCATTCCGGCGGTCGAGTGCGGAATGAGTCCGAGGATAGACCGGATGAGCGTAGTCTTTCCCGCGCCGTTCGGGCCGATGAGCGCGACGAATTCGCCCGCGTGCACATGCAGGCTGACGTCGTCGAGAATGTGCCGTCCGCCGAGCGTGACGTTCAGGCAGCGCACGTCGAGCGCGTGATGCGCATGGCTGTCGTTATGCATGTTCCACTTCCTTTCTGGCCAATTCCTCCTCTTTTTTCATCGCGCGAGCGCGCACTGCTGCGAGCGCGAGTCTCGCCACGATGAAGACTGCACAGATGCCGCCGATGAGGAACGTGGTGATATTCGATGAGGATGTTTCACGTGAAACATGAGTGTCGTGCGCTTCCGGCTTCGACTCGGGCTGAGACTGCGTGGAGGCATCCGCCAGCGACGCCGCCTGCACGCCGAACGCATCCTGCGCTGGCGTGGAGTCTCCCACAGCGAAGCGGAGCGTGGAGCTCGCGCACTGCGTGCCATTCGTTCCGCTTCCATCCGTCGTCTTCGCGCAGAACCGCACTGGAAGGGCGTAGATGCCGGCTGCACTGAACGCCCAGTTCGCATGGACGTGCATGTTCACGTCTACCCAGACGTCCTGCGAGGTCTGCACACCCACGCCCGGTACGAGGAAGCGCGGCGCATCAAATGTCCCTTCCTGCACGAAGAGAGCCATGCGCCCACCTGCGCTCACTGCCGGCCCAGACGCTGCACCGAGAGTCATCGTGGCACCGCGGTCCATCACACTGCTGGCCGCAGGATCCTGCGTATTCCAGCCAAGCCATACGACGTCCGGATTTTGCGTCTGCGGGATGACCCACCAGCGCTCTCCTGCCTGAGCACCGAGCTGCGCATACTCTTCGCCACTTGGCACGTCGAGCTGTGCGGCGTCCTTCACTCGGAAGACCACATCCTCTGCGCGCCTCCAGACAGGCTCAGCACCCGAATCGTCGCGCACATACACGCCCCACCGACCATCTACCACTTTCGGACCGAGGTCAGCGTGGCCCACGTCGAGTACTGTCTTCTCCGCGGAGATCTGCTCACTGGAGCTGACTGTCTGGTCGAGTTCGTCCGCATGAGCGCCCGGTAGCGCGCCACACACGAGCGCCGCTGCCACTACTCCAGCCACCGCGAGCGCACCCCACGCCCACGCCTGCTTCACATTTTTCATCATCGTCGTCATCATTCCTTCCCTTTCTCTCCTGCTTTTCCTGCCAGGCACGTCACCAGCGAGCGCGCATTAAAGCGCATCATGTCCACATAGGTGGGAGCGCGCTCGTCGAGAGTATCTCCATACAGCGGGCACACCGCTACGCCATTTTCCGCCGCCACGGTCTTCAGCACGGACCGCATACGCGCCAGCTGCGGCTCGAGAAAGACTGCGGGGATTTTGAGGTCACGCACGGTGGCAGTCAGCTTTTTGCGGTCTTTGAGCGACGGCTCGGTAGCTGGGTTTGGCGTGACGAATCCGGCCACGCTCAGACCGTACGCGTGTGCGAGGTATCCATATGCGTCGTTCGTCGTGACGAGCTGGCGGCGGCTTTCGGGAATCTTTGCGAGTGTAGAAGAGACCTCTCCATCTAGCTTCTCCAGTTCGCTCAGATACCGTGCAGCATTCGCCCGGTACTCGTCCGCATGAGCAGGGTCGCGCATTACGAGTGTCTCGCGGATGACTTTCACATAGGCCGCTGCATTATGCACGTCATGCCAGAGATGTGGATCTATCTGCCCATGGACGTGCTTTCCCAGCACTGCTTGAGGGAGCATATAGACTTCGGATCCGAGCGATGCGATAAAGCGGTAATTGGCTGACGATGGCACCTGCGTGAGCGTGCGCGCCGGCACATCCACGAGGACGTCGTCGAGCGAAAACGCGGCCATACCGCTCACGGACGCAGCGCCCGGCACTCCAGCAGCAGACACTGGCAGGCTGCCGTCCGCGCGCGTATCCGCCATGAGCGTCAGACGTCGCGCGGCGAGGTCCACGGTCAGGTCGGCGTGCGCTTCAGACAGCATCTGCCGTCCGAGCGAGCGCGCTACCTCAGCCGTATTCACGCCCACCGCGCATACGAGATCGCCCTCGCCCAGCTCCACGGGCCGCGCGTCCGGCGTCACCCGCAGGCGCGCCTTCGCGTGGATGGTATAGACGCCCGGCTTCGTGAACGCCCAGCTCATGTGCTGATGCGCGTCTGCCGGCAGAACGGTCGTATCTTTCGCATACCCGTCCGCCGGCTGGAAGCCGTCCGCGGACGAAAAGCTTACTTCCGGCGCGCCGAACGTGGTCGTCACATATCCGGCGGCCTGGCCAGGGCCCTTCACAGACGTGACCTGCAGATCTATCTGTGAAGAGCGCGTGGCGCCGAGTTCAGCGCCCTGACCTGCCACCCGCATCCCCAGCCACACCGTGTCCAGCGCGCGGTCTTCCACGAGGGGAAGCACCGTAGCGCCCACTTTCGTAGCCTCTTCCGCAAGGGATACGGAGGTCGCGCTCCTCGGCAGATTTGCATCCAGCGCGCGGATGAGCGCATGCTGCTCGAGGAGAAGATAATTCGTAAACGCCACGTCCGCGTACGCCACGTCGCGGATGGCCCGCAGAGACGGCTCCCAGCTATGCGGATCGGCACCGTTCGGGATGAGCTGGCTGACCTTCGCGCGGCTTCCGGCCACGTGCCGCGCGAGGTCCGCGAGGATGCCCGTAGTCGTGACCACGTTCAGCTGACGCGTGCCGTCTGCTTCTGCTCGCGCTTCTGGGCCAATTCCACCGCATCCTGCGAGCGTCACCATCATGCACGCGGCCGTGAGGGCGGCGAGGGCTGGGCGGGCCGCTCGGCGCGTTCGCATCGAACGGTTCGGCAGAGCCGTTCGCGCTGCTCGGCCTGCTCGCCACGAAAGTGCGATGCCGAGCAGGAGCAGAAGCGTCGCTGCGAGCGCGACCGCCCGCACATCCACGCCCGTATCCGCCAGTCCACCTGCACCAGAGCCCGGAAGAGCACACGCAGTGCCATCCGCGCGCTGACCCACAGTCTGCTGAACCATCGGACGGCCACGCTCGCCTTTCGCGCCCGTGAGGGTGAGGCCGGCTGCAGCTGCCGTGGCAACCGTCGAGCGCGCCGAACTACCCGAAAGAGCCCCGAAGCCGCTGCCCTGCAAAGCCACACCCGTAGGCGTCACGCTCATGCGCAAAGTCACGCGGTACGTCCCCGGCTGAGTGAAGACCCAGTTTTGATGGGCATGCGTGTGCGCAGGTAAGACGTACTGCGATCCCGGCCCATCGAAGACATGCGTGCCCACGCCACCTCCGAGAGCCCCGGAAGTAAAGACCGCGAAGCGACCCGGTCCAGAAACTGACTCGAGACTGAAGGTCACGCCGCCGCGCGTACCGGACACTACCTCCGGGCGCTGCGAGTTCATACCGAGCCACGGCACTCCTGCCACCTGCGTGGAGGAAATGGCCCAGACAGTGCTTCCCGGCGAGGCCACGAAACTGAGCGCAGACGGAGCTGTGAGCTGTGCACGGTTTCCGAGCGCGAAGGTCAGTGACTGTGGATCGACCCAGCGGCCGCCTGCGGAGTCATTCTTCACGCGCGCCACGAGAGTGCCGTTTTCTATGGCAGGGCCGAGATCATAGTGACCGTCTGAGGCATTTCCTCGGGCGTTCGGCCCCACGGTGAAGGTGAGCGTCGTGCGCGCGGTATTCGGCGGAGCGCCGGAGCTCGAGCCACCTCCAGAACCTGTCGAAGCGCGTGCGGCGAGCGCGCGAGCTTCCGCTTCCGTGGCTTCGCGTGTGATGGTCACCGGCCGGCATTCGCTCGGATCGGCTATCTGCTGCTGGGACGGCTGCCCCTGCTGGCCTGGCTGAGGCTGTGCCGACTGGCTCTGCTCATCCTTCTGCTTCTCCTCGCTCGGCTGCGGCGTATCCTTCTTTACCGCGTACTTCTGAGCAAACTCCTCGCCGCACGCCTTGCGTATAGCGGCATTCCCCACGGCGTAGTACACGTCGTAGTAATCGTACGCGAAGCTGCGCAGACCTGACTCTGGCGTGTGCGAGACCTCGTAGGAGTAGCTGGCTTTATGGATGCCTGGCTTACTAAAGCTCGTGGCAAGGTGCCGGTGCGTCGGTGAGGAGAAGAAGAGCTGGCGGTCGAAGTTCGCCGTATCGAGCAGCGTGTGCGCGCCGTCGAAGACGTTCGCATCCCACAGCACCATCCGTCCCGGGCCCGCGAAGTCCGAAAGTTCCGCTTTCACGCCCGGCTGGAGGATGCTTTTATAGTCCAATTCTCCCGTATTCATACCAAACCAGACGAGGGATGGATCCTGCACTTCCGGCAGCGTCCACACGCGGCTTCCCTTCTGTCCGAGAGGCTTGAGAGCCGATGGCGAGGAATCGCTCAGTGTGCGCGCTGCGAAGTCTGGTACAGGGATGACGGCCGTGTAGCTCGAATGGTACGTGCGTTCGGAGCCCGAATCATCCGCGAGAGTCATGGAGATGCTGCCGTCGTTCGCCTGTGTGTTTGGCCGCGCCATGAGGTCATAATGGCCTGGCACAAGGCAGGACACGTTCTGCGGAACGTCCGGCTCCTCGGCGTCCTCGTTCTCACCGTCATCTTTCCCGCCGAAGTCTGCGGAATTATCCGCATCTACAAACTGCTCGGCAGGAGTGATTATATCCGAGCTCGGCGTAAACCCGTCCGGCAGCCCCACATCCGAGTCTCGTCCCACGAGCCAGTCCACGTGCGCTTCCTCGGAGTTCAGTGGAGTTCCGTCACGCATCTGCCCGGTGACTACCCACGTCATGGAGTAGCGTCCTGGCTTCGAGAAGGTCCAATTATAGTGTCCGTGACCACCTGCCACGAGATTCATGGACATCTTCTGCGGATCACGCGAGTCGAGATCCTGCGCCACGAAATCACTTCCACTGCGCCACACACTGACCCAGCCTGGCCCCTCCACACGGGTGAGCTTCAAGGTCAGCGAGTAGGGGTTCACATCGGCTGGCATCTTTCCCGCGCCCACGCCTGGCCATACCGGGTGATGTCCCTGGTACCACTGGCCTGGAGCATTCCACAGGATATCTCCTGGCTTGCCGAGGAAGTTCAGCGCTCCGTTCGACGGCAGCTTAATGCGGGAGACTTCTCGCCCATCGCGCTCGTCAGCATCAGGGCCGAGGCGGACAGCCACTTTCTGTGCTGGACGTAGCGTGGAGCCGTCGATGACGCCCACTGCCAGCTTCTGGCTCGCCCTATCCCAGTACGCATGTGCAGCATCGACATGCGTGCGGAAAAGAAGTTCTTTCCCTGTCTGGGGGTCGAGAGGATGCTCTTCGGGAGCTTTCTCGCTCGCTACGTCCCCTGTAAATGGAGCATTCGCGGGAGCGGGCTCGACGGCCGAGTCCGCGGGCTCGGGGTCGCCTCCATCATCAGAGGATGAATTGGAATCAGAAGAAGAAGAAGAAGAGGAGGAAGAAGCAGCAGACGGCGCGGCTGCATGCGCGCGGCCTACGCTCACGCGATACACGTAGTTCCGTGCGGCGGCATATCCTCCGCTCGCGCTGCGAGCCAGCGAACGGACGGCGAGCGTATACTCGCCCGGCTGCGTGAAGCGCCAGTCGAGGTGACGCGACTGCGAGCCGTTCTGCGTCAGCCATGTGCCGGACGCGTCTATCTCGTATCCGGACTCGTCCTCGAGAATACTCTGTGGGTCATTCGAGCCCATGCCAGACGTGGCGTACAGGAAGACGCGCGCGCCTTCCGGCCCCGTCCATGCCACCTTCAGCATGTTCTCCTCGTACTGGCTGCCCGTGGTATCCCACGTGAGGTCCATGCCGGACTTCTGCGTGGAGTAACCGGATGGAATGGCGTCTGATGCAGCCTGAGCCTGGCTCGTTTCCGCGAGCTGGACGAGCGTCTCTTCTGGACTATAGTGCTGTTCTCCTTCCGCCACGTTCAGCGTGAAGGAGTTATCCTCAGTAATGTCCTGAGGACTCGATTGGTTAAAAATGCGGACCTGTCCTGCCTGAATGGTGTGCGTAGGATCCTCAGCAGCGAGCGCGGACACGGGCTGTCCCGTGAGCGCGAGCGCGCATGCCGTTACGAAGGCACAGCTGACAGAGATGATGCGGCCCCTGAGGGTACGCTTTTCGCGCGACCGAGATGGTGCGGTGACCATAGTATTACTTTCTACCGTGTAATATGACTACTACGTCACTAGCCATGCTAGAGGATAGAGCCGACGCTGTCCAGCGCGTCGTGTCGAGATGGCTTTCGCTGAGTTTTCACGGGAAGGAGCGCACATGCGCATAGCAGTTTTCACCGGGGCGGGCATCTCCACGTCTGTGGGTATCCCGGATTTTCGCGGCCCGGACGGCGTCTGGACGAAGCACCCCGAGCAGACGAACGTCTACGATTATGACCTTTTCCTCGCCGACCGCGCGGCGCGCATGTATTCGTGGCGCTGGCAGAAGGAGTCCGCGGTCTGGCGCGCGCAGCCCGGCCCGGCACACGCAGCCCTCGTTTCGCTCGAGAGCGCGGGACTGCTGAGCATTATAGCGACGCAGAACTTTGACGGGCTTCACGAGCGTGCTGGCAATTCTTCCTCTCTCGTGGTGAACCTCCATGGCACCATAGCCACCTCACACTGCCTGTCGTGTGGGGCAGGGTATGAGACGTCTGCCATCATGGATGCTCTGGACGCGGAGCCAGATCCGCACTGCTCGCGCTGTGGTGGGCTGCTGAAGGCGGATGTGACGTACTTTGGTGAGTCACTACCTCATGGGGCCATGGAGCGTGCGGCTACGGGCATCGAGGAGGCCGATGAGCTGTGGGTCATCGGCTCCAGCCTCGAAGTCTATCCTGCAGCCTCTCTCGTACCGTTTGCGTTCCAGCAGGGAAAGCGCATCCGCATTCTGAATGCGCAGCCTACAGGTATGGATGGGTATGCTGCTGCGTCAGATATCCTGCGCTCGCCTATAGAGGAAGCGCTGCCGCAGCTCGTTCAGGAGTATGTGGAGAAGTACGCCTAGCACTCTGGATTTTTCGGCGAAAGTGCCCTGTTTGTAGTCACGAATGACCGTTGACTTTTAAAAGTCAAGACAAGGAATCGCGGAACGATGCCATTTCCTGTTTTTTCTGATGGTCATTCGCGACTACAAAAGGCCAATCTTCACATAACCTTCTTATCCCTATGCCGGCTAGAAACAAAAAATAATCGTCCCCGGAGTTTCCTGCTGAGGACGATTATGCACGTTCTGTGAAAATGGGCAGTTTGTAGTCACGAATGACACACATCACACACTAAAAATGGCGTGATTCTGCCATAGGCTATCTTGAGTTTTAAAAGTCAACGGTCATTCGTGACTACAAAACGACAATCTCGCGAGAAATTTTCTCAGTGCTCTGCACTAGTAGACTCTGTTTATCCTGAAGCCCTTCGCCTGCAGTGCATCCATGACCTGCTGAATGTGGTCTGGCCCATTCGTCTCCACCGTCACTTCCAGCAGTACGGTATTCGTATAGTGCGACTGAGCTTTAAACTGGTCATGGTTCAGCTCGATGACATTCGCGCGCAGGTCTGCGAGAATTTGCGCTATCAGAGCGAGCTGACCCGGTGTATCCGGAAGCTCTACGCCGAACTGCATGATGCGTCCGCGCGTAATCATACCGCGCTGGATCACCGCACCGATGGTCACCGTATCGATATTTCCACCAGACAGTACGGGCACGATGACGCGCTCAGCAGACGTATCCACACCGTTCGAGCCGAACCAGGTAACCTTATCCAGCTCGTTCAGCGCTGCGAGCGAGACAGCACCAGCCGCTTCGACTACGAGCTTATGCTTCTCCAGCATGAGCAGAATCATCTCCGAAATATCGCGCTCAGACACGGTCACAAAGCCGTCGAGATACTTCTCGAGAAATGCGAACGTGAGGTCACCCGGCTGCTTCACCGCCACACCCTCAGCCGCCGTGTGGACAGCATCCGCAGCAAGCACCGTATGCGCTCCTGAGGCGAACGACTGGCCAAAAGCAGGGGACCCTGCCGGGGTCACACCTATAACGCGTACATGCGGCGCGAAAGTCTTCACCGCCATGGCTATGCCAGCTCCGAGGCCGCCGCCACCGAGCGGAACGAGAATATCCGTCACTTCCGGGCAGTCCTCGAGAATTTCCATAGCTATGGTACCCTGACCCGTCAGTACTTCGTAATCGTTAAACGGATGAACAAAAGTGAGCCCCTGCTCGCGCGAAAGCTTCGCAGCGTGCGCGCTCGACTCATCAAACACATCTCCCACGAGTTCCACCTGAGCGCCGAGAGCGCGCGTGGCATCCACCTTAATAGGTGGCGTAATGCGCGGCATGACGATGGTAGCTTTCGCACCGCGCTCACGGGCAGCATAGGCCACACCCTGCGCGTGGTTTCCTGCTGATGCCGTAACGATGCCTCTGTCCAGTTCTTCCTGGCTCAGCGAGGCTATCTTATTATACGCACCGCGCAGCTTAAACGATCCCGTCTTCTGCAGGTTCTCTGGCTTGAGTAGCACGCGCACCCCTGTCTGTTCGGAAAGTATGCGCGATTCCTCTAGCTGCGTATGACGTGCGACACCGCGTAAGCGTTCGGCTGCAGCGTTCAAATCTGCAGCATGGTCACGGTTCAGGTATGCGTTTACTTCATCAGGCGTCATGGTCTGTCTCCTTCAGTCTTCTTCGTCACAGTCTAGACCCCACTCTCGTACAGAATACCCCTACGAAACGCCCAGAGGGGCTGGTAGTTCAGGTTATGAACTACCAGCCCCTCTCATTTTACTGCGACTCCATCATGTTAATCCGATGCCGAAGACACTCTGTACTCACTCGAAGCGCCAGAACTATAAGCTATACGAGTAGTGCACTGCTGGCAATAGTCAAAACTGATGCTTCTCTCTCAATTCTCCTCTGTAACAGTGTTGAAAATTCTGCATATTACACGCTTATTTTTAATGTACCTGTAAAAGAGACACCCTAAAAGAGAAATAATCGCAAACACAATAGCCCTATCCGACAGCATCCGAATAATCAGATAAAAAGGACCCTGCATGTCCGTATGAGAAAGCAAAAAAGGACTGAAAAAACTCAAATGAAGAACATCGTGAATCCAGTCAGTGATTACCAAAGTAAGAATCACTATACAAGTAAAAGCGTGCAAAACCACGATGCTGCTTTTAATAATTCCATTATTATGTTCATCATCCTGAAGAGTTATCCCATATACTCTAAAAGCCACAGGTTTAATGTTTTCCATAAGGTATGTAATAGCCGCAGCAACTGCCGTATAGGCAGCCCAATTTCCTATACTGAGGAGGCATAAGCCAAATATGAAAACGCAAATACCCCGTATCAGTGTTATAGAGATAGTACGCGATACCCAGATCAGTGAGAAGGCTATGATAAGAATTATAGATATTATCTCGAGTATATCTCGTATAGCAGAAACTTGTGAAGACGTGTAGAATCCCTTAACTGAGCACCAGCAGAATAGAAATGTAAAAAATATCCACAACGCGCTACATGCCATTCCTCTAACGAAGAGAAAGTTATTACACTTTTTCCCCCATTCATTCCTATAGTAAATAATAAAAGACTTAAGAGTATACGCGACTAGCACCACGATAGGAACTCCAAAAGATACGATGAATCTTAATGCTTCCCCTTTAATGGGACACGCTATCACAAGAATACTCGACAGAAATATAAATAGAGCAGACAATCCCCAGCTGATAACTTGGAATAGAATATTCCTGCATTTCGGATCTTTTCCCGCACACGTGAAATTTTTCATAACCATTCCTTTCTCATCATCCATTACCATAATAAATTTTCCTTTTATTCAGTTGTTTCCATTGTCGAAAAACATTACAACACAGCTCAAAATGAATATCAAATAGTATACGCACACGCGCACTTGTGAGATATAGTCGAGAGCAGAAGTGAACAGACAGTCAGCTCGTGGCATGCGAGCTAGTCGCAAGCTTTTCGCGATAATGTTCAGGTTTTAGCCCTGAACGCGTTTACCGGGTTTAAAAAGAAGAGCCGGATTACTCCGCTATGATGATTCTCCTCGCAAGCACAGAATCTCGTCCAGTCTTGTAGTCCCGTACGTCTCCCATGAGTATGTCGTACTATAGAACCATAAAAGAACTATAGAGGAGAGACTCAGAGAAGAAAGACGGCGAAACGATGGCGAAGAAACGATGGCGGAAGTTCGGCTCAGCACAGGTATATGACGCGTCCACGTCCCACGCTGCCCACGCTACTCTCGACGCGTCCGCCCTCGTGGATGATGACGCGCAGGCCTTCGACCTCGATACGAGTCTCAGCATGAATCTCAGCTCAGGCCCCGGCTCGGGCGAAAGCTCCTTACAAGACGCCGCCCTCACCCCGAGTACCACGCACCGCACCGCTTACCGCACACACACGCAGGAACTCCTGTCCGGCTCACACCGCCGCCAGTGGTCCACCGCAGCGAAGGGCATTCTGTGCGGAGTGGCAGCTGGCCTGCTCGTCGTCGCTTACCGCGCAGCCATAGCATATGGAAACTCCTGGGCGGTCGGTCTCTACGCTTTCCTCGCCGCTCACCCCCTAGCCATAGCTGGCTGGGTCGTCGCTGCCGTCCTCGCAGCTAGTGTCATCGCGAAGCTCGTCACATGGGAGCCTATGGCGGCCGGATCGGGCATTCCGCAGGTGGAAGGTGTTCTGCTCTGGGGGCTGAAGATGCGTTGGTGGTCCATTCTTCTCGTGCGCTTTAGCGCGGGCATCGTCTGCGGCTTCTTCGGTATGAGTTTGGGCCGCGAAGGGCCCTCCATTCAGATAGGCGCGGCGGCAGCGCAGGGCGTGGCAGATAAGCTGGGACGCTCGAAAGTGGAGCGTGAGAACTTCATAGCGGCAGGCGCGGCCGCTGGTCTTTCTGCGGCCTTCAGCGCGCCACTGTCCGGCATGATGTTCGCTCTGGAAGAGGTGTACCGCAGCTTCAGCCCGGTGGTGCTTTTTACGGCCACCACGGCCGCGCTGACGGCAGACTTCCTCTCGAAGCTCTTCCTCGGGTTTATGCCGGTTCTGAAGTTTACCGCCATCGCGCAGATGGACCTGGCCACGTACGCCTGGCTCGTGCCTCTCGGCGTGGTCAGCGGTCTGACCGGCGCGGCCATGAATAAGCTGCTGCTGGGCATGCAGACGGCGCTCGGCCATCTCAGCGCGTTCTGGCGGATTCTGCTGGCTCTGGCGCTCGCACTTGGCGTGGGTCTCGCGTTTCCGCTGGCTCTCGGCGGCGGTGGCAGCCTGATCCGTTTCGCCGAGCAGGGCGGAGGCACGGTGCTGCTTCTGGCCGCTCTCCTGCTCGTGAAGATGCTCTTTACCGCGACGAGCTTCGGCAGCGGCGTTCCGGGTGGCATTTTTCTGCCAATTCTGACGGTAGGCGCAGTGGCCGGTAGCCTTTTCGCACGCACTATGGAGTTCTCTCTGGACCAGAAGTATGTGTCCACCTTCGCCGTGCTGGCCATGGCAGGAGCTCTCGCCTCCTCGGTGAAGGCACCTATTACCTCCATGCTGCTCGTCATCGAAATGAGTGGATCGCTCGTTCATATGTTCCCTGTGGCAGCCGTCACACTCATCTCACTGCTCGTCTCAGATGCCCTGCACGTAGAGCCTATTTACCATGCTCTGCTAGACAGGTATATGGCGAAGAACCACCCTGAAAAGAGAGAATCCACTGTGGATTCGGGACTCATGGCACTCCCGGTAGAATTGGGCAGTAGTATCCTCGGAAAAGCCATACGCGACGTCGCCTGGCCGGCAGATACCCAGGTGGTTTCCGTGCGCCGAGCGGGCCGCGAATTCGTGCCGAACGCGGATACGGTCATTCACCCGGGCGACGGTCTCGTGGTCCTCTACACGGGCACGAACCAGCGTACGGCACGAGAAGCGCTCAGTGTCCTATGCTCAGCCGCGTACTGACACGAACAGCATAATGCTCAGCAGCATAGTCAGCACAGGCAGACCCACGCTCAGCACAGCATACGTGCAGCACTCACGCCAGTGCCCGCCACGAGCCAGCGTCACGACCTCATTCATGGCCGTGGAGAACGTGGAAAAGCCGCCGAGAAAGCCCGTGGTCACGAGCGTGTAGACCCCAAAAATGGGCAGATTACGTAGGAAAACGAGCGCTGCCGCGAAGCCCAGCGATGCCAGAACGTTTATGACCAGCGTCGAGCGCGGGAAAACGGACGGCCACGCGCGCTTAATGAGCGTATCCAGCACGAAGCGCGCCACCGCGCCCGCGCCGCCACACGCGCTCACCAGAAGAAGCATGGTTACGGACACTGCGGCCTCCCTCCTCACCCTCTCTAAACTGTCGTGCATCTTAAATGCGTACGATGAAAATAATAGTATCCTCACTGTATCGCACATCTATGCGACCTTTAAAAAGCTTCACCATGCTCTGCGCCATGTTCAGGCCTATGCCGAAGCCGCTGCGTGCCGGCTGCGCGGTCTCAGGCGTGGACGTGGTCTGCGCGGACGAGGCAGAAGCGCCGCCAGAAGCTCCGCGCGTGTGCGACTCGTCCTCGCGGTAAAAGCGCTCGAAGAATTGGGAGTAGTCACGTCCCTTCCCCTGCACGTACGTGTTCGCCACTTCGAGGTGCGCGCTGTAACGCCAGTCGCGCGAACGGCGCAGCATCACGGACACCGTGCCATCCTCGTCACAGTATTTATTCGCATTATCCACGATGATATTCACGAGCTCGAAGGCAGACTTACTCTCCGCCTTCACATGAATATCCGGCGCTACAGTGAGCTGGAAGGTCTTCCCGTCGCGGATGACCGAACTCTTAAAGCTCGAGGCCGCACGCTGGACCGTATCCGAAAAATCGATGTCCGTCAGCTGCATATCGGGCTGCTCCTCGAGACGCGCGAGAGCCACCATCTGGTTAATGAGCGCCGTCATGCGCGCCACCTGCTCCTTCGTGGAGGCGCTCCACTCACTCTCACCGTCGAGCATCTCCTGCAGCTCTGTATTCGCAGAAATGATGGCCAGCGGGGTCTTCAGCTCGTGGCCCGCATTTGTGATGAAGCGCTTCTGATTCTCATAGTTCTCGATGAACGGACGGATGGCCCAGCGCGAAAGAATAGTAGCGATGAGGATAAAGAGCAAGAGCCCACCGAAGAAGGAGATAAGCGAGAGATTCCAGAGGCGTGTGCGGCTGGTCAGCTCGGGGTTTATGTTCATGCCCGTCAGACGCGTGCCCTCAGAGTCTGAGCTCATGAGGTAGGAGAAGGACTGGCCGTGGATGACGGTAGTGCCCTCCTGTGTGGTAGTGGAAGCCGCGCGCATGACCGCGAGCGCGGCGGCGGAGATCTGTGCATCCGAGATGTAGTCGAGGTTTGACTTTCTCGTGATGGTTACGGTGTCATCTGTGCCGCGTAGCACGCTAAAGTACTGGTAATGCTGGGCATCCGTGTCAGTAATGCCTAAGGCTGTCAGCTGTGCGAGGTTACTGGGCAGGACGCCATCGTTCTCGTCGATGAGCCGCAATAGTGTGGTGGTCTCGCGGCCATTTTCCCAGTGTGAGGCGTAGTTCAGTGCGGCTGTGGGCAGAATCATGACGATGGCTATGGCCACGGCGGCGATGAGGACGAAACGGATGCGGAAGCGGTTTATCATGCGGCCGCGCCTTCCTCCGAGGCCGCGCCTTCTGCCGAAGCCGCGCCTTGCGTGACAGCAGAAGCATCCGCCGCAGCCACCTCAAGCCCGTACGGCCCGCCTTCCTGCCCCGTAATGCGCACCTGCGCGCCGATGGCTCGCAGCTTATGCTTCAGATACGAGATGTATATCCACACGTAGCCCGCGTCCTTCTCCTCGTTACGCTCGAAGGTATGCGCGTACACGTCCTCCTGCGTCACCGTCTTATCCTGTGCATTCAGGATGAGGTATTCGAGCAGTTTCGACTCGTTCGCGTTCAGCCGCATGGAACTGTGGGCTATGATCTCCTGCTCGCGTACATTCAGCGTGATGTTCGCGAAGCTGAGCTCCTTCTGCGTGAAATTCGTCTCGAAGCGCCGCTCGATGGACCGCAACCGCGCCATGAGCTCCTTCAGCGAGATAGGCTTCGTGAGGTAATCATCCGCCCCAGCGTCCAAGCCCGTAACCCGGTCATCCACTTCTGCCATGGCCGTGAGCATGATGGCATAGGTCTTATTCCCACTCTCCCGAATCTCGCGGAGGGCTTCAAGCCCTGTCTTCACGGGCATCATAATGTCGAGAATCAGGAGGTCGAAAGCGTGCGCGCTGGCCTGGTCCACTGCTTCCTGCCCATTTGCGGCGGCTGTGACCTCATATCCTTGGCGTTCGAGCGCCACCTGGTAGGCGCGGCGCAGGGCTGGTTCGTCTTCTGCTATAAGGATTTTCATCGTTTCGTCCCCGAGTTAGTCCCGTTAATCCCCATTAATGAGATGGCGGATGGTCTGCATGCTCATGTCACATGAGGCGAGCTCGTCCGCGCAGCGCTTCAGCTCCGCGGCTATGCGGTCCTGATTCGCTATCCCTTTTTTATACTTCATCTGGTGTTCGAGCGCCGCCCACGAGTCCATGGCGATGGTGCGCACCTGCACTTCCACGTAGTACGATTCGTCCTCGTTCGGCGCGTCGTGGCCGTTCGGCGCGTCCGGGTCGCGCAGGTCACCCGGGTCGCGCACCGCGAGAATGGCGTGATACGAGCGGTATCCGTTCGGTTTCGCGTTATACACGTAGTCTTTTTCCTCGACTATCTGCACGCCCGGCAGCGCGCGCAGCACCTCGACGACGCGGTGAATATCCTCGATGAAGCCTGTGACCACGCGTATGCCTATGGCGTCGCGAATCTCGCTCAGTGCGCTTTCCGGCGTCGGCTTGAGGCCGCGCCGCGCGCACTTTTCGCGCATGCTATCCTCCGATTTGATGCGCGTGATGACGTGCTCGTACAGCTTCTCGCGCGCGTTCGCCGCCGCGAGCTCCTGCACGACCCGCGCCTGCACGCGTTCCATGGCAGGACGGCGCGTCCCGTAGATAGATTCCACCATAAAGCTCCTTTTTCTTTAGAGCTTAGTGCCTTCTGTGCGTCCTCGCACGGTGAGCGCGCGTATTTTCACGTATTTTTTTCTGCCTTCTGCCAATTCTCCCACCAGCCCACGCGCCGAGAATCGCGCACAGCACCCCCGCGCAGATGGACACGAGGGCATACACCCATCCGAGGCCGTTCGCAGTGATTTCCAGCGCCAGAGTGGACATGGTGGACAGTCCCCCGCACATGCCCATGCCTAGTCCGCGCGAGAGGAGTTCACGGGTGCGTGCAGAGCGAAGATTGACCACAGAAGCCGTCAAAAAAGCATACAGAAAGCAGGCGAGCGCGTTCGCCGCGAACGTCCCCCAGTGGATATCCCACGGCTGCGGCGCGCCGGCGAACGCGGTGCCGAGGCCGTAGCGCGCGGCCGTGCCCACGACACCGCCGGCGAAAACGACCGCGTAAATGGCGAGGTCGGTCAGCGGCGAGCGGGCAGGCTCACGCCGCCCTCTGCCCCTCTGCGCGCCGTGTCTCGCCATCCTCTCGGTCTTTCAGCTAGTCGAGCAGCGAGTGCACCGAAATGATATGGTCGCGCTGCGGACCCGTGCCGATGGCCGAAATCCGGCAGCCGGACAGCTCTTCGAGGCGGCGCACGTAATTCTGCGTGGTCTCCGGAAGCTCCTCAAAGGTATGCACCTGGGAGATGTCCTCCTGCCAGCCTGGCATCTCTTCGTAGATAGGCGTGGCCTTCGCGAACGCATCCTGGTCGGTCGGCATCTCGTCGTAGCGCGTGTGCGAGCCATCCGCGTTCTCCACGTCATACGCTACGCAGATAGGAATGCTCTTCAGGCCCGTGAGCACGTCCAGCTTCGTCAGCACGATGTCTGTGAGGCCATTCGTCTGCACGGCGTAGCGATTCACCACCGAGTCAAACCAGCCGCAGCGACGTGGGCGGCCCGTGGTCACGCCATACTCGTGCCCCTGCGCGCGCAGCCACTCGCCGTCTTCATTCTCCAGCTCCGTAGGGAATGGGCCTTCACCCACGCGCGTCACATACGCCTTCGAGACGCCGATGACGCGGGAAATCTTCGTAGGACCCACGCCCGTACCCGTGCAAGCGCCGCCCGCCGTAGGATTCGAGGAGGTCACGTATGGGTACGTGCCGTGATCCACATCCAGCATGGTGGCCTGGCCACCCTCGAAGAGAACCACTTCACCGCGGTCCAGAGCCTGGTTCAGCACGAGGCCAGTGTTCGCCACATACTTCTGAATCTTCTGGCCGAGCTCGAGCAAGTGCTGTACGGTCTCTTCCACGTCGATGGCACGCTGGTTATACAGCTTCACGAGCATCTGATTCTTCTGATGCAGGGAGGCTTCGACCTTATCGTGGAGGATCTCCGGATTATAGAGGTCATGCACGCGGATGCCCACGCGGTTTATCTTATCCGCATATGCTGGGCCGATGCCGCGGCCCGTGGTGCCTATCTTGCGCTTGCCCGCGTAGCGCTCAGTCACCTTATCGATGACGCGATGGTATGGAGCGATGATGTGTGCCGAGTCCGAGAGAAGCAGACGCGAGCAGTCTACTCCGCGTGCCTCGAGGCCTTCTATCTCTTCGAGTAGGACTTCTGGGTCTACGACCACACCATTCCCGATGACAGGGATGACATTCTTATTCACGATGCCCGATGGCAGCAGATGCAGTGCGTAGGACTCATCTCCTACGACCACTGTGTGACCTGCGTTATTACCACCATTAAAGCGTGCGACGTACTGGACCTGGCCACCGATGAGGTCGGTCGCCTTACCCTTACCTTCGTCGCCCCACTGTGCGCCTACGAGAATAATGCCTGGCATGATGTCCTCCGCTGCCGTAATTTCTGGTACATATAGACCTTACTCCGAGAGGTCTACCGCGGGGGTGTGGGGGCTGGGGTCGGGGCTGGGCGGGCGAGCGGGGGCGAGATGTCCGGTGACGTTATGTGTAAGTCATCTCATTTTTTGCCCTTCGCGGCAGGTGCTAGCAGGGGAAACTGAGATGACTTACACATAACGCGCTCCCTGGGCACTCCATACGTCCCAGACGAGGTCCCCCGAGGCACAGAAAGCTCTAGAGGCCACCTCCGCATAGTAAAATTGAGATAATCCACAGCTTACGCAGCCCGGTATTTATAAAGAAAGGCTCGATCATGCATACCCCGTACGAAAGCGCCATCCTCGCCGACGTCGCTGCAGCACGACGCGGAGAGCTCCCTACGTCACCTCTCGAGGACGTCGTCACACGGCTCGGACTTGATGACGATGATAATGAGAAACCCGAAGGCGCGGAAGCTGCGCAGACGCGTTGTTTGTAAATCGTCTCATTTTTTCCCCAGGCCGGCAGGTTCCAGAGGGGCAAAGTGAGACGATTTACAAACAACGCACTCTCCGGACGCCCACCCCAGCCCAGCCCCGTCCAGCACGCCGAACGCAGCTACCGCAGCGCCTTCCCAGCCGACCCCAGCTGCACGCACGCTTCGACGACGCGCTCGGCCATCGAATCCTCAGCCTCGCGACCCCACGAGCGCGGGTCGTACTCGCCCTTCTCGCCCACTTCGCCGTCTATCTTCAGTACTTTGTCGTAATTGGTCATCATGTGACCGGCGATGGCACGCGTAAAAGCGTACTGCGTATCCGTGTCGATGTTCATCTTCACGACGCCATGACGCACCGCCTCAGCTATCTCCGACGGGCGCGAGCCGGAGCCACCGTGGAAGACGAGGTAGAACGCGTTATCCGTGGCAGCCTGAATCTCGCCGAGCAGCTCCGGTCGCAGCTTCACTACGCCCGGCTTATACGCGCCGTGCACGTTTCCGAAGGTGAACGCCGCCATGTAGCGCGCCACACCGTCCGAACCCGCACCGTCCGCGCCGTCCGCACCCGAGCCCGAGCCCGAAGCGCCCACGCTCGGCCCCAGCTCACGCACCACGCGCAGAGCATCGTCCGGCGTGGAGTACAGTTTCTCGTTAATCTCCGCGCTATGCCCATCTTCTTCGCCGCCCACAGCGCCTATCTCTATCTCGAGCACCGTATGCGCGCGTGCCGACTTCTCCAGCAAGCGCTGCGCTATCTCGAGATTCCTCCCGAGCGGCACCGTGGAACCATCCCACATGTGCGACTGGAACAGCGGTTCCTCGCCGCGGCTCACCTGCTCTATCTCGAGGTCGAGCAGCGGATCGACCCACTCGCCGAGGTACTGCTCCGCGCAGTGGTCAGTATGGAAAGCCACAGTAATGCCTGGATACTGCTTCGCCACTTCGCGCGCGTAGGCCGCGAAAGCGCGCGACCCGACCACGCGGTCTTTCACGCGCTGCCCGCTCAAGTACGCTGCTCCGCCCACAGATACCTGGATAATTCCGTCCGACTCGGCATCGGCGAAGCCCTGCAATGCGGCGTTCAGCGTCTGCGAACTCGTGACGTTAATGGCTGGATACGCGTATCCCCCGTTCCGTGCTGCGGCGAGCATGGCGGAGTATCTCTCTGGAGTGGCTACTGTCATAGTTTAAATCTACTTGCTGAGCGGTACAGTAGGAGGTACATAGTTTTCTGAGAGAGGATTCTCATGCTTACCCCAGATACAGACGCTATGCATGCGCTTATCGACGAGGCATTAGCCGAGGAAACGATCAACCCCGGCGGCATCTCGAGCCTCATCGATCTCATCCATCATGCGTGACTCCGCACCGCCGTCAGCGCCCACACTATAGACACCACGTCGATGGCTTCCTGCCCGAACGCGCCCACCACGGCCGGCACCATGCCGAACGCCGCCGCGAGCATGCCCACGACCGCGAGGCTCAGGCCGAGCAGCACCGCCTGGAGCATGACAGTGCGCGTGCGCTGAGCGATGCGGATGGCGTCCGGCAGCGCGGACAGGTCGTCGTTCATGATGACCAATTGCGCCGTTTCGGACGCTGCCGTGCTCGACCCGTCCGTCAGCGCCACGCCCACGTCCGCGCTGGCGAGCACCGGCGCATCGTTCACGCCGTCGCCCACCATGAGCGTGACGCCGCGCGTGGCCTGCACGATGCGCTGCTTGCCCTCCGGCAGTAGCGCCGCGTGCACGCGCTCGTCCGCGATGCCCACGCTGTGCGCGATAGCGCGTGCGGCATCCGGCCCGTCTCCCGTGAGCATAAAGATCTGCTTTCCCATGCTTTCCAATTCTTCCACTGTCTTCCTCGCCTCATCCCGAGCCGTATCTGCGAGGATAATGCGCCCGAGCAGCTCACCGTCGAGACTCACGTATGCGGCCATGGAGGACGGCTCGAGGTCACGATGATGCTGGCGCTGGTTTCGGCGCAGGCCGGCGCGCGCGAAACCCTCGTCTTCACTGTTCTGGGTCACGAAAGCCTCACGCCCTATGCGGATAGTATGACCATCTATCTGAGCTGAGATGCCGAGACCACTGTGCTCGACCACGTGGGAGATGTGCTCGGGATTCAGCAGCTCGAGTTCTTCGGTGGTAAGCTGCGAGCGCGCCTGCTCGCCTGCTCGCGTGATACCCCGCGCGAGAATGTGGATGGAGTAGGACTCCACCGCGCCTGCGGCGGCGAGGAGAAGAGCGTCAGAAATGGCTGTATGTGCGGCAGTGCGCTCCACACGAATAACGCGTGGCTGCTTTACTGTGAGCGTGCCCGTTTTATCAAAGAATATGTGGGTGACTCGGGTCAACTGCTCGATGACGTCCTGCGTTTTGATGAGGACACCTCGAGCGGAAAGTTGGGATGTGCCGCCCAAATACGCGACCGGAGCTGCGATGAGAAGCGGGCACGGCGTGGCCAGAACGAGGACCTGCGCAAAACGTAGCGGCGTTCCGCTGACGAACCAGGCGATGCCCGCGATGGCAAAAGCGAGAACAGTAAACGGCACAGCGAGCAAATCCGCGGTCTTCACGACCTGCGGACGCGAGCTGCGCGCAGACTCCACGAGCGCGACGATGCGCTGATACTGCGAATCCGCGGCGCGGGCGGTGGCACGCATGGTAAACGCGGCGGCGCCATTGACAGCACCAGAGGGCACGCGCTGAGCTGTCAGAACGGTACGAGGCAGCGGTTCGCCGTTAATCATGGACAGATCCACCACCGCGCGATCGCTCAGCAGCACGCCATCGACCGGAACAGTCTCGCCCGGCAGCACCTGCAGCACGTCCATGACCTGAACGTCTGCCGCGGGAAGGTCTCGCGCGGTGTGGGACTCTGCGGTGTTCGCCTCTGCTGCGTGGGCGCTGACGGCGCTGGTAGTGCTGAGCACGTGCGCGACCTGCGGAACGGCGGCAAGCAGTGTGGTGAGGTTCTGCTGCGCCGAACGCTCAGCATACTCTTCGATGGCCGCGCCCGAGTAAATCATGAGCACCACAGTCCATGACGCCCAGTACTCGCCCACAGCCAGCGTGGATAGGATGGCCACGACGGCGAGGATATCCAGCCCCACATGCCCTTCGCGAATGTCCGCGATCATGCCGCGGAGCGTGTCAGCCACGGTCGCGAGAACGAGGGCAGCGACGAGGAGGATGCGGGTGGACTCTGCAGCAGAATCGTGTCCGGGAAGGATGACTGGCGCGGTGTATGGGACGGTGTAGGGCACGATGTACGGCACGAGAAGGAGCGCTACGAGGACGGCAAGCGTGACGAACAGCATGGGCACGCGGCGAATGGCCGACCATATGGTGTGGAGCTTTGTGTCAAGCTTTGACTGGGTCACAGTGCACCTCTCTGTTCTCTATATCCTGAACCTTTTCACTACTGTACCGCTTGGTATACTGCGAGGTATGACAGATATGGATTTTCTTCCGGATGATTTTGCTGAATACCTCGAGGGGTCGCGCGTTCCGGACACAACACGTGAACTCTTGCGCGAGGTGCTCAGCTGGATGTGCGCCACACATCCGGAGCTCGAGACGCGCATAGCGTGGAATCAGCCTATGTTCACCCATCATGGAACTTTTATCGCGGGATTCTCCGCCTCGAGTAAGCACCTGAGCTTCGCACCGGAAGTGCCTGTACTCGAGCAGCTCCGCTCGGCTTTTAGCGAGCGAGGATATAAATGCTTGAAGAAGACAGTAAATCTGCCACTGAGTCTGTCTCTCCCCTTCGACCTACTCGACGAAGCAGTGGCAGCTCAGATGGAGCTGAAGAAGGATGTGACGAGCTTCTGGCTGCCGAGCGCGAAGTAAGTGGCGAGGGGTGAGTGGCGTCACCCGAGATTAAACAGATAAAAAACTTACGCCGAATATGTAGCCATTTCAGACCCTTGCGGAAGTGAAAAATGGCTACATATTCGGCGTAAGTTTTATCAGTGTCGGGATATACGGTATCGCTCAGCCTAACGCTTCACGCTACGACGTCCCTTCACTGCTAGTGCCATACCTGTGAAGGCTGCCACTGAAGCGACACCGACCATCACCATAACAGCCACGCCCGTGCGGGCCAGACGCGCAGCAGGTTTCTCCTGCTTTCGCGGCTGTGCCGGCTGAGGCTGGGTAGGCACCTGCTTTGGTTCTTCTGGAGTAGAAGGATCCGTAGGAGGGACTACCACTTCTGGCTTTGGCTCAGGCTGAGGCTCTGGTTCAGGAGTCGGAGTCGGGTCCGGTGTCGGAGTAGGATCTGGATCTGGATCTGGCTCAGGGTCCGGCACTGGCTTCTTCGTGGTCAGCAGAGTCAAGCGAATGCCACCATCATTCGTCGAGGCGGTGTACGCATCCGTACCATCTGGCCACTGACGCGCTGTCCAGGCAAAGTCGAATGCTTCGCGGCGCTCGCCTGCAGCTGGCGAGGACGTCGCCGTGGCCACAGCAGCGAATGTACCGTTTACCGTACCCGTCACCGTCAGATACTGACCGGCTGCCAGATCATCAGACACATGAACATCCTGTACTGTGAGGTTCAACCACTCACTCGTGTCATCCACTGCTGCCTTCAGCTTCGCATACGTATCCAGCGATGCTGCATCCTTCACAGTGAAGGTCACCGTGAGAACACGGCGAGAGGAATCCAGCGTGACGGTATCCACAGCGAATGCAGAACCGAAGCCTTCCGCCTGCACTGCTTCCTTATTCAGTCCTTCTGGGAATGTCATTCCCTCAGGAAGGGTAAGCGTGGCAGTGAAACCGACGGAACGGATATCTACACCTATGCTTGTAGGATCCACGGAGTCACCGAAGCGAGATGCTATCGCGCTCATCTGTTCCTTGATATCCGCGGTATGGATACGCCCAGTCAGTGGTACAGTGGCACCCACTTCTACCTCGGCTGGAGCCTTCTCGGTAGAGTCTGTGCCTGTGACCAAGTCACCGGCCAGTGTCTGAGGAGCGGTGCGCGGCACGAGAACGGTAAAGCTGATGGCCTTATTTGCGTCATCGGTAATACCGAAGTCACGTCCTTCAGCTGTCTGCTCGCCAGTCCAGTGGAAGACAAACGCCTTACGCGCTTCGCCCGATGCCGAGGTAGCGATGGACGCAAAGTCACCGTCTATCGTTCCCGTAGCCGTCAGTGTATCGCCCGGCTTCACATCCGCAGACACCTTCACACCCGGAACAGTAATGCGCATCGTATCGCCGAGCGCATCCACAGCAGCCTTCAGCTGAGCATAATTGGATATACCAGACTTCAAGCCCAGCGTCACATCCACGCGACGACCATCTGCCGAAAGCGCCGCACTCGTCACGCTAAACGTATCTGCGAAACCATCCAGCTTCAGAGCAGACGCGAGCGCTTCAGACGACGTCTGCGTGAAGCTCAGGCCTTCCGGAAGCGTGATGCTCGCGCGGAACGTGGACGAGAGCTCGCTCAGCGCGATGCCAGCGAGGTCAGACGGATTCCCGAACTGCTCCTCTATCGCGGCCATCTGCTGCTTAATACGCGTCGTGTCTACAGAACCACTCAGGTCGACGAGCTCATTCGCATAGGCTGGGTAGTACGCGTCATGCTCGGTATTCGTGCCAGAGAGCATGTCTGCAGGAAGCGAGCTCGAGAGCGCTCCCGGAACCACAGCGGTAAAGCGGATGGAGTTATCCTCCGCGCCAGCCGCCGCATCCTTACCCTCAGCAGTCTGCTCACCTGCCCAGCGGAATGCGAAGGCTCGACGCGTGCCGCTCGCCGATGTGGCGATGGAGGCGAAGTCGCCATCTATCGTTCCCGTAGCCGTCAGTGTATCGCCCGGCTTCACATCCGCAGATACCTTCACACCCGGCACGGTAATGCGCATCGTATCGCCGAGAGCATCTACAGCAGCCTTCAGCTGAGCATAATTGGATATACCAGACTTCAAGCCCAGCGTCACATCCACGCGACGACCATCTGCCGAAAGCGCCGCACTCGTCACGCTAAACGTATCCGCGAAACCATCCAGCTTCAGGGCAGACGCGTCCAGCCCAGACGGAAGCTCCATGCCTGCAGGAACAGTCATGCTCGCGCGGAACGTGGACGAAAGGTCACTCAGCGAGATGCCAGCGAGGTCAGACGGATTCCCGAACTGAGACTCTATCTCAGCCATCTGCTGCTTAATGCGCGTGGTATCCACCGCACCGGTCAGGTCGAAGCTCGAGCCAGCGAAGACAGGATACATCTCCGCGTGCTCGGTATTCGTACCGGAGAGCATGTCTGCTGGCAGAGCGCCCGAAAGCACTCCCGGAACCACAGCGGTGAAGCGGATGGAATTATCCTCCGCGCCAGCCGCCGCATCCTTACCCTCAGCAGTCTGCTCACCAGTCCAGCGGAAGGAGTACGCCTTCGTGGTACCCGACTGCGAGGTGGCGAGCGCGCGGAACGTGCCCTGGACGGTGCCGTGCATGGTCAGCTGGGTGCCCGCGGCTGTGCCTTCCGGCACGTGCACGCCTGGTATAGTCACGTACATCCAGCCGGCGCGGGCGCCTTCTCCCGTGCCTGCAGCATTCACCACGGCGCGCAGATCCGCGTATGTATGAATGGCGGACGCGTCCTTCAGACCGAAGGTGACGGTGACAGTACGTGCGTTCGAGCCTGCTTCAGCGCTCGAGTCTGCATCTGCCGCGTCTGCGCCGCCCACGCTCACATCCGTGACCACGAATCCGGAACCGAAGTACTGCGTAGCGGAGTTCAGCGCTTCTGGAGTCAGGCTCGTAGCCGCTGGCAGCTCCATGCCGTCAGGCACAGTAAACTCAGCGGTGAACTTAAAGCCCTTAATGTCCACAGAGATGGTGGAACCATCTGGGTCTCCAAACTGGTGTTCTATCTCACTCATCTGGTCGCGGATACTCTGGACGTTTACAGCGCCCACCATGTCTAGTGTTTTTCCAGCGAAGACTGGATAGACCGCGTCATGCTCGGTATTCAGTGTGGTCTTATCCGCCGCGTCGCTCACAGACAGCATGTCTGCTGGCAGTTTCAGATCCAGCGGAACAGGTGTGGCGAACGTAACCTGGATGGTCTCGAGGTTCGGAGCTACAGAGTCCTTCCCCGCTTCCGTCTGACGTCCAGTCCACAGGAAGGAGAAGTCCTTCTCCGTGCCCGTTCCGTTCGAAGAGGTGGCCACGGCGTCGAATGTGCCCTGAATGGTTCCCTTAACCGTGAGAAGCTTTCCATCTTCCACACTGTCCTGAATGAGAATGCCTGGAATGGTGAGCTTCATGGTATCTGCTACAGCGTTTACAGCATCCTTCAGCTGCGCGTAGTTCGTTATGCCGTCCTTCAGCTTCAGCGTGATGGTGGTGGTGCGCTTATCCTCGGAGAGCTGAACGCCACCTTCAGGAGATACAGCGAAGGTATCCGCGAAACCGCTCAGCTGTATATCCTCAGCCTTCAGATTCGCAGGCAGCTCCATGCCTTCTGGCAGAGTGATCCTCGCTGTAAAGGTGGAGGACATCTCTGAAAGTGCTATGGAGGACAGATCCGCAGGATTCCCGAACTGCTGCTCAATGGCAGACATCTGCTGCTTAATGGATGTGGTGTCTATGGTGCCGGTCACGCTCACGCGCGAGCCCTGCGTCACGCTGAGCGGAGCGCTCGCTGTAGTGTCCTGAGCACCGGATTCCACAGCAGCGAGCATGTCTGCACCGAGCGTGCCTTCGTATGGCTTCTTCACGAGGACGGTAAGAGTCTCCTCATCGGATGCCAGAGTGGAGCGGAACCTCGTCACAGTCGTGCCATCCACAGTCGTGCCATCATCCGCTATCACGCCGAATGAGCCTGTGACAGTACTCGTCACTGGAAGTTCATCACCATTCTGCACACTAGAGCCATCCACAGTAACATCTGGGACGGTGACGGTAAGCGAATCAGCAGATACGGAGGCTGTAGGATCCGCGTCATTCGTATCCTCTGCAGCGCGAAGCATGCTTCGGAATGCAGAACGTACTGGCTCGAGTACCGTCTCTTCTGATGCTGTATCTGTGAGTGCTTTCTTCAAGTCCGCATACGTTCGGTATGTCTTCTTCAGCCCGAGAGTGACCGTAATGGTCTTTCCCTTAGCCTGCGCATCCTTGACTTCGAAGAGCTCGCCCATGCCTTCAGGGTCGAGCTTCACACTCTGTGCGCTCACTTCTGCTGGTGCCTGCACATGGTCTGGAAGCGTGAAGATATACGTGAGCTGAGTCTGCAGGTCTGTCAGAGAAATCTTATCGTCGGCGGTTCCTACATACTGTTCATGGATAGCCAGCATCTTCTTCTTGAGTGCATCGAGCTGACTCGTGCGGCTTATGCTGAAGGTACCGTTCGTCGATACATCCACTTTCAGCGGCTGCGTGCTGTCTTTTTGTCCAATTTCCGAATCTCCAGTGACAGCTCCTGGCACAGAGATGTCCTCCTGTACCGTAGGAACCTTCGGGTCATCCTCCCAGGAAAGGTAATACGTCGCATCTGCGGTGTATGCCGGATCATCTCCCTCGCTGAGGGTAATTCCGAAGAAGGATACTGGCTCGAAACTCACCTTTTTTCCTGTACCCTGCGGATTCGTATACCAGTTCGACGCATCACTGAGTACATACCCTGCACGGCGTATAGCTGCAGCGGTAGGAGTGATATCCTTACGCTCGAAAGCGCCCAGTATCTCACTGAGCTTCTGCTTATACTTCGCACCAGCCTTTACCACAGCCACTTCACCACCGTACAGTGGGTCGGTCTCTATGGTAAAGATATCTGGATGCGTCTTAAAGACACTCGTCTTATCGAAGGTGCCACCGCGCGCGGAGAATGCTACACGATACACGTTATCCGTGAACTGCGCATACACATCGAGCTGAGTTTCCTTCTCGCTGAAAGTGAGTGTATCTCCAGGCTTAAGCTCACCACTCGATGCGCTCGATCCCTTCGTCCACTTGCTAAACGTCTTTCCGGCAGGAGTGAAGCCTTCCACAGCCTTAGCGACATCCTCATAGGACAGTACGGATGCGGAAGTCTCCGAAGCCACCACGCTCTGGATATAATCCACACCAGAACCGTTATGGTAGACGATGGTCTTCGCATCCCACTTCGCATACACATCTGTATCTGCAGTGAACGTCGTGGTCGCGAAGTCAAATGGCTGCTCCGCGCCCTGTGCATCCTTATAATACCAGCCGAGGAACTTCACTCCTGTGGAGTCCACTGGAGTGCCGACTTCAGTATTCCCTTCGACTACACCGAGGTTATATCCACGAATAGTCTGCTCACTCTTCGTACCCTTCGAGCCGTCTGCAAAGGTAGCGTTTCCGTTATTCAGCTTAAAGGACACGTGCGCTGATGGAACCCATACGTGTTTCTTTCCATCTGCAGATGCATTCTTTACTTTATACTCATACGGAGCACCCAGCTTATTTACAGGGCTGAGGACATCCGTAGCAGTGTCTGCGAGGGTGAAGAGGTACAGCTTCTCATTCCCATTCGCTTCACCATTCGTCGGGATAGCCTGTCCAGACTGGTATCCCGGAGCGTACTTGACGAGATGTGAGCCACCCGTCACGATGTACTGACCCGTACCAGCCTGTCCGAGTCCATTATCTGCATCTGCCTTTCCAGGAGTATTTACTACCGAATCTCCGAGGAACTGGATAGAGCCTTTCTGTACACCAAACTGCCCACCTGAGTGCTCAGCACTGTCGAGCGTTCCACCGTTTTCGAAGATGGCAGTACCGTCGTTAATATTCAGGCCACCGTTATTATTATTCCTGAACTTTAAGGTAGCGCCATTATCGACGCGAATCTTATTCCCGTATCCCGTGGTGAGACCTTTAGCGCGCCAGTGGGTATGGAAGTTCTTTATTTCGAGTACGGACTTATTCGTGATGTGGAGTTCGCCCACATTCCATGAATTCTCGAAGTAGAATCCAGTCTGGTAGCGCACTCCTCCCTCGTCCACTGTCATGGTCGAGTTATCCAGCGTCATCGGCCCCTTCACATAGAAAGGTAACCTGTAGAAGTTCAGCTGAGAGTTCTGAGCAGTAAAACCATTAAACTCATACAGCTGCCACTTATCCGAGTCATAGCGCTGGTTCAGCACCATGTTAGTCAGATGCCCTTCCGGGTTATAGCTCTGGAAGTACCCATTCGTGATGTCCATCTTCACAGCACCTTCAGCAGAACCGAGAACGTCCCCTACGAGCCTAAAAGCAGAACCATTCTTCGGGAAGGTGAAGTGATAGTCACCATCAGACAGGACAGCGTTTTTCGCTATATCTATAGCGGTGTTCCCATCCCCTAAGCTCATGCTCAGAGATGCCCCGGCAGCGGACTCCATACGAGATCCTGAGGTGAGCGCTATGGCCGCGCCCGGATTACCCGCCACACTCACTGCACCCTCCACGCGCAGCGTGACGCCCTGAGGCACTTCCACCTTCGTCCAGCCTGTAAAGCTTCCCGTAATGTGGATGGTTTTTATCTCAGCATGTGCCTTCTGCACCTCGAGCGCCTTCGCCATGGTCTTCAGCGCTGTGGACTGGTCAGCACCCGTAGCAGAGTCATCTCCGTTCGTACCATCCACCCACACATCCTGCTGAGCGGCCGATTCCGCGCTAGATTCGCTCGGGGTGCTCGGCGCGCTCGGCTCAGCTGCCTCTGCCCCAGCTGGCTGAGCGACTGCTGGCGTCTCCGCTGGAGCGCTCGGCGCAGCTACCGGCGCTGGCACAGCATCACGCTCGCTCGGCTGATCACCCGGCTGCACATCCGGCGCAGGCTTTTCATCCGCCTCGCTTGGCTTTTCGCCCTCAGCAGGCTTTCCCGTCTCACCAGGCGCTTCAGTGCCCGTCCCCGCAGGAGCCGTAGGAGCAGCAGGCATCGCAGCAGGCGTTCCTCCTGGCGTCCCCTCATCTGCCACAGCTGGCAGCGCTGGCACGAGCATGGCTGCTGTGACCACGAATGCCACGGCAGTGCGCAGGATGGTGTGGCCGAGCCTCCTGCCGAGCCATGCCCCACCAGTAGGGTACAGTTCAGTCCTTCTCTTCTCCGGTTTCATGATTCCCCCGTTAAAAAACGTACGGCATAGTACGCAGGCACCTCCTCCACACCGTGCCTCGTGTGTATGCCCCTCTTCTGTACCCTCTATTTTACTCCTTCCCCTGCCCCACAGACACCCACACACGCTATACTCAATCTATGGTTAATACTGCAGATCTCCGTCAGCTCGTCACTTTCGCGCGCAAGGGTACGCTCTCCGCAGCAGCGCGAGAATTGCACATGTCTCAGCCGTCGCTGACGCGGACCATGCACAGACTCGAGGCGGAATTTAAAGTCTCGCTGTTCGACCGAAATTCCGGCAGCGTCGCGCTGAACGCCACCGGACAGCTCGCCGTGCAGGAAGCCGAGCGCGTCATCGAGCTGCACGACCAGATGCTCGAACGCGTCCGCGCGTTCTACCTCCAGCAGCGTAGCATCTCTATCCTCTCGTGCGCACCGCTGCCGCTGACTATCGTCGAGCGGATCATCGCGAACGCGTACCCGGATCTGACCATCCAGTCCGCGCTCGAGGAGGACGAAGACGTGGTCCTGCAGGCCATCGAGCCGGATGCGGAAGGACCGGCAGGCGCGGCGGGCGCTCACGTGGATCTCACCATCGTGCGCAGACCGCTGTCCGCGGACGAGCAGAAGGCGCGCGGCCTCGTGTGCGTGCCTGTGCTGCGCGAGACGCTGTACCTGTCCGTGCCGAAAGACCATCTGCTGGCACAGCGCGAAAGCCTGCATTTTAGCGATTTTAACGGCTACAGCATCATTTTGCGGCCGGACATCGGCTTCTGGATGGATGTGGTGCGTCAGCATCTGCCGGCCTCGCAGCTTCTCGTGCAGCAGGACGCGAAGGCTTTTCATACCATCGCCGCGCAGAGCGATTTCTTCTACTTCAGCACGAGCGCGTTCCTCGCCATGGCGGACGAGGATAATCCGCTGCAGCTGCCGGGAGAGCACCGCCCGGACCCGAGCCGCGCGTTTATTAAGATTCTGGACGAGGATGCCACGTCGGAGTTTTACTGCGTGTGCCGCGCTGAGCAGCTTCCGGCGCTCGGCGGATTGCTCCGCGAGGTGCAGACGGCCGGAAAGGCGTTCGAGAGGTAGACGCGCTGAGGGCAATTCTTCCGAGTCCTGACGGATGGTGTAAAGATGTGGCATAACCACTACCCAGCGCGGTCTACCAAAGCTTCAAACCCCAGCGTTTAAGCCAAAACGAAATGGAGCGGATGACGGGAGTCGAACCCTAATTTTACGTATTCATAAGTGGTCATAAGTGTTCAAGAGTGGCGGAACTAAAGGCCTTTCACAGTCATAAGTGGTCATAAGTGTTCATAACTATTCAGAAGAATGTTATAGAGATGTTATAGAGACTTCTATAACATCGTTAATACTGTCAGCTACCTTATGCATGTCTTTGTCGAATAAATCCGCGTACGTGTCTAATGTCATGCTCGCGTTCTTATGTCCTAGCATTTTTTGCACGGCCTTAACGTTCGCACCCGAGCTAATGGCTATACTCGCCGCCGTATGCCGTAAATCATGCACAGCCAAGGACGGCACGCCGCTCTCTCGGATAGCCTTCGCGTACCAACCATTATTGTGTCTAGACTGCTCATGCAAGTGTCCGCCATCCCAGCCAGTAAAAACAAGGGCGCTAGGCTTCTTACCTTCGATGTCTTTGGCCAGTTCACGCATAATGAGCCGAGGGACGGGCACTATTCTATTTTCCCACGTCTTCGGAGCGCCCTCGACATGCTCGCGACCAGCACGAACATAGTTCCTATGCACGCTAATAGTGTTCTTATTCGTGTCTATGTCTTCTACTCTGAGCGCGCTCGCTTCACCCCACCTAAGCCCACAGAAACCGAGAACCAAGATAAGTGTTCTATGTTCGCCACTCGCGTTAGCTAGGCTAATGACTTGCTCGGGTGTTAAATAGGTGCGCTGCTTACGCATTTTTCTTGGCAGCGTAATATGTTCGCATGGGCTTACCTTTATAAGTCCGTCACGCATAGCCATCTCATAAATACCCTTAAGACACCCATAGGCGCGTAAAACCACGGTAGCGCTCTTCTCTTGAGCTAGTTCACTCACCCATGCTTGAACGTGGCTAGGCTTGATACTATTCAGCTTCCTACGCCCCCATTTAGGCAGTACATGCACGCGTAGAGCGCTCTCAAGATCACGCATGTATGTAGGCTTACTTACGCCCTTCTTGGCTTCATACCACTGTGGGGCTAATGCTGCTATGGTTGAGTTCGATTTTATCGGGTCTGTGAACGTGCCCGCTTCCATGGCTGTGAGTGTTTCCGCTATCCATTGTTGAGCGTCTCTCTTGCGTCTAAAGCCGCCCTTCGTGTGTTGTTTCCCGTTTTCGTCTCTGTAGGATACATAGAAGCGTTTGCCCGTGCTTGAGCTGTATTCATGAACACTTCCCATTATGCAGCGTCCTTCTTTGGGTCATGGTTATAGTACTTCCCATAATCGTCTTCCCAATATAATGCCTGTATTTGTATTGGGATTGCGTCCATTATGCCATCTCTCACATCTACACCATTTAAGTAGTCTAGAAACTCTTGAGATGTATAGACTTCCGTTATTGTATCGTGCAGCGTTAAACCCGTAGACAAGAGCCATTCTCTAAGTGGCTTCATAGGCTCTTCGAGTAGTTCGGCTGCCTTTGTGTACTCGCCGAACCCTTTTAAGCGCCCTTCTTTGTCGCCTCTTTCGTCATACGCCTTTGCGACTTTAAATAGCTCACCTATGGCATTGTTAAGTTCTCCGAATTGTTTCATTGTGTGATGAACTTCAAGAAGAACGTTCCCGAATTCTTCTACCCCTATGGGCAAGTCATCCCAATAGCGCGACTCTACGCCCGCTATTTCTCTCACTTCAACATGAAAGAATTGAGCTAATGCGATAGCTTCGCCGGCGGTTACTTTTCTCTGCCCGCGTTCTATTCTCGATAAGGTCATGCCGTTCCAGTCGAAGCCGATTGACTGCATGTGCTTAGTTATTTCAGCTTGACTATATCCAGCACTTTCGCGTTCGTTTGCTAGCCCTTTGCCAAAAAGATTATCTAGTGAGTTTGCCATAGCTTCATTATACACATTTGAACACTTATGGATAGTTATAACACGCTAATATCACTTTTGGAGTTGACATAGATAAAAATGATATATACCATCGTTCATAACATATTCCGATAGCCGATATCGGAAAAGTATAGAAACGAGGTTAGAACTCATGCAAGAGTATATGACTCTAGAAGAGTCCGCGGAATACCTCCGCATAAGCCCATCCACACTACGAAGACTCATCCACAAGGGTGAAGCCCCTTACCAGTTCCGCCCAGCCGGCCGAAAAATGGTCTTCCGAAAAATCGATTTAGACATGTGGGCAAACAAGCGAGTACAGGAAGGAAAAAAGAATGACAAGCGCTAAGGCAATCGAAGAGAGAGCAAATAACACAGCCTACACGCTGAACGTTGTCCGCGACTTTATACTATCGGCAGCGTTCGGAGAAGGAGGAGTGAACGCGGCAAGCGCGTACACGTGGCGGACCGCTAACGTGCTCGCCACATACGTGTACCTCGACCATTGCGGTATAGATCATCCGGCCGTAGAGTGCGTAGGAACTAAAGACATGCCCGCGTTCTTCATGACTGTGTTCGCTGCTGCACTCATGGATAAGTCCACTATGCGTGTCGGGGTCCAGGCCGACCCAGCTCAGAGCGTTATACAGATACCTGAAACGCCCCAATATGATGTGAACCGGTATGAGAGTGCTCTCGGCCGCTTCCCCTTCTATCGCGAACTAAACGACCTCATGTACATGTATAGGCGCGTACATGAGAGCGCTCAGAGCAATGTGGATACTATACGCATTCAAAAAGACCCGTTCGACTATTGCATGCGCTTACTTGCCGAACGGGTCAGAGTCGAAACGATTAACTAAACCGCCCAACCCCGAGAAGTAGAAAGGAGACTACACCTATTATGGTACATTTTGATGCGGATATAAACCCGTTTGAAGACGAACGGTATATACGAGAAGACGACGGGTATATAAATCCGTTCGAGAAGTATGTAGACCGTAGCGTGATTAGCAATGTCGATAGTAACGACATTGGGCGCGTGAAGCGGCTTAAGTTCACGCCAGCCAGCGAGGTGAAGACTAGTAAGCAGCACTATATAGACTTCCCGGCCTTTCCGCTCGACATGGTCACGCTCATATCGGGGCGCGCGGGCGTAGGTAAATCCACGTACGCGCTCTACAAGCTCGCGAGAGCCACAGAAGGCAGCCTAGAAGGCGACTATAAGGGCAAGCCTATAAACGTGGCTATTTTTGCTAAGGAAGATACTCAGAGCATGCAAAAAGCGCGCCTACAGGCAGCCGGGGCGAATCTGGAACACGTTTATTTTGGTGACGCTCAGAGCGTTGTGGATGGCGTGGCTGTGGAGAGTGATATAAGCATACCGGACGACCTTCCAGCTATCCGCCAGCTCATCGAAGACTACGACATACGCATGCTATGCATAGACCCACTCAACAGTTATATGAGTGGGGACACGAATCGGAAGGACGATGTACGTAGAGCGTTAGATCCCCTCGCGCGCCTTGCTCAGCAGTGCCACGTGAGTATCCTCGGCATAGTTCACTTTAATAAGGGTGGCGGCTACGCGTCGGATAAGATGAGTGGCTCTCACGCGTTCAGAGACATAGCACGCTCCGTCCTCTTGGTTGCGAAGAATGACGAGACGGGCGAATGCGTCGTAACCCTCGATAAATCACAGTACACGCAATCCGGGCAGAATTGGAAGTTTAATCTCCAAGCCTGTGAGATACGTAGCGATGATGGCGAGCGTATGAGCGTGGCACGCGTGGCTAACGTGGAGGAGACGGACACGACTGTGAACGATGTTATCAATATTAACATTGCTCAAAGTTCCGACGCTGTAGCCGAAGCGCGAGACGAGTCCATGAGTGAAACACTCGAATTCCTTATAGATTTCCTACAAGAAAACGAGGGGCACGCGAGCACGAAGGACATTAAAAAGGCGGGGCGCGAAGCCGGCTACGATTGGAAGCAGCTTACGAACGTGAAGAGTCGTAACCTCGACCGGATTAAGGTTACGCGCACGTCTCAGCGCGGCTATGAGTGGGCGTTAACAAGCATGGTACAGACGTCTTTTGATGGTCTCAATAAAGCCAGTCTAGCTACTCACGAGGATAGTCTAGCTACTCATGCGAAAAACGAGGGGGAGAAGCTAGAACGCGAGCATTCGCAAGGGTTGAGCGACGTTTTTAGCTCTAGCTACTCAGCTACTCAAGAACATGAGAAGCCTCTAGCTACTCACATTCTCACAGACGGTGAGAAGCTAGAAAACTCCAGTATTTCCAACACGTCTAGCTTCTCACAGCCTAAAAGTAGCCAGAATGTCGTGAGTAGCCAGAACGTCGAGGATTTAGACGAGTGGGAGAAGACTCTACCGGCTTACGCTAGTGACCTCGACTACTCGACTCTCACCGTGTCACAGCTCGACCACTTGGCCGCGCATAAGCCGGGACTATGGGCGCAAAAAGCGCGCGACGAGAAGAAGCATCGTAGCCAGTTAGCAACTGTAGAAAACAACTAACCCACCACACTACTTTGTAGGATACACACAAAAGGATTATAGCTATGACGAACATAGTTAACGAGCCGGCCACGAGCAGCCAAGCCACGGCAAACGACGGCGAGCCGCTCGAATTTCATCTAGCGCCCCACGGCACAGCCTTCGCCCTGTGCGGCAAGCTCATCCCGCTAGAAACGACCGTACAGGCCAGTGGGACGGCCGAAGCGATGGACATGGGTACTATATGCCCACTCTGTGAGTTGGAGCGTGACATGCTCGCGAGCGAAGGCCACTACATGGGTCTGACCGTCTCACAGTCGAAGCAGCGGGACATGTTTACCGTCTTCGTGCTCACGTTCGCGAAGGCGAGTATGAACGAGTACGTGCATGCTGTCGAGGATGTTTCTCTCTGCTCGCGTATTTGCGAGGGCAACATAAGTATTAGTGATGTTGAGCGTCTCGCTCAGTATGCTCGCGTGGACACTATGGCACTCATGGCATTGTTCGCGCAAAAGATTTCCACAAACAACAAGGAATAAGGAAGGAAAAAGAAAAATGAAAGCAAAGAACATGCCTAATCTCGGCGACTTCGATACGATGAAGTTTCTCGCTGAGGTTGATGTAGAGGAAGCGCATAAGAAGCTTCTGAAAGCACGCTACATGGTGATGAAGTATGAGCGTGTGGAAGCTCAGTGCCGTCAAGTGCTCGCGAACATTATCGCGGAAGAGTATCGGCGTAGAGAGGAGGAGGAAGCCAAGTATGCAGCCTAACGAACTTACTCACACCGTTTTACCGGCTGACCTCGCTCAGAGTATCCTCGACCGGCTCGAAACTACGCCAGCCGAGCCGGTGAAAAGGAAGCGCAAGCGTCGCCATAAGACAACCGCCCAGCGCATGCGCAAGCTGAAAGAGCGTATAGCAATGCTCGAAGAAACGAACCGCGCTTATGCGCAAGCCTTAGAAAACATAGAAAGGATAGCCCACAATGCCTAACGAGACTATAGCCCCTCAGGACTCCGTAAACGCCCCACAGGCAGACGAAACCACGCCACGCGTGGAAGAAGCCACGGCAGACTCTCACGAGCCTGTAGAAGGCGCAGAACGGTCTAAAGCGAACGAGGAAGCAAAACGCTACCGGCTGAAAGCCAAAGAGCTAAAAAACCAGCTCGCCAACATGCAGACTGCTAGCCGTCTCGCCCTCGACAAAGCCGCGAAGGAGCGCGACCAGATAGCGGAAGAACGAGATCAGGCATACAAGCAAATAGGCGAACTCAGCGAAGCTATGGACGAGCTGAAGTATAGAACGCTCGCCATGCAGATTAAAGCCGTTAATGCGCTCGTGGATAACGGTGTGAGTCTCTCGCCGTCAGGCTTGCCGATGGCCGGGCGGCGCTCATGGGGGTACACAGACAAGGCACACTATAGTATGGAAGTCATCGACCCCGAAGCGTTAGAACAATGGTTAGCAGACCCGAGCAACCTCCGTAAAGTGGAGGTTGACACGAAAACCGGTCTAAGCGTGGACGAACTTCTAGCACTCTCGCCTAAGCGGTTGAACACGCTCATAGCGAAACACCTGTATGCGAATGCTCGCTATATGATGAAGCTTATTCAGCCAAGCAAAGCAAGCGGGCTAACCATACACGAAGCCACGCGCTCGCACGGTCTACAAGCGTCGAACATGGGCTACATGTTTGACCGTATGAAGTCCGGTGAAGCCTACTGGTAGGCCAATCATGCTAAACTAGAGGTTAGAAGACGCGTGATGTGTCTTCTGCCAGCTTAACGCCCGTGGCGTACTGAAGAGTATTAACCCAGTACCCCACGGGCGCTACTTTTTGCCCGTCAACGAAGAGGGTACACACATCTGAAAGGAACACAAAAACATGAGTCTCTCAACACTCATCAACAACGAAGCAGCGTTCAAAAATGCGACTGCTATAGCTCCAGTAGAAGCCATTCCGTCAGCTCTCATCATGACCCACTCGACCGTAATGGCGAACATCGAAGGCGACCAGCCAACCGCGCGCATAGCCTACGTGAGCGTAGACCCAACGGCCGAGATAACCGCGGAAGGCGCTCAGATAAACGAAAGCCAGCCAACCATCAGCGAACTCGTCGTAGGAACACAGAAAGTCGCCGAACTCACCGTAATAACGAACGAAGCGTATAGACATGATTACGTGCCCGAGCTCATCGGCAATAGCCTGAGCAAGGCTATAACCGCCAAGGCGGACACGCTCTTCCTCGGCGCTCCAGCAAGCGAGGATAGCGAAAAGGCTAACCACGTGACCGGCCTAGTAAACTACAAGGGTATCGTAGACGGGGGGACTCTCGATGGGTCTCTCGACGCCATCATAGACACCATGAGCATAATAGCCGCAAACGGGGGAACGCCATCGAACATTGTCATGGGCTTCGACGCGTGGGCGGTCTTGCTCAAGCTCAAGGGTGCAGACAAGCGCGCCATAATCAGCCCGGACGTGGCCAACTCGGCCGAGCCTATGTTGTTCGGTGTGCCTGTGACTCTCTCGAACCGCTGCCCGGCTAAGACTATTCTCATACTCGACTCTAGCGAGATTATTAGCGCCGTCGGCGAAGTACAGGCAGCCACAAGCTCCGAACGCTACTTCGAGAACGATAGTATCGGACTCCGCGCCACATTCCGCTTCGGCTATGGTATCCTCCACCCGAACCGCGTGGCAAAGATAGCCGTAGCATAGAGCTAGTTAACGTGGGGAAGCCACCCCACCCGTTTGGGGTGGCTGTTCACCCGGCGCATAGCGCTGTTTTACCCCCATAGTTTGCTTATCGGGACACCCTGAACGGGTCATAGGCTCACAGCGTTTCCCGGTAACGTTTCGTTATCGAGTTCATGATCCTAAATAATAGTTAGGGTCACATGAGTTCACTATTACTTAACTCATCGCCCTATGTATTCCTTAGCCCGTGATGTAACTAATGGTTACGGCATGCCGTCGGTATTGCCGACCCCACGGGGGTATGCCCGGGTGGGGTGGTGGTCTGCCACCTCGGGCAAAGGGCTTAAATCTCCCCAAAAACAAGCAGTAGCGTAACCATAGGCCGAGGGGGGTAGCGTAACACGACCCCCCTAGAGTGTTACGAGAGATTTTATACCCGTCTCTATTAATCCATTGTTATAAAATGTTATAGAGATGTTATAGAGAAGTGTTATTTTTCTTTTTTCTTCGCTTGAAACCCTAGTGTTTAAGCCACATCTCAGTGGAGCGGATGACGGGAGTCGAACCCGCCTCTAGAGCTTGGGAAGCTCTCATTCTACCGATGAACTACATCCGCGCACGTGCTTCTCAAAAGTGCACACGAAGCACGTGATTAGTGTAACACCTCCTCGGAAAAAACGCGACGCGTGTTTTCCAGTATTTTTCCGTTCTCTAGAATCCCAGTGATGAGAGCGTCCCGCGCTGGCGCTGCACTGCGAGACTTACACGCCACAGCACATAGCCGAGAAGGCACCACGCTACCCCTGAAATGAGCGTCAGGCCGAGAGAACCCACCCACGCATTTGCGTTATTCAGCACGACAGCTCTCGCAGCGTCGGTCACATGCGGTAGAGGAAGAACGCCGAACACGGAGCGAAGCACCCGAGGAAAGACACTCATAGGAGCTATCATTCCGCCTATTATAGGGAGAAATGCAGCGAGGATATTCGGGATAGTATACATATCTCGCGTCAGCAAGCTCACTGCCGCCACGCACACTGCGAAACCACAGGATGCGAGGATGGAGACGATGAGCGTAAGAAGCAGCTCTCCATATTGGAGGCTCAGAAGAGACCGAGCGTCCACAAGCAGCACTGTTACGAAGAAGGTAACGATGCTACTAACCGTAGTAATGCCCACCAGAGCACCTACGCGCCCTAACCATATCATCAGAGACGACTTCGGAGCAAAGATAACGTAAACGAGCGTCCCTTCGAATCTATCCCATGCGAGCGCTTCGGATACAGCCATACTCGTAGAGACTGCACACGCGCCGAATACTGCCGCATACGTCGCCTCCATAAGCTGCTGTCCCGATGCTTGCCCATGCTGCACCGCTAAATCTTCCCACGTGAGCACTCCCGAAAACAGTATGTACAGAAGGGTGGAGAGAAGTGGCTCTACGACCATCCTCATCATGGCCGTCTGCCAGGAACTTAAGCTCGGCATGCCATTCACAGCTATGCGCACTCCTATGCGGAAGCTCGTCCAGATTCGAGATTTTTTTATCATCATTCTCATAGCAGGTTCAGACTCCCCTCCTGAATGGCTTTACGCAGAATAATGTGCATCATGCGCTGCGCTATGATCATGTAAACCACAGTGAGCAGGATGCTGAGCGCAGAAAATCCCACGACTTCTGCAGATAGCGTCGATGCATGCGCTACACGCACAGCGGATGTCAGAGGATGAAAAAGCGCTATACCTCGCACTACCCCTGGCAGACTATCTGTATTCGCTACTATTCCAGACAGCATCCAGATAGGTAAGAGGATGAGTGGCTCATAGACTGTAGCCCTACTAAACAGAACGAAAAGCCCTGCCAGAAGTGCCGCAGATGCCACGCACGCGAGCACTGCCAGACAGTACCCGAACAGCTGTAGCCCTGCGACAGGAACGAAGCGTGCTTTCAGTACACTTTCCGTCACCCAGGAGACCGGCACGCCCACGCATCCGAGCATGGCCGCTGCTGCTACGATCGGGAGAAAAACCTGCGCAGGTGGAACTACACTCGTCGCCAGATACTGTAACGTACCTACGTATCTCTGGTAACCTATGATTCCCACTGCCAGCGTAGTGGATGACCATAAGCCAGCCATCGACGCATCCACCCATGCAGGCGCAGCCACACTCACACCACCAGACTGTGCTCCTCCAGCATCTGCTACAGCTTTCATGAGCAGAAAGCACAGCGGTGTCAGTACGGCGTTCATCATGAAAAACGACGTATGCGCTAAACTCTTAAGCTGGAACGCGCACCCGCGCGTATACCCCCGTATAGGGTCTTTCACTTTCGCTTCCATCAGCGGCTCACCCCATTACTCACCCCATTATGCAGAATGGACAGGTACACTTCTTCAAGGCTGGGCTCTCTCCTTCCGAGAAGCTGAAGCCCATAATCGGAGAGCGTTTTTTCAGCACTGGCCTGAGCGCTCGACGCCGAGAAGCCGCTCCACGCTATAGTCACAGTCCACAGTCCATGCGTTTTCACGGCCTCGTACCACTGCACTCCGTCGAGAGCATAGAGACTATCGCTATCATAGTCTTCTGCGCCATCTACTCCACATAGACCGCCCAGATTTCCACTACTGCATGAGTACACACTCATATGATGAATATTCTGCGAGGTGGCGAGCTCGTCTACCGTTCCGCGAGCGATGATCCTTCCCTCCCGGATTACCGCTACTGTATCAGCGAGCCTTTCCACTTCGCTCATTTCATGCGTAGTCATGAGGATAGCGGTGCCTTCTGCCTGCATACCTTGTATGAGGCTTCTCACATGTCGTGCACTCTCCGGGTCGAGACCCATGGTCGGCTCATCGAGCAGAACAAGCTGTGCATGATTGATGAGCGCTCGAGCTATGTGCAGCCGCTGCCACATGCCTCGCGAGAATGTCTGAACTCGCTGCTGAGCTTTATCAGCGAGATTCACACTCTCGAGTGCATCCTGAATACTCTTTTCACGTCCCACATAGGGCACTCCTGCCAGGTCTGCAAAGTACTGGAGATTATCATATGCACTCACATTCCTGTAGAATCCATTTTCTCCACCCAGTAGCAGAGCCATATGCTCACGCGCTTTACGCGGGTCTTTTACAGCATCTACTCCAGCCACGCCCACACTGCCACTATCCGGAGCTAATAGCGTCCCCGCTATCTTCACCGTCGTCGTTTTCCCCGCGCCATTCGGACCTACGAGGCAGAATATCTCTCCAGCACGTATCTGCATATTCAGATTATGAAGAACAGTATGCTCTATTCGGGATTTTCCACGTCCATGCGTATATGAGCGCGTGATGTTTTTCAGGTCGAGTACTGATATTTCTTTAGAATTCATGAGCTATATCTTTCCCGCTTTCCACCCTCGCGGTTGCTGAAATTCTTTCTGCAGTGCGAAAGCCTGCTAAATCTCCAGCCATATCTTCCATCATCTTTTTTGCTTTATCTTCGTGTCCTTCTTGATCATATGATGCTATGAGTATGTCTCGTAAGGTTCGCATTTGAGTAATTGCTCCCTCTTCCACTGCATACATTAATGCTTCCTCTGCTACCTTTATAGCTCTCTTATAGTCACCTTTAACATACTGAATATAGCTAAGCACTGATAAAGCTTCAGACTTATAGCCCAAATGCATAGACCGTATAATTTCCATATATTTCATGGCAGAGTTTTCAGCTTCATCTAGTTCTTTTCGTATGAGCTGAATCTGAATTCTATTAATAGTAATTTGTTGGAGAATCCTCTGAGCTTCATCACGACCAGTAGCCACTTGCCCATCCAGATTATATATTCTTTTATATGCAGAATCTATAATCTTTTTAGCAGCATCAAACTTTTTGTTCTTCCATAGAGCCAAACCTTTAAGGTTATCTGTAACACTAGAAAGAACCATCGCGTCCGTATCAGAAATCAAAAAACCAGACTGAGCATTTCGTATTATACGAAAATTCTCAGCGAGAGTTTCCATTCCTTCATGGACACGATTCACTCTTTTAATCTGCCATGCAGCTTTGCGAATACGAGAAAGTACAGCTTCCACAGGGCTATCATTGCCTATTTCTTCTAGAAGATAGTCATATACCTCTCCACTATGAACATCGGAAGCACTTAACGTATCCGCCATATATGTAAGAAGTGCAAGATTATGTAACTGAATTTTACCATTCCATAATCCTAGAGACAGCTCTTGAGCCTGTTTCCATTCCCCAGCAAAGTTCACAAGTACATCAAAATGCTGAACCATCTGGTGTTCGGACTGTACCAAGTTCTCAAACTGATTAATGAAGAACTGAGAGGAATATCGATTCTCATAATCCGATAAATCCATCCCTATCTTTCTCATCGATTCTCTAAGAAAAACCTGAGGATCTTCCCTCGAGCGCAATCCTAAATCACTAATATAGTTAGGAGACGAGTAGCTTCTCGATTTTATAGATTCAGGATAAAGGGCAGCAACGTTAGCGCGTAACCACAACGTATGCGGAATCTCTCCTTTTTTAACGACTAGTTTCCTTGCTAAATCCACGAATGGATTATTTTCTGTTATCATAATTCTTATTTGTCCTATAAACAATATAAGAAATACGACTGTACACATTACATTAATATGCACAGTCGTATCGCTATAGGTTTCCGGAGTTCCTAGTTTCGAGGAGCTTCAGGACTCATGTGATTCCATGCACCCAGTACGGCAGCAAACACCTTTTCAGTATCCGCTAGGCGACGTCGCACAGCATCAATAGTTTCTGCATACATAAGAACCTCCTTTCCTATATGCGTAGCTCCTGTTATACACCGAAAAAAATAGAATATTCTCGTTGTCTCACTTAGTGACCACTCATGTTTTCGCACTCCGATTTACGCCACGCACTACCACTGCGTTACACTATGTTCTAAGACCATGAAGCACCGCCGCACTATCATAGGAGATACCATGAGCGAAACACCCGCTACACAAGCACAAGCACCCGTACCATCACCACCACCCCGCGCCCTGCCCACCTCCCGCATCCTCTGGCTTTTCGCCATCGGTCAGCTGGGCTGGTCCATTCTGTCGGGCATCGTGAGCAATTGGCTCGTGTATTACTACCAGCCGAGCGCAGACCTGCTCAGCCGCGGTATGACCACCTTCATCACCCAGGGCGCTCTCGTCTTCGGCCTGACCATGATCGGTCTCATTACCGCCAGCGGTCGCCTCATCGACGCTTTCCTCGACCCGTGGATAGGCGCGAAATCGGACGCTTCGCGCCACCCGAAGGGCCGGCGCATGCCGTTTATGCGCTGGGCCGCCGTTCCGTTCGGCGTAGTGACTACACTCGTCTTCATCTCCCCGGTCAGCCACGAGTCCGCGCTGAATAATGCCGTGCTTTTCCTGCTCGTCCTCGCCTTCTACTTCTGCATGACCTGCTACTGCACGCCGTATAACGCGCTTATTCCAGAGCTCGGCCGCACGCAGGAACTGCGCATTAACGTATCCACCTCCATCTCCGTGACCTTCTTTGTGGGTACGGCTGTGGCTTACCTCGTGCCGAACATCGCCGCGCTTCTTCCGCACAGCTGGGGGTATGCGACGAACTTCCGCGTGACGGTGGGGATACTCAGCGCCGTGGCCATCGCGTGCATGCTCGTGCCGACGTTCACCATCGACGAGAAGCGGTACGCGGATGTAACGCCGTCTACCATCGGCATGTGGGAGAGCCTGAGTAAGACGTTTACGAACCGCGAATTCCAGATCTTCATCAGTTCGGACGTGCTCTACTGGATAGGCCTGACCATGTTCCAGACCGGTATGCCGTTTTACATTACGCAGCTCATGGGCTTCGACGACTCGATGACGTTCGTCTTCTTCGCCGGCATGACCGTCCTGTCCCTCGTTTTCTACCCTGCTGTGAATGTGGCGGCGAAGAAGTACGGAAAGAAGCCGCTCGTGGCGAGCGCGTTCCTGCTGTTCGTCCTCGGCTTCGTGCTGACGAGTCTGTCCGGCCAGTTCGGCATTCCGTCTGAGGTCTGGGCGTGTGTGATGGTCGTTCTCGCTGCCGTCCCGCTGGCAATTCTCGGCATTCTTCCACAGGCCGTCCTCGCCGACATCGCGCAGAGTGACGCGGTGCACACCCAGGAAAATCGCGAAGGTATGTTTTATGCTGCCCGCACATTCAGCATGAAGCTCGGCCAGTCCTTAGCCATGATAGCCTTCACGTCCCTGGCTCTGCTGGGGTCAGCCACTTTCGGATACCGTCTCACCGCCTTCGTCGCGGCGCTGCTGTGCCTGGCCGGCGGACTCATCTTTATGACGTATAACGAAAAGGCGACGCTCGAAAGCATCGCCTCGTAACTCGTTTACTGACCTACTGGTGGTACACAGGAATATCTGGACTCTGGCCCATCTCCCGCGCCATCTGATGCAGCCGCGCTATGCGCTGCTCGGTAGGTGGATGCGTAGAGAACAGTCTGCTCACATCCGCTGCGCGGAATGGACTGGAGATCATCATGGATGCCACATTCTGCGTGCCCGCCGTCTGACGTAGCGGAGCAGCCTGCACTCCCCGCTCTATCTTCTGCAGTGCAGAGGCGAGCGCGAGCGGGTCTCCACTGAGTGTGGAGCCATCCTCATCCGCGTCATACTCGCGCGTTCTGGAGATGGCCATCTGAATAAGAGATGCGGAAATTGGCGCTAAAATGATGGCCAGAACCGCGCCGATGGCCCCGAGCGGACTGCTCTCGCGCTCGTCGCGGCGCGAACCGCCGAAAAACTGCAGCGAATACGCCAGATACGAGATAATCGTGGCTAAAGCAGCCGCGATGGAGGACGTGAGGATGTCGCGGTTATACACGTGCATGAGCTCATGGCCGAGCACGCCGCGGATCTCGCGCTCGTCGAGCAGGTCGAGGATGCCAGCCGTGCAGCACACCGCAGCATGACGCTCGTTACGCCCCGTGGCGAAAGCGTTCGGCGAAAGCGTCGGCGCCACGTAGATGCGCGGCATCGGCTTTTCCGCCTTTCCTGAAAGCTCGCGGACCATCCGGTACAGCTGCGGATACTCCGCCTCACTCACCTCGCGCGCCTGCATGGACGCAAGCGAGAGCGAGTCGGAAAACCAGTAACTGCCGAACGTCATGACCAGCGATATGGCCGCGTAGATGCCCAGCGTGGCGGTGGAGCGGCTCGTGAAGTACCAGACGGCGAAAATGAGCGCCCACATGAGACCGAAAAGCGCGGCCGTTTTCGCGCCGTTCGCATGCCCGTGAATTTTCATATCTTACTCCTGCTTCGGCGCGGACTGCGCGGATGGAGCGGTCTTCTCACCACGCGCGATGGCACGCAGCTCGTCCTCGCTAATCACCTTAATGTGCTCGCGCTGCGCCGCAGCTCCCAGCGCACGCTCGTACGCGTCCACGCGCTGCCAGGCCGCGTAATCGAGCGGCTGCACGCCACGCTCGGCCAGAAGCTCGGCGATGTCCGCGCCCGCGCTGTCAGCGCTGTCCGATGCATTCACGAGCGCAGCCACGCGGCCTTTCTGCTCAGACGCCGCCCAGTCCGCCAGCACGTTCTCGACCGTTTCAAGCGCGTCCGACTTCGTCGAGCCGATAAGCCCCACCGGTCCGCGCTTCGCCCAGCCGGTCGCATACACGAACGGCATACCCGCGATGCGCCCACCCTCGTTATCGAGCGTATATGCGGCCTCGTCATACGGAATACCCGGAATTTCCGCCGGCTTGTAGCCGATGGCATGGTAGACCGCCTGCACCGGCACGTCGCGCACCTCGCCCGTGCCGCGCATAACGCCGCTCGCGTCCGTGACGGTCCGCTCGATGCGTACGGCCTGCACCGCGCCGTCCGCGCCATCTTCCCGCACGATTTCGAGCGGGTTCGCGTTAAAGTGCAGATGGAAGCGACGGCGCGCCGGCTGCCCCTCGAAGTCCACGCGCTCGGCCATCATCTTTTCGCTCATGGCGCGCACGGCGAGCAGTTCGTCCACCATCTGTCTGGTCAATTTATCCTCGCTCGCAGCGGCCATATGCGCGTCCGTGAGCACATCGTCGCTGAAATCTTCTGCGTATGTCACGATCTCCACACCCGGAAGCGCTTCGAGCTCGCGCAGCTCCTGCACACTGAACTTCGCATGCGTCACATCACGGCGCACAAAGACATGCACATCTTCAGCCTTATTCGCAGCCAAGCCGTCATACACATTCTGTGGAATGTCTGTGTGCAGCAAGTCATCTGGGTAGCGCACGAGCAGACGGGAGATATCCATGGCCACATTACCGCCGCCCAGTACTGCCACCTCGCGCGCCTCGAGAGGCCACTGCGCTGGAGCTGTAGGGTAGCCGTCGTACCACTCCACGAAGCGGGCGGCACCGAAGACGTTCGCCGCGTGCGCTCCTTCTGCGCCCTTCGAGCCCTTCGCGCCCTTCGCGCCTGGAATCTCGAGCGGGCGATCGTCCACCGCACCCGTCGCAAAGATGACAGCATCATAGCGCTGCGTCAAATCCTCGAGCTGAATATCGCGGCCAAACTCCACATCGGCCATGAGACGAATCTGCGGATTATTCAGTGTCTTTTCCAGCGCGCCAATGATGAACTTAATGGCCGGATGGTCTGGAGCCACACCATAGCGCACGAGGCCAAACGGCACAGGGAGCTTTTCGAAGAGGTCGATGTGCGCCGTCACATCCTCACCGAGGCCGAGCTCCTCACGCTTCGCCGCTATCTGACGCAGTAAGATGTCCGACACATACACGCCCGCCGGGCCGGCGCCTACCACTGCTACTGTAAAATCTCGCATTTTTCGCTGTTCTTTCTGTTTTTCCGTTCGTAATGTTTCACGTGAAACATGCTTTCGCATACGTCCGTGCACGTCATGGTCTAGCTTCTAGCTTATCGGAAGGGTGGCGCAATGGGAAGGCGGGGTGCGGGAATACACTTTCTAATTTAAAACAGTGCTACCAGCGATTTTACCGTCCCTATAGTCTACCGAATTAAATAAACTTTCCGCCTGGAATAAGGGATTTGCGCCATTTTGCTGCCACAGTAGTCTACCAAATTAAATAAAATCAGTAGTTCCAGGCTCATAGTAATAGAATGGCCTATATCGCGCCGTCCTTTTCGCTCCTCTCGTAGATGGATCCTGCACTATAAGTCCTTTATCTGCAGCCTGAGCTATAAGCTGCGATATCTGCGCAGCTTTATTTTTTGGAAGACCAAAGCGTTCTCTGAGAGAACCATTTGTCAGATACTCATTTTTCTCTGCTCGCAAACAACAATGAAGATACACAGCATTAATCCGCTCTTGTATGCTCATATCTCCGAAGTGGCTCTTTGTTAACCGAACTTCAGTGCTTTTCTCTTTTATGAGAAATTCTGGCGCATTTCTTTTTTCGCTTTCTATGTTTTCGAGTGCACGGTCTATGCCACTTCCGCGCTTCTCACATATCCGCAGAATCCGTAAAACCTCAGCTAAACTCTCATTCCTTTCATACGCCTCATCTACAAATCTATTTGTCGAGATTTCTGGGATGCCAGGGTTAACCACACTAATATAGTCATCTGCTATAGTAACCGCTACATCCCCATTACTGTAAAAATCTTGATGCACACATGCATTCGCTAGAATCTCTCGTATAGCTACATCAGGGAAGTCTTTAATAATATGACGGAGCCCGTCATCAAAAACTTCTCGCGCAGGTATCAGAGCATTAATATAGCTCAAAGCCTCCGCAAAAACGACTGCATAGCCGGCACTAAAATATCGATCACTTATAGCATGAGTAATATCAGAGCCTCTCAATTGAATTACTCGAATCTTACGATACCTCACATCTTGAAACTTATCTAAATCACGAGCCAATACTAATGCTCCGAGACGTCGAATATAAAACTTGTCAGGATCCCTCCATGAGCGTTCTACAAACTTTAACCGTATGAAATCATCAATCTTCGTAGACGTATTCGGAACCGGAACTCCTAGAAGATCATAATATTTTTCTACCGCCAGTAACGTCTGTACTTCATCCCAAGAATACATACCGGGCTCATTTTCATCAAGCCAGTCGGGCACCACCTCATTAAGCAAAACCCGCAGCCTGTCTTGGCTCATCGGCTGCAACGATTCCCCATTCCTCATCCAGTACTGTCCGTTATACATAGTAGGTCTCCCAGGAATAGACCTAGGAATATGCAGAATTAGCACTCTCTTCGATTCCACAACTTTTTCATCAAATACACATCTGATGCCTAGCTCATCATATATACGCTTCTCTGCTCTAGGGTAATCTTCAAAAGCTTGGGTACCCACTATTCTCTTATCGTCAGACACCCCAAAAACTATTTCACCGCCACCTTCGCAACTGAAAGCGCAGCAATACTGAAGGAGCTTAGTGAAGTCAAACTGTTTTGAAGCTGCCTTAAACTCCAAATGCCGAGATTCATTCTCATTAAGATAACGATATAGCTCATCATTAGTTTTTATTCCCATATTCCAGCTGCCTTAAATGCACTCTACCTTGAACTTCAAGGATGCCCTATTTTCTAGATATAGTCTACCAAATTAAATAAACTTTTCCGCATAAAATAAGGGATTCTAAGTATTTTTCCTGTCGTAGTAGCCTACCAAATTAAATAAACTGCATATCCGTACCAGTGCCGCCCCACAGGCTATGTTCGAACACGTTATGTGTAACTCATCTCACCCCAGCATCGATTTTCGGCATTTTGGGGCTTCTTCGCCACACGGAATGAGATGACTTACACAGAACGCACCGCGTTCTCGCTTCAGTGAGCGAGGTATTCTCCCCTCTGAAGTACGTTGGCTGTAAATCGTCTCACTACGACGCCAATTTTTACACATAAGAGACTTCTCAAGAGCACACAGTGAGACGGTTTACAGCTTACGTATCCGCACGCGACGTCTAGAGGCACTATCCTCTCGCATACAGACGGAGTTGTTTGTAAATCGTCTCACTCGAGCATCCATTCTCCTGGTTTTGAGGCCATCCGTCAGAATAAAATGAGACGATTTACAAACAACTCCCCCCATACCTGCCCACACACCCTTCACCGCCCACGCAAAAGGCGCAGAACCTTGTTAGATTCTGCGCCCGCCTGCGCCCGCGACCTACGAGAGGCCATTCATGTAGTTACTAGGTTACTAGTTGCTGCTTCCGCCGAAGAACTGCTCAAATGGGTTCGTGAAACCGTTCGAACCATTTCCCGAGCCATCCGAGCCATTTCCAGAGCCGTCCGAGTCCGACCCGTTTCCGGAGTTCCCGTTATTCGAACCGTTCGAACCGTTATTCGAGCCGTTCGAACCATTCCCCGAGTTCCCGTTCGACCCATTCCCCGAATTCGAACGCGCCGTAGCCGTCGTGGTCTCTTCATGATCCATGGTCACGGTCAGGTCCACTGCCTTACCATCGCGCACCACAGTCAGCGTCACCTTCTCGCCCTTCTGCGTCGCACGCACGTAGCCGAGCAGAGCTTCGTTCGAACCTACTGCATGGCCGTTATACGCCACGATGGTGTCCCCTGTCTGCAGGCCTGCATCCGCACCCGCCGAGCCGGAGTTCACAGAACGCACCTGGGAGCCTGTGCGCGTCACGCCATCAGCAGTGGCGGTAGACGTGGTCACACTGATACCCAGCACCACGTGTGTAGCTTTACCGCTGGAGATAATGGAAGAGCTGACCCACTTGGCCAGATTTGCTGGAATAGCGAAGCCGATGCCGATGGATCCGGAGCTGCCGCTCGTCGAGCCCGCAGACGACCCTGCCGTCGCGATAGACGAATTAATGCCTATCATCTTCCCCTCGGCATTAAAGGTAGGACCACCCGAGTTACCCGAGTTAATGGACGCGTCTATCTGCACCGCGTTCGTCACCACAGCGTTACCGCTGCCGTCTTCGCTCGCCACCGACACTGGGCGGTTCAGCGCGGAGACGATACCCGTCGTCGCTGTGTTTGCGTAGCCGAGTGGGCTACCGATGGCCATCACGGACTCACCTACTGCGAGGTTATCCGAGTTTGCGAAAGTCACTGGAGTCAGGTCGCTCGGAGCGTTCTTCAGCTTAATGACCGCCAGATCCGTGGTCGGGTCCGTACCCACCACGTCTGCTTCGTACATATTTCCGTTCGAGAGCGTTACCTGGAGGTTCGAGGCACCGTTTACCACGTGGTTATTCGTGATAATGTGCCCTTCCGTGTCCAGCACTGCGCCCGATCCGATGACCGTTCCGTTCGAGACGCGCCCCTGAATGGAGACGACCGATGGCGCCACCTTCTTCGCGATGGCCGTCCAGTCTACAGAGCTTCCGGAGACTGCGGTAGTGCCTGCGCCGCCCGTGGAGCTCGTCATGCTGCTGAGATTCGTGGAGCTCGGCACGGTCAGCACGCCTGTGCGGATGCCCGCTACGCCGAGTCCGGCGACGAGTACTGCCGCTGCGACGGCTGAGCCGGCTGCTGCCCAGATGGTCGTGGCGCGGTTTTTCTTCATGATGTCGTCGACGGTGTGCGCGTTCGCCGCGATGCCCGCGGCCGTCACGCTCGCCTGCGTACCGTGCGCGTTCGCTGGGTCCGCGAAAGCGTTCGCATCGCGCTGGACGTAGGCGCGCGTCGTGTGCGCCTGCTCGTTATACAGCGGCGCGCCCGGGATGGTGTTCGGCTGAGGCTGGCCAATTGGCGGCTGGGCCGGCTGCGCTGGCATCTGTACGGTAGGCTGCTGCTGCGTCTGCTGTGCGTATGGATACTGTGGGTACTGACGGGTAGGCTGTGGCTGTTCAGCCTCGTTATTCGTAAACAATTCGTCTGTCATCTTTTTACTCCTTAAGCGCCCCTAAACCTTCCGGCGCTTATCTATGTCCACCTACTAGGAAAACGCACTATTCTGAGAATACCCTGAAAGTCACCTCAAAAGTTACCCTTTTCTTCCCTGAGCACAGAACGTGCACAGAAAAATTGGCAGAAAATGGAATACAGTAGAGGTATGACAGAAACGAAACGCCGTAAGCGTAAAAAGAAGAAGAGCGCGCCGCAGTTCACCTACGTCCAGGTGGACACGCGCGCACCCGAGGGCACGGTGCTGCCGAAGCCGAAGTTCTCGCCGCTGGGCGCGCAGCCGGGCCAGCCAGGCGACCGTAGCGCGTTCGGATTCGAGATCCACACGCGCCTCGACGGCAAGCACGGACGCACAGGCGTCATCCACACGCCGCACGGGGACATCCAGACGCCATGCTTCATCCCAGTGGCCACACAGGCGACCATGAAAGCCGTCACGCGCGAACAGATGGAAGATAACGGCGCGCAGGCCATGCTCGCGAACGCCTTCCACCTGTACGAGCGCCCGGGCGAGGCCGTCATGAATGCCGCGGGCGGACTGAACGAATTCATGAATTGGGATAAGCCTACGTTCACAGACTCGGGCGGATTCCAGGTCATGAGCCTGGGCCAGGGCTTTAAGAAGACGCTCGCCATGGACGTCGAAGGCATGAAGAGCGACGACGTAATCGCGGACGGAAAGGAGCGTCTCGCCTTCGTGGACGAAGACGGCGTGAGCTTCAAATCCCCGCTGAACGGCGGCATGCACCGCTTCAGCGCGGAGATATCCATGCGCGTGCAGCATAACATCGGCGCGGACATTATGTTTGCCTTCGACGAACTGACCACACTCATGAACACGCGACGCTACCAGGAGCAAGCCGTGGAGCGCACGTACCGCTGGGCTCAGCGCTGCATCGCCGAGCATAAGCGTCTGACGGAAGAACGCGTGGGAAAGCCGTACCAAGCACTCTTCGGCGTGGTACAGGGGGCAAACTACGAGGATCTGCGGCGTCTGGCCGCCTCGCAAATAGGCTCGCTGGACTTCGACGGATTCGGCATCGGGGGCGCCATAGAAAAGCGCATTATGGGCGAGATTTGCTCGTGGATCTGTGACGAACTGCCAGAAAACAAGCCGCGCCACGTGCTGGGCATCGCAGCTGTGGATGACATCTTCGCTGGCGTGGAAAACGGCGGAGACACCTTCGACTGCGTGGCGCCGGCACGCACGGCGCGAAACGGGGCTGTCTTCACGAAGGACGGGCGCTGGAACATCAAGCGCGCGGCCTATAAGTTTGACTTCTCTCCTATCGAAGAAGACTGCGACTGCTACACCTGCCGCAACTACACGCGCGCTTACGTGAACCACCTGCTGCGCGCGGGCGAGATGACGGGTGCCACGCTGGCCACCATTCATAACGAGCGCTTCTTTATCCATTTGCTCGAGCAGATTCGCGAGTCTATGGATGGCGGGTACTTCGCCGAGTTCCGCGATGCGTATCTCGCGCGGTTCTATGCGAATGGGTCGCGGGGGTAGGCGGTAAGCTCTAGGCGAGGCGGGCGGGCGCGGCGGAGGCGGTCGAGCGCGGTCGGGGGGCGGTCGAGCGTGCGGGCGCGTGCGGGCGCGGTCGGGCACTGCCGGGCGTAAGACGTCCGAGCCGAGAACGCAGCCGAGCAAGACACGCCCACGACGCGCAGGGATTGCGTGCGCGAGCATCCTGTGTTAGGGTAAAGGATGTCTGCGCACGTGGCGGAATGGTAGACGCGCTGGCTTCAGGTGCCAGTGACCGCTAAGGTCGTGGGGGTTCAACTCCCCCCGTGCGCACCATGGTGAAAATGGCTTAAAACCTCAGGTTTTAAGCCATTTTGCGTATGTGCGTGGGGCGCGGGGCTGGGCTTGGCTAGGTGGGCTGGGCTGGGACTGGTAGCGCGCGGCTTCGGACCGCCCCTACTCACAACGGTGAGAGCAGTAGGCTGTAAATCGTCTCATTGTACGCGCCCACGAAGCTCCTCACAGCCGAAAATGCTGGCTAAAGTGAGACGATTTACACCCTACGTCCTCACGCATCCTGTGCGATTCCTCGTCCGGGCCACCGTGAGGGCACGTTATGTGTAAGTCATCTCACCGCTGCACCTATTTTTCTGGACTTCTCACCCCACGAGCACCGCGCATGAGATGACTTACACATAACGCACCTTTTCACGGCCCTAAGAACGTCATTTCTGGATAAGTTGTTTAAGTTGTTTGTAAATCGTCTCATTCTCACCGCGATTTCCCCGCATTCTGCACCGTCCGACCGCCCTCAGTGAGACGATTTGCAAACAACTCCCACTCGCCCCCTCGCTCCCCCTCGCCACTCTCCTCCCCACCACCGCACCAGCACCACCGCTGCGAGTATCCTAGAAAAAAGAAGAAAAATCACACACGAGAAGGACCCCCATCATGCCACGCATAGGCCTCACCGGCGTCACCGGTCACCTCGGCAGCCTCATAGCACGCGAGCTCCAGCAGTCTATAGCCCAGTCTAAGCGCGCTACGGCACCCGAAGACTTTGATGAGCCCATCATCCGCTACATCGCACGCTCTATGCCGAAGCTCATCACCAGCCTCTCCCGAGGACTGTCAGACGCACCATGGACAGAAACCATAGAAGCACGCAAAGCGTCATACGCTGATGACCGTCTCGCTGCGAAGGCCCTCACCGGCGTGGACACGCTCCTCATGGTTTCGGCCGGCGAAAGCCCTACGCGCGTCCAGGAGCATAAAGCCTTCATCGACGCAGCATCGAAGGCCGGCGTACAGCACATCGTGTACATCAGCTTTTACGGCGCAGACGAGAACGCCTCCTTCCTCCTGGCCCGCGACCACGGTGCTACAGAAGAATACATCAAGAACAGCGGCATAACCTACACCTTCATTCGGGATAATTTCTACGCTGAGTTCTTCACCGAGCTCGTCCTCGAGTATGGCGAAGTCCGTGGCCCTGCCGGAGACGGCGTGTGCTCCATGGTAGCCCGTGAGGACATCGCCCGCGTGGCTGCTCACGTTCTGGCCGACCCACGCAGCTACGCGAACGAGACACTAAACATGACTGGTCCGGAAGAGCTGAGCATGGCAGACGTAGTGCGCATCGCCAGCGAGGAGCTCGAAACACACATCCCGTACATCGACGAGACGGAGGATGAGGCTTTCGCATCGCGCGCTCAGTATGACGCTCCAGACTGGATGGTGGCTGCCTGGGTGAGCACGTACACCGCCATAAAGAATGGCGAAACTGCTGGCCTCACCTCGGACGTTCAGCGCGTGACCGGCCGTGCACCGCTCAGCTTCCTCGAGGTTTTGCGTGCGGACATCGCGCGTCAGGAAGAGCAGAAGGAGGAGCGTAAGGAGGCGCAGAAGGAGGCCGTCCGTGCCTAAAACCACCCCTAACACCACGCACCCCCACACCCTCCTCCTCCGTAACGGCGTCCGCATCCCCGCCCTCGGCTTCGGCACCTTCCAGCCGAGCGCGAGCGCGGGCGAAGGCATTAGCGACGAGACGGCGGAGGATGCCGTTTTCGAGGCTCTGAAAGTGGGGTATCGTCTCATCGATACGGCTGCGTTTTACCAGACGGAGGGCGCGGTGGGTCGTGCTGTCCGCCGCGCGCAGGATGAGCTCGGCATCGCGCGCGAGGAGATTTTCGTCACAAGCAAGCTGTGGGTGACGGACACCACGTATGACGGCGCTTTGCGGGCGTATGACCGCTCGCTCGAGCGTTCGGGGCTGGATTATCTGGATCTGTACCTCATTCATAATCCGATGCATGACGTTTTCGGCGCGTGGCGTGCGCTCACCGAGCTGTATACGGCCGGCCGCGTGAAGAGCATCGGCGTGAGTAATTTTCGCGTGCTCGGCTCGAGGACCTCTCTCTGTTCAGCGAGGTTGCTCCGCACGTGAATCAGATCGAGGTGAACGTCTTCCATCAGCAGCGCGAGGACGTGCAGTACATGCGTGAGCACGGCATTCAGGTGGAGGCGTGGGCTCCGTTTGCGCGCGGACGCCACGGCTCGCTCGACCATCCGGTCCTCGCTGAGCTCGCGGCCGCGCATGGGGTCAGCACCGCGCAGATTATCGAACGCTGGCTCGTGCAGCGCGGCATCATTCCGCTGCCGAAGAGCGTGCATACGGACCGCATTACGGCCAATTTTTCCATCTGGGATTTCAATCTCAGCAGTGACGAGATGAAAGCAGTGGAAGAATTGGACGAAAAAACGAGCGCTTTCTTCGACTGGAGCGACCCGGCGGTTTACGCGCGCTTCGCCAGCCTGCCGTACGAGGGCTAAGAAAAAAGGCGGGCAGCTCGCGCTACCCGCCTCACTCTCTTCTCAAACTTAGATCTCGACGCCTTCGAGCTCGAAGTAATGCGTCATCGGCAGCAGCTCCTCGCCGTCATACGAGGCGAAGAACTCTTCGAGGGTCTCCGGATGGTGGAGCGTGCCATTCGCGTTATAGTTCGCGTTAATGGTCTCCACGAGCTTTCCGTCCTCCATGTGGAACTCGAGCTCTTCCACCGGCAGACCGCGCTTATCCGTAATCTTCGCGTCGATAAGGAACGGACGGCCAGCCTTCGTAACCTCTACAGCCTTATCGAAGGCTGCCGGAAGCTCAGCAGACGAGCGGACAGTCACCGCTTCTACTCCCATACCCTGGGCGATCATGGCGAAGTCCTGGTCCTCGAGGAAGATGCCTGAATGCTGCGGCATGGCGATGTCATCCTGCTCAGACTTAATGAAGTTCAGCGATGCGTTCGAGGTAATGACGTTAATCACTGGCAGGCCGTACTTCTTCTCCGTGATGAGATCCTGCATGACCATGGAGTACGCGCCATCGCCCGCGATGTGGAAGATCTGACGCTCTGGGAAGCTCAGCGCACCTGCGATAGCACCCGGCAGACCGTAGCCCATGGAGGCGAAGAGAGCGGAGATGGTCCACTTATTCTTCGGTGTGAGGTTCAGGTAACGGAAGGAGTTAATGATGTTATCTCCTACGTCGATGGAGAAGAGGGCGTCCTCTTCAGCCACGCGGTTAATCTGCTTATAGACCGCCTCGAACTCGAGCGGATCCGACTCGCGGTTCATCATCTTCTGCAGGTATTCACGCCAGTTCTGGTTCGCCGCCACGCAGGCGCGGAAGAATGGAGTGGATTCAGTCTCCTCGACCTCGCCAGTCTCGATAAGACGCAGAGCGGACTCCACGAAGCTCGTGGCATCCGACCATACACCGTAGTCGAGGAAGTGGTGCGAGCCGAAGCGGCCGGCGTCAGCATCGATCTGCACGAACTTAAATTCATGCGTGCGGTACACGAGGTTAGCGAATGGGAAGTTCGAGCCGAGGGCGATGACGAGGTCTGCCGTAGCGAAAGCTTCATCTGCAGCTTTGCATGCAGCACGGTTCGCATAACCGAGGTTCGCCTCGTACTCGTCTGGAACCAGGCCCTTCGCCAGACCCGTGAGAACCAGTGGCACCTGGAGCTTCTTCGAGAGCTCCACGAGCTTTTCGCCACCAGCACCGATACCGCGACCCACGTGGATGACTGGACGCTTTGCTTCCTTAATGAGGCGGACGACCTCGCGCACTTCCTCATCCGTGGCATGTGGGAGAGGAGCTGGCTTACGGTCCGTAGGGCTGGAGCTGGAGTATGGAGTGTCTGGAATCTGCGCGTAGCCGAAATTATTCGGAATGACCACTACAGCCACACCCTTATGCTTATACGCCTCGCGCACAGCCTTATCTACGACGTATGGCAGGCTTTCTGGAGTCATGACAGTGCGGTCATACACGGCCACATCCTCGAACATAGGGTTCTCAGCGAACTCCTGGAAGTAATCATAATTCATGTTCGTGCTCGGCACCTGACCGATAAGTGCCACCACTGGAGCATGGTCTTCACGAGCATCATAGAGGCCAGTGAGCAGATTCGTCGCGCCTGGACCGGCAGAGCCGAAGCAGACCTGAACGTGACCGGTCAGCTTCGCATCTGCGGACGCAGCCAGAGCACCTACCTGCTCGTGACGAACGTGAATGAACTGAATGCGGTCCTTCTCAGCATCCAGTGCGGCCATGGTGGAATTAAACGATCCACCAGGGTATCCATAAATGTGCTTGACTCCCCACGACTCGAGGACGCGAAGCATCGCGACGCTGGCTGGGACTGTAGCTGGCTTATTCTGCTCTGTGCTCATCTGTGCTCACTCTCACTTTCATAGTGCTCGTAGTGACGCCCTTCCGCTACGAAAGGTCTGTTATGTACTATTATGGCACATTTTTTCTCGAGCGGGAGACGGGGGAAGTAGAGCTACATCACAGTGTGATGTATGTCATAGGTGGGGTGGATAACCACTGCACCTCCTCGTTCCGCCACTTTTTGCTACACTAAATACCATGACAGAGCAGCCACAGACCCCACAGACTTCGCAGACCCCACAGACGACCGAGCACCCGAAGCAGCCTGAGCACCCGACGGACACCCGCGCGTCCCAGACTCGTGCCCGCCTCATCGGCGCCTTCACGGAGCTCATGTGCTGCTATCCCATCGACGAAATTACGGTGAAAGAGGTCGTCGCGAAGGCGAAGCTCACTCGCCAGACCTTCTACCGCCACTTCAATTCGAAAGAGGACATCCTCGACGCGAAGCTCGACGCGCTCTACACCGAGTGCTTCGCGTACATCGAGTCCCACGCCCCCGCGACGTACGAGGCTTTCCTCGCCGCGTACTTCGCCTTCTGGCACGAGCGTCACGCCACGCTGCAGACTATCCTCGAGCATAATCCGCACTGGCTGTTCACCGAGACCGCGCACGCGTACACGCATCGCTTGTATCCGCTCGTCCGTCCGTTCTTCCCGTCTTCCTTAGGTCAATTCTTCCCCGACTTTCTGTTCGGCGGCCTCGTCCTCGCCGAGGCCACCTGGCTCGAGCGCGGATGCCAGGAATCTCCTGAAGCGATGGCGAAGGAGCTGAGCGAATACTGGGCGTGATGTTTCACGTGAAACATCAGAAGCTTGTACTCTACATACGCTGCTAGGGATAGAAAGATACGTGTCTACGCAGGGAATCCACTCTGTAAAAAGATACAAGTTCGCTGACGGAGAGCACGACAGCGAACCCTTACACACTGTAAAAAAGTAAATGTAATCATGAGACGAATGATGGCCTTATGGTCACTATTTTACGTCCTATACGACCATAAAACGGGTGTAGGTAGAAAATATCAGAGCTAGTCCTATTCGTCGTATACAGAGCACCTCATTCTATGGGGAGCAGTTAGTATGTATGAGAAGAGATGAGGGCGTGACGGATGGTGAGGCGGGGGGGTGTTGTGTGTAAGTGGTCTCACTAGAAAGGCTTCTCCGCACTGGAAACCCCCTAAAATCCCGTCTGGAGTGAGACGACTTACACATAACCACGCCTCTACACCTCGTGTTTAACGTGTTATTTGCAGATTCTCTCACTCACCCCGCGTGGCTAGGCTTGTTTACCAAGGTATCCCACGTTGAATGAGACAATCTACAAACAACACAACACCCCCTAGGAATAAAAAAAGGGGAGCTCCCACCAGTGTAAAAGCCCCCGAGTATGTGAAAAGGGAAGCAACCTTTTTAGGTGCTTCCCTTATCAATGAAGTATTATTTGTGGCGGTGTGTTACTCTCCCACACCCTATCGAGTGCAGTACCATCACCGTGCTCACGCTTAGCTACCAGGTTCGGAAAGGAGACTGGGCGTATCCATGAGGCCAAGACCACCACAAAAATCTTGTGTAATCATATTCTATTATACGTGGTGGTTTGGGGACCGGCTAGTAGACGCGAAAATCGTTTTCGTGATCACTGTATTCCAGTGTTGCAGAAAGATTAATGATGCTTAAGATATGATTGTTGGTTTGTTTTCGACTGTTAGTACTAGTCAGCTCCACACGTTACCATGCTTCCACGCCTAGCCTATCCACCTCGTGTTCTACAAGGAGTCTCACGCGGCTCTAAATCCGCTAGGAATTCTGATCTTGGAGAAAGCTTCCCGCTTAGATGCTTTCAGCGGTTATCTCACCCGAACGTAGCTAACCAGCCATGCCACTGGCGT
>NZ_MWWT01000007.1 GCF_002259705.1 Alloscardovia macacae
AGCGATGGACTTTCACACCAGACGCGACAAACCGCCTACGAGCTCTTTACGCCCAATAATTCCGGACAACGCTTGCACCCTACGTATTACCGCGGCTGCTGGCACGTAGTTAGCCGGTGCTTATTCAAAAAGTACACTCACTCTCGCTTGCTCCTTAATAAAAGCGGTTTACAACCCGAAGGCCGTCATCCCGCACGCGGCGTCGCTGCATCAGGGTTCCCCCCATTGTGCAATATTCCCCACTGCTGCCTCCCGTAGGAGTCTGGGCCGTATCTCAGTCCCAATGTGGCCGGTCGCCCTCTCAGGCCGGCTACCCGTCGAAGCCTTGGTAGGCCACTACCCCACCAACAAGCTGATAGGACGCGATCCCATCACATAGCACACAAGGCTTTCCCAACAACCCATGCGAGTAGTTGGAGCATAGGGCATTACCACCCGTTTCCAGGAGCTATTCCCCACTATGCGGCAGGTTGATCACGCGTTACTCACCCGTTCGCCACTCTCACCACCCTAGCAAGCTAAGATGGATCCCGTTCGACTTGCATGTGTTAAGCACGCCGCCAGCGTTCGTCCTGAGCCAGAATCAAACCCTCCACAAAAAAATCGTGAGAGAGTCAAACAAATGACTCAATAAAAAAAGAAAATCAACGAAAAACAACTAAAAAGTCATTCAACGCACAAAAATAGACACTCATTAAACTCTTCCAAGTACCCATATACACGGGCGAGTATCACTGGCATTATCAAAACATAAAAAGTAGTACAAAACACGCTCTTGAGTTCTCAAACCACCACAACACAAACACACACAAACCACAAAACCAAGAAAAAAGTGATTCATGCCGTATCAGGCAGCGAATAAAAACAATACACCACCACACCCACCCCACGCAACCCACACCCCCACACACCTACAAAACACTAGCCCCACCGGCGTGTCGCACACATCTATTTACGCATACACCATCTCTTTGCGCACCTAATCTGAAGATTCAACCGCCTCTACAGTCATCTTTAGTCCCCAAAGCATCACATAACTTCATCACTGTAGCTATACCAGGATTAGCGTCATTGACCAGACTCTTGTGCACAGCCTCATCATTAATCCTGCGCGCACCACCCACCGCGAAGTGCCATTCGAATTCTGGGAGAAGGACGGTCTGATCCCTCAGCTCATCCGCCTAAGCATAGGCCTCGAAGATGCCGATGACCTCATAGCTGATCTCGACCAGGCCATCCATACAGCTTTCGAAAGCTAAATCAACCTACGCGTGGAGGGAAAAGAAGACTATACCTTCCTTTTCCTCCCACGCACACCCTCTTTTTCTGAGCAGCGAGCTTACGACGAATATACTCACTACGCGTGAGATTAAGCCTATGAGCCGTATCCGTAATGCTTTCTACAAGACTCTCAGGTAAGCGAAGACTGATGGTAGTCATACTCTGCGGCGAAGGCTGCGCATGATAATGTGTATAGAATACGCCTGTAAGCTCATCATCCATATCTTCGCTCTCGACAATAATAGCCTGACGCTCGATCTCCTCGAGGGATAAGCCAGCAGCAGCTAAAATCTGCTCATCACGTGCGGTTATATTCTCCTCCTTTTCAAATTATGTATTTCCGTTAAAAACTTTGTCGTAGGCGGAGTAAAAGCACGATAAATAACTATACTATTCGCTTTATAATCGTGAAAGTATATCATCTCGATGTCTCTCAAACGACTATCTGTTCCCACCGCTATCCAGTGTCCATTTGCACGCTGTGCATCCATATAGATACTCTTAAAAGCTGTAGCCACATCTCGCATAGACAACTCAGGGTGTCTCTCCACGACTCTATCTAAAACAACTACACGCACTAACCCTCTCTTTCATAACTCTTCTCTTAAGAAGTATCACGGACGTACTACACACATACATTACGCACGTGATACTCTCTATAGGGATAGGCTTTTCGCTATTTCTTCCGTCGTGCCACCTGCACTGCCTTGTCGAGGCCCGAGTTTAGGTCACGCACATCTTCGACGCCTATGCTCAGGCGCACGAGGCCATCGGTGATTCTATGCTTGAACCGTTCCTCACGTGGTAGCTCGAAGTGCGTCATCTGGATCCGCCGTGTCCTCAAGTTCGAAGGAGAGCACTGATCCTACTCCCCGCAGAGTACGGGATGCCAGCTCGTGGTAGGGACTCATGGAAAGAGCAGGATAGTTGACATGAGTCACGAACGGCTAACGTCTAGCCAGCACGCGACGGTCAGGGCGTTCTCCTCTTGATGCTCCAGGCGCAAATCGAGCGTCTGCAGCCCACTACGTAGCAAATTCGCATCCTGTGGGGTGAGCACACCACCCACACGGTTGAGCGCGAAGTACAGCTTTTCGTCGAGATTCGGCGCATTCGTAACCACCACACCCACCATAATGTCCGAATGCACGACGATGCCCGCGCCGAGGTCGATTGACTGCTGGTTGAGCGGGGTCACGAACGTATTATCGATGATGACGATTCGTGGGCCACGAGCTCCACATAGGAGATTTTCAGCAGCGGATTCGTCAGGACTTCGAAGTACAGCGCACGGATAGGACGCCCCTCTCGGCGGCCCGACTCGAACGCCCCACGCAGCGCCTCATACCTCGTCATATCCGATTCAGAAAACTCCAGCCCCCCCCGCTCGAAATACTTGTGCATGATGGACTACGTCCCGCCGTACATGTTATCTCCGGTCAGAATGTGGTCGCCAAGAGCGAAGAGAGATAAGGTGGCGTAAATAGCGGCGAGTCCCGAGGCGTACGCGTATCTGTAACGCGCGTGCTCAAGCGCGGATACGGCAGAGGGGCTTCTGCTGGATGCAGAAACCCCTCCTCATGTATGCCTATTTTCACTCGTGCGCGCTAGTGCTCTGTCACAAGTCGAATGCCCGCTCCTACGAACACTGCTACGAGAGCGAGTACTGCGAGCGCGATTACATCTGCACCTGTACGTGCGAGAGTCGTGTGCGCAGGCTGCGACTCAGTCTGCTGCGGCTGCGGTACAGGATGCACTTCTGGCGTAAATGGCGCAGGCGGTGTCACAGGAACTTCTGGCACTACTGGAACTACCGGAGTGACAGGAACCTCTGGCTCATCCGGAATGCGCTCCCACTGTGCTTCGAGAATGCGGTGCGGATCCGCGTACGTGACAGCATACTGTGCTGCTGCTGGATAGAGAGTTCCCGTAGCTGTGTCCTTCCAGCCGAGGAAGCGGTATCCTTCACGCGTAATCTCAGGACGCAGAGAGACGTGCTTATCCGCGGTATTCGGCGTGATGGTCGTATCCGTCACGTTCGTACCGAACATGCCGGTCTGAGGATCAGGCGTGGACGAGCCACCATTCGGCCGGTATGTCACGGAATAATCCTTATCCCAGAGCGCCTGCAGAGTGGTTACGCCATCTGGATTTGCCGCACGCACGCTCGCCTGAGTGGACACATCCTTCAGATCCGGATACATGGTGGTATTCAGCTTCGTAGCATCGCTGAGGTAAAGATGCTTATCTCCCTGTGCGCCCGGCTGAGCGTTCACCCAGCCCACGAACGTATATCCCTCGCGTACAGGAGTATCCGGGATGACAGCTATACGGAGGTCATCTCCATCTGTCCTCGAAATCTGACGATGCTCGGTATCTTCGAATGTCGCTCCGCCCTTGATACTTCCGCCGTTCGCATCATAGCGAACATACCCAGCGTATTCTGGAGTCCACTGTGCTATGAGCTTGCGGTGTGGCTCAGCGAACGGAACAGTGTATGCACTGTCTGCTCCATATATCACACCTGTCGCGTCATCCTTCCAGCCCGCGAAGAAGTAGCCTGGACGAGTGATAGCCGAGGCGAGGGTAACGCTCTTATCGTCTGTGTTCTCGGCGATGGAGGTGTCTGTCACGTTCAGTCCGAAGACTCCGGTGAGGGAGTCTGGCGTGGAGGTACCGCCATTTGCGTCATAGACCACGGAGTAATCCTTATCCCACACAGCGGTCAGAGTACGCGTGGCATCAGGATCTGAGGCTGGTATCTGGACTGAACTCGTGGCCGCGGAGGCTGGAATAGTCGTGTAAGTACGCGTGTCCAGCGTGGAGCCGTCTGCGAGATAGACCTGATGATTCTGTGGATAGTTCTCCTTATCCACCCAGAACAGGAAACGGTAGCCCTCGCGCGTAGGTGCGTCTGGCAGGACAGGAATCTTCACGACTCCCTGATTCTGTGGAGATTCCTGACGGTGCTCAGTGTCGTCGAAGGTAGCACTGCCCTTCAGGGTACCGCCGTTCGCGTCATACTTCACATACGCACCATAATGCGGAATGCGCTCCCACTGTGCTTCGAGTACACGATGAGGCTCTTCGAACGTGACTGCATAGTCTGCACCCGCTGGATAGAGCGTACCCGTGGCGGTGTCCTTCCAGCCCGTAAACATATACCCCTCACGCGAAATCTCAGGACGAAGGGAGACATGCTTATCATCCTCTACTGGAGTGACGGATTCTCTCGTGATGGTCAGGCCGAAGTTTCCCGTTTGTGGGTCAGGAGTGGACGAACCGCCGTTCGGGAGATAGGTGACCGAATAGTCTTTATCCCATACCGCCTGGAGGAGGCGCGTGTTATCCGGATTTAGCGCGTAGGAGGAAGACGTCGTAGAGACACCATACTGAGCTACTTCAGGATATGCAGTCAGGTCCACGTCAGACTCGCGAGCAGCGTAAATCCCCTGGTTATCTTTATAGTTCTGAGGATTTATCCAGAATGCGAAGGTGTAGCCGTCTCGGCGAGGCACCTCGTTCGTAATCTTCAGGTCGAAGAACTTATATTTCGTCTCCGAGGTCTGGCGGTTCTCCATGTCGTCATAGATATCCGTAGACCCGTTTATGGTTCCGCCGTTCGCGTCATAGCGCAGGTGTGCTCCGTACTCTCCTTCTACTGGCTGAGGCGTGGTCTGCTTCGGAATCACCTTTACACGGTAAGCGAGCCAGCCTTCGCGCGCTATCTCATTTCCACGCGCCTCACGGCCGTTAAAGTGGTAGTGGAAGTACAGAGTGATGTACTTTCCTTCAGTAGAGCGCACACCGGTGAACTTATAGCTTATCTGGCGACCGCCCGCCCCGGTGTTTATGTCGTAGTTTACCGCGTAGGCAGATTCGTAGTCTGGATTCACATACCGCACGTATCCCGCGTCTGTGGTGGCATCGTGCAGCGTCGTACCATCGTACCAGTAGCTCAGCGAGGTAGAGAAGACCTGCGTACCGTAACGCACGTTCTGGCCGTTGATTATCTCATTCGTGACGAAGGTGTTAAAAAAGCCAGAATCTGTCACGCTCTGGCCTTCTTCCACCACCACTTCGCCCATCTGGTCTTCTGGCTCATGACCCGTGACACGGTCGAGACTAAAGTCCCCGGGATTTCCACGCAGGACACGCCCCGACTCCCTCGAGCCATCTGCAGCGAAGATGCTGTGGATTACACCCGTCGTTTCTGCTGCCTGAGCCGTCCGTGCAAGACCCGGTACGAAGAGTAGTGCGAGTACGAGCATGAGTGCTGTGAGTAGAGTTTTCTTCTTCATCATTCTCAAGTTTCCTTCTTTCCTGACCCCTCTAGCGTAGAAGACACGCATGACCGCACCGGAAGAAGAAAATGAGAAAGGCTTTCCGATTTCTCGGAAAGCCTTTATTTGTGCCCCCTCAGGGATTCGAACCCTGGACACGCGGATTAAGAGTCCGCTGCTCTAACCAGCTGAGCTAAAGGGGCTTTGCTCATCGCAACGAGATATAAATATACGCACCTTTCGCCACGAATGCAAATCCGACACGCCGTATTCTGGAAAATTGACAGAAAAAATCCAGAACGCGACGTGCCGGACCACATCAGAACGCCGTACGCCTTACACTATCTTCGGCATAGGCGTAGTCAGCGAGGTCGTGAGGTTAATGTGAACGACGCCCGCGCCCGCGTGCACCTCCACCTTCTTCAGCGTCACCGTACGCTCCTGCTCAGGCAGAGCGTCATTATCCGTCATAGTGGCCGGAGACTTTACTGGAAGTACGGCGAGGTCGTCGAAGGCGATGCCGAGCGCTGCCGCACGCGCCTTCTCCTGCGCGAGAATATCCTCGAACCCATCCTTAGCGAGCACGCGCTCAGCCGGCACGCCGTACGCCTTCTCGATAACCCAGCGCACCTTCTCAAGGAAGTCCACGCCACGCTTACTCTCCGGACGAGTCTGAGCATCCGCTTCACCCAGCGCCGCCACGAAGCCATCGAGCTGGTCCACGAGGCCCGCTCCCCCATCGCGGAACAGGTTCCCCGCTATAGGATCTCGGAAGCCGAGCTCAGCAGCGGTAGAGCGCAGCTGTGGAATCTCATCATCCTCCCCTTCCCAGAGGTTAATCATAGGGAAGGAAGCGATGCCCAGCTTTTCGAGGCGGTTCACTGCAAATGGGTAGCGCCACTGCAACTGAGGATCATCACGCCACGTGGTGGCACGCGTCACTACCACAGCAGCTGCAGGCCACTGTGCGCCATACTCGCGAGAGGCGATGTCCAGCCACTTCTGACCGCCCGCATCCGCTCCATATCCAGCCTCGACCACGACCACGTCGTGCAGAGCGCAGGCGAGGTCTACAGCCGTCAGGCCAGGGATACCCAGAGACACGTTCCCGAACGGACCGCAGTGGATGTATACAGGCGCACCCTCACCGCTTTCCATGTACGCTTGCTGAACGGCGTTCCCCAGCACGCGGATGATGCGCTCCACGTCCACAAAGTCCTTCACCTGAACTGGCTTCGCAGTTGCGGCGGCGTCCGCACCATCCGCACCGTTCGCACCGTTCGCCGAAAGACCAGCAATCATATTCCCCACACGCTCGCGAATCTCCTCCAGGGAGCGCGACAGCGTCACTATCTGCATCATCTCGCTGGCAGGCGTGAGCACGAAACGCTCGGCGAGCTTTCCACCGTCCACCTGTACAGAGCGCAACGAGCGGCTCGGAGACTCGGACACGCGTGGGATGAGTACGGTGCTCAGAATGCCGTCATCTACTGCCTTTTCGCAGAACGCCGCGAGCAGATTCTGCGCGTCGGCGATGCGTGACATCTCGCCGTTCAGACCCCAGTCTGCTATCTCTGGATGAGACAGCGTGGACTTTCCACCACCTGAAGCACCACCCTTCGAGCCAGCTGCGGTGATGCCCATGCTCGGCTGGCGCAGTACTGCAGCTGCGTCGATGCCGCGACGACGAAGTGCGTCGATGAGCGCGATGGTCGTGGTGGTTTTTCCTTCACCGCGCGAGGCTTTCAGCGGCGTGGCTGCCGTTACGAGGACCACTTTCCCCTTTTTATAGTCGTCTGGGTGCGCTGCGACGTGCTCCAGAAACGCGAACGCGTCTATCTTCATCAGCTCACCGAACTGAGTGGAATACTGTGCGAGTTTTTCTGTGATCATGAACGGCCTTTCTCGAGAGATGGTCTTAGCTCTATTCTAGACGGCGCGACGTACCGCGAGAGAGTTCGCGCGCGGGTGTGCATTCATACGGTATGTCAATTTTTCCGTTTTTGGGCAGTTTGTAGTCACGAATGACCGTTTTCTCGAACATGTTCGATTTGCGATTCCCTGTGAATCCGCCGTTTTAACGCGCAGAGAAGAAAATAAAGACGGTCATTCATGACTACAAAATCGGCGTTTCGCGTGAAAAAAAGTAGAGTGCAGAAAACATAAAAGACGGGCGCCTCTCTTCACGAAGAGAAAAGCGCCCGCCCCTCACATCTCACACAGATATTTAGTTATCCGACATCGAGAATGCATTCGTCATGCTCATGCTCGTGGTGTACAGCACCTTCGAGAGCACGTCATTCGTCTCCTTCTGCACGAGGTCGCACACAGCAGCATTTGCTGCTTCGAGGATGGTGCGCGCACGCTTATCCTCCGTCGTAGCCACGGCCGCATCTCCCTCGGTAGCAGCGAAGGCTGCTATCTTCGCATCGGCATCCTTCACCGCCGCTACTCCAGCCGCACCGGTCTTCAGCACATAACGGTCGATGTGTGCGCGGTTATCGTTATAGCGCGCATCCGCGAGCGCGCCGATGACGCGGTTCGCCCAGTAGAAGTTATGCGCGGTATCCACAGTCTCGGTGGTGCCAGTCAGATACGCTGGAACCGCATCCACATTCGTGAAGAATGGCACGAAGGTGTTAAATGGATTCGAGCCGAAAGCAGTCCACTGGATGGAACGGGACGCTTCTGGAGCGTACGGGCGGATCTGGATGGCACACAGGTCACAGTTGCGATTAATGCCGATGGCGCGGAACTGGCCGCGCGTAGCAGCAGTCCCGTTCTTCCCATACGGATCATATGGCGTGCCCTGGTAGTGCCCGCTGAGAGCATACTTCATGTCTTCGATGGTGATCTTCCGCTCTGGCTGTCGAGCCCATGGGATGTCATCGCTCACAGGAGAATGCAGGGCATTCACACTATCCCAGTCCTCGTCGTATGGGTTAAAGAAGCGCTGTATCCACCAGGCGCGTGGTGTGTTATATACGTGGTCGGAATCCGAGTGGGATCCGAAAGCGAGGCGCGGGTTAAAGGCGCTCACGTTCTCCACGGCGAGGTCGAGGTGGTTTTCTTCGATGAACTCGCGCAGGTCAGCCGAGCACATGTGCTCCTCCTGCTCCCCGAAAGCATCCTCGAGGTCGAACTCGTCGATGCCCAGCTGGTTCGGCATGACCACATATGAGTCGTCCGGAACGCGCTTCGCTATCCAGTGGTGTCCACCGATGGTTTCCAGCCACCAGATTTCGTCCACATCACTGAAGGCGATGCCGTTCATCTCATAGGTGCCATACTCTTCGAGGAGAGCACCCAGACGCTTCACACCATCTCGAGCCGAGGTAATGTACGGTAGAACGATGGTGAGCATGTCTTCTTCACCGATACCGCCAGGCACCTCAGGCGTCTGCCCGTCAGCCGAGGCTGGAATGAGCTCCACGAGTGGATCTGCGCCGAGCACACGCTCATTCGACGTGAGAGTCTCGGTGGCGCTCATGGCCACGTTCAGCGTGTTCACGCCATGCTCCGCCCATAGTCCGTTCTTCAGTAGCGCGTCTGGCACGGAGGTGTAGCGCATAGGCTTATCCGGAAGCTCTATCTCCACATGGCTGATCACACTCTTATAGTGGCGTGGCTGGTCTTCCGGCTGAACGACCTTAAATTCCTTCTCTGTGAACTCACCGTTCGACGAGTCTTCATTACGCGCGATGATGGTGGAGCCATCATAACTCGCATCTTTACCCACGAGGATAGTGGTGCATGGCATAAGTGATGTCCTTTCTGTCCGTCCTTAAAAAAATCTCGTTACGCTGCGCGCGAGCTGAGGTATATCTCCCCATAGTCCAGCACAGCGTCCGTGCGGAAGACGAGGTTTCGCAGCTCGTTGAGGTAAAAACCTTCCTTCAGCCCCTCGAATGGTTCAGCCGTCCCGTAGACACACAGCTTATAATCATGCGCCTTATCCGGTGGCTGCGGCCCGTTATACCGCAGGATAACGGCAGGATTCGTCTGGCCGGCTACAGCTCCACCAGCAGAGTTCCGCCCCTGCACGGCTTCAGGAATAAGCGATGGCAGCTGGCGCGAGAAATCCTCCGGAATCTGCAGCGCGTGCGAGTCATTAAAGTCATACATGAGCGCATCCACCGGCACATTCGCCACAGCCCAGTGAATCCACTGGTGTCCACACACAGGAATGGCGTCGTCGTCCACGAACTCCCAGTGCAGGTAGCGCACCGCAGGATTCATGCGGTCGATGTAGAACGGGAAGGACGTGGTCGGGTATCCGTCCGTCCTATGCTCGGCGGGCGCGAACTTCCCGTATATGTCCGGAATCTGCGTGAAATCAGCTGATATCTTCATACGTCTAGTATGCCACGCGCCGGGGAGCGTACGCGCTTAAAAGATAAGTGAGGTCAGCAGCGCTTCGAGTGCGAGAACCACGGGAGTGTTCCCCTGAATGCGTCTTTTCGCGACGTCCACGCGTTCTACAGCCTGCAGAGCCTGGCTATTCGTGACGCGAACGGCTAGTCCTGCTATCTCTTCGGAAAACTCCTGGTTTATGAGTCCGCTGACGAGCTCAGCACCGTTATGAATGACGGTGATGTCCCGGTACACGCTGGCTATGGTGGTCAGCGCGCGGTCGATGATATCCCGCGTCAGCCGCGTGACGCGCCTGGAGACGTCGTCCTTCTTTCCTATGGCGTTATACTGTCCGCGCAGCCGCGCATCGATGGGATCTTTCGGCTTGAGACCGTTCGCGCGACGGAATTCCGCCTGCTCGCGTTCCACCTGAGCGTCCACGTCCTGCTGTGCCTGCTTTTGGGCCGAGGAGTACAATTCTTCCGCCAGCATAACGGCCTCAGACGTACGCCGCATGGAGACGAGGTTATCCACGAGATTATTCCTCATGCGCACGGCTTCTGTGTTCGTGGCATACATGCGCGCTATGCCGATGTGTCCTTGAGCTAAGCGTGCATACTGACGAGCTTTATGCTCATCCACAGGCGTGGTGTCGAGGAGGAATTGGGCTACGGAAGAAAGGGACGGAACAGCGAGCGTCACGATGCGGGTGCGCGAACGGATGGTGGGCAGCACGTCCTGCGCGGACGGGGCGCACAGCAGCCAGATGGTATGCGCGCTCGGCTCTTCGATGTCTTTCAGCAGAACGTTCGTCGTCCGTTCGGTCATGCGGTCCACGTCCTCGATGATGATAACGCGCCACGGCGCCGTCACGGGCATCTGCTCGGCCGTCTCCATGAGCTCGCGCACCTGGCTGATGGTAATGGTCACGCCGTCCGTATTCAGCACAGTCACATCCGGATGCGTGCCCGCCTGAATGTGCCGGCACGTCTCGCACGTCCCGTCGCCATGATTCGGACAGTTCAGCGCCATAGCGAAAGCCTTCGCCACATTCGAGCGGCCCGAACCAGCCGGACCACAGATGAGCCACGACTGCGCGATGTCCTTCGGGGTCTGAGAGACGCGACTGAGCATCTCCACCACCGGCTTCTGGCCGACGATGGAATCCCAGACGGGAGGAATGCTGCCACTCATGAGAGCTGCTCCACATCTGCGTGAATCTGCGCCCACACGTCCTCCACACTCTGCGAGGCATCGATAACGCGGCAGCGGCGTGCATCCTGACGAGCCAAGCGCAGGAACGCCTCGCGCGTACGTTCGAAGAACGCCGAACCAGCAGACTCGAGACGATCCGGCTCACCCGTCAGGCGTGCACGCGACGCTTCGAAACTCATATCCAGCACATATGTGCGCTGCGGCCACAGCCCACCCGTAGCAAACTCCGAAAGCTCGCGGATATCCGCCTGACTCAGCTCACGGCCACCTGCCTGGTAGGCCAGCGAAGAGTCGATGTAGCGGTCAGAGATGACCACGTGCCCAGCCTCGAGAGCGGGGCGAATCACCGTAGCCACGTGGTGTGCACGGTCGGCCGCATAGAGGAGAGCTTCCGCACGTGGCGAAACATCGTCTCCATGCAGGAGCATGCGGCGGATCTGCACTCCGAGCGCGGTCCCACCCGGCTCACGCGTTATCACGACAGTGCGGTCCTGTGCCTCGAAAAAGGCGCGCAGGTGCTCGGCCTGGGTGCTTTTCCCCACGCCGTCCACTCCCTCAAGGGAGAGGAAGAGGCCTCGATGCTTGTGATTCAGCTTCAGCGTCTCCATGACCGTTACTCCGCGGACTTCTTCGCAGTCGTCTTGCGCGTCGTCGTTTTGCGAGCAGTAGTCTTACGCGCTGTCGTTTTCTTCGTCGTGCTCTTCTTCGCGGTAGACGCAGTGCTCTTCTTCTTCGTCGCGCGCTTACGCTTCGTAGGTCCAGCCGCACGCTTTTCCGCGAGCAGACGGAATGCTTCTGCCGGCTCTATGCTTTCTGGAGTGTACTGCTTCGGCAGAGTGCGGTTCGTCTCGCCATCCGTGATGTACGCACCGTAGAACCCATCCTTAATGGTCACGTTCTTCCCGTTATCCGGGTCTGGTCCGAGCTCACGCAGTGGTGGCTTCGCAGCTCCCCGCGTGCGGCGACCATACTTCGGCTGGGCGAGAAGTTCCTTCGCCTGCTCGAGAGTCACAGTGAAAATCTCTTCTTCCGAGCCGAGCGAGCGGTTCTCGGACTTCCCATCCGGGCCCGTCTTCGTAATGTAGGCACCGTAGCGGCCGTTATTCGCAGCCACCTCGTACGTCGTAATCTCGCCAGTTTCGGCATTCGTCTCCTCGAGAGTACCCACCACGCGTGGCAGGTCCAGGAGCTTGATGGCATCCTCGAGAGTCAGGCTCTGTGGCGTCATGGACTTAAACAAAGACGCCATCTTCGGCTTCGCAGCCTTATCCACCTTCTCATCTCCGGTAGGTGGAGCTACGAGAGCCACGTACGGGCCGAAACGGCCATTGCGTACTTCCACGGTGCCGCCGGTGACTGGATGAACACCGAGTACGCGCGGACCATCGGAGTGATTCTCTATGAGGTCACGTCCTGCCTCCACGGTCAGCTCATCAGGAGCCATAGTATCCGGAAGGGATGCACGCTTTGGCTTGCCTTCTGCGTCCAGATGCTCCGAGTCTTCGAGGTACGGGCCATAGCGCCCCACGCGTACAGCCAGCCCCTCGCCTATCTCGATGGTGTTAATCTCGCGTGCGTCTATCTCACCGAGCTGCGCCACCTGCTGCTGCAGGCCCGCATGTACCTGCTCAGCCGACTGTGCAGCCGAAGGATCAGCAGCGTCACCGAAGTAGAAGCGCGTCAGCCAGTCGCGACCCGTATCTTTACCCTGCGCGATGTCGTCGAGACCGTTTTCCATCTGCGCGGTAAACGTGTAGTCCACATACTGTGGGAAATTCTGCTCGAGCAGCTTAATCACTGCGAAGGCCAGCCAGGATGGGATGAGCGCACGACCACGTTCATACACGTATCCGCGGTCGATGATGGTGGAGATGATGCTCGCATACGTGGACGGACGGCCTATCTCCTTCGCTTCGAGCGTGCGCACGAGAGATGCTTCCGTGTAGCGCGCTGGCGGCTGCGTCTCGTGCGACTGTGGCGTCACGCTTAACGCGTTCAGCACATCGCCCTCGTGCAGAGGCGGCAGAACGGTATCTTTCTCCGCATTCGACGCGGATGCCCCATTCGCTCCGGATGCTCCGGATGCGCGCTTGCCCTGTGTGACGAGCCAGCCCGGGAACTCGATGACGGTACCGCTGGCCTGGACAGTAGCCTGGCCGTGGGTGGCCGTAGATGCGGTGAGCTTTACAGTAGCGGTCGAGCCGGTCGCGTCCGCCATCTGCGAGGCCAGCGTTCGGCGCCAGATGAGCGTGTAGAGCTTGAGTTGGTCAGGAGGAAGCGAGGACGCGAGGTCTGCCGGATTCTGGAAATGCGCGCCGGCCGGACGGATGGCCTCGTGCGCTTCCTGAGCACCCGCCGTCTGCGTGGCGTACTGCTTCGGCGCCGCGGACAGATAGCGCTCGCCCCACTCCTGCGTCACGCTTTCGCGAGCCGCGCGAATAGCTTCCTGAGACAGCGTCACGGAATCCGTACGCATATACGTAATGTATCCGTTCTCGTACAGCCCCTGCGCCGCGCGCATGGTGCTGCGAGACGACATGCCGAGCACGTTACCCGCGGCCTGCTGCATGGTGGACGTGGTGAACGGCGGCAGCGGACGGCGCGTATACGGCCGCGTTCCGAGGCTTTCTACAGTAAAGCTTTCGGATGTCAATTCTTCCGCCAGCGCACCCGCCACCTTCTCGTCGATAATCACGACGTTATCTTTCTGAGCGGCTGGAGTGAGCTGACCGGCGTCGTCAAAGTCTTTCGAACCAGCGACGCGCGCTTCGCCAAGGTGGGTGAGCTGCGCAGTAAAGGAATTCTCCTCCTGACCGTCAGTGCTGAGAACCGCATCCACATCCCAGTACGCGGACTTCACGAAGGCCATGCGCTCGCGCTCACGCTCCACGATGAGGCGTGTGGCCACAGACTGCACGCGCCCGGCGGACAAGCCCGGACCCACCTTACGCCACAGCACTGGCGAGAGCTCATATCCGTAAAGGCGGTCGAGCACGCGACGCGTCTCCTGCGCATCGACCATATGCGCATCCACATCACGCGTCTTCGTGAGGGACTCAGTGATAGCCGCTTTCGTAATCTCATGGAAGACCATGCGCTTGACAGGCACTTTCGGCTTCAAGGTCTCCACGAGGTGCCAGGCGATGGCCTCCCCTTCGCGGTCCTCATCGGTAGCCAGGAAGACTTCATCAGCCTTCTTCAGAGCGGACTTCAGCTCGGTGACTTTTTTCTTCTTATCCGCATCCACGATGTAGTACGGCTTAAAGCCGTCATCCACATTCACGCCGAACTTTCCGAAGGCGTCTTTATCCTTCGCTGGGACCTGGGACGGCTGCGCGAAGTCACGAATGTGTCCCACGGATGCGAGAACGGTATACTCACTTCCGAGATAGCCACCTATCTTCTTAGCCTTAGTCGGTGACTCGACGATGACGAGCTTACTTCCTTCTGCCATAGTGACCCCTCCTACCTTCGTGTACGTGGTCTCTCATACACCTTTCTAGTCCTTATTATCCACAGACCCCGAACTTTACTGTCGTGGCGGCACCGGTGGAGCTCCCATCACTCCCTGCCTCGTCAGCGGTGCAGCCGTAGCATGCCGTACTGCGAGCAAGCATCCGAAGACCGCTGCACTCTGCCCGAGGATGAGAGCCAGAGTAGCCTGTACACCGCTGACAGCGAGAGCTTCTGGACGGTACTGGACGAGCGAGTAGAGCTGAGAGACGATATAGGTCCCATATGCGGACGCGCACAGACCTGCCACGATGAGCACAGTGGATGTAATCTGCACACTGACGCTGGACTTTCGTGTGCCTGGCTCATCCATGCCACTGGCACGCGTGAACGCCATAGCAAGCAGTCCGAGAGCTCCCACGAGAAGGATAGCTGTGAGGGCATCCGTAGGCCTGTGCCAGCCATCATAAATGACCATTACGCCCACTGCAGTACTGAAAATCATGGCCCACAGCGTAGCCAGAGCGCGCAGCACGCGAGGTACTGCCATGACCAGAAGCACACCAGCTATCATAGTGAAGGCCGTATGCCCGGATGGAGCAGAATTCGCCGGATCTGGAATGAAGGAATCCAGCACAGGACGTGGAAGCACACGCTTGAGGATGAAGGACGAACCAAACGCTACTATCATAAACACGATCATGGTTCCTGCAGTCCAGAAGCGTTTACGCGCGATGGCGAAGGCGAACGCTGCCACTATCATCCCCACGCTCACGCCTATAATCCAGTGCGAATCGGTGAATATAACCGGCACGTAACGCTCGAAGCTCGGATAAATCTGCGCCATCTGAGACCACATCCAGCTGTCGAAATACTGTCCCGTCAGCGTCCACACGCCCACGTAGAAGACACTCGCTGCTGCGAGAAGCCCCAGAACTGAGAGTACTGCTGATGCTATGACAGAGCTGATGCGCGGATGCGTGGCGAGGTACTCGTCTGATCCTCGGTCGAGACGCTGGGCGGACTGGGCAGACTGCTCCGGTGCGGGTGCAGACGGTGCTGGTGCAGACTCCACAGGTGTGGATTCTCCAGCTTCCGCAGTCTGAGCAGAAGACTCTTCTTTCGCGCGGACAGGGCTCTTCAGACGGCGCGGTCGCTTCACTCCGCCGTTTTTCTGCGCAGCGCGCTGTGGGTTTAAGACCTCGTCGATGTCATCCAGGTCGTCGAAATCCTCTAGGTCGTTCAGGTCTACGTTATCTACCATCTGTCCTCGCTGTCTTGTGCAGTATGTATCCGCTTTCTGTTCCTCGAGGATACCCGAAAAACTTTTCTACCGTGTGTGCTCTATGGTAATCAGCACCGAACCCAAACAAACACGATTCGAGGAACTGGGTAGTGGGAAGAGCCAGAGTATAGAGTCACGCAATGGAACTTTTTATGTGAAAATGGGCAGTTTGTAGTCACGTTTGACCGTCCGGAATGCATCCTCGTACGCTCAAATCCGCTATATTCCGCCATTCTTCATCTCGAACGGGTTCGGCGAAAACGGTCAAACGTGACTACAAATAGGCACTTTTCGCCGAAAAACTGAGAGTGCTCACGCGAGCATACAGCGTACACAGATACCGCTCGACATCCTCTCGCCCGCAGAGCATAGAAAAACTCTCACGTACCCGACAGAGGCCACTTACCCTTGCTGCATTCCTGCCCTGGGGGAGTTCGGTGACATATCGCCACGTGAGAGCTTTACTTACTATACACTACTCGAGAGAATTTCGCGAGCGCGTGCCGCGAATACCGCGAATACTGCGAATACCGCGTTTCACTGAGATATGCTCATAAACGCTGTATCCTTCAAGTAATGGTTCCCCGCTGTCACATCGTACTGGATGAGCTTATAGTCTTCCAGAAGCTGCTTGGTCTGCTCATCTGCATCGGCCACGTTAATGAGTTTACCCTCATTATCCAGATACAGGCCCTGCCCTGCCGGAATGCGAGTCCAGCCCTGGATCTTATTCACCACGGCCGGCTCCATAGCAGACACCTTCGCGTGAAGCGCTTCGAGGAATGCCATGTATGGGCTTACCTTCGCATTCATGTGCTCTGCCAGCTGTGAGGTAAAGAAGTTCGGCGAGGTATATGCGCTATTCGTCGCAGAGTCTCCAGCAGCCTTATTATCTATGCCGGATGCTTTATTCGACCAGATGAAGTAATCCGTCTCATGCAGTGCGAGGGAATTCTTCTCCTCCTTCGCTGCGCTCGTGTATGCGCCCGGCAGGTGGTCGCCATAGAAGACCACGGAGACAGGACGGTCGAGCTTATCGAGCTCATCGAGGAAGTCCTGCGTGTAGCCGTCCGTATACTCGGCACCCTTCGCGAAGGTCTCTATGGATGTGCGTTCATTCTTCCCCAGTGGAGTTCCTGTGGTACTTTCTGCTTCTATCTCATTATGCGCATAATAGTTCTTATACGGCATGTGGTTCTGCATGGTAGCAAGCTGGTAGAAGTAGGTTTCTCCAGCGGCATCCTTCTTCAGAGAGTTCAGAACTGCTGTATAGGCGGCTTTATCTGAGACATACTTCGAGGTTCCGAGGGTGTCCTGCGGTTCTATAATCTCCGGTGGATCCAGAGTCCAGAACTGGGAGAAGCCGAATTTCTTATAGTTAGAGCTCCTCGAGTACATATTCGACTCATAGGGATGGAAAGCATACGAGTTTCCAGACTTCCACAGCTGGTTCACCGTCGGCGTCCAGGAAGCATTCGGGATAAGCTGCTGGTATGGCGAGCTGAGCGATGGGGCGAAGTTCGCCATAGACATGCCACTCAGAGCCATATACTCGAGGTTTGCTGTACCTCCACCATAGCCAGAGGAGAGCATAAGTCCAGAGGTCGTATTCTCCTTTATAGCACGAATCTTCGGCATCACATCTTTATTCAGCTTCAGCCCTGGGACGCGAGAAGGATCCGAGAAGGATTCGGACAGAATGTAGATGACGGTAGAGTCCGTGAGGTTTCGAGAGCGCGTGGAGTTTACCTGCGTCGCAGCTTCCGTATACTTCTGGACTATCTGCTCCATGGCTTGCTTCGAGTAGCCACTCGGCTCATCCATAATCTTCGGATTCACCAGGCGGGAGAAGGCCACAGCAGTACCGTTCGCATAGGAGTCTACCTTCGAGTCCCACAGTTTCGGAGAGTCCCCGAAAGTAGTTATCCAGTTATTCGACCACGAGTCTATAGAGGACATGGAGAAGATAAAGGACGCGAGGAAAGTAAAGGCGAGGATAGCAGCGAGGAAGCGCGAAAGCGTGCGAATAAGCACATTCTTCGCATAGACTACGCCCCTACGCGTATCTCTGTGCCCCACGATGATCATAAGCGCGGTGGTGATAATCATGACTATCAGCGCACAGGTGATGACCCAGAGCGCATCCGACGGTAGCCACTCAGCTATGTCCCCCGTGTTTCCTCCGGATATAAAATTCAGGTCTGCTGGGACTATGGTCTCCGAGCGGCTAACGAGCTTAAAATACTCCATCACTGTAATGATGACGCTCAGGTCGAGCATAATCTGTGATGCAAGCCAGAAGCGGTTTGTGACCATAATGAGGATAAAGTACATGATGCCGACCAGGAGGAATTCATTCAGGGCCATAAAACGTCCCTGAAAAACCTGACCGACGAAAGCGAAAGAATTCCATACAGGATTCTTCGAGTTCACACCCCACTGCAGGATGATGATGGACAGTATATTTACCACACAGAACCATGCCACATAGGACCAGGTACTAAAGTCGTGACGGCTCAGCGCGGTGCGGACACCAGAGGCGAAGCGGTTTTCACTCATCTGTTTTTCCTCTACTACACACGTCAAAGAGATAAAAAGTCAGAGAGCCGTGACGTATAAGCAGCTCTCTGACTTTAGAGAAGCACGAGCTTAGGCGTGCCACACATCCTTTCCAGCCTCGCGTGCAGACTGTACATCTGCATCGAGCTGCTGCTCGTTCGCCTCGACTTCGCCGAGGATGAACTTTTCTACGAGCTGGCGTGCTTCATTATCCTCATGCTGAACAGCTGGGGACTTCATGAAGTAGGAGCTCGGAGCGAGGATAGGACCAGCCAGACCTCGGTCCAGAGCTATCTTCGCCGCACGGATAGCGTCTATAACCACACCCGCCGAGTTCGGAGAGTCCCACACTTCTAGCTTATACTCGAGGCTCAGTGGCACATCTCCGAAAGTGGTGCCTTCCAGACGCACGAAGGCGAACTTACGGTCGTCCAGCCAGGCCACATAGTCAGATGGGCCTATATGGACGTTTCGCTCTTCCATCTCATGAGGAACGATGGAAGTGACAGCACGCGTCTTCGAGATTTTCTTCGACTCGAGGCGGTTACGCTGAAGCATGTTCATAAAGTCCATGTTTCCACCGACATTCAGCTGGTAGGTGCGCTCTACGCGTACGCCACGGTCTTCAAACAGACGCGCCAGAGTGCGGTGTGTAATAGTGGCACCCACCTGGCTTTTAATGTCATCCCCCACTATAGGTACGCCAGCCTCACGGAACTTCTGCGCCCACTCAGGGTCAGACGCGATGAACACTGGCAGGCAGTTCACAAAGCCACATCCAGCTTCCATGGCAGCTGTAGCGTAGAACTTATCTGCCTCTTCGGAGCCTACTGGCAGGTACGAGACGAGGACATCTGCCCGGGTTTCTTTCAGAACAGCAGCCACATCTACTGGCTCATCTTCAGACTCGTCTATCATCTCCTGGTAGTACGTTCCGAGACCATCGAAGGTAGGTCCACGCTGGACCTCTACCCCGAGGGATGGCACTTCACTAAACGTATACGTATTATTCTGTGAAGCGAAGATGGCTTCGCTCAGGTCTTTTCCTACTTTCGCAGCATCGACGTCGAATGCTGCCACAAACTCGATGTCACGAATGCGGTATCCACCGAAATTCGCATGCATAATGCCTGGGATTTTATCCCCATCCTCAGCGTTCTGGTAGTACTGAACGCCCTGTACGAGAGACGAAGCGCAGTTTCCCACGCCCGCGATCGCTACGCGTATGGCCATAGCCCGTCCTTTATATCATCGGTATATCTTCCACTACCACGGTACTCTGTCCGCGTGATTTCGGCAATGCGATAAGCAATTCTGCACAAAAAAGGGAAAATTGGAAAAATTCAGCAAACTCTCAGCATGTAAAAGAAGCGTGCCTATAGCGGATAACCATAGAATCTTCACGACGCATTCACTAGCCTTAAAGTATGTCTAGTCATAAAACAAACGGACGAAACGCGCGCGGAAAGTCAGCTTTACGCGGCCAGAACGCACAGAAGAAAAAACGTCCTGTAGGAAAATACATTCTTTTCAGTCTCCTCGGCCTCATCATAGCCGGAATAGCAGGCCTCGGCATCGCCTACGCGGCCATAGAAATCCCCTCTCCAGAATCCATGGCACTCAGCCAGAAAACCACCGTCTACTATAACGACGGAAAAACGGCCATAGGAAGCTTCCAGCAGCAAAACAGGCAGATCATCTCCTGCTCTACCCTTCCCGACTACGTGGGAAACGCAGTCGTCGCATCCGAAAACCGCACGTTCTGGAGCGACAGCGGCATAGACCTGCGAGGAATCGCACGCGCACTGGTGAATAACATCACTACAGGCTCGCGCCAGGGCGGCTCCACCATCACCCAGCAGTACGCGGAACGCTACTATCTGGGCGAAACCGAAACGTACCTCGGAAAGCTTAAAGAGGCCATCCTCGCGCTGAAGATAGCGCAGACTCAGGATAAATCCACCGTTCTGTGTAACTACATGAACACCATCTACTTCGGACGCGGCGCCTACGGTATTCAGGCAGCAGCACAAGCGTACTTCGGAAAAGATGCGAAGGACCTCAGCGTCCAGGAAGCAGCACTCCTTGCGGGCATCATCCCAGCACCATCCGTGTGGGACCCTGCAGTAGACCAGACGGCTGCTACGAAGCGCTATAACCGCGTTATCAAGATTATGAAGGAAGAAAAATACATCACGTCTGAACAGGCTGCTGCTTCGACGACCCTGCCACAGACCATCCAGCAGTCCTCCACAGACTCCTACGCGGGCGATAAGGGCTACCTTCTCACCATGGTGAAAAACGAGCTCGTGAACTCAGGGAAGTTTACTGAAGATCAGCTCTACACCGGTGGATACTCCATCGTTACCACCATCGATAAGGCGAAGCAGGACTCCATGCAGCAGCTGGCTTCGAGTTCCGATGCCGGTGGCGTAGCCGTGCCTGACACGATAGAAAATGGCGGCATGAGTGCAGACGTGGATACCGGAGCCATCCTCGCAGTGTACGGCGGAAAGGACTATAACACCAAGCAGCTGAATAACGCTACGCAGGCCATCTACCAGGCTGGATCTACCATGAAGACGTTCACGCTGCTCGGCGCTATCCAGGATGGTGTCAGCCTGAATACGATGTTTAACGGTAACTCGCCGCAGACCTTCCCAGGACTGGCCAGCTCGGTGTCGAACTATGGGAACCGCAGCTATGGGAACATCACGCTCACGAATGCTCTGGCAAACTCGGTAAATACAGTTTTCATGCAGCTGAACCAGAAGGTGACGCCACAGAAGACTGCTTCCATAGCGAAGCAGGCGGGTATCACGTCCTCCATTCAGGAGGATTCGCTCTATAACACGCTCGGCATCGACGCTGTCCACGTCAGCGAGATAGTGCAGGCGTACCAGACCATAGCCCATGATGGCGTGAAGAATACGCTCCACATCGTAGAGAGCGTGCGTTCAGCAGACGGCACGCAGACCTACTATACCGCGGATACGAACGGTACGCAGGTCTTCAGTTCGGACGATACCGCGAACGCTATGGTGGCTCTGCGTGCGGTCGTGACGCAGGGTACCGGCCGCGTGGCGCAGAGCATAGGAAAGACCGTGGGAGGAAAGTCCGGCACTGCTAATGACAATTCTGCCGTCAGCTTCGTCGGTTTTAGCCGCCACATCGTTACCGCCTTCGCCACGTGGAACCCTAGTGATGATGGCTCTACGAACGATGTGGTCCCTACCTTCGGCGGATATACGAACGGTGGCGGATACCCGACGTACCTCTTTACTCAGTATATGAAGCAAGCACTCGCTGGTGTACAGGATGAAGCCTTCCCTACTGCGAAGGGGTCTGGAACTGTGGGAGGTAATGGTGGATCATGGGGGCTGGGCGGTGATCGCTCAGACTCTTCAAATGAATCACGTTCAGATAGTGAGAATACTCAGCAGCGCGAAACGCAGTCTCAGAACTCGCAGAGCCAGTCGCAGAGCCAGTCGCAGGGCACACAGTCTCAGAACTCGCAGTCTCAAAGCACGCAGAACTCGCAGAGTTCTCAAAGCCAGTCGCAAAGCTCGGGATCCTCGTCCTCGTCGTCGAGTTCTGGCTCGAACTCCGGCACATCTGGAAGCACTTCTGGAACCTCCGGAAGCACTTCTGGGAACTCTGGGACCACGAATGACTCCTCATCATCCTCTCAGTCTGGTGGTGGTGCCGCGACGAGCGGGAACTAGCAGCTAGGCGCAGCAGCTAGGCGCCGGCTCGCCCTCATAAGGAAGGCCCTCGCGGGGTTTGTCGCGAGGGCCTTCCTTATATCTATATCGTCATTATCTATATCGTCATGAGGGCTATATCGTGAGTCTTCATTAGGGGATCTATCCGCCCACTCTCCCTACCGCAGGGTCCGGTTCACTGCGGAGAGAATAGCCTTCAGCGAGCTCGTCGTAATGGACGAGTCGATGCCCACACCCCAGATGATCTGCGTTTCCGGTTCGTCTCCTACCTGGCATTCCACATACGAAGCTGCCACAGCGTCTCCACCAGCACTCAGCGCATGCTCAGCGTAGTCCAGCACCGAAACGGTCACCCCGAGCACAGAAATGGCATTCACAAACGCGGCAATTGGACCATTACCTACGCCAGACAGCGTACGCACGACCGGATCCTTCGCGCCCGTACGCACCGAGCCCGCAGAGCCAGTCGCAGCGCCCGCCGCACCAGCAGCGCTCGCGCCGTTATCCTGAATCTTCACCTTAATCACGGTATCCGAGCCAGATTCGTCAGACATGATATTCGCGCCGAGCAAACGGTAGCGCCCCCACTGTTCGAGGCGCTGCCCGTTCACGCCGAGCGGCGCCCCCTCGCCTGCGCCTGCAGCTGTATCGGTATCCGCCAAAGCCGCATGCTTTCCAGCCTCTTCAGCAGGCAGGTACTCGTCCTTAAAGAGGCGCCAGATGTCCTCATCCTTCACTTCACGCTTCGTCTCATCAGCGTAGCGCTGGACCACCTTATCAAACTCCACCTGCAGTCGCTTCGGCAAGTCGAGGTTATGGTTCACCTTCAGCAGGTAGGCCATGCCGCCCTTACCCGACTGCGAGTTCACGCGGATCACAGCCTCGTATGTGCCGCCCACATCCTTCGGGTCGATAGGCAGATATGGCACCTGCCACAGGAAGCTGTCGAGGTCTGCATTCTGCTGAGCTGCCGCGAGCTCGCGCGCCTCCATGCCCTTCTTAATAGCATCCTGATGCGAGCCGGAGAAGGCGGTAAAGACGAAGTTACCGATGTACGGATGACGCTCGGACAGGCGGATCTGGTTACAGTATTCCACCACTTTGCGCACTTCATGCAGGTTCGAGAAGTCTATCTGTGGGTCGATGCCCTGTACGAGCAGATTCAGACCCACCGTGCACAGGTCCACATTACCTGTGCGCTCACCGTTTCCGAAGAGGCAGCCTTCCACGCGGTCTGCACCTGCCAGCAGTGCCAGCTCCGTAGCTGCTACTGCCATGCCTTCGTCATTATGCGGGTGCAGAGACAGAACTATAGAGTCGCGACGAGCGAGGTTCTGGTCGAGGAACTCTATCTGGTCGGCAAACACGTTCGGCGTGGTCATCTCCACCGTGGCAGGGATGTTTATGATCATAGGGTGCTCGGGCGTCGGCTGGATGATGTCCGTCACCGCGTCGCACACTTCGAGTGCATATGCTGGCTCGGTGCCCGTGAAGGATTCCGGCGAGTACTCGTAGGATATGTCTATGCCGCGCCCCGCACCTGCCAGCTCTTCTGCTTCGAGCTCTTTACACAGCTTCGCCGCATCCACAGCCAGCTGCTTAATGCCGTCTTTCCCTTTACGGAAGACGACCTCACGCTGCAGCACGGAGGTGGAGTTATAGAAGTGTACTATGGCGCGCTTGCATCCGCGGAGCGCTTCGTACGTCTTTCTAATGAGGTGTTCGCGCGCCTGCGTGAGTACAGCTATGGTCACATCGTCTGGGATGAGTTCGCGCTCGATGAGCATACGGATAAAGTCATAATCCGTCTCGGAGGCGGACGGGAATCCCACCTCTATCTCCTTATATCCCATGGAGACGAGCAGATTCCAGAAACGCAGCTTGCGTTCGGAATCCATAGGGTTTACGAGCGACTGGTTTCCGTCGCGCAGATCTACCGAGCACCACCTCGGCGCGCGCTGCAGCTTCTTATCCGGCCATGTGCGCTGTGGGTACTCGAACGGTACCTGCTTGTCGTATGCTATGTACTTCGTGTACGGCATACGGCTGGCGTTCTGCGGGCAGCCCACGTAGCGCGGCTTCGGAAGTCGCGGATCGTTATTCCCGCCGTGCGACGCTGCTGCCAGTGGCGCGAGGTCGAATACTGAGCTCGAGTTATCCGTCATAGCTTCCTGCCTTTCGTACTTTCGTAAGTGCCTATGTGGTTATAGTACGAGATATGCCGTTCGTTTTCTGTTTGCGTTCCGCTATGCAGACGGCCAATTCTCCCTCGCCTTTCAGCTGGTCGCGTTCACGCCGTCAGCGGGCAGCCTCTACGCAGTAAGCGGGCAGCCGAGTCGCGTCGTGCAGAACGCGTTCCCCAGCCACGTGTGGCGCGAGTTCGGCCATACTGCCCCCAGACGCGGAGAGTTCTGACTTACCCAGACGCTCGGTACGCGTCCGTCTGCACTGCGCGAGCCGGGAAGATTAAAACCATTCTTATCCGTCAGCCAGTTCGGATGCTGCGTGGCTATGGATATGCCTTCTTCGAGAGTCAAAGGTAGCTTATTATCCGAATCGATGAGCTTTCTAGCTATATCCGGCTCTCTGTTCGTGTACTTCGTGCCCGTGTGGGGGTCTATGACCACGTAGAAGGGCCCCTCGGGAGGCTCACAGCCTTCCTGCGGGATAAAGCTCGCTATATCCCGCGGGGGCATAGTGGTAAAACCCGCATTCCGGCCTATGGCCGTACGGGCTATGAGTGACTCTGGCGAGACAAGCTCACGCGTAGGCACGAGCAGGATATTCTCGCTCAGGTGGCTATACTCCACGCTGTTCAGCTCGAGGATAAGCGGATGAGCCAGTGCACGGAACTCCGCATCACTGAGGTCTGCCACATCCGCATATCCGAGTGCGACGAGACGGTTCAGCTGAGCGAGCGCCTCTTTCGCTGCTGTGGTGAATACTGTCATAATGAGTTCTTTACAGCGCTATCGTGTTTACAAGCGGTCTGCGAAGTGCTTGCTCACCATTACTTCCGCTATCTGGATAGCATTCAGTGCTGCACCCTTACGCAGATTATCATTCGTAATGAAGAAGCTCAGTCCCTTCAGCCCTTCTACAGACTGGTCCTGGCGGATACGTCCCACGAAGCTCGGGTCCTTTCCAGCTGCTTCCAGCGGAGTCGGCACATCCATGAGTTCCACTCCTGGAGCATCCTTCAGCACTTCGCGCGCCATATCTGGGGTAACATCCTTCTCAAACTCTGCCTGCACGCTCATGCCGTGAGCGGTGAAGACTCCCACACGCACACAGGTGCATGCTGCGCGCAGTCCTGGGATGTGGAGGATCTTACGGCTTTCATTACGCCACTTCTGCTCTTCATCCGTCTCTTCGCTACCATCATCTGCGAGCGCGCCGATGAATGGGACAGCATTAAACGCTATGGTTTTTACTATCTTCGTCGGCTCTGGGAACTGCACTGCGCTTCCGTCGAAGACGAGCTGGTCAGCTCCCTGGTCTAGAGCTGCCTTCGCCTCATTCATCAGCTGGAGAACGCCATCTCGGCCTGCTCCGGCCACTGCCTGATAGGAAGAAGCGACGAGACGAGTCAGGCCGAAGTGCTCATGAAGAACCTTGACGGCAGGCATGGCTGCCATAGTAGTGCAGTTCGGGTTCGCTATGATGTGGCTCGGTACCTCGTCGAGGTCTTCAGGATTTACCTCTGCTACGACCAGTGGCACGTCGTCGTGCATGCGCCACTGTGAGGAATTATCGATGACGTAGGCGCCTGCTTCAGCGAAGCGCGGAGCCCATACTTTCGACGTACCACCGCCAGCAGAAAAGATGGCTATGTCTATGCCGGTCAGGTCCGCAGTGGCCACATCTTCCACGACCACGTCGTGTCCTTCGAAGTTCAGCACCTGTCCAGCTGAACGCGCAGAGGCCATAAAACGGATGGACTTCACTGGGAAGTGACGCTCTGCCAGGATGGAGCGCATAACCATGCCCACCTGTCCTGTAGCTCCCAAGACCGCGAGGTTTATACCTTTATCGTTTATCTGTACCATTAGCGACCAGTCCCTCCATAGACTACAGCTTCGATAGTATTCGCATCGAGACCGAATGCAGTGTGTACGGAACGCACTGCGGTATTCAGGTTCTCCAGCGGAACGACCGCGGAAATGCGGATCTCCGAAGTGGAGATCATCAGCACGTTTATCTCTTCATCTGAGAGTGCCTGGAAGAAGCGCGCAGTAATGCCCGAGTGCGTCATCATTCCCACTCCCACGAGGGATATCTTTCCTATCTGCGTATTCACATCTGCAGTCTTATATGCCAGCTGTTCTTTATTTTCTTCTACGAACTGCTGGACCTTTCTGAGCTGGGATTCTGGGAAGGTAATGGATATGTCTGCGAAGCGGTTTTCTGGATCTGTACCAGCCAGCGCTTGCACTATCATATCGATGTTTATTCCTGCTTCTGCCAGTCCTGTAAAGACAGCTGTCACACGGCCCGGCATATCAGGGATGCCACGCAGGGTCACCATCGCTTCGCTGCTGTCATGTGCCACTCCCGAGATGATAGGAGCCTCAGGCCCTGTCATATCTGGGAAGATGTCTCCTATGGATGTATCTGCCATGGGAACTCCTTTTATTTTCGTCGTCTGTCTAGTCGTCTGCCTAGTCGCCCACCTAGTCGCGGTTCGGGATGGACGCTATGTCCACATCCGCCCCGAGCACTATAGTCCCTTTACGCTTCGAGAAGGAACTGCGCACATGCAGAGGCATGTGGAATCTGCGCGCATACTCGACGCAGCGCAAGGCCAGTACTTTCGAACCGCTCGCAGCCATCTCGAGGATAGCGTCGTAGGTAATGGACTCGATGCGCTGCGCAGTCGGCACGATGCGCGGATCTGCAGTGAAGACGCCATCCACATCCGTATAAATCTCACACACATCTGCCTCGAGGGCTACTGCGAGCGCGACTGCGGAAGTATCTGAGCCTCCGCGTCCGAGTGTGGTCGCATCTCCTAGAGAGTTCACTCCCTGGAAGCCTGCCACTATGGCTATCTCCCCATTTCGTATGGCATTCTTCACGCGTTCTGGCTTCACAGCGCGGATGTGCGCAGCACCATACTGCGTATCCGTCATGAATCCTGCCTGAGAACCAGTAAAGGAATGAGCCTTTTCCCCCTGCGCATGGATGGCCATGGCGAGCAAGGACATGGAGATGCGCTCACCTGCCGTCATGAGCATGTCCATCTCACGCGCAGATGGATTCGAGTCTATGCTCAGCGCCTGGTCGATGAGTTCATCTGTGGTGTCTCCCATAGCGGAGACGACCACGGCCACGTCGTTCCCCTTTTTCTGGGTTTCGATAATGCGGCGTGCTACGCGCTTGATGGATTCTGCATCCGCTACCGATGAACCACCATATTTCTGTACTATGAGAGCCACATCTGTCCTATTCTCGTAAAGTATTTCCGTGTTCTTTATCTTAAGTGTTCGCCTTGATTTCGCCGCACTACTAAACCACTGGGTGAGACTGTGTGTGCCGCTTTCCAGCAGCACCTACACTTCGCGCCTGCCCGAGAGGGCTCTTCCGAGCGTAATCTCATCCGCATACTCGAGGTCTCCGCCCACCGGCAGCCCGCTGGCCAGACGCGTTATAGTTATGCCCACCGGCGCGAGCAGACGGCTCAAATACGTCGTCGTCGCTTCTCCCTCGATGTCGGGGTTCAGCGCGAGGATGACCTCGGATATGCTGTCTGCGTTATCGTCGTTTTCCGCGTTCTGCATGCGCCGCACGAGCGAGGCGATGTTCAGGTCTTGAGGAGAGACGTTTGCCATAGGATTAATAGCGCCGCCGAGTACGTGGTAGACGCCGCGGTATTCGTGCGTGCGTTCTATGCTCATCACATCTTTCGGCTCCTGGACGACGCAGATGGTCGTATGGTCGCGTCGCGGGTCGGCACAGATAGGACAGATATCTGCTTCGCAGACGTTCCCACAGATACTGCAGAAACGCACACGTTCGCGCATGTCGAGTATGTCCTGAGCGAGAGCCTGAACATCGTCGTGCGCTGCAGAGAGCAGGTGGAAGGCTATGCGCTGTGCTCCTTTCGGACCAATTCCTGGTAGCTTCGAAAAGTCGTCTATCACGCGCTGAATCGATCCGTCATACAGACTCGCCATAGCTATGCACTCCTTGCAGGGTTTCGGTCATCATCTGCGGCATACTCTTCTGTTTTCTTCGCGTTAAACATCCGCGCGAGGTCATCCATACTCATGGTCTGCCCACTGGTTAAGTCCGCATCATCCAGAGAGTAGGTATCTTCTTCTGCAGCGACCTGAGCCTGAGGTTCGTGTGGCTCTGCCGTCACTGTCTGCTCAGAAAGCTCTGGACGTTCAGAGAGCGAAGAAGGAACATCCTCAGTCTGGATGTGGACATCCTGAGCCTGAGGTGGCACTTCTGCAGGCTGCGAGCTATTCACCTGTTCATTTTGAGCGGGCTTCGCCCACGGGTCATAGTCCGCAGCGTGAGATTCCGGTGCTGGAGTAGGTGTACTCTCTGGCTCATGTTCTGGAGACTTCTCGACTGGCTGTGACTGAGAAGCAGGCTGAGCCCACGGGTCATGACTTCGGTGAGCCTCCGTATCATCGGCATGATCAGCAGTCTCGCTACTCGATGCTTGCGCATCGCTCGATGGTTCAGACGTCTGAGCCTGTACTGCTGCGAGCGCGGACTTCATGGCCATCTGTGCCACCTGTGCTTTTATTTTCGCTTGCTGATCTGGTGGAAGCTTTCTCAGTGGTGCTACTGTCTGCCCATCAGCTGTGCGAGGTGCTGGAGCGACCACGACATTCTGACCGTAGTGGTCGGTGAGCTTCGCATTCAGAATCTTCTGGAGGGATGTCTGTCCATCCACAGCTTCTGTCGATACGGATAAACTAAAAGCATGCTGACTGAGCGGATTTGCAAAGGTGAGAATCATGAAGTAGCGTTCATTCCTCTTCTGAAGCTCCACGTGAGGAATGTGCTGAGCGTTCACGACGTCACGAATCTTCTCCGGAAGCGCTGCGATGACCTGGTTCCAGTGGATGCTCGCTTCTGCAGGATTCAGCTGAACCGCTGGAGCAGATGGTACCGCTGAGCTCTGAGCTACTGGCTGGACTGCAGGCTGTGCGGAAACCTGTGCAGGAGCAGGAGTCTGTGCAGGAGCCGCAGGCTGAGGCTGTGCCGCCGCGCGCGCTTTCTCCCTCAGAGATACTCGTGGAGAAGCTCCCTGTGCTGACGTATGTGCCGGAGCGCTCACCTGTGTCTGTACTTCAGGAGATGCCGGAAGCACTGCTGGTAGCAGCAGCTGAGCTGCAAGCAGTTCGAGACGCATTCGTGGAGACAGCGTGCCCACCATGGATCCCAGTGCCGTATTAATGCGTTCTGCCATCACATTCAGCTGAGCAAGGCTAAGCTTACCCGCCTGCTCATTCATCTCTTCAAGCCTTTGAGCAGACTGACCAGAGCTTAGAGCGGACTGTGCCTCTCGTCCTGCTAGAGACAGAATAAGAAGGTCACGCACATATGCCAGAAGGTCTTCCACGAACTTTCGTGGGTCGAATCCACCTGTGACCACACGCTCGATGACACCATAGAGCGCAGCCCCATCCTGAGCTATGACAGCATCGATGGCCTCACGAATCAGCGTATCTGGAGTAAATCCGAGAAGTGCCACGGAATCTTCGTACGTTATAGTCCCGTCTACAGCACCTATCATGAGCTGGTCGAGCACAGAGAGTGTATCGCGCATAGATCCACCACCAGCACGCATAGCGAGCTTGAGTACACCCGGCTCAGGATGGATGGACTCTTTCTCACAGATGTCCTCGAGATACGGCTGCATCACTTCTGGTGGCACGAGGCGGAAAGGATAGTGATGCGTACGCGAGCGTATCGTTCCCAGTACTTTTTCTGGTTCTGTCGTCGCGAAGATGAACATGACATGCTCAGGTGGCTCTTCCACTGTCTTCAGCAGAGCATTAAAGCCATTATTCGTCACCATGTGTGCTTCGTCGAGGATGAAGATTTTATAACGGTCACGCGCAGGAGCGAATCCTGCCCGCTCCCTGAGCTCTCGAGCATCATCCACACTTCCATGGCTCGCCGCATCTATCTCTACGACATCGATAGATCCTGGGCCATTCGTGGCGAGGTCTCGGCAGCTGGCACACTCGCCACACGGATGCGAGGTAGGCCCCTTCACGCAGTTAATGCAGCGTGCGAGAATGCGCGCTGAGGACGTTTTTCCACAGCCACGCGGCCCGGAGAAAAGATAGGCATGCGTGAGCTTGCCTTCGTCGAGCGCGCGAGACAGCGGTTTCGTCACATGATCCTGCCCTATCACGCCGTCGAAGGTGTCTGGTCGGTAACGTCTGTACAGTGCTAATGCCATGGTTCTAGGCTACCCATTTCTTGAGACACAGTCCACAGGTCCTGCGCGTGCCGTCTCACGCACCTGAGGAAGGAAAGATAGACGGGGAATTCCACGTATACTTACCTGGACGTCTTCGCCATCGACCACGCACGAGTCGAGGATGAATTGACCAGAAGAAAAGCGCTCACGAGCCTGTTCACACACAGACGAGGAACCCTCTATCTGTAGCGTGTACGCGAGGTCGGAAGCCGCACTCTCTGCGAGACTCTGCGCCTCAGCACGGCAGGTGAGAAAGCTACCCGCGCACACAGCAGCGAAGGCAGCAAGCCCCACGAGCAGGATGAGGACGGCACCTAGAAGAGTGCCACTGCCTTTATCAGAACGCGCGAGTATCTTAGTCAGGAATCTCATGACGCACTCCTCTAGCCTGAGCATGCACAGTTACGGGGAGCGTGAAGCCTCGTGCAGACAGCACCGGACAGGCTGCGAGCACAGTAAAGCTCTCCGCCTGCCACTGCACGTCTACACGGGCCGTATCCCCCGCCACTTTCTTCCCCACGCGCACAGCTTCCTGAACGCTTCGCTCCTGGCTCACGCCCTCGAGCTGTACGAGACGCACTGCATAAGCAGCCTGGCGAGCCGCATCCTGGCAGTTCAGCTGCACGAGGATAACCCGAGTCAGACCCAGAATAAGCACCGCCACAGCGATGACCGTGGGGAAAATAATGGCGAACTCGGCCGTCACCGTACCGCGGTCATTCTGCGCCAGTGCGCGAACGACGGCGGCACGGATCTGCCTGAGTCTATGTGCTCCTTCACGTCTCCACTTACGCGACCACAGACAGCGCATCGGTAATGAGCTTCGTGAGCAAGTTCCGCACAGCATCGGACTTCAGCAGAACCACGAGGAGACCTGCGAAACTCGTCGCTGCCACGAGGACTATGGCATACTCCGCCGTGGCCATGCCGTCGTCATCAGTATGGAGCGCATCCCTCTGCAAAGCAGCCTTCTGCGCGGTTTTCTCAGCCCACGTCTGCAGCCAGGTCTGCACCTGAACGTAGGACTTCATCAGTATGGTGGTCATGATAACCCTCTTCTTTCTCTTTTCTGTGTTTTGTTTTCTGTGGTTTATACGCGGTACGAATCTCTGAGGCCACAGCGTTACCCCAGCGCACCAAACCATGCCGAAAGCAGCGGCACCACAGTCAGTGCCACAAATCCCGGCAAAAAGCACAGTCCCAGTGGCATAAGAATGCGCACCGACAGCTCATGCGTGGCCGAGGACAGTGCATAGTTTTCGATATCCTGCAGCTGCTCGATGGCATTTTCTATACGCAAGGTGGGAGACGCCCCGCGCTTATACGCCGGCTCAAGCACGTCATGCACGATGCCCAGCAGATCACTTTCCGCACGCGCATCCTTCCATGCACTATCCCAGCTCGTGCCAAAGGACAGCCGTTCAGCGACATCACACAGACACTCTCCCTCTGCACTCTTTAGTACGCTTCCCAGCACACTCAGCGCGCGCGGAAGTGAGACTCCTTTCGCCAGAGTTACTTCGAGCATCTCCAGGATGAGCTCCGCAGAATACTGTGCAGAATACTCAGCTGCGTACTGGGGGCTCGCGCGTGGCATGCTCGCGCCGAGCTGCAGACTCTGGTGGCTCTCAGCAGTACCGAGCAGCTGCGTTATCCTATACGCTCGAGGTCGCATCATCGTCTCCTTTCTGTCGTCGTTTGTGACCGTTCTATAATCGTTCTGTGACCGTATGGCTAGTCCTGGTACCGTCCGCTGCCATATCCCAGCCGCGGCTTCGTCGCTTTCTCGAATGCCTGAAGAAGCGCACGCGTCCAGAGTCCTCCACACACGTAACACGCACACGTAACGGCCAGACAGCACCAGCCCACATGTGTGGTCAGGAGAAAACTCAGCGCATGTGTCCCCGTCAGTTCCCCCAGAAGAAGAGTAAAAATGGGCAGCGCACACAGCACACGCACCGTCATCACCGCCACAGCTATGGCATCCGCTTTTCTGCGAGCGCGCACACGAGACCGCTTCACATCCTCATGGAGAATCTCTAAGCAGTGCACAGCAGAACAGCCAGAGATCTCACTGAGTGTACAGACCGCAGAAAGTTGCGGCGTGAAGTGATTCACACGTCCAGCGCCGGTCTCTACCTCCACACGGTCTCGCACCAGAGCACGCACGGTATAGTCGTCCAGGACTACGCTCGCACTGCTCTGCTGCCGTATCTGCGCGCATGCATCCACGAGCGTCATACCCGAGCGCAGAAGCGTGATGAGCGTGGTGACAAGTTCCTCACACGTCATGCGAGGAAGCTGCGAGCGCGTGGGGCGTCCGAGGAGCATCCGTATACGTAGCGTTCGGAGGGATGACGGAAAAATACTCACGATGTCCTCCGTATCCGCGCGAACTCTACCGTCGAGTCCATCGCTTCACCTCGGTCCTCTTCGAGGAGAGAGTCGAGTCCGAGCGCGTGCTTCGCCCACGCGTCATACGCTGGCTCATAGTGCGGCGGGCGCTGTCCATCCCAGGAACACAGAGTCTGGCCGGTGAGTACTCCCTCATCACTGAGCTGAAGCGTGCCCATATGCGCCAGACGGCGACCGCTGGCATCATGGGTGATGTGCAGAACGAGGTCGAACGCACCAGCTGCGAGCATAGATACTGCAGCGCGGTCCATATGCGCGAGAAGACCCAGAGCACACAGTCTCGACGGTACACGCTCGATGCTATCCGCGTGAATGGTAGCCACACTGCCCTTATGCCCCGAGTTCAGAGCGCGCAGGAGATCTGCCACTTCCTCACCGCGGCATTCCCCCAGCACGATGCGGTCTGGACGCATGCGCACCGTGGCACGGACGAGGTCGCTGAGCGTGACTGCACCCACACCTTCCACATTCGCTTCACGCACCACGAGAGACTCGCCATTCGCATGCCTGCTCTGATCGAGTTCACGCGTCTCTTCGATGAGCAGCACACGCTCATCCTCGGGTACAGCGCTGAGAAGCGCCTTCACCATCGTGGTTTTCCCAGCACCTGTGCCTCCACAGATAAGGATGGAAAGTCTCTCGCGGATAGCCGCGTCGAGAATGACTTTCCATGCACGGGGGAACATAGCCCTCGCGCACAGCTGGTCGAGAGTGGACAGGCTTCTGTGAGGAAGACGTATCGATAAGGAAGCTCCTTGTCTGACGAGAGGAGCGAGAACCGCATGGACGCGCACTCCCTCTGGCGAGGAGGCATCAGCGAGAGGGCAGGCGTCATCCAGCCTCTTTCCGAGGCTCGCGCACAGCTGGATGGCGAAGTCGCGCACAGTATCCGGCGCGAGCTGACCTATGTCCAGGGAGCGCTCCACCATGCCGTGACCGCTATCCGCCCACACTTTTCCATCACTCGTCACAGCGATGTCCGTCACGCCTGGCTCGGCAGACAAGGAGCTGAGCGGACCGAGTAGTGTCCGCGGCCGCGCGCTGACGCTCGTGCTCGCACCGGCGTTCGCACGTACACGTACATTCGTGCTGACGCTCGTACTCATGGCGCACTCTCCTGAATCATCGGTTCCCCCGAGTCATCCTCAGCGAGAGCAGCGTTCTGCTCTTCTGTCTCCTGACGAGCTAATTCTTTGAGATACTCTTTCTCCATAAAAGCGCTATACGAATCATAGTTATCGTACGGATCCCACTGACCGTACCTTTCCTCGTCATATTCATCAGGCTTCTCCCAGTTATAGATACACATCTGAGCCATCGCACGGATGAGGACCCCGATCATGGTCCTATAGTCATAATCCGTAGGCGCTACTCCCCACCCGTTTTTCTCGTGGCGTTCGTTCGCCACCTTATAGGGGATTCGCCCGAGAATGACGGTCTCGAAGTACTCTTCCGCTTCCTTCTCTGTCATCGGCCCCACACGCTTTTTCGCCATCTGCGCACTGCGTGCAGGCGCGATGAACAGTACAGGCGTCTGCGTCTTGAATCCCTTTCCAGCTGTAGCATCCGTCCAATTCCTCAGTGCCGAGTAGCACCGCGTAATGCCGAGTGCACCGAGCTGGAAAAGAAGGAGTGGCTGCACATCCACGGCCGCATTCATGGATTCCCAGGCACGCACCATGTCCGGGTGAATGCTCTGTCCACAGTCGAGAATGATGACGTCATGCTTCAGCGCGAGCGCGTCGAGCACGGCTTTCATCTCCCACCAGCGCGGTGGCGCCACCTCCCAGGCATGGTAGGCCAGCAGTGGTACTTCTTCCCACTGCACAAGGTCTTTTCCTATGTCCGGTGCGTCGATCCGTCCGAGCGGCGCTTTCACGTTATGCCAGCGCAAGCCCTCACTCTCCTCACAGCCCGCGAGGACATCGAGCCCGCCTTTAGCGAAGTCCGCGTCGACGATGCAGACTCTATAGAGCCAGGAATTAAAAGTGCGCGTGAGATGCAGCGCGAAAGTACTCGCGCCGTATCCCCCGGATGCGCCGAGGACTGGGACGAGCGTAATGTGCCGTCTGCGTTCATGCTCTGCTGCATAGGGGGCGCTGCTGTCTGCATATGGCCCACCGGAACGCGCACCGAAAGCTTCGTCAGCTTCATCCGGATAGGTGTAGATATGCTGTGTCGTATTCGTCATGCTTCCATTCTGAAGTGCGCGTTCTGCTTCTGTCTAGCGTAAACGGCATATGTTATCGGATGTGGAAACACGCCGTAAGTTATCCACAGCGCGCGAAGTTATTCACAATTTTTCCGCGAGCGCACACATCTCGAACAAAAGCTGTTCACTCTGGCTGAGAAACTGACACAAACAGCCTCTTATTCGCTCACATTCGATACCATCTGCACAAATGTGAAGATTCCCTGTTTTCCGCGAAAATATGCGCTCACGAGCTTGCCCCGAGTAGTGTGCTACGCGCATAATAGAACTACTAAGAACTTCACAGTGGAGCCCACAAAAGTAATAGGCAGCTATATAAGCCAAGCTCGTTGGGCGGATGAAAGACTTTACCGCCAAAACAATGACGTTGTGCAGACATGCCACTGGATTCTTAGGAAGCCGGTTCTTCGGAACCGGCTTTTTTCTTTTTCTCACCCCTCGGACACCTCGCCACGCGCACCCTCGAAAAGTCACCGGTGCTCATAAACTAGAGTTATGGCGCAGCAATTCACAGGACCCAGCAAAGAAATCCTCCGCAACCAGATCGCGGAGCACATCGCCGAGACTGAGAAAGATGACAAATATTCAGCTCTCACGGCGAACTACGAACCCCTGCCTTCAGACAGGTTTTATGACCGTGAGCTCAGCTGGCTAAAGTTTAACCAGCGCGTCTTTGAGCTCGCTCAGGACGAGTCTCTTCCTCTCCTAGAGCGTACGAATTTCGAAGCCATTTTCGCCAGTAATCTCGACGAGTTCTTCATGGTGCGAGTAGCCGGCCTTAAGCGCCGCATAAACTCGGGCATCGCTGTTCCGAGTGCCAGCGGTCTGAGCGCCCGCCAGCAGCTTCGCGAACTTGCTGAAGAAGCGCACCGCCTTCAGGATGAGCATGCCCATTACTTTACGAATACGCTCATCCCAGCCCTCGCCCAGCAGAACATCGTGCTTCTGCGCTGGGCAGACCTCACTCCTACAGAGCAGGAGCGCCTTACGAAGGTGTACCGTCGTTACATCTTCCCTGTGCTCACTCCTCTGGCTGTGGACCCTGCACATCCGTTCCCGTACATTTCCGGCAAGTCTCTGAATCTCGCTGTTCTCGTGGAAAATGCTGCCAGCGGGAAGACGCACTTCGCTCGTGTGAAGATTCCGGATAATCTCCCACGCCTTTACCCTGTGGATGATGTGACGGATGAAGCACTGAATTCTGCCGCTGAGAGCGCGCAGCGCCGCCACGGCTTCATCACCATGGAGAACCTCGTCTTGAGTCACATCGAGACGCTCTTCCCAGGCATGACCATTAAGGAAGCGCGCGCTTTCCGTCTGACGCGTAATGAAGATATCGATGTGGAAGAGGATGATGCAGAGAATCTGCTGAACGCTATGGAGCGCGAGCTTCTGCGTCGCCGCTTCGGGCCACCTATCCGTCTCGAGCTTTCCGATGTGACCAGCCCGTACCTCAGTAAGGTGCTGACCACGCAGCTGGGCGTGGATGAGTCGGAAGTGTACCGTCTTCCAGCTCCTCTGGACCTGACGTGCCTGTTCGAGCTTCATGGGATAGACCGTCCGGACCTGAAGTATAAGTCCTTCATTCCGACCACGAACCGTCAGATAGCGGAGGTGGAGACGAGCCGTGCGCAGGACATTTTCGCTGCTATCCGTGAGAATGACATCCTGCTGCATCATCCGTATGATTCGTTCTCCACGTCCGTTCAGGCGTTCCTCGAGCAGGCGGCGAGCGACCCGAAAGTTCTGGCCATTAAGCAGACGCTGTATCGTACGTCTGGAAATTCGCCAATTATCGATGCACTTATCGACGCTGCTCACGCGGGTAAGCAGGTACTCGCGCTGGTGGAGATTAAGGCAAGGTTTGATGAAGAGGCGAACATCGCATGGGCTCGAAAGCTCGAGCGTGCTGGAGTTCACGTCGTGTATGGCATCGTGGGGCTAAAGACGCATTCGAAGCTCTCCATGGTGGTGCGCAGTGAGAATGATGGCCTTCGCCGTTACTGCCACATCGGAACGGGGAACTATAACCCGAAGACCGCACGCGTGTACACGGATATGGGTCTGCTCACCTGCGACCCTGTGGTGGGCCAGGACCTCACACGCCTGTTTAACCAGCTGTCTGGATATGCCCCGAAGTCCAGCTTCCATCGTTTACTCGTAGCTCCTCGCACTATCCGCACGGGCCTCATCGAGCGCATTCGCCGCGAGGAACAGGCTGCTCGCGACGGTAAAGAAGCGTGGATTAAGATAAAAGTGAACTCCTTAGTCGATGAAAAGTGCATCGATGCTCTCTACCGTGCTAGCCAGGCGGGAGTGAAGGTGGACATCGTCGAGCGCGGTATCTGTGCGCTGAAACCTGGAGTACCAGGACTGAGCGAGAATATCCGTGTACGCTCTATCCTCGGTCGCTTCCTCGAACACAGTCGCATCTTTGCTTTCGCGAACTCGCAGGGACCACAGATAGGCGAAGGGCCTATGAGCGGTCCGGAAGTGTGGATAGGCTCAGCAGATCTCATGCACAGAAACCTCGACCGCCGTGTGGAGGCACTCGTCCGCATCACGGATCCGAACCAGGTGCAGGACCTGCTCGACTATGTGGACATGCAGATGGCAGACACGACCAGCTCCTGGCATATGCTTCCAGACGGTTCCTACGAGCGCCATTCCACAGATGCTGAAGGCAAGCCACTCATGGATAGCCAGTTCGAGCTCATCGCTCGTCATACGAGGCGTAAGAGGTCCTAAATGAGCACGAAGAAGCGCAGGATTATAGAAGCCGCCGGCACTGTACCGTATCGTTTTACAGAGTCCGGCGAGCTTCGCCTGTGCATTATTCACCGCCCCCGCTATGACGACTGGAGCTGGCCGAAAGGGAAGCTGACAGCTCATGAGTCTCACGCCCATGCGGCAGTGCGTGAGACTGCTGAGGAAACGGGATACCATGTCCGCCTCACAGCACCACTCGCAGAAGTATCCTATGTCCTCGGAGCTCAGGATGAAGATGTTCCTACTGCCGGCATAAAAAATGCAGGATCTACGAAGCATGTCTTCTACTGGATAGCCGAAGTCCTCCCTCATAATCGTATCCAGGAACGCAAGAATACCTTTGCGGCTCCTCTCCAGTCCACACCGGAAGAGACAGACCGCATGCGCTGGGTGAGTCTCGAGGAAGCACTCGAGCTCCTGACGCGTACAGACGATAAGAATCTCGCTTTCGCCTGCGTTCAGCGGCTCAACGAGGGATATACACAAGCACGAACACTTCTTCTCGCGCGAAATGGACAGGGAGCCGAAAAGAAGAATTGGCCAGAAGAAAACCTCAGACCACTCACCCCACGAGGAGCGGCACAAGCCTACGCGCTCGGCGCCGAGCTCAGCTGTTTCCTGCCCGAACGCACGTATGCATTCACTGAGCAGCGCTGCATCCAGACGGCCGAACTCGCCGGACAGAATCCCCATATCCTACTGCCACAGGCCGAGCAGCCACGCGGCACGCATACAAACGCACCACAGAATGCAGCCGAACGCAGAGTATCCGAAGCACTGAGCACAGTCCTCGAGTATCTTCTCACAGATGGATCACAGCCTCGCTGTGCCGCGCTCCTAGCGTCCGCCCAGCAGCTCAAAACCATGAACACGCTGCTCGCGGACGTCTGCGCGAACGAGGAAACGCAGCACGCCCTCGAAGATGCATTACGCGTGAAGAAATATCTTACTCCTGGAAGTGGCGTGAGCATTACACTCGTACCTGTACACGCACAGGCCACCAGCTGGCAGATAACCGACGTAACGAAAGTGACACCCCTTGTCTTCTAATTCTCCATCCATATCTCACGCGGGTACGGCTTTCGCCGCCACGCGCACCGGTTCAGCACGCTTCAGCCGCCCCATGCAGCTCGATGAGGCACTCCTCGACCACATGGCCGGCGGCGCTGACCCGGAAGCTCTGCGCGAGCTCGCACACTCCACGGCTGCGGCGCTCCTCGACCGCGTGCACCACACGCAGGATGCTCAGGTAGTCCAGCGCGTCATTACCGTGGTGGATACCGAAGGCATAGAGCCTATAGCTGAGCTGTGGTCGAGTGCCGATGCGCTGAGCCTTCCGGGGATTCTGTGGCGCCTGTACACCATGCGCATGTGGATGCAGAAAAATCAGCGTTCTCTAGCTGTGCTGTGGACGGAAGGTGAGCTTCCTCCCACTGCCGCGAGTGCCATTACTGGGATGACGAGCCCGGTGTCTGCTGAGGACGTGGCATCGACCGCGGATTCTATTCTGTCCGGTGCGTTCAGCGGTGACTTCGCTGTAGCGCTGGACCGCGCGTCGAGCTTCTGCCATGTGGTGGCTCGTGCCCTCGTAGAGCGAGCAAAAACGCGCCCTGCTGGAGCGCATCGTGATGCTATCGTGGCGAATGCGCGTCACCTCGTGAGCACCGCGAAAGATTTTTCTGCTGGAGCGGCGCTGTGGCGTCGCGGAGAGCTCTACTAGAAGGTCAATTTTCTACTTCATTCCGGCTGTGCGCGAACGGTAGCGTTTTCTACTCGACACGTTCCACGGCACACGCTAGACTAGTTTTCAGCACTGAACCGTGCTTAAGCCCCGGGCTTCATTTTTTGCCGCTGCGAGCGGCCTGCGCGCCGACAGGCGCTTTCGCGGTTTGGTGCTTTTTTCATACTCTAAACCGCATCATTCCGCCGTTTTCCACACGCGCTATAAGATACACATATACCGAATTCACGCAAAACCCCTCCCCGAGCGCGTCACATCCTGTAGCATGAAGGACATCACCTGAAAAATACTAGAAAATTGGAGTAAAAAACATGGCACAGATACGCACTACGCACGTCGGTTCCCTCCCACGTACGGACGCGCTGCTGAAGGCGAACGCACAGCACCAGGCAGGCGAAATCTCGGACGAGCAGCTCGCCGAAATCGTCACCACGGAAACGGACGCCGTCGTCGCAAAGCAAAAGGCGCTCGGCATCGACATCGTAAACGACGGCGAGTACGGTCATGCCATGACCGAGAAGGTGGACTACGGCGCGTGGTGGAGCTACTCCTTCACCCGTTTCAGCGGCCTCGAAGTCCTCGACCACGTTCCTGAGCATAAGCCTACTCCAGAAGGAAAGCTCGAGCTGGATGCGATGACCGACCGTCGCGACTGGGTCGCCTTCGCAGACGCGTATGCAGATCCTACCTCCGGCATTCACCTGGCAGACCGCAAGCCATGGATCTTCCCTACGGTCACCGGCGAGATTACCTACACCGGCCAGGCCGTCGTTCAGCGCGACATCGCAGCTCTGAAGGAAGCTCTCGAGAAGGCTGGAAAGCCAGTCTCCGACGGCTTCGTGGCGAGCCTGTCCCCAGCATCTGCAGCACGTGTGGGGAACACGTACTACGAGGATGATGAAGCTGCTGTATGGGCATGGGCGAAGGCTCTGCGCGAAGAATATAAGACCATTACGGACGCGGGCCTGACGGTGCAGATAGACGCTCCAGACCTGACTGAATCCTGGGATCAGTTTAAGGTCGAGCCGCCTCTGGAAAAGTACCGCGAGTTCTCCCGCGTGCGCATCGAAGCTCTGAACTACGCTCTGGACGGCATCGACCCTGACCTCGTGCGCTACCACGTGTGCTGGGGCTCCTGGCATGGCCCACACTCCACGGATCTCGAGTTTAAGAACGTGGTGGACCTGGCTCTGTCCGTGAACGCGAACGGTCTGACCTTCGAAGCTGCAAATGCTCGCCACGAGCACGAGTGGAAGATCTGGAAGGACATCGAGCTGCCTGCAGAGAAGTACCTCATTCCTGGCGTCGTTTCGCACGTGACGAACATCGTGGAGCATCCTGAGCTCGTGGCCGACCGCATCGAGCGCTTCGCCTCCATCGTAGGTGCGGACCGCGTCGTGGCGTCTACGGACTGCGGTCTGGGCGGCCGCTGCCACTCGCACATCGCGTGGGCGAAGCTCGAGACGCTCGCGAAGGGCGCTCAGCTCGCGTCCGAGCGTCTGGCTTAAGGTCAATTTTCCCTGTTTCTTTCAGTGGTGGGTTATTCACATATGTGAATAACCCACCACTTTTTCACACGTTTTTCGGTAGATAACTCCCCTTCGCGACACGGATATTCACATCTGCTAACAGTGCTCTTTCTGGCTTGATTCCTGGGGTTCTGAGCCTCATACTGGTGTACACGAGATCCCACTTCACGACGAGAAAGACACCTGATATGACTCTGCACTCCTCCTTCTTCGAGCAGTTTACCTCCCTCGAACACATCATCATGGCCATGAACATAGCCATCTGCGTACGAAACCACCCTCAGTGGCCTTTAAGCTGCGTCTCCGCTGCCATGCTCTATGGCGCCTATCCGTCCATAGAGCTCCATGAATACGTCCACGTGGCCACACAGACCCGCGCCGAAGGCGACGTCCTCGGTCCTCCTCCAGACGAGATACTCAAAGTACGCGAAGCCTCAGAGCAGCGCGTGTGCTTCCACCACATCGAGGACTCCTGCCCCACCGAGCTCATCGACCACGTGCTCGAGGCGTGTACCACGCGCGACTGGCTCAGCTGCCTCTATGTAAAGATTAATGACGTCATCGGCCTTCAGCATGGAGCCATCACCACATCCCTGCCTCGTACCATGTTCGACTGTATGCGTGTACTCCCCTTCGAGCACGGACTCGCCCTGTGCGACCAGCTTCTCGGTCTCAGCGACCTCACTCTCGGCCAGATTCTCGACGAAGCACGCGCGTGGACAGACTGCGAACACGGCCAGCTGGCCTTCGACCGTCTGCTTTTTACAGATCTGAGAACGGGAAGCTACCTCGACTCCCGTATCCGCGCGCACATTATCACCGCTGGATTCGAGGTGCCCACTCTGGACCCCACCGTGCGTGACCACGACGAGTTCGGCCGCCTGCTCGAGCGCGCCACGCTCTCCGAACGACTCTTTATGCGTAAAATCCATAAGGCAAAGCTCACGGATAAGGACTTCATTCCTACCCCGAACTCAGAGGGGAACTTTATAGCGAAGCTGGAGAGAGTCAAGGTACCCCGTGTCAGCGATGATGAGCGGCTCCACCGCATGATGCTCGGGTAAAAGAAAAGCCCGGGAATCCCCGGGCTCCTGCCTTACTCGCTAAGCGTCTTATGCGTTCACCTCTGCAGCGACCTTCTTCAGAAGGTCTGGACGGTATCCGCTCCAGGTCTCGTCACCAGCGACCACGATAGGTGCCTGCATGAAGCCTGCAGCCTTAAACTTCTCGAGAGCTTCAGCATCCTGCTCGAGGTTAATCTCGGTGTATTCTACGCCGAGCTTCGCGAGCTGACGCTTCGTAGCATTACACTGGACGCAGTGGCTCTTCGAGTACACGGTAACCATCATAAACCTTCTTCATAAACGTGACGAAAAATCAAAACTAAGTGATTATCTTAGCGCGCCCCTCTCCAGAAGGCAAATATCCGACACCACTAGACACGCCATATTTTCTCTAGGCTTACCCCTAGATATCGTGTTTTGTGTGGGATGTATCACAGAGAAATCTGCCTGCTTTTCGAGCCTCTTAGAAGAGCATGAGCTCGTCAGATTCGGTGCCTTTCATGTCATCATAATCCAGCAAAAGACACTCGAATCCACGGTCTTCAGCCAGCGTGCGTGCCTGTGGAGTGATGGTCTGAGCAGCAAAGATACCACGCACAGGAGCGAGCAGCGGGTCACGGTTCAGTAACTCGCAGTAGCGTGTGAGCTGCTCCACTCCCCCTATGCCTCCATGACGTTTTATCTCTATGGCCACGTGGGTACCATCGCCATCCACAGCCATGATATCCACCGGACCTATAGCGGTAGGATACTCGCGCCGTACGAGACGCATCCCCACGCCCGCGCGGTTAATCTGCTCGGCGAGGTACTTCTGCAGGTGTGCCTCCACCCCGTCCTTATCGATACCAGGATCTTCGCCGAGGTCATATGCCGTATCCGAATGAATCTCCCAGAGTGCTATGGTGAGCACATCATTCGTTTTATCCGAGGTAATCTGAAGATACTTCGGCACATCCTCGTATCCGAGGGATTCCGCCACAGCTGCATAGCGCGAGCTACCAGGCACTATCTCCCGCAAAGTACACGGAGAGAGCATCCAGTTCAGAGGTTTATAGTTCCCGAGTTCGGAAAAGATGAGGCAGGACTGGTCTGCCTTTATCAAGATAACGCGTGTCGCGCGAGGAAGGGATGCATTCAGCCTGCCCGTGTACTGAGCGGAGCAGTCAGCCACTAGTATTCTCATGATGTCCTAGCCTAACCGAATGCGGGTACAGGCGGATATGCTCGAGGGAAAATTGGCAGAAAAAAGTCCGCGCAGCGCTCAAAAAACGAACGCTACGCGGACAGATACGGATGCATCGAGCCTAGCAGAAGGCCTTATCCACGCCTATGGTCAGCGTATTCTCCTCGAACGAGATGAAGCCGCCTTCCACCGGGAAGGACTTCTCCTCATCCACGCAGGTCACAGAGATAGTCCCCGCGCCTACGATGGCGAGCACAGGCTCATGGTCTGGCAGAATGCCCATGTAGCCGCCCAGAGCGGGAACGACTACGGACGTCGCCTGACCAGACCAGAGCGGACGGTCTTCTGCCACGATGTTCACATCCATGGTACGTCCTGCTGTCTGAGCCATTATGCGAGATCCTTCTGCATGTCATGCCACTTGCGCTCGAGGTCCTCGATACCGCCGATGCCAGTAAACGCCTGCTCTGGAATGTGGTCATACACACCGTCGCAGATGCGCTTGAAGGCTTCCACAGTCTCGTCAGCGGACACATACGAACCAGGGCGGCCGGTGAACTTTTCTGCCACGTAGAAGTTCTGACCGAGGAACTGCTCGATGCGACGAGCACGCGCCACCGTGGTCTTATCTTCTTCGGACAGTTCATCGATACCGATGAGCGCGATGATGTCCTGCAGCTCCTTATTACGCTGGAGGATAGCCTTCACGCGGTTCGCCGTCTCGTAGTGTGCCTGGCCGACGTAACGAGGGTCCAGAATACGCGAAGTGGAGCTCAGTGGATCTACTGCTGGGTAGATACCCTTCGCAGCGATGTCACGCGCGAGCTCGGTGGTGGCGTCCAGATGCGCGAAGGTGGTCGCAGGAGCTGGATCCGTGTAATCATCTGCAGGAACGTAGATAGCCTGCAGCGACGTAATGGAATGACCACGCGTCGAAGTAATACGCTCCTGAAGCGAACCCATCTCATCGGCCAGGTTAGGCTGGTAACCCACTGCCGATGGCATACGGCCCAGAAGTGTGGACACCTCAGAACCTGCCTGCGTGAAGCGGAAGATGTTATCGATGAACAGGAGCACGTCCTGGTTCTGCACATCACGGAAGTACTCTGCCATGGTCAGAGCGGTCAGCGGCACGCGCAGACGCGTACCTGGCTGCTCATCCATCTGGCCGAAGACCAGAGCGGTCTTCTCGAGCACGCCTGCTTCATCCATCTCACCGATGAGGTCATTACCCTCACGGGTACGCTCACCCACACCAGCGAAGACGGACACACCGCCGTGGTTCTGTGCCACGCGCTGAATCATCTCCTGGATGAGCACGGTCTTACCCACACCAGCACCACCGAACAGGCCGATTTTACCGCCCTGAACGTATGGGGTGAGCAGGTCGATGACCTTAATACCCGTCTCGAACATCTCCGTCTTCGACTCGAGCTGGTCGAAGGCTGGAGCGCTACGGTGAATGGACCAGCGTTCCTTAATCTCGATATGCTCGTCGTCGCGGGCGTTCAGAATGTTACCGGATACGTCGAAGACGTGACCCTTCGTCACATCTCCCACAGGCACCTCGATAGGGCCACCAGTATCCGTGACCAGAGAGCCTCGCACCAAACCATCGGTAGGCTTCAGAGCCACAGCGCGCACGATGGAATCGCCGAGGTGCTGCTCCACTTCCAGAGTAATGGTGGTGGAACTCGTGCCTTCTTCACCCTGCACACCCTCGATAGTGGTGGTCAGAGCGTTATAAATCTCTGGCAAGTGTCCGAACGGGAACTCGATGTCGATAACCGAGCCCTGGACGCGAATAATGCGGCCTTGTGCAGGCTTATTAGTTTCTTCTGCCATGTGGCGGCCTCCTATTCTTCCTCGTTATTCAGTGCATCCGCACTGCCGATGATTTCGGTAAGTTCCTGAGTAATCGAAGCCTGACGAGAAGCATTCAGCTTACGAGTCAGCTCCTCTACGAGGCTTCGTGCGTTATCCGTGGCCGTGTGCATAGCATTCTGACGGCTCGCGGTTTCGGATGCTGCAGCAGTGAGCAGGCATTCGTGAATGCGAGACTGCACATACTTCGGCAGGATGTAGTCCAGAACCTTCTCTGGGCTCGGCTCGAAGCTGTACAGTGGGTACGATGTGTGCCCGAAAGTGGTCACAGAAGCAGAAGAGCGCTTATCCTTCTGCACGTGCCCCTCGTACGAGTCATCCACAAGCTCCACTTCCACAGGAAGCATACGGATAATGCGTACTTTCTGCGTCACCATGTTAATGAACTCAGTGAAGACGATGTAGAACTCGCTGACGCCGCCTTCCTTCGCTGGCTTCATGTATGCCTCATAAAGTGCGGTACCGATTTTCTCAGCGATATCCACTCCTGGGGCGTCCGTGCTGCCTTCCCATGTGGCTGCTACGTCGCGGTTACGGTACTTATAGTACGAGACTCCACGGCGGCCGTAGACGAAAAGCTCAGGGTGCTTTCCATCTGATTCGAGGCGCTGAAGCAGAGCCTCGGTCTCACGGATAATGGAAGAGGTATACGCCCCTGCCATACCGCGGTCCGAGGTCAGTGCCAGCACAGCCACACGGTTATTCTTTTCGTTCTTACCCAAAATAGGGTGGTTCAGCACGGTGTGGGAAGCCATAGCTTTCACAGCATGAAATATCGCATCCGAATACGGCTTCGCGGCTAAGGCCACGTCACGTGCCTTAGCGATGCGCGAAGACGCTATCATCTCCTGAGCGTTAAAGATCTTCTCCAGCGACTCGGTCGATGCTATGCGTGATTTAAATGCGAGCTGAGAGGCCATTACTTATCTGCCTTATCTGCTTTCTGAGCCGTCTGCTTCTTCGACTTACGCGCCACGAGCGTCTCCTGCTCCACCTCAGCTGGGACGAAGCCAGGATCCGCCGTGTGGTCGATGAGCGGAGTACCGTCCACCTTCACATACGTGTCACGGTAGGCATCCACTGCCTCGCTGAGCTTAGCTTCGGTCTCAGCAGTGAAGTCACCGGTTTCACGGATGACGTCGAGGATGTCCGTGTTATGCGCCACGTAGTCGAGCAGTCCCTTTTCGAATGGCAGGACGTCTGCTATCTCGAGATCGTCGAGCTTTCCATGCGTACCCGTCCACACAGATACCACTTCCTGCTCCGAGGAGTATGGAGTGTACTGTGGCTGCTTCAAGAGCTCGGTCAGGCGTGCACCACGCGTCAGCTGTGCCTTCGAGGCCGCATCCAGGTCGGATGCGAACATAGCGAAGGACTCGAGCGAACGGTACTGTGCCAGCGAGATCTTCAGCGTACCAGAGACCTTCTTCAGTGCCTTCGTCTGTGCAGCACCGCCTACGCGGGACACAGAGATACCTACGTCCACTGCTGGACGCTGGTTTGCGTTAAAGAGGTCCGACTGGAGGAAGATCTGACCATCCGTGATGGAGATGACGTTCGTAGGAATGTACGCGGAGACGTCGTTCGCCTTCGTCTCGATGATAGGAAGGCCGGTCATGGAACCGCCACCCAGGTCATCAGACACCTTCGCGCAGCGTTCGAGCAGACGCGAATGGAGGTAGAAGACGTCACCAGGGTACGCTTCACGCCCAGGTGGGCGGCGCAGCAGCAGGGAGATGGAGCGGTACGCTTCTGCCTGCTTGCTCAGGTCATCGAAGACGATGAGCACATGCTTGCCGTTATACATCCAGTGCTGACCGATGGCCGAACCGGTGTACGGAGCGATGTACTTAAAACCTGCAGAATCCGACGCTGGGGATGCCACGATGGTGGTGTACTCCATAGCTCCAGCATCTTCGAGAGCACCGCGCACGGATGCGATGGTGGATCCCTTCTGACCGATGGCTACGTAGATGCAGCGTACCTGCTTCTTCGGGTCACCAGACTCCCAGTTCGCCTTCTGGTTAATGATGGTATCGATGGCTATGGCCGTCTTACCGGTCTGGCGGTCACCGATGATGAGCTGACGCTGGCCGCGGCCGATAGGCGTCATAGCATCGATAGCCTTAATACCGGTGGCCATAGGCTCATCCACTGGGTGACGATGCATCACATCTGGAGCCTGAGCTTCCAGAATGCGGCGTCCTTCACTAGGAATCTCGCCCATGCCGTCGATAGGGCGACCCAGTGGGTCCACCACGCGGCCGAGATATCCGTCGCCTACTGGGACGGACAGAACTTCGCCGGTTCGGCGGACTTCCTGGCCTTCCTCGATTCCCTCGAAGTCGCCCAGGACTACCACACCGATTTCTCGTGGGTCCAGGTTAAAGGCCAGTCCCAGAGTGCCATCGGCGAAGGTGAGAAGCTCATTCGCCATGCAGCCTGGAAGGCCTTCCACGTGGGCGATTCCATCGCCCGCCGTCTTTACATATCCGACTTCTTGAGTCGGCGTGTTTGACGGAGTGTAGGACTCGACGAATTCGTCTAATGCCTGACGAATAGCGGCGGGATCAATGGTCAAATCTGCCATTTTCACTCCTTAGTTTGTCTTTATGCAGCATGCGCTGTGAGCCCGAAAGCTTACGCGAGTGCGCGCTGTAAAGTCTGTAATTGCGCTACTACTGTAGTGTCTGTCACGTTCGGTCCGTGCTGAATGCGCATTCCACCGAGCACGCGCGGGTCCACGATAGAGTCGATGTACACGCTCGTGCCGAGCTTTTTCGCATACGCATCATGAATGCGCGAACGCTGGTCGTCACTCAGAGGTACCGCTGTAGTCACGGTCACCACACGCTCTCCCTCGTGTTCCGAGATGCGACCCGTCAGCCAGTTTAAGGCAGACAGGAAGCGACGGCGGCGTGGCTGGTGAGCCACGTGGTCGATGAGGAACTTCGTGAGGGGGTGCAGCTCATCCGTGCGGATGACTGAGTTCAGCAGACGCGCACGCGCATCCCACGAGGCACGCGTATCCGAAAGTCCCGAAAGAACTTCTGGGAGATTCAGAAGAGCGGAATGCACGCGAGACAGCTCCGCAGACACCTGGGAGGTGACGCCCTGTGCATCTGCCGCGAAGAAGACGGCATCCACAGCGATATCCTCAAGGGAATTCACGATGTGCATGGCCTTACTCCAGCGCTTAGCTGCCAGAGACGACAGGATGCTGTCTGTGAGAGCATCCACTCTGCCACCGAAAAGCGTATCTGCGAGAGCTACACGTTCGTCAGCGCTTCGACCTGGGTCGGTTAAAGCACGCTGGAGACGGGCGTTCGCGTCGAGGACAGCCGTGGTATCGAGGAGTTGACGTGCTATCTCTAAAGCATGCTCACCCTCCGCGCGCAGCTGAGCGGAAAACTCTTCGCGCACGCGCTTTTCGGATGCTAATGATGCTTCACCGTGCATAGGTCACCTCCTCTAGCGTTCGAGCTCGCTAATAGCGTCATCTATCATCGAAGACTGAACGTCAGCGCTGTCGAGCTTACTGCCCAGAATCTTTCCAGCCAGAGCCGTAGCGATGGCGCCCACCTCGCCCTTCAAGCTCACGAGAGCCTGAGCACGCTGAGCCTCGATGGACTTCTGTGCTGCAGCAGAGACCTGCTCAGCCTCCGCTTCTGCACGCTTCTTCGCATCAGCGACGATACGTGCAGCTTCACTGCGAGCATCTTCACGAATCTTCGAAGCATCAGTACGAGCGCTCCTGAGCTGATCTTCGTACTGCTTCTTCGTCTCTTCAGCTTCGGCCTGAGCCTGAGCAGCGCGGTCGAAACCGCCCTGAATCTTATCAGCCCGCTCGTCGAAGATCTGGTTAAACTTCGGCATGAAGAAGAAGTAGAAGAACGCTGCGAGGATGACGAGGATAACAGCAGACCAGAAGAGGTCATAGCTTTCTGGAAGGAACAGTGCGAGACCGCTTGCTTCTTCAGCTAATGGCATGCTTCCTCCTTTCCTTTACGTCGAAAAATGAACGAGAACGTAGTCCTAATGGAGTTCTCGTATACCGTATGATGTCGAGCGCTGTTCTTACTGAGCCATCATGAAGGCCACGAAGCCGAGCAGTGCCAGAACTTCGATGATGGCCAGGCCGATGTACATGATCACGTTCAGCTTACCGGAAGCTTCTGGCTGGCGTGCGGTGGACTCGAGAGCCTTACCGAACATGATGCCCAGGCCTATGCCAGGGCCGAGAGCAGCCAGGCCGTAGCCCAGAACAGAGATGTTACCTGCGATAGCTGCGAGAGTTACGAGATCCATGGTAATCCTTTCGTTTGTTTTTATGTGCGATGTCACTTCCGGGCTAAACCCTTTCATGGCACCCCACAAAGTCTTAATGTGGCGAGTGTACGGGTGTGCTTGCGAGTGCGTGCGTGCTCGTACGCGAGTGCGAGTGCGTGCGTGCGAGTGCACACAGCGCCCCCATATGAGCGCCCTCACACGAGCGCGCGGTCTACTCCTCGCCGAGGCTCTGGCTGATGTATACGCAGGAGAGGATGCAGAAGATGAATGCCTGCAGCCCTGCCACGAATATCTCGAAGCCAGTCAGTGCGAAGCTTCCGAGGAACCAGAGGACGCCCACGCCCTTCAAGGCTCCCTGAGCTTCGAGGATAAAGTAGTTCGACATAGCCAGCATGATGGCCACGAGAAGGTGACCAGACAGCATGTTCGCGAAGAGTCGAAGCGTAAGGGAGAATGGTCGGATGATCACTATCTCCAGAAGCTGGATAGGCGTGAGCAGAATATACACCGGCCATGGCACGCCTGCTGGGAAAAGCTCTTCCTTCAGGAAGCCGCCCAGTCCGTGCGACGCGATGCCTGCTGCCCAGTACTGCACGAGAGTCCATACCGCGAAGACCAGCGGCATGGCTATGGTGGCCGTGGCCGCGATGTTCGCACCCGGGATGACACCGCACAGGTTAAAGACCAGAATGGTCAGGAACATGGTGGTGATCATAGGGATGTACTTTTTTCCGCGCAGCTCACCGATAACCGTGTAGACGATGTTATTACGGACGAACTCGAGGAGAAACTCCACGAAACCCTGCCAGCGCCCCGGCACGAGCTTCGCGCGCTTCGCCGTCAGCCCCAGTACGAGAAGGATGACCGCGGTGGCTACCATGCGTACGAGGATGATGCGGTTTATCGCGAAAGGCGTGCCCGCGAAGATGATCTCCGGAGGCAGGAATTCGTTCAGAGACGGAAGCTCTGGACCCTGGGTATCAGCGGCACGCGTGACGAAGCCCGCTGCGAGCGCTGTACTTACTGCACCATTCATCTGTCATCTCCTCCCTGCATAGCTATGTGCTGTGGGCTGTATGCTCCCTGCACGTCTATGCAAACTCACACTAGTTTACTCGGCGAAAAGACATCCGCCTACCCGCGACTCACCGTGTGGACACCGCGCTTACCCCGTACCGCGTGCCGGCGAATGGCGTGTAGCCGTCCGTGCGAGCGGGCGCCGGTTCGTGCGTGATGTTCCTATCTGTGCCCAATTCTCCCTTTTCTTTCAGCTGAGGAACTTCAGCGAGGTCATACGGTGTGGTCTGGTAGACCCAGTTCAGCCAGTTCCTCCACAGAAGGTTCGCGTGAGCACGCCAGGAGAACAGTGGGGCCAGCTGTGCATCATCATGCGGGTAGTAGTTTACCGGGAAGGGCACGTTCGTTAGTCCGCGTGCGAGGTCACGTTCATACTCAGCTGCCAGCGTGTCGCGCACATACTCCCAGTGGCCGAGGATGAAGACTTCGGACAGGTCTCTCGTGGCGATGAGTCCCGAACCGGACTGAGGTCCCTGCGTAAGCACCTGGAGCTCGGAGCGATGCGCTATCTGCTCTTCATCCATGCTCGCCACGCGCGAGTGGGGCTGTAGACAGATTTCGTCGAAGCCATTCGTGAGGAAGTTATACTCGTCCTGCAGATACTGGCTGAAAACACCGAAGACTTTATGATCCTCGACGTGCTTATCGATACCATATCTATAGTGCAGTCCTGCCATAGCTCCCCAGCACAGATACACCACAGAAAAAACGTGACTCTGCGCCCAGTCTATAATGCGTGTGAGCTCATCCCAGTAATCCACATCCTCGAAGTCCAGGTGTTCCACGGGAGCGCCTGTGATGATGAAGCCGTCGTAATAATTCTCTTTCAGGTCTTCGAAAGTCTCATAGAACTTAATGAGATGGTCGGCACTCGTATGTGTGGACGCATGAGAGTCCACACGCATAAAGTCCACATCTACCTGAAGTGGAGACTTCGAGATGAGGCGTAGGATCTGCGTCTCCGTCTCTATCTTCTTCGGCATGAGGTTCAGAATGCAGATGCGCAGAGGGCGCACATGCTGTTCCTGCGCATCGCGCTCACTCATAGCGAAGATGCGTTCTTCATTCAGGATCTTCTGGGCTGGAAGGCCTTCAGGAAACTTTACCGGCATAGTTCCATTATGCCGGAATGCGGGTATATCCTGCTTAACTCCTCACCGCGTGAAAAAAGCGCTCACTCCATCGCGCAGCGAACGGGTCTAATGAACATAAACGAACATATACCCCACATGAAAACGTGTGCAACACGCCGTAACGAACAAAATCTCACAAATTCTGGTTTCTCGGAGTATAGTAGTGCTTCACAGGAGAGGATCAGCCGACGTGTCCGACGACCGCTCACGACGACTGGTTACACACAAAGGAGTCATTATGAAAAACCATGGCATCCTGAGACTGAAGAAGATGGCGGGGCGAGTCACTGCAGCCGCAGTAACACTGGCTTTAGCCGGCTCTGCCCTCAGTGCGTGCGGCGCCACGAACTCGAGCACTGTCACGCTCGACTTCTTCCAGTTTAAGGCCGAAGCTGCTGGCTGGTTCACGAAGAAAGCACGTGAATTCGAGCAGAAGCATCCGAACATTAAGATAAACATTAATAACACAGCGAATGCGTCCACGGATATGCGCACCCGTTTGGTGAAGGGCCGCGTGCCAGACGTCCTCACCCTGAATGGGGACGCGAACTACGGTATGTTCGCAGCAGCTGGCGTCTACCATAACTGGGAAGGCGACCCTATTACGAAGAAGCTGAACGAGGGCATGATGCAGATTTCTCGTGAGCTCATCCAGTCGTCAGACACCTCGAAGAAGAAGCTCTACGCTCTGCCATACGCAGGTAATGCATCCGGGTACATCATAAACCGCGACCTGTGGACTCAGGCTGGCCTCGACCCAGATAATCCTCCTCAGACCTGGGATGAGTTCATCGCTGCACTGAAGCAGATTCAGGATGCTGGCATCACCCCAGTGGAAGCATCCTGGGCAGATACCTGGACCCTGCAGGCACCTCTCGGGTCCCTGACGGGCACCATGGTTCCTCTGGAGGACTATGCGAAGCTGCGCACGAAGGAGACCACCTTCTCGAAGCTGTGGACTGATGTGGCGCAGAAAGAAATTGAACTCTTCAAGTACGCACAGAAGAATAAAGGCGTCACGTACCAGCAGGCCACTCAGGACTTCGCGAACGGAAAAGCCGCCATGCTGCCGCTCGGCACGTACGCCATCCCACAGGTGACGAGCGTAAAACCAGACATTAAGCTTACGTTTGCACAGATGCCTGCCACGAACGACGCCAGCGAGCAGAAGCTCACAGCCGGCGACGACGTGGTCCTGACCATGAGCGCGACGACGAAGCACGAGAAGGAAGCACGTCAGTTCATCGAGTTCCTGCTCGATGAAGAAAACGTGATGCAGTATGCGAAGGATAACTTCGCCTTCACGCCGCTGAAGAACACGGAAGCCGGCGCGGACGAAATTAAGTCCGTTCTGCCATTCTTCCGCGAAAACCGCATCGTGGACTTCTCTGATCATCAGATTCCATCATCCGTAGACCTCGCGGGATATCTGCAGGGCCTCGTTACCACGGGTAACGTGGACCAGTTCATCTCGAACATGCAGAATTCCTACGATAAGGTCCAGTCGAGGAACTTTAACTAAGGAGGCGTGGACGTGAAAGACTCAGTGAAAACGACACACACAAATATCCGCGCAAAAGTGGACCGCGCATACTACTGGATGACCATTCCAGCAGCCATCATCTTCGCATTCTTCCTGTATGTCCCGTTCATTCAGGGCATTATGTACTCGTTTACGAATTCACAGGGATTCGGAGACTCGAAGTGGATAGGCTTCAGTAACTACATCGCGCTGTTCCAGGACGAGCGCGTGTGGCATGCGTATGGCTTTACCATCTTCATCGCAGTACTCATCGCTGTGCTGGTGAACCTCATCGCCATGTTCCTGGCGGTGCTGCTGAACTCGCACATCGCCTTTAAGGGTGGCTTCCGTGCCATCTTCTTCATCCCATACACCCTGGCAGTGCTCATCATCGGTTATGTATTCCGCTACATCTTCATGAATCCTCTGCCAGCTCTGGGGCAGGCGCTCGGCATCGACTGGCTGAGCGAATCCATGCTCACGAATGCACAGCTCGCCTGGATTCCTATCGTCTTCGTGAGCGTATGGCAGTCCGTGGCATATAACACACTGCTCTACCTCGCGGGCCTGCAGACCATAGACCAGGAAGTGTACGAAGCTGCCGAGATAGACGGCGCGAATGCCTGGCAGGGCTTCTGGAAGATCACCTTCCCACTGCTCGGACCGTTCGTGACCATTAATGCAGTACTGTCGCTGAAGGGCGCGCTCGGTGCCTTCGACCAGATCGTGGCATTAACCGGCGGCGGCCCATCGGAGGCCACCGAAACGGTGTCGTACCTTATTTACTCGAACGGCTTGACCGGTGGCGAGTATGCCTACCAGACCGCTGACGCAGTGGTGTACTTCATCCTGCTGGCGCTCATCGGTTTCGTACAGCTGACATTCTTCTCGAAGAGGGAGCAGATCTAATGAGTGCTACGAATACTACGAATAAAACACAGCTCGGCTCCATGGCACGTCAGGGCCGTAACTCGCTGAACGCGGGCGGCGCCGCTAAGTCCGGCTCGGCTTCCGGAAAAGCCGGGAGCAAGGACGGCATGAAGCTGCGCCTGTCGAAAGAAAACCGCGTGAACTGGCCTCTGACAGCTCTCACTGCAGTGCTGTCTCTGACCGTGCTCGTACCGCTGTACTTCGCGTTCGTCTCCTCCCTGAAGGATAACGCGTCCATAGGCGGCCTCGAGCTTCCATCCATCTGGAACTGGTCGAACTACGCGCAGGCATGGGACCTCGTAAACTACCCGCGTGCAGTGTGGAACACGCTTATCATCACAGTAGCTGCCACCGTACTCACTCTGCTCACGAATACTTTCGTGGCCTATGCTGTGGCGCGAAACATGGACCGTCCGTTCTTTAAGTTCATGTACTACTTCTTCGTGGCCGCTATGTTCGTGCCGTTCACCGTCATCATGCTGCCTCTGGCGCGCGAGATGGGCTGGCTCGGACTGGATAACCAGATGGGGCTGATCATCCTGTACATCGTTCTGGGCTTGGGCACGAATCTGTTCATAGGAATCGGCTTCATCCGTTCCATCCCGGTATCGCTCGAAGAGGCGGCCCGCATCGACGGCGCGTCCACATGGCGCGTCTTCTGGACCATCATCTTCCCGCTCATGGGGCCTATAAACGCGACCATCGCCGTGATGACCGTTCTGTGGGTATGGAATGACTTTATGCTGCCTCTGATCATCCTGACCGATCAGTCTTCTGCTACCCTGCAGCTGTCGCAGTACGTCTTCTCCTCGCAGTTTACGACGAACTACCCTGTGGCCTTCGCGTCCTACCTCATGGCCATGGCGCCTGTTCTGGTCGTGTATATCCTGGCTCAGCGCTGGGTGGTTTCTGGCGTAATGCGCGGTGCGGTGAAGTAAGCTTTTTTCGGCTGTCAATTCATCCACTACAGGCGCCCTTCTCGATCTCTCGTGTATGAGGTCGAGGAGGGCGCTTTTGTAATTAGGTATAAAATACTTAGGTAATCCACCGTAATTTCTTATACGAAACCCGCGCTTATTGACTAGAATTCATACTCATTATAGAATAGAAGTGTGATGAAGCTGGGCAGTGTCCAGTTCGCGAAACCCATCCGCTGAGAGTTGATCAGTGGATGGGTTTCGTGCATTAGGGAAACGAGGAGGTTACAGTGCACAAGCCATTCCTGACCATACAGCAGCAAATAAAACTCCTCGAGTCACGCGGAATGATTATAGCAAACTCTAAAACTGGCGAAATTCTTCAGCGCGAAGGATACTACAGCATCATTAATGGCTACAAAACGCCTTTTCTTGAGTCGCCTCATGCGGATACGTTTGTAAATGGAACCACATTTGACCATCTCTATCAATTGTTCACCTTCGATCGTGACTTAAGATGTCTCATTTTCTCTGCTATTATTCGAGCAGAAGCTTTTCTACGAACCTCATGTGCCTACTGTTTTACTGAGTATCATCAAAATGAGCCAAATGCATATCTCCGTGCCGAACATTACAACTCTTCTATGTCGCATCAAGTAAGCTTACTTTTACATGAACTAAAAAAGATCATCCAGAATAATAGTTCACCTGAATCAGTAGGTAATAGGACAAAGCCTTATATCCGCCACTGCATCGAAATGCATAATGGCGAAGTCCCACTGTGGGTTCTCTCAAATGACCTCACACTCGGACAGATGTTCTGGTTCTTTCAAACACAAAAACCAGAGGTAAGAGGAGCTGTAGCCCAGCTTTATACGCACGTCTATAACTCATCCCATAAAATTCACCGTACGATATCAGCGAAAAAGCTCGACTCTATCTACCGTAGAATCAAGGAGTTCCGAAACATCTGTGCACATGATGAAAGACTGTACTGCGCACGACCACATAATAATAACGCTACCGTGTTTCAGCTCATTAAAGACTTAGCGTTAGTCATACCTAAATCAGAGTACCTCGAACTTCTTAAAAAGATAGAAATACTGCTCCACAAAATAGAGTCTGGAGTTCCTACCCATTCCAGAGAAATCATCCAAGCAATGGGCATACCTAATATGGATGACTATTTGTGGTGGCAGGAGATAGCACGAGAATCTAAAAAATACCGTCAGTATCTTTTAGACCAGAAGAGTAAGGAATGAGCGCGCCTGCCGTGGCGACACTCTTCGCGAGTCTCTTCGCATCCGGAATATCAGTCAAGAAATGCTCACTTCTACCCCACGCACAAGTTGAGAACTATCTCTTTGACTGCTTTCCTTCGTCGCTCTATGAGATAAAGGAAAGCAGCCGCGCGTTATGTAAAAGTGTCTTTTAGTCAAAAAGACACTTTAGTACATACTGAGAAGTCCAAGTTTAGATACTATAAGTGTCTTTTATAATTTTTTGCACTTTTGTAGTGTAAAATAGTAGGTATTATTTTTCTCTTACACGCCTTTCGGAGGTAAAAGACCATTATGCAGTACCAGACCATACGCAAATACGTCGCTATGAGCACCTCCACACGCATGCCAGCAGAACAAGCAGAAGAGGAATACACGCGTAGGCTCGAGAATTTCGCTTCTTTTCGTAGTGGCATCACTTTCGCTGATCACGAAGTCTTCGCCATAGGTACAGCAGAGATTCAGAATCTTCATGTGACATTAGAAAAGAATGAGTTAGAGATTCATCAGCTATGGAGTACTTTACCGACCATAGCAGCACATTCGTATCTCTATGATCTTATAGGCTCCGAGCTTCAGACTACGAATGCCATAGAAGGAGTGCACAGCACTCACCAGGAGATAGCGAGCGCACTAGAAAAAGCGCGGATTCCAGACGACCATACGCGTTTTAGCGAGTTCGCGCATCTTCTCCTGAACATCGAGTCCCACTCCATTCTCCCCGCTTCGCTGACAGATGTTCGTTCTCTGTACGACCACGTCATTCAGGGGGAATTATCTCCAGAAAATATCCTGGATGGAGAGCTTTTCCGCGCACAAAAAGTGAGTGTATGGGATGACAGTAAGGGCACTCAGCTCCACAGTGGACTGTACCCTGAGCCCCGTATCCACGAAGCACTCACTCAGTGGCTGCATTTCATTCATCGCGATGACATTCCACCACTTATCCAGATAGCGCTCAGCCATTATATTTTCGAATATATTCACCCGTTCTACGACGGAAATGGCCGTACTGGACGCTATCTTATGGCTCTCCAGCTCACGCAGTTTTTCTCTCTCGGCACAGCCCTGTCTCTCAGCACCGTGATAGCAGATGCGAAGAGCCAGTATGCACATGCCTTCGATGAAGTTCAGCACCCTCTGAACTGCCAGGATGCCACCACTTTCTGCTTACGCATCGGCACGTTCATAGAGACCGCTCAGACATCACTTATTCTGCAGCTACGGGAAAAACTCAGCATACTTGAGTCCGCCACACAGTTTATGACCCAGCACTTTACAGACCTGAACACGACCGAACGGAACACCTTAGAGATACTTCTACAGGAGCATCTCTTTAACCGGTATACATCCGGCCTTACACGTACCGACATAATGAATGCTCTCGACGTGGGACACAAGAAAGTAAAAAATACTCTCGATCACCTAGCAGCCTTAGGCTACATCACCATAGAAGGGAAGCGCCCGATACGCTATAGCGCGAGCACTAAGCTACGAGACGAGCTGAGAATATCATGATTATAAAGTTCATCTTTCGAGTAAAATAACCATACTATACACTCATCTATACTGATATAGGAGCCACCATGGAGGAAACCATACACCAGGTAGAAGCCACCACGCCAAACTACCACACCCAAGCAGCACACGACCTCGCGCGTCTATTCCCACAAGCTATGAGCGATGGGAAAATAGACCTCAACGTCATCAAAACTCTCCTCGGCGAAGACACAGCACCAGAACGTGAACGCTTCGGACTTTTCTGGCCAGGAAAAGCCGACGCTATACACGCAGCCCAAATCCCTACCACAGCCACCCTCAGCCCAGACCTCGACCACTCTGTACACTGGGACACTACTGAGAACATCTTCATCGAGGGGGATAACCTCGAAGTTTTGAAGATTCTTCAGAAGCACTACTACGGTAAGATTAAGTGCATTTACATCGACCCTCCGTATAACACGGGTAAAGATTTCGTATACCCAGATAACTACAGTGACTCCATCACGAACTACCTGGACATCACCGGGCAGCGTGACAGCGAAGGCAAAATCACCACAAACAGCGAATCCGACGGCCGTTTCCACTCCAAGTGGCTTAACATGATGTACCCACGCCTCGTGCTCGCGCGTAACTTGCTAACGCGGGATGGCGTCATTTTTATTTCCATTGATGATAATGAAGCTGCAGCATTACGTGCACTACTCGACGAAATTTTCGGTAGCCACAATTTCTTAGGACAATTCGTCTGGACTACAAAGAATGCAGCGCGTGGGGTTCCGCCGCGGACAATGCTCATGTCAAATCAAGAATATGTATTAGCTTTTGGCCGTGATATCAATCAAGTTACGTTTAAAGGACTCAACCGAGATGAAAGCGATTTTGGCAATCCCGATAATGACCCAAGAGGCTTATGGCGTTCGGAAAGCCTAAAGGCTACAGGAAAACAGAATAACTATTTTTCTATAGTTGATCCAGAAACCGGGAATAAATTTTACGCTAACTGGGCTTTTTCAGAAGAATCATTAAACCAGATGATTAAAAAGAATTTAATCATTTTCCCAGATGATGAGACACACACACCGCGCCAGAAGAAATTTATTGACAGTTACATTAATGACCGAAAGGCTTTCGTAACTAATCTCGGGTGGTTCTCAACCGAGAATGCAACCAAAACACTGATGAGCATGTTCAGCAATAGGAAAATATTCGATTTTCCAAAACCGCTAGATTTAATCGCTTTTCTCATCAATCAAGCGACACAGGAGAACAGCCTCATCCTTGATTTCTTCGCGGGTTCAGGGACGACTGCTCATGCTGTCATGCAGTTAAACGCTGAGGATGGTGGACACCGTCGCTGTATCTCTGTACAGCTACCTGAACCTACCCCAGAAAACTCAGAAGCGCATAAAGCAGGATTCCAGACCATCGCAGACATATCCCGAGAGCGTATCCGCCGTGCAGGAACAAAAATCTTAGAAGAGAGAGAGAACAGCTCCTCTCAGTCTGACCATGCCCTCGACACCGGCTTCCGCGCTTATAAACTAACCGATACGCATTTCGCCAAGTGGCAGGCCACTACTGATCTCACCACAGAAGAACTTCAAGGCGCTCTAAATTTCGCTCTGAATTCAGCTGACAGCCATTCATCTCAGTATGATCTCCTTACAGAAATACTCCTGAAGATGGGAGTATCACTCACGGAACAGATTTCTCAGGAAACGATTTCTGGACTCGACGTATATTCCATAGCCGAAGGAACCATGTATGCATATCTCGATGCTGCACACGCTCCGACGCTCGACCAGATACGTCATCTCATTAAAACATGCATGCCAGGTCGCCTTATTCTTCTGGAAGACTGCTTCACAGACGGAAGCGGTCACGCTGACGACGAGCTAAAAACTAACATCGTCCAAGAATGCAAGGCACACGACATCGAACTCTACATAGCATAAGGTGACAGGCCATGAAGATACAGTTTAACCCACACCAGGGGTATCAGGAAGATGCCATCAGCTCAGTAACAGACCTGTTTAAGGGACAGCCGAAAGGAAGCAGCTCACTCACCCGAAGCTTATTAAGTCTTCCTGCAGAAGACTCCATGCTCATCGATACGCCTGAATACTTAGGCGTTCATGGGAATAATCTTCTTCTCAGTGATGCTACTATCCTTAAGAATCTTCAGGATATACAGAATCGTAATGCTGTAGAGCTCAGTCAGGAACTCGATGAAGGACTTCAGTTTGATATCGAGATGGAGACGGGTACCGGAAAAACATACGTATATCTGCGCACTGCTTTCGAGCTTGCACGCACGTATGGTTTTATGAAGTACATTATCCTCGTGCCTTCCGTAGCTATTCGTGAAGGCGTGAGGACATCTCTATCTCTGATGGCGGAGCATTTCCGTGAACTTTATCCAGATATCCAGTCAGATGTCACTGTGTATTCAGGTGATCGTTCAGAAGAGGTGCGTGGTTTCGCTACAGCGACGTCTCTTCAGTTTATGATCATGACCATAGACTCTCTGCGTGGAGATAAAAATACTCGTGTTATGCATCAGAAGCGAGACCGCTTGAGCGGTCTTCGCCCCCTAGATTATCTGAGGTCCACTCATCCTATCGTCATCATCGACGAACCTCAAAACATGGAGACACAGCTAGCGCAGTCCGCTATTCAGGACCTCTCGCCACTGTGCATGCTCCGTTATTCAGCTACCCATCGTGTGCTACGTAACCTCGTCTACCGACTCGACCCTATCGATGCACACCAGCTAGGACTCGTAAAACAAATCGTCATAGCTGATGCCGTTCAGGAAGGTGAAACTACCCAGCCCTATGTGCGCTTAGTAGAGATAAAACGAGACCCTCTTGCAGCTCGTATAGAGATTCTAGCGCGTAAGAAAGATGGCAAGATAGCGAAGAAGACAGTCACTGCTAAGCAAGGAGCAGATTTAGAAGTTCTATCTGGTGGTAATGAAACGTATGCAGATAACTGGCGCATATCAGAGATAAGCGCTGACCCAGAATATGTGGAGTTATCTCATCACGGAAAAATTTCTCTCGATGAGCAGATAGGCGGACAGCAAAGGGCTCTCTTTAAAGAGATGATTCGCGAAACTATTCGTGAGCATTTCCGGCGCGAAGAGCTGCTTCACAGTAGACATGTAAAAGTTCTCTCGCTCTTCTTCATAGACCATGTCGCTTCCTATCTTGGTGATGGGTCGAATAATCTCGATGCGGATGGTCAGTTTGCAGTATGGTTTGACGAGATTTATCGTGAGGAACGTGCTCAGCGTCATTTATTAGCACACCTTCCTGAGAATCCCGTAGAAGCACGCTCAGGATACTTCGCGCAAATGACGAAAGGACGCGGGGCGCAGAAAGTCACCACTTTTAAGGATAGCAGTGGAACGACAAAGGCAGATGATGATGCCTATGAACTCATTATGAAAGATAAAGAACGTCTTCTCTCTGAAGATGAGCCAGTGCGTTTTATCTTTTCACACTCTGCTCTACGTGAAGGATGGGATAACCCTAATGTATTCCAGATCTGCACTCTGCGCGATATGTCTTCTGAGACTGAACGCCGTCAGACCATAGGACGCGGTCTTCGTCTCCCTGTGGATAGTGAGGGTCATCGTGTTCATGACAGAAGCCTCGCTCAGCTTACTGTAATAGCGAATGAGTCGTATGCTCAGTTCGCGAAGGCACTTCAGGAGGAATACCAGAATGCAGGTATAGCCATAGGCTTTGTGCGTACTACTGAATTCGCAAAGTTACATTTTGCCCATCCTGATGACCATTCTGATACTACTCAAGCACTTGGAGTAGAGCGCTCTCAGGAGATTTGGGATACTCTTCACGATCAGGGTTATCTCGATGATGACGGACGTGTAACTCCTCAGTTTGAGCCGAGAACGCCAGATTTCGAGCTCGAGCTTCCGGCTATGTATGACTCATTACGTACGTCTATCATAGATATAGTAATGAACTGCTATGTGGAACGCATCATCAAGCAAAAAAGAAAGCGCAAAGTACGTACTCTGAACAGAAATCTCTACATTACTCCAGAGTTCGAGGATTTTTGGGAAAAGATTTCTCAGAGGACTACATATCATGTGTCTTTCGACCAGGAAAAGGTCATCCAGAACTGTGTGAAGGCTATTCAGGATGCTCCAGCCATAGAGCCTATCCGTATAGTAGTCACTAGAACGGGTATGACACTCGAACGCGGAGGCACACGTGATAGCGTGAAGGGAGAACGTATAGCGGAAGTAAAAGAAAGCTATACTCTCCCCGATATTATCTCAGAGCTTCAGAAGGATACCAGTCTCACGAGGCGAAGTATCGTCCGCATTCTTCAAGAATCTGGACGACTAAAGGACTTCCTCGCGAATCCTACTGAGTTCATGACCATGGTAAAGAAACGTATTCAGGAGGAACTCTATCGCGTTATCGTCGATGGAATCCAGTATGAGCCTCTCGGGGGCTCTGTATACGAACTTCGTGAGCTGAAGGCCGACGGTAAACTCATCAAAGAATATTTCGAGGATAACCTGTATAAAGTTCAGAATCCTGAGAAGACAGACTTCGACTATATCCTTCTCGATTCTGAAGTAGAACGACAGTTTGCACGATTCCTCGACACTCGTGAGGACATCTCCCTCTTCATGAAGCTGCCGGAGAAGTTCCATATTCCTACACCTGTAGGAAACTATAACCCGGACTGGGCCATAGTGAAGAAGGACGACGATGGTATAGAACGCCTTTACATGATTCGTGAGACTAAAGGTACGAATGACTTATCCATGCTTCGCCCCTCTGAAGCTGCGAAGATTAAAGCTGCTCGTCAGCATTTCAAGGCTTTGGATGTCGATTATAAGGTAAGCGAACCTCAGAAGTGGGAGGTCTAAAACAGCTATGCTTTATCCAGAGGATTATGCAGCGAAATATCACGCTTATCAGTTAGAGCGCACGTACACCTCCAGTCCCGAAGATTCTGTAGGACCGCTCGCTGGTTTACTCTTCGACGCACAAGTCGAGCCTAAACCACATCAGATAGATGCTGCGTTATTCGCGCTTCATTCTCCTTTCCGTAAGGGAGTAATCCTCGCGGATGAAGTAGGCCTGGGGAAAACCATAGAAGCAGGAATCGTTATAAGCCAGTTCTGGGCAGAGAGGAAGAGAAATATCCTGATTATTTCTCCATCTTCTCTGCGCCAGCAGTGGCAGCAGGAGCTCAGTGAAAAGTTTGCATTACCGTCGCTCGTCTTAGATAGATTCCAGTTAGATGTTCTTTCTTCTCCACCCGCAGAAAGAGTGAAGTCCCCACGCATCTTTATATGTTCCTATGAGTTTGCTAACGCACACACGCTCGATCTCGCTATTCCGTGGGATCTCGTCGTCTGCGATGAGGCTCATCGTCTTCGCGCGCACTGGACCCAGCGCGCGAAGATAGCGCAAGCAGTATCCTCTATCTGCTCAGATGCATCACGATGCATTATGCTCACTGCTACACCACTCCAGAATCGTTTAGAAGAACTTTACGGTATAGTCAGCGTCTTTGATCCGGACTTTTTCCAGTCTTTTGATGCTTTTAAGGAACGCTACGTAAACCATCCAGATGATTTGGGGAATGACGATCTTGCTCAGAGAGTATCCCTCATCGCGAAGCGTACACTGAGAAAGGATGCACAAAAGTATATTCGTTATACGAATCGCATACCTCTGACGTTTGCGTTCACCCCTAGCGAGGCTGAGCAGAAGATATATGATCTCATAAATAACTACTTGCAGAGGCCATTTCTCTATGCTTTTCCTCAGTCACAGCGATTTCTCTCATCGATTATTATCCGTAAACGGTTAGGGTCTTCTCCACTTGCTTTAGCTACGACTCTCGAAAAGATATCTCATCGCCTTGAGTCCGAACTACGCTCAGGCCGTAGAAGAAATAATGCAGGGAGTTTCCTTGATGATGCTGACATTCTCGATGAGTTTAAAGAAATCTCTCCAGACGGGGATAACGAGCCATCGCATGGATCCTTTAGCCACGAAGACCGTTTAGGTATGGAAGATGAGATAGCTGAGCTCCGTGAGTATGCAGCTTTAGCGCGAACCATCACACAAAATGCGAAAGCTACTAAGCTTCTCGAAGCCCTTGAGCAAGGCTTCAGTAGACTTCGCGATATAGGCGCTCCACAGAAAGCCATCATCTTTACTGACTCTACAGTAACTCAGCAGTACCTTGCTGAGTTACTCAGAAAAGAAGGCTGGAAGGAAGGTCTCGTACTATTTAATGGAACGAATACCTCTGAAGAGGCTCAGCACATTTATACACGATGGCTGAAAGAAAATGATGGTTCGGATATTATTACAGGCGTTCCAGCAGCAGACCGTCGTAAAGCTCTTGTGGATGAGTTCCGCGAAAATGGACGGATTATGATAGCTACAGAAGCTGCAGCAGAGGGCATAAATCTTCAGTTCTGCTCGATGCTCGTTAATTACGACTTACCATGGAATCCGCAGCGCGTCGAGCAGCGGATAGGCCGCATCCATCGATTCGGGCAGAAACATAATGTCATCATAGTGAACTTCTCAAATAAGGGGAATAGAGCTGAAGAACGTATTCTCGAACTTCTTACAGAGAAATTCCAGCTTTTCACATCTATTTTCGGAGCATCAGATGAGGTACTCGGCAGCATCGAGGATGGTGTAGACTTCGAACGCTCTATCCTCTCTATTCTCGATAAATGTAAAACAGCTGAGGAGATAGACAAGGCATTCGACGAGTTTGAAACGCGCTATGCTACCCAGATTAGTAAAGAGATGAAAAAGACCCGCGCAAAAGTCTTTGATAATCTCGACCCTCATGTACGAGATAAGCTGAAGAGTTACGATACACAGACATCTGTGGTACTAAACTCCTTCGAGCGCCTTCTCCTCAAGCTAACCCGCTATGAGCTTCGAAATTATGCTGATTTTTCAGATGATGCACTTCATTTTTATCTGCGTACTGCCCCACAGGAAAAGGTTCCACTGGGAGAATACTATTTTAAGAAATCACCAGAGAAAGGTGCTCATCAGTACAGATATGCCAGCGATTTGTGTCAGTGGGTTATATCATGTGCTCAAAACTCTTCTACGCCTTCAGCCCATGTCACGTTTAGCATAGATGATTCTGACCGAGCATCTGCTCCCCTGAAGAAGCTCCGTCATACGTCTGGAATACTGAGTATAGACTCAGTCTCCTTTACCGCGCCTTCTTCTGAACAGAATACTGCAGTACCTACTGAGTCCCACCTCGTCGCATCTGCATACACAGAATCTGGTTCTCCTCTCGATGCGGAGCTCATACATGACCTTCTCGATCTTCATGCCATAGCAGCGACAGAAGAGCGCATCACATCAGATGCGTGTGATCAAAGCATCACCGAACAAATTAATGAGCTTCACATGCGCATTCAAGAAAAGAATGCTTCGTACCTCTACGAGCAGGAAATGCTCATAGACTCACGTCTAGCCGATTTACGAGCCACGTATGATGCAAAAATAAGAGAGGCCCAAGCCCAGTCTGAGTCCCTTGAAAAGGCATCTCGTCGTTCCTCTGATCAAATGGAACGTCTAAAACTACTCAAAGAATCTCGAAAACTCAGAAACGCAGCTGAAGATATGGAGGACGACTACAGAGCACAGAGGAAACTGCTCAGAGAAAAGTCGTCATCCTATCTCGAGAAGATTAGCGACGCTCTGCATACGGAGATTCATCGCACACATCTCTATACGATACGATGGGAAATCCTCTAACACGCATAGGAAACACCACGACACTTTAATTTGACACCGTGTCGCATTATTTCCTATAACAAAAATACTTGAGTTCTAGTGGTCGTTGAAACACTCTGTACTGGAGAGTATTCTGCAGTACGTCTTCACGTTTTCTTCACGAAAAAAACTTTACCCCGAGCTTTAACCATTCTGAGAGCCTTAGAGCAAGAAAAACGGTTAAAGCTCGGGGCAAAGTTTGAGAATTCCCCGGGAGCTTCACACTTTCATCACATGTGAGCCTGTGGCAAAAAACTTCCTCCAGGATTTTCTCACTGTGAACGTTCACAGCCCTGTGCGGATGGGAAAAACCTGGAGGAAGTTTGTGAGTACAGACGTGCAGCCCCTACTCCGTCACGCCCTCGATAAGCTCCGTGATGAGATCCGAATAGCTCAGTCCCGTGGCCTCCCAGGCCTTCGAATACATGGATATCGGGGTGAAGCCAGGCATGGTGTTGATCTCATTAACCAAAACCTCGCCAGACGCCGTCACGAACGTATCCACGCGGCTCAAGCCAGCGCCATCCACAGCCCGGAAAGCGCGCACCGCCACGTCGCGCACCTTTTCCAGCAGCTCGTCAGGCAGCGCGGCCGGCACCTCGACGTGAGACGCCGTCTCGTCCATGTATTTGCTGTCGAAGTCGTAAAAATCGCCAGAACCAGCCGAATCGATGACCACCTCGCCTGGCAGCGAGGCGCGCACCTCGCCACCCGCACGCGGCGCGAGCACCGCGCACTCTATCTCGCGAGCATTCACGCCCTGCTCGATGAGCACGCGCCAGTCATGCTCAGCCGCCACAGCCACAGCAGCCTCCAGCTCCGCGCCATCAGCAGACACCTCATCCACACGCGTCACACCAAACGACGAGCCCGCACGCGACGGCTTCACGAACAGCGGCAGCTCCAGCCCAGCCTCAGCCACGCGCGCAGCCAGCCACTCACCCGAACGTTGCTGCTCGACGCGCGCATCGATAGTAATGCCCGCAGCCACCGGAATGCCAGCCTCGCGCAGCAGCTCCTTCGTATAGTGCTTATCCATGCACGCCGCCGACGCGAGCACGCCGCAGCCCACGTATGGCACGCCCATCATCTCGAGCAGACCCTGCACCGTGCCGTCCTCGCCGAACGGGCCGTGCAGTACCGGGAAGACCGCGTCGATGTGTCCGAGGGACTCCACTTCGCCCGTTTCGTCGTCCACGGCGAGGAAACCGTCGGCGCCCTGCGAGATATCGAGGATAACGGAACGCGCAGAGCTCGCCTCGTCCGCGCCACCCTCGCCGTCTTCACGCGCCGAAACGCCGCGCACTTCCGGCATCTGCCCGCTCGCCTTCGCCGCGTCGAGCGACCAACTGCGCGGGTCCTCGCCGCCCACGACCCACTCGCCGCTCTTCGTGATGCCCACCGGAATGGCGTTATAGCGGCTGGTATCCAGCGCGTTCAGCACGCCGCTCGTCGAGATGCAGGAGATAGAGTGCTCGTCTGCTTTTCCGCCGTAGAGTACGATGATATTTTTCTTCATTTTCTGTCAATTCTTCCTTTACTCGTCCACGTCCCCATCAGCGAAGAGTTCGCTGAGCATCTGGGCGCAGGAGATGCCATCCTCAAGCACGTGCTGCATGGCGGATGCCAGAGGAGTAGGCACGCCATACTTTTCGCCCAGCGCCACTACAGCCGATACCGTCGGCACGCCTTCCGCCACACCATTCGACGCAGCTGTGGCTTCCTCCACGCTCATGCCCTTGCCGAGGTTTGCGCCGAAAGTGTAGTTTCGGCTGAGCGGTGAACCACACGTGGTGATGAGGTCTCCCACGCCAGCCATGCCGAAGAAAGTCTCTTTCTGAGCACCGAGAGCACTGCCGAGCACAGTCAGCTCACGCAGGCCGCGCGTCTGAATCATAGCAGCAGTATTCTCGCCATAGCCAGCACCACGCGCCATGCCTACAGCGAGCGCGGTCACGTTCTTCAGCGAGCCACACATCTCCACGCCCACCACGTCCGAGGAGACAAACATCTTAAAGTACGCATTCGTCGCCGCTGCAGCCACCTTTTCTGCCACTTCGCGGCTCACCGATGCTGCCACTGCTGCGGCTGGCTGGCGCTGGGCCACTTCCTTCGACAGGTTTGGTCCAGACACGGCAGCAAAGCGCTCGAGTGGTAGCTCGAGAGCCTCCGTCACCACTTCATCCATGCGCTTATCTGTGCTACGCTCGATGCCCTTCATAAGAGAGACCACCACGGCGTCGGATGGGATGAGGCCGCGGAATTCTTCGAGTGCTACGCGGGCAAACTGGGCAGCTATAGCGACCACCACTATCTCAGCATCGCGCACTGCTTCGGCGCGGTCTCCCGTGGCATGCATACGCTCAGGAAGCTGATCCACGATAGGCAGACGTGCAGAGTTACGGCGGTTCTCGTTTATATCTGCCACGATGTCTGGCTCGATGGCCCACATGGTCACATCGTTACCAGCATCTGCGAGGACCTGTCCGAAGGCAGTACCCCACGCTCCAGCTCCGAGTACGGTTATGTTCGTCATGAGTTACTCCCCTTTTTCGCTTGTCTGTGCGGTGTCCACGGCGGCTGTCTCGGTGATGTCCACACCAGCCTTCACACCGCGTGGCGTGCGGCGCATCATCCTAAAGTCCCAGCGCCCCTCTTCTGGTCGCTTTTCGCCGCGAATTTCTTCCATGAGTTCTTCCATGCGCAGCGCTACACGCTCCGTGAGCTCGTCCACTGCTTCAGAAGGAGCGCCATACTCCTCCCAGCTCTCCGAGCCTTCGAGTAAGTCAGAATAATCCAGCGCCATGTCATAGGCCATGACCACATTTTTACGAGGCCATGGGAAGAAATGGTTTATACTGGCCGCTCCCCACGTGACCGAGACATAGAGCGGAACCTGGTACCCCAGGGCGCGTGAGGCTTCGAGCGCTATGATGGCCATGCCCGGCTTGAGGCTCATAGGCCATTTGAGTGGATCACGCGTTACTGTTCCTTCAGGCCAGATGGTCAGAGGACGCCCATCCTCGACGAGGATACGGACAGATTCATGGATGATGTCCGAGGCTTTTCCACTGCGGCGCGGCACAGGCTGCATACCCACAGCTTTAAACCAGTCTCCTATGATGGGCCACGTGCCCATCTCAGCCTTCGCCATATAGCGAGGACGGCGTCCCTGGTGGAACAGGCCCGTCATAGGCACGAAGACGTCGAACTGTGTCACATGCGTAGCAGCCGTGATAAAGACACCGGTCTCTGGTACATTTTCGAGTCCCCACGACAGGGCCTTCATCCGCGTCTTCGCCACCCACGAGATCATGTCGAGCAGTTTCTTCGTCTTCGCTGGATTCTGGGCGTTTATCTCTGCCTCATTATTCGCTCGAGGAGTGCCCGTAGGCAGATACTCGAGTGGATTACTGAGATGATGTGCGCGTGCGAGTTTTTCCACCTGCACTGTGGACAGTGCAGGAACTGATTTACCTGGACTAGGTTTTCCGCGAGATACCATAGGCTCTATTCTAAAGCGGACGGTCTATTAACGCGCAGCAAAACGCCCGGCGTTCGCGAAGGTGTCGTAACGACACGCGAAAACGCCGGGCGAAAGAAGAGGGAAAATTGACAGAAAAACTAGTCAAAGTCCGCGCCGAGAGCCGCCAGCTTCCCGCGGAAGTCTGCGTACCCGCGGTCGATGAGCGAGATGCCGCGCACGTTCGACTCACCGGTGGCCGTCAGCGCCGCGATGAGGTGCGAGAAGCCGCCGCGCAGATCCGGCACGTCGATGTCGCGGCCAGTCAGAGGCGTCTGACCGAAAATCACGGCCGAATGCTCGAAATTATGCTGCTCGAAGCGGCACGGCAGCGAGCCGAGGCACTCCTTATACAGCTGCACGGTAGCGCCCATCTTCACGAGCGGCTCAGTAAAGCCGAAACGGTTCTCGTACACGGTCTCGTGCACGATGGACAGGCCCTTCGCCTGCGTGAGCGCCACGACGAGCGGCTGCTGCCAGTCCGTCATGAAGCCAGGATGCACGTCCGTCTCGATGGCCACAGGCTTCAAGTCCCCGCCTGGATGCCAGAAGCGGATACCCTCATCCGTCACATCAAACTCGCCGCCTATCTTCCGGTAGACGTTCAGGAAGGTCATCATCTCCGGCTGCGTAGCGCCCTTGACGAAGATGTCTCCGCGCGTGGCGAGTGCCGCAGCCGCCCACGATGCTGCCTCGATGCGGTCAGTCAGAGCCGTGTGGGTATATCCCTTCAGCTCCTTGACGCCCTCGATGCGGATAGTGCGGTCCACATCCACCGAGATGACCGCGCCCATCTTCTGCAAAATGGCTATAAGATCCATGATTTCTGGCTCTATGGCCGCTCCGGACAGCTCCGTCTTACCCTCCGCGAGTACAGCGGCGAGCAGAGTCTGCTCAGTAGCGCCCACGGATGGGTATGGCAGGTGAATCTTCGTACCGCGCAAGCCGTTTGGAGCAGTGATGTGAATGCCATCCTCATGCTCCTTATCCACTTCCGCACCGAGCTTCCGGAGAGTCTCGAGGTGGTAGTCGATAGGTCGGTCGCCGATGCGGCAGCCGCCGAGCGTAGGAATAAAAGCCTCGCCGAGACGGTGGAGCAGCGGCCCCGAGAAAAGAATAGGGATGCGAGACGAGCCCGAAAGCGTCTCCACATCTGCCACGGCTGGCATCTCCACATGGCTGGCGTCGATGGTAACCACGCCGGTCTTTCCGTCCACGTTCGTGGATACACCATGCAGACGCAGCAGGTCCGACACCACCTGAACGTCCCGAATCTCCGGCACGTTCTTCAGCACAGATGTGCCTGGCGCAAGCAGTGCCGCCACCATAGCCTTCGACACGAGGTTCTTCGCACCTCGCACCTTAATCTCGCCGCCGAGTGGCTTTCCGCCCACTACGTGCAAAACGTCATTCTCGCGTGTCATATCTGTACTTCCTATCCGAGTCCCTCGTGTGAGTCCCTCAGCGTGAGATCCTCAGCCTCTCGGGATACGTGTCCGGTTTTCTGTATTTTATTCTAGCTTATTCTAGTGTGCCATGCGTATTATGCGCGACGCGTGAAAAGCCGGTCGCGGCGGCGGCGGCACGACCCGCGCGCGCCGTCACGTTCGCGCACGTGCCCGCGTTCGCCCGTGTGCCGTCGCCCGTGTGCCGTTCGCACGCGTCTGCGTTCGCGCGTGTGCAGCGCCGCGCGCGTTTAGCGTAGCGCCGCACGGACGTCCTGCCCTAGCCGCGCATTCCACATGGCTCCGGTCGCGCTCATGACGGCCCGCGCGCCCAGGCTCAGATAATCCTGCACATCGCGCGCCGACGTGACGCCACCTACGCCTATAACCGCGAAATCGTCATCCGCTATACCCAGATTTCGCTGCACGCGGATAACGCGCTCGACCATCTCGAGTCCCGCGTGCCGGATGGCCGCGCCGCACACGCCGGACGTCTCGCGCCCCTCGCCCGGCAGCGCCTGCTCGCCGCGCGCGTTCACGAGCCGCGCGGAGATAGTATTAATGGTCGCGAAGCCCTGCACGCTCTGACGCAGCACCGTGTTCTGCATCATGCGTTCGACGTCTGCATCGTCCGGCATGAAGGCCAATTTTATAATCAGCGGCGTGTCCCCTATCTCGTTCTTCACCGCTTCAGTGATGCGGCCTACGAGCTCAGGATTATGGCACAGAAGCCGGCCTTTCCCTTCGTTCGGGCAGCTCGTATTCATCTCGAGGACTTTAGCGCCTGTCTCCAGAGCGAGACGCGCGGTAGTTACGTGATCGGCGATGTACTGCTCTTCACTCATCTCTGGAGTACGCGAGCCCTGGAAACTCGCGAGAAGAAGCTGGCCTGGTCCGGCGTTCTGGATGGCGCGCTGCATGTCTGGCTGCCACACGTCTGGAGACTGACTCGGCACTCCGAAGGAGTTCGAGATGGAGATGGTCTCTGGAGAGCCGAACTGGTCGTCAGCGAGAACGCCGTCTACGGTCTCTGGCGCGCCTGCTGTCAGCTCGCCGGATGCCGGATGAACGCTGAGCACATTCGGAAAAGGATTACACGCCCAGGCGCGCGAACGCACCGTCTTATACGTGGCGATGTCGAAGCCAGCACGGAAAGCTGCCGTAGTAAAACGCTCGTTCAGCAGTGGGCCGGCCGGGATGCCGAAGGGAGTGCGCACGCTCTGGCCGAAGAAGGAGTAGTGCCGGGTGTCGGTGTCGAACGGAGTCGGTGTCTCGAGCGGGGAAACCTGAGACCCGAGCGCGGAGGTCGCGGTGGCCTCAAGCGGTGCAGTCCGTGCTCCGAGCGCGGAAGCCTGTGCTCCGAGCGCGGCGAACTCGCCGAACGGACCTTCTGCGTAGTTTTCTTCGTAGGTGCGGTGAACGTCATAAATAGGAGTGGAATCTGGTACCATTACTAAGTCTTTCTCTTCAAAATTCAAGCCAAGAGCCTTCTGAGCTTGATTAATATCGTTCCACGCCGAAAGGCATGCCTCATTATCATTCATCTCAAACGTTGCTGGCATATGTGCCTTCATAGCTTCTAGCGACGTCAAGTGGTGACGCAAGCTAAACTTTCTCATGCAAAACCTTACAGCAGAATACCCTTTTACCGATAACTATCCTAGCTGAAGGACAGCACTAACAAATAGAGCTTCTCGGTAATAAACTTCTCTGGTTTTCTTATCTTGCATCATCGTATCTAATCGGATACAATTCTTTTATGGAGATATTCGAAACGGATGAGTTTACCTCATGGCTTACTAAGCTCAAAGACCGGAAAGCGAGAGCCCGTATCATCGCGCGTTTCGACGCTTGGCAAGCAAGCGGAAGAATCTCCGGAGACATTAAACCCATCAAAAATGGAGTGTATGAAGCCCGCTTCACTTTCGGACCAGGCTACCGAGTGTACTACGCGCATAAACAAAACACGATTATCCTTCTCCTCATAGGAGGAGACAAATCCAGCCAGAGTAAAGACATCAAGAAAGCACAAGATCTTTTACACGACCTCACGAAAAAAGGAGAATGGTCATGATTCGTAAATTTGACGCCAGCCGTTATCTAGACACTCCAGAAGATGTAGCCGTCTATCTTGATGAAATTCTTTCGATGAACGATTCGCACGCTCTCGTGGCCGCATTAAGAACCATAGCAAGGGCCCAAGGAATGACACAGCTTGCTAAAAAAGCAGGAGTGGGCCGTGAAAGCTTATATAAGAGTCTCTCAGATAATGCAAACCCAAGCATTCACACCATTATGAAAATCCTCAGCGCTCTCGACATGACCATAAGCGTGACCGCTACTGCTCATAATACGCAAGAAGAAAACAGCACGGAACACGAACACCAAGAGCTCACCTACGCCTAAACCCTCGGAATCACAGATAGAAAAAGCCGCCGCATTCTTCGATGTGAATGCGACGGCACTGGTAGCGGGGCAAGGATTTGAACCTTGGACCTCTGGGTTATGAGCCCAGCGAGCTACCGAGCTGCTCCACCCCGCGTCGGCTTGTCTTTAAGACAGCTCTATATAGTTTACAGGCTGAATGCATGAAGTCAAGGATTACTTTCTTCGGCGTGTCGCATCAAACTTGTCTTCTCTCTTTCGCATATCCGAAAATAGTACAAAAGATACTGAATCCCCAGCTAGATTCTCTCTTTCTATGCCATTGACCGCGGTATAGCTCCCCAGACAGGCATACTCTTCCCTACTGGGTGTTCACCCTCTCGTCGTATTCTGTGAGGATGCACATCGGCATAAAATGTTTTATTACAAAGCTCATCAAAAGTTCGATATTTCCTATCTGCGAGACGCGGAAGATCAAACCATAGTAGTAGCTTATTTTCCTCAGCTCCCCGCCCCGATATTCCTTTCCCGCGATTATCGACATTGCAGTACACAATCGCATCACCAAATAGAGCATCACAGTAAGCACATCCTAAAGAGAGATACTCTGCTCTCATAGTTTTAGAATACCGAGGTTTTATAGAGTAATTATCTTTGAGATATTCAAGAAAAACCTCTGTAAACACAGCCGTTTCATTCACTTCAGCAAATGACATTATTCTCCATATCTCATTCTTCCCGGAATCCTCTGGAATCAGATGAAAACCCACTCCATACTCACGAACACTAGCTCCACACTTCCAGCATCGCACTTCCTCACTTGCCACAAACGCTACACTCTCCAGCTGGTATCGAGCCAAAAATGGGCTCTTTCCCCGTCTCCGATACGAGTTATCTAAGTCCTGCCACCCAACGACTTTATTTATGACCTCTTCCTCCGTTATAGTCGTCCAGTCCATTTCGCCCATCTTCACTCCTTCATGAAGTTCTCTATTCGCATGTTCAGAACAGAAAGCACCATCTTATTATACCGCTATCACATGTCTTATCGCACATACGAAAAACCAGACATATCCACTGAAACACAGAACCCGAAAAACGGCACAAACCCGCATAAACACAAGGAAAAGAGAAGAAAAAAACCAAGTGCCCCCCGTGGGACTCGAACCCACAACCCACGACTTAAAAGGACGCTGCTCTAACCATTGAGCTAGAGGGGCAACTTTCACAGTCTAACACACGACGCGCATGACTGCAAAGGCTTTCGAATCGAGCGGTGTCGGAGCGCCGTCACAGCAGCGACAGCACCGTCACCACCGCCACCGCTCGAGGAAAAATTGACCTCAGCCCGCAGCCTAAACCGCAGCCTAAGCCGTAGCCTAAACCGCCGCAGCCGCAGCCGCAGCCTAAACCGCCGCAGCACCCGACGCGCCGCCCAGATACGCCTCCTGCACGCGCGGATCGTTCAAAAGCGAGCGCCCCGTGCCGGCCAGGCGTATGCGGCCGGACTGCAGCACGTACCCGTAATCGGCCACGGACAGCGCGAGCTCCGCCTGCTGCTCGACCATCAGCACGGACACGCCGAGCTCGTCACGCAGGGCGACTATCTGCGCGAGCACGTCCTCCACGAGCCGCGGCGAGAGGCCCATCGTCGGCTCATCCATGCAGATGAGGCGCGGATGGCTCATGAGCGCGCGGGCGAAAGCGAGCATCTGCTGTTCGCCGCCGGACATGGTGCCAGCGAGCTGAGTACGACGTTCGGCCAGACGCGGGAAGCGCTCGTACATGGCCTGAACGTCTGCCGCCACTGCCGCGCGCCCGGCAGACGTCCGCGTGTCGCGCGTGTATGCGCCGGTCAGCAGGTTCTCGTACACGCTCATCTGCGGGAAGATGCGCCGCGCTTCTGGCACGGCTGCTATCCCGCGCTGCACACGGTCGCGCGAGCTGAGATGCGTGATGTCCTCGCCGCCGTACAGCAGCGCGCCGGACGTCACCTTATTCAGCCCGAGCAGCGTCTTCATGGTCGTGGACTTTCCGGATGCGTTACCGCCGAGCAGCGAGACGATGGCGCCCTCCGGCACCGTCAGGCTCACGTCCTCGAGCGCGTGCACCTGCCCGTAATACACGTTCACATCCTGCATGGTCAGCAGCGCCGGACGTTCGCTGCTGATGCTCGTCGCGGCGTCGTCGAGCGCGTTCTGCTGGGTGAGGACGTTCGTCTGCGAGGCCAATTTCCCCTCCCCTTTCACCCGCGCCACATCTGCGTCCGACCCCACGCGCTTGCCGAGATAGGCCTCGACCACCACAGGATCTGTGCGCACGGCGTCTGGATCTCCCGAGGCGATAATGCGCCCGCCATCCATGGCTATGACCGTATCCGAGACCGCTGCCACGAGGTCCATCTTATGCTCCACGAGTAGGATGGTGTGGCCCTGTTCCTTGAGGTAGAGCAGCTGCTGAATCACTTCGGCTGTCTCGGACTGATTCATGCCTGCAGTTGGCTCGTCGAGCAGGAGAATCTCCGGCTCCGAGATGTGCGCGCGGGCTATCTCCGTGCGGCGGCGATTCGCATAGGACAGCGTATACGTGGCATCATCTTCGCGCGAGCCCAGGCGCTCGCGGTAGTAATCCACTTCGCGCTCGATGCGCTGTGCCACATCCTTTTCTTCGCGCTTCACCGCTGGGCCGCCGAAGAGGGCCGCTCCCGTCTCACCGAGCAGCGAGAGCCAGCGCAGCACCGGCATATTCTGCAGGGCGCTCAGGGGACGCGTGGCGCCGAGCTTCTTATGGTAGCCGAGGGCTATGTTCTCACGCACCGTAAGCGATCCGAAGACGCGACCATTCTGGAAAGTGCGCGCCAGGCCTCTCTCGGCCACTTCAGCAGCCGAGCGCCCGGCTATGGCCGTGTCATCGATGTCGATGAGGCCGCTATCCGGTTCGAGAAATCCCGAGAGGAGGTTAATGGTGGTGGATTTTCCCGACCCATTCGGACCGATGATGGACAGGACTTCTCCGCGGTGGAGGTCGAAGGAGATGCCGTCCACTGCGCGCAGGCCGTTAAAGGATTTCGTCAGGTCGCGCACGCGCAGGAGCGCCTGTGCCTTCTGTGCCTTTTTCTGTAGAGTCTGAGTCTGCTGAGTCTGCATTATGCCGCCTTCTTTCCGGTCACGTTCTTCCCAGTCACGTTCTTCCCATTCACGGTGCGCGACCACAGTCCCTGCGGACGCAGCAGGATGATGACCACGAGGAGAATGCCATACAGGATGCCACGCCACGTGGATGCGAAGCGCAGCACCTCAGGAAGACCTATCAAAAGCGCCGAACCGAGCACAGCGCCCAGCGGCGAATTCATGCCGCCCAGCACGATGATAGTGAGGAACAGCGTAGACATGGTGGACGTGAAGATAGTCGGGTCGATGTACGTGTACTGGTGTGCGAGCAGCGCTCCCGCGAGACCTGCGAAAAGCCCAGCGATGGCATAGGCGAGCGCCTTATACGCATTCGTCCGAATGCCGAGCGCTTCTGCCGCTTCCTGATCCGCCCCCACTGCGGCGAAGACGTGGCCGAGGTGAGCGCGCTGAATGCGCGAGACCACCCACAGTGCCACGAGCAGCACCACGATGTCCAGGAGGAACATCTTCTGCTGCGTATCGAGCACCTGCCCGAAGATACGCGGGAACGGAATACCCTGAATGCCCAGCGAGCCATGCGTGACCGGCTCCCACAAGCGGATGATGGCCACGGTGACCGCACCCACACCGATGGTGGCTATGGCCACATAGTGTCCCGAAAGCTTCCACACAGGGAATGTGAGGATGCTGGCCGTCACGGCTGCCACCACGCCACCGGCGAGGAAGCCTGCGAAGAAGGACCAGCCATACTGCGTAACGAGAATGGCGCTCGTATACGCACCCGTAGCGAAAGGTCCCGCCATGCCGAGCACCGTCTGGCCTGCCGAGCCAGAGATAAGAGTAAGCCCCACAGCGGCGAGCGCGTAGATGACCACCTGTGTGCCTGCACCAGCCAGAGCGTTATTCGAGACGAAAGGCAGCAGGAGCGCGAGCACGGCCAGAACTAGGTTCGCCCAGCGTGGCAGGCGGATGGCGCGTGCATTTTCGAGGAAGGTGCCCGTCATCGGTTCGGAGCGCACGGCTCCCGTGCCACTCTTCGTGCTGAAGAGCAAGCCCTGTGGACGGAAGATGAGGATGAGCAGGAGAGCGCCGAAGGTGATGAGGTCATGTGCTCCATCGCCGAGCCAGGAGACGCCGAGCGCCTCGATGATGCCGAGCGCGAGACCACCGAGCACTGCTCCTGGTATGGAACCCAGTCCGCCTATGGTCGCTGCCACGAAGGCCGTCATGCCTATGCTGGCTCCGTTCGTCGGGTTAATGTTCCCATTCGCCAGTCCCACGAAGATGCCCGCTATGCCCGCGAGTACTGCGCCGATGACGAAGGAGATGTGGCGGATGGTCTTCACGGGGATGCCCATCTGGCGTGCAGCTTCCGGGTCCTGGCTCGTGGCGCGGATGGCCTGGCCAGTCTTTCCGTACGTGAGGAAGGCCCACAGCGCTGCCATGAGGAGGATGGTGACAATCAGTGCCACGATGTCCGATGTTCCGAAGCGCAGGCCTGCTATCTGCAGGTTATGCGTGGGCAGAATCTGCGGGAACTGACGGGTCTGTGTGCCGAAGATGAGCTGCAGTGAGTTATCCAGCACTTGCCCCACGCCGATGGTGGCGAGCAGTGCTGCTATGGGCTTTCGCCCTTCGAGTGGAGTGATGACCACGGCGTTCATGATGAAGCCGAGTATGCCGGTGACGAGGATAACGACCAGCAGAGTCACAGTGAGCGTCACAGCTGCACTCCAGCCGAGAGCCGCGCCGAAGCTCGTGCCTATCCACCATGCGGTCATCATGCCCACGGCGACGAGCGAGCCCTGAGCGAAGTTCGCCACGTTCGTGACGCCGAAGATGAGGGACATACCCACAGCAGCGATGGCATACACGCTGCCGTGAATGAGTCCAGAGAAAAGTGTGTCTATCATTCTGCGCTCGCCCTACTCCTCATAGCGCACGAAGGCGCCATCCTTCACGATGAGCAGGATAGGGTCGATGTTCTTCGCGCGGCGCGTCGCCGTGTCGAAGGCGAAAGTGCCGCCATCGCCCTGATAGAGCGGGAAGTCCGTCACGGTCTGCAGAGCCTTCTGCACGCCTTCACGCGTGGCATTCGTCTTATTCATACCGTAAGCGAGGTCCTTGATGGCCTGGTACGACACTACTTCGAAGTTACCCGGCTTATGTCCGTACTTCTTCTCGAAAGCAGACACGAAGCGCTTCTGCTCGTCGGTCTTCACGCCCGTCGCACTGAAGATGCCCGTAATGATAGTGCCTTCTGCATTCTTTCCCGCGTTATCGAGGAATTCTGCTGTTTCCTGGCCTCCGAAGAATGGGCCAGTCCAGCTGAGTTTGTTCCGCAGAGTGTTCAGCACGAGAGCGCCGTCTGGACCGTAGCCGATGTTCACCACAGCTTCCGGCTGAGCATCGCGTGCCTTAATGAGGATAGGTGACAGATCCGTCGAGTCTGCGAGGTACGAGGATTCGTAGGCGATGTCGAGCCCCACGCGCGCTGCTTCTGCGGCGAATTCCTTATACGCTTCCTTACCCCAGTCGTTCTCGATGTACACCACCGAGATCTTCTTCGTCGCCCCAGCAGACGCGCCCACGGCCTTCGCCACGGTCTGCGCGTTCAGCGTCTGGTAAGTGTTCTGCGTGATCTGCGGAGACCACACATACTCGCCGGTATCCGTGAAGTTCGTGGCGGAGTTATTAAAACCGTAGTGTACGAGTTTCGCCTGATTAAAGGTCGGCGAGGCTGCTGCCGAGGCGGAGGACGCGTAGTCTCCCACCACGGCGACCACGGAGCTGTCCGCGGCTATCTTCGGCGCTACGGACGCGTCCTGCTTGGCGTCGGACTGCGTGTCATAATACTGGATACCGAGCTTCTTTCCCTGCACGCCGCCGTCTGCGTTTACCTCCTCGAGCGCGAGGTCGAAGCCGCGCTTGAAGAGCTTTCCATATTCGGCATACTGTCCGGTTTCTGGGTAGATGGCTGCTATGTTTACCGTGTCGCCGGAGGCTGCGCTGGATGCGCTTTCCCCGCCGAGTCCGAAGGAGCAGGCGGACGTGACGAAGACGGTGGCGGCAGCTGCTGCTGCGACGAGTGCTCGGCGGATCTTCTGTGCGTTCTTCATTCTTTCTCCTCTTTTTCTTACTTAACGCGCTGTACTTTAGTCAATTCTTCCAATGCCGCATCGGTCGCTGGCGTCGGCACGGTGCAGCTCGGGGCGAGCAGGAATGGATGACCCTGACGCGCGGCGATGGTCTCAGCCAGCTGCTCGCGCACGCCCTCCACATCGACGCGGTCATCTCCTGCGAACTTCGTGAAGTTCGCTCCACCCACTGGTACAGCACCGATGTGCTCATCCACCTGTGGATTTCCTGGAAGGAACTGATCCCAGTGGATGACGTCTGCGAGGTCTGCGAACCAGTCTGGGTGCGAGTCTTCGCGGCAGGTATGCAGGAGGACTACAGCATCTGGATTTGCCTCACGGATGGCGCGGATGATGAGCTCGTCATATGGCTTCGAGTACTCGTTATACTGCTCGCGCGTAAAGAAACCATGGGATACCGTTCCAGTCACTGCATAGAAGATGCCATCGAGTCCGGCACCACCCTGCTCTACTGGGGTGTCGAGGCGCGCTGCATAGTCTGCGAGGGTCTCGGCGATGTTCTGCAGAGCCGTCTTCACACGAGCAGGATCAGAGAAGACTTCTTCACGCGTGGTGGTAGGAGTGGCATACTCGTCACCTGGATAGAGTGGCAGGTCTCCGAGCTGGAGAAGGACAGAGAGTGGAGAGAAGACAGTCTGGATGACGCCACGGTCCTGCAGCTGCTCGCGGATGAGCTTCGCTGCTTCGTAAGACTCGTGGAACGTGTTCTCGTCCTCGACGCTCAGTCTCACAATGTGGTCGAGGTCTTCAGGGTGCTGGAGCGCATCCGAGACCTTGCGTGGGATGACGTACCCGTCATAATGCTCAGGGTCATAGGTACTGCCCCAGGCCTCGGAGTAGTAGACTGCGCGAGGGTTTATCTTCACCCAGTCCCAGTCCCACTTTTTCACGAAGTCCACGTATGCCGTGGCGAATTCTTCTGCGCCATATTCATGGCCCACGATGTGCTGCCATGCGGCTACGAGGTACGGGGTCTTTTCTGGATCTGCTGTGCCGTGTGCGATGTCATAGAATGCCTGGCGACGTGCTGTATATGTCATGATAGTTCTCCTGTGCTGTGAGATATAAGGTATGAAGATACGATGTTAAGCACGGAGATTTTAAGGTCATCAAAAGACTAGGGATGAACGAAAAAATCCCCATAAACTCTTAACGTCGCAGAGTTTAGAGGGACTGACAGCTACACATGCTCATACGCAGCGCGACCGATGCGCTGTGCTGAGAGGTGTATGTCAAATTCGTCATAGCCCCCACTATAAGCGCAGGCCAGGAAAAATGCTAGCGGCGTGTCTCACTATTTGAGCGCATCGCGAATGCTCTTGACGATAAGAAGAACGAGGAAGCTCATAAACACCCATTGGTTCACCTGAGGTGAGAGGAAGGCAGCCAGCAGTCCACCAAGCGGAGTGGATACCAGCGCTACTGCGCCGATAAGACCCGCAGCTTTCACATCCACGAGTCCTGCCTTCAGATTCGCCACCGTCCCCGAGACTGCTCCCGGCATAATGGCCAGTAGCGACGTCCCCCGCGCCACGAGGTCACTCGCCCCGAAAAGCCCACTCATTCCCGGCACGAGGATAGCTCCCCCACCTACTCCGAGTAGTGCTGATAAGATTCCCGCCACCAGTCCGAGGGCGACCATACCGAAGGCAGAGGGAAGATTGACAGAAACTGACGATACACGCGACGGCACCTCGAAAAACTGCTCGACGGCGATGCCGAAAACGAAGACCACGAAAGCCCAGCGCAGCAGCTTTTCGGGCAGCGAGCGCAAAAGCCGAGCGCCGATAAGCGCGCCCGAGATGGAGCCGAGGATGACGAGCGCGCCCATCCCCCAATGCACGTTCCCCGCGAGTGCGTACGTCACGACGCCGCCGAGACCGGCGATGGGCATCGCGGCGAGCGAGGTCGCGGACGCTTCGCGCTGGCTCAGGCCCACGAGCAGCAAGCCCGGGACCATGATGGTGCCGCCGCCCACGCCGAACAGGCCGGACAGCAGGCCCGCGGCGAGGCCTACGAGGGCGAGAAGGAGGAATTTCGTCGAAGCGTTCATGTTTTTCGTCTCAGTCGTCTCAGTCGTCATACGGAGCATTCTACGCCTCTTTTTATCTCAGGATGAGCGCGTGGCGAGGATTTTCGGCATTCTTCGCCGCGAGCGCGAACGACGCGGAATGTCTGGGGAGGATGTCCGCGTGGTGCGGAGCGAAGAAGACTACAATGAGAGTACTTTTCGTACTGAGAAAGTATGACACAACGAGGTAAGGAGCAGCAGATGCATACGACACACACCGCTCCATGCCATCGAACATCATCGATACGCAAAACCGCTCATAGAATACTATGCTCCATACTTCTCATAGCACTGCTTCTCGGCCTGGGCGGTCGCCCTCCACGGATGGCGTCTTATACTGACATACATATTCGAGATTACGTCCTGGCTGTCTCCCTGTATCCGCAGCTACGCGACCTATCCAGCACAGAGAGCTATGTTCTGTTCATCTCTAAAAAAGGCCAGTATGCCATACTTCCCGTAGGCCCCGTCTTCACCCATATGACAGTATGGTCGGAAAGCGGACTCTATAGTCCTGGATTTCGAGAAAATTTCTACTTTCCGCGGGCTACCTCGTCCGGCATATCTATGACGAGTTCTCATAATGTGCAGCATGAATACGTCCTATCCTTCGCTCTTCTAAGCCCGCATGGCACACCTCTGTATATAGAAGACTTAGGCTTCACACAGCACACTCAGAACGAGATCATTCTCGAGAGACCCGTGGAAGGACGCACAGAACGTGTCGCCTCTTTCGTTCCTCACATCGTCGCCTCCTGTCCTACTGGACTCTATAGCATCACCGATACCGCATCTCCTGAGTCTCCAGACATCTATGGTTACGCATTCGACGCGCTCAGCGCAGATGCACAAAAGCCTGATTTTCCCATTCCTTTTCAGGATGCTGATGAACACGGTACTCACATGAGCATAGAGGATATATCCGAAGGAGCACCCTGCACGGATGGACCCACCGGCAGCGTGGTCACCTTCCTCACATCCACAAGTGCGGGAGATTACCGAAATAGGTATACTCTCGGCCAGTGGGATACTCACACAGGCACAGTCTCGTATCGTCCACTTCTCGACAAAGACGGACACCCTTTCGAGGAAGACTCCGAAGCACTTGCTGCATATGGACCTGAATCAGTACGCGGTACTACGTTTACATTCTTCAGCAGAACCACTGGCATCATCCACCAGTTCGACATGCACACCGGACGAGAGCTTCGCCAGTATTCTGTAGGACATGCGCGCTGCTCTCTGAGCAACCAGTACTGTCTCCTGTATCTCTTCGGCCAGACGAAGGACAGAATCGTCGCTATATCCTACGGCAGAAACTTCGGAAACTCCGCCACCATAAACATACTCGATGCGCATACGCTCACTCTTCTGCGCACTATCCCTGTCTCCACAGAGCTTGCACGGCTTATCGCAGGATATAACGGAACCTCGCCATCGCATGTCTCTATGGATCCGCTGTATAGGTAGCTGCCCTCGGCAGGTGCGAAGCTCTCTCATATGCGCGAATCATGCACTTGTGGGCTAATCCCGACGCCCACGTTTGTGCCGTTCTGCACTTTAGGGCTAATCTCGACGCGCGCTCTCCAGATAGGCAGGCTCCAGGCTCCACAGACTGGCTTCAATGCGAGACTTCAGGCCCCGCCTTATGTCCGCGCCAAAAACCGACGTCGAAATTAGCCCTAAAGTGCCGAACGCCGTATCCACACGCGTCGATTTTAGCCCAAAACTGCATTAGTGCCGGCTCCCCCGCCCACACGCCCCCACGCACACATAAAAAGTAAAAAGGCCACCCCTGAGCCACAAAGGAGAACAGCTCAGGGGCGGTCACGCTTTTCGCGACGCGCAGCACGGCATACACGGGAGCGCACCCGGCGCGGCGTAGCACACGCGGCGCAGCGCAGCACACGCGAGCGCAGCACAGCGCTACTCTTACGCAGCGCGGCTCTCGCGAATAAACTCGCGGTACCAGCGCGCTGTATCCTTCCAGATACGCCGCTGCGTCGGATAATCCACATAGACGATGCCGAAGCGCTTCGAGTAGCCGAGCGCCCACTCGTAATTGTCCATCAGCGACCACGCGAAGTATCCGGTCACGCGGGCGCCCTGCTCACGCGCCTCGTTCAGCGCGCGCAAATGCTCGCTCAGGTAGTGCACGCGGTCCGGGTCATGCACGGTCAGCTCGCCCTCGCCTGCCTCATCCGGCACCAGCTCGTCCTCCCACGCGGACCCGTTTTCGGTAATCATGATGTCCAGCTCAGGGTAGCGCGCGCTCATCTCGAGGACGATATCGCGCAGACCCCCCGGCTCCTGATTCCAGCCCATCGCAGTAAGCGGGCCCTCAGGCGGCAGAATGTCGATGTTCGTTCCGCCCACGATCGGATCTTCGCGCGCGTTCTGCGGATGCACCTGTGCCGGCGCGCGGCGGACGGTCTGCGTGCAGTAATAGTTAATGCCGAGCGAATTCAGCGGCTGATGGATCTGCTCGAGGTCGCCCGGCTGGATGAAACTCCACTCCGTCACGGCGCGCGTATCCTCGAAAATCTGCGGATCGTACGCGCCGTCGAGCATCGGCCCGAGCCAGACCTCGTTCGCGATGCGGTCCGCCTGCGCTTTCGCCGCGCGGTCGTCCAGCGAGTCTGTAGCCGCGCGGTTTACCTGCAGGTTCAGCGTAACGGATGTCTGCGCTTTTTCGCCCAATTCTGCCTTTACCGCTGCAACGCCGAGACCATGCGCGAGATTCAGATGATGGACGGCTGCGAGGGCCTGCGCATCATCACGAACACCTGGGGCATGACGCCCCTGCGCATAACCGAGGTAAGCCGCGCACCACGGCTCGTTCAGCGTGGTCCACGTCTCCACGCGATCTCCAAAGCCCTTCGCAAGCGCGGCTGCATAATCTCCGAAGCGCAATGCCGTCTCGCGGTTCGCCCAGCCGCCACCGTACGACCCCACCTCATCCTGCAGATACTGAGGAAGATCCCAGTGGTAGAGCGTGACGATAGGCTTTATATCTGCCTCACGCAGAGCATCGAGCATGCACGTATAATGATCCAGCGCCTTCCGGTTCACACGGCCCGCGCGCATATCCTCCAGCGAGGTGAAAATGCGCGGCCAGGCGATGGACATGCGGTAGGCGTCCAGGCCCAGTTCTTTCATGAGGGCGATATCCTCTGGGTAGCGCGTGTACTGCTCGCAGGCGCGCGATCCATCCGAGCCGTCCGCGATGTTCCCCGGAACGTGTGCATACGTGTCCCAGATAGAGGTGGCGCGTCCTTCCGCCTTCGATTCCTCGTCTACGAAGCCTTCCACCTGGTAGCTGGCCGTGGCACTTCCCCAGATGAAGTCCTTCGGGAACGCGTGGGCGAGCGCGCGCTGGGCGTCTGTCATACGTGTCATCGTGTTCTGCTCCTTCTTTGCAACTATCTTTAGTGTATATCTGTGCGCGGGCGCGCGGCATCTTTTTCGACTGTTTTCGAATTTCGACGAAATATGTGCTGCGTTTTCTTCTCCACCGAGCAGAATGCACCACATGCTTGGCTCGAGTGCGCCCATGCACCACACCCGTCACACGCGCCATATGCGCAGAAGGGCCTGCGATATCCTCGCAGACCCTTCTGGCCTCTTCCACACAGTGCACGAGTATGTGCCCGTGCACAGATTTATAGGTGGGACAGTGGCCTAGTTCAGTACTGCTACCCCATTACTAGACTTCACTAGTTCGTCAGAGACTGTGAGTCGTGCTGTGAACTCTCGTCCATCAGAGCTTTCTACCGTAATGCGTCCTTCCGCATCCTTTCGAGCTACGAATTCCACACCAGTACCATCTATCTCGCTCACATGTGCATGCGCTTCTTCACCATCTTCGAGGAACACAGATACGAGAGCATTCTCGCCGTATGCATATTCAGGCTTCTGAGCTCCCTCATGCGATACGATAATGGAGTTATCACGTACCCACAGCGGAACAGAATCGAAATCATGCTTTTCGCGGCGCCACACACCGCTCGCGCTCGTTACCTTTTCACCAGTAAACCAGTTTACCCACGTTCCAGCAGGCAGGTAATATTCGACATCACCACTATAGGTGAATACCGGTGCCACAAGGAATGACTGTCCGAACATATACTGCCGGTCCAGCGTGCGTGCCGTAGGATCATCCGGGAATTCAAGGAACATAGAACGCATGACTGGAGTACCCTCTGCATGTGGCTTGAGCCCCATTTCATACACATATGGCATCAGTGAAAGCTTCAGGAGCGTGAACTTTCTGAGGACATCCACAGCAGTCTGTCCAGGAGCATTCACTACACCGTTCTTCTCATCCTCTTCATCAAACAGCCATGGAACACGGTAGACTGTAGAGCCATGCAAACGCGAGTGTGATCCGAGCATGCCGAATGCTACCCAGCGCTTATACACTGCAGGATCTGGAAAAGCACCTTCAAACCCACCGATGTCATGACTCCAGAAGCCGAAGCCTGAACTCGTCAGAGACAGACCTGCACGCAAAGTCTGCGCCATGCCATTAAAGGTAGACTCGCAGTCTCCACCCCAGTGCACTGGTTGCTGCTGACCACCCACAGTTGCCGAACGTGCATACAGGCAAGCATTCCCTTTACCATAGGTCTCCTCGAGAGCTTCAAAGACAGTCTGGTTATACAGCTGCGTGTACCAGTTATGCATGGACAGTGTAGGAGAACCATCGCACCAGACCACATCCCGCGGAATACGTTCACCAAAGTCCGTCTTAATGGCATCTATACCATGCGCGAGAAGGCCTTTCACCTTATCTTTAAACCACTCGCGCGCCAAAGGATTCGTAAAGTCCACCAGCCCCATGCCAGCCTGCCAGAGGTCAGTCTGCCATACTTCACCATTCGCTTTCTTCACGAGATAACCATTCTTACGAGCTTCCTCAAAAGCAGAGCCTGCTTGGCCGAGATAAGGGTTAATCCATGCACAGATATGTAACCCCTTCTCCTCATGGAATGTCTTCAGAGTCTTTTCTACATCATCGATAGTTCCGAAGAACCGCTTATCGAATTCAAAGTCTGTCCAGTGGAACTCACGCATCCAGTAGCAGTCATAATGGAAAGCACTCAGTGGAATATCTCGCTCAGACATTCCATCTACGAAGGATGTAATAGTCTTCTCGTCATACTTCGTGGTGAAAGATGTGGTGAGCCACAGTCCATATGTCCATGCGGGTACATTTGCTGGACGCCCTACTAGAGCAGTATAACGGCGCAGAATCTCTTTAGGTTCAGGACCATAAATCACACAGAAGTCGAGCTCTTCACCCGGCACAGAGAACTGGACGGCTTCTGTATTCTCGCTGCCCACTTCGTAGGATACATGACCTCGGTTATTCACGAGCACACCGTATCCTTGAGACGTCATATAGAATGGGATGTCTTTATATCCCTGCTCAGAGGCGGTACCACCATCTTCATTCCAGATGTCTATGCTCTGCCCGTTCTTTACATACGTTCCAAAGCGTTCACCGAACCCATAAACCTGCTCTCCTACTCCGAGATGAAGCTGTATAGCAGTAAAAACGTCGGACTCATCATATGCCTGACCGTTCAGAGAGACGCCAAATTCTCCGACAGGCTGTGCGGATACAGCAGCAGCTGGGCTGAGCTTAAAACGCGCGAGAGATTTCCCGAAGGACTGGGTAAGCTCCTTCCCTTCTGCCTCGAAGGTGAGATTCCATGGGGATCCCTTCACTACCTTCGCAGTGAGCTTTCCCGAAGTAAGGGCTACAGTAGCACCCTTTTCACCTACCTCGCCATCTCCTTCTCCTTCAGCTGTCACAGTCACATAATCTCTTTGTCCTGGCTCATCGTAGTGAAGCGGGAATCCAGGCTGAGGAGTAGCACCCTTCCAGTGCTGCGCGCGCACACGTATCACTCCCTCAGCAGGTGTAGATACTGTAAGATTAAACGTAGGCAGGTTCAAGGTATCAGCTCGGTTTGTGACATTTCTGCACGTAGCAAGTATGTCCAACTCTTCCTTTTCATCATTCGCTCGAAGCTCATATGCCTCACGCGCGTACAGTGCCTCTACACCATCACGGAGGAGCCAGTATCCATTTGTAAACTTCATCGTATGTCCTTTTCTCCATGGAGCGTCATCAACTATGATGATACTCCGCTTGTATATCCTTTATATGAGCATGGCTTCGCCTTGGCTTACGTATCGAGCGAAGCCATGCTGAGAATATCGATTTCTTTTACTTCACTGCACCCGTGGTAATACCACGTGCGAGAGTACGCTGGAAGATCAGATAGAAGACCAGTGTAGGTACGATACTAATCAGCGATGCTGCTGCGATAGTCGTCACATCCATGAGCCTGTCACCAGACAGCGATGCCACCGCTATAGGAATGGTCTGCGTCGAGTTATCTATGAGGAATGCCATAGGAATCATGTACTCATTCCATGTCCAGATGAAGAAGAACACGAGCATAACCGAAAGCGTAGGACGAGAGATAGGGAAGACTATCTTCGTAAAGATGGTCCAGCGTGATGCCCCATCTATGGTAGCAGCTTCCAGAATGGCCTTAGGGAAGGTTCCATACACGCTTGACAGCAAGTACGTACCAAATGCACTTTGGATGACAGTAAAAATAATCACGATAGCCCATGGAGAGTTATACAGACCTATCTGCTTGAACATAATGTACAGAGGATACAGCATGGCTTCCTGCGGAAGCATATTCGCGAGCATGATGAGAAGCACTATCCAGCGACGTCCCTTTACTCGGCCTATGCCCAGTGCAAATGCATTAAACATCGAAAGGATTACAGCAAGAACTGCCACAAGCCCCGACGTCCATACGCTGTTCCAGAGCTTTTCTGGATAGTTCACACGATCCCAGAACTTCATCAAACCATCAAACTGGAGATGCGTAGGAAGGCTCAAAGGACCAGAACTGTTATACTGTGCAGTCGTCTTAAACGCATTCAGCAGAAGCACTATGAATGGGAAAAGCATCACCAATCCACCGATAATGAGAAGTATAAGTGCTGCCCAGTCCCCTGCCGTACGATTCTTATGCCCTCGCGCTATACGAGCATTCTGTGCCGACTTAGTTAATGCTGCCATGATTACTCCTCATCCTCCTTAGCAGTCTTTTCCTGAACCGTGGTAAAGACTATCGATACGATGACGACCACGATGGTCAGTGCTGTAGAAATAGCAGCACCGTACCCTACCTGCTGAGACTGGAAGAACTGGGTATACGAATAGTACGACGGAACGATAGTAGAAGTTCCAGGACCACCACGAGTCAGCATATAGACAGGACCGAAGACTTTCAGCGCAGCGATGGTGCACGTCAATGCTACGACGAAGATTTCCGGACGAATAGATGGAAGTGTGATAGCAAGGAAGCGCTGCCACCAGTTCGCTCCATCGAGGCTTGCTGCTTCATACAGTTCTGGATCCACACGCTGCAGACCAGACATGAAGATAACAAGCGGATAACCTATCTGAATCCATATCATTATGAGCATGAGGAAGATAAGTGCAGTGTCCGGCTTTCCGAGCCAGTCGTGCTGGAGGTTACCAAGACCCACAGCTTTAAGAACTGCATTCAACGCACCATTTTCCGGACGGAATATCCATCCCATAACGAGGGCTGCCACAGAGATAGGAAGAAGCTGTGGGAAGTAGTATATAGCACGCATGGTCGAAGCTGCTTTAGCACCAAACCTCTTCTGCACTACGTCAAACATCAGTGATGATAAGACAAGGCCGATAAGGATAGGTACTATCACCATGGCGATGATCATCCAGATAGAGTTTCTAAACGACACCCAGAATGTCACATCAGACATCAGTTTCGCCCAGTTCTTGAGCCCTGACCACACAGGTGGCTTAATACCACGATAGTCCGTAAAACTGAGGTAAATATTCCAGCATGCTGGAATGATAATAATCCACATCAGCATAAAGAATCCTGGTATAAGATACGGCCAGAATCTGCGTGATGGATTTCCTGGAATTCGTGAAGATTCTTCTACTCGAGAAGAATTCTTACTCTTCGGCTTGCTCATAATATCACTTCCACTTCGAATTAGCTTCACTTGAACAGAGGTTCCTGGTGGCCTCATAGTTGTGTAATGATGAGGCCACCATTAGCCTCAGCCATAGAAACTACTGCTTTACTCCAGCAGTTTCGACACCTTTATCATAATTCGCCTTCATCTGGTCGAGAGTACCCTTCACATCCTGGGTACCATTCACCAACTCCTGCAGGGAAGCGTTAAGCTCATCGTAGAATGTCGAGGTAGGCCAGTCTGGATAGAAGCCTAGACCATTATCCTTCAGCACAGCGTTAAAGGATTCGATGAGTTCCTTCGACTTCTCATCAGTAATAGCAGTTGGATCAGCAGCGATAGGAAGACCACCAGAGTTACCCATAAGATTCTGCACTTCAGGGCTCAAAGTCATGTCGATAAACTTCGCAGCGAGATCCTTCCTCTTCGAACGGTCTGGAACGACCCAGATATTACCCGAGGAGCCTACTACCTTCTTGCTCTCTGGGAAGGTAGAGAACGTCCAGTTCACATTCGGCATATCACTCTGGAATCGCCCGAACCACCATGTACCCGAGAAGAACATAGGGTACGTACCATTCATGAAGGCCTGTCCAGCATCCTCGGCCTTCACACCTGTAGAGTCCTTCGAGATGTAACCCTTCTTCACCCAGTCCTGAATGGTCTGGGTAGCGTAAGTCAGTTCCTTGCCCTGCCAGTCTACGTCACCCTTATACATCTCATATGCGTCGATGAACTTCTCATCAGACTTGCTAAGAGCCAGCTGCCACCACAGGTGCTGAAGTGGGTATTCCGCTACACCTTCCGATAGAGGAGTGATACCCTTATCGACAAACTGCTGCATAGCAGATTCAAGTTCTGCATAGGTCGTAGGAATAGCGATTCCGTTCTTATCGAACATGTCCTTGTTATAGTACATGACGACGTCTTCACCGTAGTTCGTGATACCGTACCAGTTTCCAGAGCCCATGATGCCCTTATCGTTATACTGACCAGTAGCAGCGAGGCTTCCGCTAATCTTCTTATCCCAGTTATACTGCTTCACATATTCATCAAGATTTGTCAGGAGACCTTGGCTAGCAAGCAAACCAGCAGTAGCATTACCCTTGTTATACTCCATGACGTCTGGAGCCTGATCAGAGTTTAAAATCTGCGAAGCATTCTGGCGAATCTGTTCGAATGACTTCTTCTCAAACTGAACCTTTACACCATACTTCTTTTCGAAGAGTTCTATAGCCTTATCCCATGCCTTGCCCTGTGCACCACTTGCTTCTTCATAGTGCCAGATTTTCAAAGTCTTCGGGTCCTTCTCCTGTTCAGAAGAAGATGCTCCGCATGCCCCCATAGCGAAAAGTGTCGCTACTGCTACTCCTGCAGCTAGAACCTTGTGTAAGCCCTTCATTCCTGTCTCCTTCAACTTCTTTGCTGAATTATCACGAAATTCATCCAGAATCTGCTACGAAACTGAACATATCTCGTGTTATTAACAGTACCGAGAGCTCCCCATGGAAAGCAAAGTATTTCGAAAGATTTCGACTCTTTCAAGGCATATTCATTATCTCATCTATGCACCACTTTCCCCACAGTTCCACGCGAGATATACGCACTTGGTAAAAGCTCTACGGTTCCCTTGTCGGTTCTTTTCCCCTCAAGCACATCGACGATCACATCTACTGCCCGTTTGCATGTCTTCGATGGGTCCATAGGTATCTCATCCATAGGATGCGCAAGATGAGATACCCCGTAAGTGCACGCAGCAAGCACAGAGATATCTTCAGGGACATTCATCTTTCTATCATGGAGAATCTCCATGAGTATCGTAGCTCCGGCCGAACTACCCATCCAAATAAGCGCCGTAGGTGAATTCTTCCGCGAGAATGCATCATCGAGTGTCCGCTCCATCGACTCACGGTTATATTCCGAAAGGGTAGCAAACTGAGTAGTAATCCCCTTACACCGCGCATAATCTATGGCACTATCTCTATACCGCATCAAGTAATTTGCCTCATCATGATACGCTGTATCTATACCACCTATTATGAGCACATTTTCATGTCCATATTCCCGTAATTTATCTATGGACTCTCGTCCCATACCGGCAAAATCTAGATCCACTGCCCACAGGCCTGATGTATTAATCGGATATCCTACACTCACCACAGGTAGCGAAAGTTCCTTCGCCACGTCGGCACGAGAATCTTCGAGAAGAACATCGAGGAGAAGTATCCCATCTACCATGTGCCTGTCTACTACCCGAATGAGCTCCTCATCCCCTTTTTCATGCATAAGTAAAAGTATGTCATATCCTCGTCTGCGAGCGCGCTGTGCGAGCGCGAAGAAGAACGATGCATAGTTCGTATAGTCTGTGTATCGATGCACGGGAGAGCTGAGCGCTATAACTTTGGTAGGTGCATGTTTGCGTCCGGGTAGAAGTCCCAATTCTTGCGCTAGCACCTTATCTCGCGGCACATAGTGAAGCCGCCGAGCTACTTCGAGGACTTTTTCACACGTCTCTTCACTAATACTGCGTTTCCCATTCATAACGTAAGAGACGGTACTAATGGACACTCCGCTTTCGCGTGCCACATCTGTGATGGTAGCTTTCTTTCGTACCATATGCATCTCCTTCGTTACGACGTTCCCTCTTAAAATATATACGGAGAACAGGCGAAGCAAAACCCATTCTCCGTATATTCCATTACCTGAGAGAAACTACTGTACCTCCTTTACACACCAGACCGTCGTCATAGGCGGTATCTCATTGTCTTTATATTCCGAATTCGAAGCTATAAGGACGGTATAGTCTTCTGGTATTCGGAAAGCGCATGTACCAGAGCAATTCGCTATGACACAAAGACCCGAAGATAAGCTCCACTCGAGAACATCCTGACTGAGGTATGTATCCTCCCACTGTATTCCTGAGGTTAAAGCGTCTTCCGTCATATACGTTTCGCGCAGCTTCAAAGCTGACCGATAGAGGCTCAGAACAGAGCCATCCCCTGGACGCCCCTGTTTATCTACCGCATACTGTTCGAACCATTCGGGCTGCAGAAGCCATGACTTGCCACTCTCATTAAAACCGAATGCAGCTTTATCGGCTGACCACGGAAGTGGCACACGGCATCCATCTCTTCCCTTAAAGGTATGTGAGCTTCGCTCCCATATAGGGTCCTGAATGTCTTCTTCAGTCAAGTCAAAGTCTTCCGGAAGCCCCAGCTCCTCACCTTGATAAATAAAAGCCGTACCAGGAAGACCTAGCTCTATAAGAGCTGCCGCTCGTGCTCTACGTACAGCTACATCAGGATTAATCTGAGGTCGAGTATTATTCGACGTCACCCAGTGTTCCACTGCAGTATTATCTCCAGTATCAAGACCAAGCCGACTCGCCACTCGTGGAACATCATGGTTCCCCAGTACCCATGTAGGGCTAGCACCGACAGACACCGCCCCCTCATAAGTGCGTTCTATCACAGACCTATACTCATCAGCACGGAAAGCAGACTTCAGAAGCGAGAAGTCAAAAACTGACCCCAGCTCATCTTCCTGCGCATACTGGAATACTCGATGCGTCATAGGAGTCCACGTCTCCCCGATGGCAAAACGTGGAGGATTATAGGAATCGAGTACTTTCCTCCATTCGCGGTATATTTCATGAACTGCATCTCTATCCCAAAGCGGATCGTTTCCCTCCGCATCTTCAGGTACTGGACTTAAAGGCTCACGACGGTCGCGCAATGGCTCCCTCAAATCTTTAGTCAAAGCGTGGGAGACATCTATACGAAATCCGTCTACCCCTCTATCAGCCCAGAATCGCAGAATATCAAGGAATTCCGCTCTCACTTCTGGATTATCCCAGTTCAAATCTGGCTGCTCAGCCGCAAAAAGATGAAGATAATACCACCCATCTCCACACGGTTCCCAGGCACTTCCTCCGAAGTTGCTCATCCAGTTCGAAGGGGGCTCTGAAAAATCGTTCCCCTTTCCTTTTCTGAAGACATATCTGTCCCGTTCTGGGGAGCCCGGCTCAGCAGCGAGAGCTTCCTGGAACCATTCATGCTGATCACTCGTATGATTCGGAACGATATCCACGATGATACGAATACCTCGTTCATGAGCCTGGACTACCAGTTCATCAAAATCATCGAGAGTTCCAAGTCGCGGATCTACATCACGATAATCCACCACATCATATCCTCCATCCTTCAAAGGCGATGGATAAAAAGGAGAGAGCCAAATAGCATCCACTCCCAAGGATTCGAGGTAATCCATACGACTCGTCACACCTGCTATATCTCCTATACCATCATTATTTGCATCTGCAAAAGAGCGTGGATAAATCTGGTATATAACAGCGTTTCTCCACCATTTTTCTGTATTCATAAATTATCCTTTTACCGACCCGGCAAGCATCGCACGAATGAAGTATCGCTGGAGGAAGATGAAGAGAACTAACGTAGGAGCCATAATAAGTAACGCTCCAGCATTCAGCAGAACTACGTCTGTTTGGTACTGTCCTACGAAAGCCTGCAGCGCACCTGCCATAGTACGCTTATCGGGATCATTAATGAGCACTACCGCGAGAAGGAACTGATTCCATGTAGCAAGGAAGGTTAGAATACCCAGTGAGCTCAGAGCTGGAAGCGCTAACGGGAGCTCCACATGCATAAATGTGCGGAAGTGCCCAGCACCATCTATTTCAGCGGCCTCTATCAGGTCTCGAGGCATTTGTTCGAAGGATGACCGCATCCACATGACTGCGAATGGCATGTTCAAACCTATCATCGGCAGAATCAGTGCTAGCCGAGTATTCAGTATGCCCATCGCACTGATTTCATAATAGAGGGGCGTCACCAAGGTCTCAAAAGGAATAGTCAGCCCCACGAGGAACAGAAGGTAGAATACGGAGGCGAATGGGATGCGCAATGACGCAAAAGCATATCCTGCTAGCGCAGAAAAGATAATAACCGCTGGCACTACTCCTATGACGAGTATAACGCTGGACCGAAGAAGAGGAGTTATATTCGCCACATTCCATGCTGCTATAAAGTTCTCCCAGTGGAGCTGACCACTAAAATCTATTCCCTCAGGAGTACTTCCTTGCGGCTGAAGAGCAGCCGAAAGCATGCTCAGAAAAGGAAGGATAGTAAATGCTATGGTAAGAAACAGCACACCATAACCTATATACCGTGTAGTACGAGACTGCTGCATATTAATCTTCCTTCTTATTAACCAATGACTGCAGTGGGCCCACGACAAGCAGTACGAGAACCATCAGCGTGACAGCGAGAGCAGATGCAAGACCTACAGACTGCTGAGTAAAAGCGAGTCGATATACCTGTACTCCAGGAACCATAGTCGAGGTTCCAGGCCCACCCTGAGTAGACATATAGACGATGTCAAAGCTGGCAAGCGCAGAAACTATGGTGAGAGTTAAGCACACACCTATCTGGCCTCGGAGGCCAGGAAGAGTTATAGCGAAGAGCTGACGCCACCATCCTGCCCCGTCTAGAGATGCCGCTTCATAAAGAGATGCATCTATTCCACCTATCCCCGAGAGAAGAAGTACTATGCAGAATCCGAGCTGTAACCAGAATCCTATAATTCCGACAGCTCCCAGTGCTACGCTCTGCTCGCCCAGCCAGACGTGTGTAAATTGACCTAAACCAAGCGAACGCAAAATCTGGTTAATCGCGCCATGATCGGCCAGCATCCATGTCCACGCGACGCCTGCAGCAGCTCCCGGTATAACTCGCGGAAGAAATAGGCAGACCTGGACGAACGAGCTGACGCTCTTCAGCTTAATATCCTTAATCAGAACAGCCACTATCAGACCTACGATGATAGGCATTATGGAGAAGAAGATAATAAGGAAGAACGAATGCAGAATCGAGCCATACAGGTTAGAATCTGTAAAAATCTGTACGTAATTTCCTAAACCAACCCACGTGGCTACATCGATGCCATTCCAATCATAGAGCGAGTACCACATGGTCTGAATGATCGGCCAGAGTACGAAGACTGCATAAAATAGGAAAGCTGGCAAAAGGAAAAGAAGACTGACCATAAGAAGCCGCGGTCGGACACGTCGCTGTTTCATCATTATCCTTACACTGTGAGTTCCTCTATTGTGGGGAAGCTATTTCTCAGCTTCCCCACAATCTTTTTCGAAGACCGAGGAAGAATTACTTTACTTCAGAATCCCACTGCTTCTGAATCGCCTGAACAAACTGAGCAGGAGCCTGTGAACCATCGATCAGGGTCTGGAAGTTCGGTATAATACCACTTGCCTGCATAGCAGCAGTCGCGTTATTAATGTAATTCGTCGTGTTATTAGCCTTAACAAGACCAGACTCCGCCTCGAGAATCTGATTCAGTACAGGGTTATCGGACTTCCATGCACCTTCCATGATGGCAGGATATCCATGCTTAACTGCGAGCTGCTGAGCCTCATCACTAAGGGTAAAATCTATGAAAGCAGCTGCCGCATTCTTATGTTTCGAGTTCGCAGGAATACCATATGGCGTTACTGCATTCGAAGCAGCCGAACCAGCTTGGTCAGTCGTGTTTCCCGGATATGCGAAGAATCCTGCATCTGCACCAAGACCTTCATTAATGCTCGAGGAGAACCAGCTTCCTGAAGGGAAGAACAAGCCTTCCCCCTTATTAAAACGACCGAGAGCAGTAGTACCATCCAGTGCTACGGCATCAGAACTGAAGTACCCCGCTTTAGCCCACTCCTGAATCTTTTCCGCAGCCTTCACAGCGCCATTTTCATCTATGCTCGACCCACTCTTCTGAAGGATCCAGTTATTTATAACATCTTTACCCGAGTTATTCGTCCACAAAGCCTGATAAATAAAGGATGTTCCACCTTCTTTCGCCGGCATAATCATAGGGGTAATGCCAGCGTCCTTCGCAAGCTTCATATCAGCCTCGAGCTCTTCTACAGACTTCGGTGCTTCCGTAATACCCAGCTGTGCAGCTACTTTCGTATTCCAGTACATACCAGTCATGGACACAGCATCTGGAACAGCATAGAGATCGCCGGCCCCTACCTTTCCATCACTGGAGGCACGGTAGTACACCGTCTGAGATTCAGGGATATCCCATCCATACAGCTTCGCATATTCCTCGAGACTGATCACATGCTTGCCCCGTACCGCTGACGTAATATCTGTAATCGCCGCCACATCAGGAGAATCAGCAGACGAGATGACACGTGGACCATTCTGAGCAGAAACATTATCCGGATCCCACGTTCCTTTAACTGTAATATTCGGATACTTCGCTTCGAATGCCTTAATGAGATCTTCATCAAAACTCTTCAAACCAGCACCATTCCAGAGAGTAAGAGTGATTTTCTCTGAGCCAAGATCTTTGCTCGCTGCTTCGGACTTCACATTCGACGAGCTGGCCGTGCCACCAGGAGCACACGCAGCCACGGATCCTATAAACGCTAATGCAGACAGTGCACTGATAGCCACTTTACTTATACGACTAATCGTCATTGATTCTCTCCTTAACACCGATTTGTTCCACACTTAACTTTTTAGCTAAGCGCTTAGGTATCAATATACACCATATATTTCTTAATGCGCAAGTTTTAAAGAAAAAATTATCCAAAATATTTCATAAGCGTTTAGCCTTATGATACGGTAGATAGAGAAAGCACTCATCTCAGACTTGGTATAATCATGATGACCCATCATCAAGGAGGATACATGAAAAAAGCCACCATAGCCGATGTAGCAGAAGCTGCCGGAGTATCCACCTATACCGTTTCGAGAGCATTACGAGGACTCAAGCATGTTAACGAAGAGACCAGAAAGAAAGTCCTCGAGGCCGCAAAGAAGCTGAACTATTCAGCATCGCCTACCGCTGCAGCCCTCGCCACAGGACGTACGAACCGTATAGCACTCCTCGTCCGTGAAAATCTCAGTGGGTGGTTCACGGGTGAGATAACAGAGGGAATATACGACACCTTATTCCCCCAGGAATATGACCTCATACTCTACCGTGCCGGTAACGAGAACGAACGTAGTGAATTCTTCCGCAGGCGCAGAGCTAATCAGAATGCAGATGCGCTCATTATCTCGGGCTTCGGACCGAATGAAGAAGAACGCGATGCCCTCGCTAAACTCGACATGCCCATAGTATCTATTAATGCTTCACACGCAGAATATGCACATGCATCAGTATCCATACATGACATCGCAGGGGAAGAATCCGCAGTGCGGTACCTTGCGGCATTAGGTCATACTCGTTTCGCCTACATAGGACGCGCAAACCGCACATACACCTGGGGAGACGATGAGCGCTTACTCGGTTATCAGAACGCAGTATCCGAACTACACCTGAATAATCGCGGAACTTTCGAACTTAATGAAGAAAGCGCCGAAAATATGCGCAGTATTATAGCGGAAATCATAGCTATGCCAGATCCGCCTACAGCACTGTGCATTTGGTCAGACACATACGCTTTAAAAGCCGTTCATGAACTTCGCCGGATGGGCATACGCTGTCCTGAAGATATTTCTGTCATAGGCTTCGATGGGCAACCTGCCGCTCTGGACGCTGGTTTATCTACGGTCCAGCAGCCTGCACGCGAAATAGGAGCTCAAGCAGCTCAGATAGCGCTTGATTTATTTAATAAGAAGGACGTAACCGAGAATCATCTCATTCTCCCTACACGTGTTATACCATTAGATACGACCAGCACATGCCTTCCCCCGACCCGCTAGGAGTGTCATGCAGTATCTTTCTGAGTCCATCGCCGGCATCGACGGCACAAACGGCACGCTTTTCGCCTATATTCTGGACAATTCTTCCGAAATATCCCTCGACCGCACGCGTCCCGCAGTTCTCATCCTTCCGGGAGGCGGATACGAGATGACCTCGGACCGCGAAGCAGAGCCTATAGCCATGCAGTTCCTCGCAGCAGGATACCAGGCGTTCGTCCTGCGCTATAGCGTGAAGCCATCGCTCTACCCTACGGCTCTCGTACAGGCTGCCACCGCCATGCAGCTCATCCGCGAGCGCGCCACCGAGTACCATGTCGATCCCCAGAAGGTGGCTGTTCTGGGCTTTTCTGCTGGCGGTCACCTCGCTGCGAATCTCGCGACGAGTGCCGGAGATGAGGATATTCGCGCTCACGGTCTCGACCCTGATGCTGTACGTCCAAACGGCCTTCTGCTCGCCTATCCAGTGATATCTTCCGGCGAGTATGCACACCGCGGCAGCTTCGCAGCTCTCCTCGGCGAGCGCGCAGACGATTCGAAGATGCTCGAGAAGCTCAGCCTCGAACATCACGTCGATGCGAAGACTCCACCGACTTTCCTCTGGCACACCATGCCAGACGAGACAGTGCCTGTGGAAAATTCCCTTTTCTTTATTCAGGCGTGTAAGGCAGCTGGCGTAGAAGTGGAAGCGCACCTCTATCCACGCGGCGGCCACGGCCAGTCATTAGGGAGCGTGGAAACTGCTCGCAGGGGCGATCCCGCAGATGCAGAGCCAAGCGTGAAATCATGGATAAACCTAGCACTTGCATGGTTTCAGAGAGAGTTCGCTTAGCTAGCTTCTCGCCACCGGCAGATTCCACTTCCTATACACGGCTATGCCGCGCACGAGGATGACCACGAGCATACCCACCCATATGCCCCAGGCCACGTAGCCTGCACTCATCAGGTAAGCACACGGCACCGCCCCCACGAGTGATGCCACCGCGTAAATGTCCGTATGAAAGATCTGCGGAAGTTGGTTTACGAAAATGTCGCGAGCGAGGCCACCTCCCACGCCCGTCATCACGCCACAGAAGACGAGAAGGAAGATGTTCTGCGGATACAGCGCGTACGCCACGCGGATGCCTACAGCAGTAAAAATGCCCAGACCTATGGCATCGGCTACGAGTAGCAGCTTACTGTACGCCACGCGGCGCTTAATGATGTCTGTGTTCACGTCGAAATACGCGATAGCAAAAATGATGACAGACGTCAGTGCCGAGACGACCACATACGCGGGATTCACGAACGCTCCGAGCGGGAAGCTGCCCAACATCACATCGCGAATCATGCCGCCAAACGTGGCCGTGACTACGCCTATGACCACCACTCCGAAGAAATCCATCTTCGACTTCATGGCCACGAGGGCACCCGAAATGGCGAAAGCTACAGTGCCTATCATTTCGAGGGCGAAGATGGACTGATTCATGCTTTTTCAGCACCTCCTTCGAAGTTTCCTTCGAGCAGCGAATGCCGGTACGAGTACGCGAAGTAGATGACTATGCCCACAGCCAGCCACACGAGGAAGCGGATCCAGGTGAGCACGGACAGGTACATCATAACGAACAGGCAGGCGAGCGCTATGAGCACCGGGAACCATGGCGAGCCAGGCGCCTTAAACGCACGCTCGAGGTCCGGACGCTTACGCCTCATGATAGGCACTCCCACACACACGAGAACGAAGGCAGACAGCGTACCTATATTCACCATGTCCGCGAGCACACTCAGGTCCAGCGTGGAGGCGATGAGAGCCACCACGATGCTCGAGACTATCTGCAGCTTCACCGGCACGCCATGCTCATTCGTGCGCGAGATCTTCTCTGGAAGCAGGTGGTCGCGGCTCATAGCGAAGACCACGCGAGTAAGACCCAGCAGAAGCACCATCACTACCGTGGTAAGGCCCACGAGGATGCCGAAGGAGATGATCTTCGCCGCCCAGCTCGCCCCCACGAGCTCGAAAGCGGTAGACAGAGATGGGTTCTTTACAGCGGCCAGCTGCGTGTAGGACACCATGCCGGAAGTGACGAGCGTAACGAGCACATAGAGCAGAACCACGATGCCCAGGCCCAGCATGATTCCGCGTGGTACCGTGCGCTTCGGATCCTTCGCTTCTTCCGAAGCCGTAGCGATGATGTCGAATCCTACGAAGGCGAAGAAAACGAGAGCTGCACCAGAAAGCACTCCACTCCATCCATACATGGTGGCCTGGCTGGCCGTGAGCCACTGGAGGAGAGGCTGTTCGAGAGTAGCTAACGCTCCAGAAGCTCCAGATCCCGCCGCCGCAGATGACGCAGATGCCGCCACAGGCTGGGCGTCCGGAACGAGCGGCACGAGGTTCTCCGGTTTAAAGTAGAAGAAGCCTGCCACGATGATGAAGAGCACTACGCCCACTTTCACCACAGTGAGTATGGCGTCGAAACGGCTGGATATCTTCGTGCCCACCACGAGCAGGGCTGTGAAGAAGGCTACGATGACCACCGGCGCGAAGTCTATGGTAAGACCTCCAGGAATCTGCCACTGCGTCACGAGATCTACACCCATAAGATGGAAGAAGTCCCTGAGGTACAGTCCCCAGTACTTCGCTATAACCGAGGCAGCCATGAGCATCTCGAGGATAAGATCCCAGCCTATAATCCAGGCTATGAACTCGCCGAGCGTAGTATACGTAAACGTATATGCCGAGCCGGCGGCTGGCACCATGGAGGCAAACTCTGCATAACACAGTGCCACACCTGCACACACTGCCCCTGCGATGATAAAGCTGAGGATGGCTCCCGGCCCCGCATGGGAGGCTATAGCCTGTGCTCCCACGGAGAAGATACCGGCGCCCACGGCCACCGCTACAGCGAGAGTGGCCATGTCCCACACACCGAGTCCGCGCTTCAGGGAGTGGCCTTCGGAGTGCGTCTGCTCCAGTGCAGTTTCTATGGATTTAACTCTAAATAGATTCACGAGTCTTACTGTATCGGAGACCCCGTACGCGTAGGGGCGCGGGAGCCTGAGCGAGGAAAACACGGTGCGGGGAAGCGTGAGACGAGGCGAGTCAAGCCGCGTAGAGTGTGGAATGCGACGCTTACAGGGCATCCACTCGGCAGCTTCTTTCTTCTCTGACAAGTAACCAGCTCAGCGAACGCACACACGCCGAAGACCCCTGGAAAAACATGCGCGTGGGCTTGGAGCCTGGACAGAACTCTGACCACATTATCTCCAAGGAAAGCATGCGCGAGTACTACACAGCACACCCTGTGCTCATAGACTAACCTAAAGCATTCGGGGTGGGAATCTCTGTGACGAGGTTTCCACCCCATTTGTGTGCGCGGTGTGAATATGGCCTGTTTGTAGTCACGAATGACACTGCCCGAAAAGCGAAAATCGGCGGGATTCTGCGAAAGCTTGTCTTGAGTTTATGAATCGAACGGTCATTCGTGACTACAAACAGGCCATTTCCGCGGAAAAATTCTCATTGCACAGCGCGGGTATCTGGACCTCCCCATCCCCACCCCATCCTCCCCACCCACCCCACAGCCATTCCCAGCTTTCTTTCAGGTTTTACTGGGGGTGTCATTCAGGTTCGTAGTGTTATATAGATGCTAACGCAAGGAAGGTAGCATACATCACAGCCTTCCCCGAGATAACTTAAACTCCTTTCTTCTCTTTCTCTCTGAAGAAGGCCCGCTTCGACCACACACTGTCGGTTACGAAGCGGGCCTTCTTTTTCTCCCTTGATTTCTCCCTCGATTTCTCCCTCGAAAATAACGTGTGCCGAGCCTGGCGCCGCCCACGAAGACCACCTCCTCGGGATCAGTGCTCTGTAAGCCCAGCAGAGCACTGCCTGAGTTCCCTTATTTTCTTCGCGAGCGCGCACCGGCTCGGCACACTATCCTCTATCTGGTGTTACCCTCAGCTTTCTTTATTTTCTTCATTCTCCGAGTCAACCTGCTTGCGCTTGCGCGTCTGGAAGGCTGCTGCAGCACCTGCAGCACACAGCAGGAGTACTGCTGCTATGCCTTTGATGGTGACGCCCGTCGCTGCGAGCTTTCCGAGCTTTCCGAGCTTACCCTGCTTACCCATAGGCGCCGGAGGCACCGTAGGCATCGCAGTATTGGGCTGCGGTGTCACCGGAACGACGAGCGCAGGTGGCTGGCCTTCTGGCAGAGCCTCAGCCGTAGCTGGCTCGCCGAGAGACCACTGGAACTCTGGCTTTTCATTCTCACCCGCGAGGACTGCGAAGGCAGGATTAGCCCCGAGAGACTTCCACGCCTTCTCGAGAGCAGCGGCTGCCTCATTCAGTTCAGAAACTGTGGCCGTCTCCTGAGCAGCTGCAGCACGTGCAGCCGCCAGCGCAGGCGCCAGGCGAGCCTTCATCGCTGCCACGCTTGCCTCGGAGATCTCAGCAGGATCAAACTTCGCCGTATCCAGCTCAGCAGCCGTCTCCAGCCACTTCGCGAGATTCTGCTTCGCAGCGAGGAACTCGGTAGCTTCAGCCGCAGGAGGTACGCCCTCCTCGCGAGAAGCAGTTTCTGGAACGCCATGGTTGAACATGAACTCTGGCTTCATCTCCACCAGCGGCTCACCAAAGGCGAACGGTTCGCGAGACGGCTTCTCAGCAGTAGCAGGCTCGCCCTTCTCGAAAGGCACGCCCTCCGGCAGAGCCTCAGCTACAGCAGCATCCCCCATGTCGAATGGCGCTACCGGCAGAGCCTCAGCCGAAGTACCGGAACCATTGACAGCAAGCCCACGCCACGCAGACTCGAGGTTCGCGGCAGCCAGCGCCACCTCGTACTCCGACGCCGTCCCAGCCTCAGCCTTCGCGGACACCTCACGAGCAGCAGCAGAAGCATCAGCCACGCGCTTCTTCAGCGCCGCCAGAGCAGAAGCCGAAAGCCCGTCCGGCACGTGCCCTTCCTCGATCTCGTGAATAGCACCCAGCCACATGGCGAGGTTCTTCTTCGCCGCGGTCATGTGCGCCACGTCTGCCTCCGTAGGCTCCGCAGCCGCACCAGTACCAGCACCAGCCCCCGCATCCAGCGGCGTGGTCGCACGCAGCTCAGCCGCAGACGCGAAAGTATTCGCCCGAGAAGCCGTCTGACCAGCCGTCTCCAGCGCAGTGATCTTCACAGACCGCACGCCTTCCACAGCCGGGAAGGATATCTTCTGCCAGACCGTATTCGTGGACAGCTCAGCAGCCTCAGCCACCACCTGCACAGCGCGGTCTTCCGTAATGACCTCGACCTTCACCTTCTTCAGCTTACCATTCGCGTTTGCCGCACCTGGACGAGGAAGGTAGCGCACGCCATTTACCGTAGTAGGCTTCGCGAAGTCGATGCGGTACCACGCCTTTCCGAGACGCAGAGCGTTCTCACCCCAAGCGGTATGCCAGTAAGTCCCCGGATCAGTATCCTGGGCGAAGTCCGCCGGGCCTTCTATGTCTCCATAGTTCGGCTGCGAACTTCCCGCCGTACCAGCGCGCACATCCTCACCCGAAACGTCGTACTTATCCGAGGCTTCATTTCCAGGAGCAGTGCTCATGAACTCGGCGAGCGCGACCATAAGGCCATACGCATGCTCAGCATCGTCAGCTGTAGCGCCGTTCTTATTCACGAGAGTGCGTGCCATGGCCATGGCGTGCGTGTAGGACGACCATGCCTCGTCCGCGAAGTCCGCGCGACGGCCGTCATACAGAGCGGCTACCTCTGCTATCTTCGCCTGAGCGTCCTTCAGCGTGTGTCCGGCGTTCGCGCCCGGCTCAGCGCCCGGCTCAGCACCCGGCTCCGTACCGCCCGCACCCGGCTTCGCACCCGAAGCAGCATCCGAGACGCGCTCCACCTTCAGGTTATCCAGCACGAAGTCCTTATACCCTCCGAAGGCTGCGGCCGAGTTCCGCGTGCCCTGCGTATCCGGCTGAGCCGAAGTCGATGCGATGCCGAACCACGAGTCGTCATTCACCCCACCGGTGAACTCAAACTCATAGTGCCGCGTCGTCCCCAGTGCCATCGGCAGGTTCGTCAGCTGCACAGAGCTCGGCGAGTACTCGCCCGCGCCCAGTGCCACGGCGTAGATGTTATCCGTGCCCGACTGGTAGTCGAAGGAGACGCGGTACTTGCGGCCCGCTTCGAACTTCAGGTTCTGCGGAATGGTCTGGTAGACGAGAGTGTTCCCGCCGGCCACGCCGTTCACCTTCACCGACCACGTGCCCTCGAGCACGTCATCCATCTTCTTCACGTCCCAGCCTGCCTGCGTGTATGGCGCATGCTTTTCAGACAGGTGGATGCGGTTATCTTCCACGCCTTCTGCGCCGGAGATGACGAATGGCCAGATACCCTGCACGTTCTTTTCGAAGTTATTCGTGAACGAGGTCACGTAGCCACGTGCGTCCGTCTTCAGGCCGTCGAAGTCATTCTCCACCACGCGTACGTCGTCGAAGTACACGTCTCCCGCGCCCTCGTGCGAAAGCGTGAGCGTAACGTCACCCGACGCTGGCGCTGTGAAGAAGACGTACATGTTCTGGAAGTAGCTGCTGCCGCCCACGGTGGACGAGTTCGTGTTATGCGAGTACGCCTTCACGAAGTTTCGCGCTACAGAGCGTCCCGACGAATTCGTGGCGAGCACCGTGCCGTCCGCCGCAGTGACCGTCATGCGCGCGTCCGCGAGGCTGCGGTTATCCACGCCCACGTAGAGCGCGTACCTCTTTCCGGCCGTCAGGTCCGTGAGCTTCTGCTGGGCGCGCACCTCGCCGGTGAGCTTCAGCATAGGGTTACTGTGCTGGCTCTTCTGCACGCTCGCGCTGGCTCCGTTTTCTGCTGATATAGCCCAATTCTTCCTCAGACTCTCCTCACCACCATTAAAACCAGCATCCACGAGGTGCATGCCCTGGCTCCAGACCACGCTCAGCTGGCGAGGCGAAGCCTCACCCTTATAGACCACATAAGGCGTCTGCGCATCAGCCGTGAGAGTCACCTGGCCACCGCTGACTGGCACCACCTTTTCTTCAGTCTTTCCGAGGTCCGTGAGCTTATAAATCTTCACCGAAGCGAGATTCTCCCAGCCTGCTGGAAGAGTCCACGTACTCGAGCCACCCTTCGTGTTCCAGTGGTAGAGCTTTTCGTCCGAAGCGCCCACCTTCTGGCCACTCTGCGCATCCCACAGCCATGGCAGCAGGTAGGATTCTGTGCCGTTCGCACCATTATCTCCGCGGGAGACTGCTCCCGCAGCGATGACGCGCCCATTCAGCGTGATGGTACGGTTGCGGTAGGCAGCAGTAGAGGAAGAATTGGACTCACGCGAGACTACTACTTCATTCCCAGCCGCATCCTTCAGCACTATCTGCTCGTTCCCGCCATTCGTAGACGGATCCTGCACGCTAGTCGGGTCGAGCGGGTTATTCACCCAGCGCACGACCTTAAAATGCTGCAGGAACTTCGTGGACACGTCGTGAGTGAAGAGGTTCCGGATGTAGGCGTCGTAGTCGTTTCGACCCTGCCAGCCCTCGAAATCCTTCATGTTATAGCCGCCGAGCAGAGGTGCATTCGCAGCCCCGCCGTAGCTCGGGTAGTCACCCACCCAGCTGTCCTTCTGGTGGTTCCTCAGGAAGCGGATGACCTGCGAATTCTCACCCTTCGAGGTGGAGCCGCCGTACGTCAAGTCCGCCGCCCAGTGCTGGAAGGTGGAATCATACTCGTTCCCCGAGCCCCACTCGGTGGTCATACGCCAGCCGTTCTCGTTTATCATCTTCGACATCTTGCGCGTCTCCCACGAGTCTTCGGAGCCCGAAGACGTGAGGTTACCCCAGACGTCGAGGTAGATGAAGTCCATGTTCTCGCCCACCTGCTTCTTCAGGTCTGCGAAACGCTTCACGCGCGCACCCGTGGCCAGGTCATAAATGCCGTCGATGCCCACGCCCTGGTCCAGCCAGTTCCAGCCATAGCTCAGGCCTCCCGAGGCATTACGCCGTACGGTATCCTCGCTGAAGGCCTTCGCCTCCGGATACATCTCAGATGCATTCACATGCACGCCGAAGCGAGCGCCGAGCTTCGAGCCCTCCGTCATGAGGGTGTTAAAGTCCTTCGCTCCGCCGATGCGCGTGCCGATGTCCCCGTAATCCGGGTGACCCGAGTCATGGCCTTCGCTGCCGTAGCCCTTCAGCAGCACCGACTGACCGAGGCCGTCCGTGTGCAGAGCCACCTTCTTCACGTTATCCAGCGTGGTGAGGAATGGATTCTGCGCCTGCGAGCCGAAATTCATGGCGATGCGCCATGCCACGAGCTCTGGCACTTCCTCGGACTTATACGGGTTATTCATGATCTCGCGGAAGGCGAGCGCGCCATCCTGCCAGTTCACGGTTTTATCCTCGTTTGCGTCTCCGGTGATGACCACGCTCATCTTCGGCATCTCGGTCTCAGGAACGGTATAGCTCTTCCCCTTCGAGTCCGTGACGACGCGGTGGTAGTACCACGGCGCACTGGCCAGTCCGAGCGATGCCTCGCCCTTCACTGTCTGCAGGGTGGTGAGAATGCGCGTGTTATGGCTTCCACCACGCACTGGAGCTGCCACCACGCGGCCTTCATGCTCGGAGTTACTCCACATGCTCGCGCTGAGCTGGCCGCCCGAGAGGAAGGCGTACATGAAGTCGCTCTTGCTTTCTGGCAGCGCCTTCATCCCGCGTTCGATGGCGAAATTCGTGTCTCCCACCTTATTCGTGTCCGAAGAGATGACCGCGCCCGTAAACTGCGCTCCCTCCTGGCTGCTGCGCATGGAGATGATGCTGTGGTTCGGGAAGGCGAGCGTCTGGACTGGGTACTGCTCGTCACCCAGCTTGTTTTCTATCTTCGTCACGTTCAGGTGGAGCTTATTCGCCTCGACGGTCAGGTCCACCGTGACGACGGCGTCCACGTGCTTCGCCGCGTTCTGTACGGTGAGTTCATACGTGGCTTTCGTCTCGCTGACCTTCGTAAACTTCACGTCGTTCTCTGTCAGTGTGACGTCCGTTCCGTTTATGTTCACGGTCCGCACGTCTTTCGTCTGCCCGTACAGCACGCGTCCGTCCAGCTTCTTCATGGTGTACTGGTAGACCGACGGGAAATTCGTCTTCACCGCCACGTCCATATCCGGCGTGCTCAGCGTTTCGGTCTGCACGTCCACCTGTGGGCTGAGCGTAATGGCGCCGGCCTTCGCATCCGCGCCGCTGACCGTGACGCTCACCGTCTCGTCCTCGTAGCCCGCCTTACTCACGTTCAGCGTATACTCGCCGGACTCGAGGCCCTCGAGGCGGAAGGTGCCGTCCGTTTCGGTGGTCGCGCTGACCTCGCCCGCGCGGACGGTCGCGCCCGCGAGCGGCTCGTTCTGCGCGCTGACCACGCTTCCCGTGACGGCATACGTAGGGATAGGCGCTTTCGGGTCGCGCACGAACATTTGCGTGAGCTCTGTACTGTATCCGCTTGCCTTCATGGCCAATTTATCTGTCAGAGCCTTATCTCCCGCATACGCGCTATAGTCCACGTCGAAGGCCTTCTGACCGTCCACCGTGAGCGTAGCCACCGAGCCCGTCCAGCTGATCTTCACCTGCGTGTCCACGTTCGCCTCAGGCGCTGCCACGCGACTGTCGCTGTACCACTGGCCGTCTGCGCCATAGCGCTGCCAGAACCAGCCATCCTTATCAAAGCCGATGAACAGGCCATGGCCTGGATTCTTATATCCCAGGTAGAACCCGAAGCGGTTCTTCGCGCCCTCCTGCGGAGAGGCTATAGTAGCGCTGAATTCGCCCGGCTTCGTGAAATCATACGTGCCGTCTTTTACTGCCACTGCTGGGTAGCTCGCTGGCTTATTCGGGTCGTTACCATTTCGGCTGCTCGCCTTAAAGTACGTCCAGCCATCCACGTCCTGCAGCTGCTCTCCGCCCTTCGCCGTGGTCGGGTCCAGAGTCCACACCCATGGGGTGTATGGCTCTGTGGCTTCGGCTGAGGCCGCTGGAGCTGGGGCCGCCGCTGCCGCCGCGGCTGGAGGCGCTGCCTCTGCAGCCCAGGCCGGCGTGGCGCTGTTCGGAAGGGCGAAAAGCCCTGCCGAGAGCATGGAGACCGTCAGCGTGGTCGCTAAGGTGCCCAGTACTGGTTTTTTCCTATCCATGAGACTCCCTCGTCTCTCTATTCTCGTGTCTATGCCTATTCAGTTATACCCTCGTGAGGAGGATGAGGTTCGTGGCGGCTTGCTCGAGGTGACACCCTCGCCACATCGTGCAAGCCTTCAGACTGTGCGGTTTCCCTTTCTCGGTCTTCGCGCAGGGAGCACTTCTGCTCTTCCGCCTTCAGAAACGCTCACAGAGCGTACTGCCGCTAGGTTAAACGCATAATCTGCCATGTACCGTGATAAATAGTTTACTTCTCTTACAAATGTAATGCAACTCACTTTTTTAGGGCGACTCCGCACGCCTTATTCTAGGCTCGACACGCTCCGTGGCGAGGCTGAGATTTCGTCTATATCCCTAACATATCCGTAACATTCTGCGTATAGAGCCTATCCGTCGCGCGCCGTTCTCAGAATTCTCCCAGCTTTCTTCTGGAGTGTTACTCAGGTTCGTGCGGTTACATAATAACTACCGCAAGGAACACACCGCACAGGAACTTTGTCAGACGCTGAGCAGGCCACTTCCCCAAGAAAACTTAATCTCTTTCTTCTCTCTTTCTCTCTGAATGTGAGGCCCTACCTTTCGAGGTGGGGCCTCATGTGTTTTATACTGGTGCATACCGTCTGACACTAAGGAGAGAGTATGGGATGCGACCCGGTTTATGAAGGCAACCACTCCTTCACGCGAGCAGAACTCGACGAGATATTCACCCATGCCACAGGAAAGACTCTCGGCGAAGTAGACTCGGCACATGTGTTCTCGAAGACGCTCACGAACCCTAAGATTACGGGAATAGCAGGTGATGTAGTCGAGCAGTCTTTACTCCGGTATCCGCCAGATTCTAAACAGGCTCCTGACCTGAACGTCGATGGCACACCCACAGAGCTGAAGGTAACCGGTCTCAAGCGTACAAAGAAGAAGGGTGACACCTTCCACGCGAAAGAACCGATGAGCATTACAGCCGTGCAGCCAGATAAGATAAGCAGTCAGACATTCGAGACTTCGCCATTCTGGCATAAAGTCTCGCAAATGCTCATCGTGTACTACCTGTATGACTCTGCCACGACGGTTCAGGCAGCAGACTATGCGGATTTCGTTATCCTCGGATACCAGTTCCACCGGTTTGACGAGGATGAACTGCGTGATTTACGCAAGGACTGGCAGCTCGTTCATGACTTCCTCACAGACATTAATGAGAACTCAGAAAATCCTGAGGCTGAGTATCCTCGCCTTTCTTCTGAGCTGCGCAGCAAGCTTAACATGATAGATACTGCCCCGAAGTATCCTCACCCTCCACGCTTCCGTCTCAAGCGCAGTGTGGTGGACACTATGTATCAGAAGTACCTCGGCACTGAGTTCACCATACTTCCAAATGATGTGAACGACCTCGAGTCTCTCGACAAACTCTGTGACCACCTTACTGCACGTTACTCAGGAAAGACCACTCTCGAGCTCATGGAAGAATTCGGCATACCCCTGAACTCCACAGGAAAACTACCAAAGAACGTTCACGAGCAGATTACTACCGCTATGCTCGGAAGTCCAAAGTCGAAACTCAACAGTCTCGAGCTTTTCGCACGCACTGGACTGATAGCGAAGACTATCCCTCTGCTTGCAAATGGTCTTCCGAAGGAAGACACGAAGTTCTACCACATCGACTTCAGCGACTTCACTCAGGAGAGCATCGACGATACCGACACCGATGAGACTATCATCTCGCGCGCGTACACATTCTCCGATTCTGAGCTCTATGCGTACCTTCATGAACAGTCCTTCTTCTTCACTCTCTTCCAGTTCACTGATCCGAAGCAGCGTAAGGAGGATGGGACAAGTGTATTCCGCGGGTTTCGACGCATCACCATTCCTGATGAAGATATCGAGAAATATGGTGAGAAGCTCTGGAATCATACGCGTACTCTCATCATGACAGATTCTCTCGAAGATGTACCTACAGGAACACGAAAGAAGACTTCTGGCGACAGTACTGCCCCGAACTTCATGAAGTCATCTCAGAACCCTCTCTTTATCCGCGGATCAGCTGCGAACTCTGACGATTCCGCGAAAACAGAAGAGGTGAATGGAATCCGTATGATCCCTCAGTATTTCTGGATGAAGAAGCAGTACATTCAGCAACTCATCAGCTCTTCCTCTCCACGCTAACAGCGTGTCGATGTTCGAACAAATGTGCTAAGATCACTATCACAGATGACACAGCAGCGATAGGAGAAACGTGTCTACATCACAGATTCGGATAGCCGAACTCTTTGCAGGAGTGGGCGGCTTCCGTCTCGGCTTAGATGGGTATCATAATGATGCCTTTCCTGAGTTCGAGATGCCAGCAGCCGGCCCTTTCACGACCATATGGGCGAATAACTGGGAGCCACCTGGGACAGCGTCCCGTCAGTTTGCTGCACGCTGCTACGAAACTCGTTTCGGTGAAGGAAGTATAGTAAACGAAGACATCCATAAAGTTATGGACGAGTTTGAAGCGGGAGAAAGAACCATACCAGACGTAGACATGGTCGTGGGAGGATTCCCCTGCCAGGACTACTCTGTGGCAAAACCTCTCTCAAAAGCTGGCGGAATAGAAGGAAAAAAGGGAGTCCTCTGGTGGGACATCTACCGCTTCCTTCAGCATAAGTCACCACGCTTTGTTCTGCTCGAGAACGTAGACAGACTTCTGAAGAGTCCTGCGGCACAGCGAGGACGCGACTTCGCCATTATCCTCTCATGCTTCGCTTCCCTCGGATACGCTGTGGAGTGGCGTGTGGTAAACAGCGCAGAATACGGCTGCTCTCAGCGCCGCAAGCGCGTGTACATCTTTGCCGAGAAGACAAGTGACACGTGGAATCTTCGTGAACGTATGACGAGCGGAGTCATGTATGAAGCCTTCCCCATTCATACACCTGAAAACCTCACAGAGTTTTCCGTACCTACTGATCCTTATGAGGCCACTCAAGACTTCGGTAAGGGGATGAAAAAGTCTCCATTCGAAGTAGCTGGCGTGATGCAGAACTTCTCTGTGGTGACTTGCGCTATCGCAGAGAACTATGAGGGGGAACGCCGTACTTTAGGCGATGTTCTCATCCCTGAAGACGAGGTACCGGAAGAGTTCTATATCGATGCTGCAGACCTTCCTAAATGGGAGTATCTGAAAGGTAGTAAGAGCGAAGAGCGCGTAAATAAAGCTACAGGCTTTACCTACCACTACTCCGAGGGTAAGATGGCATTCCCTGATTCCCTAGAAAAGCCGTCTCGCACCATACTTACGGGCGAAGGTGGACGTGGAGCATCGCGTTTCAAGCACGTCATCAAAGTAGGTGACCGCTACCGCCGTCTCGTCCCCGACGAACTCGACCAGCTCCAGGGCTTCCCTCGCGGCTGGACAAATACCGGCATGACTGACGGCCACCGTGCCTTCTGCATGGGAAATGCTCTCGTAACGACAGTGCCGCATCGCATAGGGATAGCTATGGTGAAGCTGTATGGGATATAGTCCTCAACATATCTCTCTTGTAATTTCATGTTTTGTTCCTGATTCTTTTTAACATCAGGAACAAAACATACCCTAGTCTAACCTATGTATCTCCCGCTCTTCCACATCTATATAAATAGATTTTAAATCAAGGAAGCCGATGCGGAACTGGCTACGCGAGTGCGGTTTCCATTGACCGTCCACAAGAGAAGCCTTATCGCCCGGATCATACACTGTACTTCCATCATTAAAACTTTGCAAGAAGAGGCCAAAACTCGTAGATAATCCTAAAGTAACAAGACCACCAAATTCCACAAAAGGAACTTCATTTTCTTTACCTCGTTGGTATGGTACATAAACTGCGCGATTGTGCTTTCTCTGCCAATGATTAAGGAGCTTCAAATATGACCAGCCTGCAACTAATTCTTTAGTTTCCTTATCAATCAGTGCAATATATCCATTCGGATCAAAATGCTTAGAATCTGTAAAACCTTCTAACTTTAGAGCTAGTTTAGCATTTTCTTTCACAATAGAATCGGTAGAAATATCGGTGGAAGTAAAATAATACTCTACTGGTTTTCCTGTAGAATCTTTTTTACTCACATGCCCATACTTAAGGACAAAATCTACCTGTTTAACGCTTGTCACCCACCCCATATCTGGCTGTGGAGTGAAGAGCGTAATCTTATGATTATTCCTCTTTCTTAATGAATTCTGCTTAACAGCCTTCACTTCCCAAATATCAAAGTCTGGACCTGGAATAGCATTTTCCCCTACTCCTAATTCAGCTTCTAATGTAAGCCCAGGAGCATTAGGAGCAGTGTATGGACGGACCACTTCACCATCATTCTTAAGTCTCCACGGTAGTATCTTCCGCAATATAATTTTCTGAAGTGCACGCTCAAGTGAACTAAACTCTCCTACAGTCTGCGCATCATCAATGATGAGAGGAAAAACTCTCCCCTCTTCAAAGTTCGTCGATTTTAATACATACTCTGCAGCAGGAGATTTTGCCCCCACCACGAGGCTAATTACACGTTCCTTCTGACCATCTACATTTGGAGCAGTACCAAAGAACATGCACCGATTTAATTCATGACCACGTTGCGTTTCACTCAACAATACCTTCGGCGATTCTTTACAGCCCCTTAGAAATCCCGAGAATCGCACTTCCGGATACTGCGGATAAAAACACATTTTCGCAAACGGAGCTTCAAACACTCCATGTGGCGCAGCCCAGTACCATGGCACTGGTATCTGTATCACGGGTGCACCAGCACGTTTTTTCTGAGATTTTGCCTCAGTATATACCGGCACTCCTAGCGGAAGAAAACCTAAATCAGACGGATCACTACCCAAATAAATTTGCTGCTTAGAGTTATTATTTGGGACAAGTCGTTTAACCCATATAGTCTCTACCCCTGCACGCCTAAGAATATCCGACACGCCTTGGATATCTATAGTGTCGTACCAAGCAACAGCCCTCGTCATATTTTGCGTATTATCCACACTATCCATATGTCTACCTTACATACTTTTTACATACTTTATAACGCGTGCCATGCTATTATTCCATTATTCTTGTTTTATACTTCCCGCATTTTCTATGGCATTAGTTTTTACCTCATGAAGAGCAGTATCTATTTGGGAAAAACCATTATTGGTATCTAGCTCCCTCTTAGACATTACTGCAAGAATATGAGGCTTCATAATCCTTGATATTTCAGCAATCGCTGGAACTACTACTGAATTACCAAACTGCCTATATGCTTGCGTATCTGATACCGGTATCCTAAATTCATCTGGATACCCCATCAGCCGAGCACATTCACGAGGAGTCAACCTACGAGGCCTCTTACCCTCTTGCCGTACGAGAATCTCTGAACCATCTTTGTGGTATCGAGCAGATAACGTTCTAGCTACCATATCTGGCGTTACCAGACCATAGCCAAAACCATGACCGAGCTTTTCATGCTTTACCTTATAATCCTGTAGATACTGCCACAAGCGCGGTGTTAAAGTGTATTTATCTTGTACTTTATTTTCTTCAAAGTTAAAATACTTATCTCCATCCCACGGAAGATACGGCTCACTACCATCCTCCTTATGAAGGATATCAGATAGCACCGGATTATGCGCAGGATACTGCAAATCATCCCATGTAAAGTCTGTCTTTGAGCGGAAACCTACTATATAGATTCTCTCTCGATGCTGAGGAACGAAATTCTGCCCATCGATTACTTTCCAATGAACCTCATAGCCAAGTTCATCCTGAAGCGTATCAAGAATTACCTTAAATGTTTTTCCTTTATCATGAGAAGTCAAGTTCTTAACGTTTTCTAGCAGGAATGCAGCAGGACGTTTAGCAGCTATAATGCGTGCTACATCAAAAAATAACGTACCTTGTGTTTTATCTCGAAAACCCGTTTCCCGACCGAGACTCTTTTTCTTCGAAACACCCGCAAGACTAAAAGGCTGACATGGAAACCCTGCCAAAAGAACATCACAGTCAGGTATATCCTCTACAGATACCTGAGTAATATCCCCCGCTACTTCTTCTGCAAATCCATAATTAACCCTATATGTCCTTGCAGAATATTCATTCCATTCGGACGAGAATACTGCATGTCCTCCAGCTGAAGCAAAACCACGACGTATACCGCCAATACCAGCAAATAAATCTACTACGCGGAAATCTGCACCATCTTCATGTGTAGTTCCCACATAAAGCTCCCGTAACGCTGGTATATAAGCCTGCTTACATTCCACTTTTCCTGTTTCCCAACGCTCTATGGTAGACGTAGAGAGATGCAATGCTTCTGCAAGCTGCTTACGCGTCATAGCTTCTCTTAGCAACGCAATAAGTTCAAGGGGATCTTTAATATCTCGAACTGCATTTCTTCTAGCTTCAACCTCAATATTCATGGAAATATTATATATCAATATGATGACTAAAATTCCCAGAGTAATTGAATTTGTAAAGTAGGAGCAGGCCTATAGGACATTTTGTGTGTATAGTTTTCTTGTTTTGGCGTGTTTTTTCGTGGCGTGTCGGGTTTTTAAATCGGTGATGGGTTTTTAAACTTTGGACAGTATGTGTGTATATAACCCTCGTGAGGCATTGTGTTTACTGGTGTGAGAGCTGGTTTAAATCTGCGAGTATGGTATGGGTATGCTCGTTTGTAGGAAAATACTCAACTGTGGCTCGTGCAGCCAAGCAATGAAAATGTTTTACGTGTCGAGTTTTTCGTACTGTAGTCTACGATACTCGACGAGCGTATTTCACCCAGTTTATTGATTGATTGACTGGTAAAAACGAGCAAGCTTCTATGAGGGGGAAGGGGCGTACGTTTCGCCGGCATACGAGCCAGCTCTGGCAGTATTGATGTGGACTGTTTTTTGTTCCGCCGTGGGGATGACTTAGTTCCTTTTTCTAGTATACTGTTTTCTTTTTTTTCTTGTTGGTTGCGGTAGTATTTTTTTCTACTTGGGATGGTGCTTTGTAATCGAGTGCCTGATGAAGACGCCAATTGTTATACCAGTCCACCCATTGAAAAGTCGCAAACTCGAACTCTTCAACAGTCTCGAAAAGCTCATGCCGGTAGACTAGTTCTGTTTTGTATGCATTATTTGTCCTTTCTACTAGAGCATTATCATACGAATCTCCTACACTCTGATGTGCACTGGTTTTTACACGCAAGCTTATGAGAAACACGAAGAAAACAAGGACATGCGTTTATGGGGAGACCAACCCGTATGGGAAGAATTCCACACAAGCAACACGCCCTCCTAAACACCACCGCGTTTAGCAGAAACATCTAAAAAGGGCCTTTGTGCCACAAACACAAGAGCCCCTTTAACACCCCAAATACACACAAAATATCTTATAAGCCAAGAAACACTTAAAAGCCAACAAATACAATATTTTACAAGGAAAATAAACACCAGAAAAACTCCCATATGCTGATTATGCTACTAGCATACACTAAAATCCCCCCTACAACGGCCTTTGTATGATATTTACTAATTATAAAGAAGGTATATTGAAAGGAGGTGACATTATTGGCTAAACGTAATATCAAGCAAACTTCTGCAAAAGTCGCAAAAGTGGCATCGAGCGCTCTTCGTGATGGTCGCTCAAGCTCTAGAACAAAAACGTTAGCAGCCTCGGCACTATCACAGGCAAAGCCCAAGAAAAATAGTCGCTGATATCGATCTAGACGAAATGGTCTCCCTGCACTTTCGCAGAGAGACCTTTCTTATCCAGAAAGCTTATACTTTACTCACCACCCCTCCCAGCCACTTCCCAGCAAACCACCCGAGTGTCACTCAGGTTCGTGCGGTTATATAGGTATCACCGCAAGGAACACCGCACAGGAACTCCTCGAGACGCTGAGCAGGCTCCCCGAGATAACTAAATTCTTCTTCTCTCTTTTCTCTTTCTCTCACGTGAGCCCCGGTCCAGACCAGTACAGTCCAGACCGGGGCTCATTCTCTACTACAGCCAGTCTTTAATGATCTTCTTCGCTACATTCATCCCTGCTCTTCTATCACTCGGAGTCTTCGAGACGGTCATAGGATAACGCTTATCGCCGTGATAGAGAAGCTTATAGTGGTGGTTTGCACTGTCCACTTCTATACCCATACGTTTCAGCTGTCCTCGCATACTCTCCGTGAGAATGGTATATCCTTTAAAAATCTTTTCCACCATCCTCGCGCGTTCTCCTAGTACAGAGGCACTCGAGACGTCATTCGCCTCTATAACATCACGGAGCACTCCACAGCGGCGCCGTTTATCGGGATGCATATCCACGTAGTCAGCGAGCGCGGCGAGCACTATCTCCGTATGTTCTCCTTCGAAGTACTCCTCTTCAAATCCCGCTACAAGCAGCGGCACCCCCGAAGGATGTTCTTCACGGTGTCTGCGCAGTCCCTCTATCTCCACGTCTTTCGCGTAGAGGTCACTGCTGAGCCTTTTCACCTGATCCTGAAGCATCTCCACCTCATGCGCGTATGCCTCGAAAAGCTCCACACCGTCAGACTTGTTCCGTAAGTATAAGTCCTGCAGCGCCTGTATCTCCGCATCTTTCCTCGCACTCGTCACACCATCATACGTGCAGAGAGGATCCACATACAGTGCATTTGCGTACATGATAAGAGAGCGGCAGAGCTTTTCTGCTACGCCATTCGGATCCTGGCGAGTCTGTAGAACACGATGCTCCTCCAAGCCTAGCGGATAATAGATGCCTATCTCTCCGTTATGCTCATTTCTCCCCGCGCAGGTCTGCTGGAGCTTAGCGGACAGTAGTGAGTTCTCTTCTACGAGGACATGTGCCACACCTTTCAGCCGCTTCGCTATCTCGCGGTATGGGACACGATGCTCCCCTCGTATCGGTTTCGTGATGTAGACGACAGGGAGAGCATACGACGTCTGCCCTGTGATTATCTTCGTGAGCAGATCCACATCTTCCACACCCACACTCTGGTATGACTTGAGCACAGGCAGGTCGTCATCTGTAGCGAGGTACCCCTCATCTGCGAGCATTCCTATGATAGATGGAGTGGAAAAGGTCCGCTGTGTAAACGCACTCTCATCTACGAAGCTTCTGTGCAGCTGAATGTAAAGGTAGTGCTCATCAGAAAGGAGCACGAAGTCTGTATCCCAGACTGATCCGTCCCGTTCCACCTTCTGAAAGCGCAAAGCGAAAGTATTCATAGTATCATAAAACTGCAATTCTACCCATGTACTCGCGCTTCCCCACCGTCCACTGATTTCTCCACTCAGGTCCAGCCCAGGAATGTGGTTCTCAGCATACGGGCTTCCCTCACACCAGCGTGCAAAAAGCTCTGCAAAGCGTCTGTCTGTGAGTTCCTCAGTGACTCTCAGACGTGTAGAGAACAGCTGCATGGTCTCCTCCTCTCTGCCTTAGAGATAATGCATACTATTTTACTACGAAAAAGGCTCCGGCAGAGACCGGAGCCTTAAACGAAAGAATTGACCTTACAGCAGCACAGCCGCCGCCGTCCACGCCTGCAGCGTTCCAGCAGAAAGCTGCGCGCGCACGTCGTCAGCCGGGTCGTTCGCCACGACCACCTCGCCCACACCAGACTCAGAGCCGCCACCCAGCAGCGCGGCCGCCTCAGCAGGCACAGCAGCAGGCGCGCCGCTCATGTTCGCCAGAACGAGCAGGCGCTCATCGCCGCGCGAACGCACGTACGCGTACACGCTCGAATCCGACTCGTCGAGCACGGACCAGTCGCCCAGCGCCACGAGCTCGGACGTGTGGCGCAGCGCGATGAGCTTCTTATAGAAGGCGTGCACGGACTCAGGGTCATTCACCTGCGCGGCGGCGTTCACGAACGCTTTATTCGCGTTCACCTCGAGCCACGGCGCGCACTCAGCGTCCGCAGCCTCGAAGCCGGCGTAGCGCGTATCGTCCCATTGCATAGGAGTGCGGGCGTTATCGCGGCCCACGCGCTGAATGCCGGCCAGCATCTGCTCAGCCGTAAGCACGCCGGCGCCCACGAGCTGGTGGTACATGTTTATGGACTCGAGGTCTTCGTACTGCTCGAGGCGCGTGTAGTCGGCATTCGTCATGCCGAGCTCCTCGCCCTGGTAGATGTACGGCGTGCCCTTATGCAGGTGCAGGACGAGCGCGAGCGCCTTCGCCGAGCGGATGCGCAGCGCGTCCGTCGAGTCGTCACCCCAGCGCGAGACGGAACGCGGCTGATCGTGGTTGCAGAAGAAGAGCGAGGTCCAGCCGCCCTTCTCGACGATGGATTCGTACTTCTTCAGGCATGGGCGCACGTCCTTAAACGGCTGCTCCACGACGCCCCACTTTCCGCCCGGGCCATACGTGTTAATGTCCACGTGGTCGAAGAGGAAGAGCATGTCGAGCTCGCGGCTCTGCGGCGCGGCCGGCGCGAGCGCGGTCACTTCAGCCGCGCGGTCTGCGCTAATGCCCGGCGCTTCGCCCACGGTCAGGTAACCGTCGCGGCCGTCGAAGACCGCGTGGTGCATCTCCTGGAGGAATTCGTCCAGGCGCGGGCCGTCCGAGCAGTCCGCGAACGGGTTCACGTAACCGTCTGGGCCGGCTTCGCGCATAGGGAGCTGCGAGTTTGGCACGCCTGGGAGGCGGCCTTCGTCGTCGTAGCGCTTCGAGATGAGCGAGATGACGTCCATACGGAAGCCGTCCACGCCGCGGTCCATCCACCAATTCATCATGGCGTACACCGCGCGCCGCATATCCTCGTTCTGCCAGTTCAGGTCCGGCTGCTTCTTACTAAACTGGTGGAAGTAGTACTGGCCGCGTTCCGGCACCCACTCCCACGCCGATCCGCCGAAGTACGAGCCCCACGCGTTCGGCTCAGCGCCCTCGGTTCCGCCCTCGTGGCCCGGCTTCGGATCTGCCCACATGTACCAGTCCGCGTATGCTGGGTCGTTCTGCTTGCTTTTTTCGAACCAATTATGCTCATCCGAGGTGTGGTTTACCACGAGGTCCATCACTACTTTCATGCCGAGAGAATGGGCCTCGGCGAGGAGCTCGTCCATGTCCTCGAGCGTGCCAAACATCGGATCGATGTCCTGGTAGTCCGAGATATCATAGCCGTTATCATCCTGAGGAGATTTGTACACTGGGGACAGCCAGATGACGTCCACCCCGAGGTCAGCCAGGTACGGCAAGCGCTGCGTAATGCCTGGCAGGTCCCCCATGCCGTCACCATTCGTATCCTGGAAGGAGCGTGGATAAATCTGGTAGACCACGGCATTTGCCCACCAGGATGGGGCTTCTTTCATGTGTGTGCGGGTGAAGTCTGTCATGATGTATTCTCTCCTCGTCGAATGAATGTTTATTTATGCAAACGTTCTCTATGGTAGCGAGGGTGCGGTATAAGGTGTGTGGTGTGTCGATGGATTTTCGACCGCTTTTCGACCCCTTCGTCGATAACGTCTCGAGCACTCTGAATTTTTCGAGCGAAAGTGCGCGTTTGTAGTCACGAATGACCGTTGACTTTATGAAGTCAACTCAAGACTGGCTTATTCTCGTCACAGCGAGTGTCATTCGTGACTACAAACGCGTCATCTTCACATTTTCTTCTCCAGTCTGTCGAGGAACTCTTCGAGGCTCAGCCCATTCTGAGTGATGTACTGCGCAGCCTCGTGACCCACAAAGCGGAAATGCCAGTCTTCGTACTCCACGCCAGTACTCTCCACCTTCCCCTGAGGGAAACGCAGGATGAAACCATACTGTGGGGCGAGAGACTGGATGGCGCGCGCTGTGGCCTCTGGCTGCTCATTCAGATGCTCTATGGTACTGAGATCCACCGCTAGGCCTGTCTGATGCTCCGATGCACCCGCCGGCTGCGAGTACGTCTTTACTTGCGTCTCTGCCTGGTCGCGTGTCCAGCCGGGATGAGCTTCGAGCTCCTGCTGGACATACATCTCGAAAAGATTCGTCTGATACGCTACGCTTCGGTAGCAGGAAATGAGATGTGCCGCTGGAGCGACCTGCTGTGCTGCCGCGAGAAAAGCGTCGAGATCTGCGGCGATGCGGCTGTCCACAGAACACCGGTTATTTATCACAGTAACCTGCGGGTTCATCTCCGGAGTGATGTGTTCGCGGTTCACGAGGACGAGACGCCAGTCTGAAGCTGTCAGACCGAGCTGCTCACCCAACGTAGGAGGCGTAGGCGTCACAGGCTCAGCCTGTGCCGGAACTGGAGCAGGAGCTGCAGCCTTCGCCACCGATGTTTCACGTGAAACATGCACCGAAGGAAGCAGGAAAATTGCCCCCAGAACGCACAGCACAGCCGTACACGCAGCCGCCACAGACACTACCCAAGCTCTTTTTCTCATGCCCCCAGCATATCAGCCGCACGTACCTCAGCAAGCGTGCGCACGAGCCCAGCAAGTAGCTCATTCTCACCATACGCATCACTCAGCACAGTCAGGACGAAATCCCCGGAACTCGTGCGGACTATGCCGGCGTCATTCTGCGCTGTAAAATACTCGTCGTCGTGTATCCAGCCAGCCTTCGAGTAAACGGTCGCGTCGGAGCCGAGAGCGTCACGAATGAAAGAATTGGACGATGAACCAAAAGGCTGAACGAACCACTCGCCCGAACGGTCTGCACTGCCAAACAAAAAATCATACCCGAGCAGCCACATTTTCGTCAGATCAGCAGCAGACAGCCACATGTACTTCGCGGTACCTATGCCCACCTCCGCGTCCATATTCACGCTCGTACGCGTGTTCGTCGTCCAATCCGCCAGCGCTGCGAGCCCGTACCGCTGCACGAGCTCGGCATACGCATCATTATCCGAAATGGTTATGGTCTGCGCGGCGAGATCAGCATCATCCGGCGCGTTCAGCAGCTCATGCGCGGCATCTGCGAGGACGACGGGACCTTTTATAGCAGACGCGCTGTACCGCGGCGAAAGCGGCTTATACGCGAGCACTCGGCCCGTCTGCCAATCTGCGAGAAGAAAAGTAGCGCTATATCCTCGCTCGCGCAGCGCATCTAAGCGAGATGCGATGGCCCGCGCACTGTCCTCGCTGAGCTGAAACCCCGCCGCAGAAAGCTCCTGACTGCTTTCTATGGAGTCCATGGCCTGGAGGACTGTCCGCGTCTTCTGCGCGAGATCCGCGCCGTAGAGAGTGTACTGTAAGGCGGGCGCCGGAGCCGCGTGTTTATGAACTTCCGGCATCGAAGGAACGTGTGCAGCTCGTCGAAGGACAATTCCTCCATGCAGCATACCGATGAGCAGCAGAACCGCCATCACTGCATACTCGATCTTCGTAAGCTTCCCATAGTCACCCGTCTTCATGGCATCAATTATAGGCCGAGGCATGGCGACAAAATGGGAATAGCGAGAGGTCTATACAACGAGAAAAGGTCGTGGTGCGTGAAAATGATGATGGTTTATCAACAAAGAAAGGAGGTGCACCACGACCCTTATAGAAAGCATATCAGATGTGTACGTATGGCAGTCGGTGAGTGTCGCCAGTAAAAAAGGTAGAAAAGGTGGGGGCTTCAGGTTTTTGTGTGAATGTCACTGGGGGTATATGAAAAGAGAGCGGCACTCCAAGAGTGCCGCTCTACAATAATTATTATAATTATTTATTTTATAATTATTTATCAAAATTGGTTTGTGGCGGTGTGTTACTCTCCCACACCCTATCGAGTGCAGTACCATCACCGTGCTCACGCTTAGCTACCAGGTTCGGAAAGGAGACTGGGCGTATCCATGAGGCCAAGACCACCACAAAAATCTTGTGTAATCATATTCTATTATACGTGGTGGTTTGGGGACCGGCTAGTAGACGCGAAAATCGTTTTCGTGATCACTGTATTCCAGTGTTGCAGAAAGATTCATGATGCTTAAGATATGATTGTTGGTTTGTTTTCGACTGTTAGTACTAGTCAGCTCCACACGTTACCATGCTTCCACGCCTAGCCTATCCACCTCGTGTTCTACAAGGAGTCTCACATGATTCAAGATCATCAGGAATTTTTATCTTGGAGAAAGCTTCCCGCTTAGATGCTTTCAGCGGTTATCTCACCCGAACGTAGCTAACCAGCCATGCCACTGGCGTGACAACTGGCATACCAGAGGTTCGTCCACCCAGGTCCTCTCGTACTATGGGCAGGACTCCTCAAAATTCCAACGAGCGCAGAGGATAGAGACCAAACTGTCTCACGACGTTCTGAACCCAGCTCGCGTGCCGCTTTAATCGGCGAACAGCCGAACCCTTGGGACCTGCTCCAGCCCCAGGATGCGACGAGCCGACA
>NZ_MWWT01000008.1 GCF_002259705.1 Alloscardovia macacae
TTGGGCAGAAACATGTCTCATACCTTCTATGACACACCCACAAGGTATCAGAAGAAAACCTCAACACGCCCTAACACCAAGAAACACAACGCCTAACACAAACTTAAGCAATAACTTTAGTTCCTATATGCCGGCTTTCACCGTCACCACACCGCAAAACAAAAAAGACCTCGGCTTTCCAGCCGAGGTCTTGCTTCGTGGAGCTAACGGGATTCGAACCCGTGACCCCCTGCATGCCATGCAGATGCGCTACCAGCTGCGCCATAGCCCCGAAGACTTTTTTACTATACATGAGTTTTTTCTCTCATGCAAATCGTGTCGCGGATTTCGCTGTAAGGATTTCCTCCAGAGGGCTTTTCCGCTGAGGAGATTCCGCCGAGGCGATTCCCAGCCCCTACACCTCCGGATTATCCCAGTCCTGCGTATACGCAGCCACAGGACCATGCGCATAGTCCACGAGGCGGTAGCGTTCAGATCCATCAGGCATATCGAAGAGCATGAGCCTAGTCCAGAACGCGTTGCGCATGCTCACGAGGTCAGCGAAATCTGAGTGGAATTCGCTCCAGCCCATGAGAGTATTCACTACCTGGTTTATCCACGCACCATGCGAGAAGACGAAGAGCTGCGTATCCGAGTCTACGGTATGTGCCCACTCATTCACCGCCTCGGCTCCACGACGACCTACCTCAGCCTTTGGCTCTGCCCCATGAGAGAGCTCACCGTCGCCGAAGTTTCGCCAGCTTTCGAAGTCTTCTGGCCAGCGCTTCTGCATTTCCGTCACCGGCATGCCTTCCAGCTCACCGAAGCCGCGTTCCTTCACACGGTCATCCACGTGCACAGGAACGCCGAGGGCATCTGCGAAGGCATGTGCGGTCTCCTGAGCGCGGCCAAGCGTCGAGGTGACCACGAGCGGCTTCTCCTGACACTTCTCCTGCTGCCCTTCTTCAGCATTCAGGCCAGAAACCGCCCCGTCCTCAGTCCAGCCGCCCACATACAGCCGCCGCAGTTCCGCAGCGGTCTGCTGGATCTGCCAGCGCCCCACCTCGTCGAGCGGGATGTCTATCTGCCCCTGGAGGCGGTTTTCTGCGTTATAGCGCGTGCGCCCGTGACGAACGAGCGTGATGAAGCGCGCATGGTTCGTCTTTCCCTGCGAGGTGGAGGTAATGTCGTTCAGTGGAGCCGTGGTCGTCATACTTTCTCGCTTACTCCGCGTCTTCGAATTCCGCGTCGTCTGCACCGTCACCCTCCGCGTCCTCGAATTCGTCCGCGTCTGCACCGTCCTCCTCAGAGACACCCTCAGACTCACCGCGCTCCGGCAGCTGCAGATCCGTGCGTGGGCAGTCCTTCCACAAGCGCTCGAGGTCGTAGAAGTCACGCGAATCCTGATCCATGATGTGTACCACGATGTCGCCGAAGTCCAGCAGAACCCACTGGCCTTCTTCGAGTCCTTCGCGTTCGCGTGGATTCAGCCCATGCTTGAGGTAGAGCTGCTTTTCCACTTCTTCTGCGATGGACAGGACGTGGCGTGGCGACGAGCCCGTGGCTATAAGGAACATGTCCGTCAGCCCCAGTGGCTCGGACACGTCGAATGCCACGATGTCTTCGCCCTTCATCTCGTCTGCAGCCAGTGCTGCTGTGCGTGCCATCTGTATCGATTCGTCAAATGCTGCCATACTAAAAATCCGTTCCCCTCTTAAGCCCTTTCAGGCCCCGATAAAAAATCAAAAAAATTACTCGCGTTCCCAGGCTGGCTTCCAGCCTTCGACCACGTGCTGTGTGTTCTCGGAGTACACCATGGAGTCTGCAGGCACGTCGTGACGTACCACCGAGCCCGACCCTGTCGTGACGTTCTCCCCCACGGTCACTGGAGCCACGAACATGTTCCCTGCACCGATGTGCGAGTGTGCGCCTATCTCCGTGTGGAGCTTATGCACGCCGTCGTAGTTCGCCGTAATGGTTCCGCCGCCTATGTTCGTGTGGTGGTGGATATGTGCATCGCCGATGTAGCTCAGGTGAGGCACCTTCGTGCCTTCGTCGATGACGGCCTTCTTCATCTCCACGAATGCTCCCGCCTTCGTGCCCTTACCCAGTTCATTTCCTGGGCGCAGGTACGTCCACGGGCCGATGGTCGCCTCTTGTCCGATCCTCGTGGACTCCACGCGCGAGCGTTCTACCGTAGCCCCGCGCTCCACACGCGCATTAATCAGCGTCGTATCTGGCCCCACTACTGCTTCAGCCGCCACAAAGGTACTTCCCTGCAGGTAGGAGCCTGGCAGGATGACGGCGTCAGCTTCGAGGACCACGTCATCTTCTATCCACGTGGTCTCAGGGTCGAGAATGGTCACGCCTTCGCGCATCCAGTACTCGCAAATCTCCTGATTATGCGCTTTCGCCAGCTTCGCGAGCTGCACGCGGTCGTTCACGCCTTCCACACGTAGTGGATTCGAGACGGTGACGAGTCCCACGTTCCCCAGCTCATGTGCGTTCGCCAGAGCGTCGGTGAGGTAGAACTCACCCTGGGCATTCGAAGAATTGAGCTTTTCGATGGACTGAGCGAGCACGGACGCGTCAAACGCATAGACGGACGTGTTCACCTCGTGGACAGCCAGCTCGCTATCCGAGCCGTCCTTCTGCTCCACGATGCGCACGAAGCCGCCCGCCGAGTCGCGGATGATGCGTCCGTATCCGAACGGATTATCCAGCAGACACGTGAGGATAGTGGCCACGTTCCCGCTTTCCTCGTGTTCGTGCACGAGTGAGCGCAGGGTGGCGCCGTCCAGCATAGGCATGTCGCCCGCTACGACGAGCACCGTTCCGCTGAGGCTTCCTTCTGCTGTCAACTCGTCCATAGCGCACTGCACGGCCCTACCCGTGCCCGGGATGTCATCCTGATGCACGATGAGCGCCTGCTCGTTATAGCTCGTCGCAGCGGCGGCCACGCGTTCGGCCTGGTTTCGCACGACCACGGCGACCGCCTGTGGCTCCGTTCCGCCCACGGCCAGCATGACGCGCTGGAGGAAGGTCTTTCCGGCTATGGAGTGCAGCACTTTCGGCGTGCTCGACTTCATGCGCGTTCCCTCGCCTGCTGCTAGAACGATAGCTGCTGTAATGCTCATCTGGTAGTCCTCGTGCTCCTTTTTTTCCTGTGGCCAATTTACTCTTCGACTTCGCCGCTCTGAGCGATGGAGATGAGGTCTCCGATGGAGTCCACCACGTGGCTCGGGCGGTATGGGAAGGCCTCGACCTGATCCTTCGCGGTCACACCCGTGAGCGTGAGGAAGGTGTGCAGACCTGCTTCCACACCAGCGATAATGTCTGTATCCATACGGTCGCCAATCATGGCCGTGGTGGCCGAGTGTGCGCCGAGGCGGTTCAGAGCCGTGCGGAACATGATAGGGTTCGGCTTACCGATGAAGTATGGTTCGCGGCCGGTCGCATTCGTAATGAGTGCTGCCACAGCACCCGTGGATGGCAGAATGCCCTGGTCGCTCGGACCCGCATTATCCGGGTTCGTAGAGATGAAGCGTGCACCGTTCAGAATGAGGCGCACTGCCGTGGTAATGGCTTCAAACGAGTAGTTACGCGTCTCACCGAGGATGACGTAATCCGGGTTCCTGTCCGAAAGAATGTATCCAGCCTCGTGCAGAGCCGTGGTGAGGCCTGCCTCACCGATGACGTATGCCGAGCCACCTGGGATGGTCTGGGAGACGAACTGAGCCGTGGCCAGAGCCGAGGTCCAGATGTGATCTTCTGGAATGTCTATGCCGCTCAGGCGCAGACGTGCCGAAAGGTCACGCGGGGTGTACATAGGGTTATTCGTCAGAACGAGGAACTTACGGTCATTATCCCGGAGAGCCTGAATGAATTCTGCTGCTCCTGGAAGAGCACGCTGCTCGTGCACGAGCACGCCGTCCATGTCTGTCAGCCATGTGTCTATCTGATGTGTGGTCATAGTGATCCACCTTTCTTTTCACGCTCCCTGTGAGCGCTTTCCTTCGTATAGCTACTTACTATAATATCCGTACGGCTCTATCGTATCAGGTCTTCCTGAGTGTTCGCTGAGAATGCTAAGAATAGGAAAGGCTGGCGCATCGCTTTCGCAGAGCGCCAGCCTTTCTGATGAGTTCCCCCACCTGGACTCGAACCAAGACAAAGGGTTCCAAAGACCCGTGTGCTGCCATTACACCATGGGGGAATGTCCTCTAGAGCACTCTACCACATATGCGTCACGTGTGCGACACGGGCAGATGTGCTCGAGGAAGAATTGGGCTTTTAAAAAAACTAGCCGAACTGGAACGTCCCCTGATGGTGCGTCGGATAGTTATCGAAGACCTTCGCCATGGAGGTGTCCTCGAAGACCGCGCGAATGCCGGATGCCAGCAGCGGGGCGATGCTCAGGACGGTCAGACCATCCCAGCGCTTCTCAGCAGGAATAGGCACAGTATCCGTAATGACGACCTCGCGCGCACCGCACTTCTGCAGACGCTCGATAGCAGGACCAGAGAAGACGCCATGCGTAGCCACGACAGTCACCGACTTCGCGCCGGCCGCCATGATAACGTGGCATGCCTCAGCGATGGTGCCGCCGGTGTCGATGAGATCATCCACGAGCACGCAGTCCTTACCTTCGACGTCACCCACGACGCGGTTCGCCACAGCGTGGTTCGGGCGCGTGATGTCACGCGTCTTATGCACAAAGGACAGAGGAGCGCCCCCCAGACGCTGAGCCCACTGCTCTGCCACCTTGATGCGTCCAGCATCTGGGGAGACCACAGCCACGTTACTCAGGTCCAGGCAGTCCCGCACGTAATCTACGAGCACTGGCATGGCCTGCAGGTGGTCCACTGGGCCGTCGAAGAAGCCCTGGGACTGTGCTGCGTGCAGGTCCACAGACATGATGCGGTCTGCGCCTGCAGTGTGCAGAAGGTCGAAGACCAGACGCGAGGAGATAGGCTCGCGGCCCTGATGCTTCTTATCCTGACGCGAATATGGCATCAGAGGGCACACAGCGGTGATGGAATTCGCCGATGCACGCTTCAGCGCGTCTATCATGATGAGGTGCTCCATGATGAACTTATTCGTAGGCTGGGTAGCCGTCTGCAGAACAAATACATCCGCACCGCGCACCGACTGCGTATAACGGACATACATCTCGCCATTCGCAAAGTCATACTGCGTCGTTTCTAGAACATCTACACCTAATGCCTTCGCTACATCCGCTGCCAGCTTCGGATGAGAACGACCTGTAACCAGAATAAGATTCTTATCAGGTTTGCCTTCGAGGACTGCACTCACAGTAACTCCAAACAGTAAATGAACATCGTTACCTGATATTCTATCGGGGAAGTGTGACAGTGGGGCGCGTGGCGTGTGGGGTGCGTGTGGGGTGGAGCGCGGCGTGAGACGATGTGCAGTTTTCTTCGCAGCGAAATATACGATGCTGAAAAAAATGGCGACTTTTCTTGAGGTTCGTCGAAAAAGTGCCACTCACATCATGATTTTTTTTCAACAGACTTCAAGAAAAGTCGCCATTTTTTCACCATCGGCCCGCCCAGCCGCAGCCACAACCGCAGCCAGCCCAGCCAGCCCAGCCGGCCGCAGTCACAACACAGCCCAGTCCAGCCCTACACCCCCAGCCCGGCATACAGCCCGTGCTTCGAGATGTACTGCACCACGCCGTCGGGCACGAGATACCATACTGGCTCGCCAGCATGCGACCTGCGACGGATATCCGTAGACGAGATGGCCAGTGCAGGGATTTCCAGCACATCCACCGCATCCGACGGAACTTCGGACGGCACATCGAGACTGCCGGTATCCATGGCATAGCCCGGCCTGGTCACACCCACGAAATGCGCGAGCGACCACATCTCATCCGCATCTTTCCACTTCATGATCTCTGCGAGCGCGTCTGCGCCTGTGATAAAGAAGAGGTCCGCGTCTGGGCGAGCCGCGCGAATATCGCGCAAGGTATCGATGGTATACGTGATTCCCGGCCGCTCGATATCCACGCGCGAGACAGAAAAACGCGGATTTGCAGCCGTGGCTATGACCGTCATGAGGTAGCGGTCTTCCGGGTTCGTCACCACTTTATTCTGCTTAAACACTGGCCGTCCGGTCGGCACGAAGATGACTTCGTCGAGGTCATAGACCCACGCCACCTCGGATGCAGCCACGAGGTGGCCGTTATGGATAGGGTCGAATGTGCCACCCATGATGCCTATGCGCGGTCGATCATGCACGTGACCGCGCGCGGATCGGCGTTTCGCGGAGAGTGCGGATGGGTCGTTCGCCGCGTTTGTGACAGTAACGTTTGTGACAGTACCGTTTGTGACAGTACCGTTTGTGACAGTAGGATTTTCGCTCACGCACCCTCCCCCGACTCCGCAGGCTCCTGCATCTCCTCCTCCCACTGCTGCTGCACGTAGCGGCGGATTTCCGCATACGTCGGCAGGAGGAATTTCGGCTGGTAGGCTTTGCGCACGCGCGCCACGTATTCGCTGATGCGGATGAGCGTATCTGCCATGGTCTCCACGTCGTTTTCGCGTTCGGCCGCGCGGAAGACGTCGATGCGCTTTTCGAGCTCGACGAGGAAGTCCGCTACCTCGTTTGGCGCTTCGGCGTCACGCACGTCTGGCGCGTCCATGTCTGGCCATCCGAGCAGCACTGCGTCCGAATATTCGAGTGCACTGCGCTGGGTGACGTTCGCGATTCCGTCTTCTATGGCGACCACGAAGACGTACCGCACCGTGCTCAGGCGCTCGGAGGCGATGCGCAGCAGCGTGCGCGGTTCGAGTTCTTCCGCGGCGAGCGCGTCCGCGTACAGGTTCTGTGAGGTCATGCGCGTACCTGTCCTGTTCCGTATCCTACCCAATGCGTCGTGGTCAGTTCCGCGAGTCCCATCGGCCCGCGTGCGTGCAGTTTCTGCGTGGAGATGCCGAGTTCTGCTCCGAATCCGAACTGACTTCCGTCCGTGAAGCGCGTGGATGCGTTTACCATGATGACCGCGCTTTCCACGTCGCGTGTGAAGCGTTCGACGGCGCTGTAGTCTTCGCTCAGGATGGCTTCCGTGTGCTTCGTGGAGTGCGCGTTGATATGGTCAATCGCCCCCTCCAGCGAATCGACCACCTTCACGCCGAGGATGTAATCTAGGTACTCGGTATCCCAGTCGTCCTCGCTCGCACGCACGGCCGGGAAGCCTGCAGCAGCGAGGATCTCGTACGCGCGCTCGTCGGCACGCAGCTCGACGTTCTTCTCAGCGAGGACAGCAGCGACGCGTGGCAGGAAATCAGCCGCCACGTCCGCGTGGACGAGAAGCTTCTCAGCCGCATTACACACACTGATGCGCTGCGTCTTCGCATTCATAATGACCGGCACAGCTTTCTCGAAGTCTGCCGCCTTATCCACGTAGATGTGCACGTTCCCCGCACCCGTCTCGATGAACGGTACGCGGGCATGCTCAGCCACATACTGGATGAGGCGCGCACTTCCGCGTGGCACGAGCAGATCCACGTATCCGCGCGCTTCCATGAGAGCCTGCGCGCCCTCACGTCCGAGCGGATCTACCGTGCTGACGAGGTCAGGATTCATACCGTGCGCTTCGAGAGTCTCGCGCACGATGCTCACAGTGGCTGCATTCGTCTTCTCTGCAGCATGACCGCCGCGCACGATGACGGCATTCCCGGACTTCAAAGTCAGAGCGAGGACATCCACTGTCACATTCGGGCGTGCTTCGTAAATCATGGCTACCACGCCCATCGGCACGCGCGACTGGACCAGGCGCATACCGTTTTCCATGGTCATACCACGAACCACTTCGCCCACTGGGTCATGCAGTGCTGCCACGTCGCGCATACCCTGCACACTGGCCTTCACGCGCTCGGCAGTAAAGAGCAGGCGGTCCAAAGTACCCTGCGGCATGCCGTCCTCGCGAGCGCGCTCCATGTCCAGCGCATTCGCTGCTTCTATCTCACTCGCACGGCTTTCGAGAGCGTCTGCCACAGCGCGTACGAGAGCTGTACGTTCAGCACTCGTGAGAGCCTCTAAGGCGCGCTGTGCCACCTTCGCAGCTAATGCCTGCTGCTGTACTTGAGTCATCACTTCTGTCATACGTCTCATTCTAAGCTCCGAGGGGCACATTTAGGCGTGTTTCACGCTAAGATGAGGATTACATAGTACAGAGCGGAAAGGGCGAGCATGGAACTTTTTCACAGCACACGCAGCACAGATATCCAGGTCACTGCGAAACAGGCCATACGTCAGGGCATAGCAGATGATGGTGGTCTCTTCGTCAGTGACAGCCTCGGTGAGCGCACTCTGGATGTGGAAAGTCTTCCAGGAAAGAGCTACCAGGAGATAGCTCTCGAGGTTCTACGCCTTCTGCTGCCTGATTTTAGCGATGACGAGCTGCGCGAGTGCATCGAGGGGGCCTATAGCTCCTTTAAGGATGAGGACGTGACGCCGCTGAAGTCTCTGGGCATGAATTATGTGCTTGAGCTCTTCCACGGCCCTACCTCAGCATTTAAGGATGTGGCTTTGCAGGCACTTCCACGCTTCATGGCGCACACGCACGTGAAGGAGGGCGAGGCGCAGTCACAGGAAGAATTGGCAGAAGGAAAAGAGCGCGTCCTCATCCTCACGGCCACGAGCGGCGACACCGGAAAGGCGGCGCTCGACGGCTTCGCGGACGTGGACTCTACGGGCATCGTGGTCTTCTACCCAGCCGGGCAGGTCAGCGAGGTCCAGCGCATGCAGATGATCACGCAGAGCGGTCAGAACGTGGGCGTCGTGGCGGTGCACGGGAATTTCGACGACGCGCAGAGTAAGGTGAAGGCCATCTTCGGCGACGCCGCTCTCGCCGCAGATCTCGAGGAAAACGCACACACGCGTCTGTCCAGCGCGAACTCCATAAACGTGGGACGCCTCGTGCCTCAGGTCGTCTACTACTGCGCGGCATACGCTCAGCTGCTCTTCACTCAGGAGATAAATTTCGGTGACGAGGTGGACTTCCTCGTGCCGACCGGAAACTTCGGCGACATCCTCGCCGGATACTATGCCAAGCGCCTCGGGCTGCCGGTGGGTAAGCTCGTCGTGGCCTCGGATAAAAATAACGTGCTCTACGACTTCCTCACGACCGGCGTGTACGACCGCAACCGCGAATTCTTCACGACCATCTCCCCGAGCATGGATATCCTCATTTCGTCGAATCTCGAACGCATGCTGTACTACTTCAGCGACGGGGACACCGAGCTCATCTCGCGCCTCATGAACGATCTCGCGGAAACGGGACGCTACGAAGTGCCGTCGGGCGTGATGCGCAAGATTCGTGAAGTCTTCGACTGCGCGTGGGCGGACGAAGACCAGGTGCGCGCGGCCATCCGCGACTGCTGGGACGAGAACGGCTACGTCATCGACCCCCACACAGCCTGCGCGTATCACGCTCTCAGCGTCACTGAGGGGACACCGACGGCTCCACGCGTGGTGCTGTCTACCGCGTCGCCGTATAAGTTCCCACGCGCTGTGCTGTCTGCTCTGGGAGTGGCCGCGCCGGAAAGCGACTTCGCGTGCATGGATGCGCTGGCTGATCTCAGTGGTGTGCCGGCGCCGACTGCGCTGCGCTCGCTGGAAGGACAGCTGCCACGCTTTACGGATGAGATAGACGTGGACGAGATGCCGGCGTATGTGCGGACTATGGCGGCGAAGTTCGCTGGGGCTTCGGGGGCGGCTGCGTAGGGGCTGGCCGGCTCGGCTGGCGCTGTACGTCTGCGTGTGCGACTTTTCGGGCAGTTCGTTGATTTTTCGATGGGCTTCTCGAAAAGCCGCATTTTATATTAACTACCCATACGAGAACGGGCTCCTCCGGCACACAGCCAGAGGAGCCCGCCTCTTTTTAACCCTCTATACGCAAGGTACATTCTTCTATCAGCTCAGCCGCATGCTGAAGTGACATGTCTGACTGAGACCCGGAGAGCATGCGCGCTATCTCAGCGACGCGCTCCTCCTTATCCACGTGTGTGACGGTGGTATATGCCCCATCACGAGTTTTTTCCTTCGCGACGACGAACTGTTTATTCGCCCATGCAGCTACCTGCGGCAGATGCGTGACCACGATAATCTGCGCACCACGTGCCAGCAGAGCTAAGCGCTTACCGAGTTCAGCCGCGGCTTTTCCGCCCACACCTGCATCGATTTCGTCGAAGATGAGAGTAGGCACGGAGCCACGCGGTGCGTTTTCATCCGCATCGCCTTCTCGCGCATGTTTTTTCTCGAAGGATACTAATTCTAGCGCGAGCATAAGACGGCTAAGCTCACCGCCCGAAGCACTCTTCCCCAAAGGAAGCCGCGGCGACCCTGGGAATGGAACAAACTCGAAGGTTACGCTATCCGCTCCGAAGCTATCCAGCTCGTCTCGCGACGTGACGCTGATGTGCAGCTCAGAGCCTTCCATGGCCAAGGACTTGAGCTCCTCGGTCACACGCGAGCCCAGCTCCTCAGCTGCAGCTACGCGCGTGGCAGTCAGTGTCCGAGCAGCATCCTTCGCCTTTTCGAGACTCTTCTCAAGCTCCTTTTCGAGTTCCTGAATCCGCTCCGGAGAGGCATCGAGATCCTCTAGGTCGAACTGTGCTTTTTCTTTCCACGCCAGCACATCATCGAGGCTCGGCCCCCAGCGCTTCATCAGCTCGTCGAGGTCATGAATGCGTTCATTAATAGTGTCGAGGTCCTGCGGGCTGATGTCATCATCTGCATCCTGGCTCAGTGCGTAGACGATGTCCTGAATCTCGTCGCTCGCCGCTTCGAGTCTGGAGACGAGAGCCCCCATTTTTTCTATGTGCTCCACGCTGCGCAACGCATGAATGGCTCGTGCGAGAAGCTCGGAGACGCTCGGCTCATCCGCCTCTCCCGCAGATGCATCCAGCGCCATTAACGCCCCACCGCGTGCCAGAGCTATCTCTGTGGCACTTTCTATATAGTCTCGCTGAGCTTTCAGCTCCTCATCCTCACCCACGTGAGGGTCTACGGTCTCTATCCGAGAGATGGCATCGCGCAGGTAGTCTATCTGTGCCACTGCATCGGACTGCGCGTGGCGCAGCTTATCGAGCTTTTCTTTCAGCGCACTGTACTGCGTATACGCCTGAGAATACGCGGAGCGAGCAGAAGAATTGGCAGCGAAAGAATCGAGAAACTCACGCTGCTTCACGGCATTCGCTATCTTCAGCTGCTCGGACTGACCATGAATGGTCACCAGCTGTGACGTCATATTTTTTAAAACGCCACGCGGCACGCTCCGCCCGTTCAGAACCGAGCGCGAACGGCCGGACTTCGGCACGGTACGCGTGATGAACAGCTGATCATCCTCGCACTCGCTGCCCGCCTCGTCTGCGAGCTGGAGCACGCGGTCATTCCCCGAGACGTCGAATATGGCCTGAACCCAGGACTGATCCGCGTCCACGCCCACGCGAGCAGGCTGGGACTGCGCGCCCGAAATGAGCTCGATGGCGTTCAGCAGCATGGATTTACCCGCACCCGTCTCACCGGTGATGGCATTCATCCCAGCGTGTGGGGCGAGCATAATGCGCGCCTGCTGAATAGGCCCCAGAGCGCGAATCTCTAACTCTTCGAGCACTTACTTCACATGTCCTTTCTTTTCTAACGCCGTCTCACGCCATCCGCGCACAGGAAGGTCGAACTTTCGAACCAGCCTGTTTGTAAAGTTCGCCTCGCCCAGCCGCGCGAGCCTGAGCACGCTGGCCGACTGGCGCACACGCACACGCGAGCCTTTCGGAATAACCTTCTGCCGCCGTCCGTCACAGCATATCCAGCCATCCGAGCCCGAAGCTTCCAGCACACGCAGGTCAAAGGTAGAAGTGGAACCGATGATAAGCGGGTGCGTAAAGAGCGCGTGCGCCGCTATAGGAGTCAGCTCGAGCGCTTCTACCCCAGGCCAGATAACGGGACTTCCCGCGGAAAATGCATACGCTGTAGAGCCCGTAGGCGTGGATACCACGATACCGTCGCAGCCGAAGGAACTCGTGGCCACATCATCTACGCTCACGCCTATCTCCACCATGCGCGAGCGGTCTTCCGCCTTGAGAAGTACGTCGTTCAGCGCCCAGTCACACAGGCCACTCGGACTGCCGTCTGGATTATACAGCTCGACGGCTGCTATCATGCGTTCTTCGATGGTGTACTCGTGGCGCGCTATGCGGCGCATAGCCTCAGACAGCTCCGAGCTTTCGAACTCGGCGAGGAAGCCCACATGCCCGGTGTTTATACCCACGATGGGGACGTCCGTGCCTTTCACGAGCTCAGCCGCGCGAAGAATGGTGCCGTCGCCCCCGAGGACCACCACTATCTCCACGTCCTCACTCACCGGCTCAGCGTGATGTCCGAACTCCTGCACGTCAGGGATGTCATCGCGCACCTGAACGCTAAATCCGAGATTTTCGAGCTGCGCTACGGCATCACTCACCGTCGAGTTCTGGCGCAAGGCAGCATGGGTAACGATGACGGCCGTGCGCTGCATGTCCTCACTCATGTCGTTCCCACCCCTTTTTTCTTAAAATACGTGTAATCATTCTACCGTGTCGGGGGGTCAATTAAGCTCTATGCCTACCTTTCGAGCCACACGAGATATTCCTGATTCCCGTGCGTTCCCGTAATGGCTGAAGGCGTCAGTCCACGCACACTAAAACCGCATTCTTCGGCGCAGCTGACCACACGCTCCACGGCCTCCTGACGGTACTCCTCGCGCGTGACTATGCCGCCTTTGCCGAGCTTCGAGCGGCCCACTTCGAATTGGGGTTTAATCAGCAGAACGGCATGCGCGGCCGGACGCATAACCGCGGCCAGCACGGGCAGCACGTAGGTCAGCGAGATGAAGGAGACGTCCGAGACGACGAGGTCAGGCGCGTACGGCAGGTCGCCCGGCTCGACGGCGCGCACATTCACGCCGCTCATGTCCGTAACGCGCGGGTCGTGCGCGATGAGCGGGTCGAGCTGACCGTGGCCCACGTCGAGCGCGAGCACGTGCGCGGCGCCCGCTTCGAGCAGAACTTGCGTAAATCCGCCGGTCGATGCGCCCACGTCGAGGCAATGCGTCCCCGTCACGCTCGGCAGGCCGTCTTTCGAAAAGATGTCGAGCGCTTCGACGAGTTTGATAGCGCCGCGCGAGACGTACTTCCCGCTCGAGCGCACGTCCTCCTGCAATTCCAGCGTATCCGCATCGCTCACCTTCAGCGAGGCTTTCGCGCGATCCGCGCTGCCGTTCACAAGGACGGCGCCCGAGTCGATGAGCTGCTGGGCGCGCGACCGGCTCGGAGCGAGTCCGCGCGCTACGAGCGCGAGATCGAGGCGCTGCATTAGACGAGAGTCCGCGCGAATTTCGGCAGAATGCGTACGCTTTCGCCCGCATCTGCTGCTGCCCAGGCCGCGCTGGCAGCCGCGCGCAGAGCGTTCAGACTGCGTATCTCGTCTTCTGGGCCAATTTTTTCGCCATCAACCTCGACATGCAGCGTCTCGTCAGTCACCCACGCGCGAGCGTTTTCGCAGAGGAAGTTACGGGTGTCGCTACCGTTCTCACTCGTCGTCACTGCCGGCTGAGGCTGACTCAGGCCGAGAAGGTCTGCGCAGATGTACGTAGGACGCAGGATAGGCTTCGCGAGGATAATCTGCTCAGCGTCTGCTACGCCCGTAAGGACCACAGCACTGTCATATCCGCCACGGTTCGCTGCTTCGATGTCTGTGTCGAGACGGTCTCCCACTGGCAGGCAGCGCTCCGTGGTCACCATCTCGTCTGTCGGGCTGAAGAGGTGACGAGCCTGATGATACATGGCTGCTTCTGGCTTTCCGGCAGAAGCTTGAGGCTGCTGGCCCGTCGCTTCGATGACAGGAATCTGGAGCGCTCCGTTTCCAGGAGCGATGCCGCCTTCGCGCGGGATGGTGAGGTCTCTGTTCGTCACGAAATACTGGGCGCCCTGCTCGATGGCATATGCCGCTTCTGCGAGATGAGCCCAGCCTATCTCAGGGAACCAGGACTGAATAACAGCATCCGGATGGTCGGTATGGGATTCGACGACTGTGAGGCCAGCCTTCGTCAGCTCATCTTTCAGATGGTCTTTTCCGATGACGAGGACCTTCGCGCCTTCAGGGAGCTTCTGTGAGAGCATGGCCGCAGAGACCATGGCTGAGGTGATCACGTCTTCGGCGTGAGCATCGATGCCGAAGCTGCTAATCTGCTCGGCGACGACGTGCGGGAAACGCGACGGATTATTCGTGGTATACGCTATGCGCATCCCGAGTGCTGCGGCCTGGCGGATGCCATCGGCCGCATACACCACAGGATTCGCACCGAGGTACACTACCCCATCGAGATCCAGTAAGGCCAGCTCATAACGCTGTGCCAGTGGTGTGCTACTTCCCTGAATCATAGTGGGATAGGTCACGTGTGTTACTCCTCGGTCTGTTCTTCTTCGGTTTCTTCTGTTTCTTCGGTTTCTGGCTCTGCTTCTTCAGCTGGAGACTCGTCAGCAGGCTCTTCAGACTCTTCGTCGGATTCTTCGGAGTCTTCGGAGTCTTCAGCCGCATCCGGCTGCTGAGCATCCAGATATGCAGCCATCTCGCGTGGGTCTATGCCGAGGCCTTCGAGCATGGCTTCGTCTACGACTTCGAGGTCATTATCCACGTAGACGTCATCCTCGTCGAGGTCATCTGCATCTGCGTACTGATTCTCCAGGCTGTCCAGCAGGTCGTTCAGTGCTTCTGCTTCCTCACTGCGTCCAGCCAGCTCGAGGAAGTTCTGCTCAGCCTGAACAGCGCGCATGCGGTATGCACCGCCCACGCCCTTCGCATGCGAGATGGTGTGTACTATCTCTACAGCTTTATCAAAGAGGTCGAGGTCAGCGAGTGCTCCAGCGTACACGAGGAAGAGCTCTGCCTTCGCTTCACCATGCAGACGCTTCGCATCATCCGACAGGGCTATGTCCACAGCCTTCTGTGGGTTACCCAGACCACGTTCGCAGTCTGCCATGAATGGCAGGTAGTCTCCGTAGCCGTTCATACGGAATGCGGTACGGAACTCACGCAGGGCGAGCTTATAATTGCCCTGACGATACGCGACGAAAGCCAGCGTCTCACGGGTCACGTCCACGCGCGACGCCTGACGAGCCACCCACTGTGCATGCTCCATAGCGAGCTGAGGGTCATCCTCTTCCAGCGCGTACGCAGCCAGCATGTGCAAGCCGATGTTCTCCGCATGCTCCTTCGACAGACCGCGCAGACGCTCCTTCTCATCCTTCGAGAGCATGGACCATTCGAGGCCCTTCGGCATCTTCGGCTCGCCCGGACGACGGTCGGTATACGGATTCTGCGATGGGAAGCTCAGCGTGCCATCCGAATTACGGCGTGGCTTATCATAGTTCGCCGACGACTGACGACCCTGATGGTTACCGCGCTGGTTACTAAAGCTACGACGGTCTCCACGGCCATCTGCGCGGCCTTCGAACTGACGCTCGTCGTGGTTTGGACGGTTCTCGTCGAAACGACGGTTCTCGCGACGGTCATCCCTACGGTCATCACGCTCGTAGCGTGGGTTACGGCGCTCACCATCACGGCGCTCACCACGGCGATTATCTCTGCGGTCATCGCGACGGTCGAAACGACGCTCGCCGTCCCGCTCGAAGCGGCGCTGGCCACCACGGCGCTCCCCGTCGCGACGATCATCGCGGCGGTCGTCCCTACGGTCGTCACGGCGATCAAAACGCTTACCGCCGTCGCGCTGCTCCTGGCGGTCATGACGGTCGAAACGACGCTCCTCGCCATCCTCACGACGACGATCCGAGCGGTAGCCGCCGAACTTCCCGCCGGAATGCCCGCCACCGTTTCCACGGCGTGCGCCGAACTTTCCTCCGCGAGATCCGCTCCCACCACGCGATCCGCCGTTACCAGCGCCACCACGACGCGCAGAACCATTACCGCCGAAGCGGCGTCCACCTTGATTTTCAGCCATTCTTACTGAGCCTCCACAGCACCAAGTGCCTTCTTGCCTCGACGAACGAGAGCGAAACGATTAAAGAGGAAATCTTCGCTGCTTAAGACAGCGTCAGCGTCCTCTACACGCTGATTATTCACATACACACCACCGCCAGCGATGGTCTTGCGTGCCTCAGACAGAGACTTAAAGAGGCCGGATGCCACGCCTGCTTCTGCTACGCGCATGCCTGCTTCACCTGCGGCGAAGACCTTCTGACCGTTCTCATCGTCCACTTTCACGCCTTCGAGCGCCGCCTCGAGAGTCTCCTCGTCGAGATCGGTGAGCTCGCCACGACCAAAGAGTGCTGCAGATGCATCGATGGCAGACTGAGCTGCCTTCTCACCACGTACGAAGCTCGTCACTTCCCACGCGAGAGTGCGCTGTGCTTCACGAGCACCAGGATTCGTCTCTACTTCCTTTTCGAGACGCTCTATCTCGTCCTTCGGCAGGAAGGTGAAGTACTTCAGCAGCTTCACTACTTCACTGTCTGGCTGGTTAAACCAGAACTGGTAGAACTTATATGTGCTGAACATGGTAGGGTCGAGCCAGATGGCGCCACCCTCAGACTTACCGAACTTCTTCCCCTGAGAGTCCGTGATAATAGGAGAAGTGAGCACATTCACCGACTCACCACGTACTTTACGAATGAGGTCGAGGCCAGAGGTGAGGTTACCCCACTGATCTGCGCCACCGGTCTGGAGGGTGACTCCATAGTGGTCGAAGAGGTAGAGGAAGTCATGGCCCTGAAGTACCTGATAGCTGAACTCCGTGAAGGAGATGCCCTCATCCGAATTCAGACGGCGAGCCACGGTATCCTTCGCCAGCATAGTGCCGAGGCGGAAGTTCTTACCGACGTCACGCAGGAAGTCGATGACGTTCATCTGCGCGGTCCAGTCATAGTTCGAGACAAAGCGCACTGGGTTATCCCCATCGGTGACGAGGTAGCGGGATATCTGCTCACGCAGACGCTCCGTCCACTGTGCCACGATGTCCTTCGAGTTCAGCACACGCTCACCACTCTGGCGAGGGTCACCGATAAGACCAGTGGCTCCACCTACGAGAGCGATAGGATGATGGCCTGCTTCCTGCAGGTGACGCAGCATAAGGACCTGAACGAGGTTTCCGATGTGGATAGATGGTGCGGTAGGGTCGAATCCGCAATAATACGTAATAGGTTCTCCGCCCAGAGCCGCAGCAAGCTGCTCGCGATCAGTAGACTGGTTTATCAAACCACGCCATTCCAGTTCTTCAAGGAGCGAGTTAAACCCTGCTTCCTTGTAGTTCCTTACCTGAGCCATCGGAAAACTTTCCTCCATACTTAGCTATGTCAGTGAAAACAATTTTTCATTTCAGTTTCCCATGTGAGCGCGACTTTTAGCCCCGGGCGGTGTTCCTTTAGAGTTCCTCCCCTACTTCTGGAATTTCGCCGTCTTTTCTTCGCTCGTGAGGATCTGCCCGTACGCTATCTTCGCATTCACGATGATATCATCACTACCCTCTTCCGCAGCGATAAGCGCACACTGGCGCAGAGCATCCATGCATTCCTCATACTCTCCCTCGATAACCGTCTCGAATGGCGTCACCCGCGCATCCGGGAAGTGCTCCTGGAGGTAATAAATAACGCGGTCGATGTCTGGGATGTAATCCGCTACCTTCATCGGTAAGACCTGTATGGCTATGCTGCAGTTATTCATCTGTACGCTCATCTTCTGAGTATCCTTTCCTTCCGCTGGCATGATCCAGATCAAGTACGGTCGAAGCTCCGTGCTTCCTCTCAGCCCCGCTGGGACTCCCGTGGTTCCTAGTGTAGCGCGAGGGGTGGTGAGCTCGGATCCCGCCCGCCACCCGCGGCACGACCTGCAAAAAACTTCTGGGGAGCAGATACGAAAAGGGTCATGCGCTTCAAGCACATGACCCTTCCCTCTCTCAGTTCTCTGTTCTCAGTTCTTCTTAAAACTCTTAGAAGCTTCCTGGAGCCTTATACGCACTTCCGTCACTCGTGGACTGAGCGAACTGGGCAAGCGGAATGACTGTCTCTTCAGCGGCAGCCATCTGCTCGACCACGCGCTCGTAGGCCGTGCCGCCCTTGCCGAGGCGAGAATTGACACTACCTAAAGTGGACAGAACGGACCGTACGCCTGACGCTACCGAAGCATCGAGGAAGTCAGCGAAAATGCTCACGTAATCCTCGTCTGTCAGATCCCACAGCTCCACGCCGCGCTCTTCCGCTACGCGGACGCACTCGCCGCTGAGCTCGTGCGCATGACGGAACGGAACCTTCTGCTTGACGAGCCATTCGGCGATGTCCGTGGCCAGAGCGAAACCAGTCGGTGCCTCGGCCTCCATACGCTCGAAGTTAAACTGCATGGTGGCCACCATGCCGGTAAAGGCAGGCAGCAGAACCAAAAGCGTATCCACCTGGTCGAAGACAGCTTCCTTATCTTCCTGCAGGTCGCGGGCATAAGCAGTAGGAAGACCCTTGAGAGTCGCGAGCAGACCAGTCAGGTCACCGATGAGACGCCCTGCCTTACCACGAGCCAGCTCAGCGATGTCCGGATTCTTCTTCTGCGGCATGATGGACGAGCCCGTGGAGTACGCGTCATCCAGGCGTACGAAGGCGAATTCCTGCGTGTTCCAGATGATGATCTCTTCGGAAAGGCGCGAGATATCCACTCCGAGCATGGCAGCGACGAAGGAGAACTCTGCCACGAGGTCGCGCGAAGCTGTACCATCGATGGAATTCTCCGTCACATCGCTAAAGCCGAGCTCGAGAGCCACTGCATGAGGGTCGAGTCCCAGCGTGTTCCCTGCCAGAGCACCCGAACCATACGGAGAAAAAGCTGCACGCGCATCCCAGTCCACGAGACGCTGGATGTCTCGCATAAGCGGCCACGCGTGCGCCATAAGCTGGTGCGCCACGAGCACAGGCTGCGCGTGCTGCATGTGGGTGCGCCCTGGCATCACAGCACGGTCAGCTGCCTTCGACTGCTCGATGATGGCACGCACGAGGTCGAGCACGTCCGCCGCGATGAAGCGCGCCTGGCGGCGCAGCCACATACGGATAAGCGTGGCTATCTGGTCATTACGCGAGCGACCAGCACGCAGCTTACCGCCGAGCTCATCTCCAGCTATAGCCAGCAGACCGCGCTCGAGAGCTGTAGCCTCATCCTCGTCGCTCTCCTGAGGAGCGAAAGCCCCCGAATCGACCTGACGCTGGAGCTCGTCGAGCGCATCTTCCATGCGCTCGAGCTCGTCAGCACTGAGGTGACCAGCGCGACCGAGAGCACGTGCATGAGCACGCGAGCCAGCGATGTCATCATCTGCCAGACGCCAGTCGAACTGAGTGGACTTACTCAGGCGTGCCAGAGCTTCGGACGGACCGGAGGTAAAACGGCCACCCCAGAGGGCGATGCCCTCGGAAGCGTGAGTCATGTGTATCTCCTTTATATGAGAGGACGAGGGAAAATGGACCGTGCGCGAAAACGCGAAAAGCGAAAAACGCGAAAGCGCTTACTGCACGTCCTGAGACGGAACTTCTACAGCGTTTCCGAACTTCACGTCGCGTGCTGCAGCCACCTTCGTAGGCAGGCCGTAAATCTCGATGAAGCCGTTCGAGGCGTTCTGGTCGAACGAATCACCGGACTCGTACGTCGCGAGGTTATAGTCATACAGTGAAGACTCGGAACGGCGGCCCACGACCACTGCGCGACCACCGTGCAGAACCATGCGGATCTCACCGGAGACGTACTGCTGCGTGTCCTCGATGAACGCATTCAGCGACTTCACTGCAGGCGAGAACCACTGAGCGTCATAGACGAGCTCAGCCCAGCGCTTATCGATGTCCCGCTTAATGCGGTGCTGTTCGCGCTCGAGGCAGAAGTTCTCCAGCTCCTGGTGCGCGGTGATGAGCGTCACAGCACCAGGTGCTTCGTACAGCTCACGCGACTTAATGCCCACGAGGCGGTCTTCGATGAGGTCGATGCGGCCGATGCCCTGTGCGCCTGCACGACGGTTCATCTCTTCGATGGCCTGCAGAGGCGTGACGTCACGACCGTCTATCTTCACAGGAACGCCCTGCTTAAACTCGATGGTCACTTCGTCTGCCACTGGAGGGAAGGCTGGATCATCCGTGTACGAGTACACGTCCTTCGTAGGAGCATTCCATGGATCTTCGAGGTAGCCGGTCTCGATGGCGCGACCCCACACGTTCTGGTCGATGGAGTACGGGCTCTTCTCGGTCTGCTCGATAGGCAGCTTATGATTCTTCGCGTACGCGATCTCCACGTCACGAGTCAAAGACAGGTCGCGGATAGGGCTGATGGCAGACAGGGTCGGGTCGATGGACTGAATGGAGACCTCGAAACGCACCTGGTCGTTCCCCTTACCGGTGCAGCCGTGGGCTATGGTATCTGCGCCGAACTGATGTGCGGCACGCACGAGATGCTTCGTGATGAGCGGACGCGAGATGGCAGAAACCAGTGGGTACACGCCTTCATACATGGCATTCGCCTTCAGAGCGCGCATGCAGTACTCGTCTGCAAACTCGTCGCGCGCATCTACGATGTACGACTCGACTGCGCCACATGCCAGTGCACGTGCGCGGATGGCTTCGAGACGCTCGCCACCCTGGCCTACGTCGAGGGATACGGCCACGACGTCCTTACCCGTGCGGTCTTTCAGGAACGGGATGGCCACAGAGGTGTCCAGGCCACCGGAGTAAGCCAGAACGATGCGGTTCTTATCAGACATAACTGCCCTTTCTTCTGTTTTATGTAAATCTATAAATCTTTAGGTTTTCGCGCGGTTTTTTTCGCACGGTTTTTACGCGCGGTTTTACACGCGGTGTATGCGGGTATACGCGCGGTTTTGCGTGAACGCGAGAGGTCCATTCTTCCTCTGCTGAACCAGTTCTTCTCTGGTTCTATTCTACGCTCACCACGGTATGTACCGGCTCGTCGGAATCGACCGTTCCGCGTCTACTTCTCCGCGCCCACCATGCTCATAAGCCAGTCCATCTTTTCCTGCGCAGCAGCATTATCCGTGGTTATCATCATAACGGTGTCATCCCCCGCTATAGTGCCCGCCACATGGTCGATGGGGTACTTATCTATGGCGCTGGCCACATACTGTGCAGCTCCTGGAGGCGTGTGGATGACCACGAGGTTCTGCGCGCATACCACTTTCGTAATGAGCGAGCCTATGACCTTCGCCAGCTGAGTATGCCGACGCGCCACCGGAGTAAAAATATCCACATGCTGAGATGCCCGAGCCCCCGCACCAGCTCTCGAACCTGCCCGAGCCCCCACGCCAGCGCCCGCTCCAGCGCCCGCTCCATGCGCTGCGCTGTTACGGCGGTCCTGCTCACACGTTATCTCGTCGAGCATAACCTTCTCAAGAGGACTTTGCGTAGGAACAGCGTAGGCGAAGTCTCCTTCCTGCGTGCGCACTTTACTCGCACGCAGGTCATCGAGGTCACGGCTGAGCGTGGCCTGAGTTACCTGGATACCTTCTTCTGCGAGCAAGCTCACGAGCTGCTGCTGAGACTTGACGACATACTGTCCCAGTAGCTGCTCGATAACGCTCAGGCGCGCTGTCCGTGTGGACGGTATTCCTGCATTCATAACGTCTGCACTCCGCTCTGTTCCTGCCGGCTTACTGCGCGTCCACGCCTGCAAGCAGGCTCATATCCCCACGCTGCTGAGCGATGAGCCAAGTGAGCAGAGCCTTCTGCGCGTGCAGACGGTTTTCTGCCTCGTCCCAGACCACGGACTGTGGTCCGTCGATGACGCTCGCAGTTACTTCCTTACCACGGTATGCTGGCAGGCAGTGCTGGAAGAGCGCATCTGGCTTTGCTGCTGCCATGAGTTCGTCGTTCACCTGGTACTTCCAGAATGGCTTCGAGCGCAGCTCATACTGTGCTTCCTCACCCATGGAGACCCACGTGTCGGTGAAGATGCAGTCTGCATCCTTCACTGCCTCATACGGGTCTGTAGTGACGAGGATAGATCCGCCATTTTCTGCGGCGATACGCTCGGCATCCGCCACGATGTCTGGGCGTGGAAGGAAGCCCTGCGGACCCGCCACGCGCACGTGCATGCCCGCCACAGCGCCTGCCAGAAGGTAGGAGTGAGACATGTTATTCGCCGCGTCTCCCACGTAGGCGATGGTCATGCCCTCGAGCGCGTCCACACCACCCTTATGCTGGGCGAGTGTGAGGAAGTCCGCGAGCACCTGGCACGGATGGAAATCATCCGTAAGCGCGTTTATCACAGGAACGGTGGCGTAGCGTGCCATTTCTTCCACGCGGTCCTGCCCGAAAGTACGCCACACGAGCGCGGAGGTCATGCGCGTGAGCACGCGTGTGGTATCCGCCACTGGCTCGCCGCGTCCGAGCTGAGAACCGTTCTTATCGATGACGAGTGGGTATCCGCCCAGCTCCGCCACACCCGTGGAGAAGCTAGCGCGCGTGCGCGTGCTCGGCTTATCGAAAATGATAGATACGCCCTGTGGCCCTTCAAAAGGGCGAGCCAGGAAGCGGTTCTTCTGGAATGCGAGGCCCAGCTTGAGGATGGTTTTCTGCTCGTCATGCGAGATGTCGTCATCGCGCAGCATGTGGCGCAGCTGTCCGGTCATGCGTGTCTCCTTCTGTTTTCTCTGCGTTTTTGTATATATCCAATTTAATCGTTCGGCAGGTCATCTGGCACCTGCATGAGGATAGCACATCCTTCGCGTACTTCGTCTTCGCTCACGTTCAGAGGTGGCGCCATACGAATGGCATTCGGTGCTACTGCGTTCACGATGAGGCCATGCTCGAGTGCCCAGTCCGCCACTGCATGCGCGCACGGATGGGAAAGCTCTACAGCGTTTAAGAGTCCTGCTCCACGCACCGAGACGAAGAGCGGATTCTCGCTCTGCGCGAGAGTGTCTCGCAGCTGCTGGCCGCGAGCGCGCGTATTCTCGAGCAGATTCTCGTCTTCGATGATGCTCACGGTGGCCATGCCCGCTGCTGTGGCCAGAGGATTTCCCGCGAAGGTGGATCCGTGCGAGCCTGGGGTGAAGAGCGAGGATACTTTTTCTCCGAAGCTGATGAGTCCGCCCATAGGGAAGCCTCCTGCCACACCCTTCGCGAAGGAGATGGCGTCTGGAGTGACCCCACCACTGAGTGTCTCATCCTGGAAGGCGAACCAGTGTCCCGTGCGTCCCATTCCCGTCTGAACTTCATCGATAACGAGGAGTGCATCATGCTCGTCGCACAGTGCTCGTGCTGCCTTCACGAAGTCCGCTCCCACAGGAAGTACGCCTGCTTCACCCTGGATGAGCTCCATAATGATGCCCGCTACAGGACCACGTTCGAAAGCCTCTGTGAGTGCATCCACATTCCCCGCTTCGACGAACTCCACATTCGGAAGCAGTGGGTTATAGGGTTCGCGGATGACTGGCTTCCATGTCACGCTGAGCGCTCCGAGGGTGCGTCCGTGGAAGCTATGTGTAAGCGCGAGGATACGGGCCGACTCACCCACTCCACGCGCATCGGCATGAAGCTTCATGAGCTTGAGCGCTGCCTCGTTTCCTTCTGTACCCGAGTTACCGAAGTAGACACGAGAGCCTTCTGGAGCTCCTGCGAGTTCGATGAGCTTCGTGGCGAGGCTTATCTGAGGAACGGTAGCGAAGTAATTCGAGGTATGAGCTATCTTTGCCGCTTGTTCAGCTACAGCCTGTGCCCATACTGGGTGATTATATCCCACGGAATTCACGGCTATGCCCGCGAGGAAGTCGAGGTATTTCTTTCCTTCTACATCCCACACATGCGAGCCCTGACCGTGGTCGAGGACACGCAGTGGTGTGCCGAACACATTCATATGATGCTCGCTATACGCGTGCAGAAGCTCGTCTTCGTTCTGATTCGAGTATGTCGTATCTGTCATTATGCTTTACTCCTCCTGCTCATGCCTTCACCCTCGACCACCATCGTGCCTATGCCTGCCGTGGTGAATATCTCGTTTAAGATGGAATGCTTCTTTCGTCCATCGATGATGTGAGCCTGCTTCACTCCCCCGTCGAGAGCGCGGATGCACGCCTCCATCTTCGGGCGCATCCCGCTTTCGAGCTGCGGAAGCAGCTCACGGAGTGTCTCCACGCCTATCTCTTTGACCAGAGAAGTCTTATCTGGCCAGTTCGAGTAGAGCCCCTCCACGTCGGTCAGAATGATGAGCTTTCGCGCCCCCAGTGCCACAGCGAGCGCGGCAGCCGCTGTATCTGCGTTCACATTCAGCACCTGCGTCGGATCATCTTCATCCGGCGCTACAGAGGACACCACAGGAATGCGATTCGAGGCGATAAGGTCTTCGACAGCGCTGGCATCCACGCTGACTACGTCTCCCACAAAGCCCACGTCCACGCGTTCGCCATCCACTATGGGCATACGCTGAGCAGCGGAGAAGAGTCCTCCGTCTTCACCGGACAAGCCCACAGCATAGGGACCATACGAGTTAATCAGACCTACGAGTTCACGGGAGACTTTTCCCGTAAGCACCATACGCACGATGTCCATGGTTTCTTCGTTCGTCACACGCAGTCCGCCACGGAACTGTGGCGTGATGCCTACAGTGCTGAGCATCTCATTTATCTGAGGACCGCCACCGTGCACCACCACAGGATGCAGACCGAGCTGACGCAGGAAGACCATATCTTCAGCAAAAGCTTCTCGCAGTTCATCGCTGACCATGGCGTTTCCACCATATTTGACCACCACGAGGGAATCTGTGAATTTCTGCAGCCACGGAAGCATCTCGAGGAGCACTTCTGCTTTCTGACTATCCGTGAGATCCTCATGAACGTCAAAGGCATGAAAAGGTTCGTTTGTATTTTCTCGTATTTCCACCATATGTCTCGTTCCTCTTAAGACTCGTAGTCAGCATTAATATGCACGTAGTCGAGAGTCAAGTCATCAGTCCATACTGTCGCTTCAGCGGTGCCGGAAGTGCCGAGGTCGATATCGATGTGCACTTCGCGCTCCGCCATGGACACGAGTTCACGGCTCTGCCCTGGCTTTCCGCCATCACACACGCGAATCCCGTTTATATCCACGGTGACGTTATTCGGATCAAATGCAGCCACATCTTCTGGCACAGTACCGAGAGACGAGACTACACGTCCCCAGTTCGGATCATTTCCATAAATGGCACACTTGAGCAGGTTCGACGCAGACACTGCGCGTCCACAGGCCAGCGCAGCCTCGTAGCTTTCTGCTCCCGTCACACGAACGCGGATGTCATGCGAAGAGCCTTCTCCATCGCCTATAATCTGCCGTGCCAGGCTCGCACACGCCTGAGCCACGAGAGCTTTAAACTCGTCCACGTCTGGCTCTACTCCACTGGCTCCCGAAGCGAGAAGAATGACAGTATCATTCGTGGACATGCATCCATCCACATCGATGCAGTCGAAGCTCGTGCTCGTTCCCGTTTTCAGAGCCTCCTGAGCGAGTTCAGAGCTTACCACAGCATCCGTGGTAATGACACTAATCATGGTGGCCAGCTGTGGGGCTATCATGCCCGAGCCTTTTACCATACCACCCATACGGTATCCCGTACCATCCAGGGTGACGGTCTTCGGCTTTGTATCCGTGGTCATAATGGCCTCAGCAGCAGCCTGACCGGCAGCTTCATCTGAAGCCAGAGCCCCTGCAGCCTTCGTCACACCAGCAAACACAGCGTCTAAAGGAAGCAGCTCACCGATAAGACCAGTGGACGCCACGAGGACATCCTCGCTCGCGAAGTCCGAGCCCAGAACTGAGGCTGCATGAGCAGCAGTCTCGTATACCTGGGCGAGTCCTGTCTCGCCCGTACACGCATTCGCTCCACCGGAGTTAATCACCATAGCCTTCGCGCGTCCAGACGCTACCACTCCACGCGAGTACTGGACTGGAGCTGCCGCGAAGCGATTCGCCGTAAAAACGCCAGCCGCCACGAAAAGCGGCCCCTCATTCACGACGAGCGTTACATCCTTTTTCCCTGGTACGGAAGATATACCTCCGCGCACTCCTGCAGTGCTAAATCCTTGCGCATAGACGACGCTCATGGTGCCACTCCTATCACTGTCAGTCCCGCATCTTCTGGTAAGCCGAGAGCTATGTTCAGGGACTGAATGGCCTGGCCAGCCGTCCCTCGATTCAGATTATCTATGGCGCTGAACGCATAGAGCAGTCCCGCGCGCTCATCCACAGCCACCTGGATATGTGCTGCATTCGAACCGAGCACATTCCCCGTAGCAGGCAGCTGTCCTGCCGGCAGCACCTGCATAAACATCTGGTCTGCATACACACGTTCATACAGCGCGCGAATGCTCTCTTCACCGAGCTCACGCCCCGCATCCGTCAGAGGGGCGCTCACGGTGGCCATAATGCCCCGTGCCATAGGCGCGAGTACCGGCGTGAACCCGAGACTAAAAGAGTCTGCTCCAGTCCCACCACTAAGTCCGCACGCGTGGGCGAAGTTCTGCTTAATCTCAGGAATATGGCGGTGTGTACCACCCACACCATACGCCACAGCGGATCCCAAAGCCTCAGACGCCAGTAGGTTCACTCGCCCGAGCTTCTTTCCTGCTCCGGAGTACCCCACCACGAGGTTCGCCACGACGTCATGCGTCACAAGTCCTGCAGCCAGTGCCGGCTGCATGGCGAGCGTGGTGGCTGTAACATTACATCCTGGACCTGCGATGCGCGTGGCCCCTGCAAGTTCCGAGCGCTGGAAATCATGCCCAGACACCCCCGTCATGAGCTCTGGCATACCATACGTCCAGTGGGAGAAATACTGACCACCATAATATGCATCCCAGTCTTCCTGAGACTCCAGACGGTGGTCCGCTCCGAGGTCTACCACCACCTGAACATCGTGAAGTTCAGCTGCCAGAGCGCCGGAAGCACCATGCGGAAGAGCGAGGATAACCACATCATGACCGCTGAGCACTTCAGCAGTGGTGTCCTCGATAACGAGTCCAGCAAGGGATGGAATATGCGGCGCCCACTTACCGAGCGTATCCCCTACAGACGAGTGCCCTGTGACGCACGTGACAGTAAAATTCGGGTGCATGGCCAGAATGCGCAGGGCTTCTCCCCCTGCGTACCCCGTCGCGCCTGCCACCGCGACTGTATAGGTATGATCCACTTCCGTATGCATAATTACACCTGCTTATTCATCGTATTGTATAAGTATGCACTCTATGCACGACGACGACACGCGGACTTCAGCCAGCATAGAAAAAGGGCGGTAGAGAATCCGAAGACCCCTACCGCCCCGTATAAGACACTGACCGCGACTTCGCTCGGGAGCTACGCCTGCAGAGACTGTAATTGCCCCTGAGCCCACTCAAGCAGCATCCGCGCGAACTCCACCTCGGTCGTATTCGTCACCATAAGATAGATGTACAGGCCTATCTGCGCCGCACACAGCACAAGCGCGACGATGGCCAGCGCCCGGCCTTTCATGTGCAGACGGCGCGTGCGGCCGAGCGAGAGGATGCCGAAGAACAGCGCGAGCGGTGCCGTGGCCGAGAAGAACGCGCCGATGAACGCGAGAACTGCATAAAAGTCCCAGCGTCCATACAGCGGATTCTTCTTCGGGTCGTCCGGGTCGAACTCCTGAATAGGCAGCGGCTGACCGTTCATGTTATAGAACTGAATGCCCGGCGCCTGCTGATTCTGCGCATTCTGCTCGTCCGAGTCCACCGGCGCGTTCTGGCGAGCCGAGTCCGGCTGAGCGTCTGGCGCGAACGGATTGCGCGCGCCACGACGGGCTTTGCGCTCGTCGTCTGCCTTACGCTCTTCCGGCTTCCCATACACGTACGGATCCCAGCCCGGGAATTCCGCGCGCATACGGCCGTACGCCTTTCCGTTATCCACGGTCTGAGCGTCATCCTTCTTTTCGGTCAATTCATCCGTCACCTTCAGCTCCCTTCCTCTAGGCGCGCAGGACAGCACCTACAGCTTCTGCAGCAGCGATAATCTGCGCACGAACGGCCTCCGTATCCGAGGCATCCAGTGTGCGGTCCTGAGCGCGGAACGTCACCGCATACGCCAGAGACTTCTTACCGAGGCCTACGCCTGGTCCTACGAAGACATCGAAGAGATCGATGGATTCCAGGAGGTCTCCTGCAGCCTTACGCACGACGGTACTCATCTCCTCCGAGGTCATCTCCACAGGTACGATGAATGCGAAGTCCTGGTGCACTGGAGGGTACGTGGACACTGGCTTCGCCTGCAGAGGCTGGTACTTTACCGCTGCGAAGAGAGCGTCGAGGTCCAGTTCGAAAGCTGCCGTGTGTGATGGAAGTCCGAGGGACTCGATGACGTGCGGATGCAGCTCGCCCACGCGACCCACGGTCACGTCGCCGGCACCTTCTGCCACCTTCACGTACGCGAAGCGTCCTGGATGCCAGGTCGCTGGCACGTCCTCGCCGAAGACCTGCGTGAGGCTCAGGTGTGCTGCCAGGCGCTCGGAGATGCGCGTCACTGCTTCCACAGCATCCGTCCAGTCGGCCGTACGCTTTTCACCCATCCAGCCGGTCTCCTGGACGGTGCCCGTAAAGACTGCTGCCACGTGGAGCGGCTGCTTCGGCAGGCCTGCGTCCAGAGCTGCGAGTTCTTCGTCGCTCGGGCGCACTCCACCAGGAAGTGCTGGGATGGCTGGAGCCTGAGGATCCCACTCGAAGACGTGGCCCAGTTCGTAGGAGCTGGCCTGGAGGTTACCACGGCGGAAGTTACGCTGAACAGTGCGCATGAGCGTGAGCAGTACGTCACGGCGCAGATATGGGCGGTCTCCTGCCAGTGGATTTTCGAGCTCCACACTCACTGGGATAATCTCCTCAGCGTTCAGAGCGAAGTCCTTAAAGTCTTCCTCGCCCACGAATGGGTAACTGATGGTCTCCGTGAGGCCATACTCGGCGAGGGTATCTGCCACCTGACGGCGGCGCAGCTGCGAGTCCGTCAGACCCGAGTGGCCTGCAGCCGAGGCTGGCACTGCTGGTACCGTGACCGCTATCTGGTCGTAGCCCACGAGGCGAGCCACTTCTTCCACGAGGTCGCATGGCTCGGTGATGTCTGGGCGCCAGGTCGGAGGGGTGACGCGGAAGGTGTCCACCTCGCCGTCGCCAGCAGCCTCCCCTGCCTCCACCGTGCAGCCCACATCTTCGAGAATACGCTGAATCTCCTCAGCAGAGGTATCCAGACCCGTCAGGCGTGCCACTTCCGAGGTGCGGAAGGTGATGGCTTCTGGAGCACTCGTCGCATCGATATCCGTAGGGTACGAGGATGCAAGTCCGCCGCACACACTCGTGAGCATCTCGGCAGCTTCATACACGGCTGCTGCCTGCAGCTTCGTGTCTACGCCACGCTCGAAGCGTCGGCTGGCCTCAGATGGAATCTTATGGCGGCGAGCAGAGCGCGCTATGGAGATAGGGTCGAAGTGTGCACCTTCGAGCAGCACATTCGTGGTCTCAGCGGTCACTTCACCGTAGAGGCCACCCATCACACCGGCGATGCCGAGGATGCGCGAGCCCTTTTCACCGTTTGGCGAGTCCGTGATGAGCAGGTCTTCTGAGACGAGCTCATGCTCTTTACCATCCAGCGTGGTGAGCTTTTCGCCATCCACGGCGCGGCGCACCACGATAGGCTGCTCTATCTTATCGAGATCATACGCGTGCAGCGGCTGACCCACGTCCAGCATGACATAATTGGTCACATCCACAGCAGCAGACAGCGGACGCATGCCCGAACGCAGCAAGCGCTGACGCACGAGCGAGCTCGACTGCGCGGACGCATTAATACCACGCACCGTGCGCGCATAGTAGCGGTCGCAGCCTGGAACGCCGTGGATAGGATTCGTATCCTCGATGATGACCTGCACTTCCGAACCTTCCGAACCATCCGAAGCCGAAAGCTCCTCAGCGCATGCAGCATACTCGAGCGCCTTATCCGTAAAAGGAGCGCCCGTCGAATGATGGAACTCGCGCGCCACGCCACGGTAGCTGAAGGCATACCCGCGGTCTGGAGTAATGTTTATCTCCAGGGTAGGCTCATGCAGTCCGAGGATCTCCATAGCATCCTGACCAGGCTCGAGCGCGTCATACTGCTCCTGAGTCAGGCCATACTGGCTGAACAGGATGATGCCGTTGTGGTCAGACCCCAGTCCCAGCTCACGCTCCGAAGCGCACATACCGTTCGAGATGTGGCCGTAGGTCTTACGCGGCTCTATCTTAAAATCTCCAGGAAGGACAGCGCCTGGCAGGGTCACGACCACCTTCTCGCCAGCCTTAATGTTCGGTGCGCCGCAGACGATGCCGCGTGGCACCTTATGTCCGTCTTCGTCGAGGACGTTATGCTCGCCCACGTCCACCTGACACCAGTTGATAACCTTACCGTTCTTCTGTGGCTCAGGAACGAGTTCCTTCACGTAGCCCACCACGATAGGTCCGGTCACCTGCGAGGTGTGAATCTCTTCTTCTTCCAGGCCCACCTTCACGAGGTCAGCGGCGAGCTGATGGTATGTTTCACTGTCTGGCACGGCCACATGGTCGCGCAGCCAATTCATATCGAGTAATGGCATGTTTTACGTTTCTTTCTGTACGTGTGCTGTACGTGTGCTGTACGTGTGCTGTAAGTCCGTCTGTCCGCTTATCCGCGCTGAATGTCAGCTCTACTCGCCCATGGCGAACTGCTGGCTAAAGCGCACGTCGCCTTCTACGAGATCATGCATATCATTAATGTCGTGGCGCAGCAGCAGTGTGCGCTCCATACCCACGCCGAACGCGAATCCGGAGTACACCTCAGGGTCGATACCAGCCGAGCGAAGCACATTCGGGTTCACCATGCCGCAGCCGCCCCACTCTATCCAGCCTGGACCGCCCTTCTTATCCGGGAACCACAGGTCCAGCTCAGCGCTTGGCTCTGTGAATGGGAAGTAGCTCGGACGCAGGCGCGTCTTCGCATCCGGACCGAACATGGCCACAGCGAGCTTATCGAGCACACCCTTCAGGTCTGCCATGGTCAGGCCCTTATCCACGGCCAGAGCTTCGCACTGGTGGAAGACTGGCGTATGCGTGGCGTCGAGCTCGTCGGTACGGAACACGCGCCCTGGGCACGCGATGTACAGTGGCACACCACGGCTGAGCAGCGAGCGCGCCTGCACTGGCGAGGTATGCGTGCGCATCACCATGTTCGACCCCACGAAGCCTGCGGAGTCTTTCGCCTGGTTTCCCTTAATGTAGAAGGTGTCCTGCATCTGACGTGCTGGATGGTCTGGACCGAAGTTCAGCGCGTCGAAGTCATGCCATTCCGTCTCCACTTCTGGGCCTTCTGCTATCTGCCAGCCCATGGATACGAAGAAGTCTTCCACATCTTCGAGCAGCTTCGGCAGCGGGTGGCGTGCGCCCAGAGGCTGACGCTTCACTGGCTGGGTCATATCCACGGTTTCTGCGGCGAGAGCTGCCTTTTCGAGTGCTTCTTTAATCTGGCTTTCATGCTCGGCGAAGGCGCGGCCGAAGTCTGCACGCAGCTTTCCTACGACTTTTCCGGCTTCCTTTTTGCGTTCTGCAGCGAGCGCGCCGATGGCCTTACTCGCCTGCGCCATCACCGAGCTGCCTCCTGCGTACTCGCTGCGCAGGGCCTTCAGCTCGTCGAGCGTCTTTACTGTCTTCAGTTTTTCTATGCCTTCGCGGACGGCGTTTTCCACCGCTTGAGCGTCGAACTGGATATCCTCAGCCACGTTTACCTTCCTTCATACCTTCCGTAGAGCGCCGTGAGAGCGCGCGGGAACTGTATGCCATTTTTCCTTCTGGGTTAGACTTTAGGTCTATCTTTCCTCCCCGCGTGTGATTCGCGACGGGAACGGAAGAATTGACCTCAGCTAAGCGTGCGCACGCAGCGCAAACGCGTACAGCAGAATAGACGCGCTCATGGCCACGTTCAGAGACTCGGCCTGACCATAGAGCGGAATGACAGCCGCGCGATTACACGCGTCCACAAGCTCAGGCTCTAGCCCGCGCGCCTCGTTCCCGAACAGCACCACTTGCGAGCGGCGGAAGTCCGTCTGGTCGAGCACCGTATTCAGCTCCATAACCTGCGTATTTGTCGTCCCATACACGTCAGCGGCTGTGAGCACAGCCTGAATGCGCTCGCACCACTCGAAGAACTGCTCCTCACTCATGCTCACCACAGGAACGTGGAAGAGCGAGCCGGCGGTGGAGCGGATGACCTTCGGATTCAGCACGTCCACGCAGTCTCCCACGAGGACCACTGCCCCACAGCCAGCCGCATCTGCCGCACGGATGATAGTGCCCGCATTCCCTGGATCGCGCAGCTGCCAGCAAGCCGCCACGAGCGAACCATTCTTCACATAAAAGTCTTCCGGATCCCTCTCCACAGCCTCAGCACGCGCCACCGCCACGATACCCTGGCAGTCCTTACTCATGGCCAGCAGCACCTCATCTGTGGCCTTATGCACGTAAATGCCTGCGAGCATGGCCTCGTTCGCCAGGTCCTTGAGTACAGGTGCATCCTCATACTGCTCATGAATGTAGAGGTCGCGCACGTCCGAGGGTGCGAAGCGGATCAGCTCACGCACAGACTGCGGACCTTCTACGAGAAAAAGTCCCGTCTTCTTCCTCGCTTTGCGCGCGGACAGCTCCGCGACGTGACGCACGCGTGTGGCGCGAGGATTATCCATGACTTCGTTCTGCAGTGGCATAAGGTCCGCTTTCTGTGTGGTTCGGCGTGATTCTGAGTACGCGCGAGTACGCGTAGAGTACGCAGTAGCTCTTAGATGAGGTTACCGAATAAATTCATACTGCCACTATAATACGCCACACCCAGCGATAGGAGTGGAATGGCTACGGCGAGCGCGTATGCGAACCAGTCCAGAGCGCTCGTGCGCGAGATGCGCACGAGCGTGCGCTGCACATCCGCGCCAAAACCGCGCGCCTGCATGACGAGCGACAGTGTGGTGGAGCGGCGCACCGCCAGAATGAGGATGCTCAGCGCATCGCTGAACAGCTGACGGAACTTCGAGCGCGTGTGCAGCCCTCGAATGGTGCGCGCCTGGTGGATGCACTCGAGGTCTTCTTTCAGCAGTGGCAGCAGGCGGAATCCGGCCAGCGCCGCGTACACGAAGCGGTCCGAAAGATGGAGCTTCTGGACGAAGGCGTCCGCGAGGTCTGTAGGGTCTATGCCCATAACGAGCACCACGGCAGGCGCACTCATGGCCAGCACGCGGATGGCGGTGGCTGAGGCGAGCACCGGATCATGCTGTGCGTTATGAATGATGACGGTGAGGAAGGACCCTGCCGCTCCGATGAGCATAGGCCACGTGTAGAGCGCCAGCTTTTTCGGACTAAAGCCGAGTGCGAGGAGCACGACGAGTATGGCACCGAGCGCTACACTCGCGGATACCACGTCCAGCGAGATGATGAGCGGCAGCCCCACGAGAAGTCCTGTAAAGAATCGCGTGAGCGGGTTTAGCCGCGCCACGATGCGAGACGGACTGTCCACGCGCGTGTCCTTATCCTCGTGATTCTCGTCATACGTGCGCGCGGGGATGACGAGTTCGCGTGCGCCGAGCGCGTCGATGAACGCGCGGTCGTGCGTGACGGTGATGACGCAGGTGCCCTCGTCTCTGAGCTTCGCGAACATTTTTACGAGCGTGAGCCATGTGCGCGGATCCTGACCGTAGGTCGGCTCGTCTACGAGGAGAATTTTCGGTTTCGCTTCGATGGCGCACGCGACCGTGAGCCTGCGCTTCTGGCCGCCGCTCAGCGAGTACGGGTTCTGCGCCTGCTGCTCGGCGAGGTCATAGTAGGCGAGCCGTTCTTTCGCCTTGTATGCCAATTCCTCCTCATCCTTCGCTAGTTCGGGATGCGAGATGCGCAGTGCACTTTCCATCTCCCCCAGTACCGTGTTTGTGACGAACTGATGCTCCGGATTCTGGAAGACGTACTGGATGCGCTCGGCGAGCTGATGGCTGTCCCAGTCGGAGGGGTGTGCGCTCGGCAGGTCTGCTCGGATGGCGTCGCTAACGCGTACTTCTCCTGCCAGAGCGGGAAGCAGACCAGCGAGAGTGAGAGACAGCGTGGTCTTTCCTGCACCATTCACTCCCGTAATAGCCGTCACTTCGTGTGTATGGAAGTGGGTCGTGAGCGGGTAGGACAGCGGCTCTCCTGCATAGCCGAAGCTGAGGTTCTGTGCTTCGAGTGCTTTCGGACCATGTGGTCTCGTGGAAGCGTACCGACCTGCATAATCCTCGAAGTCCACCTGCTCTCCGAGAGCTATGCGGCGCTCGACGATGCCATCCCACGCCTGCACGTTATGATCCACGACCAAAAGCGTGGCTCCCGTCTGACGTGCTGCATCGGCTATGGCATCCACCACACACTGAACGCCATCCGGGTCGAGGTTCGCCGTCGGCTCGTCACAGATAATGACGTCGGGGCGCATCACCATGATGCTCGCTATGGCCAGCCTCTGTGTCTGGCCGCCCGAGAGGTGCTGCGCGAGACGCTGGGGAGATATCCCATGCTCGGCGTCGAGGTCCACAGTGTGGAGAGCTTCTTCAGTTCGCGTGAGAATTTCCTCGCGCTCTACCCCAAGGTTCTCCCCACCAAACGTGGCATTATCCTGGACGCGCGCGAAAATGACCTGGCTTTCTGGATTCTGCAGAATAAGTCCCACGCGACCGCGCGCCTGGAGGGCTGGAGTATCATCTATAGTGATACTTCCGCGGGATTCGCCTCCTTCATCTGCAGAGCCGAGGATGCCAGCTATGGCCTGAAGTACTGTACTTTTCCCCCAGCCGGAGCGGCCGGTGAGAAGAACCTTCTCTCCAGCCGCCACATTCAGGGTGAGGTCCTCCACTGCCCACGCATCATTCAGCGGGTAGCGGTAGGACCAGTTCTTTATCTCTATGCGAGAGCCCACTTATGCGCGCTCCCTTGTGGCTCCAGTAGCCTTAGCGCGCACATCGCGTCCCGACTCGAAGTGGTCGAGAGCACCCGTCTGCGCGATGCCGAGATATAGCCACCACACGAAGAATCCCGCGAAGACAGCGCCAGAGATGAGCGTGGTGATGAGGTTCATCGCTCCGTACGGACCATTCCAGTCGATGGCCTGCAGGTTCGTGAAGAAGGTGTATCCCCAGCATGCGAGCCCTGCTACCGTTCCCGACAGGACAGTAATCCACAGATTCCACACCTTATAGGCCACCGCGAGGAAAACGACCTCGGCCGCGATGCCCTGGACGAGACCTGTGAGGAAGGTGGCCGTACCGCCCCACGAGTTTCCGAGGAGAGACTCGAGGATAGCCGCCACGACCTCTGCGTAAATGGCAGCGCCAGGCTTGCGCACGATGATGAGCGCCAGAGGAGCAGCGAAAAGCCACAGACCATTAATCACACCCCAGAGTCCTGGAATAAAGGAATCCAGCACAGAGATAGGTCCATACGCGAGGGCTGCCAGCCAGTAAATGAGCGAGCTCGCCACGCCTATGACGCTGGCTACAGTGATATCCACGACGCGCCACTTCAGGCTCCGCGTGGTCGCAGCAGATGCAGTTACAGGTGAAGAAGTGTTCATAAGTGCCTCCTATGATCGTTCGGTCATCACACACCACCATGATGTGCGTGAGGCACGGGTTTCATGACGTCCGTGCGCCGGCATTACCCGGTATACGTTCTATCGGTCAGAAGATGGGGACGAATCCGCCTCATTCAGACGAACTCCGTCCCACACTTCATATCTCAGCTCGCATAACTCTTCAGCGTTACTCGAGCACCCGTGTCAGTTTTTAGTATAGAGGAAGGGGTGGTTTTCCCCACTGTGCCAGACTTAGATGGGAAAGAACCAGCGGATAATCCATGCGACTACGAACATACTTCCTAAAGATACTATCCACTTATACGGAAGTTCGTTCGTCTCTAGATAGCGTAGAAGTAGTCCCGTGGTAAGAAACATAAGTATCCACAAGCCAGCCACAGCTGTCTCTTTGTTAGGATACGCTCCCACTGCCACTCTAAAACCGATAAGATACATCACTCCCACCATGGCGAGACGAACGTATGCCCAGATGATTTTCATCATACGTGTTACCTACAAAAGTAATTCAAAAGCAGCACGTACTACTGGCCCTGCTATCCATTCAGGCACACCAACCATAGAAAGCCCCTTGGTAAGAAAATCTTCACCCATGCCTTGAAGATTAATACCGATATTTATGGCTCTGAACAGGATATCATATCCCAAAAATCTTTTAACCTGCACAGGCAGAGGAAGCTTATTAATCGTGGCATCCCAGCTCCTCTTCCCTATATGTTTAAGTGTTTTAAGGGCAGCTTTAAGAGCAGCTTTCGCTGCAAGCGACTTAGGCCCCCTCTCCTGCTTCAGTGAAGCATGCAAGTCCCGGACCTCTTGAATTTCATCAAGATAACCACGTGACTGCATCTGAGCATCAAAGACACGCTTAACCTCTGACCAGTTAACTTTTTCTAGTTCCTGCATAGTCCGCGAATTCGTAGAATTTTCTGCAGCCACTGCAGAGACAGGATTATATACTGCTAACCCCATCATCAGTGCTAACACTGCACAAATAGAAACTAAAACTTTATGCATGTGATAACGCATAAACGACTCCCTTGTTTCATAATTCTCTCGTCAAGAATTCTTTTGTTTTTATGCGCTCTCTCATCCACACTTGAGTGAACAGTTTTCATAGTATCATCAGACAAATTATTTAGTCAAGCATACTTACGTAATAATGAAGGGCAGAATTTACTCCCTAATCTACTCCCTATACGAAAGGCTGCACACCCGCTTTTCAGCACGGTGCACAGCCTCTCTCAGCATGTTCCAGACTGGTCTGGAATGAGCTAAACGCGCCCTACTTTCGCGTCTACTTCCCCGCAGCCAGTCCCTGCAGGATGAGCGCCTCAGTCACCACGTTATTCTTCAGCGCTGGCAGGCTGATGGATTCGTTTGGCGAGTGCGCGTTTGCCTTCGGATCTTCTGGACCTGTGACGAGCACTTGAGCATGAGGGAAGATGCGCTGGAGTTCTGGGATGAATGGGATGGATCCACCCTCACCCTTATTCACAGGCGAGACGTCGAATGCGGACTCCATAGCAGCTTCCGCCACGGCCACAGCCGTCGAGTCTGGGTTCATAGCCCAGCCCTGACCGTTTTCACCCGGCTCCACCGTCACTTCTGCACCGAATGGCGCATGAGCGACGAGGAAGTCTGCCAGTGCCTTCTGTGCTTCAGCTGGCTTCTGGTTCGGAGCCGTACGCAGCGACAGGCGGAAGCGAGCAGAATCCGCTATGACATTAAACGAGCCCTCGACCGGATGAGCATCGAAACCGATGACGGTAATGCTCGGCTTCGTCCACATGCGCGCAGCGAGCGAGCCCGTACCAGCGAACTGATATCCTTCCACCACAGCAGCATCACGGCGCACAGTAGCCTCATCCATGTCGCGCTGCAGACCGCCGATAGGCTCTTCCGCCAGCACGCCAGGAACCGCCACATCCCCATTCTCGTCATACAGAGATGAGATGAGCATGGCAGCAAGCGTATTCGCATCGAGGATAGGACCACCGAACTGACCGGAGTGCACAGGATGTCCGAGCACGCGCACAGTCACATCCATGTCCGTATTACCACGCAGAGACGTGGTCAGGCTCGGAATGGTATCCGACCAGTTTCCCGAATCTGCCACGATGATGACGTCCGACTCAAACTCATCCTTATGCTTTTCCACGAAAGGAATGAAGCTCGGCGAGCCCATCTCTTCTTCACCCTCGATGAAGATGCGGATATTCACAGCCAGGTCGTCGCCGAGAGCATGCAGCGCGCCCGAATGAATTGCTATTCCGCCGCCGTCATCCGCAGCACCGCGTCCATACAGACGTCCGTCCTTCTCGGTCGCTTCGAATGCAGGCGTCTCCCATGCGGACTCGTCCGGCACAGGCTGCACGTCATGATGCGCATACAGCAGAACGGTCGGCGCAGAAGGATCCACTATCTTCGAGCCGATCACTTCCCACGCACCCGGCGTTCCGTCCGGATTCGTGGACTGCACCACGCGCGCGTCTATACCCTGAGCGCGCATCTCTTCGGCCACGAACTCAGCCGACGCCTTCATATGGTCCGCCGTAATGCCCTTCGCAGACACTGCACCGAGCGCTATCTTCTGGGAGAGCACGTCTACCACGCGTGTCCAGTCGGACTCCACGCGAGCGCGGATTTCTTCTAATGACAGTTCAGCCATGAATATCCTTTCTTTATGTGTATGCAAGTTCATACAGTACCTACGCACGACCTTAGCCCATGCAGTGCACATCGCCGCGCGCTCTCCTCGCGCCTGCCTCATTCCCCGAGGTCTAGGCTCTTTCCTACTCTAAAAGAATGAACTGGAATCCATTGAATCGTAAAAATAAGGACGAGGAGCAGTCCTCCGCTGCCAGCGCTGGCGCGGGACAGACCGCTTCTGCTTCCACTGGCTCGGAGAAGAAGGGTCGTCCTACTCCGAAGCGTCGTGATGCTGAGAACGCACGCATGACTCCTCTGGCGCCGAAGGACCGTAAGGCGCAGCGTAAGGCCGCAAACGCCCGCCGCCGCGAGCGCGAGAACAGCGAGTATGAGGCTATGCGCACGGGCGACCTCAGGAACATGCCGAAGAGTGAGCAGCTTCCGTGGCGCGTGTACATTCGCGATTACGTGGATGCGCGCTTTAACATCGGCGAGTATTTTATGATCGTGGTCGTGGCGCTTCTGGTCGTCTCGCTCGTGGCCAGCTACGTGTATCCGCAGGCTTCGCTCGTCATCCTCGTGCTCATGTACGTATATCTGTTCGCCATCATCATCGACTGCTGGCTCATGTGGCGCGGTTTGAAGAAGAAGCTCGTGGAGAAGTTCGGCGAGCGCGCTGTGGCTCGCGGTATGCGTTCGGGCTACTACGCGTGGAGCCGCGCTCTGCAGATTCGCCCGTGGCGTCTGCCGAAGCCGCGCTCGAAGAAGCATGGCGTCTGGCCGAAGTAAGGCTTTCGGCTTTTCTGAGCGCGCTCGTGTCGTACGGGCGCGCTTTTTTCATGCCAATTTATCCGCTACTAACGAACTGCGCACCCTCGCGGTAGAATAAGCCCTATGAGTTTTGATTATGATGTCATCGTGATAGGTTCTGGCCCTGGTGGCTACGCTACGGCTCTGCGCACGAGCGAGCTGGGCCTCCACACTGCTGTGATAGAGATGCGTGATGAGGTGGGCGGCACCTGCCTGAATCGCGGCTGCATTCCTACGAAAGCATATCTGACTGCTGCACATACTCTCCATGACGCGAAGCGTGCGCATGTCTGGGGTCTGGATATCTCCGTGAATGCTGTGGATATGTCTGCTCTGAAAGCGGCGAAGGATAAGACCGTCACTGGCGTGGTGAAGGGTCTCACCCAGCATATGAAGGCGCGTTCCATCGATATCATTCACGGCGAAGGCTCTCTGCTGGCGCCCCACCAGGTGCGCGTGGTCGATGGCGAGGATGCGCGTGAGCTCTCCGCTCAGCATGTGGTACTGGCCACGGGGTCGCGTCCGGCTGAACTGGACGGCTTCCCTGTGGATGGCGAGCGCATTCTCTCCTCGGACGAAGCACTCGACCTCACTGAGCAGCCAGAAAGCGTGGTCATCGTGGGAGCAGGAGCCATCGCGCTCGAATTCGCCACCTTCTGGAATTCTCTGGGGACTCAGGTCACCGTACTTCTGCGGAAAGACGCTCCCCTGTCCCGATGGGACAGCCACGTCAGCTCCGTAATCATGCGCACCATGAAGCGCGAAGGTGTCCACTTCGAGACGCACAGCCACATCACCTCCGTGGCTGAGGACGGTACTGTCACCTATGCTGTAGCGAATGCAAAGACAGGCGACGAGACCGAGAAAACCGTCTCGGCAGATAAGGTACTCATCGCCATCGGTCGCGTGCCAAATACGCAGGCGGACTGGTTTGCTGGAGCAGGAATTGACCTCGATGAGCGCGGATTCATCCGCACGGACGCGTACGGACGCACGAATCTCGAGGACGTGTGGGCGGTGGGAGACGCTACAGGCGGACTCCTGCTCGCACACGAGGCCTTCGAGCAAGCACTCACCGTCTCGGAAAGCATAGCCGGACGCTCCACGCACGTCGTGGACACGCGCACCATTCCTCAGGTGGTCTACGGCATCATCGACGCCGTCAGCATAGGATACACGGCTCAGCAAGCTGAAGACGCGGGATTCGAAGGCGTGGAGGAAACGGTCGTACCGCAGCTGTCGAACCCACGCGTGGCCATGCTCGGCGCGAACGGAACGACCGTACTCGTCACCGCGCTGTCCGACGGCTCAGATGAGAAGGCCGCGCGCATCGTCGTGGGCGTGCACATGGCCGGACCGAGCGCGTCCGAGCTCGCCGGAGCCGCGCGCGAAATCATTCAGAACCGCATACCACTCACCGACGCTGCAAACGCTCTGTTCGCGCATCCAACCTTAAGCGAAACGCTCGGCGAAACGCTCCTCAAGGCAGACGGCAGGCCACTGAACGTACGGTAAATGCCCCGTGCTACAGTAGGGTATCTAGAAACTGTCCAGCGCAGGAAAGCAGGAAGGGCGAGGTTAACGCACATTATGGCAGACGAACAGAAAAAGCCACGACGTAATAACATATTCCGTCAGATGAAGCAGCTGTATGACTTCACACGGCAGGATGATCCGCAGGTGACCGCATGGGTGGCCGGCGCATTCCTCATCCCATTCGTGGTGGTCATTCTGCTGGGTCTGCCGTTCCAGCTCGGCTGGTTCGCGTGGATACTGAACGTCATCCTCGCCTTCATGGTGGGTCTTCTGGCTGCTACCTTCGTGCTCTCGCGCCGCTCGGAGACGGTCGGGTATAAGCGCATCGAGGGGAATCCTGGAGCTGCTGGCGCGGTGCTGCAGTCTCTGAGCAAGCGCATCTATACCTTCGAGGAGCAGCCTGTGTGGGTGGATCCTCGCACGAAGGATATGATTTGGCGCGGTACGAGCCTGTATGGCGTCTACCTCGTCTCCGAGGGTCCTACGAGCCGCGTGGCGAAGGCTGTGGAGTCCGAGAAGGCGAAGATTCGCCGCGTCACACAGGGCTCGAACATCCGCATCATCGTCATTAACACGGGTAACGACGAGGGCCAGGTGCGCATCTCCCAGCTGAGTAAGGCTATGCGTAAGCGCTATAAGGGCACGCTCACCTCGGATGAGCTCGACCATCTGAACGGCCGTCTGCGCACGCTGCAGCGTATGGCTGGCATGGGCATTCCGGGAGGCATCGACCCGCGCGCTGCTCAGCATCAAAGCCGTCGCGCGATGCGTGGACGTTAAGCTTTCTGAGGTCCATTTTGCTTAAGGGCTCAGGCTCGTCTCGTTCGCGAGGCGGGCCTTTGTCGTATAGGACGGCGATCTCGGGGACGGGCAGCGGGCAGCTGGTAGCGGGCAGCTGGCTAAGGCGGCGTTTCGCGCGACACGCCCTGTGTTCCTTCAGCTGGCGTTAAGCTTTACACGCTCGTAACCTAAATATCTCATTTAGGAAACCCCTTCTCTTAGAATAGATACTGTACTCTTAATCGACTAGAGAAGGTATAGCTCATGGCTCTTTCTACTAAAGAAGACGTAGAAGCTCTCATTAATTCTGAAGGCATCGAATACGTATCCGTACGCTTCACTGACCTCATCGGTGTGCAGCAGCACTTTAATGTTCCTGCCAGCGAGTTCCTCGATGGTGCTTTCACGGATGGTCTTCCATTCGACGGCTCCTCGGTACAGGGATTCCAGGCCATTAATGAGTCGGACATGAACTTGGTTCCAGACGTCACCACGGCATACATCGACCCATTCCGTAAGCATAAGACGCTGAACGTGGCTTTCTCTATCGTGGATCCTATCACCGGTGAAGCCTACTCGCGTGATCCTCGTCAGGTAGCAGCAAAGGCTGAAGCTTACCTGAAGTCTACGGGCATCGCAGATACTGCGTCCTTCGCTCCAGAAGCAGAGTTCTTCGTCTTCGATAAGGTGCGCTTCGAGAACTCCATGCGCACGTCCTTCTACGAGGTAGACTCGGATGAGGCTGGCTGGAACTCGGGGGCAGAGACGAACATCGACGGCACTCCGAACACTGGCTTTAAGAATCAGGCGAAGCGTGGATACTTCCCTGTTCCACCACTGGATCAGACTGCAGACCTGCGTGACGAAATGGTGCATAACCTGCAGAAGGTAGGCCTGACCCTCGAGCGTTCCCACCACGAAGTCGGTGGCGCTGGCCAGGAAGAGATTAACTACCGTTATAACTCTCTGAAGTACGCAGGCGACGACCTCATGAAGTTCAAGTATGTGGTGCATAACACTGCTGCTCAGTTCGGTAAGGCAGCTACCTTCATGCCGAAGCCTATCGCTGGGGATAACGGTACGGGTATGCACTGCCACCAGTCCCTGTGGAAGGATGGAAAGCCACTGTTCTACGATGAGAATGGCTACGGTGGACTTTCGGACATCGCACGCTGGTACATCGGCGGTCTCATCAAGCATGCGGATGCAGTGCTCGCCTTCACGAACCCATCGCTGAACTCGTATAAGCGTCTGGTTCCTGGCTTCGAAGCTCCAGTAAACCTCGTGTACTCTGCACGTAACCGTTCTGCAGCTATCCGCATCCCACTGGCTGGTACGTCTCCAGCAGCTAAGCGCATCGAGTTCCGTGCTCCAGATCCTAGCTCGAACCCATTCCTCGCCTTCTCTGCTCAGCTCATGGCAGGCATCGACGGTATCCTGAACCGCATCGAGCCACCAGCGCCAGTAGATAAGGATCTCTACGAGCTGCCACCAGAAGAAATGGTAGGCATCAAGACCGTTCCAGGCTCGCTGGACGAAGCTCTGAAGGCTCTGGAAGAAGACCATGACTTCCTCACCGCAGGAAACGTCTTCACGGAGGATCTCATCGAGACCTGGATAGACCTGAAGAAGCAGGAGATAGACGCAGCACGCCTGCAGCCTACCCCACTGGAGTACCAGCTGTACTTCCATATTTAAGGGTGTCTATCGTTAGATAGTTTCTTCGTAGGGGGTGTGTACTGAATGTGATTCGGTACACACCCCTACTTTTTGCTCATCGGCTCATTTTCTTCATCACCCTCTTCATAAAATGCGCCGATAAGCAAAAAATAAAATCGAACAGTGGAGTATGGGATTTGACGCCATTACTAGAGATAGCTGTTTGCAACTTCATTCGTTTTACGAATCGCTGAAGTAGATATTCCAGAAAAATGAGTACGCATGCGAACGGATTTACACACAACTGGCCTGACTGTTGACGAGGTGGAGGGCTTTCGCTGTACATCACATGTATTCTCAGCAGTGGTAAAGGTTTATAGCGTGAGCATTTTGAAAAGAAAGAACCCCCAGGTTTGAGCACTCTCACATAAGCTGTGACAGGAGGCTTAGGGGGCTGCTGTTATTGGTTACTTTATCAGAACGCTCTGACACCGTATGCCAAGCGCATGTATTCTTCTATTTGTTCATAATCATTTTCGCTAATAAAAGACCTCACTGAGATATCCGCAAGATAAGGCCGTGGCATACTCTTTTCCACTCCAGGATCTGCATCAAGCTGTGAGAAGTAGTAAAGAATACTGTCATGACTGATGATCTGCACAGTCTCTATACCCGACCAGCTCTCACCTAGAGAAGGCTTCTCGCCGCTGTAGTCCTCGTAGATACGCAGCACTCTTTCCACGAGCATTCGTTCCACGGTAGTAAGCCCTACTGCTTCATCCCCATCCCCTTCAGAGACGAGACATTCACGACGAAGGCTATTCATCTGTGTTTCTATTTCGCGTACGATAGGCCCTCTCTTATCCGCCAGAATACCTTCAGGAAAGAGTGGACAGTCTCGCGCCACGAGCATCCATCCCTGGCAGATGTACAGAAGTCCCTGCAGCATATCAGGGCTAGTCCTCAGGTTTTTCCGCCGCCTCGCTGAAAGAATAAAACGAGCTACATCCACTACTCCAGCCATGCTCAGCTTCTCCCCTCTCAAACCTGTTTCACTCTTCTCCTCTCAGTATAACTTCCCCCACCCCGCGTATACTATAACCACTATGAAAAAGGTGATACGTCGTGCTCTCATCCTGCTCGTCGCCCTCGCTCTCGTGCTCGGCGGCGCTTTTTTCGCGCTGAAAACACTCTTCCCGGATCTTGAGCTCACCCCACAGACCATCACGAACATCACGGGTCAGATAGATAAGATCAGCCAGCAGAATAAGGCCTCGAAGCATATCATCAGCCACGACACCACCATCCGCCGCACCACCGCGGACGGCCAGACCATAAACCTTTACGGTAAGGTCTATGCTCCGTCGAATTACCAGCGCTTGAAGCTTCCCGTGATGATTCTCGCGCACGGATATAATTCGAATGCAGACTTCGCAGACTCTCTGGCCCCGAAAGTAGCTGAGCAGGGGTACGTGGTCTACGCGTTTGACTTTTATGGCGGCTCCACAAATTCGCGCAGTGGAGACCGTGACATGCTGGACATGTCCATTCAGACTGAGAAGGCTGATCTCGAAGCCGTGCTCGCCCACTGGCATCAGCAGACGTACGTGGACACAGGTCACATTTATCTCACCGGCATCAGCCATGGCGGTCTCATTTCTACCATGGTCGCCGCCGCCCACCCGAAAGACGTCCGCGCGCTCATTCTTCTCGCTCCGGCGTATAACGTACCAGACCTCGTGAAGGATGGTTACCAGAAGCTCGGCTTTACGAGCGAGGATCAGATTCCGCCGTCTGTCACGTATGAGAATCGTACCATCGGCCGCCGCTACGTCCTCGACGCGCTCCATTATGACCCCACTGCGGACCAGAAAGCGTATACGGGACCCGTTCTTATCATCCACGGCACGGCGGATGAGCTCGTTCCCTATAGCTACAGCGAGGCTGCGGTGAAGAATTTCGCGCATGCTCAGCTCGTTCCGCTCGAGGGGACAGGTCATACGGCAGATGCGCAGGCCATCTCGAGCGCTCTACCGCAGCTCGCCGCGTTCCTGCTTCAGAATTAACTGCCGTTCCACTTCAGGCGCCCACCACCGGACGTATCCGGCGCGAGTAGGATGGATGGCGTCTGCCATATACAGTTCGAGATGCTCCGGTTCGAGAGAGTGCCAGAGGTCTATCGTGGGAAAATTGGCCTGAAGAACGGCGTCCACCATCCGCCCGTACAGCGCGCTGCCATACCGCGTATTCGTGTAGACGACCACCGGCGCGTTCCACCTGCGCCGTACGTACGCGCGGATCGTCTCGAGCGCGGCGAGGACGGCGCGGACCGGACGGTCGTGCGTCGCGTCGTTTGTGGACAATTGCACCACGACCAGATCATACGTCTCCTCGCGCCGCTGAAGTCGCGCGACGTACGTATCCGAGTCGTCGCCAGATAGCGTCGTCCCGTTCACCGCCTCCTTCGTCACGCGCATACGAAAGCGGGCAGCCAGATACTCGCCGAGCGCCTGACCGCCGGACGCATACCCCCACGTCACGGAGGAGCCGAGCATGAGCACGCGCGCACCCGTCAGGCCATCCACCGCCGAGCGAGCAGACACGTGCGAGACGTCATACTCCGCACCGTTCCCCGGTAAGGACTCCCAGCCAGTCAGAAAATCAGCCACGGTCACGCTCCATGAGCGAGCGCACCATCTGCGTAAAGCTCTCAGCCAGCGCGGAATCGGCGAGGCTACCGTCCGCGTTCAGCACGGCAGGCCGGCCGCTCTCGCCCACCTCGCGGATATCGGTCTCGAGCGGAAGCTGCGCGAGAAGAGGCACGTCGTGGCCGAGCTTCGCGGATAACTGCGCGGTGAGCTGGTCAGAGACGCGCTGGCCGCCGCCTTCCCCGAAGATGCGTAAGCGCTCACCCACGTGGTCATACCAGGACATGTTCTCCACCACGCCTGCCACATCCATCGGCACCTGCAGAGCCACGAGCCCCGCGCGCACTGCGATGTCTGACGCAGACGGCTGCGGAGTGGTCACCACGATGAGCTCCGCATTCGGCAGCGCCTGAGCCACCGAAATGGCCATGTCTCCTGTACCCGGAGCCATGTCGATGAGCAGAACATCCGGTTCTCCCCACCACACGTCCGAAAGGAACTGTTCGAGCGAGCGCTGCAGACGCGGGCCGCGCCAGAGGATAGCCTGATCCGAGCCAGCAAACATGCCTATGGACATGACGCGCGTACCCCACGCTTCTACAGGCATGAGCATACCGTTCAGGTTCGTGGGATGGCTCGTCACGCCGAGTAGCTTCGGCATGGAAAAACCATAAATGTCTGCGTCGATGACGGCAGTATCATAGCCGAGAGCGGCGAACGTGGCGGCGAGATTCGCCGTTACACTAGACTTTCCTACTCCTCCTTTACCGGAGGCCACGGCGAAGACGCGTGTCTTAATGCCCGGCTTGTGGAACGGATTCTCGCGGCGTGCTGCCTTCAGCTCGGCCACGAGGTTCCCTAGTTTTTCCTCGTTCATGGAGCCGACGGTCAGCTCGAGGGTGAGGTGTGCATCAGGGTAACTCGTTACGGCGTCCTCGATGCGCTGGCGAATGACGTCCGAGAGCGGGCAGCCGGGAACGGTCAGCTCGATGCTGATGTGGACGCGGAAGGCGGGCGCGTGGTCTGCGCCGTGCGCACCGTGCGCATGGTCTGCGCCCTGCGCCCCCTGCTCATCCTCGCGCGTCACTTCTACGCCAGTCACCATGCCGAGGTCCGTGATGGATTTGCCGAGTTCCGGGTCGATGACGCCGGTCATGCGTGCGTAGATCTCGCGCGCGAGACGTTCCTCGGTGAGTTCGTTCTGTTCGTTCAGCTCGCTCACTGTGGCCTCTCCCCCGTCTCGAGCATGTGCAGGAAGGCATCCGCATCGATCATAGGGACACCTGCAGCCTCTGCTTTCGTAATCTTCGCCGCTCCTGGAGCTTCGCCCACGACCACATAGTCCGTTTTCTTGCTCACTGATCCTGATGGTTTACCCCCATGAGCGAGGATAGTCTCTTTGATCCCGTCGCGGGTAAAGCCTTCGAGAGATCCGGTAACCACGATGGTGAGCCCGGCGAGCGTCTGGTCGAGTTCTTCTTTTTCGGCCACGCGCATGCCTATGCCCGCATCCATCCATGCCTGAAGAATGCGACCACGCCAGTCGGCAGTGTTCCCGAGATGAGACATCCACGAGTAGACCGATTCCGCGAGAGCCTCACCCACTCCATCGATGCTGCTGAGGTCCTCCATGCTCACTCCCACGAAGGAAGGTAGGGATGGATACACAGCTGCGAGCGCGTGCGCATTTGGAGCTCCGATGTGCCGCATGGACAGGGCCACGAGTACGCGCCACATGTCTGCGTCACGAGCTTTCTGGAGCTGCTCGAGTATGGCCACCGTAGTTTTCGACGGCTCAGCAGGTTCCACATACTCCTGGCCGTGCTCGTCTTTTTTCTTTTTCGGAGCATTATAGAAGGCTGGTACCTGATGCCACAGGCCAGATCCGCCCACGCGCTTGCGCTTCGTCTTCTTCTTTCCTGTGTCTGGATCCACATACGAGGTGACGTGCACGAGTGGGACTTCACGCCACACTTTCACGTCACGAAGCTTATCCGCATCTAAAGTAAAGATATCCGCCAGGGACTGGACCACAGGCGTCTGCTCTGCTGGCAGAGTCAGGCCTTCAGCTGGAATGTAGGATACTGCTGAGCCAGCCGCTGATCCTGACGCATCATCCTTCACTTCCACAGCCTTCAGGTCTGGAGCGTAAAACTCCACGGAGCTCGGACGGTCGAGTTCTGGGTTTGCCAGGGCCTGAGCCACCTGATTTCCGAGGTAGTCGATGTCGAAGGCTTCGCGCGACCCGAGCTTGATAATGCGTTCAGCCAGCTGCGCTGGGCAGGACTCGGAGTTCGGACAGCGGACATCCTTATCCCCTTCTTTTTCTGGAGCTATAGGCGTACCGCAGCTCGGGCACACATCCGGCATGACGAAGTCACGTAGCTGGTCTTCTCTCCCTTCGCGTGCAGAGAGCACTGGCCCCACTATCTCGGGGATGACGTCGCCCGCTTTACGCACCACGACCACATCGCCTATCTTCACTCCCTTAAATTCCACTTCGGACGGATTATGGAGCGTCGCGCGCGAGATGGTCGAACCAGCCACGAGTACAGGCTTCAGCTGTGCCACTGGGGTGACTCGTCCCGTGCGCCCCACCTGAACAGTGATGTCGAGAAGCTCAGTGTTCACTTCTTCCGGAGGATATTTGTAGGCCACGGCCCAGCGTGGGGCACGCGAGGTCATACCGAGCTGCTGCTGAAGCGCACGCTCGTCTACTTTCACCACGATACCGTCGAGCGCATGCTCGATGTCATAGCGGTGCTGCTCGTAGTACTCGATCATATCCGTAATGTCCGCGAAAGACTGCACGATGCGCGTATGCGACGAAACGGGAACACCCCACTTTTCGTAAAAATCATACGCATCGCTCTGCTTCTCGAGCCCCGCCGCGTGTTCCGCCGCATTCCCCTTCACACCCGCGTGAGCAGAGCCCTCGCCCCAGCGCACGAGACCGAGTCCATGCGCATAGAAGCTCAGACGCCTCTGCGCGGTAATACGCGGATCTTTCTGCCGCAGCGAACCAGCTGCAGCATTACGCGGATTTGCGAAGAGAGCACGCCCAGCACGCTCATTCGCGCGGTTCAGCTCCTCGAAGTCATCGAAACGCATGAAGACTTCCCCGCGAATCTCCACAAACTCCGGAATGTCCTCAGGCGAACCCGAGAGATTCTGCGGGATATTCGCTATGGTGCGTACATTTGCTGTAATGTCTTCACCCGTCACACCATCGCCACGCGTCAGCCCCTGCTCGAGCACACCGTTGCTGTAGATGAGGTTCAGCGCCAGGCCATCGATCTTCACTTCGCACGTCATAGGCAGGGGGTCATGCGCGCCGAGGTCGAGCTGGCGGCGCACACCCGTATACCAGTTTTCCAGCTCGCCTATGCTGAAGACATCATCGAGACTGAGCATACGCGACGGATGATCTACCGAGGCGAAATCATTCGAAAAATCTCCCCCCACGCGGTGGGTAGGACTCTGCTCTGTGTCCAGTGCAGGGAAAGCCGCTTCGAGCCTCTTGAGGAACTCCATGCGCGCATCATACGCCGCATCGGACGAGCCCGGAGCATCCTTCACATAGTAGGCCACCTGGTCTGCCTCCACCCAGGCAGCCACGCGAGCCCAGACACGCTGCGCCACATCCGCACTCAGAGCAGCCACCTCAGACACGCCTCGCGCCTGCAGAGACAGCGCGCTCGCATCGGTATACTCGAGCGCCTCGTACCACGGCGTATCCGGCTGAGCGTCCTGCTGAGTGTCCTGCTTGGTAATCACGGCTGGAAAAGCGTCCGCCCCCGAAGTCTCCTCAAACAAATCAAAAGCGCCTTGCATCGTATCATTCGTCATGCGTTATCATCACCTCGTCGAAAGTGCTATGCGTTCAGGGAACGGAGGAATTGAGCCTGCTCGAGAGCGCTCATCTGGCCATCCTCGCCATCCAGCGACTCCCTGACCGCCTGAATGCGCGCTGCAGCTACAGCCAGCGTACGCCCGGCCACGAAAAGGTCGGAATCTACAGAAGCCTGCGCAGCCGCATCCATCAGATCAGCAGCCTGCGTAAACGGCCACATGTCGATGCCGAAGTATTCGAGCGCGTCGGACGCCTCGTCCAGGTTCTCCGGCAGCGCGATGTCCTGCGAGCGCGCACGGTCCATGAGCTCGTCGAGCTCCTGACGCGCGCCCGGCACGGTAGACTCGCTGATGGCCATGGCGAACATGTAGCACGCGGCTGCCTCTTCGAACCTATCCTGCATCCACGCCGCAAACGCCATACGGTAGTACGCGTACGCAGCATCGTCTTTATCCAGCGCCACCCTCAGAGCGTTACTGGCCGCCGCGAAGGAGGACTCCCAGTCTTCAGCCTCCGCGAGCATCACGGACAAACGCAGATGCGGCAGCGGATACACCGGAGCATAACGCACCGCAGCATTCAGATGCTTCAGCGCTGCCTCACGCTCACCCATATGACTGAGCACTTCCACCATCTCCATATGGCACTGGAAAAGCGTGTCCGGGATGAGCACGAGCTTTTCGCCCGGCGTGATGAAGAACTGGTTATACACCACGCGTTCGGCGTACGAGTTAAAGTACAGCGGCACGCGCCCGTCCGCGCTGAAAAGTGCGTCGAGGCTCTCGAGCTTCTCGTTCATCGCGGCGAGAGCTTCTGACGGTTTTCCGCTCATAAACGTCTCGCGCGAGCTCGTGCGCACGTCCTCGAGCTCCTGCTGAAGCGTGAAGCGCGTGCGGTCTATGCTCTGCCCATCGATGACGTTCGTCACGTACGCGTCCTTATGGCCGCTGAGCTCCGGGTCGTGCAGATCATCTATATACTGTGCGATGGCCTGTGCGCGCTCGGGGACGCTGAGCGCCGGACCCTCGGCCAGCTGCGCGATGTCCTCCTGGGCGCGTTCCAGAACGTCCGAGCGCTGGATAGCCAGATCCGTGATGCTCTCCGCGCCGAGGAAGGCCGCGGCTTGCTTCGTGAGTACCGCGCGCGAGATTTCCGGCTCGTCCTGAGCGCCGGCCGGCGTGAACGCCGCGTCGCGCAGGTCGAGCGTCGTGGTGATCTGCGAGAGGATGCCGTTTTCGTCCGGCTTCACGTTCGCATCGAAGGCCGCGTAGAAGCTGTACGGGTCGGTGAGGCCTTCTTTTTTGGCCAATTCTACAAACGTCTCGCGGTCGAACTCCACCGCTGCGACGGTGGTATTCAGAGCGGTCTTCCGGATGAGGTCGAGAGGGTCTCCTGGTCCCGAGAAGATGCTCATCTGGATGCCGTCGGCCACCTGAACGCTCGGCATGAGATCATCCTCAGGATGCTGACTGCTTTCTGCTCCGAGCATTTGCCCGAACGCTTCATTCACTTCCTCATCGCTCATCCGGTTCGGTTCGTCCGCAGCGCGGAAGGCATCTATCTCCTCTTCAGAGAAATCTGCCGACCGCATGATGTCCATAAACTGTGCCATCTCATACGTATCTTCTTTATCCTGCGCGTCCACGCCCGAGGTGGCATCCTTCGGCTTCGCGTGGCCCCGGCCTGGTACGGTGTTTTGCTCAGAATGCACAGAAGAACTGGCGGAGCTCGCATCCTCGCTACTGGCGCTCGGATGCTGGCGCTGCTCGACTCCCATCTGATTCAGAGCACGAAGAAGCAGAGAGAAGACTGTAGGATCGCGGTCTTGAATGTCTTCAGCACCATCCAGCGTGTCGATGCGCACAGCCACTTTCTCTATCTCCTCGCTCGCTCCGAAAGCCAGAGCTGCGAGCATAATGCCCACACGCAGGTTATACCGAGCACTCATCTGAGCGCGCTCGAGGGGAGAAATATCCACCCATTCGAGTTTCTGTGGGTCGTAGCGACGCTCAGGCATGCCTGTGGAGGCCAGCGACGTAAAGTCGATGATGGCCTGATGACTCCCCTTCACATCGGCACGAAAGTCGATGTCACTGCGGATAGGCAGGCGAATGTGTGCGAAAAGCGTGGCCAGCGTCTGGCGGTAGAGCCACTGGCTGGATGGGCGTTCTTTTTTCACTACTCCCGAGTGTCTGCCGAGTCGCTGAGCTGTCTGATGTGCAGCCTTCATCAATGGGTATACGGCATTTATCTCTGCTATGTTTTCTAAGCGAAGTGCAGCGTTCTGTCCATCCTGGTGACGGCGCTGCTCAGCGTAGAATTGGCCTAACCATGCAGAGGCAAACGAGGTCTCCTCCGTCACGCGACCGTCCGCATGCTCGAAACGCAGCATCGGGAACGCATCCGGATCATCCACGCCATTCGTGGGAAGCGTGCTCAGTGCGTCGAAAGCCGGATTCTCGAGCAGATCAGCACTGAGCTTCGCCACGTACGGCAGCGAAATCATGTCCTCCGTAGGCGTGAAATCATAATGATAATTATTCTCTATCACGCTACTAACCGCAGTAAAACGGTTCAGATTCGTCTCGATACGCAGCGTCTTCAGCGCAGTCTGGAAGTCCACGCCGTTACGCGAATGGAGGTAGTACAGGTGCGAGCGCGGATTCGTCATGAGCTCGAGATTCTCCTGCGCATGCTTCGCCTCGAGACGCGGAATGCGTTCGAGCGCTCCCGACTCACGCATCATGTGCGTAAAGTACTCTTCGAGTCCAGTGACCCTCAGCCCCGCCGCACGCGCGCGCTCCGAGTCCGCCACGGAACGACGGATAGCACTCAGTGGCGCCTGCTGACGAAGCCGGCGGTAGATGTTCGACGTGCCGAAACCCATGACACTAATCACGTCTGCGGCCAGAGTAGGCTGCGCGTACGCCACGAAGTATGCGAGAACCATGGCGTCCTTATACTCGAGGTTCGCACTGGCCTGAGGACTGAGCGCATTCGAGCGTAACTGCTCGAAGGTGTAGCGCGAGGTGTGACGCGTGGCGCGTGCGAGGCTCTGAAGAGTCTTCTGCGCAGAAGACTCTTTCGGTGATGATGCTTCAGAGAGAAGCTCATCCTCCACGCGCATCCACGAGGACAGCCAGCGCAAGCGCCCATCCTCACTGCGCGCGATGACCGAGCCGTGGTAGACGGGCAGAAGGAACGAATTCGTCTCGCTCGGGCTCGCCTTCAGGAAACGATACGCATGAACGTGTCCGTCTCCCTCGCTGACTACACGCACACGCGGCTCCGCGTTCGTCAAGTCATCCTCGATGTGCGCCGTCTCGTAGATGGCACCAAACATACTGGCCACTGCCACTGGCACGAAAGTATCTTCCGGCGTGAAGATGCCGAGGGCCACGCGGTTCTTCGTCATGCGCAGCGGGTCATGCATCCATCCCACGCGGAAGGTATGCTCCCCGAGCTTCACTTCGGTGAGCATGTGACGCGCGGTAAAGAACCTCACGGGGTGTTCCTCGTGAGCCCACGGAAATGTCTCAGTAATACGGGGCATCAGTGCAGTAGTTTTTCGGTCAGGCATACCTCTAGTGTCCCAAATCTGCATGACATGCGCCACGCAGTGTGCTGGGAGAAAAAGTGGCGGCAGGAAGGGCTCAGGGAGCGCGGGAGAGGCTCATGAGCCGTGCCGACGCCGCTGCTCATTCTTCCACTCGTCGCCATAAAATACTTCCTATGACCAGCAGCAGGAACCGGACAGCGCTTTTCGCACTCGTATGCGCCATCATCCTCGTCACACTCGAGGTGGCCGTCTTTAACATAGGCACATGGCTCTCCCCTGCTGCGAATGCGGCGGTGACCTGCCAGCTGAGTGAGCTCAGCAGCCGCACCAGCACGCAGTCCAGCCACAGCTCCTGCACCTCCACCCTCGACGGCGCGAGCCTGAACGACGGTATCCTCACCATACACGACTTCGGCGCCACGCTCACGCTCACCGTGCCGAAAGACGCCGCCGACCGCGGTATCCGTACGCTGTCGTTCACTCCTGGACAGCCGGGACAAAACACTACGAGAAGCGGCACCTCCTCATCGTCGGAAAAGACTGCCTCATCCTTCTTCTCCTCCCTGACTATCGGCGAAAAAACCGTAACCTTACGCGCAGACCGCCCCACCTTCGTCTTCCTCCCCGAGACTGTCACGAACCAGATCCGCCAGAGTGGCCATCTCACTCTTCACTTCCTCAGCGGGTCGCAGAGCACACCGTCCCTGGACCAGAACACCCCCACGCGCATTCCGCTGAGCTCCATCACGCTGAACGCGCGCAAGCCCTTTCACATCAGTCTCACGCGTCTGACGCTCCTCGCCATCATCGCTGCCCTCGTCTGGGCTCTGCGCCCACGCTCACGGCTTCACGCCACCGTCCTCGACCCGAGCTCGAGAGTTCAGAAGCTCGCTTTCTGGCTGCTCTTCGCGGCGCCCATCGCCATCCTGAGCCTCGTTCAAGTGGCAAATAACGGCTTCTTCGTCGGCACTGACCAGTGGCACGATACGCATAATTACATCTACTCCTACCGCCACTATATCCTCGTGGCGGAAAGCATTCTCGAAGGCCACCCGTGGGTGAACCTCCCTGTCGATCCCGCGTTTGACGCCCTCGCGAACCCCTATGATCCGCAGCTGAGGAATACCATTCTCGCTCAGGATCCTACGCCGCACATCTACTGGGATTTCGCGTTTTATAACCATCACTGGTATTCGTACTTCGGTGTCCTTCCTGCCCTCGCCTTTTATCTGCCATTCCATGCCATCTTCGACCAGTGGCCGTCCATTTTTACCATTATTCTGCCGCTCATGGCCGCGTCCATCATCCTCCTGAGCGCTACCACCATCCGCTTTATTCATCGCTACTTCCCGGAGGCGAGCGTAGCGCATAGCATTATCGCGATTATCACGCTGCTCATCGGGCTGAATTTCCTGCCGCTCGTAGCAGCCACCACTATCTATGTGGTCGCGTTTTCGAGCGCTCTGTTCGTCTCCTCACTGGGACTGTTTATCTGGATGCGCGTCTCGCCGGAGCGTTCGAAGCGCGAGAACCGCATCCGCATGGCCGCCGGCTCGCTCCTCCTCGCGCTGAGCGTGGCCTGCCGCCCCACCTTCATCTTCATGGCCATCCTCGTGCTGCCTATCTTCCTCGAGCTCGTCTGGGGTACGCGCCTGCTCGACGTCGCGCGCGAGGCTCTCGTCTGCATTCTTCCGGCTGTGCTCGGGCTTCTGCCTGCGCTCTGGTATAACGTCTGGCGTTTTGGTTCTGTGTTCAATTTCGGCGCACAGTACCAGATCACCGTCACCGACATGCGTCACCTCCACCCCACCTGGCTCGCCACACTCGAAGGCATGGGATACTACCTCTTTACGCCTCTGCACTTTAACCCGAATGCGCCCTACCTCGAAACGCCACACATCCTCACAAGTACGTGGATTCACCGAGAGACCATCATCGCAGGCTTCTTCGTCTTTACTCCCGTGGTCTTCGTAGCACTGCTCAGTGTGCTCCTGCCATCTGTGCGACGCGCACTGAAGCCTCGATTCCTGTGGCTCTATCCTGTGTGTGGCACGCTCATGGGACTGTTCCTGTGCATGTTCATCACACGCAGCGGAGGCCTCGCCTGGAGATACTACATCGATTTCTCCTGGGCCTTCGTCTTCGGATCCTTCGCTCCGCTGATGGCGCTCCTCGTTCAGAAGAAAAAGCGTAGCACGTGGCTCTTCGCGGGGCTTACCATCTACCAGGTGCTTGTCCTTCTCCTCACCGTGTTCATAGGAAATCGATTTGACACGCTGACCCAGTATGCGCCGAGCATCTGGTCTAGTGTGACGGATGCTCTGACTCTTCTTCCTTAGCTTCAGCGAGCTTTCTCTGCTCGCGGTAAGATTCTATGGCCATCTCCGTGTGTGCCCAGAGCGTGGTGATGACCACGCTGAGGAGGACTCCAGCCACAGTGCCCAGCAGGCGGAAGATAGCGTAGAGGACGCGGTCTTCGCCGAACTGGACGAGCATGACGAGAGCCAGAGAGATCATGGTTATCTTCCACGAACCCGATGGCAGCTTAAAGACATAAAAGAGCGAGCCGATGAGGATAATGGCAGTGAATGCGAGGCCCACGAAGATGTACGGGTTTCCGCCGAAGTGGTCATCGATGATGACCACGAGCAGTCCAGACAAGCCACCGAACATCGTGCCTATGAGACGACGCCATCCGAGCTTGCGCGCTTCCTTTCGGTCTATCTGCGTGCACACCACCACTGCGGTAGCCATGGGGGTGGTGAAGTAATGGATGGTGAAAAGCGAGACCACCGCTACGATGGCTATGCCCACAGCCACTTCTATCTCCAGCGTGGTGACGCGAGGACGGTGGACATGGTCGGTCAGCTTATCCAAGTAGCCGAGAATGCGGTTTCGGATGGTGGGCTCACTCATAATCAGAAGAGAAGACTTTCTAGGACGCGGAGAGTTTCTTCCATCATATACCGGAAAGAGGAAGATTCTGGCAGAAGGGACACAGCCATATACCCTGGCGTCTCGAAGTCGAAGAAGTATCCCGGAGCACTCATGGCATGAGCCTGCTCGAGAAGAGCTAACCCAAGCTCGTCATCATCGATGCTCGCCGGATAGCGCAGGAGCGCACTCCATCCGCCCTCAGTGCGTAGTACAGAGACCACACCGGAGGTATCCGAGACGAGATAATTCTGCAGCCACGCGAGGTTCTCCGCACAGCGCTGGCGAATGCGAGCAGTCTGAGCATCTGCCTGCTGAAGCAGCGGCGGAATCTCTCGCGAAACGAGCGAGGACATGGGCAGGAAGTCATCCGCTATCATGTCGAGACGTCTCTGCGCTTCAGTCACCTCCGCAGAAGGCCCACTCACATAAATCCAGCCCACTTTCACATCCGGAGCGCCCAGCATCTTCGAGAACCCATCGAGTGCGAAGGTGAGAACGCGGCTCTCTCCCACGAAACGCGAGCGACCGGGAAAAGCGTCGAGAGGAAAATCATAAAAGACCTCATCAGCGATGATGGCCACCCCATACTTCTCACACAGGTCCAGAATCCGCGCACGCTCTTCGGCTTTCACATACGACTGAGTCGGATTATTCGGATTAATGAGAACGATAGCCTTCACCGGATGAGGCGTGTCGTAGTAGCGGGAGAATTGGCCTTCGATGTCTGCATAATCGATGGTCCACGAGCCGTCGTAGCGCAGACGGTACGGCACAGCCTCAGCCGCCGTCAGCGCGCAAATCGACTCGATGAGCGGGTAGCCGGGCTGCGGAAAAAGCACGCGGTCACCCGCGTCGCACAGCAGCATGGTCAGCCACGCGTAGGCCTGCGAGGTCGAATCCAGCAGATACAGCCGCTCAGCGTCCACCACACGCCCGTAGCGCACACTCAAAAACGAGGCCAGCGCACGGCGAGCCTCCTCAGAGCCGCGAGCGCGCGCAGCATAGCGAAAGTCCGCTCCATGCACGCTGAGGCCCGCATGCGTGGGATTCGAATCATTCAGAGCATGCACACGAACGCCCTGAACTGCGAGCTGCTCAGAGCGCGCAGTCAGGGCATTCAGCGTCATATCTCCCGTACGGTGAGAAAAATGGTACATTTTACTCCTGGACGGACGCGTAATATGCCGCGCCCACGATGCCCGCGTCGTTCAAAAGCGCGGCCGGAACGATAGGCGTCTGAATGTTTATAAACTCGAAGAACTTCTCGCTCTTCTTCGACACACCGCCGCCGACCACGAAGACGTCCGGACTGAAAAGCTTCTCCATAGTGGAGTAATACTTCGTCAGACGCTTACCCCACTTCTTCCACGTCAGCTCGTTCGCCGAACGGGCAGAATCCGCAGCATACTTTTCCGCATCCTTACCCTCAAGCTCGATGTGTCCGAGCTCAGTATTCGGCACAAGCACGCCATTCATAATGAGCGCCGTGCCGATGCCCGTGCCGAGCGTGGTAGCGATGACCAGGCCCTTCGTGTCCTTCGCTGCACCGAACTGGGCTTCGGCCAGGCCCGCCGCGTCCGCGTCATTCACCACATGCACGCGCCGACCCACATGCTCGCTCATGAACGCATTCAAGTCCACGCCTATCCACGACTGGTCGAGATTCGCTATCCAGTCCAGCTTCTTTCCACGCTTGACCGGCGCTGGGAAGGCGATGCCCACTGGCGTGCCGTCGGAGACCTCATAATGGTCGAGAATCTGCTTTACGATGTCTGCTACCGCTTCTGGCGTGGAGACCTCTGGGGTAGGAATGCGCAGGCGTTCGTCTGCGAACTTTCCATTTATGAGGTCCACGGGCGCTCCCTTAATGCCCGATCCGCCGATGTCTATGCCGAAAGCCTGTGCCGTCTCTATCATGAGGCACCTCCTCGAATTATTCGAATCTTCATCTCTGTTTGCTTCGTACTGTGCTTTTCCTCACACAGTGTTATCTTCCGCGCTCACCTCAGCCAGCGCTTCTGCCTTTATCAGTATAATGCAAGTATGAGTACTACGCATTCACAAGTCATCGATGCCATTAATGTTCGTATCTCGAATCGCATCTACAGTCCAGACCTCATCGAAGAGGGTCTGCTCAGCCAGCTCACCCAGACCATGGATGCCATGAGCCTGCTGTCTGGTGTCCGCTTCACCTTCCTGGAGAACCATCCCGAGCTTTTCGCGCGCGTGGTCGAGGAGAAGGGCGAGTTCGTGGGAGCCGCGCACGTTATCCTCCTGAGCGGTCCGGCTGGGGATAAGGAAGCGCTGGAAAAGGCCGGTTTTTACGGCGAGCGGCTCGTGCTGGCCGCCACGCTCATGGGGCTGGCGACGAGCTGGATAGATAACAGTATCGATCTGGAGGGCGCGGCGCGGCTGGCTGGGCTGGGCGAGTCGGACGGCTCGTCGGACGGCTCGTCGGACGGCTCGTCGGAGGACGGCGCGGAAGTTCCGTATGCGGGCATCGTCGTGGGATATTTCGAGGACCAGGATCACGTGCTGAAGCTTTCGTACGAAGCACGCGCTCAGCTGCAGGCCACCCATCGCGGCGGTCAGAATCTGTCTGCCCTCGGCGGCGTCACGCCAGAGAGCCCGTCCTGGTACGTCAGCGCTATTACGGCTGTGACGAAGGCCCCGTTCCCCGCGCATAAGCAGCCTATCCGCTTCCTCCTCGCCGACGACGCGCGCTCGGTCCGCGCGTTCATCGACCCGGACTTTTCGCTTGGCGTCACGCGCGACTACCTCATCATGGGCATCGATAAGCTGCACGCTCAGATAGGCGCGCACTCGGATGTCAATTCTTCCGTCTCCGGCGAGTGGTCCTGGGGAAATGGCGGAGCGTTTACTCTGAAGTAGGTGTCACGCTAGAAAAAGAGGGAGCTTCCGGGTGGAAGCTCCCTCTTTTTTCGTCCCCGAGGACTCTGCGCGTGTTCTGCGTGTGTTCTGCGCGTGCTCTACACGTGGTCTACGAAGAACTCTACGAACGGCGACGCAGTCTCAGCGCTACTCCTGCAGCTGCAGCTGCGAGAGCTGCGATGAGCGCGGGCAGAATAGCTGACCCCGTCTTCGCAAGTCCCGGCTTAGCTGGCTCGCCTGGAGTGTTCGGAACGGTAGGCACCACCTTCGTATTCGTGATAACGAATGCGTAGGCATTCTGCGCATCCTGCTCGATGTGGCTGGTGTAGCCTGATACAGCATCTTCGGATACGGAGTATTCTATCTTGTCTCCATTCTCATTTATCACTGGAAGCTTCTCGAAGACGTGCCTCCAGCCATTCTGCTCAGTGAGCGTGACGCGCTGAACTGGCTTTCCGCTAGCCAGGAGAGTCACTGTGATGTCCTGAGGCCTTGTGTTCAGGGACTTCTCGTCTCCCTTCCAGACCTTCCTCACTGTGACCTTCGTCTTCTCTACCGTAGGCTCTTCAGGCGTGCGTGGCTCGTCTGTCTCCAGAGGCATGTTATACACGGTAAAGCCTTCTACCTGAGAGCCATCTACTTTCACTGCATAGTCTGTACCATCGAAGGTAGCCTTCGAATCTGCTTCACCCACTTCGTGGACTGTGTAGGTGGCGTTCGTCTCGAGGTCTATATTCTCGAAGCGGCTCGTGAAGTTATTCGCACTATTCAGCTCGAGAGACCGGCCCGTAGATGTGCCATTCTTCAGCAGCTCCACCGTTACTGGGGTGGTCTTCTGCGTATCTGGCTCGCCCTTCGCCGTTAGCCACACCTTCTTTACTGGGATATCGAGGAAGGACTTCGGATTTGTAATGGTGAAGCCATCCTTTTCATTCCCGCTATATTCCGGCGCGTTATATCCTGGCACTGCCTCTTCTGAGACGGTGTAGGTTATCTTCTGCCCCTGCGCACCGACCACAGGCAGCTTCTCGAAGGTGTGCTTCCAGGAGTCCTGCGCAGTCAGGGTGGCAGACTGGACTGGGCTTCGATTTGCGAGAAGTGTGACGGTAATGCTCTGCGGACGCTGCTTCGCTACATCATTACGGTCATCCCAGACCTTCGTCACTGGGATATTTACCCTCTCAGCGGTAGGCACATCTGGAGTACGCGGCTCATCCGTCTCGAGTGGCATGTTATAGACAGTGAAGCCTTCGACCTGAGAACCATATACTCTCACTGCGTAGTCTGTGCCATCGAAGGTAGCCTTCGAATCCTGCTCTCCCACCTCGTGGACGTTATACGTGGCATCCGTCTCTAGCTCGATGTTCTCGAACTTTCCGGAGAATTTATTCTGCGCGTTCAGTTTCACAGTCTGCCCGGTAGGAGTGTCATTCTTCACAAGCTCCACAGTCACAGGCGTCGTCTTCTGAGTATCCGGTTCACCCTTCGCATCCAGCCACACCTTCTTCACCGGAATGTCGATGAACGACTTCGGATTCGTAATGGTAAATCCATCCGTCGCATTCCCCGAGTACTGAGGAGTACCGTAGCCTGGAACAGCATCTTCAGACACGGTATACGTTATCTTTTCACCCTGTGCATCGGCCACTGGCAGGTTTTCGAAGGTATGCTTCCACGAGTTTTCAGCATTCAGGGTGGTGCTCTGTACAGCTTCGCCGTTAGCGAGCAGATGGATGGTTACGCTCTGCGGACGCTTCTTCGCCACATCATTACGGTCATCCCAGACCTTCGTCACAGGAATATCCAGGAACTGCTTAGGATTCGTAATAGTGAAACCATCCGTCACGTTTCCAGAGTACTGAGGAGCGCCGTAGCCTGATACTGCATCTTCAGAGACGGTATACGCTATCTCATTACCTGCTTCATCATGCTTCGGGAGACCTTCAAAGGTATGCTTCCATACTCCTGAATCATCTGGCGTGATGTCTGCTTCAGCCACGGTAGCCGTCCCATTCAGGACACGCACATGGATATGGTCTGGACGCGAGTTCGCTGCATTCTCACGGTCGTTCCACACCTTCGTCACCGGTATAGAGACGAGATCCTTCTTTTTATTATCGATGGTCAGCGTGTAGTACTTTTTCGCCGGCGTAGGGTCTGGCTGAGGCTCAGGATCTTCGCCACCAGTCACCGTGATATTACGTATCTGGATAGGCTGGTCAGTATCTGCGGCACCGGCGAGAACCTGAGGAATAAGAATGTATGTCGTATCCGACGCAGTATCTTCGTAAAGGAAGAGATTATACGTGTCACGATAAGGATTCCCAGCTTCCGTATCCTCCGTATAGACAGCCTGCACATTCTTCGTCTTCAGAGCGATATCACTGAACTTCAGAGGATTATAGCTCTTCACCCAGCGCTTGAGATAGGAGTCGTAATGCATCGTCTCTTCCGTCAGAAGATTACTCGTCGTGTAATCATACAGATCATAATTCACCCTAAAGTCGCGGTCTTTATCCGCGAACTTATCTCCATCCTCAGCGCGTAGCAGCTCGAAGGAGAGCTTACGTTCCGTCGGCTGAACAGGCTGTGGTGAAGGCTGGTCAGGTGTCACCTGCTTCTCTGCTAGAGGAGAGATAGTCACATCATATCCGTCGTGATTCAGCTCCTTCACGTAGAGAATGTCAGTGGTCTTATGCCCGAAAAGCTCTGCCTGAAGATCTGTCACATCATAATGGAAGTTATTCTCCTTCGTGAGCTTCACACGCTGGATGAGCCAGTCTTTTTCCTCACCGCCCACAGTAGCCTTCGCACGAAGCTCCACCTCCACGTCATGCTTATCTGCATCTGTGACGTTCCCGCTCCACGTCTTATCCATGGAGATATCGATGAGTGGGCTGTTCGGACGACCGAAGACGACGTTACCATTTGTGCCTACGCCACCGCCAAAACTCGCAGTATTATTCGTAATCATCAGACTCGAATTTGCGCGAACGAGGTCTTTATCGAAGCCAGAATCAAGCTGAGTCTTCACGGCCAGGTCCGTATTAATATTTTTTATCTCCACTGGCTCTGCCTGAGCGCTGCCCGTACGTACTGCCCGAGTATCGGTCACATACTCCATATAGGCACCCGTATTAGCACGATTTGTCAGAGTAACGGAATAGTCGCTTCCTGTATTCTTACGGGTGCTTACCAGTCCAGATCCTTCATACGAAGCATCATTATTATCCCCGATGAACGCACCATGATCCGCATAAAAGACACCTGAACCCGTAGGACAGAACCAGATACCACCACCCGAGCGGCTATACATATTTATACCCGTTTCAGAAGTTTCATTTCTGAAGTTCCGTGTCGCTTTATTTCCCTCGATGTACGCATTTTCGAGATGAAGAGTGTAGGGATATGTACTCACATAGACACCACCACCCTGCTTTGCAGCAGAGTTTCCATCGATAACACCACCTGTGACATACGCCCCATTCGTCGATACGAAGAGACCGCCACCAGATATCCGCGAGCGATTATTCGTTATCTTTCCACCCTGCATGTTCAGCGTAACAGGGAAGTACTTACTCCACTCATCCATAAGAACAGCGTAGTTCTTTGGCTGAGCTATATCATCACCACTCACAGCCCAGTCAGAAAGGAGCATGCCGCCGCCCTGAATAGCAGCGTTCCCCGTGACTTCCACGGTACTGGTAGCAGGAATGTCTATCTTTGCAGCAGTGTGTGCAGCCAGACCCCCACCGTAGAATCCACCGTTAGCACTTATCTTTCCGCCATTGAGTGTGACTGTGGCTATCTTCTGTGTCTTAAACTGAGCCACGTTCGTAGCTTGGCGGTTTGTGCTATAGGCATCCGCGAAGCCCGCAAGTATGCCACCAGCACCTCCTTTATTTCCGGATATTTCACCGCCATTCATAGTAAAAGTAGCGCCTGGAGAGACGTTAATGCCACCAGCACCCCAGCTATCCGAGATAACACGACTAATGCCGAAAGACTTCTGATTCGATGCCTGGTTCCCGGTGATCACGCCACCATTCATGGTCATCTGAGCACCGTCACCGAGGTAGATGCCGCCTGCACCATATGCCGCAGAGAGATCACCATAGTCATTATCGCGAATAGTTCCACCATTCATCGTCACTACTGCAGATGTCCCAGTAGCGTAAATCGGTGCATTAAACAGACCACGAGAACGTGCATCGTTCTTAAACGTTCCACCGTCGAGAGTCAGTGGACCGCGAGTAAAGATAAAACCACCTTCGTTTCTTTCCGAGGAGTCATTTGGCACATTCGCTCCATCGAACGTGACACCATCGGTCACCGTAAGCGACGCATCAGCTGCCACATCCAGCATAGTGCTCTTATACGCCGCCGTCTTATACAGCCGTGCTTCTCCTCCCACAGCCGCCAGCGTCACTTTCTTACCTGTAATGCTCAGCTTCTCGGTCGCTTCATAGTCTCCAGCTGCGAGACCTATCACTACCTCGCTGCGACTGGCATCAGCCAGAGCATCCTTGAGCTCTGCATAGGAATGTACGGTCACATCCGGGGTATATGTCGGCGTATCCGCTGCGAAAGCGGGGCCACTCACCAGACCACTCACAGGCATCAGCACTGCTACCAGTACGGTTATAAGCATGACGGAATAGAGCTTTTTCGCTGCTCGTGACATAGTTCTCCCTGAGTGCCTCTCTATATAAAAGAATTTCTTCTCCATTAGGTGAATATCATAGCAAAGACTCCCCCCCCCCCAGCAAGTGAAGACATACCATCACGCCACTCTGCTACCACATCACTGTGCTACCACATCCACCTATCGTCCCATCGTGCTACCCTAGAAGAGTAAGTTTCAGGGTGAGGTGAAATTCCTCGACTGGCGGTACAGCCCGCGAGCCGCGAAAGCGGTTGATTAGGTGAGACTCCTAGGCCAACGGTACAGTCCGGATGAAGAGAAACAAGGAGACTACTATGTCTAATTCCACGTCTACTTCGACGTATTGGTCCAGCCAGCGCATCGCTATCTACGCGCTGTTCACCACGCTCGCCATCGTGCTGAGCTTTGTTCAGATACCTATCTTCCCAGCAGCGCCATTCCTCAAGTATGACCCGAGCGGCATCGTCGTCCTGCTCGCAGGCTTTGCCTATGGTCCGCTCGCTGCCGTCATTATCAGCGTCCTGAGCTCCCTGCCGCATGTGTTCACAGATCCGTTCGGCGGTCTCATCATGATGCTGTGCATTCTCGCGTTCAGCGTCCCGTCCGCATGGCTGTACTCGAAGAGACGCACCCGCATAGGCGCCTTCGCATCCATGATTCTCGGCGCAGTTTTGTTCATTATCACAGCTATAGGCCTGAACCTTCTCATTACGCCGTTCTACTACGCTACTCCATTCAGCGCTGTAGTGGCCATGATTCTACCTATCCTTCTTCCGTTTAACGTGATGAAGGCTGTCATACACCTCCTCATTACTGTGCTGTGCTACAAACCTATCACCGGACTCCTCAAGTCCTTCTCCGCCTCACAGTCTGCTAGCCGCCGCGTATGAGTGCAGCTGTCGAGCTCAGCCATGTGAGCTTTTCGTACGATGGTGAGCGTGATGTTCTACAGGACATCTCGCTTACGGTTCCCCGCGGACAGTGGCTTACCATAGTAGGCGCGAATGGCAGCGGTAAGTCTACACTTTCGCGCCTTCTTTCTGCTGTGAGTGCTCCCACATCCGGCACGCTTACTGTCCTCGGGAACACGTTATTCGATGCGGGCGGCGTGCACCGCGACGCATACATCCGCGCTCGGCATGCGCTGTCTTACGTCACGCAGAATCCGGAAGACCACATCGTGGGCGCGACCGTGAAGGATGACGTGGCTTTCGAACCGGAGAACCTGGGCTTTGCGCCGTGTGATACGGCTTCTGCCGTCCAGCACGCGCTCGGTCAGACGGGCATGCTCACGTTCAGCGACACCGACCCGCAGCATCTGTCCGGCGGTCAGCAGCAGCGCGTGGCCATAGCATCCGCGCTGGCTGCTTCGCCAGACCTGCTTATCTTAGATGAACCGTTCGCGTATGTGGACGTGGCTGCCCGCAGGTCAATTCTTTCGTCTCTTTCAGCGCAGCACTCGCGAGGCGTGACCATCATTATCATCACGCACCACGAGTCTGTAGCTGCCCTCGGCGAGAGGGTCATCACGCTAGGAGAAGGGAGAATTGTCCATGACGGGAAGCCTCACGACGTGAGCGCAGACGAGAGCATCAGTGCCGAACGCATCCCTGTACCAGTACAGAACGAGGTAGCTCAGCCGGTCCTCGCAGCGAAAAATCTCACCTATGCATACGACGGACGAAGTGTGCTCGAAAACGTGAACGTGAGCGTGGCGCGCGGCGAATTCGTCACGCTCAGCGGGCCGAACGGAACAGGAAAAAGTACTCTCGCGTATCTGCTCGCCGGCGCATTCCAGCCGACGTCGGGCAGTGTCATCTCTCATGCCGAGCGCATCGGCCTCGTCTTGCAGAAGCCGGAAAAGCAGCTCTTCGCCGAAAGCGTGCGCGAGGACATCGCCTTCGGGCCGCGTAACCTCGGCCTGAGCGCAGACGAGGTAGATGCGCGCGTCGCCCAAATGGCAGAATTTCTCGGTATCACAGACCTTCTCGACAGCCCGGTGTGGAATCTCTCGGGCGGGCAGCAGCGTCTCGTGGCCATAGCCGGAACACTCGCCATGAAACCGGACGTACTCATTCTCGATGAACCGACCGCCGGCCTCGACACGCACGTGGAAGCACGGCTGCTCAGCGTGCTCGAAGCGCTGCACGAACAGGGCATGACCATCCTCATGATCACGCATTCGCTCGCGCATATCCGTCAGCTCGCCACGCGTGCCATTCTGCTTGAGCCTCCTTCGTATGCCGCTGATCCGTCCGTCACGCCTGAGGACGCGGTCACCGCTCCCCTCTCGCGTTTCGATCCACGCGCACTGACCACGGTGACGCTGCTCACGCTGTTTACATCCTTCGCACTGCACACGCCTGCCCAGCTTGGTCTCGGTGTTCTCGTGGCGCTTGCCTATGTTCTGCTTGCACATATACGGCCATCCGAACTCGTCACAGAGCTCCACGGATTCTGGATCTTCATCGCGTTTATGGGGCTGTTTAATCTTTTCTTCGTGCAAAGCGGGGCTGAGCTCGTTCAGTTCGGTCCGGTGCGTCTGACGGATGCGGGTGTGTGGGCTGGTGTACTCTATGCCGGACGCTTCGCACTGCTGGCCGTCGTGGCCGTGAGTGTGCTGCACATCCTCCCGCCAGCACGTATCACCGATGCTGTGGAATCTCTGTGCGGGGGACTGAAGCGACTCGGGTGGCCAGTGCATGAGCTTTCCTTGATGATGTCCCTGTCCCTACGCTTCATCCCCATTCTCACACGGGATGTACGCTCGCTCATAACGGCACAGGAGCTGCGCGGTGGGACCATTCGTCACGGAAGCCTCGCTGTTCGTGCTCGCTCCGCGCAAGCGCTCATCGTGCCGTCCTTTGCGAACGCTCTGCGTCACGCGGATAAACTCAGTGTGGCTCTGGATATTCGCGGATTTGACAGCTCGGCCACACGCGTACCGTGGCGTGTGATGCGTATGACGGGGCGCGACTGGGCTCTCGTGGCTGCATTCGTAGTGTATCTGGCGGCTGTGGTGGGGCTGTATTTCGTGAGCTTTGTGTAGTGGGGCTGGGCTTGGATCTGGGGCTGGGGACGGTCTGGGGCTGCGCCTGGATCTGGGTGGCATCGGATATGAAAAGTGCGACTTTTCTAGAAGTTCGTGGAAAAAATCTACAAGCAAGCCGAAATTTTTCAATGAACTTCTAGAAAAGTCGCACTTTTTACTTCTAGGATCTCCTCCGCACAGCACACTTCGCGTGCCAGTCCATGTCCTCTTTGTAAAAACTGAAGGCGCCCCTTTTGGGACGCCTTCATTACCCTCGTTTACTTAGTCTTCAGCAGGAGCCTCAGCAGGAGCTTCAGCAGTCTGGTCTGCGGCAGTCTCAGTCTCTGCTTCCGCCGCCACCTCAGGCTCAGCCTCCGCCGTCTCGAACGGCACCGCCGTAAAGATAAATTCGCCGAGGATCCCCTCGCCTTCTGCATCCACGCGAATCTGCTCGTTATCGTGCAGTTCGCCCAGCAGAATCTTCTCGGACACTGCATCCTCGATGTCACGCTGGATTACGCGACGCAGTGGACGTGCGCCGAGCAGAGGGTCGAAGCCCTTCTGTGCCAGCAGGTCCTTCGCCGCATCCGTCAGCTCCACAGACATGTGACGCTCGAAGAGGCGGTCGTTCAGACGAGCCACGTCGAGATCCACTATCTGACGCACCTGAGGCTCCGTGAGCTGCTGGAAGACGATGATGTCATCCAGTCGGTTCAGGAACTCAGGACGGAACTGGCTCTTCAGCTCCGTGGACACCTGGTCCTTCATGCGCTGATAGGAAGTCTGCGTGTCTCCACTGAGGTTAAAGCCAGTGTTCGCGGACTGGGATATCTTACTGGTACCCAGGTTCGTGGTCAGGATGATAATGGTGTTCTTAAAGTCCACCTTACGTCCCTGACCATCGGTCAAGTGGCCATCATCCAGCACCTGCAGCAACGTGTTAAAGATGTCCGGATGAGCCTTCTCTATCTCATCGAAAAGCACCACGGAGAATGGCTTGCGGCGGACCTTTTCAGTCAGCTCGCCACCCTCATCGTAGCCCACATATCCTGGAGGGGCACCGAAGAGGCGCGAAGCCGCATACTTCTCGCCGAACTCGGACATATCGATGCGGATGAGCGCATCGTCATCGTCGAAGAGGAACTGCGCCAGGCTCTTCGCCAGCTCGGTCTTACCCACACCCGTAGGCCCTGCGAAGATGAACGAGCCAGAAGGACGCTTCGGATCCTTCAGTCCCACGCGAGCGCGGCGAATAGAGCGAGCCAGTGCAGTGACAGCTTCATCCTGGCCGATGATGCGCTTATGGAGCTCAGACTCCATGGACAGCAGCTTCTTCGACTCTTCCTGTGTGAGCTTGAACACTGGGATGCCAGTGGTCGAAGAGATGACCTGTGCGATGACTTCCTCATCCACCACCATGGACACATCCGACTCGCCTTCACGCCAGGCCTGCTCGCGGTCCTTACGCTGCTTTTCCAGACCCTCCTGCTCGTCGCGCAGAGATGCAGCCTTTTCAAACTCCTGCTGAGCGATGGCCTCATCCTTCTGGGACTTGAGCTGAGCGATGCGCTTGTCCATCTCCTTCAGCTCTGGCGGAGCAGTAAGGCGACGGATACGCAGACGCGCTCCTGCTTCATCGATGAGGTCTATAGCCTTATCTGGCAGATGACGGTCCTGAATGTAACGTGCAGACAGCTCAGCGGCGGACTGCAGGGCCTTATCCGTGATGGTCACGCGGTGGTGGTCTTCATAGTTCTTACGAAGACCCTTGAGGATCTCGATGGTATCTGCGATGCTTGGCTCGTTCACCTGAATAGGCTGGAAACGACGTTCGAGAGCAGCATCTTTCTCGATGTACTTGCGGTACTCGTCCGTGGTAGTAGCACCGATGGTCTGTAGCTCGCCACGCGCGAGCATAGGCTTGAGCATATCCGAAGCACCCATAGCGCCATCTGCCGAGCCTGCGCCCACGATGGTGTGAATCTCATCGATGAACAGCACCACGTCCCCGCGTGTCTGAATCTCCTTGAGTACTTTCTTCAGGCGCTCTTCAAAGTCACCACGGTAGCGCGAGCCCGCTATCATGGAGCCAAGGTCCAGCGAGTAAATCTGCTTATCCTTCAGCGTTTCTGGAACATCCCCAGCCACGACCTTCTGCGCCAAACCTTCTACTACAGCGGTCTTACCCACGCCCGGTTCACCGATGAGTACAGGATTATTCTTCGTACGGCGGCTGAGCACCACCATAACGCGCTGAATCTCAGCACTTCGACCTATGACTGGGTCGAGCTTCCCATCGCGTGCCTGCTGGGTGAGGTTACGACCGAACTGGTCGAGCAGAGCAGAGCCGGACTGGTTCTGCTTATTCGCCACATTACCCGAGTTCGCGAGCTCGCCGTCCGAGTTCGTGTCATGCGTGTCGCGGATAGCATCGATGACCGACGTACGCAGTTCCGTCAGGTCCACGCTCATCTTCAGCAGAACCTGCGTACCCACGCCTTCGCCCTCGTGGATGAGGCCGAGCAGGATGTGCTCTGTGCCGATGTAGCTGTGGCCCAGCTGCAGTGCTTCGCGCAAGGACAGCTCAAGCACCTGCTTTGCGTGAGGAGTGAACGGAATGTGGCCGGATGGTGCCACACTTCCCTTCCCTATCATTTCCTCGACCTGGGCTTTCGTCGCCTCGAACTGTACGCCCTTCGCCTCCAGAGCCTTCGCTGCTACACCCTCGCCCTCGCGAATAAGGCCGAGAAGCAGGTGCTCCGTGCCGATGTAGTTATGCTGGAGCGAGCGCGCTTCTTCCTGAGCGAGCACGATAACGCGCCGCGCTCGGTCGGTAAAACGTTCAAACATTCCTGTCCTCCATTACTTCTTACTATCTTCTACTCTACAGGTTTTCCTGAACTTCTGCTGAGTGTTCGCGAGAATTCCACCTGAGAGCACAAAAACTTGCGTGCGTTCGACTCAAGTTTTGCGTTTTCTCGTGTGTCAATTTTCCCTCCTCATAAATGGGTGTACACTGAAGAAAAGGAGTCATCATGGACACACAGATTACACATCCTCAGCTGGCTCAGATAGCCGTCGGAGTCGATGGCACGCCAGAGTCTTTCGCTGCCCTGACATGGGCTATGCGCGAAGCATCCGTCACCGGTCAGAAAGTGCATGCCATCTACGGATGGACACACTCGTGGGATCTGGGAGATGAGCCCCAGACGCCGAAAGACTGGGAACGTGTGCGGCACATTATTAATGACGAGCTGCGTTCCTGGGCAGACGAGGCCTCGGTAGATACGAACTTCGACATGTCCGCACTCAAGCTCACGTCCGTCCACGCGGCTGGCACCACTGCTCTGCTCGATATAGGTCAGCGTGCACATCAAATAGTGGTGGGTAGACGCACCATGAATGTAGTAGCCCGCTGGTTCCTCGGGTCCCTGAGTGAAAACCTCGTAAACCGCGCTGCCGCACCCGTCACCGTGGTCCGCCTTATGAAAAATGATGACACAGCGCATTCGCGTTCGAGCAGCGCCCTCGAGTCTAGCATGCTCGGAGAAGGTCATCTCCTGCCTGTCGTCGTGGGGGTCGATGGCTCCCAGGTGAGCCTGCGCGCCTTAGATTTCGCCGCCGAGGCAGCACGCGCTGAGGGACGCGACCTCCACGTCTTCTACTGCTGGCAGACGAAGACACTGGCGGATTATATGCAGACGGAGCACGCTATACCTTCGGTAGCCGAGGAGGATGAGCTCGCTCGCCGCGTCCTCGACCAGATTATTCAGCAGGCAGAAATCCCCCCTGTAGTGCGAGTAACTGGTCATGCCGTACATGTTCCTGCAGCGAAGGGGCTAGCTGATGCTTCGCACTATGCGCATCGCATCATCGTAGGCTCTCGCGGGCTGGGACAGTTCGATAAGTATGCCCTCGGATCGGTCAGCCAGAAGCTACTCGATACATCCGTAGCACCCGTAACAGTGGTGCACTAGCACGTCTACTCTTCGGAGGATTCCTCTTCGGTATCCTCCGAAACATCCTCTGCATCTTCGAGGATTTCAGCTATGCGCCTCTGCTCTGCAGTAGGCTTTTCGCGTGGAGGACGTGGCACGAGGATAATCTCATCGTTATCATCCACAGTAGGCGCAGGCTGAATCCACAGGGTGGATGGTTCTGGCGGCTCTATATCCGAGTGCTCGCCACAGCCATGGTCGAGGGAAACCACACGGCCGTCATCCTGGCTCCACTTATTCGCGCACACGCCGAACATAGTGCCGAGCTCACCTTGAATCGGGACGAAGAAGCCACATGTCTGGCAGGTCTTTCCCTCCGCTACGCGTGTAGATAGAGACTTCGGACCATGAGGACCAGAGTACCAGCGGTCGGCTGTCTGAGCGCGCCCCACTGGGGACAGCACGCGAGAGCGCGCGAGCGCAAACTCATCGACTATCTCCTGCTCTTCTGACGCTTCACCAGTCTTTCGAAAAGACTCATCATCGCTGGATTCGACGGATTCAGTGGAGGAAGAATTGACCTCAGAAGAAACTCCCCGCTCTAAACGCTCATCTTCAGCATCCGTACCCAGCACATCCGTCGGAGAGATATCCTCCGGACGAATCCGGTCCTTCCACGGAATCCAGGCAGGAGCCAGAAGCGCTTCGGAAGTCGGCAGGAGTGAGGACTCATTCACAGTCCAGCGCTCAGCCTCCACATCATGGTAGAGCGTCACAGACCACTGCCAGCCTTCATACCCCTTCAGCTCCGAGGAGAAACGGAAGTCCACCACATTCTCAGCAGCGAGCACAGCCGTCACGAAGTCTCCCACGTGGTCTGCCACATCCGCCAGCTCTTCGAGCGCTGCCCGGGCCATAGCTACCGTCGCATCATCGACTGGAACGACAGCCTGGTCAGCAACAGCCTGGTCAGTGGCAGTCTGCTCGGCAGTAACCGGCTCTACAGCAGGCTGCTCACCTGCAGTCTCCTCGCCACGAGCATCGTTCTCGAGAGCACCCTCTTGCGTCATTTCCGTCATGTTCTTACCCTACTTAGTCTCTTAGTCTCTTACTAGTCTCGAAAACTAGTCCTGAACGTCGAAATTATCCGCCACAGCACGCAGCACCTGCACGAGCTTACGAGCGTCGCGCGAACGAGGATAATGCCCATGACGTAAGTCATTCCCAGCAGTATCCAGCAGCTTAATCACATCTTCTACGATAGCAGCCATATCCTCCGGATGCGGACGCGTGGCCTTCACAAGCGATGGAGCAGGAGTGAGCAGCTTCACATCACGCGCCTGAGCTCCACGCGCCGTTTCGATGCGCGAAAACTCCACACGCGTACCCTTACGCACGCTCTTCGCTCCCTCCGACAGCGCAGACATAGACATGTAGACGCGCTCACCTTCATCGGAACTTATAAAAGCATACTTATTCTGCGCGTCTACCCATACTACTTTTCCACTCGGCATTTTCGAAACCTTTTCATCCTTCTCGTCGTCTCACTTCAGGCACGCCCCGTGCATACCTGCTCTCTTAGTCTTCCTGCGCTGGGCCTTCCTGCGCTGGCCTGGCGCAGCTCTGACCTTCAGCGCCGACCTTTCAGCGCAAGTCGTAGAGCTCATAAGCCCTAGAACGCGCCGGCTGTACAGAGTGCAGAGTACAGAGTGCAGACCGTACAGCCGTTCCAGCAGTCGTTCTATCAGACCTACATTCTACCGCGAGCGACGGGACGAGTCACGCGACGCGCTTTTTTCGCTCGCAGAGAGCGAGATTTTTATCTCCGTCGTGGGGAGGATGTCTCGTTCCATCTCACGGGCTGAACGAGCCTCGCGAGCCGAACGAGCCTCATGAGCTTCCCGAACCGAACGCTCAGTAACACACTCAGCCCCGCGCCCAGCAGAAGAACGCCCCGCAGAAGAGCGCCCAGCCGTGCGCCTGCGCTTTCCGAAGATGGCCGGCGCCGTATTCTTCTCACGCAGCTTCTCCTCAGCCGGATCATTCTCGCGGAACAGTGTCGTCTGCGAGATAGGCAGCACCACGGTAAACGTGAGACCGCCACCAGGAGTGGCCGTAGCACAGATGAGACCATGATGAGCCTTTACCACAGACTGTGCTATGGACATACCCAGTCCCGTTCCACCCTTTTCCCGAGCGCGAGACGGGTCAGCTGTGTAGAAGCGTTCGAAGATGCGTGCGCGGTTCTCTTCACTCATACCAGGACCATGATCGCTAATGCGGATGACCACATATTCCAGCGCATGCGCATGCTTCATCAAGGAGGACACGTCGTCGAGGAACATGTTTAAAGTCTCCTGTGTGGATGGCAGTGTGGCGAAGTCGCGCGCATCCATCCTTGCTCCGACCACACTTGCGGCCACTTCTACCGGTGAGTTTGCTGGCGTATAGCGGTGGATATTCCCTATGATGTTCGTTATCACCTGCCGCATACGTACAGGATCTCCGCCCGCGCTGATGTCTGGTAGCTTTCCTGGAACGAAGGTGAGAATGTCCCCCTCATTTCCTTCATTCTGCTCGTCTGTGGCGTCGTGCATGTGGTCATGCGCCCCAGCGGCTCGCTCCTGTGCACCCGCCGAGCGCGCTTGAGCTCCCGCCTCGCGCACGGACTTCAGCACACTTCCCGCTTCGAGGTTCAGCCGTCCGAGTGTAATGACACGTTCCGGGTCGAGAGCGTGGAGGTCTTCCACCGAGTCCGCCAGAAGGTTATGGACTTTTATGGTCTGTGCGAGGTCTATGCCACGCCCCTCGTCGAGCCGCGCGAGGCTGAGGAGGTCTTCCACGAGCGCGGACATGCGTGAGCTGGATTTATCGATGTGATCGATGACCATGTCCGCACTTTCCACCGGATCCATTCCGGGCGCGTTTCTCTGCATTTTATACAGTTCCGTGCTTCCGTGGATGACGGCCAATGGCGTGCGCAGTTCGTGCGAGGCGTCCGAAACGAACCGCTTCATCTGGTTCGTTACTTCTTCCTGCTTTTTAAAGCTGCGTTCGATGCGTGAAAGCATCGTGTTCAGCGAAGCGGACAGAGAGCCTATTTCCGTGTTCTCCGGCACTTTATCCACGCGCTGAGACAGATCCCCCGCTGCTATCTTCGCCGCCGTATGTTCTATACGTTTCAGAGGGCGAAGTGAGCGACGAATGGCCAGGAACGCGAGGAATCCTGCGGAGACCACGATGGCCACAGCAGCCCATACGAAGTAGAGAGTGAGAGCCTGAGTCGTTTCGTTTACATCGAAGAGGGACAGGCCCACATAGGCGATGAGCTGCTCGCTCGTGCTCGCATTCACGAACTTAATAGCCACCACTCGCCACGGTGAATATGCCATTTTCGCCTCATAATCATTCAGCGAGACTTTATCTGCTATATCCACACTCGCCGGAACCGTCACAGGCTCATTAAAATCGAAGTTCGCATCCTTACCATCATTTCCTTCCGCAGGAAGTGTAGGAATGGATATGACACCATCATGCGCTATAGGCACGAGTGGCATGCTCACGATGTTATTATCCGCATCGCGGATTTGTACGAAATAATCGGCTGGACCGAGGTTCTGGTTTCCTGTGGTCGAGTACGGCTTCGGACGGCCCTCTGGAGCATGAATCTGACCGTTCTGGCTTCCACTCTGCCCACTCTGCCCACTCTGTGAGCCCCGGCTGAGGTACTCCCGTAAGGATGGCGCGTTATTTTTCGGCGTCATGTCCGTGCTCGGATTCTGGGTGCTGTCATTCACCGAGCTGCTCGCATTCTCATTTTGCAGGAAACGCAGATTATTCACCACAAGAGTGGCCTGACGCATAATCTGCGTATCCATCTTCTGGAGAAGCGCCGAAGAGACGAGCTGCTGGGAAGCTATCACCAGCACAGAACTCGCTATGAAGAGAAACGCGAGAACCACTGCCACGAGTCTCGTGGTCAGTGGTATGGAACTTAACTTCCACTTCAGCTTCGCACGTACAGTAGTGCGCTGAGTGGTATCTTTCGTTACGTGTGCCATGCGTCAGCTTTCTGTTTTGCGAGAGGCTCCTACAGTTTCTAGCGTGCGTTCATGCCCCACTTAGTCGCGTGGCTCACGAATCATATAGCCTATACCGCGCTTAGTGAGAATGATAGGGACTACCTTCTGCTCGTTTCCATCTTCATCCGTATATGTCACGCCATCTATCTTCTTGCGCAGATACGAGATATAGGATTCCACTATGGCTGCATCTCCGCCCCAGTCATACTGCCACACGTGGTCTAGAATCTGTGCCTTACTGAGCACGCGACCTTCATTATCCATGAGGTAGCGCAGCAGCTTATACTCCGTAGGACTCAGGTCTATGAGCTCCCCGTGGCGAGTCACATCGTGGGAGTCCTCATTAATCTCGAGGTCGGCCACGCGGATGATAGGATCATTCTCCACCTGGTCCTGAGTACGCCTGAGGATAGCACGGATTCGTGCCACTACTTCTTCGAGGCTAAATGGCTTCGTGACGTAATCATCTCCACCTACGGTTAAACCCATCACCTTATCCTGCGTATCATCGCGCGCAGTAAGAAACAGAACTGGGGCATCTATCCCCTCCTGGCGGATACGGCTGGTCACTGTAAAGCCGTCGATGTCGGGCATCATCACATCCATGATGATGAGGTCTGGATTCGTGCTCACTATAGTCTCTATCGCTTCGGTACCATTCGAAGCAGTCACCACGTCGAATCCAGAAAAACGCAGTGATGCAGACAGCAGCTCTCGGATGGATGGCTCATCATCCACTACTACTAAACGTGCTTCTTGATTATTTACCATATTTTCAGTATGGCAGAGGTATCTGAGAATTTTCTGAGAATGAACTGTAGATTCGTGAAATGTCTCATACGCACTCACATCCTGTGGATAACTTATCCACCTCCCCGTCGAACACGGCGTGTTTCCACATCGGGTCACATATGCTCCGCACGCTGGACTTTTACTCTTTAGTCGCCGTAGGCTAAGAGCTACTTCCTCGACATCGAAAAAGTATGCCGCGATAAAAGGTATACCGCGATGGAGAAAAAAGAAAGGACCACCCTCATGCCACAGTATCACGTAAATTCAGAGGAGATTCAGCAGGCCAGTATAGCTGTGTATCACTCTATAGACCAGATGCGTACAGCCGTTCAGGCCATGTATACGAACCTCACAGCCTTGGAAGGTTCCTGGCAGGGCTCAGCTGCCACCCAGTTCGAGTCTGTCATCCAGCAGTGGAGAACATCTCAGCATGCCATGGAAAGCACCTTGCAAAATATTCAGCAGGCGCTCAGCCAGGCCGCTGCTGTTTATGCAGATGCTGAAGTTCAGGCCAGCCAGCTCTTCAGCTAAAACCAAGCCCCACCTTTCGCCAAGAACGAGAAAGCCTCGCATCGTTTCGCCTTCTCGAGAGAAAACGAAGCGATGCGAGACTTTCTTATGCGCAAGGCTATAAGCTTTGCTCAGCTTACCAAGCCTTGCTCAGTAAGGACTAGACGTACTCAGACCAGTTTTAGTAGCCCATGTCTGGAGCTGCAGGAGCTGGAGCAGCCGGCTCTGGCTTATTCGCTACCACTGCTTCCGTGGTGAGGAACAGGCCAGCGATGGATGCTGCGTTCTGCAGAGCAGAGCGGGTCACCTTCACTGGGTCGGTCACACCAGCAGCCATGAGGTCTTCGTACTCACCGGATGCTGCGTTCAGGCCGTGGCCTGCAGGCAGGGAACGCACCTTATCGATGACCACATCACCAGACAGACCTGCGTTCGAGGCGATCTGCTTGATAGGAGCTTCCACAGCGCGGAAGACGATGCTGGCACCGGTAGCCTCGTCACCTTCGAGCTGGACGGAATCTTCCACTGCAGCAGCTGCCTGAATGAGGGCCACGCCACCACCAGGGACGAGACCTTCTTCGATAGCTGCCTTTGCGTTACGCACAGCATCTTCGATGCGGTGCTTACGTTCCTTCGCTTCTACTTCCGTAGCCGCGCCCACCTTGATGACGGCCACGCCACCTGCGAGCTTCGCGAGGCGCTCCTGGAGCTTCTCGCGGTCGTAGTCGGAATCCGTGGACTCGATTTCCTGGCGAATCTGTGCCACGCGTGCTGCTACTTCTTCAGCAGAGCCTGCACCGGATACGATGGTGGTCTCATCCTTAGAAACGATGACCTTTGCTGCGTGTCCGAGCACGGTCTCATCGATGGAGTCGAGCTTCAGACCCACTTCTTCAGAGACGACCTGTGCGCCAGTGAGGATGGCCATATCCTGAAGCATAGCCTTACGGCGGTCGCCGAAGCCTGGAGCCTTTACAGCCACAGTGTTAAAGGTGCCGCGAATCTTATTCAGCACGAGGGTAGGAAGTGCTTCGCCATCCACATCCTCAGCCACGATGAGCAGTGGCTTACCGGACTTCATGACGAGCTCAGCCACGTGAACGATGTCCTGCTGAGAGGAAACCTTACCCGAGGTGAGCAGGATGTATGGGTCTTCGAGAACTGCAGTCTGGTCTTCTGGGTTCGTCACGAAGTATGGGGAGATGTAGCCCTTATCGAAGCGCATACCTTCGGTGAAGTCGAGGTCCAGGCCGAACTTGTTATTATCTTCGACGGTGACCACGCCATCCTGGCCTACCTTATCCAGAGCTTCAGCGATGCGCTCGCCGACCTCAGGATCTGCAGCAGAAATGGTAGCAGTAGCAGCTATCTGCTCCTTCGTCTCCACATCCTTAGCAGAATCCAGCAGAGACTGAACGATAGCAGATGCAGCCTTTTCGATACCGCGACGCAGAGCGATAGGGTTCGAACCAGCGGTTACGTTCTTCAGACCTTCGTGCACGAGTGCCTGCGCGAGCACGGTAGCCGTGGTGGTTCCGTCACCAGCCACGTCATCGGTCTTCTTCGCTACTTCCTTCACGAGCTCAGCACCGATGCGCTCGTATGGATCTTCGAGGTCTATCTCCTTAGCGATGGACACACCATCATTCGTGATGGTAGGAGCGCCGTAAGTCTTATCGAGAACGACGTTACGACCCTTAGGGCCGAGGGTGACCTTCACGGTATCTGCCAGCTGGTCGAGACCAGCAAGCATGCCCTGACGTGCTTCATCATCATATGCAATTATCTTTGCCATGATCTTCCTTTCACACTGAGTTCACACGGAGTGTTATCAAAATCTAGAAGTCGAGTTTTCAAAACCTGAGTCCCAAGCACTCAACTTTTCTTCCCTAAGAGTAACACCTCCTCGGAAGAAAACGCTAATTTCCGGAAAGGTGTTTTGCCTTAAGCCAAAGCCGAATGGCATTCTTTACTGCTGGCTCATCAGCACCACAGCTATGTTTCCCTGCCCGAGGCTCGCTACTTGCTCTACATTCGAGATTCCGAGCTTCGAGGCGACTTCTTCAGCGGTGGACTTATCCGAGTTTTCCACATACCATACGGTGTTCGCGCTTGGCAGGGTGGAACGGTTCGTCGGATTTGCTGCTGTTACGTTCGAGTATCCATCGGACGTCAGTACAGATGCGCGACGTGCCGCATAGCCAGATACGCCTGTTCCGTTATACACGGTGATGGTACGCGTCTTATTTACCGGCTGCGCAGCCTGCTGAGCCTGCGCGCTCTGCGCGTCTTGCGTAGTAGTGTTCTGCTGGCTCTGGTCTGTGGTGCTGGACGTCGTACTATTCGTCGTCGACGATGCGTTCGACGAGTCCGCCGAGTTCGTACTGCTCGACGCGCTCGAGTTCGACGAGCTCGAAGAGTTCGATGTCGTAGACTTCGATGCATTGCTCGCCTTGCTGCTTGCGGCCGTGCGCGAGCTTGAGGTTCCTGGCAGCCAGTTCAGCCCGTTCGAGCCGAGCCATCCGTTCGTCCACGTCAGGAATGCGAGGGCGCACAGGGCCGCCACGAGGATGGCTATGATGTACGGCTTGAGGCGCGCGAGTACCGTGCGCTTTCCGCGGTGTGCGCCGCCGTGCTGTCCTGCATAATGATCGAACTCGTCGCGTGGATACGCATGTGCTTGTGCCATAACTGCTCCTTCATGTACTGTGCACCATTCTACGTAATGCCCTGCACACACGTTTCGCTCTGGTTTTTTCCCGCCAATTTTCGCTCGAACTTACTAGTATGGAAGCCATGACGTCTTCACTCCCACCGCTTTCGAGCATTATTCACCCCTCGTGGGCTCAAGCTCTCCAGGATGTAGAGCCTCAGATTCACGCTATGGGAGATTTTCTTCGCGCTGAGATATCCAGCGGACAGCAGATCCTACCTCCCGGCCACCAGATTCTCAGGGCCTTTACCTACCCCCTGGATTCCGTTAAGGTTCTCATCGTCGGCCAGGACCCCTATCCCACTCCCGGCCACGCAGTGGGCCTCAGCTTCTCGGTCGCCGCGGACACTCACCCTATCCCGAAGAGTCTCATAAATATATATAAGGAGCTTACGGATGATCTCGGCGTTCCTGAACCATCTACAGGAGATCTCACCCCGTGGGCAGACCAGGGAGTAATGCTTCTGAATAGATCACTGACCGTGCGTGCTCATGCAGCGAATTCGCATCAGGGTAAAGGCTGGGAAGCCATCACAGAGGCAGCCATTCGTGCTCTGAATGACCGCACGAATCCAGCCACAGGTCAGCCACTGCCTCTCGTGGCCATCCTCTGGGGTGCACATGCACGCAGTCTTAAGCCACTGCTTACTCACGCAGCCATCATCGAATCACCTCATCCGAGTCCACTTTCCGCTTACCGTGGTTTCTTCGGCTCGAAGCCTTTTTCCCGCACGAACACCGCCCTCGAGCACCTCGGTGCCACTCCTATAAACTGGACGCTTCCTTAAAATTCTGCACATATTCTGTGCAGATTCCTTAGCGATGCGCGTAAAACTACGCATTCTTACTCCTCATCCCGTAAGGTAAAAGTTATGTCACTTTTTTCGAATTCATCTGAAACCCCGCTCCCACCGCTCCCGAATCCAGTACCAGCGGCGCCAGCACTCCAGCAGCCAGCTGCCACCCGCACTCCGGAGAATCCTCAGCACGCCATGCAGCTCGCCCAGCGCATGCGCGAGCGCTTCTCTCAGGGCTTGGTAGGCCAGGAGCAGCTGCGTGAGTCTCTTATTCTTACGCTCATAGCCGGCGGTCACATCCTCATCGAGTCCGTCCCAGGCCTGGCGAAGACCACGGCTGCCCGTCTGCTCGCTTCCTGCGTTTCTGGCACGTTTAAGCGCGTCCAGTGCACACCAGACCTCATGCCTGCAGACCTCATCGGCACTCAGGTCTTCGACTTTGCTTCTCAGAAGATGATCACGCAGATAGGCCCTGTCCACGCGAACATCGTCCTGCTGGATGAGATTAACCGTTCGAGTGCGAAGACGCAGTCTGCCATGCTCGAAGCCATGGCTGAGGGCGCTACGACCATCGGCGGCGAGCGCATCAGCCTGCCTCAGCCTTTCATGGTCATCGCTACGCAGAATCCTATCGAGGAAGAGGGTACCTATACTCTTCCTGAGGCACAGATGGACCGCTTTATGATGAAGACCATCATGACGTATCCGTCGTCTCAGCAGGAAGTGGCCATGCTCTCGCTTCTGGGGAACCAGTCGAGCGATACCATGAACTTCGAGCGCGATGAGACGCAGTCCATTACGCTCAGTGATGTGGCATATCTGCGTTCTGCAGCGCGTAGCGTCCACGTGAGCGAGGATGTGAAGAAGTATGTGGTAGACATCGTTTCGACGTCCCGCGGTGCTGGAACTCGCCCTATTAAAGGCCTGTCTTCGCTGGTACGCTTGGGCGCTTCTCCTCGCGCATCCATAAGCCTGCTTCGCGTCGCACAGGCTCAGGCGCTTATTTCTGGTCGCGATTACGTTATTCCAGAAGATGTGAAGTCGCACGTGCACGACGTTCTGCGTCACCGCATTCTGCTTACTTTCGAGGCGCTGGCAGACGGCATTACGGCAGACCAGGTCATCGACACTATCGTTTCGACCGTGCCTGTTCCGTAAGCGTCGTTTTTATGCCAATTCTCCCGCTAGCTAAAGGATCTTTTTCGTGGATACCGTGCATACTGCATCGCTGAGCGACCCTACGCGTCGAAAAATCGAGGCTCTGGGGCCACGCCTCAGCCTGCCTTTAGTCCGCCGAGCCATGGGCATCGTCGAAGGCGAGCATCATAGCCGCAGGCGTGGCTCTGGCTATGAGTTTATGGACCTTCGCCCCTATGTTATAGGAGACGAGTCCCGCTCCATAGACTGGAAAGCGACCGCGCGTGCTGGTGAGCCTATCGTCTCTTTGAAAGAACGCACATCTACGAGTAATGTATGGGTGCTCATCGACTCAGGCCGCCAGCTGACTGGTCATACCGCTTCGGGAGAGCGGCAGATAGACGTGGCGCTGAATGCAGTACGCATGTTCACCATGCTCTCTCTCAAGCGTGCGGATAATGTGAACTTCATCATCGGGAATGCACACAGCATTACACGTATGCCTTTTACGGGGGGATACCGCGAGGCGGATTCTCTGCTCGACCAGATAGCCCAGCAGCCAGCGAAGTACGACAGTAACTGGCCGGCCCTCATGGATTACGCGCGTCACATCCAGGATAAGTATGCGCTTATCATTATGGCCACGAGTGACACATCCTGGACGAAGGACACTCTCGAGCACCTCGGCGTGCTCACGCAGACACATCCAGTGGTCGTGCTGAACGTCGCAGCTCTGAATCCGTTCGAGCATTCTGAGTACTTCAGCATGGTGCGCGACGGAGTATCACACCGCCACATTCCTGCCTTCCTCTCAGACGAATCCCTCGCTCAGGAAGTAACCATTCAGAGGAAGCTCACGGCAGATGAGCTCACCCGCCGTCTGAATACGAAGGGCGCGTCCCTCTTCAGTGCGAAATCCAGTGAGGACATGTTTCACGAATTTGTCCACCGCATATCCCTCGCCCACATATCCTCGTCTTTCCTTCAGTAATCGAGCTTTACATTTATGACTTTTACACACTTATCCGCCACCTTTACTCAGGTGCCCGACCCGCAGTTTAGTGGAACTCCACTACTCATCGCGCTCGGCATTCTGCTCCTCATCACAGTAGCTGGCATCGCGGCTGCCCTGATCTCGTGGATGCCACGGGCCGAAAAAGCGGGAATTGGGCAGAAGAAAGCTCCCGAAACGGACGCCTCGTTTAAGCAGCGCGTACACGAGGTCGAGCAGGCGTGGGACGCGCGGCGCATCAGCAAGCAGGACGCTTTCCGCGAGCTGGCAGCCATAGCGCGCCAGTTTGCCTCACAGCGCCTCGACCAGGACGTCACCACACATACTCTAGCTGAGCTGAACGGAAATGCGAACGGTATCCAGCTTCTGCGCACGACCATAGAAGCGCTCTACCCGCCAGAGTTCGCCTACGAAGCCACGCATGCGCGCAGTGCAGAAGTCACGGTCATCGAAGCCTGCGGATGGGTGAACGCTCTCATAGAAAGGTGGGATGCGTAAATGTCTACACTCTCATCATTCCTGCCCACACGCTTCACGTGGCCCTGGGTGGCCCTGGTCGTGGCAGCAGTCCTGTTCATCACACTCGTGGTCCTCGCCTACTTGACGTACAGCGCGAAAAACAGGCCTACCAGCGAGGAAACAGCAGACGGCACAGCCACGGTGTATAACCTCGAGCGTGACTTCCAGACGGATACCGCGAGCCGCCGCATGCGCACGTACCGCCGTCTCGGCCGCATAGCTACAGGTAGCCTAGCCGTATCCCTGTGCGCGGGAGCAGTGCTCATAGCCCGGCCATCCACCATAAACCCGCAGCCCTCCAGCACAGCCTCACGCGACATTATCCTCTGCCTCGACGTATCCGGATCTGCACTCGCTTACGACCGCCAAATCATAGCCGCATACAGCCAGCTCGCGCAGAACCTTCAGGGAGAGCGCATAGGTATGAGCATCTTTAATTCCACATCGAAGACGGTTTTCCCACTGACGGACGACTCGTCTGTTATAACGAACCAGCTGAACTACGCGTACACACTCCTCAGCCGCGTGCAGACGCAGGAATCCATCGATAAGATGACTGACCAGGAGTACCAGGAAGTAAACGACTGGCTGGCCGGAACGCAGAACGTGGAGAACTCCACCTCGCTCATAGGCGACGGGCTCGTCTCCTGCACCATGATGCTGCCGCAGCTCGAGTCGCGCGACGCGCAGAACGCACGCAGCGCCTCCATCATCCTCGCTACGGATAACGTGCCGTCTGGAAAGCAGACGTTTACGCTGAACGAGGCACTCGACATCGCACGTAATGCGAAGATAAATGTGGACGCCCTCTACGTAGGTACGGACCAGACGAGTAGCTCCGAAGCTGCAGTGAACATGCGTGAGTCCATCACCAGCCACGGTGGCACATATGTGGACTTAAATGCGAATGACACCGTCGAGGACATCGTGCGCGACATCACCTCCACGAAGTCTGGACCGCAGCTGCACGATGAGACGAGTAACCTCATCGATGCACCTGGGCTTATTCTTCTCGTTCTCGCTCTCTCTTTCCTCGCCTTTATCCTCACAGCAGGAAGGATGCGTCGCTGATGAGTTTTCTGAATTCTCTGAGTTTTATGCCCACATTTTCTCCAGTTTTCGGCTGGGTAGGCTCCCTCATAGTAGTCGTGCTCGTGCTCGCTACCTGCGTGTGGATGACGGTACAGTTCGTGCGCGCGACCTCGGTGCACACATCTTCTACCGATATGACGCATGGCATGCTTGCTCGCCGCTGGACTCTCGGAGTACTTCTGTGCGTTATGCTTCTGGGCCCGAGCACATATGCATCGACGACGACCCGTGCAGTGAACGCTACAGACGTGTTCGTGGCCGCTGATGTTACGGGATCTATGGCTGTGTCTGACGCACAGTATGGCACGTCTGGCTCCTCCTCCGTTTCTTCTCGCGCGACCGGCTCAGACCAGACACTCACCCGCATCGCAGCCGCCCGTCAGGCCGTCTATGACATCGCAGATCACTACCCGGATGCGAGCTTCTCGGCTGTGACCTTCGGCGCGAGCGCTTCGGTAACGCTTCCCCTCACTCCAGACCGCATGGCCCTGACCAGCTGGGCAGATAGCCTGGCTACCGAGCCGACGAATGTCTCGTCTGGTTCCAGCCTCGACGCTCCGCTGAACACTCTCATTACAGCGCTGAAAGCTGCCCGCGATGCCCATCCGCAGGACACCATTATCCTCTACATTCTTACAGATGGCGAGCAGACGACTGGCGAAGCAGTAAAGAGCTTCTCGGTTCTGCGTCCATACATTACGAATGCCGTGGTGGTAGGGCTCGGCTCGGCTGAAGGTGGCCGTATTCCGCAGACGTCTACAGGGATTCGCGCTACTGCGTCCGCATCTGAGGTGCAGCAGTCTACGCAGTCCTGGGTTCAGGACCCAGATACCGGCACCGATGGCATCTCGCAGATGAATGAGTCGAATCTGAAGACCATAGCCGACCAGCTGTCCGGTTCGTATATTCATCCAGACGCGCAGACCACGCTGAAGACTGCACTGTCCTCGGATTCTTCGGATAAGTACCGCCTCGTGACTACGACTCGCACTCTGCAGCGGCCTGTCTCGCTGCTCTGGCCGTTCGGCCTTGCGTTCGCGCTCGTGGCCTTCTGGGAGCTGTCCAGCTGGACGGCCGTTTCGAGAAAGCTGTTTATTCTATGACTTCTAGTTCTTCCACTTCCCCGCGCGCGAGCCTTCGCGTGCGTATAGCTCTCGTCGTTCTCGCTGTCCTCGCTGGGCTCGCAGCTGCTGTGTGTGCATTTAATCTGCTTGTGGCTGGTATGTTCAATTCTGCCACTGAGAACCTCACCGCTACCATAGCCCAGTATTCTACAGACTCTCCAGACCTCGAGCTTCTCGCGGCAAAGCAGACTCAGACAGACTCTCAGTTCGAAGATGCGTCCCAGCTCAGCTGGCTTCAGCTTCCTGCTCTTCAGCAGTCGGTGGAGAAGAATAAGGCTGTGTCTGCAGCGCTGACCGCACAGATTAAAAAGGATATGGAGCAGCAGAATTCTTCTGATGCCTCTTCACAGTCCTCATCTTCGGACTCTTCGTCCTCATCCTCTGATTCATCATCCTCATCCAGCAGCTCCTCGACGAGTACTCTCGACCAGGACACTCAGGAGCGTATGCGTACGCTCACGGATAATAATGCCCAGAATCAGCAGACATACACGCCACAAGCACCGAAGACGACTACGAAGAAGCCGTGGTAGTTATTCACAGGGGTTCGACACGGTTATCCACATCGGGTCACATGTACCTCTCACGCTAGACTCCTCGCATGGTTCTCTGGGAAAATGTCTCTATGCGTACTGACATTTTCTTCCAGACACCGCCCTTGCTTGAGCGCCTCACCACCTGCACGTGCTCTCTTCTTCTCCAGCAGACGCAGGAGGTTCTGCGTGAAGCGTCCGCTATGGCGGATACCACTGTGGCATCTACAGAGTCTGCACTACAGCGGTGTGAAGCTCTGAACTGGACGGGACACTCCTCTGAGCTTTTTCGTCAGCAGTGTATCTCCTTACGGTCTCAGCTCCAGCATTTTCGTGTCAGTGGTGTGCTATGAGCCTCTACACGAGCGCGGAAGTTTTCGCGTCGAGCACTCTTATAGAAAACACTGACGACCTCATCTCGTCTGCTCACCTCCTGTGGAATCATGCAGACGAGCTCTCCCGCTGTGCTCACGCCTACGGTCAGAGTGCTTTCTTCGCCTCCCAGCAGATGAGCTCGTCGTACGCCTGTCCTGAGCATATCTACGCAATGAGCCCCGCCGCTGCACCCTTGAGTGAAGCCGCACGGCACTGTGAACAGACCGCTCTTCTGCTCGAATCCTACGCTGCTTATCTACGTGACCTTGCCGATAAGCTCATGCGCGCTCTGCACCTCTACTCGCATGCAGAAGCTCAGACTTCACGCTGGATGCAGTCTCTCCTGGCCGCATCCTCGTATGTTTTCCCCGTTCAGACGGGACTAGGGCTCGCAGCAGTAAGTGCTGCAGAAGAGCTAAGCTCGGGGAAAGCATCCTTGGCAGGATTCTTCGGCCGGCATCCTAGAGAGCAGCAGATTTATCTCGACCAGTTAGGAAATAGATTATCGAACGGTAGAGGCGTACCTGGAGCCGCGGAAAGACTCGCGAAGGGAGCGGAAGAATTGGCCGATGTCTGGCAGGGAAACTCCCTCACCGTCACGCCCATGCCAGCTGCACCACTGCCTGCCGCCTCTACGCTCAGCCAGAGCCTAGCGAACCTCGAAACTCTCAGCAGCCTCAAGCACGGTACCGTCAGCATCCAGCGCTACACGCGCGCGAACGGAATGCACTCCTGGGTAGTCACTATCCCAGGCACAGACGGGCAGAAAGACTCGCCATTCGGATGGCCGCAAAACGTGGACCTCATGGCGAGGAGCGAACGTGCGCGCGCCACTGCAGACAGCCAGCGCGCCGTCCTGAGCGCTATGCAGCAAGCCGGAATACAGCCAGGCGAACCCGTGGCACTTGTAGGACACTCGCAGGGCGGCATCATCGCCGCATCCATAGCGAGCGCGTCGCAGCATCCGTATACCATCTCGCACGTGGTGACGGCAGGATCTCCCATAGCACGCCACCCCATCGATACGAGTAAAACGTGGGTCACGAGCGTAGAAACAGACCGCGAACTCGTCTCCAGCCTCGACGGAAAAGATAACCCCATACGCGAGCACTGGCTGACGGTGCGTGGGAGGATACGAGACTCCCAGCCCAGCGCGAGCCTGCAGCCTACGCGCGTTCCGAATGCAAAGGACACGCATGAGCTCTCACACGCGATGAACTACCATACGGCCACGTTCCGCGACGCTAAGCGCCTGCCCAGCCCTGAACTTGAAGCACACGAAACCCACTTTTCTGAGCTTACCGAGGGCAGGCTCGACCGGAATCTCGCCTATGAGTGCCGGATGAATAAGGAGCCGGATTCCGAGCATACGCACAGAACACCAGAGAATACAGGACCCTGATCCACGCGTTTAGCCCTTCACGTATTCTAGGAGTATGAACTTGACTGATATTACCCCACATATCGCTCTGAGCCCACTGGATGGACGCTACCAGTCCGCTACCTCTCCTCTCGTCGAATACCTCAGCGAGCCTGCACTGAACCGTGCGCGCATTCACGTCGAGGTCGAGTGGATGATAGAACTGGCGAATGGGAACAGCTCACACTCCTTCATCCCTGGCGTCGAGCCGCTCACGGAGGACGAGATAGAGTACCTGCGCGCCATAGAAGAAGACTTCGGCGCCACAGGCATAGCTGAACTGGCAGAGATAGAGTCCGTCACTCGCCACGATGTGAAGGCTGTGGAGTACTACATAGACCGACGCCTCGAAGATGCTCATAAGACACTTGGTGAAGGCACACAGCTGGGTCGCCTTAAGCCTCTCGTCCACTTCGCCTGCACGAGCGAGGACATTAATAACCTCTCCTATGCACTGTGCATTAAGGGTGCTGTGGAGAACGTGTGGCTTCCAGCCGCGCGAGGACTGGTCACTCGCATGGTTGAGTTCGCCGAGAGCACGCGCTCCATGCCACTGCTGAGCCTCACACACGGTCAGCCTGCCACTCCTACCACTCTTGGTAAGGAGTGCGCAGTGTGGGTCTACCGCCTCAGCCGTCAGCTCCACGCTATAGAGCAGCAGGAATACCTCGGAAAGATAAATGGTGCCACAGGTACTTTCGGCGCACACCTGGCAGCTCTTCCAGATGTAGACTGGGTGAACCTGTCCCGCCAGTTCGTCTCCCAGCGCCTGGGACTAACGTGGAATCCTCTGACCACGCAGATAGAAAACCACGACTGGCAGGCTGAGCTCTACTCGACCATGAGCCACTTTAACCGCATAGCACATAACCTCGCACAGGACATCTGGATGTACATATCCCGCGGTGTCTTCGCGCAGATCCCTGTCAAGGGAGCTACGGGCTCTTCTACCATGCCACATAAGGTGAATCCTATCCGCTTCGAGAACGCAGAAGCAAACCTCGAGCTTTCCTGCGCTCTGCTGGACTCACTGAGTGCTACTCTCGTAGAGTCCCGCTGGCAGCGAGACCTGACGGATTCGACCACACAGCGTAACGTGGGGTCCGCCTTCGGCTATGGCATGCTCGCCCTGTATAACCTCTCGGGCGGTCTCGAGTCCATTCATCCGAATGAGGCCATCATCTCTGGCGAGCTGGAGGATAACTGGGAAGTACTCGGCGAGCCTATCCAGACCGCTATGCGCGCTCAGGCTTTGAAAGGCGTAGAGGGCATGGATAATCCTTACGAGCGTGTGAAGGAACTCATGCGCGGACACTCCATCTCGCATGAGGATGTAGAAAAGTTCATCTCCACTCTGAACTTCGAAGAGGATACCGCTGAACGCCTGGCCGCACTCACTCCTGCCACCTACACGGGTGCTGCCGAAAGCCTCGTGGACTTTATCCAGCAGTAATTTTCTGCTATACTGGAAGCACATTTTAGCTCCGAGAAAGAGGCAGTGGCACAGCTACTGCCTCTTTCGCACTATAGATGACTCGAACTGGTCAGATAGAGTAGGAAAACTCCATAAAGACCAGGTCATACACCACTGAGAGATGAGCGCTATACCCCATGGATTCGAATTCTTCTTCCCCTACCCCGAATGCTGCACGCGACCCGGAAGCTGTAGCGAACGACGCTACTCGCAGCGACGATGCCAGCGTCCACATCACCAGCGTCCACATCACCGACGCCGAGCCTCACCGTGCGCACGACTTCTCTGACCTTACGAACGCATCACTCGCTCTCGTGGGAGCCATTCTTCTCGCGCTCTTTTCCCTCTACCTTCATGGCGTTACCAGTGGCGTGGAAGAAGATGCACATACTGTGGGAGACCTCCTGAACGACTGGCTCTTCGCACTGCCGCTCTCCTTCCTGCAGCAGGCCACTATGGTGGTCATTACCATTAGTGTGGTCGTCCAGATGCTCACCCACCGCGAATGGTGGCAGACGGTCATCTCCATGCTAGGATTCCTCGCAGGCATAGCCGCAGCTATAGCAGTCTCACAGCTCATCACCGTTATAGGCTACCAGCCTCTTATCGACTCTCTGCGCTCAGCCAGCCACGTGCAGTACCTCTTCCCTGAGCTTTCTGCTGGGCTGACTGCCTTCCTCACCTGTGCAGGACCTCGCCGTAGCCGCTCCACGCTCGGCTGGAGCTGGAATACTATGTTTACAGTGTCCGCTCTGCTCGTCATGCTTTCAGCGAATTCCTTCGTCAGCATGGCCATAGCTCTCCTGCTCGGCCGCATGGTAGGCCTCATCATCCGTTACGCCGTGGGCTCGCCGAGCTTCGGAGTGTGGGGAGAAGACCTCGTGGATGCTGCTCGCTCAGTAGGACTCGAACCAGAGAGCATCCAGTACATGGGAGACACGAGTACGCGTGGTACTCTTCAGGTTCCTGGGGCTCCTTCTGCGTATAGCGCGGATGATGACCTCACCTATAATTCCCGCCGTTACCTCGTCATCACACGCAGCGGTGAGCGCTATACTGCGTCCGTAGCAGATACACAGCGTCATAGCCAGAGCTACTTACGTCAGCTGTGGCAGTGGCTCAAGCTCACAGGACTTTCTCTGCGCCACGACCGTTCTGTCGTGGACATGACACACCATCATTTCCTCATGCTTCTGGCTCTCCGTGATGCCGGCTTGAGCGCTGTAGGTCCTTATGCTGTAGCGGATTCGCATGAATCTTCTGTTCTGTTCCTTCACGAGAATGCGAACATCCAGCAGGTCAGTTTCGATGAGTTCACACAGCTGAGCGAAGCCGATGCTGTGAGTGTTCTGAGCTACCTCGACGCTGCTCATCAGCGCGGTATTACCCATCGTCACATTTCACCGAACGCACTCGCCCGCGAGGTGAGCGACAGTAGTGAGGCGAGCGACAGTAGCACGGCCACCACGTCCTCCACCTCCGCCCGCGAAACCAATCACCTCATTCTGTGTGGCTGGGAGAACGGAGACCTCGCATCCAGCGCTACGAATATAGCTGCAGACCGCGTGCAGATCCTCATCCTTCTGTCCGCTCTCCTCGGCATCGATACCACGCTGAGCGCCGCGCAGAAAGTCTGGGATAAAGCTACCCTCAGCAGTGTGGCCCCCTATATTCAGAATGTGCTCATCCCGTCCTCAGTACGCGAGCTTGCGGGATGGTCGCGCACGCTCTCGAAGGAAGTGCGCACCCGGCTCATCGCTGTGACCACGTCCGAAGATACAGAGCCGGACACCGTCGAGCTGGTGGCACTGTCCCGCTTTAACGTGCGGAACTTCATTACTGCTTTTCTCATCGTGGTGGCGCTTTCGGTTATTCTCACGCAGCTGAACGTACGCGCTGTGGTAGAGAGTGTGCAGAATGCGAATCCTGTGTTCGCGCTCGTAAGCCTTCTGGCTGGCTGCGCGTCATGGTTCGGCACGTCGCTCACCCTCGCCACGTATATGGACCGTGAGAAGCGGGACTATCTCGGCATTTTTATGTCTCAGGTCGCGCAGAGTTTTGCCGCTGTCAGTATGCCGGCAGGCGTGGGGCCTGCGTTCGTGAATCTGCGTTTTCTGCGCAAAACCGGTCATAAGAATACGGCGGCTACGGCTGCTATGAGTGCCGTCGTGGCGGTTCAGTTCGCTACGACGTTCCTGCTTATGGTCGCGCTCGGCCTGTTTACGGGGAATAACGGCTTGACTGGCCTCGTGCCGACGGGCACGCTCGCTGTTCTGCTCGGCGTCGTGGCGCTCGGCATCGCTCTGAGTATGCTCGTGCCGCCCGTTCGTCAGTTTATCCTCGTGAAGCTTCTGCCTCGTGTGAAGAACTTTGCCCGTCAATTCATCCTTCTTCTCACTCAGCCTGGAAAGGTCGCCCTCGGTGCTCTCGGATCCGTGTTCCAGAACCTCATGCTCGGCTTAAGCTTCTGGGCAGCCTTGCAGGCTTTTAATATGCCAGCAAGCTTTATAGAGACGACGTTCATCTTTCTCGTAGCGAATACCATCGGTTCTGCTGCTCCTACTCCTGGTGGACTCGGTGGCGTGGAGACGTCTCTGACTGTAGCTTTCACTGGCGTGGGTATTCCTTCCGCAGTGGCTCTGTCTGCTGCTCTGCTTTTTAGAGTCATGACCTACTGGATCCGTATTCCTCTGGGAGCCATGGCCATGAGCTGGCTCGGAAAGAAGAATCTTATATAAAACGTCCCATAATACACGACGAACCTGAGTATAGTGGCGTTTTGCACACTATTCCTTTACAAATTTTGTTCTGAGACACTCCGAAAGTGGAAAATTTCATATTTTCCGCGAGTTTCCGCCGTTTTTGGCTGATTTTGCGGAAAATATCGTGTATTATCGTAGATGTGTGTAACGGACTCCACGAGGAGCCCCTAACTAGAAGGATATGATAATGGCATATAACAAGTCTGACCTCGTCGCAAAGATCGCTCAGAAGACTAACCTCACCAAGGTACAGGCAGAAGCTGCTGTTAATGCTTTCCAGGAAGTACTCGCTGAGTCCCTGCAGACCGGCGAAGGCCTGCGTCTGACCGGCGTTCTGTCCGTAGCTCGCGTGGAGCGCGCTGCTCGTACCGGTCGTAACCCACGCACCGGCGAAACCATCGAGATTCCTGCAAGCAAGGGCGTGAAGCTCACCGCAGGTTCCCTCCTGAAGAAGGCTGCACAGGAGTAAGACGTTCTTTTCTTTTTCCTTTCTTTATTAAGGTGAGGGGCGGGTCATGAGACCCGCCCCTCACCTTTTCTGATTCCTACTTTCTCCGTATCAGAAGCACAGTAGCAGACATCATCGCCGCCAGAACCAGCGCAAAGACGAGAGTACTCACACTCGTTCCTGTACGGGCGAGCAGCGGTTTTCTCGCCTTCGGCTGTGGCTTCACTACACAGTCTGGGCAGATAGGCACGGTCGGATTCTGTGTATTCGTGAACACAAACCCATCCGTGGCATTCCCTGTGAGCGTCGAGGTGTACCCGTCGAGTGGAATCTCTCGGACTGTATACTCTCCGACCGGCAGGTTCTCAAAGACAGTCTCCCAGCCCGTATCCACAGTGAGCTTCCTCGACTCCACGACACGATCTCCAGCCAGAAGCTCCACTGTCACAGAATCTGCAGGAGTACCCACCCAGCGTTTCGTCACCTTCACTGATGTGAGCTGCGTATTCGTGATAAGGAAACCATCCACGACTGTCGAGTATCCTTCGAGAGGACGCTCACGAACCGTATAGAGGATGTCATGGTCGCCAGTGGATACTGGAAGATCTGCGAACACAGTCCGCCACCCATCTTCTGCAGTGATGTTACGCGACTCGATGACCACACCATCCGCCAGCAGGTCCACACTCGCACGAGCTGCAGGCACGCCCACCCAGCGCTTCGTCACCTCGATGCTGCGCAGCTGAGTATTCGTGAGCACGAACCCATCCGTAGCATTTCCCGCGACACTCGAAGAGTACCCGTCGAGTGGAACCTCACGGACTGTATACTCCCCGACCGGCAGATTCTCGAAGACAGTCTCCCATCCCGTCTCAGCGGTAAGCGTCCTCGACTGCACCACACGATCTCCAGCCAGAAGCTCCACCGTGACAGCATCAGCAGGCTCACCGATCCAACGCTTCGTCACTTTCACCGACATCAGCTCAGTATTCGTGATAAGGAAACCATCCACGACTGTCGAGTATCCCTCCACAGGGCGCTCACGCACTGTATAGAGGATGTCATGATCGCCAGTGGATACTGGAAGGTTCGAGAAGATTGCCATCCAGCCGCCTGCAGCAGTCAGTTCACGCGACTGCACGACCACACCGTCTGCCAGCAGGTCCACCATGACGCCCTCTGCAGGCACGCCCACCCACCGCTTCGTTACGGTAATGTCCCGAAGCGCGGTATTCGTCAGCACGAAACCCTCAGCCGCACTGCCTGAAGTAACAGACGCGTATCCAGGAATCGGGGTCTCACGCACGGTATATGCTATGGCGGTTCCATCCGTATCCGTAGTCGGCAGATTCTCGAACGTCGTCTCCCAGCCGGTTTCAGCAGTCAGCGTCGTCGATTCGACCACACGCTGACCAGCGAGCAGCTCTACCGTCACAGAAGTCGCAGGCTGACCTATCCAGCGTTTCGTCACGCGGACGGACGTTAGTTCCGTATTCGTCAGCACGAAACCTTCTGCAGCACTACCCGACACAGTAGATGCATAGCCGTCCAGTAGCGTCTCGCGTACGGAATACGCCACGGCCTTCCCCTCCGCATCCGTAGTCGGCAGATTTTCGAACGTGGTCGTCCAGTTTTCTGCAGATGTGATATCGCGCTTCTGCGTCACAGCACCGTTCGCCAGAAGCTCCACCGTCACACGCTCAGCCGGCGCACCGAGCCAGCGCTTGGTCACGTGGACAGATGTCAGCTCCGTATTCGTAATGACGAAACTGTCTGCAGCGCTGCCTGTCACCGTGGTCGCATACCCATCCAGAGCACGCTCGCGGACCGTATACGTAATGGTCTGACCATTCGACACCACCGGAAGATCCGTAAAGCGAGTCGTCCAGCCGTCAGTCGCGGTCAGGTCACGCGTCTGAACCACCTCACCATCCGCCAGAAGCTCCACAGTCACACGGTCCGCAGGCTTACCGAGCCAGCGCTTTTCTACCGATACCGATGTACGCTGAGCATTCGTGATGACGAAACCATCGCTTACGCTACCCGTCACCGTGGTCGCATATCCATCCAGCGCCCGCTCGCGAACTGTGTACGCTATGCGCGCACCCGTATCTGCCGAGCGAACCGGAAGGTCTGTGAAAGTGGTAGCCCAGCCGTCAGCAGCCGTCACCTCTCGCGTCTGGATGACCTCACCGTCTGCCAGCAGCTCCACCGTCACGCGGTCAGCTGGAGTACCCTCCCAGACTTTACGCACGGAGACGGATACTGCCGGCTTATTCGTGATGACGAAGCCATCTGCTGCACTACCGGTAACTTCGGAGCTGTATCCCGAAAGAGCTCGTTCGCGAACGCTGTAAGCGTATGCCGTTCCATCTGGCGAGCGCGATGGAAGATTCGTGAAGGTAGTCTCCCATTTTCCGTCTGCATCAGGAGTGATGGACTGATAGCCTATGTACTCCGGCTCTGTACCGTCTGCGCCCGTCGCGCGGTAGAGCTCCACCTGAATGCTCTCTGGTAGGACGGGACGGTTTCCCTCGGAGCCTTCTCCGCTCAAGCCATCCCAGCGCTTGGTCACGTGGACACTCGTCACCTCTGGAGCTGGCGGGTCCGGCGGAGTCGAATCAGCGAGAGCAGTCATGATGACCGTTCCGTTCGATCCTATTCCTGCTCCGCGTGTGCGAGATTCATTTCCCGTAATGCGCACGCGTGCATGGCTCAGAGCAGCTTCGCTCGGAGTTTCATCGGTATGGAGGTCGAGGGACTCATTCTGAGCACCGTTCAGTACGCCAGAGAGCTTATCCAGTGGCACTTCTGTCCCTGCATTATCCTTCCAGTGCGCAGGCTGGTTTCCGAGCATGAGTGGAGAGACGGAGTATGTCGGGTTTCCCGCATGAACTTCCCACTCCTCATCATGACTGCCGAGGACATACACATCTTTGGCTGCCATCTCGGAACGATTCCCATATATGGCTGCCGCGCCATCGTCTATCCGCGTCGTAGATATAGGACAGGACGCATATCCGCCACCCTCCATCCACGCGTAGTTATCTGTGATGAGCGCGTTTGAGAGATAAAGAATTCCATTATGGAAAGTATATCCATCCCCCGAACTGAGGTTTCCATTTACATAGACACCACCACCGCCGAAAGCGGTGTTTCCATCTCCACGATCACTCATAACGTTTCCAGTGATATCTCCACCTGTTATCCGAGCTACAGTTTCGTACTCAGGATATCCTGCGAGTGATATCCCCACCTGTACGAAGATACCTCCACCAGAAGCTCCTGCAGTATTTCCCGAGACAGTTCCACCTGTCATGTTCAGGTACAGCGACCCTATGCTTGCCTGTGTGGTTCCTAAGGAGATACCGCCACCTATATCAGATGAGGAATTATTTCGTATCACAGCACGTGCACTCAGGTTCAGAGTTCCGCCATCGAAGATGACTATGCCTCCACCAGCACTGTATAGCTCAGCCGGATCCCTCGAGGATCTCAGAAGCGTGTAATCCACGACAGCATGGTTTTCCTCGATGATGCCCCCACTCATCGTTATAATGCTCCCGAGGGCGTAGATACCTCCACCTCGGTTAGCCGTATTTCGCGAGATGACACCGCCCATCATGGTTATAGTGGCATTTTCCGCATATACGGCTCCACCCTCTGCATGATACGCCTGCAAATCCGTCAGAATATTATTCGTCAGCACCGCCCCGTCGCGTATCTCCAGTGAGGTATTTTTCAGCTGAATAAGCGATTTCGTGGCCTTCGCTTCTGCCGCGTTCCCGTCCACCGTGATGTCCGAGAGAGTGGTCGGCCCGGTGATGTTCAGCAGATATCCGTCGAACGCCGGATCGCGCATCAGCACCGCCCGCGTTCCCTTCAGTGTGACGTCGCCGGATACGTTCAGTGTTCCGGTGACGCGGAGGCGCTCTGCGTTATGTGCGAGTGCCAATTCTTTCGCTTTCTCAAGCGTCTGTACTGCAGACCCTGCATCGAGTCCTGTCCGTGTATCATCCCCTTTAGCGCCATCCACATAAATATCGGTGACTTCTTCCGCGAAAGCCCGCACTGAACCAGTGGTCAGTGGGATACTCATGCCCAGCACTGCCACGAGGATGATAAGAATATTTCTTACCCTTTTCATGTCTCCGCCCTCGTCGTCGAAACTGAAAACATTCGCTTCTAGTATACCAGAAAAGCAAAAAGCGCACAGAATGGTTGTGCGCTTTACCAGAAAAATCGAACGAAAACTATATGAGCGGCAGCATCGGATCTTCGCCACGCCCACCACGCAGCACCGCGCACACAGCCTCATACTCGGACGTCTTCTCTACGCTAAACGGGTCGAGGATATGCGCCGTCACCGCGCGCGTCTCCTGAGCCGGCGCTGCCGAAAGACTCGTCCAGTCAGCACTCCAGCGCGCAGGCGACTGTCGAGCCAGACGCAGGAACTCCCCACGCAGCTCAGCACGAGTTCCGCGAGGCGCCTCATGCCGAGCACGGCGCACAGCGTCCATGCTGTACAGAGCCTGCACAAAACCACGCGATTGCAAAGCAGAAAAAACCGTATCATGCGCGATGTCATGATACGCGAAGTCGAGCTGTAATCCCTTCGCCTCGCTCGCACCACGGCGCACAGCTCCCGAAATAAGCTGATACTTCGCCACCCAGTCCACCCAGGACGCCAGCGCAGTCCAGTCGCGCGCCTCACACTGCGAGAGCGTGCGCCTCCACAGCTGCACACACACAGCCGCATCCTCACGCATATCTGGCTTCAGCTCATCCGCATGACGCTGCAGGAAAAGCTCAGCCGCATCACAGTACTCGCGCTGTATCTGGATAGCAGACACTTCCACTCCCCCAGATAGCGGAATGCGGTAGCGGAAGTCCAGGTCACGCGAAATCTTCTTCATATGGAAGCCCGGCTCGTTCATAGCGAAGACACCGAGACGGTAGTCTTCCCCGCGCGACTGCGCTTCGAGCATACACAGCACGAGGTGCGCGGTCATCATCTTCATCCAGGTGGCACGCTGAGAGCGGTTCGAGTCCCCCACGATGACGTGCAGACGCCGGTACAAGCGCGAGTCCGCGTGCGGTTCGTCACGCGTATTAATCATGGGACGCGAGCGGGTCGTCGCCGAGGATATCGTGTCATCAAGAAAGTCTGCGCGCTGGCTTATCTGGTACTCGCCATCGCGGAAGGTTCCTGCTCCCGCGAAAATCTGGCGTGTCACGAGGAATGGAATAAAGCATTTTTCGAGCTCGCGCAGGCTCACGCTGCGACGTACGAGATAATTCTCATGGCAGCCGAAGGAGTGCCCCTGCGAGTCCGCATTATTCTTATACATGTGCACGCGCAGGTCTGGCTCGCCTTCGCGCTCCTGCAGCGCACGCTCCGCACCATGAGCGAGAGCGGCCATGAGGTTTTCTCCCGCAGCATCGAGCAGCACAGCATCACTGACTGTGCGTGCCTCTGCCGTGGCATACTCGGGATGTGCTCCCACGTCGAGGTAGAGGCGCGACCCATTATCCGCATACGTATTCGTGGAGCGCGACTGCGCGACCACGGGTTCGAACATAACGGAGGCCACGCGGGCAGCATCCAGCTTCGTTTCCCCGTGCTTGGCGCCCTCCGTAGCAGACTTTTCACCCGTGACGCTCAACCCATATTCGGTCTCGATGCCGAAGATGCGCTCGAAGCTCGTATCCGGTGTGACGGATAAAGTGCGCGATGTGGGGCCAGAATTACTACTGTCTCGAAGCTGAGGCACTGCTCTCTCCTTGCTGCCTAGTCCCCTTATTCCCCACCTTTTTGCACGAAGCTACTCACATATTCTTCGGCGTTCTCTTCGAGAGTGGACTCGATGTCATCGAGCAGAGAGTCCACGTCCAGGATGGCATCCGAAAGCTGTGCTTTTGCCTGAGTGCCGGTCTGCGCGTTCGCCTGCCCAGCAGCCTGCGCCTCGTTCAGCTCCGCGTCCTGCTCCTCATTCTGCTCGAACGACTGATTCTGTGCATAGATCTGTTCTGGCATATTACTGCGCATCCTCCGGCATATTCTCGAGCAAGTATCCGCTGAGCTCGTCGAAGATGAGCCCATTACATGCCACCACATCATTCGTCTTATACCAGCTAATAGGTGTCTTATCCCACTGGCACAGACGTCCCTGCGCTTCCCAGACCACGACGGTAGCAGCAGAAACTGCTGGAACGTCCCACGAATGCAAGGATGGCTCGAAGTACGCATCATATGTACCGTCTGCCACTTTACACAGGTCCAGCGAGGCTGGCCCCACGCGCTTGATGTCTGACGGCAGGCCGGCGAGCGCGGATACGGTATTCAGTGCGCGCATGGACTCGCGGGAGAAGTACGACATGCCGAAGCTGATGACCGAGCCCTTCAGGCGCGGCGTGGTGGTAGGCATAATGGCTTCACGCTTCTCTCCGATGACCGAACGGCGGATGCGGATGGCTCCGTGTCCTGCGGCTGCCACATATGTCACGTTCAGCGCCGGCGCGTGTACTACGCCGATGACCGGCGTCGCCGAGCCGTCCTCGCCTATGGAGAAAACGGAGACCGTAATGGTCCATTCCGGCATATTCCGCATGTAGTTTATCGATCCGTCGATGTGTCCTATGCACCAGTAGTACGCGCCCGGCGTGCGCTCGGACCCCACTTCTTCCCAGAATCCGTCCAGCGGGTTTACCTCGAGAATCTTTTCGCGAAGATACCGCACCACCGTTTCGTCGATGTCCGACGAGTACTTCGTCTTCTGTTCATCCGCCGGCGAGGCTGTGCGCAGGACGTGAGGAGTGAGCTGGTCCTGAGCCGCGTGACGCCCCGCGTCCTGCGTAATCTTCGCTACCTGCATGGCGAGCTGCTGCAAGTCCATATATCCTCCTTTATGATCGATTCGTAGAGTCTATTTTATGCTGAGCCGTGAACGTGTACGGGTCGTCCATGTGGAGCACGCCGTCCGCGAGTGTGACCGTATCCCACGACACCGCGATGACCTCCTCTGGACGCTCGGCGAGTACACGTCCGCGCGTATACGCTCGCGTGTCCTCGGGAGGATTTTTCGTCGCAGTGTCAATCTCCCCCTGACTGATCAGCCTCTGCGAGCGAGAGGAGACCTTCTCCCACAGAGAGCTCTGAGCGAGACTTCCCCACGAGATATCCATGGCTTTCAGGAGTGGGCTCGACCACGTCGTGGTTTTACGCCGACGCATGGATTCGAGAATCTGCCATTTGAGCAGCCATTCGAGGCGGCCGGCTTCTTCTGTCATATTCAGGCGCTCATCCGCACTTGCCTTCGAGACCTTCAGCAGGTCTTTCAGCACCTGCGTCCACAGTGCCACGACCTCCTTTGTGTCGTCGTCGGGCCATAGAGGCTCTCCTCGGGAGTCTGTGTCGTAGGTGGCGGCCGCCACTGCATAGACCCACGAGCGAAGGCGGAGCTGAAATTGGACTGCGGAAAGCTCCTCACCCTGCAGCGTACGGTACGTCTGCGTCACGCTCAGGTCATGCGAGATGTCGTGGAGCGCGGAAACCGGGTCGGCGAGCGCGATGCTCTCGAGGAAAGCAGCCGGATTCGCGTCGTGCTCGAGCGCCCAGAACAGCAGACTCGTAGTCCCCACCTTCAGCAGCTCGGGCACGTCCATGCGGTTCGCGTCGCCCACGATGACGTGGAATCGGCGGTACGCGCCAGACGCATGCGGCTCGTCGCGCGTGTTCACGATGGGCCGGTCGAACGTGGTCTGCAGACCCACCTTCTGCGTAAAATAATCCGCGCGCTGGCTGATCTGAAAGCCCGGCTCTTCACTCGCCTGGCCGAGCCCCACGCGACCCGAACCGGTGAAAATCTGCCGTGTGGCCGCATGCACAGTAAACAGCGTGGCGAGCTGCTCGAAGGGGACAGAACGCTCGACGAGGTAATTCTCATGGCTCCCCCAGCTCGCGCCCTTGCCATCCACATTACTGCGGTACAGGGTAATCTGCTGACCTGATGTCTTCAGAGCGCGGCGCATAATCTCATCTCCTGAGCGATTATATGTAACAGCGTCTCGAGGAGTGAGCACTTCCGGTGAGGAATACTCGGGATGCGCGTGGTCCACATACACGCGTGCACCGTTTATCTGCGGGGCATTCGTGGCACGCAGCGCCGGCGAATCCGTGAGCAGATCCGAGCGCACATGTGCACGCGGCATGGCATATCCGCGCGCATCCTGCACCGGATTCTCGCTGCCATAATCCCAGCGCACATGCTGAGTGCGAGGATTCAGCTGCGCGACGGCCTGAATGACGTCGAAGCTCAGCTGCGCGTGATTCTCATACTCGCCTCCCCGCGCGCTAATGCCATACTCGGTCTCGGTGCCCATCACGCGGCGAACGCTCATGCGCGCATCTCCTCTCTCTCGTCATGCATGCGGACGGAGCGCACACGCCGGCCGTTCAGCTCGAGCAGCAGATTCCAGCCGCCGAGCGTGGTATGCGCGCACGTGGAGAGCATCTCGTCATACTCGTCCTCTACAGCCTGACGGATGTGCCCTGGTGTAAGTAGGACACGCGGCGACGCACCTGTCTCGCCTGCCGCGTGTACGGGCTCGTCCGCCTCTAGGCTCTGCTTCACCGCGGTCATCTTCGCGCGGTCCACGATATTCTTCAGATGCGCGCCCGAGATGAGCTCACTCATGCGGACGGTAAGTGGTGCTTCTGTCTCGCACGTGAGCTCTGCTATGGTCTTCGTCTCGTCATAAATACTATGTACTCCGGTATCCAGAATGCTGTCCACGTCATCCTGTTCCACCATGCGCGCATCGATGTACTGCGCGAGGATGGCGCGGGCTGCTCTTTCGTCTGGAGCGCCGATGGGTATCTTTATGTCGAGACGCCCTGGACGCAGCACCGCTGGGTCGAGCATGTCGAGGCGGTTCGACGCACCGATGATAATGACGTTCTTTAAGTCTTCGAGGCCGTCGAGCTCGGAGAGGAACTGCGGCACGACCGTGGTCTCCACATCTGAAGAAACACCCGTGCCGCGCGTGCGTAGAAGCGAATCCATCTCATCGATGAAGATGACCACTGGCTTGCCTTCTGCCGCTATCTCGCGAGCTCGCTCGAAGACCATGCGAATCATATGCTCCGCTTCGCCCACGAATTTACTGAGCACTTCTGGGCCTTTGACGGACAGGAATGCGCCCTGCTGGTCTGCAGCGAGTTCGTGAGCGACGGCCTTCGCCAGCAGCGTCTTACCATTCCCTGGAGGACCGTACAGCAGAATCCCCTTCGCAGCTTCGAGGCCATAGAAGGAGTAGAGCTCACGGTGCGTAAACGGTAGCTGAACCGCGTCACGAATCTGACGAATCTGCTCGTCGAGACCGCCAATGTCCGCGAAACTCGTGTCTGGATACTCTTCGAGTAGCAGCTCCTGGGCTTTGCTGGACTCCATAACCTGAATGGCATACTCACCGCTGTCATCCACGAGGACCGTATCATCCGGGTCGATGTGCGTATGGAGGGTATTATGTGCGCGACGGATAACACTACGGTTACCAGCGGCGTCGCGCACGAGAAGGCGAGAACCCTCGAGGACCTGAATCACTATGGATACGCGCCCTAGGGAAGGGAAGTCTTCTGTTCTTACTACACGCATATTCTCATCTAGGAGGACATGCTGACCTGCACGCAGCTGCATGGGCTGGACTTCTGGGGATGCTGCCACGACGAGGTGGCGGTGGTTCGCTATGACTTCGAGAGTGGTAATGCGCAGGCCCTGCACTGTGCTGTCCGAGTAGATGCGCACGAACGTGGCTGTGGTCAGTGGCGGATTACTCAGTGCATGCATAGCACTGCGTGCTTCCTGGAGCTGATCCGTGGCTTTGCGCAGAGCAGCGGCCAGCGAGTGGTTTCTGTGGCGCAACTGGTCGATCTGGGCAGTGAGATCCTGTGCGTTCTGGCTAGGCTGTGCGTTCTCTGGTGGCATGTTTCCTCCTTGAGCTAGTACTAGGCTACAGGACAGTGAGGGCACACGCTATGGATGATATAAATGAGTCCCCAGATTTGAGCATTGTAAAGAGGCTTAGGGGACTACTGTTATATATAAGCATAGTCCATGTGAATGACATCGATGATATATAGATATCATCATAGGGAAGTTTCCCCTGCGCGAACATCTCGTGATAAAATATAAGAGAATATTCCAGAGCTGGAAAGGTGTCCTATTATGAATACACCACTATCACATGAGTTTTTTGTCATACTGCGCTGGACTGTCTGTCTTTTTATTCTTTTCCTCGGCATGATTCACACTTTTCTGTATTATCTCGAGTTTCTCACACACCCAGCCTGGAGTGCTGCACATTATGTGGTTCTCTTCACCATGATTCCTTACATCGCTATCAGTGGAGTCGCTTTTGCTGTGCTGTACTTTCTCTGCCCCTCGGAACAACGATGAAAAGATACCCATGAAATAGCATTCTCACTCTGGCAGCTATAGGAACGCTGTATCTTCATCCTTCTCTGGAGTGGTCAGAATCGTCGCCGACGCTATTCAGCTCTTGGCAGGAAGCATGCCATATCTTTATCTAATGCTGCGCATATACACTCTACGGAAGGAAAAGACCAGACTCCATAACCATTACAGAATCCCACCGTGATGGTGTAACGCGATATTTCGCTGAGTATTACGCTCTCACAGACGATAGATGGGAGTTCCTTTTCACCTATTATTCGTAATACGAATGTCTGCTCATCGTGTTCTAACTTGACGTATACGCTACCTTCGGATATAATCGTAAATACGACAAGCCTGACATAGTATCAGGATTGCGGTTCGGCGAAGGGCTACTACGGTAGCCCTTCAGCATTTTTAAAATATTTCGTTTGTAATTTTCTGTTTTTCCGCAAATACCACTCCGGAATTACGTATATTCGACTTAATAATATTTGCCGTTGCGAGAACAGCTTTATCCCCTTGCGATTTGTCATTCCCTTTCGCTTCTGCCGAAGCTGCACGAGCAGAAATGAATAAGGCCATATCCACCATTTGTAGCCCTACAAACTCTCGGGAATCTTCCCAGTGAAATGGGAAAAGTATATTCGCAAGCGCTCGCTTTTCATACTCTTCATGACTCGCATTCTCTTGGATATACCGAATTCGACCTTCTTGAGCTGCAGCATCCTCTACTTTATCCGCAATGATAAGAATATCTTCTTGTAGCGATTCACCTATGAAGTTAATCCTATCTAAGCAGTGCTGTAGTGCAAGCCCATGCGCTTCGCGGACTTTCCACTGATATTCCTCATTACCTTGCTCTATGCGAATACCACGAAAGGTTAAGATTCCACCAGAGTCAGCAAGAATACGCATAGCTGCCTTATAGATACCGTGCGTTTGCTTATGCAAACCATACATGCATTCCCAATCATCTTTATAATGGAACATGCAGTGTCCATGAAACTCAGCATCCTGTGGAATACCGAATTTCCTATGTACATTTTCTCTCAATACACTCAATTCGCGATTAATATACTCATCTTGCTGCTCATCCACGAGTAAGCTACCGACATAGTAAATTCCTCTTGCACCTCGCACGGAAGGAAGAGTATACGATTCATCTATATATGCCTTCAACATAACTTCATACTACCCGTTTCTCCAGCAGAACACGTCGCCTCTACCCACCTCTCTCCCCGCCTTCCACTATCATCTCTACTATGACTCAGCGCTTACTCGTTATGGACATAGACTCCACTCTCATCGACGAAGAGGTTATCGACGAACTCGGTGACGCCTGCGGTTTCGGACAGCAGATTTCTGAGATTACTGCTCGAGCTATGAATGGGGAGATAGATTTCACGCGGGCACTTCAGGAGCGCGTTCGTCTACTTAAGGGTCTGAGCACCGATATCTTCGACGAGGTCTACGCTCGTCTTCATGTCACGAATGGCGCACGCACACTCATCGACACTGCGCACGCACGGGACTGGACGGTGGGCGTAGTCTCGGGAGGATTCCACGAGGTGGCCGATAAGCTCGTGGCCGAGCTCGGCATCGACTACTGCTACGCGCACACCCTCGGCACTTCGACCAGAGAGGACGGTCAGAGTGTGCTTGATGGTACTGTCACGTCAGACATCGTCACCAAGGAGACGAAGCTCGCACAGCTGCGCGCGTGGGCTGAAAAAGATGGTCTTACCCTGGATCAGACCATAGCCATCGGCGATGGCGCGAACGACATTCCTATGATTCAGGCGGCTGGAGTGGGCATAGCTTTCTGCGCAAAGCCTGTGACGAGAGCTGCAGCGCCGTACCAGATTAACGAGCGAAATCTCGCGCTCGCTCTGGACATCATCGACCGTCACGACTCACGACGCTGAGCATTCCTCTCCTCCTTATATCTTCCGTATCAGTGCTATGAACATCTGATCCGTATCGTGAATGTTCTCGAAGAGCTGCATATCCCGCGGACTTGCGCTATCCACAGAGGCAGGAAGCGGTATCGATGAATTGAGCTCTTCGAGAACACTCGGCACGTCCAGCCGGCTCGCATCCGAACGAGCCGAAAGCACAGCAGACACGATGTCGCGCGTCTCCGCCAGCACAGGCGAGCAGGTCACGTATGCTACCACGCCGCCCGAACGCGTCGCATCCAGAGCGCTATTCAGCAGCTCTTTCTGCAGAGAAGCCAGCTCCTGCACGCTCTCAGCAGTCTTCCTCCAGCGCGCTTCCGGACGACGGCGTAGCGCTCCGAGCCCCGAGCACGGAGCGTCCACGAGCACGCGGTCGAACGCACCCGGGAAAGTAGCGCCGAACTCGCGCCCATCGCGCCCTGATATCTCGCCGAGCGTGCCCGCATCGATAGCTTTCAGATTCTCACGCACGAGCTCGCGGCGGTGCTCATGCGGCTCATTAGCGCTCAGCGTGGCTCCCACTTCCTGTGCGATAGACGCCAGAAGCGCAGTTTTTCCGCCCGGACCGGCGCACATGTCCAGCCAGCGCTCGCCCCTTTCCGCAGCGTCCTCTGTGCCCTCAGCGCCCTTCACGCCATCAGCGTCCTCCACCGGAGCCAGCGCGAGCGCGAGAGCCGCGAGCTGCGAGCCCTCATCTTCCACGCCCACGCGACCTTCCGTTACACTCGCGAGATTCTGCGGATTCACGCCCCGTACGCGCAGCGCATACGGCGAAAGCTCGCCGCGCTGCACACGACCGCCGAGCGCTTCCACCTCGTCATACACGGCGTCCATGTCCGCGAGGCTCGGGCGCACGCACAGCGTTACGGCTGGCGCTTCATTATCCGCGGCGAGCATGGCTTCGAGACCCTCTAGACCCTCTAGCTCCTCGTTCACGCCGGATTCCTTCACACTCGGTTCAGGCGCATATCCACCCGCATTCCACGCCGCCGCCAGCTCGCGTACTATCCACGCTGGATGTGAGTACTGGACGGCGAGACGTTCGGCCTCATCCTCATACGACGACTCCTGCGAGAGCGTCTCGCGCCACTGATCGAGAGTGCGCGCGACTATCTTTCTCATCACCGCATTCACGAATCCCGTCGTCTGCTGTCCAGCCCGCTTTTTCGCGAGTTTCACGGATTCGTTCACCACGGCATATTCCGCGCCGTTCATGAAGAGCCACTGGTACGCGCCCAGGCGTAGCACGTTCACGAGGCGCTTGTTAATGGAGTTCAGCGAGCGACCGTGCGCAGAGACGATAACGGCGTCAAGCAGTCCGCGCCAGCGCAGCGTGCCGTAGACCGCGTCCGTAACGAAGCGCTTGTCATCCGTGCTGAGTTCTGATCCGCCCAGCACGTGTGGCAGCAGCAGATTCGCGTAGCTGTCCTGTTCCTGCACTTTCGTAAGCACAGAGTAGGCCACAGACCGCGCGTTCGGCGCCTGCTGCGGCATACGGCCCTGCCGCACGCGCTTGGCGAGAGTTTTCGCTTTACTCACAGTATGCTCCGTCCTCGAGGCGAGCGCCGCGCGCCCAGTCCGCTGCCCGCATCTGCTTCTTTCCTTGTGCCTTCACGTCGAGCAGTTCGAGCGGCTGCGTGCTCGTGCCCACCCACACGTGCTTTTTCGTGACGAGAAGCTTTCCTGGGGTCAATTCTTCCTCTACCTCACTGATCTGAGCGCGCAGCACATGCAGCTGCACATCATCCTCACCGTTATGAAGCACGGTCCACGCGCCTGGTTCTGGAGTACAGGCACGAATCTGACGGTCTGCTGCGAAGGCAGGTACGTCGAAACGAATGCGCGCATCATCCGGATGGATCTTCGCCGCGTGCTCGTACGAACCCTCGTCCTGTGGCTGAGGAGTGACCTCGCCACTGATGAGTCCCTGTAAAGCTGAGCACAGCAGGAGCGCACCATCCTCCGAAAGGCGCTGCAGCAGCTCGCCTGAGGTTTCGTGTGCGCCTATGCTCACCGTCAGCTGAGCGAGAATTGGGCCATCATCCATGCCCGGACCGATGCGGAACACGGACGCACCCGTCACCTCGTCCCCAGCCCAGATGGCGCGCTGCACAGGAGCGGCGCCACGCCACAGCGGAAGCAGCGAGAAGTGGAGGTTATACCAGCCGAGCGGAATCGCGTCGAGAGCCTCCTGCTTGAGCAGATTCCCATACGCGACCACAGCAGCCATCTCCGGCTGAAGCTCACGCACAGCCTCGAAAAACTCCGGCGAGGTCGGCTTCGCTTCGATGACCGGCAGGCCCAGCTCGAGCGCGGCCTGCTTTACCGGACTCGGCATGAGCTTGCGTCCACGACCCTGCGGCGCATCCGGACGCGTCAGCACGCCCACGACCTCGAGGTCTCCTCCAGCACTGACGAGCGCTTTCAGGGGCGCTACGGCCACATCAGGAGTTCCAGCGAAAAGTATACGTGTCATACAGTCCTCATTTCTCTAGGTCTTCGACTATATCAAGTTCTTCGGATGCACATGAAAATGCAGTTCTTCACTGCCCTTCGCCGCAGTGTGGCGCGCCTGGGCGTCACGTAATGAGCGCACGAGACGAGGAAGGTCCGCATGCTGGACTCGTATCACACACTGGACACGCTGATACATCCCCTCCATGTACTGCTGGCGCATAGTCTGCGGAATGGATTTCGGAACTGGTCCGAGCACAGACGGAAGCTCGCCATCTAGAGTCTGAATGGCAGGAAGCCCGCCAAAGTCTGCCTCTACCGCGCTGACAGCCTGCAGCACGCTATTCTTCTCCCCCCAGACGAGGGCTGCACTGATCACCGGCGGGAGTCCCGTTTCTCTCGCATCAGAAAGCTCCTGCCGAGCCAGCACACGCGTATCCTGCAGAAGCAGGGACTGCGCCACGCTGCGTTCTGCCTCACCGAGAATGAGCACCTGCCCGCCCTCGCGTCGAGGCACGCACAGCGCGGCAGCTTCAGCCCAGCTCGTCAGCGTATCGATGCGCTGATCGAGCGCAGATCCGTACAAGCTCGTCCACGCGTCGATGATGGCCACTGTCTGGTAGCCGGCGTGCTGACTCGAGCCGTTCGCGCGTCCAGCCGCGTCTCCTCCAGCCGCGCGCACCACAGGCTCCGCGCCCGGCGTGGCGATGACCACCGCCGGCTTATTCGGTATCCAGTCCACTACTCCCCTGCCCTGATGTGGCGTGGAGATGACGATGGGCACACCCTGGATCAGCCCTGCGAGCTCCTGCGCCGTCCCTTCCGTCCCCACGTGGAGCAGACGCATGGCAGAGCCGCCGCAGTGCCGGCAGGTCCACGTGGCGGACGAGGTAGGCGTGGCACACCACTGGCAGACGGCATGCTGTTCGCGCGTGCGCTGAAGTGCGCGCTGAGGTACGCCCTGCCCCGACGCTGCAGAACTCTCTTGAGCCGATGCCGCAGCCCCCGCCGGCATGAGCGGCCCCAAGCACCGCCTGCACGCCGCGAGCTTCCTGCACGTTCCACAGCACAGCACAGCAGACTGCGAGCGCGCCGGAATGCTCAGCAGCACAGGTCCGCGCTCCACAGCAGAGCGCAGCGCACGCACAGCCGTGGACGGCACGCGAGCTCCGATGGCCGGATCTGCCAAACGTTCGAGTTCTTCCCGGTTCAGATGCCGCACCCACGCACTGCGTTCAGCAGCTACTGCCGGAAGAGCATGAACTTCTATGGTCGTTTTTTCGTGCGCATCCATCTGCCACTGACTCATGCGGCTACGCACATATCCCGCATTCACTACGATTCCGCGGCTACGCTCTGCACGCAGCTTCAGCACGTCCCAGACGTTCGGGTAGGGGGTAAACCCGTCCCAGTTTTGATACACGTGATCATGATACGAGACATACACAGCCCCCGGCCCCACAGGAGCATACATAGCAGCCCTCGTGCCGAGCACACAGCTCACTTTCCCCTGACTGACCGCATAGTATGCGCGATACCGGTCAGCTGCTGGCAGGGATGCGTTCAGAACCACGAAATCCCCCTGCCACTGCCCAGTGGCAGCATCACGGCTCAGCTCCCTGCATCCACTGCGGCGCAGCGCTTCGGCGAGCTGAGTCACATGGCGCATGTCTGGAAGAATAAAAACGGACGGCCGCTCCTGGTCGAGAGCCGCGCGCGCCAGCCACGTGAGGTCATACTGCCACTGCACGAGTCCATCTGTAAAGCCGGCCAGCGTATCCCACACCACGTGCGCGCTGACTGTATGTATGGCGAGCGCACGATTCAGCTCACTCATGTTCGCATAGAGTGCAGTAAGCGTGTCGAGATGTGTGCTGTCTGCGTGGACGTGCGCTCTGTCCGAGTCTGCCAGTTCTCCCTCCACTTTCGCCACGCGCGGCGGTACCGCGAGACGCACGATGTTCGCGCTACTTCCGCCAAAGTACTGGGCTATGGCATCGATTTCGGCACGCATGTGCTCGCCCACGAGGGGCACTGTGGTCAGTACGCGTTCGAGTGGGCGCAGAGAGGAACGCGGCGCACTGCTTTCGTCCGCGCGTTCCCAGATGATTCCGGACACGCGCTGACCACCGAAGCGTGTGCGGATAAGAGCGCCCGGCTGCGCGAGCTTCGCCCACTTTTCGGGGACGATGTAGTCGAAAAGACGACCGAGATGCGGCGTCTGAATATCCAGTACCACGCGCGCTATGGGCTGGTGTGCGGCCGGCGCGAGCTCAGCTGCCGCTTTCGCGTCCCGCGCCTTCGCCGCCGCAGAACGCGAGGATGCGCGCTTGCGCACAGCCAGCCCGTCGAGTGCTGGCTGCTGGGCGTGCGCGCTCTCCTCGTTCATGCGTTCTCCTAGTTCATCTGCTCGACTACTGCCTTCAGCGCTTCGGCTCGCTCCGTGCTTTCCCAGCTGAACTCTGGGCGTCCGAAGTGTCCGTATGCTGCTGTCTTCGCGTACAGCGGTGCGAGCAGTCCCAATTCATCGATAATCGCGGCTGGCCGCAGGTCGAAAACGCGCTTCACAGCGCGCTCTATCTTCGCGCGAGACGCGGTCTGAGTGCCGAAGGTATTCACATACACGGACACAGGATCTGCCACACCGATGGCGTACGCCACCTGAACTTCCACGCGGTGAGCTAGGCCTGCAGCCACGATGGTCTTCGCCACCCAGCGCGCTGCATACGCTGCTGAGCGGTCCACCTTACTCGGATCCTTACCAGAGAAGGCGCCACCACCGTGATGTCCGGCACCGCCGTAGGTATCCACGATGATCTTTCGCCCGGTCAGGCCTGCATCTGCAGCGGGACCACCGAGAACGAAGGAGCCCGTAGGGTTCACGAGAAGCGTGTAGTCTGCGTGGGTGATTTCTTCACCACAGACCTGTGCGAGGACAGGCTCCACCACATGCTGACGAATCTGCTGGCGTATCCACTCCTGCGTGACCTCAGGATCATGCTGAGTGGAGACCACCACTGTATCTACATACAGTGGGCGCTCCTGCTCGTCGTACGCCACCGTCACCTGTGTTTTTCCATCCGGACGCAGGTGAGGCACGATACCCTGGTGGCGCACAGCTGCCAGACGTGCAGCGAGCTTATGTGCGAGAACGATAGGCAGAGGCATAAGCTCAGCGGTCTCATCCGTCGCATAGCCGAACATGAGTCCCTGGTCTCCAGCGCCCTGCAGTTCATAGCGCTGCTCAGCACTGTTCACTTTCCCTGTGCCAGCTGCCTTCGCGCGCACTTCGGCGCTCACGCCCTGGTTTATCTCTGCAGACTGCTCGATGATGGACTCCATAATGCCCACCGTGTCCGCGTCGAGGCCGATGTGCGAGTCTGTGTAGCCGATGCGCGTGAGCACATTACGTGCCACCTTCGAGACATTCACATGGGCAGACGAGGAGACTTCGCCGAAGATGACGAACTGACCCGCTGTCGCGCAGGTCTCCACAGCCACATGCGAGTGTGGATCCGCAGCCATGTAGGCGTCGAGAATGGCGTCCGATATCTGGTCACAGACCTTATCCGGATGCCCTTCCGTCACGGATTCCGAGGTAAAAAGATGAATGTCCTGTGTCATGCTGTCCGCAGCTCCTCCTGGCGTCCTGTATGCGTGCAAAAATCCCGCGTCAGCCGCTCGTGTGGGGGCTAGTGCGCGGGATCGAAAAATTGACCTAAAATAAAGCGAGCTTACTCGTCGTCGCCTAACGTCGCTTCCAGCAGACCGTCGTTAATCTCACGGAAAGCGATGGACAGCGGCTTATCATGATTCTGGTACTCGACGAGCGGACCCACATTCTGCAGCAGGCCTTCATTCAGCTGCGTAAAGTACGAGTTAATCTGGCGAGCGCGACGAGCTGCGAACATAGCCAGTGCATACTTCGAGTCTACGTGCTCAGTAAGCTCATCCAATGGAGGATTTACAAGTCCCTGTGGTTCAGGGTTAGTTCCCAGTGCCATTTTTCTCCCATACGAAACTACGTGTTCCTAGTCTTTTCTAGTTCTCTCTAGTGTACTCAGACCACCGTACTTCCCACTACGTGAACGCCACGCGGCATATTCCAGCCCTGCGCGCTAGTATAAGCAGGTATGAAGATGAGATCCGCTACTATCATGAACGGCCGCATGTTTGCTGGTGCTCGCGCACTCTACCGTGCCGCCGGCGTCGAAGAAAAAGACTTCGGCAAGCCTATAATCGCCGTCGCGAACTCCTTCTCCGAGTTCGTTCCAGGACACGTTCACCTGAATAAGGTGGGGCGCATCGTCTCAGATGCCATTAAGCAGGCAGGCGGCATTCCGCGCGAGTTCAACACCATAGCTGTGGATGACGGCATAGCCATGGGCCACACAGGAATGCTCTACTCGCTGCCGAGCCGAGACATCATAGCCGATGCTGTGGAATACTCCGTGAATGCACACTGCGCTGATGCTCTGATCTGCATCTCGAACTGCGATAAGATCAGCCCAGGTATGCTCATGGCAGCGCTACGACTGAACATTCCTACCATCTTCGTCTCCGGCGGCCCTATGGAGTCGGGTACCACTACCCTCTCGGACGGCACCACGAAGAGCACTGACCTCATCGACGTCATGTATGCCTCGGCAGATGACACTGTCTCGGATGAGGACCTGCTCGCCTATGAGCGCACCGCCTGCCCGACGTGCGGCTCCTGCGCAGGTATGTTCACCGCAAACTCCATGAACTGCCTGATGGAAGCTCTCGGCCTAGCCCTTCCTGGGAACGGCACCACACTGGCTGACCACGCCGCACGCACTGCCCTCTTCGAAAAGGCTGGCGCGAAGATAGTGGAACTGGCGAACCGCTACTACCATGAGGATGACGCCTCTGTGCTTCCACGCTCCATCGTGACGAAGCATGCGTTCGAGAACGCTATGACCATGGATGTGGCCATGGGTGGTTCCACGAATACTGTGCTGCACATCCTCGCTGCTGCACAGAGCGCCGATGTGGACTTTACTCTCGAAGACATCGAGCGCATCTCCCACACCGTGCCATGCATCTGTAAGGCGAGTCCATCGGGACCATGGGAGATCTCAGATGTTCACCGCGCTGGTGGTATCTCCCGCATCCTCGGCGAGCTGGACCGTGGTGGAAAGCTCCACCGTGACGTGCACTCTGTGGACTACCCTACTCTCGAAGCGAAGCTGAATGACTGGGATATCCGACGAGACAGCGTGACCGACGAGGCACTCGACCTCTTTACTGCTGCTCCGGGTGGCGAGCGTACAGCAGAAGGCATGAGCCAGAACGCACGCTTCGAGACTCTGGACCGCGACTATATTAATGGTGCTGTCCATGACATCGACCACCCATCCGTGACCGAGGGAGGCCTGGCCGTTCTGCGTGGAAACATCGCTCCAGATGGCTGCGTAGTGAAGACTGCTGGCGTGGATCCATCCATCTGGACGTTTACCGGCGAAGCTCTCGTGGTGGAGTCTCAGGAGCAGGCTGTGGAAGTGATTCTGAATGACACTCTGAAGCCTGGCCAGGCTCTGATCATCCGCTACGAAGGCCCGAAGGGCGGCCCTGGTATGCAGGAGATGCTCTACCCTACGTCCTTCGTAAAGGGTAAGGGCATCGGTAAGCAGGTGGCACTTCTGACTGATGGGCGCTACTCGGGTGGGTCGTCCGGGCTGTCCATAGGTCACATCGCCCCAGAAGCTGCTGCCGGCGGACCTATAGCTCTCGTGGAGAACGGGGACACCATCGTCATAGACATCCCGAACCGCACGATAAACGTGGATGTGCCAGACGAAGTTCTCGCTCAGCGCCGCGAAGCCATAGAAAACGGGTACGGCTACCGTCCACACCGCGACCGCCAGGTCTCGCTCGCTCTGAAAGCATACGCCGCCTTCGCTCGCTCTGCAGATAAGGGCGCCACGCGTGACCCAGAGCTAATTAATAAGCTCGCGCATCAGGCGGAGTAAGCTGAGTCGATAGTAGTGGAGTGCAGGTTTTAACTCGTCGCAGTTAAAACCTGCACTCCACTTTATACTCGTCTATGCGTTCCTCTATCAAACCCGAAAATCTATGCATTCTCTTTCTTCCGCATTGGCGAGAAAAGCCACAAGCAGAAGAGTACAAACACCGCGATATCCGATATGATATTTACTGCAGTCACTACATACATCAGATTCTCTACTCCTTGAAGGTTAAGGAGAGTAATCGATTGCATTACTGCTCGCGTCACGAGCTCCACATAGCACATAGCCACAAAGTATTTTCCTATAAAACGTAACGCTAAAAGGAAACTTCCGCACACCAGTATAAGTGCCGATAATGGAAGAATCCACGTATATGTACCTAAAAAGTACACTCCTTGATGTGTTCCATCATACTGAGTTAACCATAGCGAAAGCGCAGTAGAAACCGCTATATATGCTATGAGTAGCACCGCATTTTTAGCAGTCGAAGAGAATTTCATTTTCATTCCTCCATTATTCACTGTGCTACTGTGCGCCGAACCATATATTCATATTACCCACAGAATTCATCTGGGAGTATGCTATTATGCCTCTTCCCTTTTTAGCAGCAGCGGTTGCATTCTGGATAAGAGAATTCAGCATGACTTTAGTAGCTACACCTACCCAGCCAGTAATGAAACCAGCCGGAGTTTTTCCGCTCTTAAGTGCATTAATAAACTTATCAGCTGCTTTGCTATCCATCCACGTTTCAGTGACTCCATACCAGTGAGCTACTACTTTGTTCACTCCACGAGCTGGAGCAGCACGAAACGCACTATACCCAGAATTCATCGACGAATCTGGAGGAACATATACAGTCAAGTCTGCACCACTCACGCTAGCGTATTCTGTCTGACTATTAATAAGGTTCATAACCTCCAAATTCTTTTTAACTTGGTTAATAGACTCTTGTGTATACCCTCGAAGGATAGCTTCCTTATCATTCAGCATAAAACCTTCAGAAGTAGAGTAGGATATATATGAATCTAGTCCTCGTATTTCTGCTGGAATTCCCGTATTCTCTGTCTCCAGAGCATAACTATGCGGCATAGAAAAAACAAACCCCAGAATAGCTAGAACGGCCATTACGGTATAAATAAAGTGATGTCGTGTACGCATCGTTGCCTACTTTCTTAGTGGTTCTAACTTTTCGTTTGAAAAGTTAACATATATTTTATATTCACCAAAGGTGCGACACGCCAATCCTTATTTTCCGTATCTCTATTTATCATGCATGCTATAGTCTCACAACCGTCCGAATAATATACTCCATCCATGTGCTTGGACCTCCCATCCGAGTAGAATATTATCTAATCTTTTCCTTCAGTGGTGCGGGAAAAGATTCGTTATCGACGGCGCTACACACCACAGAAGAGACGGGTTTATCATGAATCCTCACACCGCGCATACGCGCATTCCCCTCCCGAGCAGGCAGGACTCGGCACAAGCCACCCCGAAGACACACTGGAGCGTACACACCCTCGCCATCACACTGTGCCCGGCAGCCTCACTCGTACTCCTTCTCTTCTCCTCGCATTCCGCCACTCTCTTCGCCAGCTACGGCGACCTCGACTGGGATAATCCTGCCCCTCTCCTCACTGGCATCGTCGCGCCCGCATACCTTTTCCTTCTCACGCATAGACTGAACTCCGGCACCGTACGCTGGGCATCGGCCGGCCTGAGCGCGCTGACCATCCTCGGCACGCTCGCGTTTATCTTTTATGGAGACCTCGCGCTGAAGACCGTCGCCCTCGAACATGATCTCATGACGCCCGACAGCATCGCCCGGGATGACTACCCTCTCGTCATCCTGCTTACGAGTCTCATGAGCATCGTCATCCTGTTCATCATTACTCTGAACGCCCGCCCGCAGCACGTTTCCAGATTCAGGTCTTCTGCAGTTCTTCCTGCGTCCGCGCTTCTGACTGTCTCGGGGCTCCTCGTCGCCGGCCGCGCACTGCTGACCGGCGAGCTCGTCTGGACTGCCTCGCTTGTCAGCCTCGCCATCTGCGGCTTCCTGCTTCCCGCTGCGCTCGCGTACGCTGGGGCGCGTTACGCTTCAGAAAGTACGCGCCTGTTCGTTCTGTTCCTTTCCTTCTGCCAATTCTTCCTCTCCCTCGTCATCATCTCCTCCAGCGATGCTCTCACCGGTACTCCACCAGATAATAGCTTCGCGAATTATCACACGGGACAGATTCTGAATGTCCAGATAGCCTTCTGCATGATGCTCCTGAGCATAGTCAGTCTTATGATGATAGGGAGAAATGAAAGAAGGCATTCTTATGACTAATCATTCGTCGCGCCCAGCTGTCCTCATATGGAGCTTTCTCAGCATCGCATTCTTGACCGTGACGTGTCTCATCGTCTACTCGCAGGACACTATGCTAGCCCCACAAGCTCTCGGTACAGCAAGCGCACTCATAGGTTTTGTCTTCCCGCTCATCTTCCTCGGACTACTGGGCACCGCACACACCACTGTAACCAGCCGCGCCCTGAGAATCTCTGCTTATGCTATAGGGTTCTTTACAGCGGTACATCTCGGACTTGGTGACGTTTCCTTGTACACTGCAGACGATATATATCAGTTCCTTATAGCATACACGGGTAGTCAGTATACTTTTGAGGTTACACTCCTATCTCTTCTCCTCATGATGTTCCTCACCCTCGCAGCACTGCTGAAGTGCCAGTGGAACCCCTCTGCTACACCAGATCAGAAAGCGCAGCGTGACACTATCATAGCCACAGTCATTCTTCTCCTCTTCGCTGGTATCCTCGTCACTATTCGAGGAGAAACCCGAGATGTATATACTCTCGACTGGCTAAATCCTGGACTTATCCTGTGCAGCATAGTAGCTCCCGCGTATCTCCTCTTCGTCTCCCACAGATTCACCGTAAGCTATACGCGCACATTCAGCGCCAAGCTCAGCGCGAGTACTGTAGTGGGAGGATTTGCCACCATTTTCTGGGGTGATGTTCTCATCTCACAGCTTGTGGGCCGTGGATATGTCTACTTCGACTACGTTATCTGGCACTTCTATCCTACACTCACATTTCTCTCAGCTGTCTGCTGCACCGTCAGTCTGATAGTTCTCCTCGGGAATGAGCTTCGCAGCGACATTCCCGTAAACGTAGCTCTCTACGAACGCTTTATGCTTTTCTTTAGTGCAGGAGTCTTCCCCTACTCACGTGCACTCACAAACATACCATATCGCTGGTCTGCATCCGTGGTCGTACTTATTCTCTGGGGCATCTTCATGCCACTAGTCATCCTCGAACTGGCACATAGAATTAAGGACAGAAAGTGGTATAAAGTCATTATCTTCTTAGGAAGCGCTCAGATGTTCTATTCTCTCGTCATTCTCGTGAACAGTGATGCCCTCACCTGCGCATACAGCGCATTCTCTACTATGCCCACAGTCCATACGGGATTCCTACTGAACGCATCCACAGCTCTGCATATGGCAGTCGTCGCTGCTGTTCTCATGATTATGCTTCTGAAGGCTCTTATCAGGCAAGCTATCACAGAACAAGGCTACCTAGGCCGCATTGTCCGCATAGGAAAGAGATAAAAGAGCCAAATTTTTTCACTAAACCACTTACTATATTACCCTGTCTGAAACACATGCCGCCTGTTTAGCATTCACAAGCGCACCGTTAAAGCCACTATGTTAATCTCCTCACTAAATTTGCATATTTTAAATTATCTGATAAACTTATGTTAATTTTATCAAAGTTGGTAAAATTATTATCTGAAGTAATGACGCTTTAGCGCCTATATCAAGGAGGCAAAGATGCGAAAGCACCTTTTCAAGAAGGGCAGAATGACTATTTCTGCCGTTATAGCAATTCTTAGCTTAAGCATTCCTTATGCACACGCCGTGGAACCTCCATGGTCAGCTTCTACACAGCCAGATGAATCACTGGTATCTCATTACGTATCATTTGGAAACCGAACGTTCGCATTATTAGACACATATAAAGATCCAGATTCTGTTCGCGCGTATTATTCTGATCATTTTGAGACGGTACTGAGCGATATCGCACGGGAAAATTCACTGTCCACACTTGCTGAGGATACAGCAAGCCTCTATAAGGATTATGTACGGCAGTATGATAATCTAAGCGAAGATGCTAAAAGTTCACTGCTGAACTTTTTAGATTATTATGAGAATAAAGCAGAGAATACTTTTATTTCACAGAATCTCGATCTTATTTATCGTGATTTTTCAGATGGGACGATTACTGAAGGGCAAGCAGTCGATCAAGCTTTACTTCTTCTACCTTATAAGGAAGAAAACCATAATACACAGCCGCGCTTCCCTGATAGGAATTCCGGAATAAATCTCGAAGCCGCTAAAAGTTACGCACGCACATATGCCACGACCACAAACGGCTTTTATGGCCGATATAAAGCAGATTGTACAAACTTTGCATCTCAAATACTTAGGGCAGGCGGAGTTCAAATGACTAACCATTCGGATGAAAGATACGGATGGTGGTTCAAAAGCCATGGAAATCGTTCTATCTCATGGATTAATGCTGACACCTTTACAAAATACATGGGAAGCGGATACCAGGTAAAAGATTGGAATGCTTTCGTCGTTTATATTCTCCCTGGTGATTTTATAGGATATGACGACGGAAATGATGGCAAAGTCGACCACGTAGCTTTTGTATATGACAAGAGCGGAAATTCCGTACAAATCGCGCAACATTCTAGCGACTATCTCAAGTGGAATGGGGGATGGCCTGGAATGAGTCATAAAGCAAAGTTTTACCGAATCCGCCGCTAAGTAATACAAGTGTGTGAGGAGGTCAAAAATCTCCTCACACACTTTCCCTTCCTATCATCATGGAGATCCCCATGCGTAAATTTACTATTCCTGCAGCAGCTTTAAGTGCATGCATTATATCTAGCATTGCGACTATTATACTTCTGGTTCTCTATTATTCAGATTCCCTAAATAATGACAGCGCCATATACTTGAGTTCAGCCAGCGCACTTATCGGCATCGTATTTCCACTAATCCTTTGCCACCTTCTCGGCGCGGCACATAATACGAAAGTGCGCAACATATTCATACTAGTAGCCTTCACCGTAAGTTTGCTCACAGCCATACAGCTCACTCTCGGAAATTTCTTTATAGACGGTCAGAATTCTGAGCGTGGCTACTATATTATCTATTCTGGCTCTCATCTCACACCAGTCTTTACAGCTGTTACTATCATCCTCATGCTGTACATTACACTAGCATCATTATTACGTTGTTCATGGCAAACTCCTTCCGATAGAGAGAAAAATGCCAAGACGCAAACTTTCATCATGCTCGGTACAGTATTCGTTCTCCTCTTCACCGGCCTGCTTCTGCTCTTAAATGTCTATATCGATGATATGCATATAGACATAGCAAATCCTGCTCCGTTCCTATGTGGGATTATCACCCCAGCATACTTATTCTTCGCTGCTCATAACTATGCCCCACGTATAATGAGGACTTACAGTACTATTATCAGTTCGCTAACATGCCTCCTGGGAACCTCTACTATTCTCTTCTCCGGTCTGATTCTTTCCCATCGTGCAGGATCACATATAAGCGAATACTACGTCGCTTATAGAGTATATCCTCTCGCATCTCTTATCTTCACCGTTACCTGTATCGTAGCCGCAGTACTTCTACTAAAAAGTCCTCTCCTCATTTCGACTAGAAAGGAGAGAAGCATACTGCAAAACTCGACATTGCTACTGTGTATCGGCATACTCTTAGCTGCTCGAGCAAAAATACACTTCGAAGATACGTGGATTACATCCATCCTTGCACTTCTACTTTTAGGCTGTGTCCTTCCACTCACTCTAGCATGGCAGTCAAGTTTTCTTATTGCGCCACGTAAGTCTATACCTGTTTTTATTCTCAGTGGCATCCAAGTAGTAACCAGTCTAGTTATCCTGTGGAATAGTGATGCTCTTACAGGAACCACTCCAGGCAAATGGCCATCTTCTTTCGACCATACTGGAGACTCTCTGAACTCTTCTCTAGCGTTCATTATGGCTATTATCAGCTGTATTCTTCTCCTCTATATTCTTCTCCATGAACGAAAGGCCCGTCTATGAAGCTACAGAACCAGTCCATCCGCATGGTGTGCTTTTCGAGCATCATCCTCGCAGCGAGCATTATCCTGGATATTCGTTCGTATGTGACCATTCCCTACGATGGATATACCACGATTTATGCACTATTCCTCGCTGGCATAGTGCTGCCCATCCTTCTGCTTATCTACGCCATACGCTTATGCGACGCAGGCACACTCTATGGTTTATGCGCTACCTGTGTAGCACTCTGCATCATCTCCATAGCAGTCTTTGTCTTCGCGGACGCTCTGGCTGAACTCTTCCAGCTTCCTGTGAGACCAGGATATACGAGCCGAGATCCTGAAGATATCTATCTCGTCGCATCTCTCCTCGCCATGGCGGTGACAGCTACCACTACCCTGCTCATCACGAAGTGGCGTAGACGAGATGAGGTGAAAGATAAGGAAAAATTGACACAGGAAAAATAAAAAACTGCGAGCCCGCCGCCGGAGCACGAGAAGAAAGAAAGAAAAATGCTCCAGCAGCGGGCCCGTAGTGGGGAGGCCTTCGAGAGAAATGGGTTAGAGAGAGAAGGCCTCACGTATCTCAGTAGCGGTACCGTAGGACGCCTGCGCGCCGAAGCCGCATGCAGCATACGCACCCACATACGCGGCTATGCGCGCGCTGTCGGTCAGACTAAAACCAGATGCGAGGCCAGCCAGAACGGTACCCATGTACGAGTCGCCGCAGCCGGTCGTATCCACAGGCGAGATGCGCACGCCGTCCACGCGCTCTACGCTCTCGCCGTCTATGACGCACGAACCAAGCGCGCCGAGTGTAATGATGACGCGGCTAAAGCCGAGCTCAGCGAGCTTAACGCGCAGCGCATCCCAGTCGGCATTCGCCCAGTCCACAGCAGAGTCATCCATGCCTATCATCTGCGCGACCTCATGCTCGTTCGCGAGCAGGATGTCCACGTTCTCCACAAGCTCAGACGGAAGGTCCGCCATAAACGGAGAATTATTCAGCAGCACAGGCATGCCCGCCTCATGCGCCAGCCGAGCAGCCTCGATGACAGCCTCCAGAGGAGACTCGAGGCACAGTCCGAGCACAGACGCACTCGTCAGCTCCGCAGCATGAGAACGCACATACTCGGCAGTCACCGCGCGGTTCGACCCAGCAGAGTAGACGATGGTATTCTCGCCATCGGCCTCAGATACGGTGATGACTGTGGTGCCCGATGGGCCGTCCACGCGCGCGATGGAGCTCGTGTCCACGCCCGCTTCTTCGAGCTTTCCGGAAAGGAAATCTGCGTTCGAGTCCTGACCGAGAGCGCCGAAGAGCGTTACCTGCGCTCCGAGCTTCGCCGCCGCAGCAGCCTGATTCGAGGACTTTCCTCCCGGAAGAATCTCCAGAGCACCGCCTTCGAGTGTCTCGCCAGGAAGGAGAAAGCGTGGCACGCGCACGGTGTAGTCCGCGTTCATGGAGCCCACCACGGCCACGCGGCCGGTCAGCTGCATAAGCGCTTCGCCTACGTTCAGAGTATTCGTATCCATGAGAGTTCAGTCCTCGTTATCGTATGTGTCTCGTATGTGTCTCGTATGTATCTCGTCTGTGTTTCGTCCGTGTCTCGTCCGGCGTCTACCAGCGTCTAGTTAATGCGGCGCAGAGCGTCTTCCACGAGAGCCCAGAACTTGTCGAAGTCCAGCTTCGTGGCCACCTGCGTGTGGCATTCGTCTTCTGCTGGCTCTGGTCCGCGCAGGTCTGCCACGGTCATGCCCCAGGTGAGCGTGCCGTTCAGCTCCACATCCAGTGGGCAGCGACGCGTCTGCACGATGCTTGGGTCGATGAGGTAGGCCACAGTGCATGGGTCGTGCACTGGAGGGTCCACGAAGTCCTGATTCTGGCTGTAGGACAGGCGGAAGAAGTCCATGAGTCCGGAGACGAACTGCGCGAGATCCGTGCCCACGCCTTCTATCTTCTTCTGGACTTCTGGCGTGCACAGCGCCTGATGCGTCAGGTCCAGACCCACCATGGTCACCTTCCATGGCTCGTTAAAGACGATGTGTGCGGCTTCTGGGTCCACCATGATGTTAAATTCTGCCACGGAGCTCCAGTTGCCCACATGGTAGCCACCGCCCATGAGGACGACTTCCTTCACACGCTCCACGATGCGTGGCTCGAGGCGTGCGGCGAGAGCGATGTTCGTCAGCGGTCCGGTCGGCACGAGGGTGACCGTTCCTGGCTCTTCGCTCATAATGGTGTCGATGATGAACTGAACTGCGCTCTTCTCCTCGAGTGGGCGGCTCGGCTCTGGCAGCTCCACGCCGTCGAGACCGGTTTCGCCGTGAATGGAGGCTGCTGCCTGAGCTGGACGAAGAATAGGACGACCTGCACCGCGGTAGACTGGGACGTTCGTGGCGTGTGCCTTTTCGAGCACGGCGCGTGCGTTATACGTCACCTTTTCGATGCTCTGGTTTCCGCCCACCGTCGTAACGCCGAGGAGGTCAATTTCTGGGTTACCTACGGCTAGAAGGATAGCGACGGCATCATCATGGCCTGGGTCACAGTCCAGAATAATCTTCTTCGACATAGAAGTCTCCTTTGAATTCCTGCCAGCATGGCGTCTTCGCTTTCCGCCATGCTGCGTACGTATATGTTCAGTTATGTGCGCTTGGGTGTTCACTCAGCCTTAATCAGCCGTCGTTGGTTAAGCGCTTAACCAACTGTTTATAGAATAGCACAGGTCGAGACTAAATTGACAACGTATGCGCTCTTACGCGTGTCGCGCGGACGCTACCGTGGTCCGCTCCACGAGCTCCGGCATGAGAAGCGTCATGCGCTGCGCGGCGCTGAGCACCTCGCCTGAACCTGCACCCACCGCCTGCAGCATCGCTTCGCAGCTGACGCGGGCGAGCGCGGACACGTCCTGCTTCACCGTCGTAAACTCGAAGTCCAGTCCAAACGATGTCATGACGTCATCGTAGCCGATGACCGAAATATCCTCCGGCACGCGAAGTCCACGCTCACGAGCCCGCCGCGTAAAGCCGATGGCGACGAGATCATTCCCGCAAAAGACAGCCGTCACGCCCGCATCGATAAGCTCATCCGCGTAATCACGTCCAGCCGAGACGGTAAACGCGCCATTTTTCACACGCTCAGGCGGAACTCGGACGCCGCTCCTGAGCAGCTCAGTAAGAAAACCCTCGAAACGCGCCGAATTATTCCCCTTATCGCGCCCTGTACGCTCCACCGGTCCTATCATGCCGAACTCGCGGTGCCCCTGTTCGAGGAACGCCCGCGCGGCCAACTGTCCCCCGCGCGTATGGTCATACGCAAACGCGCGCCAGTTTGATTCTGTGTCAGCAAGTGCAGGATCCTCAGCCTCATCCACGATGCGCTCTGGAATACGGTCGATAAACATGACCGGGAAACCGGTCTTCAGCAAGCGCGCACGCAGCGAAGCGCTCTCCTCCAGCGAGGAATACGTGGGAATGATGAACAGTCCGTCGATGCCGAACTGGATCATGCGCTGCAGGGCCTGCTCCTGCTCGACGATGTCCTCGCCCGTATCCACGATGAGCAGCGAGTAGCCAGCAGCCTTACACTCTGCTTCCATATGCTTCGCGAGAGAGGCGAAGAAGAGGTTCTCGATGTCTGGAATAATGAGCGCGAGAAGGCTCGAGGACTTCGTGGCCAGGCTCCTGGCAGACTGGTTAGGCACGTAGTTCAAGTCTCGGGCAATGGCGCGAATCTGCTCGCGCGTCTCCTCGGTAAAGCGGTTCGGTTTATTATTCAGTACGAGGGACACCGCCGTGGAGGATACTCCTGCCACTTTCGCGATGTCCTTCAGCGTGGCGCGCTTAGGAGTACGCTTCGGAGCGCGCTCGGAAGCGCGCTCCGAAGCTTTTTGAGTTCGCGTATTTTTCTGGGAGGACTTTGCTGGCGATCCGGATACTGCTCCTGACGCTGCACTGTGCGCATTCATACAGACCACTTCCTTATCGTGATGTCACTTCTGAGGATAGCATGTTTTCTCGTGAGGGCGAGGCGGCGTGGGGCGAACTGGGGGGGGCGGACGGGATGAGACGTGGGGTGGAGCGCGGACGGTGAGTGCTGCCCATCCAGCCGTGGGGTGAGGCGCTGGGTGAGACGTGGGGTGAGGCGCGGGCGGGCTCGAAGGACCCCTGTCAGCGAGGAGTGAGCTTTTTGGGACACTTTAGCCTGTTACAGCCCGGAGACAGAAAAAGGAAAGACTGGAAATAAGCCAATCCTCTTCCGCCCGTCGAGCTCACCGCGTCCCAAAAAGCTCACTCCTTGAGGACCCTCTTCAGGAGTCCATTCCGAGTTCAGCACTCAGTGATTACTGACGGTGCAGACCTCGGCACTCCCCCGAATGACGCTGCGTACGTATGCGCATGCACATCATACCCAGCGCGACTGCACAGAGTGCCGCCATGCTTGCTGTACGAATATCACTACCCGTACGAGCGAGCTGCTTCGGTTCCTCTGTCGTCTTCTTTCCTGTCGTCACAGGCGCTGGATTTTCTGCCTTCTCCGACTTCTTCGGACCCGACGGCTCTTCAGAAGACTGCGGGTCCTCTGGGTCAGTCGGATCCGATGGCTCTGGCGTCTCAGGATTCTTCGGCTCTACAGAGCGATCCGTCGGCGGCACTGGAGGCGCAGGAGGCGACGGCACTTCTGGCGTCGGGTCTTCGCCCTTAGGCTTGTCCGGGCTGGACGGCTCGAATGGTGTCGGATCCTCTGGCTGAGCAGGAGTCTCTGGCTCAGGATCCTTCGGCTCTTCATTCTTCGGATCATCCTCCTTTGGCTTATCAGGATCAGAAGGCTCAACTGGCTTCGGCACTTCATGCTTCGGCGTCACCGGCTGAGGGTCTTCTGGCTGAGGATCTTCTGGCACGTTTGGTTCCGTAGGATCCGGATTTTCCGGCTCCTCAGGCTTCGTCGGCTCTTCCGGCTCGCCCGGCTTCGTCGGCTCTTCCGGCTCGCCCGGCTCTGGATCTTCCGGATCTTCCGGTTCCACCGGCTTCACCGGTGTATCTTGTGTATTTATCACGGTGAATCCGCTTTCCGCATCGCCCGTTACCGCTGGGATATATCCGTCCATCGCGTCTTCGCGCACGGTATAGTGGATGAGCTCGTTCTCCGTCGTGTACTTATCGAGGTCGGCGAAGATGTGCTGCCAGGAGGTGGAGGAATTGAGCTCAGCAGATGCTACTTCCGCGCCGTCCGCGTACAAATGCACGCGCGCGGACTGACCAGCAGCACCCACCCACTCTTTGCGCACGGATATGGATATCGTCTCGCGCGAAACGAGCGAATCGACGGCATAGACCTCGACAGGATGCACCGGTGTATCGTGTTCGTGATAATCCCAACGATGCGTTTCGCCGCCGTTCACGTTCACCGTATCCGCGATGATGCTGCCGTCCACGTTCTGCCCCACGTTCACCGTATCGCCCACGGCGAGCAGGCTGCCCTGGAAACGCGCGCGGTTGATGTTCAGCGTCTGCCCGGCCGCGCGGTTCGCGAAGTTCCAGAGCAGCACGGCGTCGCTGAAGTCCTCGGTTTCCTTATTCGGACGGTCCGTTCCGTCTGTATAGTGCAATTTTATCTCTGCCCCCACGTTCACGTCCGAAGCGCCTGCCGTATCGACGTTCACGACCACGTTCGTGCCATTCTTTTCCAGGCCCGTAATGGTGATGGGACGGTCACGCTCTATCTCATCGCGTGTGAGCGTCACATAGATAGTGGAACTTCCAGCCTTCACCTGTTCCGGTGTGATGCTGAACTCGTGATGCTCCGTGTTCGGCACGCAGCCCGCCACGCTTTTCGTCTCCACGAAGTAGTACTTCCCTACAGGAAGATTCGTGACGTGGATCTGACCCTGCACGGTGGTCAGACCGGACTTCAGCGGAGCATTTTCGCCCTCTTTATAGAGGTCATAAACCGCACCGTCGAGCAGTTCTTTCTTCTCATTTGTGCTCGTGAGGGTGACCGAGCCAAGCGTGTCACGTTCACTCGCGGCAGCGCTCACATCCACGTAGCGGTTATTCTCATCGGAAAAATCTTTTTTCACGCCTTCCGTTTGCGGATGTGTGGCCAGAGTGGTGGATGTCTTCTGCAGAGAAGCAAACTCGCTGTCGAAGTTAATATACTTCGTATCCTTTTCCTGAATGATTTCATCTGCATTCACGTGGTCGAGTTTGTTATTATTTGCGGCTATCTTATGCCCGTTATCGACTGTGGTGAGAGCCACATCTTTACCGAAGATGACAGTGTTTTTACGTTTTCCCTGAGCGCTGACGAAAGAGCTGCTCTGGAGGAAATCCGTCTGTCCTATGTAGTGGATGTCATTATCCAGGAGATTTTCTCGGATTCCAGTACCGAAATTACTCTGAGCTGTGAGATGATCGACTGCTACATTTCCATTCACATGAGCGCTAAGCTTAGCTTTATGAGCGAAAATATGGAAATTCTGAGCTAATCCGAGCTGACCGGTTCGATGTAAGCTCTCGAGTGGGTTAAGCGTTTTACTCGTGCTTCCCGAGGTTCCAGATGACGGAGAGCTAGGTTTCTCCAGCGCCTGAGCGCTGCACATACCTCCTATGCTCATCGCGACTACTAACATCAGTGTTATAGCGTATGCGCTTAGTTTCTTCTTCATTTATCCCTTTTTCTGTTTTTCTTCTGTTATCTTTTCCATCACTGCAAAAGTCTCTCACTCATGAAAGCGAAAGATAACATGGAAGCTTAGCAGATAAAAGAGACAAAAAGGGGCCTTTCTCAGGTCCCTTACATCGCACTTATTTCTCGCCGCCCATCGCTTTTTCGAAGACACTCCACAGCTCTGCTGCTGCACGGTCCACTTCATCATTCACGATGACCACGTCAAACTCATCCTGCAGCTCGAGCTCATGGCGAGCAGTCTGCAGACGGCGCTGCTGCTGCTCTTCAGTCTCCGTGCCGCGGCCCTTCAGACGTGCTTCCAGCTCTTCGAAAGAGGGAGGGGCGAGGAAGACGAAAATTGGCTCTAAACCGAGCTCAGCAGCACGCGCACGTACAGCATGCACGCCCTGCACGTCTATCTCCAGCATGGACGGAACGCCCGCGCGCAGATGCTCGAAGACCGGCGTGGACGGCGTGCCATAATGATGCACACCGTGAACAATAGCCGTCTCGAGGAACTCGCCTTCCGCTTCCTTCGCCGCGAACTCATCCGGCGTCATAAAGAAGTAATTGACGCCATTTACCTCGCCGGGACGAGGATCCCTAGTCGTCGCGGACACGCTCAGCCAGATGTCCGGATGGTCTTCGAAAAGCTTCTTCTCCACGGTCCCCTTCCCCACGGCTGTAGGGCCAGCGAGGACTACGAGACGATTCGTATGTTCAGTGTGCTCAGTCATACTCTTTACTGTACTCGGAGAGGGGGAAAGCTCGTATCTCGTCCTGTGCATCTCGAGCAGAAAGCTTCGAGAGATCACAGTCGAGTAGAGGAAAAATTGGACTAAAAAATAAAAAGGCTGAGGAGCGAACCGTCACTCCTCAGCCTTTCTCAGCCTTCAGACGCCTTACAGCAGCCTACGCTGCATCCAGTTCATGCAGACGCGCCGCATGCTCCTGAATAGACGCTATCTCGTAGTCCGCATCCTTCACAGCCTTAATGGCTATGAGTGCGGCGAGGAACTCCATAGCAGTGGTAAACTGCGGAATGTCCGCCGCGATGGCCGCCGCACGGATAGAGTAACCATCCGAACGCGAAGAGCGCGAGCTCGGCGTATTCAAGATGAGGTCTATGGCACCTTCTTCGATGAGCTGCACGACGTTCTTTCCGAGAACGCCTTCGCCCGTCGCCGGCTCGAGATGCAGAGCGTCCGCATCCGCCGAACCATCCGCCGAACCAGCAGCCTCAGACTCAGAACCAGCAGACTCAGCCGGAACGTGCCGCGTCAGCTTATCGACCACCTGGACGTCCATGCCATAGCGGCGCAGCACAGAAGCCGTACCCTGCGTAGCCAGCAGGTTAAAGCCGAGCTCGAGCAAGCGCGCTGCCATGAGCGGAAGCTGGCGCTTATCCGTGTCATTCACAGAAATGAACACGTTACCACCCGTCGGCAGACCCGTCTCGTAGGCAGCTATCTGGCTCTTCGCGAAAGCGTGCGGGAAGTCACGGTCGAAGCCCATGACCTCACCCGTGGAACGCATCTCCGGCCCGAGGATCACGTCCACCGTCTTTCCAGCCTCCGTACGGAAGCGCTTAAACGGCAGAACCGCTTCCTTCACCGCCACTGGCTGACCAGGACGGATGTCTCCGCCGTCGCCTTCTGGAAGCAGCAGCCCGAGCGCGCGTGCCTGAGCGATGCTCTCCCCTGCCATAATGCGCGCTGCAGCCTTCGCCAAAGCCGTACCCGTAGCCTTCGAAGCGAACGGAACAGTACGCGATGCACGAGGATTCGCCTCGATAACGTACAGCGTGTTACTCATGAAGGCGAACTGCACGTTTATAAGCCCCTGCACGCCCACACCTTCAGCGATGGCTTCAGTGGCCTGACGCAGACGCTGAATCTGCGAGTCAGACAGCGTATTCGGAGGAAGCACGCACGCTGCGTCACCCGAGTGGACACCCGCTTCTTCGATGTGCTCCATAATGCCGCCGATGTACAGCTCATGGCCGTCATAGAGCGCATCCACGTCCACTTCGATGGCATCAGACAGGAACTTGTCGATGAGCAGTGGGGATGGAAGGCGTCCAGAAACCACGCGGTCTGCCTGCGCTTCCTTCAGCGCACGACCCACGTATTCCTTCAGCTGAGAGTCTTCGAAGACTATCTCCATGCCGCGTCCACCCAGCACGTACGATGGGCGCACGAGCACTGGGTAGCCGATGGAATGCGCGGCACTCAGAGCCTCGTCATAGGACAGAGCCGTGCCGTAGCGTGGAGCATTCAGGCCCTTTTCCGCCAGAATCTCACCGAAGAGCTCGCGGTTTTCTGCCAGGTCGATGGACTCTGGCGTGGTTCCGAGGATAGGCACGCCTGCAGCCTTCAGGCGAGCGGCGAGGGACAGTGGAGTTTGTCCACCCAGCTGCACGATGACGCCCTTCACCGGCCCCTGCTTCAGCTCTGCCTGGTAGATCTCGAGTACATCTTCAAAGGTGAGTGGCTCGAAGTACAGGCGGTCCGAGATGTCATAGTCGGTAGAAACGGTTTCCGGATTACAGTTCACCATAATGGTGTCATACGTCTTACCGAGCTCCTGAACGGCATGCACGCAGGTGTAGTCGAATTCGATACCCTGACCGATGCGGTTCGGACCAGAGCCGAGGATGATGACCGCTTCGCGCTCACGTGGACGCAGCTCCGACTCCTGAGCGTACGTGGAGTAATAGTACGGTGTCATCGCGTCGAATTCTGCTGCACAGGTATCCACCGTCTTATACACCGGACGAATGCCGTAGTTTTTTCTCAGCTCGCGGATCACGTCTTCACCCGGATCTCCGAGTCCGCGCAGGTGCGAGATCTGTACATCGCTTAAGCCCGCCTTCTTCGCGCGGCGCAGCAGCGCTGGGCTCAGAGCCTCGGTTTCACGCACTTCGGCGGCAGTGGCATTTATCTGCATGAGCTGGTCGATGAACCATGGGTCTATCTTCGTAGCCTCGAAGATCTGCTCGAGCGTAGCGCCGCCCCAGATGGCGCGCATCAGCTGCAGGTAGCGGTGCTCCGTCGGGACCTTTATGGAGGCGAGCAGCTCCTCTACTTCGTCAGCAGACGGCACCGGACCGTCCCAGTTAAAGCCGGCGTGACGCTTATCGATGGAGCGCATGGCCTTTCCGAGAGACTCCTGGAAGTTCCCCGCGAGAGCCATGGCCTCACCCACGGACTTCATGGACGTAGTGAGAGTCTCGTCCGCTCCTGGGAACTTTTCGAAAGCAAAGCGTGGGATCTTCGTCACCACGTAGTCGATGGTCGGCTCGAAGCTGGCCGGAGTGGTCTCAGTGATGTCATTCTGAATCTCATCCAGAGTGTAGCCGAGAGCCAGCTTCGCCGCTATCTTCGCGATAGGATAACCGGTGGCCTTCGAGGCGAGAGCCGAGGAGCGAGACACGCGTGGGTTCATCTCGATGACCACGATGCGTCCGTTCTGAGGGTTCACGGCGAACTGGATGTTACATCCGCCGGTATCCACTCCCACTCCGCGGATGATGGCTATGCCGATGTCGCGCAGCTTCTGGTACTCGCGGTCCGTGAGCGTAAAGACTGGCGCCACGGTGATGGAGTCACCCGTGTGCACACCCACCGGATCCACGTTTTCTATAGGGCATACCACGACCACATTATCCTTGCGGTCGCGCATGAGCTCGAGCTCGTACTCCTTCCAGCCTTCGAGGCCTTCTTCGATGAGTACTTCGTTCGTCGGCGAGTAGTGCAGGCCCGCTCCCGCTATGCGATGCAGGTCCTCGATATTTCGCGCGATTCCGGAGCCGAGACCTCCCATAGTGAAGCTCGGGCGTACCACGACAGGGTATCCCAGTTCGTCGTGAACGATGTGCTCCACTTCCTCCATAGAGTGTGCGATGAAGGAGCGTGCCGAGTCTCCGCCGGCTTCTTTCACGACTTCCTTAAAGAGCTCGCGGTCCTCGCCGCGGTCGATGGCTTCGAGGGATGCTCCGATGAGCTCCACGTTATACTTTTCGAGTACTCCCGCGTTACCGAGTGCTATGGCTGCGTTCAGCGCGGTCTGTCCGCCGAGCGTAGGCAGGAGCGCGTCCGGACGTTCTTTCGCGATGATGCGTTCGAGGATAGGCACGCTGAGCGGCTCGATGTACGTGGCGTCTGCCATCTCTGGGTCGGTCATGATGGTGGCCGGGTTCGAGTTCACGAGGATGACGCGTACGCCTTCCTCGCGCAGCACGCGGCACGCCTGCGTTCCCGAGTAGTCGAATTCTGCTGCCTGGCCGATGACGATAGGTCCGGAGCCTATGACCATGACGGACTGGATATCTGTGCGTTTAGGCATGAGTTTTTCCTTCTGGTACTGTGGTCAATTCTTCCTCTAGCGGGCTTCTTTCGCTTCACGCATCTGGTCGATGAAGCGGTCGAAGAGATAGGCAGCATCGTGAGGACCTGCAGCTGCTTCAGGATGGTACTGGACGGAGAATGCTGGGATATCGAGGCACTGCAGGCCTTCGACTACGTCATCATTCAGATCCACGTGGCTGACCTGGACGCGCCCGAAGTGGCCGTCTCCGTATGGGCTCGGCACAGGGTCTCCCTTCGGAGCATCCACAGCAAAGCCATGGTTATGTGCCGTGACTTCCACCTTACCCGTGGTCAGATCCTGCACAGGCTGGTTCACGCCGCGATGGCCGAACTTCAGCTTATACGTGCCGAAGCCGAGAGCACGACCCAGAAGCTGGTTACCGAAGCAAATGCCGAAGAATGGAATCTTCGCATCCAGTACCTGGCGGATCTGCTTCACTTCGAAGTCTGCGGTGGCTGGGTCTCCAGGGCCATTCGAGAAGAAGACACCATCTGGATGCAGCGCGGTTATCTCTTCCCAGGTGGTTCCTGCTGGGAGCACATGCACGCGGCAGCCGCGCTCAGCCATACGGTACGGGCTCATAGCCTTCACGCCGAGGTCGATGGACACCACGGTGTACAGCGGGTCCTTCCCCTCATACTCGCCCTGCGGTTCGACCACGTAAGATTCATTCGTGGATACTTCTTCTGAAAGATTCGCCCCCGCCATGAACTCGGAGTTCTGTACCACGTCGAGGAGGTCATCGATGCGCTTGAGGCGTCCAGATTCATCCACGAGTGCCTCGCCCGAGAAGATGCCTGCGCGCATGACGCCTGCAGAGCGCAGGTGGCGTACGAGCTGGCGAGTATCTATGTCTGCTATGCCCACGATGTTCTGGTCATTCAGGTCCTCATCCAGTGTGCGCTTCGCACGCCAGTTTGAGATTTGTGTGGCAGGGTCACGCACTACGTATCCTGCTACCCATATCTTCTGAGATTCGAGATCTTCATCGTTCACGCCTGTGTTACCGATGTGAGGGAAAGTCTGAACGACTATCTGGTGCGCATACGACGGGTCGGTGAGAGTCTCCTGGTAGCCAGTCATGGCTGTAGAGAAGACTATCTCACCCGTCGTCACACCTTGAGCCCCATAAGGGCGACCCACATAGACGTTCCCATCCTCCAGCACCAAAACGGCATCGTGGGTGGAAAAGATTTCTGGACTGATAACTGCAGAATCGTTACGATTCACGATGCCTCCTAAGCTACTGGGGAGTATAAGGTGGGTCTAGTTCCCTTGCGGGTCTTCAGTTATAGAATCGGCGGAGTCCTCCGCGGGAGAGAACAGGCTCTCCTCACTCGTGGGCTCGTCCGATGGAGTGTCTTCGGCAGGAGCAGATGCAGGAGCTGGTGCGTCCTGAGTAGGAGCGTCAGCGTCCGCTTCCTCAGCAGCAGCCAGAGCTGCGCGCTCATTCTGCCATGCTATTTCGTCAGCGAGAATCTCTGCAGACTTCTGGTCCACGGTGCTGAGTACACCGAAGAGCAGGTCTGGAGTATCCTCACCAGAGTATTTCTTCGCGAGCGAGAGCGCTTCATCGATAGCTACTCCCGCCTGGATCTCCTCGTTATAGAGAATCTCCCATGCTGCCATGCGCGCTAAAGCGCGGTCGATGGCAGGCATACGCTTCACTTCCCACGAGTTTAACGCTTCTCCGAGAGCCTTGTCTATAGTGCGGCGATGGGATGCCACACCACGCACTATCTCTATAGCGTAGGTGGGAAGTGGAGTCTGAGCACCTGGATACACGATACGAGCATCCAGGAGGTCAGTGAATTCCTGACCTCGGATGTCCGCTTCGAAGAGTGTATTCATGGCTCGCTTACGAGCTGTGGAACGTGCCATATCTTAGTGTGGTCCTTAGTTCCTACTCGCGCTTAGTTTTCACGACCGAGGTAGTCACCCGTACGGGTATCCACCTTCAGGCGCTCACCTTCATTAATGAAGAGAGGAACCTGAATCTCTGCACCGGTCTCCATAGTCGCTGGCTTCGTGCCTGCGGAAGAACGGTTACCCTGCAGACCTGGCTCGGTGTGAGCCACAGTGAGGATTACAGACGCTGGCAGATCCACAGACAGTGGGTTTCCTTCGTGGAAGGACACGATGCAGTCCGTACCCTCGAGGAGGAACTTTTCCTGCTCGCCGATGAGAGCTTCTGGGATGAACACCTGATCATAGGTGGTCATATCCATGAAGACGAAGTTATCTCCGTCCTTATAGGAGTACTGCAGAGTACGGTTATCCACCGTCTCGAACTCCATCTTCATACCGGCGTTAAAAGTCTTATCGACTATCTTTCCGGAAAGAACTTCCTTAATCTTCGTGCGCACGAAAGCAGGACCCTTACCTGGCTTCACGTGCTGGAATTCGATAACTGTCCACAGCTTGCCATCGAGGTTGATGACAGAACCGTTCTTAATGTCGTTAGAAGTCTGTGCCACTAAAATCACCCATTCAAAATCGGTTTTCCCGCATAGCGAACGCCAGCGGTAAACATAAATCTTTCTTATTATGCCATAGGGGCTTTACTGAATGACAGAGGTCGTGTTGGATGAGAGAAAATTGGCCTTCCTCTCGACCGTATGCTAAACTGAATACTTAAGTGTTCACGCGGACGTACCATGGCAGTACGCACGCATGCACGCGCTAAACCGACCGCAGTACGGGATGCTGGGAGATACCCGGCACGAAGGCTGTCCTAAGGGGAAGACCGTTTTGAGTACAGGAAAGCATAGAGTAAGCTCCGCTTCTGCACCAGTAACGCCATTTAATACGCAGAACGCCTTCGTGAAGGCGTCTCGACTCGCGCGCCAGCACATGACGCTCGTGAAGGCAGGCACCATAGCAGTGTCCTCGCTTCTCGTCATGGCTCTGGCTCATTCTGCCGCACCTACTTTCGCTACAGCTACCGGAAGCGACGCTGCTACCGGCCTGAGCGTGTCGCGTAGTTCCAGCCGTGCAGATTTGACCGCAGAAGTGGCCACTATTAATTACGTTCAGGGTGAAGAGTGGGACCTGAGCGCAGACAGTTCTTCGGTGAACATCACCTATCAGATGACGGACGAGCAGAAGAGCGCTCGTGAGAGCCTCATTCAGACGTATAACGCTGGTCAGACGGCATTCGGTTCGACCGGTTCTGCGTCGGATGCGTCGCGCGCTGCACTGAGCGCGGCGATGAATAACGCGTCTATACATCTGCAGGATGAGTCCACCGCTGTGGATACGTATAACGCAGATATCGCGTCGCTGAAGGAGACCATCGCGAAGGTGCAGTCTGAGCAGGCTTCTGCTGTGGCGGCTGCAGCGGCGGCTTCTCGTGCTGCTACAGCGAACGCTGGTTCGTCCTCGTCCTCGTCCTCGTCTTCTGTGGACGTGGGGACTGCGACGGGTACTGCTGCAGATTTGATCAATTATGCCATGTCCTTCGTGGGTACCCCATACCTGTGGGGCGGCACGACGACGGCTGGCTGGGACTGCTCTGGCTTCACGAGCTATGTCTTCAGGAAGTTCGGCATTAACCTGCCACGTACCTCGGGCGCACAGGCTACCGTGGGTACTCCTGTAGCATCGCTGGCCGAAGCTCAGCCGGGAGACATCATAGCGAATGGCACTCACGCAGCCATCTACATCGGAAACGGTAAGGTAGTGAATGCACTGAACTCGAACCTCGGCACGAAGGTGACGAACATGTCCGTGTTCACGGGTGGGTACTCCATCCGCCGCGTGCTGTAAAAAGTGCGAGGTTAGCGTAGGTAAGCGTGCGCTGAACGATTATCGTAAGGGCTGGAAGCAAAACCTGCTTCCAGCCCTTTTTCGTATGTGTCAGAGAAGATTTACTTTTCTCCCCCCCCTGTTACGCTGAAATACTAAGGAAGAGAGATGGAGTAGATTATGATGATACTAACGAAGATTCTTATCTGGGTGAAGACACATGTCTTCCTCGCTTCTGCTATAGCTGCATGCACAGCTATAGCAGTGATAGTTCCTGTAGCGTGGGCTGTACACAGTGCTGGATTCTCCCCTTTCCATGCTACACAGCAGGTTTCCACACAGAGTGCTCGCGGTCAGAAGTCTTCCGAAGCGAAAGATACGAAGAACGCGAAGAAAAAGTCTGATCAGACAGAAGATTCAGCTTCAAAGAAGGACACTACTCCAGCTCCTGCTCCTCAGCCGGTGTATACATATCAGGACATGCTGGATAGAGCAAATTATGTCATTCGAGCGCAGCAACAGCTTCTTGCGGAAAAACCATTTCATGACTACTTCCTTACTGGTATAAATGACATAATTCAAATTCCAGATGTAGCAGAAGTTTCTCAGATAGATCAAGCGGACCGTACACTCTATACTGCAGCGCAAGAAGCCTTTCATAGTAGCCAAGATTTAACCGCCACTGATATTAAAAATCATATGGATGCGATAAATAATGCTTGGGATGCTTATCAGAAGTCGCTGAACCATGCTCTGTATTTCTATCTTGAGCATAAAGTAAAGATGAGCGAGGATGATACAAAAAATATAATTTCAGTAATGAAGAAACTGGGTGGCTATCCGAAATCGTGCCTTGCACTAGAAAAAGAACCAATTTCTTATGCGAAGGATACCGCCACTATGGAGACTCATGATGCGCGCTATACCCTTCTGGATTCGTATAACTCATTCATGCAAAAATATGGTCAGTGTATGGGCTCACTGACTCCAGAACAGCAACAAGCATTATCAGATAACATTCCTCATCAGCCTTATGCTTCAGAGTGGTAAACCTGGCCATACCATATACGGCCAGTTGTTTGTAAATCATCTCATTCTAGGGCTCAAATCAGCTCCCCGAGGCTCCTTAGTGAGATGATTTACAAACAACTCGTCGGCACGTACATCTCTGTTCTACTTCACCAGCTCAGCGACCACTCCCAGCGCCACCTGTGCAGCCAGCCGCGCAGACGTATTCAGATCATTCTCTCGCCCATCAAGAGCTTCGTAGGATTCACCGCAGTCGTTACTCATCGAACGAATAATCACGTGCGGAATATCATTCTTATAGCACACATGCGATACTGCAGCGCCTTCCATTTCTTCGGCATCTGCATGGTCTTCATCGATAATCCGAGTCAGCACGGATGGCTCAGTACTGAACAAATTACTCGTCGCTACAGTGCCCACTGTATAGCGGTGTGCGGCGAGATTCTGCGTATGATCATCTATGTCTGAAGGAACCTCACGAATCCCCGACGGCGTATACATAAGTCCCGAAGCCCCTAAAACAGAAGCATTATTCTCCACGAAAGTCATCCCCGCATCGCGAGCCACACGTTCGGCGAGCGCGAGAAGTTCCGGAGTCGATCCGAACGTCTCACGGTATGGCGGGTCTTCAGCGATAATGCCTGTATCTGTATCCTCATAGACGAGAGTCTCAGCGAGCGCGATGTCGCCAAATCCGAGTCGAGCATTCAGATTCCCTGCTATACCCGTAAAGATCAGTGCATCCGCAGGCGCCCCCACCTCATATCGAGCCACTGTCAGCAGAGTCTGTGCAGCCGCAGCGATATTCGTGGTGCCCATGCCACCGAATGTGCTGAAGATATGCACATCACCGTCCTGATGATGCATGATGTCGAGTCCGCCTTCGTGCAGGACATCGCCGGGATATGTCTCCTGAATCAGCGCTATTTCGCGTGGAAGTGCGCTCAGAATTACTACTGTGCTCATACGAGTCATAGTATCAGGAGCATGTGAACGCTTGACTTTCCCACGACGGCATGAGACGATAGCTTGTATAAATGGATTGGGTTTGCTCGATCGGCGCCGGTTAACGACAGTTAATCGGCGCTTCTGTTTACTTCATCGCACCGTTATGACATACTTATAGCAAATAAATGGATCGGGAGTACCCTATCGGCGCCTTCACGACGGAAAACGAGTGAAGGCGCTTCTTTATGCGATGAGTAGTCCATTCTATCGCTCGAGAAATGCTTCGAGTGTACTTCATTATTATACCGTCTAGGCTACACTGGCAGTATGCACTCACTGAACTTCGCCACGCTCGTGCGCGCACTTTCGCAGGCCACGAATCGCAGCCTCGCTGGCAGTCGCGTGTTCTGTCATCCGGATGCTCTTTCCGTTCTTCCTGCCAATTTTTCCTCTCTTGCAGCCGTCTGGGGCATACGTATCGTCACAGATCCTGACGCTGCCTCTTCCTGCTCTATTCATCTTCATGCGCAGTATGCCGAGGTAGAGGGAGAAAGAATTGACTATACAGAACGCAGGCAGCTCGGCGAGCTCACCGCAGCCGAGCAGATAGACCGCGCGTATGCGGGCATGCCGGTGACGCGGCAGATAGCCGACGAACTGCTCGCCGAGCACACTCTCGAGGGCGAGCGCGTGGCAGTCAGCCTTATCATCGAGCCGAAGACGGCGGTGCTGCTACTCGAGCTGCAGCGGGCGGGCGCTCAGGTGGGCGTGTATGCCACGGCTGCCGAGGTGCATCAAGCCGTGGCGGACGAGCTCGCGCGGCGCGGTGTGAAGGTGTACGCGAACGCAGCGTGGACGCCAGAAGAGGAGCATGCCGGTGGGCTGCGGCTCCTGGACGAGCTGCAGCCCACCGTCATCATCGACGACGGTGCGAGCTTCGCGCGTCTCGCCAGCCTCGAACGGCCAGAGCTTCTCGCTCAGCTCAAGGGCGTCGCTGAGGAAACGACGTCCGGCGTGCGTGCCTTCGAGGCGATGGAAAAAGCCGGAGCGCTCACGTATCCGGTCATCGCGTCGAATGATTCGCAGCTGAAAACGGGCTTCGATAACGTACACGGCACGGGCGAGTCCTGCGTCACCACCTTCCTGAACGTCCTGGGCGACTCGTGGATAGACGACAGCGCGGCGCGAGGCGAGAAAATGGCCGTCATCGGGTACGGCCCCGTGGGACGCGGATTCGCTGTGCGCATGCGCTCGCTCGGCGCACACGTGGTCATCGTGGAGCGCAGTGCCACCGCCGCACTCAAAGCACAGTATGATGGTTTCGACGTCCTGCCCCTCGCCGAGGCTGCACGCGCATGCTCCTGCCTCATCAGCGCTACCGGCGTGGTCCATACGCTGGACCTCGCCACGCTTCAGAGCTTGAACGACGGGACAGTGCTCGGCGTCATCGGCGGAATAGCGAACGAGATAGCACTCGACGAGCTCACAGCGCTTACGGGACAGCACATCTCTCCTGCTGTGCCGCTCACGCAGCTTCAGCTCGATACCAGCCTCGATGCCGGCAGCGATACTGGCCGCGGTGCCTCGGGAAGCCGTAACGCGCAGCTCATCGCCAGTGGCGACGGGATGAACTACACGGTCAGCGGTGGAAATCCCATCGAAATCATGGACATGAGCTTCGCCGTGCAGCTGAATGCCGTGCGCATGCTCGTGGAGGAAGCGGACACATCCCAGGGAGCGTCCGGCAGCCAGCTCCCCCACGCCGTCATCCGCCTCGACGCTGCCACGGACGAGCGCATCGCCCGCTCAGCACTGAAAGCTCGCGGCGCTCAGATAGACGAGCAGCGCGAGATGGTCACGGACTGGACACGCACCCGCTTTAGCGCACCTACCACCACATCTGCCACGCATACCACACCCGAGGAGGCCTCCCATGGCGAGCATGCATGATCTGAATCCCGTCGTCGTCTACTCTGCATCCCTCGTCCTTCCGGTGACAGCGCCGGCGCTGCCGCACGGAGCCGTGGCCGTCTATCTGAACCGCGTGGTGCACGTGGGCACGCGCGAGTGGGTGCTCAAGGCGTTATCCGAGGGGCCGCTGCGCTCGAAGCGCGTGGTGGAGCGCCACTGGGATGGTATTCTCCTGCCCGGCCTCGTGAATGCGCACACGCATTTGCAGTACACAGGCATGGCGTCCGTGGGCCAGCAGGAGTATGGCAGCTTCCAGGAATGGAGCGACGCTTTCGACGTCATTTACGATGACGATGCGCTCGACAAGCCGTGGAAAGACTGGGCATATGACGGCGCGCGCCAGCTCGTCGAGTACGGTACCACGGCTGCTGCGGACATCACCACGGATCTCGAAGCGGCCGGAGCTCTCTTCTCGCAGCGCATGCATGGCATCACGTATCTCGAGGTGATGGGCTGGGAGAATGATAACTGGAATGCGAGCGGCCCGGAGTGGCTGCGCGACCTCGTGGAGCAGGCGTCGCAGGAGGGCGAGGCGGCGGACATCGGCATCAGCCCGCACGCGCCGTATTCGCTTGAGTCCGCGCCGTTCCTCGATTTGCCGGACATCGCGCGGTCTATGGGCATGCGTCTGCATATTCATTTGGGCGAGACGCCGAGCGAGTCGGGCGACGCGGAGGACCTCTACTCGCCGGTTTCGCGCTCGTGGCGTTCGCATCATTGGGATAGTTATCCGCAGCTGAAGTCGTCCGGCGTGCATGTGTCTGCTATCCAATTCGTCGATCAGCTCGGCAGTCTCGGACCGGATATCCACATCGCTCACGGTGTATATGCGGACGCTGAGGACCGGCGTATCTTACGTCAGCGCGGAGTGGGTGTGGCACTGTGCCCACGCTCGAACCGCATTACCTGCACACAGAAGGATGCTCCTGTGGCAGACTACCTGCGCGAAGGAAATCTCGTCTCCGTGGGCACCGACTCCCTGTCCTCCTCCCCGAGCCTGGACGTGCTCGATGATGTATCCATGCTCTACGACCTCGCGCGTGAGCAGGGTTATGAGGGAGCCGACCTCAGCCACCGGCTCATCCGCATGATGACGCTCGGCGGTGCAGAAGTGATGGGACTGAACATCGGTCCGAAGCGCATAGGCCAGATAAATGCCGGCGCTCTGGCAGACTTCGCTTTCCTCGACATTCCTGTGGACTTGAGCTCAGACGAAGCCTACGAGGATACTCTCGAACGCCTCGTGCGCGAAGGCTCGGGAACGAACCGCGCCACGGTCATCTCTGGCCGCGTGGCGCATAATAACGACGCTTTTTAGATTTGAGAAAAGGAGACGTGTACTCACATGCGCGACCTGAACCCTACCACCGCAGTACATGCGGACCTTATCCCACCGCTGAGCTCCTACGCGCAGCAGCTCATCTCCTCGCTGGACCTCAGCGCGCATCCCGAAGGCGGCTGGTACCGCCGCACGTGGCAGAGCCCCCTCGGATATGCAAACACTGACCGTCCTCTCGCCTCTCTCATCTACTTCCTCCTGCCTCAAGGAGATTACAGCGACTGGCATCTCGTGGATGCCGACGAGCTCTGGCTCTGGCATGGTCCTGGAGCGCTGGAGATAGACGTGTGTGATGAGGATCCACGCACACTTTCTGCTGAGGAGCTAGCCGCGCGCTCCACGCGCACGCGCCTCGCCCTCAGTGATGCCGAGCACACCACGCAGTGCCTTGTGAAAGCCGGCCAGTGGCAGCGCACTCTGCCTACCTCAGCGGATGCTCTCGCCTCCTGTGTGGTCTCGCCAGGATTTACTTTCGAGGGTTTTACCGTCATCGACTAAACACGGATGATACGAAAGGGGGCAGCTCGACGCGAGCTGCCCCCCCCCGATAGCTGATAAGAAGAGGGAAAATTGGCCTAACGAAAAAGCCTACTCCTCCTCGCTCCAGACGTCCTTCGCGAGCGCGAACACAGCCCACGCTACAGGCCATCCCGCGTAAAACGCCGCGTGGGTGATGATAGCCGCAATCTCCTCGCGGGTAATGCCGTTATCCTTCGCGTACTGCAGATGATGCCGCAGCGCATCCGTGATGAGCCCGCGGCCCATGAACACGGAAATGACGATGGTCGAGCGGGTCTTCATGTCCAGCGTCTCGTCCGCCCAGACCTCACCGAAAAGAACGTCATCATTCACCTGAGCAAAAGTAGGTGCGAACTCGCCGAGCTGCGTACGGCCGGCCGTCTGCTTCATATCGCGCATAATCGTCTCCTTTATGAAAAATTAATCGTCCAGTTCAGCGTACGCCTGCTCATCCACAGGCTCATACCACTCGGTCGCGCCCGAAGTGATGGCGATGTGCGAGAACCAGCTGTTCTTCCCCGCGCCATGCCAGTGCTTCACACCGCGACGCACCACATAAACGTCACCCGGACGCATGCGGACAGGCTCCTTACCTTCCTCCTGCACCCAGCCTTCACCACCCGTGCACAGCAGCACCTGGTAGCCGGTGGTATGCGCGTGCCAGTGGTTAATGCAGCCAGGCTCGAAGCTCACCTGAGCCATACCCCAGTCTATGTTCTCTTCAGGCGAAACTAATCCACGGAGGAAGGACGCGCCCGTAAAGTACTGCGCGTATGCTTCGTTCGCTTCTCCAAAACCGAAGACATTCTCTTTTACTTCTTTTTCGAACTTCATAAGGTTATCGCTTTCCTGTGTGGTATTTTCCATGCTTCCACTGTATCGCTGGAACGCGTTCTAAATTATGCATATACCCATAAAGCGCGAAACTGGTCATTTTATGCGTGTTCAGCCTTGTGCTTGTACGGGGGCATTCGTTATCCTGAAGGAGCAGATTACATCAGAGAGAAAATGGGAGTTCTGCATGATTAACAAGGCACACCTTGCTCGTACTATCCTCGCTGGCGCTACTGCTGCACTGCTCGCTTTCACGGCGGCGTGCGGTTCTACTTCTGCTTCCAGCACTTCCGAAACCGTCACCGAAGGTAAGCTGACCATCGCTACCGGCGAGCCAGCATACAGCCCATGGGTTCTGAATAATAAGCCAGAATCGGGTGAAGGCTACGAAGCAGCTGTGGCATACGCAGTGGCGAAGGAGCTGGGCTACGACCAGAAGGACGTCGTGTGGACTCGCTCCACTTTCGACTCGGCCATCGCACCAGGCGCGAAGGACTGGGATATGAACATCCAGCAGTTCTCCATCACCGAGCAGCGTAAGCAGGCCGTGGACTTCTCCCCGAGCTACTATAACACCACGCAGGCTCTCGTGGTGAAGGGTGATAATAAGTTCGCTTCTGCTACGTCGCTGGCAGATATTAAGGATGCCGTCATCGGCGCCATGTCTGGTTCCACATCCTACCTCGTGGCGAAGGATAAGATTAAGGAAGACATCAAGCTCTATAATAATAACGATGATGCTGTGGCAGCCCTGAAGAACGGCCAGATAGACATCCTCGTGGTGGACACTCCTACATCTGTGAACATGGTGGAGTCGAAGCAGACGGGTGATAATGGTAAGGTTCTCGGCCAGATAAACGGTTCTGAGGATCCGAACGGCCAGGGCATCGTGCTTCCTAAGGGTTCGAAGCTCACCGATAAGGTGACGAAGGCTGTGAATAAGCTCTCTGAGGACGGCACCCTGAAGCAGCTGCAGGAAAAGTGGCTCTCTGAGTACACGAACATTCCTGTTTTGAAGTAAGACGTTTCGTCTGGCGGCATGGCGCGGTATGCGCTGTGCCGCTTTTACTTTTTCTGTCAATTCTTCCTCGTCTTACTCTATGACCCCGTGCGCACCGAAAATGTATACCTCGCGGTATGATGAAAGTGTTCACACTCCTTAATTCGCCTAGACACAAAAAGAGACATTATCTATGGCTACTTTCGACCCTTCCACAGTCAGTACTGTCGAGCTCGAACGCGAGAAGTACCGCAAGTCTGAAGGATTAAAATCCGTGATCACGAGTGTCGTCAGCGCTCTCGTCCTCGTGGCTGTTATCACCGTTAGTTTACAGAATTCTCCTGGCTGGCAGCAGGTGAAGCTCACCTTCTTTAACTGGGATGTCTTCGTCCAGTCCATTCCAGCCGTAGGTCAGGGCTTGCTCCTGAACCTCCAGGTCCTTTTCTTCGCCGTCATAGGCGTGGCCATCCTCGGCACTCTTCTGGCACTTCTGCGCACGAGCCGCAGCGCCGTTATGCTTCCTCTGCGCTGGATAGCAGCATTCTACACCACCATTATGCGTGGTATTCCTATGCTCGTGGTGCTCTACCTCATCGGTTTTGGTGTGCCAGGTCTGGTCACCAGCCGCATCTCTCCTACTCTTCTGGGTACCGTAGCCGTGATTCTGAGCTACTCGGCGTACATCGCTGAAGTGCTGCGTGCCGGTTTTAACGACGTGCACCCGTCTCAGCGTGCAGCCGCTCGCTCCCTGGGTCTGACGAACCTGCAGACTATCCGCATGGTGGTCATCCCTCAGGCCCTGCGTAAGGTGGCTCCTGCTCTCATGAATGACTTCATCTCCATGCAGAAGGACGTGGGTTTGATCTCCACTCTGGGCGCTGTGGATGCCATCCGCTCTGCTCAGATTATGCAGGCCACCACCTATAACTTCACACCATATGTGACTGCTTCGGTGGCATTTATCTGCCTGAGTGTGCCATTCATTCTGCTGAATGACTGGTATTCTGCGAGACTGCGTAAGCGCGAGCTGAATGGAGGTACAGTCTGATGACGAAAGATACGAAAGCAGTCCTTCGCCTGGATAAGGTGACGAAGGCATATGGAAAGAATCTCATTCTCGACCACCTCAGCTTCGACGTGCACGAGCACGAAGTGGTGGCGCTGCTCGGCCCATCGGGCTCGGGTAAGTCCACTCTCATGCGCTGTGTGAACCTGCTCGAGCGTGTGAACGATGGTCAGATCTGGCTGGGGGACACGGACATTACCGATCCTCGCATTAACGAGAACGCTATCCGCGCACGCATCGGCGTGGTGTTCCAGCAGTTTAATCTCTTCCCGCACATGACGGTGATGGAGAACATTATCCTCGCCTCCACCCATGTGCTCAAGCGCGATAAGCAGGAAAGTATCGATAAAGCCATGTCCCTGCTCGAGCGCATCGGCATGGATAAGAAGGCGAAGTCCTTCCCTGACCGTCTCTCTGGTGGACAGCAGCAGCGTGTGGCCATCGTGCGCGCACTCATGACGGATCCTGAGCTGCTCCTCCTCGACGAAATCACTTCTGCACTCGACCCTATGCTCGTGGGTGAAGTGCTGGAGATGGTGATGGAGCTGAAGGAACAGGGCACCACTATCCTCATGGCTACGCACGAGATGAGCTTCGCTCATCAGGCTGCAGACCGCATCGTTCTGCTACGAAACGGCCACATTATAGAAAATGGTACGCCGCAGGAAGTCATGGAGGAATCGCAGAATCCTCAGACGCGCGAGTTCTTCAGCTACTTTAGGAACCTGTAGGACTGTCTGCGCGTATAAGCGTGGGGGCTGGGCACGCGATGTGCTCAGCCCCCAGTTGTTTTCCTAGGCACGGCGTCCACGTTATGTGTAAGTCATCTCACTTGTGCACCGTTTTATCTGGACTCTACGCCTGTATTCAGCACATCATGAGATGACTTACACATAACTTCTCTCACAGCGCTCCACGTAAGCTGCACATCGTCTCACCATCGCCCCTGAACCGATGTATTATCCAGCTTACTTCACGCGACGCCCCGCGCACCATACGCTACGCACAGCCCACGTATCCGCATCGAGAAGATTGAAATCAGCCGCATAGCCAGAAGCCAGCAGGCCGAGCGGATACTCAGTCACCGCATTCGCCTTCTCGAACCCCAGAGCACGCGCCGGCGTGAGCGTCGCCGCCTCCACAGCATCAGTAGGCGCCATTCCCAGCTCGACGACCGCGCGCTGCACGGCCTTCTCGAGAGTGAGCGTCGAGCCCGCGATGGCGCCATTCGACACGAGGCGCGCATGCCCATCCTCCACATTCACATCCAGAGCACCGAGCAGATAGTGTCCATCCGGGCAGTCCGTAGCACTCATAGCATCCGTAACGAAGGCGATGCGGTGTGGAGCGAAGCCGAGTCCGAGCTTGAGCATCGCGTTATCCACATGGAAGCCATCGTTAATGAGCTCGATGATCACACGCGGATCTTCCGCAGCAGCCGGAATAGGCCCCGGCTTCCTGTGATGCAAGCCATTCATCGCATTAAACATATGCGTCATAATGCGCGCGCCCGCGTCAAAACCTCGTCCAGCCATGGCATAGTCGGCATCGCAGTGGCCCACAGCAGGCACCACCCCAGCCGCAGCGAACTGGCGGATAGCGCTCAGTCCGTGAGGCAGCTCTGGCGCGATGGTTATCTGCTTGAGGCTCCCATTGGCCGCCTCGAGCAGCTGCTCCACCAGTTCCGGCTCAGGATCTTTCAGACACTCCGGATCGTGCGCGCCCTTTCGCGCTAGGGCGAGGAACGGCCCCTCGAGGTGCGAGCCGAGGATGTCTGAACGAGAACCCATAAGCCCCCGCACAGTCGCGAGATTCTCGCACAGCGTGTCCACCGGATTCGTGATGAGGCTCAGTACCTGGCGCGTGGTGCCGTGCATCATATGCCCAGCGCGCGCCATTTCTATGCCGTCCACGCCATCATCGAAGGCTGCGCCCCACGCTCCATGCGCATGAATATCCACATATCCCGGCACGAGGATGAAACCACTCACATCGAGAATGTCGGACGGAGCCACACCGTATTCGATGCACGCCATGTCGAAGGCAGTAACACCGCCATCGACGCCCCCGTGCGCCCCGTCAGCCACACCACATGCTTCGATGCGCTCCCCCGAGGTGACGAGCCAGAATCCCTCTGTCACTCCCGAGGCGTCCACTTTCCGCGCACCGCGCAGAGCTACTGGACGCGCCGGCCCCGCCAGTACTTCGCGAATCCGCGCCGCGATGAGACCGCGCTCCTGCTCGACACCGCGCTCCTCCTCTACTCCGGTCACTCCACTCACTCCACTCACGCGACTCATCAGATCCCCTGCCATTCTGGCTTGTGCGCTGCCACATAGCGGTAGTAGTCGGCATACTGCAGCTGAGACGCCGCCGCCTCGTCCACGAGGATAGTGGCATGCGGATGGAGCTGAAGAGCAGAGGCTGGGCAGGTGGCGCTGACCGCCCCCTCCACCGTGTCGCGCACGGCTGCTGCCTTTCCTTCTCCGAAAGCGAGAAGTACGAGGTGACGCGCTTCGAGGATGGTCCCTATGCCCTGTGTAATGCAGTGCGTCGGTACCTGGTCGAGGTCCCCCTCGAAGAAGCGCGCATTATCCACGCGCGTCTGCTCGGTAAGCGTCTTCAGACGCGTGCGCGAGGCGAGTGAGCTTCCCGGCTCGTTAAAGCCCACGTGCCCGTCCGTGCCGATGCCGAGGATTTGCACGTCTATTCCGCCGGCCGCGCGAATGGCCGCGTCATAGGCTGGGCCCGCGGCGAGAATCTGCTCGGCGCATGCCGGGTCATCGAGTCCCGCGCCGTTCAGGCTGTCTCCCGGTACGTGAACGCGCTCCGGGTTCAGCCCGAGCGGCTCCACGACGGTGCGGGTAATGGTACTGCGATACGACTCAGGATGCGTCAGAGGCAGGCCTATATATTCGTCGAGCGCGAAGCCCTGCACGCGCGAGACGTCCGTGCCCTCTTCCTTCAGGATAGCGGCGAGTTCGCGGTATGCGGCCAGCGGGCTCGATCCTGTGGCCAGGCCGAGCACAGCGCCCGGTTTTTTCGCGATGAGGTCAGCTACGGCGCGCCCATAGATGCGTCCTGCTTCTTCCTCGTTCTGAACGATGATGACTTCTGCCATTTTTTACTCCTTTTTATCTCAATTTTTCCCACACAGCGCCGCGCCTATGGCGCCCACTGGCACACCGCTCGGCGCCAGCGCCAGGCGGTCGTCCAAGTGAAGGGATGTGATGAATTTGCTGCCCTCAGCACGACGGCTGAGTTCGGCACAGATTTCGTCGAGCAGCGGCTGGCCCGTTTTCGCCATACCGCCTGCGAGGATTATTTTCTCCGGGTCCACGGTGACGGCCAGCATGTCGATGATGTCCACGATGGCACGGATGACCGTGTCACGCACATCCACTGCCTGCATGTGGAGAGGATCGTTCGCGTCGTGTGCTCGGCGGATGATGGCTGGCATCGGCGGTGTGTCGTGCGGCCACAAACGCACTGCCGCTCCCCCACTTCCCGCAGTTTCCAGGCAGCCCACCTGTCCGCATGGGCATGGCCAGCGATGCGGCTCTATAGGAACGTGCCCCACTTCGCCCACGACTCCACTAAATCCACGGTCGAGCACGCCGTTACGCACTACGCCAGCAGCTATGCCCGTGCCGATGCTCAGGCACACGACAGTGGAAGCTGCTTCAGCCTGAGCTGCCACGCCGAGAGCTGCTGCATTCACATCGTTTTCCACGTGAACCTCTACGCACGTCGCAGCTGCGACGAGCCTGCCGAGATCCACGTAGTCCACGGCTAAGTTCGCGATGTTCTCCACCTCACCCGTGGATGAATTGACACGTCCCGGCGTGCCGATGCCGATGCTGACGGGATCGTCACTCAAAGCTCGAACGACGCTGAGCACATCCTCGACGAGTGCCTCGGAGCCCTGCCGTGCCGGAACTTCATACTCGGCGAGCACGTCAGTACTCTCTGAGGCGAGCGCGACGCCAGCTATCTTCGTGCCGCCCACGTCGATGCCCACGCGCACGCCGCTCGGCATGCTCTCACTACGCTGTGATGTCATGTGTTACCTCTCTGTTCTCGCGGACCTATCCCGCGATATTCTGCCGTATCTGCGGCACGAACTGTCTGATGACCGTCACCGCCTGCCCACGCATAGCGAGGTCCTCTCCCTGCTCGCAGCGGCGCAGCTCGGGCACCTGACGGTATTCCGAATGAATAATGGCATGAACTTCTTCGCGCATAGACCCCAGAAAAGCCTCTCCCACGATGTCAGCGGGACCATATACACAGATATCATGCACGTCCAGCAAGCCGATGGACACAGACAGCACGCGGCCGAGCACTTGGCCCGCCTGCGCGAGAATCTGCGTGCGCTTTTCTGGAGCGTCGTCTATCATCTGGCGGATGCGGCTCGGTGCGAGAAGCGCTTCGAGGCATCCGGTCTTTCCACAGGTGCAGCGCGGCCCCTGCGGATCGACGATGATATGTCCTATCTCTCCGGTCGTGAACGTATCCCCGCGCACGATCTGATCATTCAGACACAAGCTCGACCCCACTCCACGCCGCAGGGATATGAGCATGGAGTTTTCCGAACTCTCTCCGAGGAATCGCTCGGCGATGAGTGCGGCATTCGTCACATTCGAGAGCATGGTAGGGATGCCGAGGGCATCTTCCACCTGCTTTTTCAGCTCGACATTCGTCCAGCCGAGCGCCACGGAGCGCACCACGATACCTTTCGGGTCGATGATACCCGGCATGGTAATGCCGATGCCGAGAATGGCATGAGAGTCCTCGGAAGGGTCGTCCTGTGAACCTGCCAGCGCCACGAGCCGGCGGCAGAACGCGACGACGTCTTTCACCGCTAGCGCCTTCTTTCCCCGAGGCTGCGGCATCTCCGCTCGCTCCACGATGCGTCCACACAAGTCCACGAGAGCGCCTGTAATGACGTATTCCTGAGACAGATCCACGGAGATGACACGCCAGTATGCCGTGTCGATGGCGATGACAGGCGACGGCTTTCCGCGCCCTGCCGGCTGCAGCGAGCCCACTTCGCGCACGATGCGATGTTCCTGCATCTCCACAGCGACTTCACCCACCGCCATGCGCGACAGTCCGAGCCTTCGCGTCAAGTCCGTGCGGCTCAGCTGCGCGTTCGGAAAGAGCAGCTGAAACACGGCCATGACGTTATGCGCGCGGATGCCCGGCGGCGTGGTTTTTTTCGCTGTAGTCATGCGCTCGTCCTTTGAGTCAGGTGTCTGTTATTCGTGAGTGTAGCATCAATTTTTATATTTGTCTACTTAGTTAACAATTAATCACGTCATGCACGTTTACATGAGTCTATAACGGGTTTGCTCGCACGGCTTCTCTTAGCCTTTGGCGACACGAACTTTTTTCGCAAGGTAAGATGATATAATCTGTTTTCATGACTACCCCATTTATTCTGAGGGATGTGGTGGGCGAGGACGCAGCCACATCCTTGCGCGTCAGCGACTATGCCGCGCACATTCTCAGCTGGACCCCTGCCAGCCAGCACACCTCTGCCTTATGGACGCCGAACACTATGGCGTTTGGCGAGGGCGTGGCTTTACGTGGAGGCATTCCGGTTATTCTGCCGTGGTTTGCGTCGGGCTACTCTGTGCCACGCAGAGAGAACCTTTCGTACGCCCCGAAGCATGGGCTCGGCCGCGTGAACTTCTGGGAGTATGACGCCCAGTCTTCTCACTCCCACCTGCGCTACACCTATGCCGGATCACACGAGGACTTCGGCACTTTTCATGCAGACTATGAGATACTGCCTTCTTCCGATGAGCTGACCGCCAGGCTGACACTCCATAACGATAACGACCATCCCGTCACCTTCGAAATGGCTCTGCACACCTACTTCCGCGTGGGAGATGTGCGCTCCATCGAGGTCTATGGGCTGCAAGGGGCATCCTACATCGATGCTGCGCATGGCTGGGCCGAGTATGTACAGGATTCGACTACTCTCACTTTCCCCGAGGAGACTGACCGGATATATCTGAGCACAGCAGACACGTCCATCCTCGACCCCGTACTCTCACGCCGCATCCACATTCATCCGGACGGAACGACGAATACTGTCATCTGGAATCCCGGTGAAGCCGGGGATTCCTTCCCAGACATGGCACCTGGAGACTGGAGGCACTTCGTGTGCATCGAGGCAAGCGCATGTAAGGATGGTGCCGTGAGTATTCCTGCGGGCGGAAACCATAGTATCGCGCAGACCATCCGCGTGGCAGACCTGACTCCCGAGCACTCTGCACTTTAGCGTTTTCAGTGTCCTTTTTAGCAGATGCGGCCGTTCTCGCTCCTGTATGCACGTTCCCAGTGGACCTCAGCAGGAGCAGAACGGTCCCATCCACGCTACCCGTAACGACACTACAGAATCAGTAATTTGTATACTTACATTACGGATACCACACACCCTCCCACCCCTTGTTTTTCCTCGGTTTTTCAGCGCCACCCACCCCGGCCAAAAAAATTTCTTCATAAATTTTCCCATTTTTGTCATTTGTCTTTACAAATAGATGTATACTAAAAATTACTGTGATACGAATCACGGTCATACCACTATCCTCAAGGGGGAGGTTTTTATGTCTACTACCCAGACAGTATCCTCCGTACAGGTGAAGAAGGCTGAGCGATATGCCACTACTCTGGCACTTATCGTGACGCTGGGCCCACTCTTCTACGGATTTGAAGGCATGGTGCTGAACGGCGCCATCAGTGCAGTCGGCAGCGAGTTCCACCTCGGTGCCCTCGCTAAGGGTATAGCCGGCTCGGCCGGCATCATCGGTGGCCTCATCGGCTCTGTCATAGCCGGCCGCCTGTCCGACCACATCGGCCGCCGTGGCGTGCTGCTGTGGGTGGGCCCACTTCTCATGTTCGAAGCTATCTTCGGCACCCTGTGCCCATACCTCGGAGGATACCCATTCCTCCTGCTGTGCCGCGTAGTCGGCGGCATCGGCTTCGGCGCTGCCACCACAGTGGCACCAGGATATGTGGCGGAGATCTCGCCGGCGCGCATCCGCGGCCGCCTCATCTCCTTCCGCCAGCTGGCCATCATCCTCGGTCTGCTCTTCGCAGCTGTGGCGAACATGGCTGCTCGTCAGATAGCTGGCTCCTCTTCGGCAGAAGTCTTTATGGGCATTAAGGCCTGGCAGGTCATGTTCCTGTGCCTCATCATTCCAGCACTCATCTACATGGTGCTCATGCCATTCATCCCTGAGTCCCCACGCTATCTCGTCACGAAGGGGAAGGACCACGAGGCTGCACGCATTCTGTCTCGCCTCTCTGACGGCACGGACCGCGCGGATAACCCTGCTGCCCTCCAGCAGATTCAGGCCATTAAGGACACTCTCGGCGGTGGAGCTTCCCAAGCTCTCGGCATGGTGGCTGTGCTGAAGTCGAAGTGGCGTACCCTCGTCTTCGTGGGTATGGCTCTGGCTGCATTCCAGCAGCTCACCGGTACGAACGGCATCTTCTTCTACTCGAATACTCTCTTCCAGGCTGTGGGTATGCCAGAGTCTTCTGCGTTCCAGCAGACTCTCATCCTCACCTGTTTTAAGATCGTGGGCGTCACTGCTGGCATTCTGCTCGTGGACCACGTAGGTCGCAAGCGCATGCTCATGTACGGTGGCACGCTCATGTTCGTAGCTCTCGGTACGGTGGCCACCGTCTTTACTGTGGCTCCTATGGGTGCGAACGGTCCTGATATCAGCCACAGCCCAGTCCTCGGCTTCCTCGCTGTGGCGGCACTGTGCTGCTTCCTGCTCGGATTCACCTCGTCATGGGGTCCTATCTTCTCAGTCATGATGGGTGAGATGTTCCCGAACCAGATCCGCGGTAGCGCCATGTCTCTGGCCTCCGGCTCGGACTTCCTCTTTAACCTCATCATCGTTCTGCTCTTCCCATACCTCGTGGAATGGTCGCCAGCCTTTACGTACTGGATGTACTGCGGCTTCGGTGTCCTCGCGGTCATCTTCGCGTGGAAGTTCCTCGAAGAGACGAAGGGCAAGTCCCTCGAAGACATGGGTAAGTAACGGGTACGTAGCAGGTACGTAAAAAGAAAGGATTTATCATGACAGGACGCATTCCTGAAAACGTGAAAAACGTCATCACCTTTATGACAGACCAGCATCGCATCGATACGCTCGGCTGCCTGGGAAACGTGCACGCACACACGCAGAACATCGATTCTCTGGCAGAAGAAGGCTGCATTTTTGCGAAGGGATTCACTCCGTCGGCCATCTGCACGCCAGCACGTGCATCCATGCTCACTGGCCAGCTGCCATTTAAGCATCAGACTCTGGCAAACCCAGAGTGGAACATCGCCTACTCTACGGCCATTCCAGAAACAGACTGGACATACACCCAGGCTCTACGCGACCACGGGTATAACGTGGGCATGGTGGGTAAGTACCACTGTGGCACGAATCTGCCAGATAAGTTCGGCTGTGATGATGACACCTTCTGGGGAGCCGAGAATCCAGTGGCAAACGAGCAGTATGTGGCGTGGCTGGAAGAGAATGAATTGCCACCAGTGAAAGCTCACGAATTCTGGCGCGGAAAGCTGCCAGGAAACCGCGACGGGCATATCCTGGCTGCACGCCTCGACCAGCCAGAAGAAGCGACCTTCGAGCGTTTCATCGCGGACCGTTCCATCGCGCGCCTGCGCCAGTACGCGGCGGAATATAAGGAAAGCGGAAAGCCGTTCAGCCTCGACGTGCACTTCTTCGGGCCGCATCTGCCATACTTCCTGCCGGACGAGTGGTTCGACCTCATCGATCCGAATGACATCGTACTACCGGAAAGCTTCGGCGACTCGCTCATCGCGAAGCCGAAAGTCCAGCAGAATTACGCGACGTACTGGTCCACATCCTCCTTTAACACCGAGGAGTGGAAGAAGCTCATCGCCGTGTACTGGGGCTACGTGGCCATGATCGACTTCGAGATAGGCCGCATCTTAGACGCCGCTCGCGAGCTCGGCCTCATGGATGACACGGCCATGTTCTTCACCGCTGACCACGGCGAGTTCACGGGCGCACATCGCCTGAACGATAAGGGTCCTGCGATGTACGATGACATCTACCGCATCCCGTTCATCGCGCGCATTCCAGGTCTGACGCATGGCGAGAAGCGCGACGAGTACGTCTCGCTCATCGACATTCCGGCTACCATTATGGACATCGCGGGCATCGACCCAGCGAAGGTGGAGGATGGGCGTTCGCTCGTGCCTCTGCTGGCTGGCGAGGTGCCGGAGGACTGGCGGCAGAACATGGTCTGCGAGTTCCACGGCCTGCACTTCCCTATCCAGCAGCGCATGCTCAGGACGGACGACTATAAGCTCGTCATCTCGCACGAGTCCATTAATGAGCTCTACGACCTGAAGCACGATCCATTCGAGCTGAATAATCTCTACACCGCTCCGGCCTTCGACGAGGTTCGCCGCGAGATGGCCGCCGAGCTGTATACGCAGCTCAAGGAGCGCGGAGACAGTTCGTTCGCGAAATGGATGGCTGCCATGACGGAGTTCGACATTCCGCTGTCGAATACCGCGCGTTCCGACTGGGACGACGTGGCGAAGTAAGCCCCATTCCCCATTCTTGTGTGCGGGGTGCGCGAGCTTCCTACCCTGCTCGCGTCCCTGCACACGTTTTCGTTTTCTCTCTGATCGAGTGGAAAGGTCCTGTTATGTCTTCTGCAGCATCTGTACTGCCGGCAGCGCCCGTGCTGACAGCCGCGCCGGCCGGAGCGCCGCTCACGCGCACGCAGCTTCCGTTTTCCATCGTCGCGAAGCCGACGGGAGCCGCATGTAATCTCGACTGCCAGTACTGCTTCTTCCTCTCGAAGGAGCTGCTGTACAGCGCGCATAAGCAGCAGATGAGCGAGGAGACGCTCGAGACCTACGTGGCCGAGTACCTGGCTGCGAGCGCGGATGGCGAAGTGACCATGCTGTGGCAGGGCGGCGAGCCGACGCTGCGTGGACTGGACTTTTTCCGCCGGCTCGTCGAGCTGTGTGAGGTGTACCGCCGCCCTACGCAGACGGTCAAGCACGCTATTCAGACGAACGGGACACTCATCACGCCTGAGTGGGCGCAGTTTTTGAAGGAGCATCACTTCCTCGTAGGCATCTCCATCGATGGTCCTGAGGAGTATCATGACTTTTACCGCGTGAATCGCGCGGGCCGCGGCACGCATGCGCTCGTCGTGCGCGGCTGGAATTATCTGCGTGAGGCGGGCGTGGACTGTAATATCCTGTGCACCGTGCATCACGCGAACGAGGCGCACGGCCGCGAGGTGTATACCTACTTCCGCGATACGCTGGGTGCGGATTTTATCCAATTCATCCCTATCGTGGAGCGCGTGGACCCAGCGCAGCTGGAGCGTGCGGAGAGGGGCGGCTGGCGTAAAACTGGGAAAGACAGCGTGGGTCTGCTGTATAAGCAGGCTGGAGATGCTGTCACCTCGCGTTCGACGAAGCCTGAACTCTACGGACAGTTCCTCTGCGATGTCTTCGACGAATGGATATCCCATGACGTGGGACGCGTGTATGTACAGGATTTCGATGCCGCGCTCGGCGCTCTCTTTAACCAGTACACGGTATGCTCCCACGCTCCCGAATGTGGGACGAATATGGCTCTCGAATTTAATGGAGACGTCTACGCCTGCGACCACTGGGTGGAGCCTGACTGGTTCGTGGGAAATGTGACGGAATCCCCCTTCGCTGATCTCGCTCAGACACCGGTCATGCGCGAATTTGCAAAAAAGAAGCACGCACAGCTCACCCAGCAGTGCCTCACGTGTCCGTTTAAGCGCATGTGTAATGGCGGCTGCCCGAAGGATCGCTTCGTACGCTCGCGCGACGGTGAACTCGGCCAGAACTACCTGTGCCCAGGATATACGAAGTTTTATGCACACATTCGACCAGATATGGTGGGCATGGCGCGCCTTCTGCGCTCCCAGCATGCTCCTGCCGAGATTATGAATCCCCTCGTGCGCGCTCAGGTGCGCGCTCGAGCGTAAAGAAAGTTTTTTATGACGTCATCTCTTCTTCTCGCCCTCATCATCGGACTAGGCGTGGGGCTCGTCGTGGGCGCCCTGGGCGCTGGCGGCGGAATCCTCTCCGTTCCTGTACTCGTGTACATCCTGGGCATGGAGCCTCATGCTGCTTCAGCCGGTTCCCTCGTCATCGTGGGACTAACTGCTCTCGTCTCTCTCATCCCCCGCTCGCGCGAGGGCTTCGTGCGCTGGAAGGATGGGGTGGTATTCGGAGCACTGTCCACCGTGGGCACGTTCGCCGGTTCTCGACTGTCCGGATGGCTCGATGCGCGTGTGCTCATGCTCCTGTTCAGCGCCCTGCTGGCTGTGGTGGGCGTGGTCATGCTCATCAAAGCACTGCGTCCCACTGAGGTGAGCCACGCACCCGAGCAGCGCAGCATCATGAAGCTTCTCCTGTGTGCCACAGCCACGGGCTTCCTCACAGGATTCTTCGGAGTGGGTGGGGGCTTCGCTGTGGTGCCTATGCTCGTGCTCGCTCTCGGCTTTAGCATCCGAGAAGCCTCCTCCACCTCCCTACTGGTCATGATTATCGCCTCGAGCGTAGGGCTGCTCTCGCGCATCGGCTCACCAGTGAGCGTGGACTGGCTGACGGTACTCATCTTCGCTGCGGCCTCCATGGCTGGTGGCCTCATGGGAGCACCCCTGTCTCGACGTGTGAAGGCCAGCACCCTCACGCTCATCTTCGGAGTGCTCCTGCTCGCCGTGGCAGGGTTTGCTCTCGTGCAGACGCTGTGGTTCTAGACACACGTGGGGCCTGCCACGTATGGCAGACCCCACTGATAAGAGAAGGAAGAATTGACCTTCTTACTCGTCACTACCCGGCTGAGGAATAAGGAAGGAAGCCAGCAGAGCGAGGACCACGAGTACGAGGCCCGTACCCAGCGCTGCCGTGTAGCCAGCCGTCACGCTCGAACCAGTGAACATGTTCAGCGCAGCATAGAGCGCCACGTAGCTCAGGCCCGCACCGAGGTTAAACGCACCCGCGTTCAGACCAGGGAGGTAACCAGGGTTATCCTCAGGCGAGAGCACGATGCCCAGGCCGTTCAGCATGATATTCGCCGTACCCGCGTAGCTGAAGCCGAGGATGACAGACACGAGCACGAGACCCCAGATGGACGGATGCGCGGCCACGAAGAAGCCAGCAGCCACGCCCACGAGCGTGACGATAAGACCGCCGCGCAGAACCGCGCGATATCCGAACTTCGACGCGAGCACGCCAGCCACAGGGCCGAACGCGAGGCCGATGAGCGCGTATGGAGTCAGCGTGGCGAACGACATCACCGTAGCGCCGAGGCCAGTACCATACTTCGGATCCTGCGCGATAGCTGGAACGATACCGTTCATCACAGCGAAAACGCCAGTCATGGTCAGGGTGGTGGTCAGCAGAAGACCCCACGTGCGGCGCTGCTTCATGTAGAAAGTGGAGACCATAGGAGCCTTCTTACGCTTCTCAGTCTGCCAGAAGGCCACGAAGCAGACGGCAGCGACGAGCACGAGGACACCAGCGTAGAGCCAGTTCGCAGAAGCAAGCTTCTGCATTTCGTTAATAGCGGTGATGAGCGTACCCATAGCCACGACAAGGAAGAACACGCCGAGCCAGTCCATAGCAGGAGTCTCCTTCGCCGTGCTTTCTTCAGCGAAGAGGAAGACGAGGACGATAGCGCATGCCGCGATGACAGCCATGGCAGCGAAGACAGCGCGGAAGCCGCCCACCTCAGCCAGCCAGCCGCCGAGCAGCGCATCCACGCCCGCGATACCACCGTTCACCGACGTGAGGATGGCCATGAGCTTCGTGTAGCGCTTTTCTTCGGTGACACGATGGTGCAGCATGATGAGGCACATCGGCACCACTGGGCCCGCAGCGCCCTGCAGCACGCGGCCGATCATAAGGAACGTCACGTTCGCCGCGAGAGCCGAGATAATGCAGCCGACGGTCGTGGCCACGAGAATGCCGAGCAGAACCTTCTTACGTCCCGCGATATCCGCCAGACGCGGCAGGAACAGCGAGAAGAGCGCGGCAGCGGTGAAGAAGACCGTCTGCGTGAGCGCTATCTGTGCGTCTGTGGTGTTCAATTCTTTGCTCATGGTGGCCAGCGCTGGAGACAGCATGGAAGCATTCAGCTGGAATGCGAAGATGGCCACGAGAAGCGCTGCCATCAGTGCGACGATGGACTTTCCGCCCTCTTTCAGTTCACTCACCGTGTAAACTCCTTTATTTATCTGCCCTGTGTGAGTAGGTGTACGTACAGCGTGTGGTACGGGTGCGTGCGCCGGGTCCTCGGCGCGTGTGCGTGGCGCGCGTGGTTCACGCGTGTAAGCCGCCGCGAGCGCGTACACTTTTCTGACAACGTTCTCAAGGATATACCCATTTTTGGTTAAACGCAAAACCTAAGCAAAATCAAGGCGTGTCGGCGGACGTAAAGTGGGGTGGGTGTTCGGACGGGCTCGAACGGCGCGCAACCGAGCGTCAGAAAAAGCCCGAAAGCGACGCCGACACGCCCGAAATTTCAGGGCTTTGGGCTCACTTTGGGGCTTTTCTCGACATGCCTCCTTTTGAGCTTTTCGGACACTACCTTCTCTCGAGGCTCTCCACGATCCCCACCCCGACTAGCATCCCGCTCTTCAGATGCACCTGTCCCAAAAAGCTCACTCCTCTTTTCCTACAACGATGTATCTACGCCTCGTACAAGGATGTATCTGACGACGAGTGAGCTTTTTGGGACGGCGGCCCCTCACCCTCACCCTCACTCTCGCCCATTCTCACCCCAGCACCTACGCGCCTCACTCTCACCCGTAGTATACTAGTGTCATACCGTACGCAGCTGTACCGGTAAAAAGGAAAGACGGAGAGAATACCACGCAGGAGATGAGAGAGATGACGAGCACAGAACCACACCCGAGCGAGCACCCGAGCACGACCCCGACCACGGCCCCAAGCTCGGTCCAGACCTCGCACACCCCCGCACACCACACAGTCGCTGCCGTACCTACATCAGATAATGGCGTCATCTTCGACGTCCGCCCACTGATAGCCGTCACCTGGTCCACAGCCATCCTCAGCATTATTCTGGTCGTCGCAGCGTTCCAGAAGACAGATGCTCTCACTTTCGTCTCCCTGTACATGCACATGCGCCGCGCCTGGCTCGTGCAGATTCTCTTCTTCCTCTCCTTCTGCGGCTCCATCACCGGATACGCGGCCTGGCGTCAGAGCGGAAAGATGCTTCTGCTCGTGCCCACACTGATTAACCTCGTGTACTTTATTCCGCTGCTGTTCCAGATTTTCTAAATTTTCTAACGCTCCACTCAGCTCAGACCTGGTGAGGGGCTGCATCGTTATGGCCTCCACGACGCAGCCCCTCACCTTTGTACCCACCTCGTTCTCCACGCCCACACATCGCTCCTCTTTCACTCTTCTCTCACCCCACGCCGTAGCATGTCCGGTAGAGTCTCCATCACCACACTAAAGTGTGCTATAACAGCGTCCACACTGCGTTCGGAGTCATCCATCTCCCCCGCAGCTAAGCCTTTAAAGCCATTCACGAGCATTCCTGCTATAGCTTCAGTAAAGAAATGGCATAAGAACTTCTCAAACTCCTGGGGAACTCGACCACTCAGTCTCAGCTCCTTTTCCCTCTCGGAGATAATCCGTGTCATTAGAGCAGTGAAGTCATAGTAAAAGAAGTTCTTGAGCCCCTCGCGCCCGAGCGTATCATAAGCACAGTTGAGGATGTGCGTATTCTCCTGAACATAGTGAACGACAAAGCGGATAGCATCCTCATAATCATTCACGAGGTCGAACTGCGCCACCACCTGTACTGCCTCTTGATAGAGCATCCATTCGAGAAGCGCATTAATGTCGGCGAAATGATAGTAAAACGTCTTCCGATTAACGTGACTGTCGGCCACGAGTGCACTGACCGTTATTTTGCTCAGTGGCTTGTCGCTCATCGCTTTCTTCAGGCTCTCAGCCAGCTGAGTCTTCGTCAGCAGAGAGGATTCTTCATTCTTCATCACCTCATAGTGTACATGCTCCCAGACCATACGCGCATCCTCTCGTATCCTTCATATCCATAAAAACGCGGGGCATGTGCGCTCTTCCCCACACATACCCCACGCACCCCACACATCTCACACTCCCCTGAGACCTACTACTCCACGGACTTCAGCGCCTGCAGCATATCCACCTTCGTCAGCCGGTGATGGATGAGAACACCCAGCGCGGCAGTGATGACTCCCACCACGATGACAGGCACCACGAAGGCTTTCGCGCCCAGCCCCGGGTTAAACATCACTTCATCAGGTGGTACCACGGTGATGATGTACTGGAACAGCGCATCGCCGAGACCGTACCCCACGAGGATTCCTGCTGCTGTCAGCAGGATGGTCTCACGGAAGATATACATGGTCACTTCCTTATTAAAGAAGCCGAGTACCTTAATGGTGGAGAGCTCACGTATACGCTCGGAGACGTTAATGTTTGTGAGGTTATACAGGATGACCACCGCCAGTAGGATGGCCACGATGATGAGAATCTGCATGATTCGATTCAGCGAGGTGACGATGGTGCTGATTTGATTCATCATGGTCGTGTTCTGTACCACGCCCTTCACTCCGTCGAGTGCTACGAAGGCGCTCGCTTGCTTCTGAGCGTTCTCCATGCTCCGGTCCTTCAGAGTGACGAGATAGGCGTTTGTCGCATACGAAGTTCCGTATGTTTTCTCATACACAGAGCGATTCATGAACAGGAAGTGTCCCGTATACATCTCCGTTATGCCCGAGATACGTACTGTTCGCGAGGTGCCGTCCGCGTCGGTAAAGGTGAACGTGGAGCCCACCTGAGCACCAGTCAGCTGCGCTAAGCGCTCGCTGATAACCGCGCCGTCCGCACTCGACCCGCTCGACAGGCTCAGCGCCTCCCCATTCGCGCGCTGCTGCAGCCGGATGTACTGTCCCAGCTCGTCCGCACTCTCAGGCACGATCAGGCGAATCTCCTGCTTATCGTTATGCGCGCCGGCCGTCTTCGTCACGCTCTCATAATGCACACCCGCGTGACTGTGCACAGCCAAACTGTCCAGCAGCTTCTCGATGGCATCGCGCTCAGCGGAAGTAGCGCCGCTCTTTTCCGCCACGATGAGGTCGTACGTCATAATCTGGCCGAATTGACGCTCATTAATACCCGAAACGGAATGCTGCACGCTAAAACCAGCGAAAATGAGCATCACCGAACCGCACACGCCGAAAACGGTCATCAGCATACGCTTCTTATAGCGGAAGATGTTCCGCGCGGTCACCTTATGGTTAAAGCTCATGCGCGACCACAGCGGGGTGATGCATTCCAGCAGAATGCGCGAGCCCTGTTCCGGCGCTTTCGGCAGCAGCAGCTCGGTCGGCTTATCACGCAGCTCTTTGCGCGCGGCGAGCCATGCAGGCAGCACCGTGCTGAGGAAGGCGAGCGCGAGCGCCACGAGCGTGATGAACGGATAGAAGTGAAGCTGAATGCGCGGATAGCTGAAGCTCTTCGCGTACACGCTATAGACGATGCTCGGCAGAAGCAGATGTCCGGCGATGATGCCGATGAGCGAGCCCGCGAGGCCTGCAGCCATACCGTAGACCGTAAATTTCTTCACGATGTCGCGGTTCGTATAGCCGAGGGCTTTGAGCGTTCCCGAGTTGATACGTTCCTCGTCTACGAATCGCGCCATAGTCGTCAGCGTAACGAGCGCGGCCACAAAGTAGAGGACGAGTGGGAAGACGCGGGCGAGCGCATCCACGATATTCGAGACGCTCGAGTAGATGCGGTATCCTTCCGACCCCGGCAGTTCGCGACGCGTGTCGAGCGAGTATACCGGCTTCGTCAGCGCATCGAGCTGACTCTGCGCGTCCGCTATCTTCGCCTCGCCGTCCTCTATCTCCGCGCGAGCGCTTGGCTCCTTCTCGTTATACTGCGCCCACCCGTCCGCGAGTTCCTGGCTTTTGCGCTCGATGGTCGCGTTCGCCTCGTCAAGCTGAGCACGCGCTGCATTCAGCTGCGCATCCGCCTGCTGCTTTCGCGCGGAGTACGTCTTCTCTCCTTGGGCCAATTCCTCCTGCTTCTGCGCTATCTGCGCGCGTGCAGCGTTCAGCTGGTTCTGACCCGCCTGGATCTTCTGCGCGTTCTGAGCATACTCCGCTTCCTTCGCGTCGAGCTGTGCTTTCGCTGCGTTCAGCTGGGCGCGTGCCTGCTGAACCTGCTGAGTCTGCTCTTCCTGCGTCCCGCCGAGAAGACCGGCAGCTGCCGCCTGCTCGAGCTGGGTGACCTGCTGGTCCTTCTGCGCATAGTCTGCCTGAGCAGCGTCGAGCTGAGCGCGCGCCTGGCTGAGCTGATTCTGTGCCTGATTCAGCGCGTCGCTCTGCTGGCGCACCTGCTCCTGAGCTGCTTCGAGCTGCGCGCGTCCTGTGTTCAGCTGCGCGCGTGCGGAAGCGAGCTGACGTGCGGCGTCTGCCTTTTTCGTCTCGTAGGTGTTCTTCCCGTTCGCATACTGGGTGCGAGCGTCGGCGAGCTGCTTGTCGCCTTCTGTCAATGTATCGTGGGCGTCACTCAGCTGCTTTTTTGCATCATCGACCTTTGTCTGCGCCTCGTCTATCTTCTCCTGGTATGTCTTTTTTATGGCAGCGAGACGTTCGGACGGCTGGTCTTCGAGAGCAGTGTCCAGCGCCTTCTTATGCTGGGTGATCTTTTGCGTGTACTCGTCCGAGTACGGGTCCAGGCCCTGCGTATCGGTGAAGCTCAGGCGAGCTATCATATACACATCCGAGTCGAAGGCGTCTGGAGTGACCACACCATACCCCTCGAGTTCACCCGTGCCCGCCGTGGACTGACCGCGGTTAATCGTGGACATCAGCTCGCTCGACTGCGCGAAACCGACCACAGTGAAGCTATGGTGTCTGAGCACAGTATGTCCTGCTGCGTCTTCTTTTTCTGTGAAGTCTATGGTGCTGCCGAGCTTATACTTCCCGTCGCTTTCGAAGCGCGGGTCGAGCGCTATCTCGGTGCTGGTCTTCGGCATGCGTCCAGACTTGAGCTCGTAGAGAGACAAGTCCTTCGTTTGCGAGTAGATACGCATGCTCGTATCCGTGTTCGTCACAGTCACATCTTTGAGGTATCCATACTCGAGGTGCTGGATGCCAGAGACAGAGCTGATGGCTTTCTCGTTCGCCTCATCGATGCCATAGTCTCCTATGACGCTCACGTCAGCGAGCTTATGCTCGGCGAAGTAACTGGCTCCTGTGGCGCGCATATCCGGGCCCGTCACATACAGGCCCACGAGAGCGAAGGAGCCCAGTGCTATGAGGCACAGGATAGAGATGAAGCGCGTAAGTGACTTCGTAAAACTGATACGGATATCTTTATGAAGTATTCTTTTCGACATGTTTTACCACTCGATCTGTTCGATGGGCGTAGGATGGGCATTCACTTCGATGCTTTTCACTGTTCCGTCATGCATGTGAATGACGCGGTCTGCTATGGGAGCGATGGCAGCGTTATGTGTCACGATGATGACGGTGGCACCTTTCACTCGGCTCATATCCTGCAGAATCTTCAGCACCTGCTTACCCGTGTTATAATCCAGCGCACCGGTCGGCTCGTCACACAGGAGAATCTTCGGATTCTTCGCCACTGCTCGAGCTATGGCCACGCGCTGCTGCTCACCGCCCGAGAGCTGCGCAGGGAAATTATTCAGTCTCTTTTCCAGTCCCACATCGATGAGTGCTTGCGTAGGATCCTGCGCATTTTCTACTATCTCCGAAGCGAGTTCCACATTTTCTTTCGCGGTGAGATTCTGGACGAGATTATAAAACTGAAAAACGAATCCCACATCATAGCGGCGGTAGCCTATCCGGTCTTTATCCGTATATTCAGAGATGTTCTTCCCGTCGATGAAAATGGATCCTTCATCATTCGTATCCATGCCGCCGAGGATGTTCAGCATGGTGGATTTTCCGGCTCCCGATGTACCGAGAATGATGGCGAGTTCGCCCTTTTCGATGGAAAAGTTCACGTCATGGTTTGCCTCGATGACCGTGTCACCCATAGTGTAGCGCTTAAAGCTATGCTGCACGTCTATATAGCTCATGTCTTTTCTCCTTAGTCCAAACAACTCTGTTCAGTCTACGGAGCTTCTTTTCGCAGTACTACGGACAAACACACCGTGAGTGTGGTATAAGTAAGAGGGGAAGCACGCGTACGGCGCTTCCCCTCTTACTTATGTCAATTTTTCCCTTTTACTTCGTGTGTTCTCTCCTCCTCATCTGGAGCGTGACTCCTGCCGTGGACAGAAGAAGAATCAGCACGAGACCAGTCGCGACGTTCACGCCTGTCTTCGCTAGTACTGGCTTCTTCTCAGGAGTACCCGTATTCACAGTCGGAACCTCAGTCACAGGCTCAGCTACAGGCGCATACTCGACTGTCACCTCTGTATCTTCTATCGCCTTCGCCTCTGCCACACTCTCGAGAGACGCCGTGTATCCTTCCACAGGGTCTAACGCAAGCTTCGCAAAGAGTCCTTCAGACCACGCGCCCTCCGACACTTCGCTCGTGGCGAGATCCTTCTCATTCACGCGAGTCAGCTCCACAGTCTGCACCACATCATCCTTCAGCTTCTTACCCGTAACCTTATCGATGAAATGAATACGACGCGTATACGACTGCTTCTGCTCGACACTGACCACAGCATGATCAAACCACACCGTAAACTCAGTATCCTCCGTCGCAGAAGAATCGGACAAGCCAGGCACATCCGCAATCGAACGCACATACCGCTCACTCGACGGAACACGCACCACAGGCCACACACCAGACGACCACGAATCCCCCTCAAGCACACCCGACTGAGCATTCACCCGAGCAGAATGCTCCACCGTCGCTGTATCCTTCTGATCATCAGCAACCTTCGCATTCGTCGCCCGATCACGGAAATGCACCACACGCATCACCGTTTTCGACTCTCGATTACCCACACCCACGACACGAGTCACAGGGCGAGAAACCGTGCGCTGAGCACTTGTAGACTGGAGATTATTCTCATCGTGGTTAAAAGAATACGTCGTCACTTTCTCAGACTTACCCTCTTGACCCTCAGTCTTCACCTTCTGTACACCATACCCAAGGCTCGAATCCGCCTCAAAACGCGTCTCAAAACCTACCGACGACTGCTCACTCGCATCCTTCGGAATGTAATAGAACACCACACTCACCCGATCCGTAGACGATAATGTCCCCCTCGCATTATCCGGCATAAATGCCAGCCTATAGCCCTCAGGAACCTTCCCCTCATCCAAAGACTTAGCCTCATACGAGTCACCCACACGAGTATCCAGCTTCACCGGATCGACAATATCAGACTGAGTATTATCCGCCTTCACCTGCACATAACGAGCAGACACATGACCAGCAGTCCACCCATACTCCACAGGAACCCTAGCCACATTATCACTCGAATCCACATCACCCAACGCATCAATACGTGTGACTAGGTCATAGCTTGCCTTCGGCAAATCCTTATCCGCCACCACAACCAGCGACACATCCAAACTACCACCAATAGGCAAGAACGGAACACTACCCGTCATCACCCCCTTAGACGTATCCCACATCCAGTCCGACGGACACTGCGCACCACTATGAGACACACACGACGGCTTCGCAGACGGGTCTTTCAGACTCAAACCATACATCGGAACAGTCAACGACAACGGCGCATTACGCACAAAACCAGCCGAATTACGCACCGTCGACGACAACACCACATCCTCACCACGCTTCGGAGACTGAGTCGAGGCAGCAGCAGAAATGGATGGAGAATTACAGATAAACGTCGTCTTCAGAGGGTTATATGTTTCTCCAAAATCTTCGATACCATGAGCCAGAGTGAAAACTCCACCTAGAGGACACGAGAAGACTGGATGTACTGTCATGCTTATTCTCATCTGCGAATGTCCCTTCAGCTGTACACGGCGCGGAAGATCATTCCACAGTAGCGTAGATTCTCTATTCCAGTAGGTATGAATCCAGTCTATATCACGAAAATCTGCATTCCATGCAGTATCTGAGTTCACTTTTTTATGGGTAAATGGGCACACCGTTTCACCTCGAGTCTCACATACCAAATCCGCAGTGTAGGAATAATTCAGGGGTCTACCTTCGAGCTTATCCCCCAAATATAGTGTGGTATCACTGTCACCATCATTCGTATAGGTGTAGGTATACGTCACAGATTCACCACGTACTGCTTTGTGCTTATCTACGTGCGATTCCTCCTTGACAGGACGTACATTACACGCAGTATCCACGTGCACATGTCCAGTTTTTTCTTCGTGTGTAGGGTCAGCATTATACTCATCTAGGTCACTAACTAGCTGGGGGTGTAGTCCTATCGCATAATACAATGAGGCTCCGCCACATGTCAGGTCTACTGATACGGGTATAATCAGAGTTATGGAACTTCCCGCTGGCAAATCTAGCTTTTGCTCCGTTCCACCTATGAGACTGCGTCCTTTCAGCTCGTCTAGATTCGTTTCGAACTGCGCATCTGGTATACGCTGTCTTTTCTGAGACGCCCACGCCGGACATACTGCCCCACCTACTGCAGTACATGTCATCATGTAAGTGGCATCAGTAGAGAAGTGATTCTTCATGGCAGAGAAGTCTCCATGATCATCATCAGACAGATAGAATTGATCATATACGGGAACGTTTTTGAGATCACGCCCACTGGTATTTGTGAACGTAACCGTAGTTACACGACTAGGCGAATCAGAAGTTTCCGGATTCTCTACTTTTTGGCTTATCTCTATGTCGCGGTCATCTACGCACTCGTGAAGTACATCAAGCTGAGAAGTCACACTATCTGTTCCATTCCCCGACCGTAAGCTCTCGTGAAGATGCTCAGCACCTTGCGTATCACCATTCTGTATAAAAAAGACACTATGCTGAATCTGTACATGATCCTTCTGTATACCGCACGGGAGCATCAGCTTCATATCGATATCAAAAGTAAGAGATGAACGAGCAGGAATGGAGATAAAGTTATTCAGTACTTCCGTTCCACCTCCATAGAGATTATTATCTTCGAAAGCCTCTGTCTCAATCCCCCACGCATCCGTATGGAATCTCCTCGTCAGTGTCTTCTCGAGCAAACGACAGATAGCCTTTCCGGTAGTAGTACACTCCGTATGGAATGTGATATACCCGTTCTCCTCCATGTTCGGAAGGTTCGTCAGCTTTAATCCACTGACCGCTCGCCCATTCACGTACGAATCTCTATCCGTAGTATTCGTATACGTCACCGTATAATGCTGAACTTCTCCATATGTAAAAGACTTCTTCGTCTGCTGCACTGATATCTCAGGCTCGTTTCCTGTACTGATACGAAACTCAGAAGTCACACTATTATTTCCCGGGAGGACGTCCTGCGAAGCACTCACCGTAGCTGTGATTCTCGACTGTTCCTGAGATATCTCAAAAGGATAACGCCCATAGAGTGTAAAGACCATGCTCTTTCCGGCTGGTAGAGAAATACGAGCTGAAAAAGTTTGCGCCCCATGGTCCTCTCCATCAGTTTTCTTCACCTCCTTGACATAGGGGACTCCATCATCCACATGCGTACATATGAGGTCGACTTCCGAATTCTGCGCACCGTTATCAAGCTTCACGCTCAGCTCAGCATCGGAGACGTCCTTTGTGCCAGTATTCTTCACTGTGATGTGATTTTCGAGCTTACTTCCCATAAGCACGCTACCAGAACCACCACTCATCTCTACCGCGAGATCCACTCCTTGAGTGCGTACACCAGCCGATGGAGTATTCTCCCCAGTTTCTGCCGCATACGCAGATGGCACTCCTCGCCACACACCACCCGTCATTCCCGAAGATACCGGTCCGACTGTGAGTCCTGCACACAGGATAGCGAGCACTACCCCATATCCGACTGCTCTCCTTCTTCTCTCTCTAAGCTTCATAGTCTAACCTCCTTATAGCGTCTGTGCTACAAAGCTTTACCCACTCCCTTGAGGCTTCTTATTTAGTTGCCTACCTTACATTATATTTGTATTCATCGACCACGAAGTCCTGCTCATCCATAAAAAAATGGGGCTTATAGGCAATTTTGTGTTGCTTTAGAATTGGTTGTGGGGCCCCAATAAACCAGAAAGAAACTTATCACCCCCTCAAACCCCAACAAACACAACACCTAACAAGCAAAATAAGCAACACAAAAATGCCTATAAGCCACAAAATGAGGGACTGTATCTCTACGATACAGTCCCTCATTTTTATTCATCCTTGCGTCACACCGCGCTAGTATTTACACGTCTTACGCCTCCAGCGCCTCCCGCGCAGCATCCACATCACGTTTCATCTGCTCCACGAGCGCGTCTGCACCTTCGAAGGTCACCATAGGCCGCAAGTAGGAGACGAACTCTACGCGCACCGACGCATCGTAAATATCAAACCCTTCCGGCGCATCGAGGCAGTATACTTCCACGAAGCGCGACCCGTCCTGCTCAAAGGTAGAATTGACACCTACAGAAATGGCAGCCGCGTACCGCTCCCCCGAACCCGAGCCCGAGCGCTCCCCCGAGCCGAGCACGGTCAGATACCCGGCGTACACGCCATCCACCGGCACGAAACCGCGGATATCCGCCATATTCGCCGTCGGGAAGCCCAGCTCGCGACCGCGCGCCTGACCATGCGCCACCGTCGCGTCGATGCTATGCGCGCGGCCGAGGATCTCCGCCGCATCGCGCACGCAACCGCGAGCCAGCAGGAAGCGCACCATAGACGAACTGTACTCGCGCACCGCCACCGAACGCTGCTTCTTACTCCACGCGCGCAGCTGCGCCTTCGTCATGCCCGTCAGCGGATTCGACGGCTCGCTCTCGATGCCGCTCTTCACGCCGCTTTCGATGCCGTTCACGCCCTCGTATCCTGCCCCCGCTTCCGGCACCACATACTGCACCTCGCGCGGCAGATAGATGCCCGCCGGACCGAAATCATCCACGACGTCGAGTTCGAAGACGCCCGTCGCGCCGCTGAGCTTACGAATAGCGGCGATGTCCCCCTCGCGCCCCTTACCCATGGTCGCATCCGAGCCGAGCACGAGCGTGCGCATGCCGAGTTTACCCACGAGTTGACCGAGGAAGAAGATGTACGTGCGCGCGGCGAAGGCCAGCGTATAGCGCACGACGAGCGCGTAGTCGAAGCCCGCTTGGTCCATCAATTCGAGCCGCTGCTCGAGGCTCATCACTGCCTGCGTGTCGCGCTCGAGCCCCGCGTGGACCACGCCCGGACGCGGATCGAACGTAATGGCCACGCTCGGCACGTCATGCGTGTGCGCGAGCTCGACGGCCCGCGCGAGCACCGCCTGATGCCCGCGGTGGACACCGTCGAAACTGCCGATGGTCACGACTGCGCGCTTATCCTCGCTCAGAGTCGGCCACGCGACTATGCCCTGTTCGTCTGGTTCGAGTCGAAGTATTTCCATACGTTCATTCCTTTATGCTGTCTGTGTGGCGAGGCGTGCGAGCTCCTCGGCGGTCATAAAAACGGTGGACGGCTTCGCGAGGTTCGGCTTCCACGGCTCGACGAGCGCCATCAGCTGCCCGCGGTACAGCGCCGCGGTCAGCGTCTTCACGCTCGTCTTCAGCGGCCGCCCGAAGCAGATGTCCACCGCTTGCTGCGCCGTCAGTTCGCGTACCGGCAGAACTGCGCGGGCGGCATCTGCTGGGAGAATGACTTTTTCTGCCAATTTTTCCTCATTCTCCTTCAGCTCTTTCGAAGCCTGAGCCTTCGTGCGCTGGACTACCTCGCCATCTTTCTGAGTGAATTCATAGCTCTGGGCAGTCATGTGGATGGTCTTCTGACTGTCCGCGTCAAACATTCCCACGCGCGTGCGACGCAGCATGGTCAGGTACCCGCCCACATGGAGCAGCTCGCCGAGATCACGGCCGAGTGCGCGAATATAGGTACCAGCAGAGCAGGTGACTGTGGCATCCACGTCGAGGTACGTACCCTCGCTTTCGTAGACGCAGCGCACGTCTGTTACGGTAAAGTCCTCGATGGTTACAGGATTTGCGTCCAGCTGGACGTCCTGCCCGTTCCGAGCGAGGTCATAGGCGCGCTGACCGTGAATTTTCTTCGCGGAGTACGTGCTCGGCACCTGGAGGATATCTCCTGTGAGGTGCTCGGCTATAGCACGCTCGATGTCCTCGCGCGTGATGGTAGTGACGTCTGCTTCTGGGGTACGCGTGATGTCTCCATCTGCGTCATCCGTGGTGGACGTGGCACCGAGACGGATAGTCGTCTCGTAGGTCTTACTCGCTCCCACGAGAGAGTTCAGCAGACGCGTGGCTGCACCGAAACCGATGACGAGTACTCCTGTGGCCATAGGGTCGAGAGTGCCGGCATGTCCCACTTTCTTCGTATGGAGCAAGCCACGGCAGGCTGCGACCACATCATGACTGGTCACGCCTTTCGGCTTGTCTACGATGATGACTCCGCTGGAATGTTTCACGTGAATCCTTTTACTCGGCTTCTGGCTCGGCTTCTGGTTCGTCCGCGGACTCGACGTCGTCCGAGTCGTCGTCGATGATGATGGTCATGTCGAAATCATCGTCGTCGTCATCCCAGTCATCGTCGTCGAAGGAGATGTCCATTCCCCCGTCTTCGTCTACCGCTTCTTCCTTATGCTTATACGGGTCTGCCTCACCAGCGTACTGCGCATTTTCACGCAGCTTCGCGAGCTCTTCGTCGCGCTTGCGTGCGATGACGAGTACGTCATCCACTTCTGCTGCCTGCCCCTGCAGTGCGTCGAAAACAAAGAAGAGCTGCGGAGTCAGGCGCAGTCCTGCCTTGCGTCCCACCATGGTGCGCAAGTGTCCCTGTGCCTGGCGCAGTGCCTGTGCTGCACGCTTCTTCTGCCCATCCTCACGACCTTCCTGGCCGTAAATGGTCCAGAAGATGCGTGCCTGCTGCATGTCATTCGTCACACGCACTTCGGTGATGGTCACGCCACGCAGGCGTGGATCATGAATGTCCTTTTCGAGCGCTGTGGCCACGACGCGCTGGATAAGGCCAGCGATACGCACAGAGCGCGGATTCGTTCCTGCCATGAATTGGTCTTTCTCTAAAAAAATCTATCGTTTTACCGCGAAAAGGCAGCCGAACTCGAAAACGCAGTTCGGCTGCCTTCGCCTTCAGAAAGCGCGAACGCTAGACGCGTGCCACTTCCTGCATCTCGAACGTCTCGATGACGTCGCCTATCTGGATGTCGTTAAAGCTGCCGAGGTTAATACCTGCCTCGTAGCCCTCGGTGACCTCCGTGACGTCGTCCTTGAAACGACGCAGCGTGGAAATCTCGAGGTCATTAAACGTGACGACACCATTACGCATGATGCGTGCCTTCGTACCGCGCTTCACGGTACCGTCTTCGACCTTCACACCAGCGATGTTACCGAACTTCGACGAACGGAAGATCTCACGGATCTCCGAATGCGAGGTCACGACTTCCTCATACTCCGGCTTGAGCATACCCTTCAGAGATGCCTCGATCTCCTCGATAGCCTTATAGATGACGGAGTAGTAACGCACGTCTACGCCCTCACGCTCAGCGAGGTCGCCCACCTGACGGCTCGGACGCACGTTAAAGCCGATGATGACAGCCTTATCCACAGTAGCGAGGTTCACGTCGTTCTGCGTGATAGCACCTACACCGCGGTGGATGACCTGGATGCCGACCTCGTCGCTGACCTCGATCTTCATGAGGGACTCTTCCAGAGCCTCCACAGAACCAGAAGAGTCACCCTTAATAATGACGTTCAGCATATCCACTTCGGACTTCGCGAACTGTTCCTTCAGGTTCTCCAGCGAGACGACCTTATGGCGGCGAGCCAGCTGTGCAGCACGCTCAGACGCTTCACGCTTTTCTGCGATCTGGCGAGCAGTGCGGTCATCTGCTGCTACGAGGAAGAGATCACCTGCGGTAGGAACCGAGGTCAGACCGAGCACTGCCACTGGGCGAGATGGGGTGGCCTCCTGGAGGTTATTCCCATTCTCATCGAGCAGTGCACGAACGCGACCGTACGACTTTCCAGCCACGATGGAGTCTCCCACGTGCAGAGTACCCTGCTGAACTAGGACTGTAGCCACTGCACCGCGGCCCTTATCCAGACGCGCTTCCACGGTAGCACCGCGTGCGTCTGCTTCAGGGTTCGCGCGCAGATCCAGCGTAGCGTCTGCGGTAAGAAGCACTGCTTCGAGCAGCTTATCGATGTTCAGACCCTGCTTCGCGGAGATGTCCACGAACATGGTGTCTCCACCGTATTCTTCTGGTACGAGGCCGAACTCGGTGAGCTGACCGCGCACCTTATCTGGGTTCGCGCCCTCCACATCGATCTTATTCACAGCCACCACGACTGGCACGTTCGCAGCCTGAGCGTGGTTTATAGCTTCCACAGTCTGAGGCATGACACCATCATCTGCAGCGACCACGAGGATGGCCACATCCGTGAGTTCCGCACCACGAGCACGCATAGCGGTAAACGCTTCGTGACCTGGAGTATCCAGGAAGGTAATGCGACGGTCGATGTCATTCAGCGTGACATGAATCTGGTATGCACCGATACGCTGGGTAATGCCACCAGCTTCGGACTTAATAACGTTCGTCTTACGGATGGTATCCAGCAGGCGCGTCTTACCGTGATCCACGTGACCCATGACGGTGACCACTGGTGGACGTGGAACGAGCTTATCCTCGTCTTCTTCTGCATCCAGGTCGATGTCGAACTGCTGGAGCAGTGCGCGGTCTTCTTCTTCCGCGGACACGATCTTAATGTTCCAGCCGATCTCCTCACCCAGAACAGCAAACGTGTCTGCATCCAGAGACTGCGTAGCCGTGGCCATCTCTCCCAGGTGGAAGAGTACCGTGACCAGGCTTGCTGCATTCACGTTTATCTTATCGCCCAGATCCGAGAGGGTAGCACCCTGTGGTAGCTGAACAGTCTGACCGTTACCGGATGGGATGCGTACACCACCGATAACTGGTGCTTTCAGCTCTTCGAACTCCTGGCGCTTATTCCTCAGAGCTGCCTTACGGGACTTCGAGGACTTCGCTCCCTGGCGTCCGAATGCACCAGCTGCGCCACCGCGACCACCGCGACCACCGCGTGCTGGACCGTTCGACGGAGCGGACATGCCGCCGCCGTTACCACCGTTCGCGCCACCGCCGAAACGACCGCGACCGCCTCCGTTACCAGAGCCTGCGCCCTGTCCTGGACGCGGACCGCCGCTTCCGCCACGGTTACCCCACTTCGAGCCGCCGTTACCACCGCGACCGCCTGCAGGACCCTGACCCATGCCCTGTCCTGGGCGTGGAGCGCCTGGGCGTGGTGCACCTGGGCGTGGGCCGCCATTACCGCGACCACCGCGGCCATTACCGCCACCGTTACCAGCGTTCGCGTGCTGACCGGCACCCTGGCCCTGACCTGGACGTGGACGACCACCGCGACCGCGACGACCGCCATTACCCTGATCATCACGACCATTCCCATTCGCGCCACCCACGCCTGGGCGGCTCATAGGGTGTGGACGAGGGATGTCTCCAGGTGTAGGCGTGGAGCCCATGCGCTGCTTGCTCATGAATGGGTTATTTCCTGGGCGTGGAGCCGACGCATTCGCACGGCTGCGTGGCTTCGGAATACCTGGGGTGGCGTTCTGCTCACCGTTCTGGCGTGGCTTTGCGCTCTGCGCAGGCTGATCCTGTCCTGGCTTCTGCTGAGACTGCTGAGCGTGCTGAGCCTGCTGACGAGCCGGAGCCTGCTGGAACAGTGGCTCGTTCTGCTTCTGATGTGCAGACTTCTGAGGCTTTTGAGCCTTAGGCTTCGTATTCTGTATATTCTGTGCTGCCTTCTCCCCTGCTGCCGCTGCGCGGTTTGCTGCAGGATTCACAGAAGACATGGCTGCGCGTGCCACCGCGGCACGTGGAGATGGAGCTGCAGAGCGCGCTGGCTTCTGGCTCGCTGGAGTAGCAGCCTGAGCAGCTGGCTTTGCTGCAGGCTTCGCACTGCCTGCTGGTACTGCTGGCTTAGCAGCAGACTGAGTCTGAGAGTTCTGAGCGGCTCCGGACTTATCCTGTCCGAACTCCGCATTCAGCTTCCGCACCACCGGTGCTTCCACTGTAGACGATGCAGACTTCACGAATTCGCCCATATCCTTGAGCTTAGCAAGTACTGTCTTGCTGTCTACACCGAATTGCTTCGCAAGTTCATATACGCGTGCTTTTGGCACATTTTCTCCTTTACTAGCGCCGCGTGTGAACTGCTCGCAGCGCTTATATGAGTATGGCTAACGTATCCTGTCTCATCGCAGTGTGACCATGATCGTATTACCTCGTCTCAAAAAAACAGTGATGTGGTATCACAAAACTCTTCCTATCATACTGAAGGATATGTACGAGAGAGCCTATGATACAGCTGAAATCATCCGGGCGTGTCGCGCGCACTGACGTCTGTAATGACCAGAACACGCGCGGCACGCTACCTGAGATGATGTCTTTCGTGCGGTTACGCTTCCTCAGCTGGAGCCTGAGCTTCAGATTCCGATGCTGCTTCTGTAGAAGCCTGCCCGCCCTCTGCACCCTCGGCAACCTGTGCAGCCTGAGCTGCTTGTGCAGCAGCAGCCTCAGCCGCAGCCTTCTTCTGCGCGTGGGCTTCCACCGACTCGATGCCTATCTTCCAGCCGGTCAGCTTCGCGGCCAGACGCGCATTCTGCCCTTCCTTACCGATGGCCAGCGAGAGCTGGTCTTCCTTAATGAGGGCGATGGCCGTCTGGTTCTTCTCGCTGATGACGTTTACTTCCACAGCGTGTGCTGGGGACAGAGCAGCAGCGACAAACTTCGCTGGGTCATTCGACCAGTCCACGATATCTATCTTTTCTTCACCCAGGTTCTCCATCACAGCACGCACGCGGTTACCGCTCGGTCCGATGAGCGAGCCCTTCGGGTTAATGCCCGGAGTATTCGCACGTACAGCTATCTTCGTGCGTGCACCTGCTTCGCGAGCGATGGACATGATGGACACTGCTCCCGAGGTCAGCTCTGGCACTTCGCGCTCGAAGAGGCGGCGTACCAGCTCTGGGTGCGAGCGAGACACGATGATCTCCGGCCCCTTCAGACCACGCGAGACGTTCACCACGTAGACGCGAATGCGCTCACCATGGCGGTATACCTCACCTGGCACCTGCTCACGGCGTGGGAGGATAGCCTCCACTTCGCCCACTGCCACGTGAATGTTCTGTGGGTCACGCGAGTTCTGCTGGATAATGCCATTTATAATCTGACCCTTCTGGCCAGAGAATGCACCGAAGATCTTATCATCCGCAGCCTTACGGAACAGGCCAGAGATGACCTGTGCTGCAGTGGATGCTGCCACGCGGCCGAAGTCACGAGGAGTGTCATCATATGGCTCACTCAGCGCTGGGCGTGGGTAAGGATCCTCTTCCGTAGGCTCCACAGGAATCTCATCCTGAGCCCAAATAGTAAATGTTCCTGCACGCTCGTCGAGTTCTACACGAGCATGCTTCGACGCCTTAGGCGTCTTCGAGTATGCAAGCTTAAGCGCCTGAGACAGCGCTTCGTCTAAGGTTTCCGCGTCTATGCCCTGTTCAGCCGCGATGCGGTGTAACTGCGCCAGATCTAGTTCCATGGAAGACCTCCTATGTTCAGTTCTTTTCTTCAGTTTTCGTATGTGGAGAAAAAGACCGCGCGAAAGCGTTTAACCAGCGCTACGTGATACCTCTTCTCGCATCATGTGAAATACTCATTTTACTCTCCCAGACTGACTTTTCGACACCTTTTCTCGCTCAGCGTTTCGCACGTGTGCTCAGCCTGCTAGGATAGCTCCTATGGTTATATTTCCTTCTCGTACGAACGTTTCTTCCTGTGTATCCGCCCAGCAGCGCGGCTCGCTATTCTGGAAAGTAACCTGTGCATCCGCGCTGGCGGTTACCGCATGTCTCGCACCGCTCCCGTCTGCGCTCGCTGCATCGTCCGTGACGTGCGATACGGCGTACTATTCCGCGCATGCGCTCAGCGCCTTATCCGCGCCGGATTCCGGCCTTCCCCGCTCGTCTGCTGCATTTACGTCCGCTCTCGCCTCTGAAGACTGGCTCAGCGTCGCGCTTCTGTGCCCGGGACGCTACAGCGAGGGGATAGTCCGCTCTGCATTATCTGCTGTCAATTCTTCCTCCCCCGCATCGACCCCTTCCGCACGTGAGATAGCCTCGACGCTGACGAGTGCTCCAGATGCTGAACCATTCCTTCTCTCTCCTACTCTCCGTGCCCTCTCTCTGGCAGAAGACCGCTATCGTTTCGCAGCCTCGGTGCTCGCCACTCGTGATTACTCTGGTCCAGATTATGTGTCTTTGCTCACCGATGCTGAGCTTCTCAGCCAGACCTATGCGCACCTCGTCACCGATTCCTCTACGGACACACGTCAGCGCATTTATGACACGACTTCTCTGACGAATTATTCTGGTACAAACTCTACGACAGGCATCACCATGCCTGTGTACGCGAGCATAGAACTCGATGCTGCACTCGAAGAACTCACTGCTGTGGATAAAGACTCGTCTTCACAGTCGTCTCAGACCGATGCAGCTATGGACCAGCGAGCCCGTACTGTAGCCCTCAGCATTCGCGGTCACCTTCTTCGTGCGCTAGCAGCCGGAGCACCACGAGTCATCGAACTGTACCTGAACTAGCAGACCTTCATACGTATACGAAAAAGCCCCTGAGAAATCTCAGGGGCTTTTCTTTCGTCAGATTACCTGAACCGCAGAAGCAGAAACTACTCTACGATCTTGGTGATACGACCGGAACCTACGGTGCGGCCACCTTCACGTACTGCGAAGGTCAGACCCTCTTCCATAGCGATAGGCTGGATGAGCTCTACGCCGAAGGTAGCGTGGTCACCAGGCTGAACCATCTCAACGCCTTCTGGCAGAGTGATAACGCCAGTTACGTCAGTGGTACGCAGGTAGAACTGTGGACGGTAGTTCGAGAAGAATGGCGAGTGGCGGCCACCCTCATCCTTGGTCAGAACGTACACTTCAGCTTCGAACTTGGTGTGAGGGGTGATGGAGCCTGGAGCTGCCACTACCTGACCGCGCTCGACGTCTTCACGACCGACACCACGGAGCAGCAGACCGGTGTTATCGCCAGCTTCTGCTTCGTCCATCTGCTTGTGGAAGGTCTCGATGGAGGTGCAGGTGGTGGAGGTGGTAGGACGCAGGCCTACGATCTCTACTGGGGTGTTAATAGCAAGGCGACCGCGCTCTACGCGACCGGTTACTACGGTACCACGACCAGAGATGGTGAAGACATCCTCGATAGGCATGAGGAATGGCTTGTCGAGGTCATGAACTGGGGTAGGAATGTACTCATCCACAGCGTTCATGAGGTCGCGCACAGTCTGTGCCCACTTCTCGTGATCTGGAGCGTCATCGTGCAGTGCGCCGTATGCAGAAGTACGGATCACTGGGCAGTCGCGGTCGAAGCCGTTCTCCTCGAGGAGGTCGCGAACTTCTTCTTCCACGAGCTCGATGAGCTCTTCATCTTCTACCATATCGCACTTGTTCAGAGCGACGAGCAGCTTTGGCACGCCGACCTGCTTAGCGAGCAGAACGTGCTCACGGGTCTGAGCCATAGGACCGTCGGTAGCAGCTACTACGAGGATAGCGCCATCCATCTGAGCAGCACCGGTGATCATGTTCTTCACATAATCAGCGTGGCCTGGAGCATCCACGTGTGCATAGTGGCGTGCTTCGGTCTCGTACTCGATGTGAGCGATGTTAATGGTGATACCGCGTTCCTTTTCTTCAGGAGCGGAATCGATCTGATCGAAGTCATAAGCTGGGTTCAGATCTGGGTACATCTCATGCAGGGTCTTGGAGATAGCTGCAGTGAGGGTGGTCTTACCGTGATCAACGTGACCAATGGTACCAATGTTAACGTGAGGCTTAGTACGTTCGAACTTTGCCTTTGCCATATTGTGTCCTCCTGGACGTCTCTAGAGTTTCGTCTTTATGTCTTGCGACACAAGACACTCGTTAGATTTTACTACTTCTTGGGATCAACTGCCACCGCGTGTTAAACCCAGAATTACTCTCATTCTAGGTTTAATACGGGACGAGATCCCTTCTTCAGGAGGGCGGCGCGTGTCTTCACGCGCACCACCCTCACTGAAGAATTGGCCTTATAAAAGCGAGAAAAACTACTCGCCGCGCTGAGCCTTAATGATTTCTTCTGCGACGCTACGAGGAACCTCAGCATAAGAATCCATGGTCATGGAGTAGACAGCACGACCCTGAGTGCGCGAGCGCAGGTCACCGATGTAGCCGAACATCTCAGCCAGTGGGACCTTAGCCTTGATGACCTTAACACCGGTAGCGTCTTCCATGGACTGGATAGCGCCACGACGGGAGTTAATGTCACCCATCACGTCACCCATGTACTCTTCTGGAGTACGTACTTCCACAGCCATGATAGGCTCGAGGATTACTGGGTTAGCCTTAGGAGCAGCTTCCTTGAATGCCATGGAACCTGCGATCTTGAAGGCCATTTCCGAGGAATCCACGTCGTGAACCTGACCGTCGGTAACGGTAGCCTTCACGCCCACCACTGGGAATCCTGCCAGCACACCGGACTGCATAGCTTCCTGAACACCAGCATCGATGGATGGGATGAATTCCTTCGTAATGTGACCGCCGGTCACCTGGTTATCGAACTCGTACACTTCACCAGACTCGGTATCCAGTGGCTCAAAGTTCATGAGAACCTTAGCGAACTGACCGGAACCACCAGTCTGCTTCTTGTGGGTGTACTCCTGGTTCATAACAGGCTTCTTAATGGTCTCGCGGTAGGATACCTGTGGGTTACCTACGTTGCACTCCACGTGGAATTCGCGGCGCATGCGGTCCACCAGAATGTCGAGCTGAAGCTCACCCATACCAGAGATGAGGGTCTGACCAGACTCTTCGTCAGTAGTCACCTGGAAGGTAGGATCCTCGTCAGACAGACGCTGCAGAGCGATACCCATCTTTTCCTGGTCAGCCTTCGTCTTAGGCTCCACAGCCACCTGAATCACAGGCTCTGGGAAGCTCATGGACTCGAGAACCACTGGGTTCTTTTCGTCGCAGAGGGTGTCACCCGTGGTGATGTTCTTCAGACCCACGAATGCGTAGATGTTACCAGCAGATGCGTGCTCTACTGGGTTTTCCTTATCTGCGTGCATCTGGAAGAGCTTACCGACGCGTTCCTTCTTACCCTTGTTCGCGTTCAGGATGGTGTCACCCTGGGATACGGAGCCGGAGTATACGCGAACGTACACGAGCTTACCGTAGAATGGGTGAGCAGCGATCTTGAATGCCAGAGCAGAGAATGGCTCGTCAGCATCTGGGTGGCGGTCGATCTCGATGGACTCATCCGCTGGATCAGAACCCACGATAGCTGGGATGTCGCTCGGCGATGGCAGGAAGTCTACCACAGCATCGAGCATAGGCTGAACACCCTTATCCTTGAATGCAGAACCGCAGTATACTGGGTATGCTTCCGAGGAGATGGTCAGCTGACGCACGGCCTTACGAATCTCGTCTTCGGTGATTTCCTCACCCTCGAAGAACTTGTTCATGAGGTCTTCGTCAGTCTCAGCCACGGTTTCGAGCAGCTGCTGACGGTATTCCTCAGCACGCTCCTGGAGATCTGCTGGAATCTCGGTGGTCTTATAGGTCGAGCCCTTATCTGCGTCATCTTCCCAGACATAAGCGACCATGCGGACCAGGTCCACGACGCCCATGAAGTCGTTCTCAGAACCGATAGGAATCTGCATAACGATAGGCTTAGCGCCGAGCTTTTCCTTAATGGTGTCTACGGAGTAGTAGAAGTTAGCGCCCAGCTTATCCATCTTATTAATGAAGCAGATACGTGGAACGTTATACTTATCAGCCTGGCGCCACACAGTCTCGGACTGTGGCTCCACGCCTTCCTTACCATCGAAGACAGCGACAGCACCATCGAGTACGCGCAGGGAGCGCTCTACTTCTGCAGTAAAGTCCACGTGTCCTGGAGTGTCGATGATGTTAATCTGGAACTTATCCTTCTGGTCATGAGACTGACGGTTCCAGAAGCAGGTGGTAGCAGCGGACGTAATGGTAATACCACGTTCCTTTTCCTGCTCCATCCAGTCCATGGTGGATGCACCATCATGGGTTTCACCGATCTTATAGTTTACACCGGTGTAGAAGAGGATACGCTCAGTGGTCGTCGTCTTACCAGCATCGATGTGAGCCATGATACCGATGTTACGGACGAACTTGAGGTCCTTAAGCACATCTTGTGCCATATTCTATTCCTTAACTTTGCTCGTGTGAATACTCGTACGAGGACGAAACTACCAGCGATAGTGAGCGAATGCCTTGTTCGCTTCTGCCATCTTATGGGTATCTTCGCGACGCTTTACGGAAGCACCGAGACCGTTAGCTGCGTCGAGAATCTCGTTAGCGAGACGCTCTGCCATGGTCTTTTCACGACGCTGACGGGAGAAGTCCGTCAGCCAGCGCAGAGTCAGAGTGTTTGCGCGAGCTGGCTTTACTTCCACTGGCACCTGGTAGGTAGCGCCACCGACACGGCGGGAGCGAACCTCGAGGCTTGGGCGGATGTTATCCAGAGCACGCTTCAGTACTGCTACTGGTTCCTGTTCGGTCTTTTCCTTAACGATGTCGAGTGCAGAGTAGACGATGTCTTCTGCGATAGACTTCTTACCGTCGAGGAGAATCTTATTAATGAGCTGAGCTACGACTGTCGAACCGTAAATTGGATCTGGCAGGAGCTGATGCTTTTTTGCTGGTCCCTTACGTGACATATTACTTAGCCTTCTTTGCGCCGTACAGGGAACGACCCTGCTTACGGTCCTTTACACCCTGAGTATCGAGAGCACCGCGAACGATGTGGTAACGAACACCAGGAAGATCCTTTACACGACCACCGCGAACGAGCACGATGGAGTGCTCCTGCAGGTTATGACCTTCGCCTGGAATGTAGGCGGTTACTTCTACGCCAGAAGACAGGCGAACACGTGCGACCTTACGCAGTGCCGAGTTTGGCTTCTTAGGAGTAGTAGTATAAACACGAGTGCACACACCGCGACGCAGTGGGCTACCCTTAAGTGCCAAAGTCTTCGACTTCTTTGGCTTTGGCTGACGTCCCTTGCGGACCAGCTGTTCTATAGTAGGCAACTGTTTCTCCGATTCTTGTTTCTGTTTAGTGCGGCCGCTCCACTGCAGCACACGTTCAGAATCCTCGAGAAACACCCGAAAGTTCATAAACAGCCACAGTCCACCGGCCCGATGGCCCATCCTCTCTGGTCTTCCATTACTAGAGACCTTCACAGATTCCGGGATATCCCGCTGCTGCACACCTTTACATAGGCATACCAGCGGCACACACGAATTCCCATTATATACCCAGCGCCGACAAAAGCGCAAGTGGGCGTGTAAAAGTGAGTGTGTAAAAGTGTGTGCTCAGCAGTCACCGGGCGCACCACCTCTGCGCAAAGACTCCCCGCCGAGCACACGTACTGCACAGGCCCCATAGACACTGCAAGCGAGGGAACTTCCGGCGTCTCCTGAACAAGTAACTGAAAGTATAGGCAGAATTGGAAAAAATACGATATCGAGTGCTCCCCCGTCTAAGCGATGGAGGAAAGAGCGTATACTCGAGCGTAGACCCGCGACACTGAACCGAGGACCGCTTCATGACACACGTACTGCTGAACGCCGCCGCGTTTATACTCGTCATCATCATAGGCCGCTTTCTGGCTGCGCGCCGTCTGCTGCCCGCGAATGCCGGCGAAACGCTGAAAAGCATCGTCATGAACATCACGCTGCCGGCAGCCATCATCATGAATTTTTCGAAAACGGGTTCCTCGTCGGGAGGCGTTATGCTGAGTCTCGCAGCCCTCGGACTGCTCGTGAACGTCATCATGGTCGGCGTGGGCATGGCGCTGACCCGCCGCCGCTCGAGCGCGGACGAGGCGCTCTACATGCTCAGTTTGCCGGCCATGAACATCGGCGCGTTCTGCATTCCGTTCATTCAGTCCTTCCTGCCCGCGCTGGGAACGGTGGCCGCGAGCATGTTCGACGTGGGAAACTCCATCGCCTGCACAGGCGGCACGTATGCGTTTACATCCGAATACGTACGCCGTTCTGGCAATTCCTCCTCTTCTTTCCTCTCCTCTATAAACTGGCGCATGTTCGGCCGGCGGCTCGTCACGAGCACTCCCCTCATGACGTACATCATCATGTTCGCACTGACGACGGGTGGCGTGCATCTGCCTTCGGAGGTGTTTACGCTCATCGCGCCGCTGTCCGTGGCGAATCCGTGCATCGCGCTGCTCATGATAGGCGTGATGATTCGCATCGAGTTCAAGCGCGAGTATATGAAGGATGTGGCGGTCATTCTGGGCTTGCGGCACCTCTTCTCTGTGGCTCTGGCGCTCGTGTGCTACTTCGTTCTGCCGTTCGACCTCGTCATTCGCCAGGCGCTCGTGCTCGTGGCGTTTGCGCCGCTGAGCGTCATCGCTCCGGCATATGTGGGCATGTGCGACGGCGACGAAGGTAAGGCGAGCGCGATTAATAGCTTCTCCATCATTCTGAGTGTGGCGGAGATTACTGGGCTGCTCGTGGTCATGGGGCTGAACTGAGCGCTGGGCTGGCTGGGTTTCCCGTTCGCGCAGTTTTGGGCCAATTCCGACACTGGGGTGCGCACTTTTGGGCTTATTCCGACGCTACTCCTCGGAGCGTCCGCGTACACGAGAAGACGATAGGCGTGAATGCTGAACCGGTAGCCAGGCCTGCGTCGAAATAAGCCCTAAAGTAACGAAGCCCGCTTAGAGCGGCGTCGACATTAGCCCATAAGTCGCATTTCTTCACATAAAAAAAGGGGGGGGGGGGACCCGGCGCACTGCCGAGCCCCCCTCGCGAGGTAATGAAAACTACTCTTCCTTCAAAGAGATGTCGTTCACCATCTCGTACCATTCTGCGATGGCGCTGTGATCTTCCTTTTCGTGACCGTGAGCCTTCAGAGACTGCATCACTTCCATGGCGAGGGACGTGAATGGTGCAGATACATTGATGCCATACGAGGTATCCATGACATTCTGCAGATCCTTAATGTGCAGCTCGATGCGGAAGCCTGGGTCATAGTTCGCGTCGAAAATCTTCTGGGACTTCTGATCCATCACTGTAGAGCCGGCCAGACCCGAGCGAATAGCCTTATACACATTCTCCGGGGAGACGCCAGCCTTCTTCGCCAGCGAGTATGCTTCCGAAACAGCTGCGATGTTTATGGCCACGATCATCTGGTTCGCGAGTTTCGTGATGTTACCAGCGCCTACACCACCGACGAGAGTGACAGTGGATGCCATGGTCTGCAGAAGTGCTTCGTACTTCGCGAAGACAGCCTCGTCACCACCCACCATGACAGCGATAGAACCGTCGATGGCCTTTGGCTCGCCACCAGAGACTGGAGCATCGAGGAAGTCCACGCCCTTCTCGGAGAGCTTTTCAGCAAATTCGCGGCTCGCCAGTGGAGCGATGGAGCTCATGTCGATGACAGCATTACCTGCTTCGAGTCCCTCCGCGATTCCGTTCTCGTCGAAGAGAGCAGAACGCACGTGTGGAGAGTTCGGCAGCATGGTGATGACCACGTCTGCGTTTTCCGCGACCTCGCGACCCGAAGCTGCACGGTGTGCACCAGCCTCTTCAAGTTCACGCATAGGCGCCTCGTTAAAGTCGAACACGGTCAGCTCATATCCGGCCTTAAGCACGTTCAGCGCCATCGGACGACCCATAATGCCGAGTCCTACAAATCCTACCTTCATGATGGTATCCTTTCTGAAAAATTGACATACAAAAAATAAACTTACGCACGACCGAACAGGAACGCTCGCGTGGCCGTCTCAGCAGCCAGAGGGAGCGTCGTATCCACGCTCGCCATACTCTCCGCGAGCGTCATAGGGCGCGTAGGCAGCGGGATAACGAGGTCGATGCCTTCATCATAAACCTCCCCGAGGTCCTCCGCGCGGGCGCCCACCACAGCCACGACCGGAATACCGCGGGCTCGCGCACGGCTCGCCACGCCCACAGGCGCCTTACCACGCGCGGACTGCGCATCCATGCGACCTTCACCTGTGATGACGAAATCCACACCGTCGAGCGCCTCGTCGAGCGCGATAAGGTCCAGCACCGCGTCGATGCCGCTCAGCACACGAGCCGAGCAGAAGGCCAGAAGACCCGCACCCAGACCTCCCGCAGCGCCTGCACCTGGCTCTCGCGAAACGTCGTGCGCACCATCCGCACCGTATGCTGCCACTTTCGCCGCATACGCACGCATCCAGCCGTCATACTCCTCCGCGCGAGACATATCCAGCCCCTTCTGCGCGCCGTACATCTGCACAGCACCGCACGCACCCGTCAGAGGGTTATTCACATCAGTGAGAGCGACGAACTCGGTGTGCGCGACGCGCGGATCGAGACCGCTAACATCCACGCTCGCCAGAGTCTGCAGACCGGCAAGCCCGCGCGGCACGTCGTCACCCTGCGCATCAAGGAAGCGCACGCCGAGAGCGCGAGCCATGCCCATGCCCCCGTCGCTCGTGGCACTGCCCCCGAGGCCCACGAAGATGCGTGTGGCTCCCTGGTCGAGAGCGTCGAGGATAGCCTGCCCCACGCCATAGGTATCTGCGTGAAGGGCGTTCTCAGGCGTCTGCTCGATGAGCGTGATGCCGCTGGACTGCGCCATCTCGAGAACGGCGGTTTTTGGTGTGTCGTTTGGCACATCGTTCGGCGCATCGTTCTGCGCGCGCTTCGGCGTATCATCCGACGCATCGGAGCCGTCCGCCTCGCCAGCCAGCAGCGCATACTGCACCTCGACCGGCTCACCCAGCGGCCCCTGCACCTGGACGGTGCGAACCTCGCAGCCCGTGGCGCGCACCACAGCATCGACTGTTCCTTCGCCGCCATCCGCTATGGAGTATGTCTTTACGAGCGCGTCCGGCAGCACGCGGTGCACACCTTGTTCGAGAAGCTCCGCCACATGCGCACTGCTCGCAGAGCCTTTAAACGAGTCGGATGCGACGAGCACCGTGCGTGGGCGGTTCGTACCGCTCGCTGTACTGTCCGTGTGAGAGTGCTGCACGTTCTGCCCCTGTGCGCTGTCTTCTCCCATGCGTGTCACCTCCTTCAGCTTAAGTTCCTGTTATCTGATGTACCTTTATACCCGGCGTTACTCGCTCAGATACCCCGCCTGCACCATCGCCTGGCGCATACCCTCGAGGGCTGCAGCGCTCGGCGTCTCCGTAGGCAGGACAGACGGACCCATATTCATGCCCATCATGTTCCCCATGGCCTTCGTCGCAGACGGGAAGCTGGCCGCATCCTGAGACAAACGCAGAGGATTCAGCTCAAACTGCAGACGGCGCGACTTCTCGAGGTCTCCCTCAGCGAACGCATCATACAGTCCACAAATGAGCTCCGGGAAGATATTCGCCGTGGAGCACACTGCTCCATCCGCACCGCAACACAGTCCCGCGTAAACGATGGTATCCTTACCCGCAAAGACCGAGAAATCGATGTCTTCCGTGCGGCGCACGAGCTCCTGCAGGTTCGTGATGTTCCCCGACGAATCCTTAATTCCCACGATGTTCGGCACATCATGCGCGAGCTTCACTATGGTATCCAGCGAGACCGGATATCCAGCCAGGCCCGGATTATTATAGATGAGCACAGCCACGTCTGGCACAGCTGCTGCTATGGTCGAGAAATGGTTATACAGCGCATCCTGTGTCGGCGTGATGAACATAGGCTGGAGGACGGATATGGCATCGATATCCAGCTCAGCTGCGCGGCGAGCCAGCTGAATGTTCTGGCTCGTGCGAATGTGGCCGAGGCCGAACATGACAGGCACGCGCCCACGCACTTCCTCGATGATGGCCTGGGTGGCCTCTATCATCTCGTCATCGGAGAACATGTAGAACTCCGAGTTACTTCCGAAGGCGAGAATGCCATCGACGCCGTGGTCTATCTCATAGTTCACATGCTCGCGCAGCCGCTCGAGGTCTATCTTTCCATCGAGTGCATCTGTCACTGGCATGATAATAGGGACGATGATGCCCTTATAGGCGTCTGTATTCATAACGCGTGCCATATCTGTACGTCCTTTCCGTCTGTCCGCGTTCACTCCGCGCTCTGTCCGCGCTGTCCTCTGTTCGTGTTCGTTCCGACACGAGCAGTCCGCGCTCTGTCCTCTGTCCGCGCGAAACCTACCGCACCATCGACGGCCGCTTGCCGTCAAACTTCCATCCTGGGATGTAGTACTGCATACCTACCGAGTCATCGCGGCTACCGCAGTTATTCTCCACATACAGGCGAGCTGCTGCTTCGAGCGCTTCGCGGTTAATCTCCACACCCAGACCCGGCACGTCACGTGGCACAGCTACCTCACCATTCTTAATCTGTGGTGGGTTCTTCGTGAGGAACTGGCCGTCCTGCCAGATCCAGTGCGTGTCGCAGGCGTTAATGCGCCCAGGAGCAGCCGCGGCAGCCTGTGCCACCATGGCCAGCGAGATATCGAAGTGATTATTCGAGTGCACGCCCCACGTCAGGTCGAGGTTATCGCACAGCTGAGCCACGCGCACGCAGCCTTCCATGGTCCAGAAGTGAGGATCAGCCAGTGGAATGGTCACCGAGTCGAGGCGGATAGCAGCCTTCATCTCACGCCAGTCCGTCGCCACCATGTTCGTGGCGGTAGCCAGGCCCGTGCGACGACGGAACTCTGCCATCACTTCACGCGACGAGAAGCGTCCCTCTGCCCCACATGGGTCTTCCACGTAGGTGAGCGTGCCCACCATATCCTTACAGATATCGATGGCTTCTTCCAGCCCCCAGCATCCGTTTGGATCGAGGTCGATGCGTGCGTTCGGGAATTCCTTCTTAATGAGCTTGATGGCTTCTATCTCTTCGTGTCCGTCGAAGACACCGCCCTTGAGCTTAAAGTCTTCGAAGCCGTAGCGCTCGTGTGCGGCTTTCGCCTGCTCGAGGATGGCTTGTGCGGTCATGGCTGGCTCTCGGCGAATGCGACCCCATGCGTCGGACGTGTCATCGTCGTGAATGTATGGCAGGTCAGTCTTCGTGCGGTCTGCCACGTAGAAGAGGTAGCCGAGGAACTTCACCGAGTCGCGCACCTGGCCGTCGCCGAGCAGCGCAGCTACTGGTACGCCCATGTGCTTGCCGAGGATGTCGAGCAGTGCGGTTTCTACCGCGGTCTGCACGTGTACCGTCGTGCGCAGGTCGAAGGTCTGGTCGCCGCGTCCGCCCGCGTCGAGTGCTGCATACTTTTCGCGGATGGAGCGTACGAGATTCTTATACTGGCCGAGCTCCGTGCCGATGACCATCGGCTTGATTTCGTTCAGTACGTCCGTTATCTTCTTCGTACCCGGTACTTCCGAGATGCCTTCCACGCCGTCCGAGTCCGTGAGGATGACCACGTTACGCGTGAAGAACGGTCCGTGTGCTCCGGACAGGTTCAGGAGCATGCTGTCGTAGCCTGCTACTGCGAAGACTTCCATGTTTACTATTTTTGCTGCCAATTTTCTCATCACCTTTCGTGTGTATTTTTCTCGTCGTGTGCGCCTAGCGGACCATCGCTGGGCGGTGTGGGTCGTACTGCCAGTTCGGGATGTAATACTGCATACCGCGAGCGTCGTCGCGCGTTCCGCAGTTATTCTCCACATAGAGCTGGTGTGCGGCTTCGAGCTTGTCGTGGTCGAGCTGGATGCCCAGTCCTGGAACGTTCGGATCGACCGTCAGACATCCGTCGTGGAACTGTGGAGCCGTTTTCCCGAGGTGCTGTCCGTCCTGCCACATGTAGTGCGTGTCGCAGGCATTCAGGTTTCCTGGAGCTGCTGCAGCAGCCTGTGCCACCATAGCCAGTGAGATGTCGAAGTGATTATTCGAGTGGACACCCCAGGTCAGGTCTATGTCGTGGCACAGCTGAGCCACGCGCACACACCCCTGCATGGTCCAGAAGTGAGGATCAGCCAGAGGGATGGTCACCGAGTCGAGGCGGATAGCCGCCTTCATCTCACGCCAGTCCGTGTCACACATATTCGTGGCAGTAGGCAGTCCCGTCTGACGGTGGAACTCCGCCATCGTCTCGCGAGCCGAGAAACGCCCCTCTGCTCCACATGGGTCTTCCACGTACGTCAGCGTGCCTTCGAGACCACGGCACAGGCGCACAGATTCATCCAGCGACCATGCGGCATTCGGATCGATGGTGATGCGCGCATCCGGGAATTCCTTCTTCAGCGCCTTCACTGTCTCTATCTCCTTTTCTGGAGCGAAGACGCCACCCTTGAGCTTAAAATCTTTAAATCCGAAGCGTGCGGCTGCAGCCTTCGCCTGGCGTACCACGGCATCCGTATCCATGGCAGGCTCGCGGCGGATACGGCCCCACTCATCCGAATTATCATCATCATGAATGTACGGCATGTCCGTGAGCGTGCGGTCTCCCACGTAGAAGAGGTAGGCGAGGAAGCGCACTTCGGTACGCACCTGACCTTCGCCGAGCAGTGCTGCTACCGGCACGTTCAGGTGCTGTCCGAGCAGGTCGAGCAGTGGAGTCTCCACGCCGGTGACCACATTTGTTACTTTCTTAAAGATCTGCGCGTGCGCGGTTTCTGCGCCGCCTGCTCCCGCTCCAGCTACACCAGCGACCTGGCCCTGCAGCATGCGCGTGCAGTCCTGGACTATCTGCTTATATTCAGCGATAGGCCGGCCTTCCACCAGGGGAATACAGGATTCGAGACGCTGAGTAATCACTTCCCCACCTGGGACTTCACCCACGCCTTCGTTCCCGTTACTGTCTGTCATCACGACCACGTTACGGGTAAAGAATGGTTCATGTGCTCCAGCGAGATTCAGGAGCATACTGTCATATCCAGCGACGGGTACGACGCGCATCGTTTTTACTACGGGTACCATGTGTTCCTCCATTGGATAGTGCATCTGGAAATTTCTGTACTTCTATTATGGCCGCGCTCCCCCGCCTGACGCACTATTCTCGAAACCTCGACTCACCCCTGCTCCTCCCCCATATTCTGGTCTGCGTACTATTCTTAGAGGCACACAGCAGTACAGGGAGGCAGTCATGGAGATAGATCCGAAGATAGCGCAGGCCATTACGGCGAATATTAAAGACCTTCTCCACCATGAGATTAACTTCTTTAACACATCCGGCACCATCATCGCCAGTACAGATAAGTCGCGCGTGGGCACGAGCCATGACGGCGCGCGCCTGGCCGTGAACCTCAAAGAGACGGTGGCCATCGATAGCGAGCACCAGTTCGTCGGCGCGCGTGATGGCATAAACATTCCCGTCATGCTCGACGATGACGTTATCGCGGTCATCGGCATTACCGGCACGCGCGAAGAAGTGGAGCCGTACGGGAACATCATCCGTAAGATCACGGAGATCCTCATCCGCGAGAATCTCGACCAGGTCACGCGTTCGGACCGCCGCCTTATGATGACGAATCTCCTGAGTCTGCTCAGCTCGCAGAATCACGATGTGGCGCTTATCCACCATTTGGCGCGCACCCTCGATGTGGATGTAAAGATACCGCGCCGCGCTGTCGTGGGCCGTGTTCTGGCAGACGACCCGACTCTCGAGCGTCATCAGGACATCTCGCGTGTTCTGCAGGACATTTTCGCGGCCCGACCGGATGTGCTCTACAGCGTTACGCCGCAGGAGTGCGCCTTCTACTTTCCGGATGGGCGCGACGACGTTCTGCATTCCACGCTGCGTGCCGTGCAGACGAGCGTGCGCGAGTCGTACGGCGTCACGCTCGTCTTCGGCGTGGGGGACGTGGCGGATACGGCGAGCGCGTACTGGCAGAGTTATGCGCAGGCAGATACTGCTGCTGACTGGCAACTTTTCGTGGCTCGGCAGGATATCTGTGCGTATGACGGTCTCGACTACGGGATACTGCTGTCGAGTATGCCGGAATCCAGCGCTGAGCAGTTCGTCTCACGGGTGTTCCACGGACTCAGTAGTGAAGAAATTGACCTGTATGAAAAAACATTCCAGGCGTATACGCTGCATAACGGGTCCATCCTGCACGCTGCGGACGACCTCTACCTGCATAAGAACACTCTGCAGAATCATCTGAATAAAATAGCGCACGCGACCGGCTATAATCCGCGCACTCTCGAGGATTACGTCATCCTGAACCTCGCGTTTAAGATGCGCCGCTACCTCGCCTTCGAACAGCAGCGTCGCGCGGAATAAGACGACGAAAAGGCGTGCAGCAGAAAAAGGAGGAAACCTGCTGCACGCCTTATTTTCTCAAGGAGGACGCTTAACGGAAGACGCCGATGGCGAATCCGACTACGACCACGAGGACATTGAAAATCCACATGCGAGGAAGCGTGAACTTGATGTGCTTGTCGATGCTGATGCCGGTCAAGTCGGTCGCGATGTAGAGCTGAGGCTGAGCGATGACCGAAATCATGGAGCCGAAGTTCATGAACAGCGTGGCGATAACCACGGTCTGATCCACGCCATACTTCGCGCTGAACGCGGAAACGAGCGGGATAAGCGCGTAGAACCACGTATCATTCGTGAACAGAAGCATGAGCGGCGTGCTCAGCAGAGCGATGATGAGGTAGAAGTACGGGCCGATGGCGCTCGGCACGACCATAACCATAGCGTTCACCATCTCGGTAAGCATGCCGGACTCCTGCATAACGCCCACCACGACGCCGGACAGGAGCACAGCTGGAGCCACTGGCCACAGCGACTGACCGTACTTCTTCAGCAGCTTCGTCTGAGCGGAGAGGTCCTTATAGTTCGCAGCGAGCGCGATGGTCAGACCGGTGGCGAAGATGTAATACTGTGGGAGCTTGTCGAAGACGATCATGCACACGAAGAGCACCACAGTCAGAGCCATGTTAAACCAGAACATGTTATGACGGGTCAGTTCGGTGTCCTTAAACTGGGCGAGAAGCTCTTCGCGAGAGACGTGAGTGGTCTGAGTGCTTGCTGCGGAGCCTGCGGTCAGCTTACTTCTCTGGGACAGCACACCATAGATGACGGCATATGCCAGCAGTGCCACGAGCATGAAGGCCTGAACTGGAAGAATCTTCAGGAAGAGGGTCATGCTGTTCCCCGCACCCTTCGGCAGCAGCGAGGTAGCGCGCAGAATCTTCGGATTCCATGGCGTATTACACATGATGAGGATGGCTATGGAGATGAGGAATGGCAGCAGTTCCTTACGCACGCGGAACTTCTCATACAGTGGCAGCATAAGAGGAACAGTAATGAGGAAGACGGAAGTAATGGAGCCGTCGAGCTCCACGATGCAGGCCACGAGGACGGTGAGCGCGCAGATAATCGGCGCGGTCACTGGCACGCGACGCATGACAGCCTTCACGATGTCGTCGAACATACCCGTGTCGCTCATGAGCAGGAAGTACGGCAGCGAGAAGAACATCATGAGCGTGATGGACCACGTCTTATCGATGCCCGCAGCCACCCACTTTCCGTACGTGTTTGCTGCGGTGGTGATGCCTGGAAGGCTCGTAAACCACTCGGCATGCTGGATGAGCATGGCCAGGATTCCAGCTGCCAGAGGGATAGTGGTAAATGCCAGTAAGATGCTTATTTTCTTCTTCAGCAGCAAGACAGTAATGACTATCATCGTCGCGAAGCCTAAGAGAGCTAAGAGTATACTCGCGGTACTCATGCTGCTCACCTCCCGTGTCTGTGGGCGTTAGTGGACTCAAGTGGCCCTGCTGTGGTGCTTCTGTATGCGCGATCGCACGATCGCGTGTTCTCCAGGACATCGCTATCCTGGCGTGTGCACGTCGTGCGCAAACTCGAAGCAGCGGGGCGCTAGCTACGTCGCCTGTATCTTATGTTCTGTAGTCCAGAGCTCTTCTGTGTGCACGTCTGTATCTGTGTACGCGTATACACTCCAGACGAGCCCGTTCTACCTTTAATCATGCCTGTGCGCTCGCTCACATTCAAAGTCCCAGCGCACATCGTTACTCGGGGTGGCGACGGCGTAGAATGGTACACGAAACATTTTCCTCATTTCTGTGGAGATCTACCATAGAAAGTACACACAAACACTCTATATATACAGTGAGTACGACTCGAGGATGAGTGCTCCACAGCAGTACACACGTACTGCAGACTCTCACCTCGATCCACTCGACACCCACGCCTCGTCAAGCGGGCCTCACTACTGAGCCCCGCTACAGGGCATCACCGCAGAAAGGATGCTGTATGATACGCCAAGCGACCACAGCTGACCTCAAAGCTGTCTATGACATCATCGAAGAAACCAGCCATTATACTCTCGACTTCCAGGTCTTCGCTCAGACCTTCGTGGACCAGCTCGGAAGTCTCGACCGTAAGATGGGCGTGTATGAAGAAGACGGAGAGATCATGGGCTTCGTGGGAATCTTGTGCACCTGGCAGCTGTACATCGGCTACCGCGTGGCAGAAACGAAGGAGCTGGCCGTCTCCCCGAAGTACCGCGACCGTGGCATCCGTGACGAACTGCTGGCCTGGGCTGAGAACGTGGCTCGCGAGTCCGGCTGCGGAATCCTGAGCATGTGCTCGCGCATCGAGCACACGGACAGCCATGAGTACTACAAGTCTCAGGGCTTCCACGAGTCCTTCTACCGTTTCGATAAGGAGATAGCGCTGAAGAAGCGGTAAGCTGTGTGATGCTGCTCAGACGTTTGTGCGACTTTTCTAGAAGTTTGTGGAAAAAATACCGTATGCAGACGAGATTTTTCGATGAACTTCTAGAAAAGTCGCATTTTTGTTTTCACCGCCCCGACTCTGCGAACACGCCCCCGACTCTGCGAGCATCCGCCTACGCAAAACGCCTGAGGAAAACCTCAGGCGTTTATCTGGGGTGGCTGACGAGACTTGAACTCGCGACCTCCTGAACCACAATCAGGTGCTACTACCGACTGAGCTACAGCCACCACGTTCACACTCCTGTAGAAGTGCAACGTATGAGAGTGTACACTACTTACCCACCTCAGCGCAAGCGCGACACGCCATATCCACGAAACTTCGCACTGACCGCTCGAGCGAATACTGCTCTCGAGCAGCTGCAGCATACCGCGGACCCCACGCGCGCAGCTCATCCGGATGCTCCACCCACCAGTCGAGCTTCGCGGCCAGTTCGTCCACATTCCCCCACTCGTACGCGCTCTGCTCGCACAGCGCAAACTCGCTCGCCGCGCTCTGCTCAGCCCTCGCTACCACCGGCACCACACCCGTAGCCATCGCCTCGATGACGGATATCCCCTCGATGTCCGCACTCGAACAGTGCACGAGCAGATCCGCGCTGGCCAGAAACGCGGGCATCTGCTCATGCTGCACGAATCCGAGCGACCACTGCCCTGGCTCGAGCATCGTTTCGGCAAACTTCCGCAGTTCCTCCTCGCACGGACCCGCGCCCGCGATGTTCACGTGCACATCCTGCTTATGCCTCATTTTCGAGACCGCGTAGATGAGCGCGTCGTGCCCCTTTTCCGCGCTCAGCCGCCCGGATGCCGCGACGATAAACGGCGCCGTCCGCACCGTGCTCGTCTCGCGTTCGCGGAACAGCTGGGCATCGTATCCGTTCGAGAATACTGTCAATTTCTGCGTATACCCATTTTTCTCCAGCTCCCGCTTTTCCATCTCACTGGGTACATGGATGAAGCGGACATGCTGGTAGAACGTGTCCCAGAAATACCGGTAAATGATATGCTCGATGTTCGGCACGATTTTCAAGAATGGAGCACTGGCCACGATATTCTCCGGCTGCACGTGGAATCCCGCCGTTACGGGGATACTCTGCGCGAGGCAGTACTTCAAAGCCGCCTGACCGAAGTCAAACGGCATATAGATATGCACGAGGTCTACGCCGTCGAAGGCCCGCGCGAAAAGCTCATCATCCGGCTCAGCGAAAGCTATCTGGTGAGGCCTCGCATAGCGCGTGACCATAGGAATATTCTTCTCTCGCGCTGCATAGCGCGGATCTGGAGCGCCTATCCCTACGAGGCGCGCTTCATGTCCCTGGCGCTCGAGCTCTGCGGCGAACTGTGCAGCAGAATTCGAGGTACCATTCCCTGCGTGGCCGAGTGTATCGACGACGAGTGCCACAGTGTATTTTCCACGAACCATTTTCTGTAATCTTTCTTTCTGATTATCTTAATTTATTTTGACATTTCACTTAATTATCATCAATCAGATAATCCATCAATTACTCAAATTTTTGCCTTTTATCGACAGAAAAGTATCTCTTGTAACCACACTTTTCAGCTCACTATCTGTTTGACTATCTGCTGTCACAGGTATTGAATCACAGTTCATAGCCGAAAGCATTCCAGGAATACAATTAGCACCAAGAATATCTGGAGTTTTAATAGTTGCAATTTGAATTAAGTTCATGGGATTAATACCACAATCAGCGAGAAGAGCAAGCTCTTCAAGTAATCCATATCCAGGAACGACTGCCAACTGAGGCGCTTTTGAAGCAGGTAAAAAGTTCACTCCTCCTATCGAAGCCTCCCGTATCCACTTCATAAGCCTATCCCATCCTTCTTCTAAAAGATGACGTTCCTTATTCGTTGGTTCTCTCATACCAGAATGTTTTTCCAACGCTCTTTTCCCCGCCAGATATCCCGTAGCTTGTCGCATTTCATAAAGATAGCGAGAATGAGGAATGATATCTGCAAGTTCTTCAAGATGTGGCGCTTGTAAAGCTTCCTTAACGAAAATGGAACGTCTTAATGCTATTAACCCCGTACATATGCCAATTCCGGATTGAGATAAGCTATCAGTAAGCTCTCGAAACATAGTATCACTTGCTTCTGCGACAGCGATAAGGACGCTCATCGGCGAGGTCTTATTAGGGAACAAGGATGCTATTCCATCAATAAGCTGTATATCTCCATTCTCAGCTGCTTTTCTTACAGCACTCCCGCGGCCACAAACGCGCACACCTTTGGGAGCAGCTACTTCTCTAACCGCTTGAAAGAATTCTGGTGTAGACGTTCTTACCCCTAGCCATTCCTCATGAATCAATGCGCACAACGAGATAATCTCATCGAGTTGAGACATCTTATTAACATAGATTTCACTGCGATTAAGAGGTGGCAAATCAGTTATACTAATCGTTCCACCGATATTATTTATGCTGCTATTGACACTAGCAAAGCGCATTTTCGCCGGCACTCCAGAACCTAGATCGCGAAGACCTCCCACGCCATAACGTTCGCAAAGTAAAGCGATGCGAGCACTATCTTGAACTAGATCAGCTCGTAAATCCTCAACGTATCCTGAAACTGCACACGATGCATCAACAAGTAGATGATGCGAAACCGTAATCATCTATATTCCCCCACCGATTCCATAAACTGTTTTGCTACAAGATATTGATACCCCAGATGTAATAAAAAAGATGCAAACGCCCCTCCGATAATTGCAACTACACCAAGCATTAAGCCAAGTATAGTTTTACCAATAATAGCTGGAACTCCAAATGCTATATGATTAATCCCATAGAAAACTGCCTGCACAAGAAGAATGGTAATTACACTCTGATGAACTGCATGCATTCCCCCTAAAAGAAATACACCTCTATAAAAAAATTCCTCTCCAAAACTAGATACACCAGACAGCCACAGAAAAATGAACCGCTGATGCGCTAATTGCGCAACCGAATCCATTGCTTCCGATCTCCCTATTACCGGCATATACAAGAATGTAAGATTTTTACTTATATGCTTCTTATACCATAGTTGCGTAAGCCATGCCTCAATCCAGAACGCAAGAGGAACTATAACTATGCCACAACTCACTCCAAGCAATATACTCAACCATGACGGTTTCCAGTTGCCATAAATCAACCAATTAAACCTAATATGCATGAGGAAAAACAGATAAAAAGATACCAAAAAAGTAACACAGCCGAGAATAATAGGGCTAAGAGCTACTACTTTTCGATTCTCTTTTATCCTCATAGTAAGGCCAACGCCCGAAATCGTCATTACCATTGCTATAAACAATGCCCCACTTATAAGTAGATGGAATTCCATAGCAGCATTACCTTTGAGCACCACGAGCCAGTAGGGGAATTGCAGGTTCACCTACACCAGCTATAATTGATACATATTGATCCAACCCGTCATACCCTAACAACCCATTGATAGAATCGTCAAGAAAACCTGCCACTGCACAGCAACCAAGTTCCATAGAGCAAGCCGACAGATAGAGACTCTGAATCGCAGCTCCCACATCTATATGCGCCATACGATATCCCCGGGTATGGTACTTCCACGTAAAAGCATGAGCATTATTAACTACAACCACAATAATTGGAGCATACATAAGCCATTCCGATTCGAATGTAACATCCTGTAGAGCGAGACGCATATCTCCACTAATGATTGGCTCTAATGCATGACCAACCTGATCATATCTGTAGTATCCGCAAGGAATACTCTCAACATTTTGGACAACGATACCTATATCAAATGACGACAACCCACCCATTGAAGGATATGGATAAAGTGGAATATCTCTTATTCCATATCCATCCTCACACCCATTCTTACCAAAGCTTCTTTTCAGCAATGTAGAGAAGCTTTCTATACTAAGCGGCCTTGCTAAATAATCGCGTATAGAGCGACGTGATGCTACTACATCATCAAAAGCTACATCTAAGCTCATATCGATAATCGGAAGATTAATCCTGTCTGGAGATGTAGAAGCTCTGTATCTAAGAATCCTCTCTCGCGTCATCTGCATACTGACATGTTCTGCAGAGAAAAACTCATTCACAGATCGAGCAAATAATCGTTGTATGATACGGCACAATGTTACCTCACCTATACGAGACTCACTAACTTCTCGCATGGATTCTATGAATTCCTTTACGGATGTCAATTCCTCCGGTTGACAATTAGAAATTTGCGAAATTATCTCATTCCGAATTGACTCCGATAACTCCATATTAGACATAGTTATTATCCTTAAACTTGTAAAATCAATAATAAGTCATACAACTTCAGGTAGAATAGAAAGCAATGCTACTGCGGCTCTATCTACTCCGTCAGCATTAACAGCCCTATTTATCACACTGCTATTAAAATGCGAATCAATGAGCGGCTTCCTGTGCAACGCCATGGCATTACTCGCTATCACTCCAAGAATCATTCCTGCACTCTGCATCATAGAACGTACAGCTTGCACGCCATCTGTGTATCCCATGCGTACATGTGAACCAACCAATATGAGAATAATGCTGTCGCGCAAGTCTTTCTCTACATAGAGAAACGAACTTTTTATCTGATCTATAAAATCCGCATCTACAATCTGCTCAAAAATTGCCCCAGGCTTTCCAGGTACTTGTCTCCATAACTGATCTTCGACTAATACGAGTAAATCTATCCCATAGAGCGCCTGTACTACTACTGGGTTTTCCCATGCTGGCCTAAGGATATCCCAAAAAGCGTCATCCGTATTTTCCCATAATCGAAGCCATCGCGTACCTTTAGTTTTCTCATATCCCTCTAACGCTGTTGCAAAGAAATACTCCCTAATTGTGTTCATTTCTCGAGGAGTTGGTAGCCGTTTAAGATCAGAATCCGTGAATTCTGAATTCAACAAATACATCTCCGACACTGATCCTTCAGCCGATCCTAGCCTAGTCGTGGCTACCTCAATAACATCTGGATCAAGTTCACAAACCGTTACGGGAGGAATAAGGGTCTGCTCTAGAATACGATACATATGCTCAGGATGGAGCTCATAACGTAATGTCATAACAATACTTCTTCTATAGGAATGGGCTACGAATATCTGGACGGTTTTCAGAGCATGCCGGACAGCGGACTAAACGTACTGCACGCTGACGAATTATTTCCATTCTGTCGAGATCAATACGAAGAAAGTGCCCTTCTAGATAGGACCCTAATCCTAATGCATACTGAACTATCGACGAGGTCAAGTAGGAAGCCGCAAGAGAGGTGACGAAAAGTGGGATTTGAGTAGGTATTTCTGCAGCGCCATTCATCTTCGAATATAAATAATCAATCTTCATAGAACGCCCAGCTTCTTCTATAACATCAAAATCATGGTAGCAACCCGTCTCTTGCGGAATAAATAAGGGACCAATTACTAACTCAGGACCATCCATATATCCACCATGCCAAACTGCATTATAAGAAAGTGCATACTCATTCATGTCATAGAACAAGCCTATATTTGGACTATCAGCGACGCATAAAGTAAAATCTGCTGGGCATTCAGTAACGTCAATTTCTGATTGTAATTTGACTATAACTTGTTTCCCCAAGGCATCGCTAACTAAGCGAAAACTTTCCTCTGCGAGTTTCCCACTACCAATAATATTCAGAGTACGTATCAAACAAGATTGAACTCCATATCCGGCTACAAAAAATCCAAAATCAGCATCAGTCTTCGGGACGAGAACACCTCCATCTACAAGTCCTGTAATCAAATCTGAGCAGTCCTCTTCAAATTCTTCCTTGACATTTTTAATCGTAGCTCCAACCTCAAAAGCACGCATAACGTCCGATAATATACCTCGCTTTTGCGTATCTGTGAGGCGACGAGACGCACGCCCCCGACTTCCAAAGCGTACTATTATTTCATCATTAGTCGATCTAATGAGTTTTACCGCAGGATTACATATATACACCACATTTGAATCAATACTCATTTTATTTTATCCTTTCTTCTAAAAGTGATTATTAATAGATTGTCGCCATGCATAGAGCGCTACAGCCACAAGCAAAAGACCAGTTACCCCCGTATAAACAGACCATACAATATATTTCCCGTAGAATAAGGAAGTTACAGCTCCATAAAATGTCAAAGCTCCATACACGCAAGAAGATAAGAATCCCAGCTTAGGTATTATCTGAAGAAATACCATACTCGAAACCACAAAAGCAAAAGCTATAGCTAATGTATAAGCCTCTGTCCGAGGAACCCATCTCCACTGCCCCAATTGAGCATATGCTGCAATGCCTATACTCATTAGCTTGAGTGAGAGAACAATATATATGTATGTTAACATTGATACGTGTCGAATTTTCATTTCGCCTCCTCATGGGTATGGTAATGGGTTTGTTTCTAAGTCATCAAAAGACAAATCATATTCTGATTCGCCCATTTTTCGGCGAAAGATTGAATACCGTTCATGGCCAAGCATTTGCATATTCGGCGGAAACGCAGGCACAAGTTCAGGAATGAACACTTTTGTCAAAGCAATACTCTCGAAATTAATCGGCGTTAAATCGAATGCGATAGGAGTCAGATTCGATGTACGGCAAATCTCTAGAGCTGCTTCAAACTCATCAAGCTCTGAAAGCTCAGTAGGTAATTCGCTCAGCATCACTTCCGGTATTTCCGAATCTCGTAAATACCAATCTAGTTTCTTTTGATTATCTGAATATCCGTAGAACGGCACCACTTGAATAAAATTATCGAAATCATCATTGTCGGCTTCTTTGTGGATTCCGAATAATCTATTAAAACCATGTACGAGTCTCCAGTTAGGCGCTATCAGGGGGATACGCACCATTCTTTCAGACTGTACAAGCTCAGCAATTGCGCTTCTTATTGCCTGCTCAGGAGTTACCCCTACTCCACCACCTGCCAGATAACAATACTCGTCCAAATCCTTCTCTACAGAAATAGCGGTAACAACAGTCACACCTTTGCAATCAGTTCTATGCGCATAAAAAGTAATATCAGTTCCTGCACGTTTTGCACTTTCAAGCCATCGTTCAATATCACGATCTCTTAATTTACGATCAAATCGAATAGGCCTAGGTGGAATCTTACAAAACCAGGAGAGATTCGCTGCATCTCGCTCAATTAATTCAAGAATCCCATGAGCAAGGGAAGCACAAGAATTACGATGAGTTGCCAATCCTCCTGAACTAGATACCCCTATTCGAGCTTCCCCAGTCTGACGAATGTAAAATAAGTGGATCAGTTGCGATGGAACATAAATCTCATCGCCATTTAACAAGTTAGTTCCTTTAATCCATAAAAGCTTAGCGTCTTTTTCCCATACCTCACAAAGAAAATTAGGATTTTTAAACTGCTCCATCGCAAATAACTTCAGTTCGTCTGGCCCTATGAATTTCTTTCCATCCCTATCTAGATCATTTACAGATGCCCATTCCTCATCATTATTCCTACGCAAATCGAGTGATGAAAATGCTCCAATCATTCGTTCGATTGCTTCACCTAATGACGATAAGACGGAGTCTTCCATACAAAGACCTTTTCCACCTCCATAAATATCTCGGTCCAATCCAGCTGGCAATGACGGTAACCCCGTAATCCGCCGAAGCACATGATCAAGAGACATCGCCGTAGCTGAACCCTGATATCCGTTAAAGCCAATTCCTGGTCGTAAAGACGTAAGCACAGTTTTAATCTCACCGAAAGGACTATACGTTTCTAACATATCTTTAACAGAGTCCCACTCATGATTAGTATGTTTACTTTTGAGCCATGGGATATCTCTGTTGTATTCTGTTATCAATAAGGAGCTAATCTGACTCTCTTTACCTAAAATGAATGAACTACTACACATATCTAATCCGTTCTACTCCAATTCCTTGTCCCCACAATTGTGAAAACGACTGAAACTATTATCATAAATATAATCTTCCAAAAAATTGCTATCGATATTGGCGTACTTGTATACGCATCAACTAGTGCCTCAAACCAAATTTTCAGAGGATTCCACTCTAGAATCTTCTGTATTATCGAAGGCAATGCTTCTAACGGAGCAGCAGCCCCAGATCCGAAGAACAGCACAAAAAAGATGGTAGCAGTTAGCACATTAACTGTCCGCTGCCCTAGTCTCAGCGTTCCAAGACAAAAACCCAAACCGCACAAGAATGAGATAAAACACGCGTATAATATAACGAACTGAAGTGAAAAAAATTCAGCGCGGACCCCATGCTGAAGTTGGACAACAATTATAATTATGCTAGATGCAAGAGTAGTCAGTGTTAACATTGCAAGTACGATAGCAATCCCAAACGATATTCCCGATAAAGGCAGGACTCTGTATCTCTTATCAACTTGTCGTGATCTCAATTCAGCAATATACGTTGGAAGTCCCATAATGAGCAAATTAGCTGACACAGTTCCAATTAAACTCGGGAACATCATATCTATAAACTTTACTTGCGTATGCGGTATTATCTCTTCTGCATATGGAACCCCTATGAACAAATAAATTACAAGAGGAAAAGCTAGAGAGAAAAAGACAGCCATCGGTTCTCTAAAAAGAAGAATAATTTCTTGTTTATACCATATCCAAAGTACTCTTAACCGTGGTCCATAACCTTGAGTGTCATTCATCTCCAAATACCTCGATATCACATTTCCATTCCAGTATTTACAGTCAGTACATCTTCAAGTCGAGCCGAATCCAGAAATACATCAATTACATCAGACTCGTCCCTGATAAGTTCGCATAACTGATTCACTTTTACTTCGTTTCCTATTGCCGTTATAGACATACCAGACAACTTATAAGACAAGCCTGATTCCTCAAAAAGCATAATAATTCGTTTACTAGGATTGATGATATTGATCCGCTTATATTCCCCTAATCTTGCAATCACATCCTTCACTCTTCCTTCGAAAGAAATCTTTCCTTCTTTCATAACCATTAATACATCAGCAAACATTTCTGCTTCAGATAAGTTATGCGTAGTAGCAAGAATCGCGCTTCCTTCGGACCTCAGACATCGAATAAAATCCCAAATGACAGCTCTACCTTCCGAATCTATTCCAGACGTAGGCTCGTCTAACACGAGAAGAGCAGGCTTTCCTATAGCTGCGCACAAAATGTCAAGGCGACGACGTTGTCCTCCAGATAAGTTATCAACTATAGTATCGAGATACATATCCACGCCAAGCATTTCAGCCATTGGCTCCCAGTCAGCAGGTCTAGCATACAGACACTGTGTAGCTCTAATTACTTCTTTAGTTCTTATCCGAGAAGGAAAAGAAGAAGACTGTAATTGTACTCCTGTATATAGTCTATGTGTTCCGCCAGGTACCACTGAAGAATCTAAAATTGTCGCTTTTCCACTGGTCATAGAGCGCAATCCAACAAGCATCTCCAGCATCGTAGTTTTACCAGACCCATTTGGTCCAACTATTATAGTCGTAGTACCCGAATAAAGATTAAACGAAACACCATCTACTACTTTAATACCAGAGTAAACTTTAACCCCGTTTGACATTGAAGCAATTAGTCCATCGCTTCTCATTTTCTCTTTAACCATAGTCCGTACATTTCATCTTCGAGATATACATTTTAAAATGGTTAATGGTAGCACTAAGTACAAAGCACTACCATCAACCAATCACAAATTAAATATATTAATCCAGCACCAACAACAGCACGAACAACACCAACCGCCCGGCGCCACAGCCGACGTTGCTGCAAAATGTTTCTCCTCTGCAATGGATATACTCTCCATGGGAGGCTCCTTTCTCAAGAAGCAACGTAGTTCACATTAAACTACACCATCAGTATATATCAAAAGTCAAAGAACACAAAATCTTACTGATTTTCTAATCATGTGCAGTCTATCATTCGGTCTTATTCCATTAAACACACTCATCGTATGATTTCGCATCTGTCCAGTACCCCTCACATGGCAGAATAGAAGCATGACTACACAGCCAGTTTCCGCGCATCTCGGCGCCCCCTACTCCACCTTACGCGAAGACTCCACCCGTATTATGCTCCTGGGCTCAGGAGAGCTCGGAAAAGAGATAGCTCTCGAAGCTATGCGGCTCGGTGCGTATGTCATCGCCGTAGACTCCTACGAGCATGCTCCGGCACATCATGTAGCACACGAATTCCACGTCATCGACATGAGTCACGAGGAGACTCTGTCCGCTCTTATTCGCGAAGTGCAGCCAGATATCATCGTTCCTGAAGTGGAAGCTATAGCGACTTCTGCCCTCACTGCAGCTCAGCGCGACCAGCACATTCAGGTGGTTCCGAGCGTATCCATCGCGCAGATTTGCATGAATCGCGAGGCTCTGCGCGTTACTGCCGCCGAAAAGTGCGGCGTTCCTACTACGCCGTACCGTTTCGCGCAGTCAGAAGAAGAACTGCTCGACGGCGCACTCGAGGTAGGATTCCCGTGCGTCATTAAGCCTATTCTCTCCTCGTCTGGTCACGGCCAGTCTGTGGCACACAGCCCCGAAGACATTCCAGCATCGTGGCGTCACGCACAGGAAGACCGCCGCACGGCAGGAGACGGCACAGTCTCCCGGGTTATCGTGGAAGCTTTCGCGCCACTGGATTATGAGCTCACCATTCTCACCGTCTCGTCCAGCGCTGGCGTGGTCACCTGCCCGCCGGTAGGCCATGTGCAGAAGGATGGAGACTACCGAGAGTCCTGGCAGCCAGCCGTTATAAAACAGAGCACGCTTGAGGAAGCACAGCGCGTGGCGCGCGCGGTAGTCGAGCAGCTCGTCGCAGATGCTCAGGCTGTGGGCGAAAAAGGCTGGGGCGTCTTCGGCGTGGAGATCTTCGTCCTCACGGATGGCCGTGTCCTCTTTAATGAGGTCTCTCCTCGTCCGCATGATACAGGCATGGTCACCATGATTTCGCAGAATCTCAGCGAGTTTGCTCTCCACGCCCGCGCCATCCTCGGCATTCCGGTCCATGCGAACGACGTGACACTGCGTGATGCCTCACGCGCCTACGCCAGCCGCGCTGTAGTCGTGGAAGGAGAAGGAGAAGTGATTTTCTCGAATCTTCCGGAAGCACTCAGCACTCCAGGCACTGACCTGCGTCTCTTCGGAAAACCAGAAGTGCATGGTCACCGCCGCATGGCTGTCCTCCTCGCGAGCGCGGAGAGTGCGGATGAGGCTCGCGAGAGTACGGCACATATGCTCGAGACGCTGAACATTCAGGTCCGCTAGAGCGCGGCACGAGCAGAGGCTGCTTGTACCGTGGACTGAGTAGTCTAGACAGTACTACAGCGCACTGCTCGTGCATCACCCAGGGTGTCTTTCGCGTCGCCTTATGACGGCTGAAAGATTCCCGAAAATTGCATCCCGCAAGAAAGGCCGTCTCCATGGAAAAGCGCGAAAAACTCTATGAAGGTAAGGCGAAAAAGCTCTACGCTACAGACCATCCGGACGTACTCTGGGTCGAGTACATGAACCAGGCCACAGCTGGAAACGGCGCGAAAAAGGAGCAAATAGACGGTAAAGGGCGGCTGAATAACCGCATCACGTCTGTCATCTTCGAGGAGCTGCGCTACCGCGGCATCGCCAGCCATTTCCTGAAGCAGATCAGCGAGACGGAACAGCTGAACCGTCACCTGACCATGTTCCCTCTCGAGATCATCGCGCGGAACATCGCAGCCGGCTCGTTCGCGAAGCGTTACGGCATGGAGGAAGGAACGGTGCTGAGCCGTCCCGTCGTCGAGTTCTGCCTGAAGAATGACGCTCTGGGAGATCCGTTCATTAACACGGATGACGCTATAGCGCTCGGCATCGCGACTCCAGACCAGCTCGACATCATCCGCGCGAAGGCTCGCGAAGTAAACCACGCGCTCACCGCCATGTTCGCGGATATAAATGTCACTCTCGTGGACTTTAAGATAGAGATGGGCGTCACCTCAGACGGAACCATCCTGCTTGCTGACGAAGTCACGCCAGATACCTGCCGTCTGTGGGATAAGGCGAAGACGAGTGCCGGGCACATCGAGCGCCTCGATAAGGATATCTTCCGAAAAGATCTCGGAAGCATCATCCCAGCGTATGAGGAGATCCTCGAGCGCCTCGAGAAGCTGAACGCTGCTCACCAGTTCACCGAATAATGCATGATGCCGGCCACTGTATACCAGTGCGCCGGCTTATTTTTTGCCCCTGTATCGGCTTACGTCACCCCACAGACGTCCCCGCCCCCACTCCTCGCCCACCCCATCCGAGAAAATTACAGAAGAAAAGGACTGCCATGGTATACCGCGTTCTCGTCGAAAAGAAGCCAGGATACGACGTCCACGAGCAGCAGCTGCTCAGCGAGCTCACTCACATCCTCGGCGTCACGAGCCTTACAGCTCTGCGCGTGTTCAAGCGTTATGACGTCGAAGGCATCTCTCAGGAGCTCTTCGAGACGACCATCTCCACTGTTTTCAGTGAGCCTCAGGTAGACCGTACGTATCCAGAGCTGCCTACCGAGGTGACAGAGGGTGAACGCGCAGCGCGCGCGCTCTTCGCTGTAGAGTACCTGCCTGGCCAGTTCGACCAGCGCGCAGCCTCGGCCAGCGAGTGCATTCAGCTCATTAGTCAGGGCGAGCGCCCGGCGGTGCGTTCCTCCACCGTGTATGCACTCTATGGAGACGACCTCACAGAAGCAGACATCGACGCCATCCGTTCCTACGTCATTAATCCTGTGGAAGCGCGCGAAGCTAGCCTTTCTCGCCCTGAGACTCTCACCCAGCGCATCCCTGAGCCTGAACCTGTAGAAGTCATTACTGGCTTCCGTCGTTTTAGTGATGAGCAGCTCAGCGCTTTCATCGCGGAGCGCGGACTCGCTATGGACCTCGCAGACATCCAGTTCTGCCAGACGTACTTCACGCGCACCGAGCAGCGTGACCCGACCATCACAGAAATCCGCGTCATCGACACGTACTGGTCGGATCACTGCCGCCATACCACGTTTAATACCGAACTCGACGACGTGCAGATAGATGACGAGACTGTACTGGAGGCCTTCGAAAAGTACCTGGCCATGCGCCACGAGCTGGGGCGTGATGCGAAGCCAGTCTCTCTCATGGATATGGGCACGCTCGGTGGGCGTTATCTGAAAGCGAAGGGCATCCTGAAGAACCTCGACGAGTCCGAGGAGATAAACGCTTGCACCGTAAAGGTGACCGTGGATGTGGACGGCGAAGAGCGCGACTGGCTCTTCCTCTTTAAGAACGAGACGCATAACCATCCTACGGAGATCGAGCCATTCGGCGGAGCAGCCACCTGCGTGGGTGGCGCCATCCGCGACCCACTCTCGGGACGCTCGTACGTATACCAGGCCATGCGCGTCACGGGTGCGAGTGACCCGCGCGTGCCAGTGTCTGAGACTCTGGAAGGAAAGCTTCCTCAGCGTAAGATAGTCACCACGGCAGCTGCGGGATATTCCTCGTATGGGAACCAGATAGGCCTGGCCACCGGTCAGGTCCACGAGCTGTACCATCCAGGATATGTGGCCAAGCGCATGGAGATAGGTGCCGTGGTGGGTGCTGCTCCTCAGGAGAATGTGCGCCGCGAGGTTCCTTCACCAGGAGACGTGGTCGTCCTGCTCGGTGGCCGCACGGGCCGCGACGGCATCGGTGGCGCGACGGGCTCGTCGAAGTCACATAACGTCGAGTCCATCGAAAAGGATGGCGCTGAAGTCCAGAAGGGTAATGCTCCTGTGGAGCGTAAGCTTCAGCGTCTCTTCCGCCGCACAGATGCGTGCCGTCTCATCAAGCGCTGTAATGATTTCGGCGCAGGCGGCGTGTCTGTGGCCATCGGTGAGCTGGCAGACGGCGTGCGTGTGGACTTGAACGAGGTTCCGAAGAAGTACGAGGGCCTCGACGGTACAGAGCTGGCCATCTCGGAGAGCCAGGAGCGCATGGCTGCAGTCCTCGCGGCTGAGGACGTGGACGAGTTCCTCGGCTACGCGCGCGAGGAGAATCTCGAAGCGGTTCCTGTGGCGCGCATTACTGAGGACGCACGCATGGTCATGGAGTGGAACGGCGAGGCTATCGTGGACCTCAGCCGTGAGTTCCTCGCCTCGAATGGCGCAGCGAAGCATCAGAACGTGCATGTTCTGTCTGCTCAGGCGGTCCGCGAGCCGTGGGCGAAGGACGCCGAGTCCTCGCACACGTCCTCGGGCTCCTCCTCCCTCAGCGCGTCTCTCGCCGAGCGCTTCACTCGCCTGGTGAGCGACCTGAACGTCGCGTCGAATAAGGGACTCTCGGAGCGTTTCGACTCGACCATCGGCGCCGGCACGGTGCTCATGCCGTTCGGCGGCGCGCATCAGCTCACTCCATCGAGCGCTATGGTGGCGAAGTTCCCGGTCGATGGCGAGACGACGACGGCTTCTGCCATGGCGTGGGGCTTTAATCCGTTCATCATGGAGAAGAACCAGTATACGGGCGCGTATCTGTCCGTCGTCGAGTCCGTGGCGAAGCTCGTGTCCGCTGGTTTTACCCGCGAGAAGGCGTACCTGAGCTTCCAGGAGTACTTCGAGAAGCTGCGCGACGAGCCTGCACGCTGGGGTAAGCCTACTGCCGCTGTCCTCGGCGCGCTCATGGCACAGGTGGACCTCGGCATCGCGGCCATCGGCGGTAAGGATTCGATGAGCGGCAGTTTCGAAGACCTCGACGTTCCGCCTACCCTCGTGAGTTTCGCGGTATCCACCGGCCACGTGGACCGCGCTACCTCGCCGGAGTTTAAGGCCGCCGGGCATCGCGTGGTGCGTCTGCTGCCTCACTATGGCGCGGACGGCCTGACCCCGGATGCGCGCAGTTTCGCGGCTGCGTCCGCTGCTGTGGAAGACCTCGTAGGCGAGCGCGGCGTTCTGGCTGTATCCACGCCGGGCTACAGCGCCACGGCGGGCGCTCTGTTCCTCATGTCTGTGGGCAATTCCTATGGTCTGCGCCTCAGCCCTAGCGTCGAGGTAGACTCCCTCTTCCGCTACGCGTATGGAAGCTACATCCTCGAGCTGGCCGACGGCGCTAAGGTTCCAGAATCGAATCTGTACACTGTGGAAGAGCTCGGCCAGACCACCGCCGAGTACACCTTCGCTACTGCAGACGAGAGCGTAGACCTCGCCCAGCTTCAGGAAGCGTGGGAAAGCGGCATGGAGTCCGTCTTCCCGTACCGTACGAAGGGCGAGCGTGAGAGTGTCCCGCAGATATCCTCGGACGCACCTCGTCACAGTCATACTCCGGTGAAGCTGGCTCGTCCTCGCGTCATTATCCCCGTCTTCCCGGGGAATAACTGCGAGTATGACTCTCTGCGCGCTTTCCGCCGCGCGGGAGCAGAAGCTGAGACTCTCCTCATTAATAATCTCACCCCACAGGCTGTAGCGGAGAGCACCCATGCTCTGGCTGAGAGCATTCGCAGCGCGCAGATAGTCATGATTCCAGGAGGCTTCTCGGGTGGTGATGAGCCGGACGGATCAGCGAAGTTCATTACCGCCTTCTTCCGCGCTCCAGAAGTGACGGAAGCTGTGCGCGACCTGCTGCAGAACCGCGATGGTCTCATGCTCGGCATTTGTAATGGATACCAGGCTCTCATCAAGCTCGGTCTCGTGCCGTTCGGCGATATCGTGGATATGGACGAGTCCTGCCCTACCCTCACATTTAATGAGATAGGCCGCCACCAGAGCCGCCTCGTGCGCACGCGCGTGGCGAGCACGCTGAGCCCATGGCTCTCCCAGTGCGAAGTGGGAGATACGCATACCATCGCTATCAGCCATGGGGAAGGCCGCTTCGTAGCGCCTCACGACGTGATCGAGACACTCGTAGAGCGCGGGCAGATTGCCACACAGTATGTGGATACACACGGCCAGCCGAGCCTGAACCTCAGCGTAAATCCGAACGGATCCCTGCTCGCCGTCGAGGGCATCACGAGCCCAGACGGCCGCGTCTTCGGAAAAATGGGCCACACCGAACGCAGCGGATACGGACTGTACGCGAACGTGCCGGATCTGAGCTACCAGCCACTGTTCGAAAGTGGAGTCAGCTACTTCACCGCGTAACCGCAGATACGAGAAACGAGGAAAAATGTCAGCAGAAATAGAAGGTCTGCACGAGGAATGCGGCATCTTCGGCGTGTGGGGCCATCCGGATGCCGCGCGCCTGACGTACTTCGGACTGCACGCCCTGCAGCACCGCGGACAGGAAGGTGCGGGCATCGTCAGTAACGAGGACGGACGCCTGCACGGCTACCGCGGACTCGGCCTGCTCTCCCAGGTCTTCAGCGATGACACGCAGATGAGCAAACTGCGCGGAAACGCTGCCATAGGCCACGTGCGCTATGCCACGAGCGGGTCGGGCACGGTGGATAACATCCAGCCGTTCCTCTTCCGCTTCTACGACGGAGACTTCGCGCTCGCCCATAACGGAAATCTCACGAACGGACGCGCTATCCGCCGCGAACTCGAGGAAACCGGAGGTATCTACCACTCGAATTCGGATACCGAAGTGCTCATGCACCTCATCCGCCGAAGCAGCAAGCCCACCTTCCTCGACAAGCTGAAGGAAGCGCTGAATACCGTCCACGGCGGCTTCGCCTATATGCTCATGAAGAATGACTGCATGATAGGCGCGCTCGACCCGAACGGATTCCGGCCACTGTCCCTCGGCCAGATGACGAACGGTGCGTATGTGCTCGCCTCGGAGACCTGCGCGCTGGACATCGTCTCCGCGCGCTTTATCCGGGACATTCAGCCGGGTGAGATCATCATCATTAACGACGAGGGCTACACCATCGAGTCCTACACGGATACGACGCAGAAGGCCATCTGCTCTATGGAGTTCATCTACTTCGCCCGCCCAGACTCGAACATCTATGGCATAAACGTCCACTCGACGCGCAAGCGCGCTGGAGCGCGCCTGGCTCAGGAAGCTCCCGTGGACGCCGACATGGTCATAGGCGTGCCGAACTCCTCGCTGTCTGCAGCAGCGGGATACGCGGAAGAAAGCGGGCTGCCGAATGAGATGGGCCTGGTTAAAAACCAGTATGTGGCGCGCACTTTCATCCAGCCGACGCAGGAGCTGCGCGAGCAGGGCGTGCGTATGAAGCTGTCTGCTGTGCGCGGCGTGGTGGAAGGAAAACGCGTCGTGGTCATCGATGATTCCATAGTCCGCGGCACGACGAGCCGGCGCATCGTCCAGCTGCTGCGTGAGGCAGGAGCGGCTGAAGTCCACATGCGCATCGCCTCGCCACCGCTGCGCTACCCGTGCTACTACGGCATCGATATCTCGCGCACGAGCGAGCTCATCGCCGCTCGCATGAGCGTGCAGGAGATAGGCGAATTCATCGGCGCAGACTCGCTGGCGTATCTCTCTCTCGACGGACTCGTGGAGACCATCGGTATGAAGGAAGATGCGCCGTACGGTGGCCTGTGCGTGGCGTACTTTAACGGCGACTATCCGACGAGTCTAGGAGACTACGAGGAAGAATTCCTCGCCTCCATCACCGAGGAAGATAAGGAGCGTCTCACCCGCTTCGCTCAGGACTCGAGCCAGTACTACGGAAATGAATACACCCAGCACCTCGTGCAGAGGGAAGAACACTAAGAAGTAAGGAGCACCCCATGCCTACAGCATATGAAAACGCAGGCGTCAGCGTCGAAGCAGGATACGAGGTCGTCCGCCGCATTCAGCAGCACGTGGCACGTACCGCGCGCCCGGGAGCAGGCGGTATAGGCGGCTTCGGCGGCCTGTTCGACCTCTCCCAGCTCGGCTATAAGGAGCCCGTCCTCGTCTCCGGTACGGATGGCGTGGGCACGAAGCTACTCGTCGCGAAAGCCGCGGATAAGCATGACACCATAGGCATCGACTGTGTGGCCATGTGCGTGAATGACATCCTCGCCCAGGGAGCCGAGCCGCTCTTCTTCCTCGACTACATCGCCTGCGGAAAGAACGACCCCGCCCTGCTCGAGCAGGTGGTGAAGGGCGTCACCGACGGCTGCGTGCAGGCCGGCGCTGCTCTCGTGGGCGGCGAGACTGCAGAAATGCCAGACATGTATGATGCAGATGAGTATGATGTGGCTGGATTTACCGTGGGCGTGGTGGAAAAAAGCGCGCTCATAGACGGCTCAGCCATTCGCGAAGGAGACGTGCTCATCGGTCTGCCATCCTCCGGCGTCCACTCAAATGGCTTCTCTCTCGTACGTAAGGCGCTCTTTAAGGATAGCGGTCTGAGCGTGGACAGCGAGCTTCCTGAGCTCGGCGGTGCACGTCTGGGAGACGTGCTGCTCGAGCCGACGCGCATCTACGCGCAGGCGCTGAAGCCGCTCTTTGCGGTCGCGCGTGGAGTGGGCGCTGGCGCGGACGGTGCCAGCTTTTCCGGCGCGGACGACGCTGACAGCGCCAGCGCCCAGCAGCCGCGTCAGCTCCTGCACGGCATCGCGCACATCACCGGCGGCGCTTTCCTCGAAAAGGTGCCACGCATTATTCCAGAAGGCCTCGCTGCATCCTTCGACATCTCCTCCTGGGATGTCCCACCTATCTTCCACGTCCTCGAAAAGTACGGGAACGTGGATCACCTCGAGATGTATAACATCTTTAATATGGGCATAGGCATGGTGCTCGTGGTCAGCCCTGAGCATGTGGACGAGGTCGAGCAGATCCTCGACGCTCATGGCGAGACGCACTACACAGTGGGACGCATCGTGAAGGATCAGACCCCAGATGGCGCACGCGTGGAGCTGCACGAGTAGCCGCCCGCCCAGCTGCACATCCAGCTGCACGACTAGAAAGGAACCCCTCCCATGACTCGAGTACTCGTCATCGGCTCCGGCGGCCGCGAGCATGCCATCGCGCATGCGCTGCTGCGCGGTGGCAGCGTGACTGATGTGTACTGTGCCCCGGGTAATCCGGGCATGAATGCCGACGGCATCATCACTGTAGCGCTCAGCCAGTCGAACCACAGCGCACTCATCGATTTCGCCCGCGATAAAGACATCGACTGGGTCTTCGTAGGCCCCGAGGCTCCTCTCATCGAGGGACTCGTGGATGACTTCCAGGCGGCAGGCATTCCTGCTTTCGGCCCGAGCCGAGCAGCAGCACAGATAGAAGGCTCGAAAACCTTCGCGAAGGAACTCATGGAGCGCCATAGCGTGCCGACTGCAGCCTACGCCACATTCTCCGAGTATGACCCGGCCGTGGCCTACGTGCGCGAGCAGGGCGCTCCCATCGTCATTAAGGCGGATGGCCTCGCCGCGGGCAAGGGTGTGACTGTGGCTATGGATGAGGATACCGCCGAAGCTGCACTGGCGGACATCTTCCTCGATAAGCGCTTCGGCGAGGCTGGTTCGCGCGTGGTCATCGAGGAGTTCCTCGACGGCGAAGAGTTCTCTCTCATGTGCTTCGCGCGAGGCACTGAATTCTGGCCTATGCCTATCTCACAGGATCATAAGCGCGCCTATGATGGTGACCTCGGCCCGAACACCGGCGGCATGGGCGCATACAGTCCTGTTCCTCAGATTCCGTCGAGCATGGTGGATGAGGCGCTCGATACCATCATCACGCCTGTGCTCGAGGGTATGGCCGCTGAGGGAACGCCGTTTACTGGCATTCTCTATGCGGGGCTCATCGCCACGGCGTCCGGTCCGAAGGTCATCGAGTTTAATGCTCGTTTCGGCGATCCGGAGACGGAGGTCGTTCTGCCGAAGCTGACGAGTGATCTCGGCGCGGGGATTTCAGCGCTTCTGTCCGGCGGCGAGCCGGAGTTTACTTGGGATACGACGCGTACCACGCTGGGCGTCGTGGTGGCGAGCGAGGGCTACCCGGATACGACTCAGGTGGGCGCTACTGTTCCTGAGCTGGACTATTCCGCGTCTGTGGCCGAGCATGGCACGCACGTGTACTATGCGGGTGTGGCGCAGGCTGCTGACGGCGCAGACGCGAGCGATTCGGACAGCGCTGGCCTCGTCTCCTCGTCCGGCCGCGTGCTGCTCGTGCAGACGACTGCGGCGAGCGTTCCGGCAGCGCAGGAGATCATTTATTCTGTGCTGGATGCGGCGAGCGCGGATGGCCTGTTCTACCGGCATGACATCGGCGCGAAGGCCATATAGCCAATTCATCTGACAGGGGGCTCTGCACTTTCACGCGCAGAGCCCCCTCTTTCATCTTTACTTATCGTTACTCCCAGATTCCTGTCTTCTCGAAGTCTGCGAGAATAGCTGCCGTATCCGTGCCGAGCACTGTTACGTGCCCCATCTTCCTGTCTGTCTTCGCCACTGCTTTCCCATAATCATGGACGTGCCACTGCGGATGGTCTACCGCCGCAGCCATGACTGCGTCGAGATGCTGGCCGAGCACGTTTACCATGACTGCAGGGCTGAGTAGCTGCGTCTTTTCGAGTGTCCAGCCTGCTATGCCACGGATATGTGCATCAAACTGATCATACGCACACGCTTCTATGGTGTAATGTCCCGAATTATGTGGGCGCGGAGCCAGCTCATTCACGAGCACAGTACCATCCCTCAAGACGAAAAGCTCTATGGCCAGCGTCCCCGCTAGGGAGAATCCTGCTGCCAGCTCGCGCGCCATCTTCTCTGCCTGTGCCACGGTGGCGAGCTCGCTCTCGCTCGGATGCTCCCCGAAAGCTGGAGCCACTGTGGTATGCAGGATATTATGCACGTGTACATTCTTCACAAGAGGGAAAGTCACGTACTCAGAACCATTCCCCGAGATGAGGATGGATGCCTCGTACGCGAAGTCTATCATCTCTTCGAGCACGCAGACGGGGAAGTCACTACCCCACTCATTCTTCACGGCATTCACATCATCCGCAGTGCGTAGCACACGCTGACCGTGACCATCATATCCGCCTTCTGCAGTCTTCAGCACGGCCGGCAGGCCTATCTCCTCCACTGCCCCATCCAGCTCAGACAGCGACCGGACGGCCGCCCAGCGAGCAGTGTGCCCACCGTGAGAATTGATAAAAGTCTTCTCTGCTATGCGGTTCTGCGTCACGCGCAGCAGGTCTGTCCCCTGCGGAATGCGCACGAGGGCGCTAACCGCGTCCAGCGCATCCGCATCCACGTTCTCGAATTCATACGTGAGAACGTCCGAACGCTGAGCTATCTGCCGGATGGCCTCCACGTCATCATACGCTGCCACGATCTGGTCGTCACATGCTCCGGCCGCCGGGCAGCCTTCCGTCGGGTCGAGCACGAGGGTATGGAAGCCCATGTACCGTGCGGACAGCGCCATCATCTGACCGAGCTGACCGCCCCCTATAATGCCTATAGTCGCCCCGCGCTGCAGAGACTCCACGGCTCGCTCCGTCGTCTTACTGAAGCTGTTCATTCGACTCCTCCACCATCTCTTCAAGTTCCGCACGGTATGCTGCGAGCGCGTCTGCCAGACCTCGGCCGAAGTCATCCTCGCTCGTGGACAGGATGCTTACGGCGAGCAGTCCCGCGTTCGTGGCACCCGAGTTTCCTATGGCCGTGGTGGCCACCGGGATGCCGCCCGGCATCTGAACGATGGACAGCAGCGAGTCCATACCGCTTAAAGCACGCGACTTCACGGGCACACCGATGACCGGCAGCGTAGTCTGCGCAGCCGTCATGCCCGGCAGATGCGCCGCTCCGCCTGCTCCGGCTATGATCACTTTTATTCCTCGCTCGCGCGCCTGCTCAGCAAACTGCCCCATGAGCGCCGGCGTGCGGTGCGCGGAGATGACCTGCTTCATGTACGGCACGCCGAAGCGCTCGAGGATGGCACAGGCGTTCTTCATCGTCTCCCAGTCGCTGCTCGAGCCCATGATGACGGCTACTTTCGGCGTACGTTCTGTCATGTTTTATCCTTACGTGAGGAGGTACGTGTAGTGTCAATTTTACCGTTACCTCCGGATGCCCCTCGCGTTCTGGGGCATGTGTGCGTTATACTGGATTTCGCGCCCGCGTAGCTCAGTGGATAGAGCAGGTGACTTCTAATCTCCGTGTCGCAGGTCCGATTCCTGTCGTGGGCACTTTTCATGTTTCGAAGAAGCGCGGATAGTATCCGCGTTTCTTTTTTTCGAGAGTAGAATATAAGGCTAACTATCCTTAACGGTAAGGAGAAGACCATGACGTCTCGGCAGAAAAACATCCTCAGCGCACTCGACTTTTTCATCACACTGGGCTGTGTAGCGCTAACAGTCTACCTTCCAGCACATATGCCTGCGCTCAAGTGGGGAGCATTAGCTGTATATGGAGGAATCTTCGCAGTGTCTGTATATCTGAACAGAGGAATGCAGAAATCCGTTCTTATCCTGAGTACACTGGCTCGCCTAGCGGGTGCTGGTTTTCTCGCCATTCTCCTACTCGGTTATCCACTTTTCGGTATGAGCGAGAATCTTCTCCAGTCACTCGCCTTCTTCTTCCTCCTCGTCGCATATCTCTCACCTGAGGTGAAGAAATAGAATGTGCCCCTCTTCTCTAAAAGAGGGGCACATTCTTATGCATTATGCGCGAGACAGCTCAGCGAATCCGCGAAGCGTGGTATGAATCTTCAGCCTGCGCTTATCCAGCAGCCAGCCTGCCAGCTCCGTTCCACCGAAGAAATATCCGAGTGCGAAGACGCCCTGAACTCCGAGCAGGATGCTGACCTGTGCCACTGGTGTCAGGTCGAAGAACGCTATACTCACCCAGAAAGTCACCCCGCCTGGGATAAACAGCAGTGCGAAGCAGACGAACCAGAGCACTGGACTGATTAGCTTCGCGAGAGTGCGACCCTGCGGCGCCTTAAACGGATTATCTGCAGACGGCTCAGGATAGAGGAAGACGGAGGATATCACCGAGGACAGTGCCGTACCCTGAATGACGAGGATAAGGCTAAGCACCTCTACCCCAGCGAAGAGAAGATAGTCTTCCACGGCTCCAGGAATGACGAGCACGATGACGCTAATGATGATCTGAACTGCCACAGCGAGAGAGACGAAGAACACGTTTCTCGCATACCAGTCCACACGCCCCTTCACTCCCGCATAGGTGTGCAGAATGAATGGTGTCCCATCATACGCGAGCATGTTCAGGCTCGTCAGGCACAGCATCCACGACGCTGAAGGAATACTCACGACCATCATCTGCATGCGGCCGAGCATTACCCCCTGGAACGCGAAGATACCCACAAAGACGAAAGGAATAAGGAGAGTCAGAGCGTATCGCATGTCTCTGGCAAATGCGGCCATTAAGCGCGCGATGATGCCAGTGAAGCGTCCCGTCACGAAGTTCAGCTCGAAGGGGTCGAGAGTAAGACGCATAGCATTCTGCTTCTTTTGTGCATCCTTCTGCGTCTTCTCCGCCTTTTCTGCCGAATCACTCAGAGTAGGGCCAGCAGTAATGTCATACTGCATGGACCATGCGAAGAGCTTCAGCAGAAGGATGAAAACCACGAGATAACCGAGCACAGCCACAGCCATAAACAGGCCACTGACGAGGCCAGGCATGCTGGCGAGCACCGGAAGCGAGCTAAAGCTTCCCCATGGCTGCCAGAGGAGCCACTGACCCACCTCTCCCTGTCCGAAGGAGAGAATCACGTCGAAGCTCGAAGCGCGCGCAGAAGTAGGGTCGGAAGCACCATCCGCAGCGCCGAGGATGCTGGATAGCTGTGAGACCACGATGACTGCTATGAGGAACACAGCCGTGGCGATGTTCCGCACAGCCTTCTTCCGCATCACGACCATGGCGAGGGCCAGCACAGCCTGCACCGTCACCGACGCCAGCAGTACAGCGAGCAGAGAACTCACCACAGCGAGCACCCACACGCGTGCCACAGCCAGCACTGAGCTGCCGAAGAGACCAGTTCCCGTACCGAGAACGAAGTGCATGCCGAGGATACCCATCACCCCCGTAAGCGCGAGGAAGCAGCCGATGCCGCTAGGCGTCATCATATTCGAGAGGATGAGCGCGTTGCGGATAGAGCGCCTTTTCATCCCGAAGCGGTAGAGTGTGCGAGCATTAATGCCGGAGTTTCCGAAAGCGAGAAGCTGGGCTACAGATATGAAGACCACGCCCACGGTCCAGAATAAACCGAGGACTCCCGCTGAACTCTTCACAGCTGACTCAGTCATCTCGAGGCTCTGCGCATAAAACCACGTAAAAGCCACAGATCCGACCACGAGTCCCACAGACCACAGGCAGCTGAGGAGAAAACTGATGGCCTGCCATGGGGATTTGTTTATCACGGATACATTCATTGCCCATTTCAGGCGTGTGACCGTCCACGCATCGGCGAGGGCTGAGGTTATTTTCGAGTTCACTCCTGCTCACCACCCTGCAGCCAGTCGAAGTGAGCAGTCTCCTGGCGACCACCCACGAGTTCGAAGAAGCGGTCTTCCAGCTCTTCACCCGCAGAGACTTCTTCCAGAGTGCCTGCCGCGCGCACCGTACCTTCAGCGATGATGGCCACGTGGGAGCACATCTTCTCTACGAGAGCCATCACATGCGAGGAGATGACCACGGTACCACCGCCAGCCACATATTCCTTCAGAATATCTCGAAGATTTGCCGAGGAGACAGGATCCACTGCTTCGAAAGGCTCGTCGAGGAAGAGAATGCGAGGCGAGTGAATCATGGCCACAGCCAGGCATATCTTCTTCTTCATACCCGTCGAGTAGTCTGCCACGATCTTTTTTCCCGCATCCGCGAGGCCGAACGCAGCCATGAGGTCATCCGCGCGGCGGCGAGACTCCTCGCGCTTCATGCCATGCAGGAGCCCCACATATATGAGGAGCTGCCGGCCGGTGAGGCGGTCGAAAATCTCATCTGCCTGAGGCATCACGCCCATGACAGCACGCGCTTCGTCGAGGTTCTCCCACACATCCTGTCCGAAAAGGCTCACGTGTCCTGCGCTCGGAAGCAGCATACCAGTGCACATCTGCAAGGTAGTGGTCTTCCCCGCACCATTCGGCCCCACGATGCCATAGAAGGATCCTTCCGGCACATCGAGATGGAGGTTATCTACAGCAGTTTTTCGTCCGAAAGTCTTCAGCAGCCCATCCACAGACAGCGCCACTGGCTGCGCGCTTGAGTATGCAGTATCCGCAGTCATAATTCTATGCCTTCCTTTTTCTTTCTTCTTTTCTGGGGTATCTCTCATGTACTCCTCTGTACCCCCCCCATAGTATCGAAAGAGCGGGACCGGAATGCGTGCATGCACTCCAGCCCCGCTCGAGGAAAAATTGGCCGAAATCTACAAAGACTCTACCGGAACGACCTCGTATGGCATGTTCCCCGCGGTCGCCTTCGTATATGGGCAGATAGTATCTGCCAGGTCGATGAGCTCCTGCACCTGGTCGAGGGACAGCTCAGGAACGAAGACCTCGAGCTTCGCGCTCAGGTGTGGGCCGTTATCATCCTTCACGAGGGTGATGTGTGCACGCACGCGAGACTTCATCATGAGCATGCCGTTCACGCGCTTTTCGCGTGCGGCAGCCATGAGCGCACCCTGATAGCATGCGCCCCAGCCCACGGCGAAGAGCTGCTCTGGGTTATATCCTTCACCCGTGCCGCCCATCTCTACTGGAGCGGATATGTCGAACTCAGCTGCTGGGCTGACGGTGGTGGCATGGCCAGAACGGCCGCCGGTCACATCTGCTACTGCGGTATACGTAACCATAAGAACTCCTTATCTCTGACGTGTATCAGATTCCCTTTTATTCTACCGTTTCCACGTGCGAGAAGGTAGACCCTCAGAACATTTTCAGCCTTCCGCGAGGTGTGATGTGCGCCATACTCAGCACCATACTCAGCACCCTGCTCTGCGCTATACTGTCCGCCACAGTCGAGCTAAAACGCGCCCGTTGCCCAACTATTCCGTGCATACAGTAGAATAGTGGGAAGGAAAAAGGAGTTTTCATGGGCCAGTGGCTACTCGAATGGGCGAAGAAGGAAGTCGTTCTCCTCGTCGCTACCCTTCTCGCGATTATCTCGTGCTTCATCGTTCTGCCAGACGCGCAGTACGCTGAGTATGTCCACTGGAACACACTCGCGCAGCTCGTCTCTCTCATGCTCGTGGTGGCCGGGCTTCAGCGCATCGGAGTCTTCCGCATTATCGCCTCGAAGCTGCTGCAGAAAGCTTCTACCTCTCGCATGGTTATCCTCGTGCTCGTATGCCTCACCTTCTTCTCCGGCATGCTCGTCACAAATGACGTGGCTCTCGTCACTTTCGTGCCTTTCGCCATCTCGGTTCTTATCATGGCGAACAGAGACGAGTGGGCTCCACTCGTGGTCACTCTCATGACCCTCGGAGCGAACCTCGGCGCCATGCTTACCCCTATAGGTAATGCGCATAACCTCTATCTCAAAGCTCTTCTGAAGATGCCTACCATGGAGATGATAGGCATTATGGCTCCCTATACCATCGCCTCGGGCATTATGCTCGTGCTCGTCATCTGGCTGGCCTTTGATAACAAATCTATGGATGAGGTCACCGCAGATACCGACCTCGAGAAGGCCGTTCTCGCCCCATCACCGCATAAGACACAGCCAGATGAGATTCGCATTATGGGCTACGGCGCAGGCTATGGCGGCTGGCGCACGTGGGTGTACGCGGCTCTGTTCGTGGTCTGCTTGCTCGGCGTGGGAGACGTTATTCCGCTGTGGCTCATGATGGTCATCGTCTGTGCCACCATGATCTTCACCGACCATCGTGTGTTCAGGAACATCGACTGGGGACTGCCGCTCACCTTCGCCATGTTCTTCATCTTCATAGGGAATATGAAGCGCGTTCCCGAGTTTTATACGCTGGCTGAGCATTTCGTTCAGTTCGACCCGCTCGGCATCTCCGTGCTGACCTCGCAGTTCATCTCGAATATGCCGACGACGCTACTCCTGTCTGGCTTCTCGCACGCGTGGACAGAGCTTATCATCGGCACGAATCTCGGCGGCCTCGGTACGCTCATCGCCTCGATGGCATCGCTCGTCTCGTACCGCAGCATCGTCTCGAAGTTCCCGGATAAGAAGGGCCGTTACCTGGCCATCTACACGGGCATGAACCTCGCTTTCCTCGTCGTGCTCATGCCGCTCGCGTACTTCATTCTGTCCCTGTAACCTGAGGTCAATTTCTCCTCTACCGCATCTGCCCCGCGCCCGCATCCGCGCGCCGCTTTTCCAGCGCTGTAATCTGCTGGAGCAGCGCGAGCTTCTGTGTGCCATCCGTTGTCTTATTCATCTGCACGCGTAGCGCGGCGATGCCCCGCATCATGTCCCCGTCCAGCAGCCGAGAGGCCACCTGAGCAGCGAATTCCCTCTGAGCAGCGCTCGGAACCGGAGCACCACCCATCGCAGCCCCTTGCGAAGCCCTCGCCGAGGAGACCGAGTCGTCTTCCACAGGAATTGGCAGCTGCATCACAGCCAGCGCATCTAAAGCCGGAGCCACGAGCGGGCCTCCCGCCTGAGCGAGCCTATCCACCCACTGCGCGGGCGAGGTCCCAGCATCCGGCAGACCGCCCGCCACGAGGACGGCGCGGTACAGGTCGCGGAAGACCGGAATGGTGAAAGTGGCCTCCGTCATCTGCGCAAAAGCGGCCGCGTCCAGAGCCCACGGTATCTGCACGAGCACGCAGAGCATCTGCTGCTCCGCGGTAAAAACGGAATCATCCGCATGCATCTCGTAGTAGTTCACGCGCTCGGCATTAAAACGCTCGAGGGACACACGGTCGAGCGGCCCCGTGAAGTCCGGCGCATTCAGCACAGACGAGCCCGAGCCCGACGAGGCATACTGCCGGTTCGGCGCGAACGCATCTTCATTCCGGACCCCAGCTGAACGGCGAGCGTGGTACACTTCTTCGCGCATCTCGCGGATATCCACGCCTATCTCGCGCGCCGCATCCTGCGCATAGCCTTCGAGCAGCGAGATGTCACGAATCTGCGCGATGATAGGCGCCACAGCCTTCATAGCCCCCACGCGCCCAGCCACGTACTGCGTATCAAACCGCGCGATGCTCGTGCGAACTATCCACTCCACGAGGTGCTGCTTTCCTGCGATGAGCTCGCGCACGGCCTCATCCCCGTACTGGATGCGCAGGTCGCACGGGTCGAGATTCTCGCGGGCTATGGCCACGAAAGTCTGCGTGAGAAATGCCGTATCCAGCTGGAAGGCGCGCAGGGCAGCCTTCTGCCCCGCCGCATCGCCATCAAAGGTAAAGACCACACCCGAGCCCTGCGTAGGACCGACGAATTTATAATTATTCAGCGAATTATCCGAGATGAGACGGCGGATGATCTTCGCATGCTCCTCGCCGAAAGCAGTACCGCACGTGGCCACAGCATTCGTCACGCCCGCCAGATGGCAGGCCATCACATCCGTATACCCTTCCACCACTACGACCTGGCGCTTCTGGGCTATGCTCGTCTTCGCGAGGTCGATGCCGTAGAGCACGCGGTTCTTATGGTAGAGCGCAGTATCTGCCGTGTTTATATACTTTCCCGGGTTCGTGTCATCGTCGTAGAGCTTGCGCGCGCCGAAGCCGATGACCTGGCCGGTCGTGTCGCGGATAGGCCACGTGGCCCGGCCGCGGAAGTAGTCATACACTCCCCCACGCTGGTTCGCTCGAGCCAGGCCCGCGTCTATCATCTCCTGATTCGTAAAGCCTTTCGAAGCCAGATGCCGCGTGAGTTCATCCCAGCCGCGCGGCGCATATCCGCAGCCGAAGCGTTCGCAGTCCGCTTGAGTGAAAGTGCGTCCGCCGAGCAGCTGGCGTGCAGGCAGCGCTTCTTTCGTCATGAGCTGGCTCATAAAGAATTTCTGTGCAGCCGCGTTTGCTTCGAGCAGACGGGAGCGCGTGGTGCCACGCCGCGTCTGGTCTGCCATGTGCGCGCTCTGGTCGTAATGCAGCTCGATGCGATACCGGTCTGCGAGATACTGCACGGCTTCCGGAAACTCGATGCCCTCGGAACGCTGCACGAATTCGAAAACGTCGCCGCCCAGTCCGCATCCGAAGCATTTCCAGTGGTTCGTGGCCACGTTCACGTTAAAGCTCGGCGTTTTTTCATCATGGAACGGGCACAGGCCTTTCCACGCGTTCGAGCCGGCATGCTGGAGCGTCACGCTGGCGGACACGACGTCGTAGAGGTCCGCCGCCTCGCGCACCTTTTCGATGTCCTCCTTCACGATCCGTCCTGGCATGGCTGCTCCTCGTTTCCGCGTTCATCTGTACTGTCCTAGTATACGCGAGCTTGCGTATGGCCAATTTCCGTTTTCCCTTCGCGAACCGCGTTCACGTGGTCGTCTCACATAGTTAACACAAAAATGTCCAGTTAATGGACACGTAACATGTGGCGTAACTTTTCTGGACATAAACTAACGAAATCTATCCGAACTTGCTACGACGCAGCACTGGAGGGAGTCAGCTATGACATATAGAAAGACAGTAGATGTCACACTTCGAGACAGCTCTGTGAACTCGGCCGAATCGACGCAGTCGGCGCGCTCTGATGCACGCTACACGTACTACAGCATCGCCGAAGCCTGCCGCGAGCGCGGCGTGGATGTGCACACTCTGCCCTACAGTCTGAGGATTCTTCTCGAAAGTCTGCTGCGTAAAGGCACTCGCGACGCTGAAAGTGGCGAGTATACCGCGGAGACTGCTGCTCACATCGACGCTCTCGTCCACTATGATGCAGCTGCTCCTTCGGGCGAGGTTCCTTTTAAGCCGAGCCGCATCGTGCTCCAGGACTTTACAGGAGTGCCTGTGGTCGTGGACCTCGCCTCCATGCGCGACGCCATCGTGGCTCATGGCGGTAAGGCTGAGGATATTAATCCAGAGATTCCTGTGGACCTGGTCATCGACCACTCGGTTCAAGTGGATGTGGCAGGACGTACGGATGCACTGCGTCTGAACATGCAGCGCGAATTCGAGCGTAATGCTGAACGCTATGAGTTTCTCAAATGGGCAGAAAAGTCCTTCGAAAACTACCGCGTCGTCCCTCCTGCCACAGGCATTATCCACCAGGTGAACATCGAGTTCCTCTCCGATGTCATCCTCCACAAGGACGGCTTGGCTTTCCCGGACTCCATGTTCGGCACAGACAGCCACACCACCATGATTAACGGCCTTGGTGTGCTCGGCTGGGGTGTGGGCGGTATCGAAGCGGAGGCTGCCATGCTCGGCGAAGCCTCGTACTTCCCTGTGCCGGAAGTCATCGGCGTGCATCTGACCGGCGAGCTTCCTGCCTGCGCCACGGCCACGGATCTGGCATTACGCCTCACGAACATACTGCGCGAAGCGAAGGTGGTCGGCAAATTCGTGGAGTATTTCGGACCGGGCCTGAGCACACTGAGCCTGGCAGACCGCGCCACCATAGCGAACATGGCTCCAGAATATGGCGCCACCTGCGGATACTTCCCTATCGATGCGGAGACGCTGCGCTACATGCAGCTGACGAACCGCGCAGAAGAAACCATCGCTCTCGTGGATGCCTATGCGCACGCGAATGACCTCTTCTACGATGCCTCGCATGACACCTCGGATTCCTCCGCAGATGCCTCCGTGGATGCCTCCGCACCTACCCCACGCTATACGAAGGTCATCGAGCTGGACCTCAGCACAGTCTTCCCGAGCATTTCCGGCCCGAAGCGCCCACAGGACCTCATTCCACTCAGCCGCGCGAAGCAGGTATTCCGCGAAAGCCTCACGCGCGAGTCAGGAGTCCAGGGATTCGGCCTGAGTGCAGAGGAGATAGACAAGACCGCTACTGCCACCATCGACGGCCGCGACTATGAGATGAAGACCGGCCATGTGGCCATAGCCGCCATCACCTCGTGCACGAATACGTCGAATCCATACGTGCTCATGTCTGCCGGCCTGCTCGCGAGGAATGCTGTGCGCCGAGGCCTCAGCGTCTCCCCGACAGTAAAAACCTCGCTGGCTCCAGGAAGCAAGGTGGTCACCGGGTATCTGAAAAACTCAGGACTGCAGGACTTCCTCGACCAGCTGGGATTCCAGGTGGTGGGATACGGCTGCACGACATGCATAGGAAATTCTGGTCCCCTAAGCGACGAAGTCTCGAAAGCCATCACAGACAGCGACCTGCTCGTCAGCGGCGTGCTCTCCGGAAACCGGAACTTCGAAGGCCGCATTAATCCTCTCGTGAAAGCGAACTTCCTGGCTAGCCCGCCACTGGTCGTGGCCTACGCGCTGGCAGGCACCACGGACATCGACCTGACCACAGAGCCGCTGGGCACAGACAGCACGACGGGCGAGCCAGTGTATCTGAAGGACCTCATGCCAGATAAGGCGGAAGTGGACGACTACGTGCGCCGCTTCGTCACGCGAGACCTCTTCGCTCAGGAATACAGCCGCGTCTTCGACGATAACGAAGCATGGAATGCCATAGAAACCGCCGACGGCCAGACGTACGCGTGGAACGAGGACTCCACCTACATCCAGAACCCGCCATACTTCGACTCTCTCGACGAGCCGCTCGCCGTGAACACCGAGGCTCTCCAGAACCTCACCCCACTCGCGAAGTTCGGAGACACCGTCACGACCGACCACATCTCTCCCGCCGGAGCCATCGCACTGAATTCGCCAGCAGGCCGGTACCTCACCGACCACGCTGTAACCCATCGCGACTTTAACTCCTACGGCAGCCGCCGCGGAAACCACGAAGTCATGATGCGCGGCACCTTCGCGAACATCCGCATCACGAATGAGCTCGCCGACGGAAAAGTGGGCGGATATACCACACGCCACGGCGAGCTGACCACCATGTATGACGCCGCCATGGCCTATAAGAAGGAGGGCGTGGGCACCCTCGTCATAGCCGGAAAAGACTACGGCATGGGTTCTTCGCGCGACTGGGCAGCGAAGGGCACGGGACTGCTCGGCGTGAAAGCAGTGCTCGCGGAAAGCTTCGAGCGCATTCACCGCTCGAACCTCGTCATGATGGGCATACTGCCCCTGCAGTTCATGGACGGAATGAGCGCGGAAAAATTGGGCTTAACCGGACACGAAACGTATGACATCGCGCTGAGCGAGACCCCGCGCATTCACGACGTCGTCACCGTCACCGCCACGAGCACGGACAGCGAGGGCAGGCCACGCGTCACGCAGTTCAGCGCACTCGTACGGTTCGACGCGCAGGCGGACATCGAGTATTACACGAACGGCGGCATCCTGCCGATGGTCGTCCGTAAAAAGTTAGGAGCGACAGCATGAACGCAGCACACACGCCGGCCACACACACGCCGGCCGCACAGACGCCGGCCGCAAACGGCATGAAGGACATGATCGCCTGCCAGACGCGCATCAGCTCTATCGTGGACGACCGTCTGGCCTACGCGGGATATGACATCAGCGAACTCATGGAGAATAACGCGAGCTTCGAGGAGGTCATCTACCTGCTGTGGAATCTGCATCTGCCCACGCAGGTGGAGCTAAACCATTTCGTGCGCGAGCTGCGCGCAAATTACGAGATTTCCGACGCCGTCGAGCAGTGCATCCTCATTCAGTCGCGCCGGCATCTGCATCCCATGAGCGTACTGCGCTCCACCGTCAGCCTGCTCGGCGTCTATAACGTGCGCGCCGAGGATACGTCCGTAGACGCGCGGTACGACCAGAGCATCCAGCTCATGGCGAAGATGCCCACCATCATCGCCACGTTCGCGAGGCTGCGTCGAGGCCTCGTTCCGCTCGCACCTCGTACGGACCTGTCCTTTGCTGCCAATTTCCTCTACATGCTTACCGGCCACGAGCCGACCGCACTCGAAGAGGAGGCGATGAATAAGGCGCTGATCCTCCACGCGGACCACGAGCTGAACGCCTCCACCTTCGCCGCACGCGTGTGCGCCTCCACCTTAAGCGACATCTACTCCTGCGTGACCACCGCCATAGGAACCCTCAAAGGCCCCCTGCACGGTGGAGCAAACGAACGCGTCTTCGAGATGCTCACCGAGATTCGCGAGCGCGTGGACGCCGGAGGAAGCGTGAGCGACTACCTCGGTCAGAAGCTCAGTAGCGAAGAGAAAATCATGGGCTTCGGCCATCGGGTCTATAAGACGCGCGACCCGCGTGAACAGTATCTGCGCGCCATGGCCGAAGAGCTCACCACCGGCACAGAAAACGCCGTGTGGTATGAGCTTTCGCGCGAGATAGAAGACTACATGAAGAACACGAAGGGCCTCATCCCGAACGTGGACTTCTACTCGGCCACGGTGTACCACACTCTGGGCATAGACCGAGACATCTTCACCCTCATCTTCGCCATGAGCCGCGTGTCCGGATGGATAGCCCATATCCAGGAGCAGCAGAAGCATAACAAACTCATCCGCCCGCGCTCGCAGTATGTGGGGCTGAGCGGGCTGACATATGAGGCTGTGGGGCGGCGGTAGACGCATTCTCGTCCACCCTACCCCGAAAGTTTTTTGCATCTCGAACCGTCTACTCACTCCCCCTCCCGAAAGGAGATATAACCATGACGAAAATCCGCATGACCCCCGACGGCACGCTCGCCGTCCCCGACACCCCAGAAATCCCGTACATCGAAGGCGACGGCATCGGCCAGGATATCTGGGAGGCGTCGCGTCGCGTCTTCGATGCTGCCGTGGCCGCCGCGTACCCCGGCACCAGCACCGGCACACCTCAGGGCGAAGGCCAGCGTCGCATCCTGTGGCGCCGCGTTCTGGCAGGCCACGCTGCCCTCGCTGAAACGGGAGAAAGTCTACCGGCCGAGACTCTTGAGGTCATCCGCGAGGACCTCGTGGCCATCAAGGGACCTCTCGAAACTCCCGTGGGGAAGGGCATGCGCTCGCTGAATGTGGCTCTGCGTCAGGAGCTCGACCTCTACGCCTGCGTGCGTCCGGTACGCTACTTCCCCGGCATCGAAAGCCCGCTGAAGCATCCCGAGCTCACGGACATTACCATCTTCCGCGAGAATACAGAGGACATTTATGCCGGCATCGAGTGGAACGCGGGCACTCCTGAGGTTCAGCGGGTCCTTGACTTTCTCCGCAGTGAGATGGGCGTGACGAAGATCCGCTTCCCGCATTCGAGCAGCATCGGCATTAAGCCTATCTCGCGCGAGGGCAGCGAGCGTCTCATCCACGCGGCCATCGAGTACGCGCTCGCTCACTCGCTAACGAACGTCACGCTCGTACATAAGGGGAATATTCAGAAGTTTACGGAGGGTGGTTTCCGCCGCTGGGGCTACGAGCTGGCTGAGCGCGAGTACGCAGATGCGCTCGCGGATGGCCGTCTCGTGGTCAGCGACGTCATCGCGGATAATTTCCTGCAGCAGATCCTCCTGCATCCGGACCGCTTCGACGTGGTCGCGCTCACGAATCTGAACGGCGACTACGCCTCGGATGCTCTGGCCGCGCAGGTGGGCGGCATTGGCATCTCGCCGGGCGCGAATATCAACTATTCGTCCGGTCACGCCGTTTTCGAGGCGACGCACGGCACCGCTCCAGACATCGCCGGTCAGGGGCTGGCGAACCCGTCCTCGCTGCTGCTGTCCGGCGCTATGCTGCTGGAGTACATCGGCTGGAGCGAGGCCGCGGACAGGCTTCGTTCCGCTCTGGCTTCTGCTTTTGCTTCTGGCCAATTCACCCGCGACTTAGCACCGTCCTCATCCGTCGCGCTGAGCACGCAGGACTTCGCTGATGCGGTGATTACTCACATACGATAGCATGCAGGCTGATGGCCGAGTTATCCGTCAGGCTCGCCACCTGATCCACTGCTACGCGCAGACGCTCCTCATCGCTGCCTGCTGCGAGCCAGTCATCGAGGAAGACTGGCTCGAGCAGGTAGCTCGGCTCCGCTCCCCCATCCATGAGCACAGTGACGAGGTCTTCGATGATCTTCGTCTGCTTCGCGCGGAATGGCTCATGCTCGCGCGGTTCCATGACCGCATAGACGGCTATCCCCTTCAAATACATGATTTCGTAGCTCGTCTCTTCGGGGATGACCACATTCGCACTGTACCGGATGAGATCTCCCTGCCCGTAGGCCTCACGCGTGGCAGATTCCACCGAGTTCGCGAAACGACCTATCATATTCGAGGTCACGTTTTTCAGCATGGCTAAGTCGCGACGGGAAGAATTGAAATCATGAGGAACGAGGCCTGCGCTCTCCAGCCTCTCATACGCCTGAACGAGCTTATCCGCATCCCAGCGCTCGCCGTACCAGCTGCGCACGCTCTGCACGACGGCGTCGATGACATCCGCGGCATGCAGGTCCGGCGCGTCGATGGACTGGCCCACGATGGCGTCCTCCACGTCATGCACAGAATACCCGATGTCATCAGCTAAATCCATAATCTGCGCTTCCATCGGCTTCGCGAATGCCGGCGCCTTACTGCCCGCCTTCAGCCACTCGAAGACCTCACGGTCATCCTCGTAGACGCAGAATTTATTCCCCTTCGGGCCATCCGGATGCAGCTGCCCCTGAGCGCGCGTCCACGGATACTTCGTCGCCGCGTCGAGAGCTGCACGGGTCAGATTCACGCCCGCCGAGCGGCCATCCGCATGAAAGACTTTCGGCTCGAGGCGCGTAAGCAGGCGGAAAGTCTGAGCGTTCCCCTCAAATCCGCCGATGGACTCAGACAGCTTCATCAGCACGCTTTCCCCATTATGCCCGAAAGGCGGATGTCCGAGGTCATGCGCGAGGCAAGCGCAGTCCACCACATCCGGATTACAGCCGAAAATCTCCGCTATCTGGCGGCCTATCTGCGCCACTTCCAGCGTGTGGGTGAGCCGCGTGCGAGCGAAATCATCCGTGCCCGCTACGAGGATCTGCGTCTTCGCGCCGAGCCTCCTCAGCGCAGACGAGTGCACCACGCGCGCACGGTCGCGCTCGAAGGCGGTGCGATTCCTCGACTTCGAGTCCTCGTGCGCCCAGCGCTCCGTATCATGCTGCGTGTACCCATCCGTGCGCCCTCCGGCTACGTGGGTGCGTGATGGAATACTCATGACACGATTCTTCCCGACGTCGTAGGCGCTTCACCTGGCACACTCGTCCACGTGGACTCGATGAGATGAATATCTTCTGGACTGAGCACCTTCTGCGCCCCGAAGTACAGGCGCGGGATGCGATTTCTCAAGCACGTGAAAATCTCATAGCTGATGGTATCTGCCGACCGCGCCCAGTCATCCGCCGTCGGCTCTCCGAAGACAGCGCCACGCCCCGGGCCAAAGAGCTTCACCGTGTCACCCTCATGGATGCCGAGCTCAGCGGCATTTCCCTCGAGGTCCAGAACCGACTGGTCCATGCACACGCGGCCCGCGATGTGCACCACCTTCGTGGACCCGTCCGCCAGCCGCACAGCCACTGGCCCACCCTTATGCGTGGTGCGCTGTGAGCCGAGCGGGTTAAAGCCCGATGCACTGCGGTGAATGCCATCCGCATATCCCACAGGCATGTCAGCTGTACTCGTATCCTGCTCGGTGATATACGTGCGGCCGTAGGAGATGCCATGGCCTGCCGGGAGATCCTTAATAGTGCCGAGCTGTGCCTGCAGCGTCATGGCTGGCCTTATGCCGAAGTCTTCCGGCGTACCCATGCCACGGTCTGGCTCGTAGCCATACAGACCTATACCTGGGCGCACGAGCTCGAAATAAATCTCTGGACGCGTCAGCGTGGCAGCAGTGTTCGCCAGGTGGCGGATCCGCGGTCGAATACCCGCTTCCCTCATCTTTTCCACCATGGCATTAAAGTTCTGTATCTGGCTGTCCGTCGCTTCGCGCGCTTCTTCGCTCTCCGGCGCATCGGCCACAGCGAGGTGGCTCATCACGCCCACGACGTCGAGGAGAGCCTCACCCGAAACGGAAGAATTGGCCTTCAGAAGCGCTATCGCGTCATCCAGCTCGTCCGCAGTAAAGCCGTTCCGTCCGAAGCCCGTCTCTATCTGCACGTGCACGCGCGCGGTCTTCCCCACAGCACGCGCGGCCGCAGCGACGCGCTCGACGTCCCGCAGCGACCCTACGGCGATGTCCACATCCGCCACGATGAGCTTCTCAAACGGCGAGGTAAGCGCCGAAAACATCCAGCTCAGAATCCGAGCGCGGTCCGGACCTATGCCCGCACGCCGCAGTGCCAATGCCTCTCGCGCCTGCGCCACGCCCAGCCAGGTCGCTCCCCCAGCCAGGGCTGCGAGCGCGGTCGGAATGAGCCCGTGCCCATACGCATCCGCCTTTACCACGCCCATGACTTCCGGCGCCGGCACGCTCTGCTCGGCCGCACGCGTGCGCGTGTAGCGTACCATATGCGCCATGTTCGCCGCGAGCACGTCGAGCTCGACGAGCGCCTGCGCCGGATATGCGCGCAGTGCCGCCTCGTATGCTTTACGTCCGCGCTCACTCGGGATATCTGGAAGGTCTACTGCTGTAAGAGTCATGCTTCTATCGTGGTCGTTTCGTGTGTCGTTCTGTGTGCTGTTACGAAGAATTGCGCAGATTCTTTACGAAACTGCGCAATTCTGAGGAAAAGTGGAGCGTCGGCGTAGGCGCGGAACTGAGCACGCGCGGAACTTCCGTCGCGCGCTCGACGCGTCTACTCGCCGTCACTCGTATCTACTCGTCTTACTCGACGACCTTGCGCACGAAGGCGTCCGAGCTGATGCCCTGACTGAGAATAAGCTTGCACCATTCGCGAGCGGTAAACAGGGAGTGATCCTTATAGTTCCCGCACGTCTCCGGCGTGGTCGCAGGAATGTCTTCCCACTCAGCCTCGAAAGCGATGAACTCCAGCGATTCCTTCACTGCGCGTGCCACGTCTTCCGCCGAATGCTCACCCCATGCCAGCAAGTGGAAGCCCGTACGGCATCCGAACGGAGAGCAATCAATATATCCAGGAATGCGCTCACGCAGCTTCACCGCGATAGTATGCTCGATGGTATGCAGACCGCCGGTAGGGATAGCGCCTTCATTCGGCTGCACGAGACGCACGTCATAGTTCGAGATGACATCCCCGTGAGGACCGCTTTCCGTGTCGATGAGACGCACGTATGGCGCCTTCACTGCCGTGTGATCCAGTGTGAAGCTTTCCGGCATATTTTCTTCAGTTCCTGGCATAATGCTGTCCTTTCTACCTCTGCTGTCTGCACCGCCTTCGCGAATCTCTCGCGGGTTCTCGCGGAGAGAGCCGCGTTCGGCCATGCTCCTTAGTATAGTGCGGTGACCGAACGTATGACGCGCGTAAGGGTGGGGCGCGGTCATCGTCTTCCGAGCATCCGCGCTCGCCGTTTCGCGTTCGGCCTCGTCCACCATGCGGACGCCCGCTTGATACAGACGGTGCACCATGCTGAGCCCACTGCCCTCGCATCCGTCCGCATGACTGAAGTGCACGACCCGCACCCCGCTCGCTTCGAGCAGCGCATCGCGCCGGCGTTCCTTATTTACGGTCGTCATGCCTTTCGCATACTTTTCTTCCCCGTCCAATTCTCCCACTATCGTTCTCATCCCACCCGCGTCGTCCGGCACAGTCCACATATAGTCCACGCGAAAACGGCGAATCTGATATCGGGAAGTTCCTTCTCGAGGGCCAGGACCGCGATACTCCTCTACGTCCATGTTCACCTGGAGCTCAGGCACTTCCAGACCACCCATAATCATGTGCGCTCTAGCGAGCGACTCCCCACCGTTTTCGGAGCGACCGTCGATGAACGAGAGCATAGTGAGGATCACGTCACGATGCCATGCACCTTTGGTTATCTGTGCTGCTGTGTCGAGGTGAGCTGGAGTGAGCTTCGCTATGCCCATAGTTCGCGCTGTAGAGTCACACATCCCAAGCCCCTGCTCGAAGCCCGCATCTCTCATGACATCAAACATGGTTCTCAAGGGCGAGGTCACGAGCACTCCGTTCGCTCGGCCTATGCTCGGCGTGATGGGCTGGTATGTTCGTCGGATGGAGGCTGTGTCGAAGGCGGGTGGGATAGGACATTCTGTTACATTTTCTGCTACAGTCGCATAGTCAGGCAACCAATGTACTTTTATCGGAAAAATTGACTGCTTATATCTGCTCGTACATATATCTATTGTTCTCTGATGCACCTCCGGAACTGACGCACCGTATAGTGCAGCTGCAGAAACACCACAAAAGATCCAGTGTGGATGCAAGTTCGCTAAAGCCACTATTTTACTGAGGTACTGTTCCTCAGGAGAAAGCTTTTCCCACTCTTCAGTGAGCATGAAGAATCCTGGTAACGGCTCCATTCGCTCCGCGTCCCGTCTCCACCTTCTGCGCTCATTATTATCTAACGGGCGCTGTAGCTTATGTGCATCTATACATGTCATATATCCATTGTTTGACAGATATTCACTAGGAGCAAGCCTGAAGAAGCTATGTTAGCAGATGTGGAAACACGCCGTAGTATTTTCTGAAGTTATCCACACTTGCGCCTTCACACTTTAATCACATTCTAGATAGGGACAAAAAACTTACGCTAAAGATTTAGCCATTTTTTACCTTAGGTACCCTAAAAAATGGCTAAATCTTTAGCGTAAGTTTTCGCGTAGCCAGACTTTGAGCCTCTACCCACACACAAAAACGGGAGGGAAGCAGACCACATCTGCTCCCCTCCCGTTCACAGCTTCACAGCTTCGAGTTAGCGAACCAAGCCGCCCACGAGAGTTACTCCTTCACAGAGTATCCCTGCTGCTTTGCGTACGATACGATGTCATCCTGCCAGGCCTTCACACCATCAGACAGCTTCTGCTTATCCGTGAAGGACTTACCCACGAAGTCGCCGAACTTACCGCGCGCATACACTTCGAATGGAAGGAACTTGTAGCCAGCACGCACATTCTTAGCTGCGGTAGCGAGCTCTTCGTTAAACTTCTGTCCGCCGAAGTACTCGTGTGCCTTACCATCAGCATCGGTGATGGAGGTGACGTTCAGGAAGTCTGGAGAGTTCAGGGTGTTATTATCTGCTGGGAATGCACCAGCCTCGACACGAGTAGCGATACCTTCCTTGTTATGGGTCACATACTCGAGGTACTTGTATGCTGCGTCCACCTTTGCCTTATCGTCAGACTTGATGATGCCGAGAGAGGAACCACCAGACTCAGAGCCAGCTGGCTGACCGTCGGAGGTAGGCATCTGAGTGACGCGCCACTTACCATCACCGTTTGGAGCACCAGACAGGAGGTTATATGGCATCCATGCACCGATGAGCAGGGATGCGATGGATCCGTTATCCAGACCCTTGTTCCAGTCATCGGTCCAGCCTGCAGTCTTTGTATCGATGAGATCTTCCGAGATGAGCTTCTGCCACCAGTCTACGAAGCCCTTGACCTTATCATCACCGGTCAGGTTAATGGTGACAGTCTTACCATCGCTGGACGTGTCGAATGGCTTGGCGCCATTCTGCCAGGTCATGGAGTCGAAGAAGCCAGCGTCACCGGAGTCAGAGGTGATGTACGAGCCTGTAGCGCGGATCTTTTTCGCTGCCTCGTAGAACTCATCCCAGCTCTTGACCTGAGTAGGATCGACTCCCGCCTTATCGAAGACTTCCTTATTATAGAACCATGCCATAGGACCCGAATCCATAGGAAGACCGTACACGCCACCATTCAGGCTCACGGATGCCCAGGTTCCTGGAGTGTAGAAGTCGCCGAAGTCCTTCGCACCATTATCAGCCACATTCTGCATGTAACCACGGGTGACATATTCTGGCAGAGCGTAGTACTCGATCTGAGCCATATCTGGAGCACCCGAGCCAGCCTGCATCGCATTACTCAGAGCGGTGTACTCATCCTTCGACGTACCAGCGTTCACTATCTTTACCTTGATGTTTGGGTTCGCAGCTTCGAAGCCCTTGACTGTACGAGGTATCGTGGAATCCCATGCCCAGACAGTCAGCGTGACCTTACCATCCGAGCTAGCGCTTCCACTGTTAGCGTTACCAGAGTTCGAGCCGCATGCAGCGATGGAACCAAGCATCGCGAGGGAACCTACTGCAGCTATCGCCTTCTTACCAAACTTCATATTGAGTCCTTTCTCAATTTCTTCTGTCGACCACGGGCATCCTCCCCGTCCTTAGCAGAGGACGCCCGTTATCTTGTCGATACCCTTAAGAGTATCACAGAAAAATGTTTGCGCTAACATTTTTCCGAAAATTGTTACTATTTTGTTATACTGCTCGCGTGTCACACCCAGTGCACTAGGCCTTACTCCTTCACCGCACCAGCAGCCAGACCAGACTGCCAGTAGCGCTGCAGGCACAGGAACGCGATAACCAGCGGAATAATGGTGATGAGCGAGCCCGTAATCACGAGGTTCTGGATAGGAATGCCGCCCGCCGTGGCCGCTTGGCTCTTCCACTGGTTCAGACCGATGGTCAGTGGGTACCAGTCCGAGTCCTTAATCATGATCATAGGCAGGAAGTAGTTATTCCACGTGGCCACGATGGTGAACAGCGCTGTCGTCACGATGCCCGGAGACAGCAGTGGTAGCGATATCTTCCAGAAGGTATGCCATTCGCTCGCACCGTCCACGCGCGCCGCTTCGAGCAGCTCAGTAGGCACGGACTGCTCCGAGAAAATCCACATGAGGTAGAGTCCGAATGGCGAGATGAGCGACGGAATGAGCATAGCCCACGGCGTGTTCGTCAGCCCCAGCTTCGCGAAGAGGAGGAATTGAGGAACAGCCAGCGCGATACCCGGCACCGAGATGGAGCCGATGATGATGGCGAAGACAGCCTTACGCCCCGGGAAGCGGAACTTCGCCAGCGCATACCCGCCCATGATGGCCAGCAGCGTCGCGCCGCCCGCACCCACGACCACGTACAGCAGCGTGTTCAGCAGCCAGCGCGTAAAGATGCCGTCGTTATACGTGAAGACTTTGGCTACGTTATCAAAGAAGGCGAAGCTATGGCCTGGTCCGAGTCCGAAGGTGGAACTGAAGTCCGCCTGCGTCTTCGTCGAGTTGATCAGCAGATAGGCGAACGGGAAGAGGCAGTACACGGCGAAGATGGCGCTCAGGATGGTGAGCGTGAGGCTTCGGCGAGGGTTGTTTACGTTAGCAAAGCCGGCCTTCGCACTGCGCTTACGTTCTGCTTTTTCGTCTGCAGCGACGCGCTTCTGGCGCAATTTTTCCGCCTTCTTCGCTGCGCGTTCCTTCTCGGCTGCAGTCATCGATGCACTCATAGTTTTTTCAGTCATGTCTCTGCCCACCTTACTTCATCTGATCTTTCATGCTGCGCAGCTGCACTGCGTAGGCTATCACCATGGTGATCACAGCCATGACGATGGCCATAGCTGCCGCATAATTACTCTGGTTTCCAGAGAAGGAGAGGTTATACGCATACATATTCGGCGTGTAGTTCGTCGTGATAGCGTTACCAGGAACCATGTTCTGGAGAATAGATGGCTCGTTAAAGAGCTGGAAGGAACCGATGATGGAGAAGATGACCGTAATGGCCAGCGATCCCCGCAGCTCCGGCAGCTTAATGGACTTAACGATGTCCCACTCCGAAGCACCATCGATGGATGCCGCCTCGTAGAGGCTGTGCGGAATCGTGGAGAGAGACGAGTAGAAGATAAGCATGTTATAGCCCGTGAACTCCCACGTCACGATGTTACCGATGGACGCGAGCAGCACACTCGGCGCGAAAGCGTCGAAGTTCGTGCCGAAGAAGGAGTTAAAGCTTCCCACGAGACCATACTTCGCACCGTAAGCGAAGCCCCAGATGAGGGTGGATACCACAGCTGGTACGGCGTACGGCAGGAAGGTAGCGATGCGGAAGAACTTCGTCCCATGCAGCTTCATGGAGTCGATGGCCAGTGCCAGAGCTGCCGCGAGGAAGAGCATGATAGGCACCTGCACCACGGTGAAGAGCGCCACGCGTCCCACAGCAGTCCAGAACTGCTGGTCCTGGAACAGGCGGGTGTAGTTATCCACACCTACGAAGACATTTCCACCTATAAGGCGCTGCTGGAAAAAGCTGATATAGATAGCGTAGGCGATAGGAATAATAAAGACGAAAGCAAAGACTGCGGCAAATGGCCACATGAACTTCCAGCCACGCCAGTCCGCCTTATGGCGGTTCACCTGCGCAGCAGACTGCGCCGTGGCAGTAGTCGTCGGTGTACTCATCAGTACTCCTCTTCGTTAAGGACTTCAGGGGGTCATCCGAGAGAAACTCAAGCGCTCTATGGAAGCATTCCATAAAAACATCTACGTTCCCATTACCTCAAAGACTCCCGCAAGAAAATCTTTGAAACGCCGTGCATTTCTCGAATGTTTGCGTTATCATAATAACATCACCACAGACCGAATGCAAGCTCGGCACGCGGAAGAGTTGCCCAGAGCTTCGCACCGGTCTTGGTATACTAAGAGCAGGAATTGCCAGAAAAACAAGCAAAGCAGCTTACGTACGTTCAGGAGGGTCACATGGCACACTCAGGTTCCGTCTCGCTGCAGGACGTCGCGCGCGAGGCGGGCGTATCGCCGCAGACGGTCTCGCGCGTCGTGCACGGAAGCGCGGCCGTCAAGCCCGTCACGAAAGCAAAGGTGGAGCTCGCCATGAGTAAGCTCGGCTACCGGCCGAATTACGCGGCGCGGGCGCTGAAGTACCAGAGGTTTAATAACGTGGGCGTGGTCATGTTTAACACGGCCACCTTCGGTAACTCGCGCATCCTCGACGGCATCTCGAGCGAGGCAAACCGAAATGGTTACGCTACCACTATCTTTACTCTGCTGGATAAGCGCGAGCAGACTCTGCAGTCCGCAGTAGACCACATGAAGCAGCTTCCGGTGGACGGTGTTATCGTTATCCTCGAGAGGCGCATCGCGGACTTCGAGGATTTCACGCCGCCTGCAGAGCTTCCCGTGGTGCTCGTGGTGGACCAGCCGTCGGAACACTGTCCTACCGTGGATGGCGACCAGTATGGGTGCTCGGTTCAGGCTGTGGATTACCTGATGAGCCGCGGGCACGAGACGGTCTACCATGTGGCTGGCCCCGCGGATTCGCGCGCGGCACAGAGTCGCGAGAAAGGCTGGAGAGATGCGCTCGCTGAACATGGCGTGAGCACGCCTCCCCCGCTGTATCGCGGCGACTGGCTGGCAGACAGCGGCTACCAGGCTGGTCTCGCGCTGGCTCATGAGAAGGACTGCACAGCGGTCTACGCGGCGAATGACCAGATGGCGTACGGCGTTATGCTGGGTCTGCGCGCCGCGGGCAAGCGCGTGCCGGAAGACGTGAGCATCATAGGCGTGGACGATTCGCTCGTGGACATCGTGCCGCGCCTCGAGCTGACCACGCTGCGTATGCGTTTCGACATCATCGGCCGCGAGGCGTTCACGGCGGCGAAGGCGCTCGTGGACGGACAGAGCGTCGAGCTGAACGTGAAGAAGCTCATTCCGAACGAGCTTATCGAGCGGTCGAGCGTGCGACGCTTGGCTTAGCGTCCTCCTTCTATCCCATTTCCCCCTGCTACCCTAAACTCACTAAACTCACCGAGGAGAACACATGACGAACACGACCTACGCTACACCGCACATCGAGACTGCCACCGAGGCGAGTGCCACTTGGCTGACAGATCCGAGCATCTGTGCAGTGAACCGCCTTCCAGCACACAGCGCCCATCACGTCTGGGGTGGAGCAGAGAAGCAGAGCCTGCGCCACAGCCTCGACGACCTGAATGGCACGTGGCATGCGAGTGTGCTGCTGCACGACGAGACGCTTCTCGAGCGCGTGAGCCAGGCCGCGGCATCTGACTGTGCACCTTCGCACGCTGTCCTCGCACAGCTCGGTGAGAAGTCCTCTCGCGTGCGCGTTCCGGGACATCTTCAGACCGATGGCCTGCTCCCCCACCAGTATGTGAATCAGCAGTATGCGTGGGATGGTCATGAGCAGCTGGACGCGCCGAGCATTCCGTCTGAGAACCACGTGGGCGTCTACACGCGCGACTTCGTTCTCTCGAACCGCGAGCGCGCGGCCCTTTCGAGCCCGAGCGAGCGCGTGACGCTCACGTTCGACGGCGCTGCCACGGCCATCTACGTCTGGCTGAATGGCGTTTTCGTGGGTTACGCGGAGGATTCGTTTACGCCGAGCGAGTTCGACGTGACGGCGGCTCTGCGTGCGCGCGCGGCGGACGGCCTGCATACGCTCGTCGTGGCGTGCTACCAGTACAGCACCGCGCACTGGCTGGAAGACCAGGATTACTGGCGCCTGCACGGCCTGTTCCGCAGCGTCCACACGGACGTACTGCCGGCCGTCCACGTCGAGCACGTGCAGTCTGTGGCTGATTTCGACGTGGAGCGTGGCGCAGGCGTTCTGTCCGGCTCGCTTTATGTGGCCAATTCTTCCTCTACTCCGTCCGACCTCCACGTGGAGGTCTACGATGCGGATGACACGCTGTGCTCGTCCCAGCACTTCGAGGGCGTTACGGGCGCGGCGAGCGAGCTGACTCTCGGCCAGACCATCGACTTCGCACACCCATGGTCTGCAGAAGACCCGTACCTCTATACTCTGGTGGTCACCGCTGTGGATGCGCAGTCTGGTGAGGTTATCGAGGTCGCTGAGCAGAAGATAGGATTCCGTCACTTCGAGCTCGACCCAGCCGACCATATCATGAAGCTGAACGGAAAGCGGATCCTCTTTAAGGGCGTGAACCGGCATGAGTTTGGCTCCGACTGTGGGCGCGCACTGACCGAAGAGCAGATGCTCTGGGACATCCAGTTCTTGAAGCAGCATAATATTAATTCCGTGCGCACGAGCCATTACCCGAACCAGTCACGCTGGTATGAGCTGTGCGATGAGTATGGCATCTATCTCATCGACGAAACGAATCTCGAGACACACGGCACGTGGTGCGATGCCTTCGGTGTGGTTACCGAAGAGCGCGCTGTGCCAGCGAATAAGACGGATCAGTGGCTGAATCCGTGCATCGACCGCGCTACGTCCATGTTTAAGCGTGATGTGAACCATGCGAGCGTGCTTATCTGGTCTTTGGGGAACGAATCCTATGGTGGTGATGTCTTTACTGCCATGAGCGACTTCTTCCATGCTGTAGACACGCGTCCTGTACACTACGAAGGAACCACCTGGCTGCGCTCGAATGCGCATGTGACGGACATCGAGTCGCGCATGTACTCTCCTGCTGCTGATGTAGAAAAGTACCTCACAGGAACGTGGGAGTATGGTGAGCCGACGAAGCCATACCTGTCCTGTGAGTACATGCATGCCATGGGAAACTCTCTGGGAGACATGAAGTCCTACACGGATCTCGAACGCTACCCACTCTATCAGGGTGGATTCATCTGGGATTATGGAGACCAGGGTCTCGAGCAGCAGCTGCCAGACGGCACCACGCGTCTGACCTACGGTGGAGACTGGTATGACCGTCCGACGGACTATGAGTTCAGTGGGAACGGCATCGTCTTCGCGAACCGCCGCCCTACCGCGAAGGCTCAGGAAGTAAAGTTCCTCTACGCAAACGTGAAGATTCAGGTCACTGAGGATGGCGCACACCTTCAGAATGATAATCTCTTCACTTCCACCTCAGACTCTATCTTCGTCGCACGCGTGCTCGTCGATGGCAGGGAAGTCTGGAAGGACACGTATGTCTTCGACGTCCCAGCCGGCGAGCAGGAGGATGTGCTCATCGAATGGCCAGAAGCGACAGCCTTCGCTCATCTCGGCAGCGAAGTGGTCTATGAGCTGAGCCAGACTCTCGGCGAGGCCACACCATGGGCTCCAGCAGGATACGAGCTCACCTTCGGACAGCGCGCGGTGAGCATCCATCAGGAACCTGCCCAGACAGACACACAGAAGCCACGCATTACGGAAGACTACTGGAACCTCGGTCTGCGCACCAAGGACGCGGAAGTGCTCCTGTCCCGCCAGCACGGAGGCCCTGTGAGCATGAAGCGCCTCGCGCAGAGTGATGATATGGTTCTGCGCGTCCCACAGCTGACCACGTGGCGAGCGCTCACGGATAATGACCGCGGATATAAGGCAGGTTTTAGCCGAGCACAGTGGCTGGCTGCCGGACGCTTCGCGAAAATGGTAGGACAGAACTTCATGGTGGATACCGACCGTGGGGTACTGACCGGTGAGTATACGTATGAATTGGCCACGAGCAGCAAAACTCAGGTGAGCGCGGTGTGGAGCGTGGACGCCAGCGCGCGCGTACACCTGACGCTGACGTATCCGGGAAGCGCGAACGAGCCGAGTAATCCGCTCGCCTTCGGCCTCGAGTGGAAGCTGCCGGCGGCGTACACGCGCACGCGGTTCTATGGTCTCGGGCCGGACGAAACGTATGCGGACCGCGCAAACGGCGCGAAACTCGGCGTGTGGTCCACGACCATCTTCGACGACGTGCAGCCGTATCTCATGCCGCAAGAAACGGGCAACCACGAAGGCACGCGCTTCGTGGAGCTCACGGACCAGTTCGGCCACGGTCTGCGGATCAGCGCGCACGGCTCGGATAGCGCGAATGCCTTCGCTTTCAGCGCCCTGCCGTACAGCAGCGCCATGCTCGACGAGGCGGCACACCAGGAGGAGCTGCCAGCGCATACGCACACGTATCTGCGCCTGCTCGCCGGGCAGCTCGGCGTGGGCGGCGACGACTCGTGGGGCTCGACGGTGCATCCACAGTTCGAACTGGACGCGACGAAGCCGCTCGTGCTCGACGTGGACATCGAGCTCATCTAGCTCGCACTCCCGCACAGCCGCACGAAGCGCGCTCACCGCAAGCGTGATATTCGGCACATATCGCTCTCAGCTCATACACACGCAAGCAGCTGAGAGCGAAATGTGCGAAAATGGAAGTGTTAACCATACGAGAGTAAGGACTTACACATGGCTATCTACACTCTTCCAGAGCTGCCATACGACTACGCAGCACTCGAACCACACATCTCCGGTAAGATCATGGAGCTTCATCACGATAAGCACCATGCGAACTACGTAGCCGGCGCGAACGCAGCTCTCGAGCGTCTCGAAGAAGCACGCGAGAAGAACGACTTCGCTGCCATTAACCTCTGGGAAAAGAACCTCGCGTTTAACCTCGGTGGTCACATTAACCACACCTTCTTCTGGAATAACCTCACTCCAGAAGGAAAGGGCCGTCCAGACGGCGAGTTCGGCGAAGAGATCACGAAGCAGTTCGGCTCTTTCGAGAAGTTCCAGGCGCAGTTTACCGCTGCTGCTCTCGGCCTGCAGGGTTCCGGCTGGGCAGTGCTCGCGTGGGATGCACTCGGCGACCGTCTCGTGACGTTCCAGCTGTATGATCAGCAGTCGAACGTTCCTGTAAACATCGTTCCACTCGTCATGCTGGACATGTGGGAGCACGCATTCTACCTCGACTACGTGAATGTCAAGGCAGATTACGTGAAGGCGTGGTGGAATATCGTGAACTGGGATCACGCGGCCCAGACCTGGGCGAAGGCGAAGGCTGCTGGCTTGGGTGCAGGCGTGGCGCTGTAAGCTTTCTGCTTTTTTCGGCTTTACGCTTTACGGGGGTAAAAGTGGAGTTTTCACCCACTTTTACCCCCTTTCTTTTTCTGTATAGTCCGCTTTTTAGCGCTTTTGTGTGGGCAATTCTTCCTCTAGCATGGTATTCTTCTCGGAATTTCTGCTAAAATAGGTGGTTAACGGGGGTAAAGTTCCTCTTTTTGACGACTTTTACCCCCTAAAAGATGTTTTTATGTGGAGAAGTAGTGAAGGCAGGCAGCTATGGAGACATATCCTCGGGAACGTTATCTCACGCGCATTCGTCCTTTTTACGAGGACACTGAGCTGATAAAAGTCATCACTGGCATACGCCGCTGCGGAAAGTCGAGCCTCATGATGAGCATCCGTGACGAGCTGGCGGATACCGGAGTACCTGCCGATCATCTCATTTTTCTGAACCTCGACAGTCGCGCCTACACGCACATCACTGAGCCAGACCAGCTCGACACACTTATCGAGCAGTTCGTGAAGCTCGATGGTTCTGGACTGTATTATCTCTTCATCGATGAGATTCAGAATGTGCGAGGATTCGAGACTGTGCTGAATGCGTGGCGTGAAGAGCGTGCGTGTTCCATCTTTATCACTGGCTCGAACTCCTACCTTCTGTCTGGGGAACTCGCCACGAAACTGACTGGACGCTACATCGAATTCGAGATGTTCACACTGTCATTCAGTGAATACCTCGAGATGCGTTCCTTCCTCGGAAAGCCGTCCGAGAATGTCTCGCAGTCCTTCCGCGACTACATCACGTATGGAGGATTTCCTCGCGCACTGAGCTATGATGAAGCAGAGCCGAAAGCGCACTATATAGAAGACGTTATCTCGCAGATTTTTGATAAAGATATTACAGCGCGAAAGATGGTCCGTCATCGAGATACCTTTACTCGAGTACAGGATTACCTCATTAATAATGCTGCTTCCCCGACGAACCTTTCTGCCATTCTGCGCTATCTGAAGAATACGGAAGGGATTAGTCTCAAGCGCGAAACTCTCGCATCCTACGTCACCCTTCTCGAGAATGCGAAGGTACTCTATAAGTGTCCTCGCTTCGATCTCACCTCACGCAAATCACTGCGCGGTGGAGAAAAATACTATCTCGCCGACCAAGGTATACGTTTCGCACGAAACACAGATCATCGTCTCAGCTATGGCCCTAGCCTCGAAAATATCCTCTACATTCATCTCAAAAGTAAGGGGTATGACGTAAGCGTAGGAACCGTAGGGCAGCTCGAGTGCGACTTCATCGTCCGCAAACGAGACCAGTACGCGTATATTCAGGTATCTATGAGTGTGGAGGACCCTTCTGTAGAAGAGCGCGAGTTTCGTCCCTTTACAAAGCTAGCGGACGGATACCCGAAGTATCTGTTTACTCTAGATGTCCTTCCCCTTCAGCGCGACGGCGTGCGTCACCTGAATATTCTCGAGTTTCTGCAGAACGATGGAGATATCCAGTTCTAGACCATGATGAATACGACGACGGGGCTGGTGCCCTGAGGTTTATGTGACCTCGGGCGCCAGCCCCATCGTGTCTCATGAGCCGAAGCGAAAACCTAGCGGCGAGCGCGGGTCTTCAGCACGACCACAGCACCACCAAGCACTGCCATCATGGTCAGACCTGCTAGAGCGATGATGTCCGTACCCGTCTGAGCGAGCTTATCCGCAGTCTTCTTCACATCCTTCTTCTCAGCAGTCGTCATGACCTTCGCTGGCATCTTTACCGTCAGAGCGGCTTGCGCCAGTGGAGCGTCCGATCCTTCGAGAGTCAGAACGATGTGGTGCTCACCAGCTTCAGCATTTGCTGGGATAGTGAAGCGGCCCGTGAAAGTCTCACCCGTAGCGGTGAAGCTGCCGATGAGCACTGGAGTGGAACGGAACCATACGGAGTATGCCTTACCCGCTTCGAGGCCACTGAAGCTGACTTCGAGCTCCTGGCCAGCCACTACCTCGGTAGAAGCGAGGGTGAGCTTCACCTGAGAATCAGCTGGAACTGGCTTATCAGCTGGCTTAACCGAGTCATCGCCAGGCTTGACGCTAGGAACTTCTGGCTTGGTGTCCGGCTTCTTATCTGGAGTGGTCTCAGAAGTAGCCTTCAGCTCCTTTATGGTCAGAGGCTCGCAGCCTTCTATCTGCTTTCCGCTCTTCGTCACAGCCGTATATGCACCCGTCTGTGAAACACGGACCCACGTAGAACCGTCAGCAGTAGTAGGCACAGTAACCTTACCCTTCGCATCCTTCGTAGGAGCAGGAACAGCGCAGGCCACTGGCTGTGGCTGTGGCTTTGGCTGAGGCTGAGGTTCTGGTGTAGGCGTAGGTGTCGGCGTCGGTGTAGGTGTCGGCTTAGCAGGCTCAGCCTTCTTCAGCTCAGAATGTGCGAATCCACCGCACTTAGCCTTATCTTCACCCGCGAACTGGTAGCCCTTCTTCGCTACAGCATACACGCGGCCAGCAGCATGAACCCAGTCATAGCCTTCTCCACCTGCTGGCAGAGATCCAGACTCGGTGAGTGTAGGCGCTGCAGGGCAGGCGATGGTCTTGACAGTAGGTGTCGGCTTAGCAGGCTCAGCCTTCTTCAGCTCAGAATGTGCGAATCCACCGCACTTAGCCTTATCTTCACCCGCGAACTGGTAGCCCTTCTTCGCTACAGCATACACGCGGCCAGCAGAAGGAACCCAGTCATAGCCTTCTCCACCTGCTGGCAGAGATCCAGACTCGGTGAGTGTAGGCGCTGCAGGGCAGGCGATGGTCTTGACAGTAGATGTAGGCTTCAGCTCCGCGTTACTGAACGCTTCGCAGTCTGCCATAGGCTGACCATTCGAACCGATGGCATAATAACGCCCCTGATAGTAACGCCATTCATATCCATCGCCCTTGAGACCAGAAAGGCTTCCATCTGCATTCTTTGTAGGAGCTGCAGGACATGCCGTAGTCGTAGCATCATCTGCGTGAGCAGCAGTAGGCAGCACTGCAGCCATGCCCATGAGCATAGCCAGCGACGCTACAGCGGTTACTCCAGCTTTGAGTACCTTATTCATGTGTACCTTCTTCCTTCACTTTTCGAGCGCGCTTCCCTCTCTCTACGCGCCCTCAGATGGAGAATATCTTCATCTGAGCGAATAGTAATCCTCGAAGGAACGGAGCGCCTCTTCTGCATGGCGAGACATTCATCGTCGTCGAGCTCAGAGTGTCTGTTCCCACGAATATGCCCATTATTACCCCCCCCCGGACTAATTTCCCTACGAAAAGACACGCCCATACGTCCCGCGTATACCGACATGCACGACTCGCATATGCGCCGAGCTACTCCCCCGCGCGTGACCAGCACGGCACTTCTAGACTGAGGAACGTACTGAAGAAATTGACATAAAAAGAAGATACGAAACGTATGACGAAAACGAAATTCGGCATCACTCTGCCAACGACGCTCCTTGCGTACTTCCTCATCCTCATGGATAATTCCATCATCTTCACGAGCTCCG
>NZ_MWWT01000009.1 GCF_002259705.1 Alloscardovia macacae
TCTCGACCGTTTTTCTTCATACGCGTATGACATACAGGACACTGTGGCGCTTGGGCAGAAACATGTCTCATACCTTCTATGACACACCCACAAGGTATCAGAAGAAAACCTCAACACGCCCTAACACCAAGAAACACAACGCCTAACACAAACTTAAGCAATAACTTTAGTTCCTATATGCCTACATCGGCGAAAATAGCGCTAAGCATATCCCTGCTACGAGGAAGCTATACATGCGATTATGGAATCGCTGCTTATCCGAACTCCCATGACCGTTCATGGCGAACTCCTTATCTTCTCTCACCTCTCATCAGCTGTAATGCGAGGCTTAAGGATAAGTATACCAACAGAAAACAAAAAAATCTCCCCAGAACGGGAAGATTCCACGAAAGTGTCCGGAGCGGGACTTGAACCCGCACGCCCGTATAAAATGGGCACTAGCACCTCAAGCTAGCGCGTCTACCATTCCGCCACCCGGACAGTTCTCTCAGCAGTGGATTTCTCCAGTGCTTCAAGCAACAGTTATGTAGAATAGTATAGATGCCCTATCAATGCAAGACCGGCGTGTCGCTCCGAGACTCCACCCCCACGGCTAGGCTAGAGACCATGCAGATTCTTCGAGTAGACTCCTTAGAGGACCCGCGCTTGAGCGCATACATTAATCTCACCGAGATCCAGCTGAGAAACAAGCTCGAGCCAGACCAGGGTATCTTCATAGCAGAAAGTCCTAAAGTCATAGAACGCGCGCTCGCTGCCCACCGAGAGCCACTCTCCTTTCTCATAGAAGAAGAGTGGCTCGAGGGCATGAAAGAGACCTTCGCTTCTGTAGACTCGCAGTGGGGGCCTGACATTCCCGTCTTCGTGGCATCCGAAGAGCTTCTGAAAAAGCTGACCGGGTATCGTCTTCACCGGGGAGCCATGTGTGCTATGCGCCGCTGGGAACTTCCGAGCGTCCGTGACCTCTGTGCTGATGCGAAGCGCGTAGCGGTCATGGAGAACATCGTGGACTTTACGAATGTGGGTGCTTTGATGCGCTCCGCCGCCGCACTCGGTATAGATGCCGTCCTCGCTACCCCATCCTGTCTCGACCCACTGTACAGAAGGGCTGTGCGCGTCTCTATGGGGACGGTGTTCCAGGTACCGTGGACGAGAATCGGCGGAAGTGAGAGGAAGAATTGGCCACAGCCATCTATCCAGGAGCTGACAGAACTCGGATTCACCACCGTGGCCATGGCACTGACGGACGACTCCATCTCACTGCAGGAGCTCAGCAGACGCATACACAGCGCGCCGAGCGAGCCAGACCACATAGAAAAAGTAGCCCTCATCTTCGGCACCGAAGGCGACGGGCTGAGCAAGCGCACGCTCGCCGCCACAGATCTGACGGTAAAAATCCCTATGAGCCACGGCGTGGACAGCCTGAATGTAGCAGCATCCAGCGCCGTCGCCTTCTATGCCACGATGTGAGACATTATGCGGATAATTGGCTCAAAACCTGAGCTATGTCCGCATCGATCCCCAGACCGCGGTCAGCTATCTCGCGCGGAACGTACGCATCCTCGAGCGAGACTGTCACATACGTGGCGAGCGGATTATCATATGTAAGCCGCCAGAACGGATACGTAATAATGCTCGGCGTATTCTGCCCCACGCCGAGCTCGAGATAGAGCACATGCTGAGCCGGGGAGCCCTCCAAGCTCCGAGATTCGTCCGTTCTGCGCAAAAACTCGCCATAGCGTTCGGCGGCCGCATGCCAGCCCGCATCCTCCACGAAATCGCCATCGATACGCAGATTCATACGCACCGCCCGACCCTGCTCATCTCGAGGAATGAGATGGGATGGTATACGCATGGACATGTCCTGTGCATCGTCCGGAGGGGTATAAATCCCCGCATCGTTTTTCACCCAGCCCTGAGCTTCGAGAGCAGCTGAGACCCACTCTTCGTTATCATATGTGCGGGACTGAGCGTTCTCAGCATCTGTCTTATCCTCGCCTCGCTGCTCGGGCACAGTCTCGAAAAGGCCATAATCTCCCTGCGTATAGAACAGGCGTTCCTTATCAAATCCCGCATTCTGGAACTGATGGTCCACATTCGTGGTCAGGACGAAATAATCCTTCCCGTCTACGAGATTTTTTAGCCGCGTGTACAGGCACGTCGCGGAATCTGACGGCATGTAGCGGTTCACATAAATATGGCGCGACCACCACGCCCAGAGCGTCTCCTCATCAGGAAAGGGATAAAAACCACCAGAATACATATCCTGTATACCATACTCTGCTGCAAAGTCTGCGAAGTACTTCTCGAAGCGCTCGCCCGAGTATGTCAGACCCGCTGCAGTGGATAGGCCCGCCCCCGCGCCGATGAGGATGGCGTCAGCGTCGTCGATGGCCGTGCGGAGCGTCTGTATTTTTTCCTCGTATATGGTATCGATAGTGGCATCGCTTGCAGTAGCGTTCGTGCGCACTGTCGCACTCCCTTCTCTTTTTCTTCTCGATGCTTGCGCACGGCTTGCAGCTCCGTACACTTACTACACGCCCAGAAGTTCTTCATAATACTGTCGGTCAGCGTCCGAGAAGACATTAAAAATAATGCGCTCTACGGCGCCAGGATGGTTTTTCTTCCACTCTTCTACAGTGTCCACCGCTATGCGTGCGGCACGCTCAGCTGGGAAATGGAACACTCCCGTGGATATGCAGCAGAATGCCACGCTATCCAGTCCGCGCTGCGCGCAGAGGTCCAGAGTGGCGGAGTAACACTGCGCGAGGAGCTCCTTATCGCGCTCAGTCACTCGTTTGCCAGAGGTCACCGTCTCGTCACCCTGAATAATCGGTCCCACGATGTGGACCACATGCTTCGAGGGGAGATTATAGGCCGGTGTGAGCATGGGCACAACCGTCGGCTGTTCGTAGTGCGGACCATATGTCTCACGAAGCTCGTTCATCTGCCGCGCACACTCCTGCCGTAGCTGCACTCCCGCTGCCGTATGAATAGCATTATCGATGCAGGCATGCAGTGGCGCGAAGCAGCCGAGCATGTGGGAATTCGCTGCGTTTACTATGGCATCGGCATCCAGTCGTGTGATATCTCCCTGCCAGAGATAAAGTTCATCTCGCACTTCGGACAGGTCGTCCACATGGACGATGCCGTGTTCGCGCACTCGAGCCTGCAGGTAGATATCCTGCAGTTTTTGCGTGCGCTCGTCGAGAGGGGCAGGCCTGCGTATATTCATCAGCGCCTGGAGTAGCTCGCGCTTGCCCTCCTCATCATCCGGCGTCTCGAGATGCGCATAGTCGCGCGAGTCCACCTTAAACGCCTCGACGAGTTCGTCGAGAACGTCTGCTGACGATATGCTCACGTTACGCTCTTTCCTCGAGTATCGTTTTCAATTCTTCGCTGATATCTGCCAGTGTATATTCTCGCATTTGATTCTCCATGGCCGTCTGGATAGCATCCAGTTTTCCATCGAGAAGTGTGTGAATATTTCCACCTACCGGGCATGCTGGGCTCGGATTCTCATGAAAGCGGAACAAGTCTCCGCTTTCCACTGCATCGACGGCTTTATACACATCGAAAAATGTGATGTCTTTCAGTGGCCTGTTCACTGTAATGCCGCCGGTTCCGCGCGCTACAGTCAAAAGGTCTGCCTTCTGGAGCTGCCCCAAAATCTTTCGGATAATCACGGCATTCGTCCCTATACTTCCTGCGAGGAAATCACTGGTGACTTTTTGCGTCGCACTAAAGTGGTCCACGCACTCAAAGATGTGCAGTGCCACGGTAAATCTACTAGATATCTGCATGTGTCTCGCTATTCCTTACTCTTTTCTGCTAAAACTTTCCGTTCTCGTTCTTCCATGCGCTCTTCGGAGGTATAGTCTCCTGGATATTCCATTATCCCCATCCTCGCTCAAAGACCCTCAGAAATGTCATTCGAGCCTTTTCTGCACCGCCAGAAAAATGCTTCATCGTTTTCACGAAAGCATCCACGTCCGTACCATCTGTAACATGATGATCGATGTACTCCTCACGGAGGAGACTGCGTGCCGCCCCACTCATCTCCCGACTCAAAAGTACGGAAAAGAGCCTGAGCTTTTCAGCATTCGTCGTCATTATTCATGTTCCTCCCCCCCCTACACGCTTCGCAAGGAGCCGTATCATCCAGATGTAACTCTTTCTATTTCATCCAGCTCTATCCTACTTGATTCTCTTTGTAACCGCAAGTCTTACATCATGGCTATGCGCTAAGGGGAAAGGGGTACTTTTGGGCGGATGTGACCTGGCACGCGCAAGCCATACATAGTTTTGGGCAGAAATGATCATGCATGAAGTCACTTGCGCCCAAAAAGCGCCCCTTTTCCCTCGCCCTATGATCACTTCCGCCCAAAATCTCTCCTACGCCTCACGCACTTCCCCTTTTGCGCAGAAATGACTACAGCACACCGCTCTGAAGACAGTTTTGCGCAGAAATGACCATCCGTACAGTCACATCCGCACAAAACCCTCACGCACCCCACACACCCCTTACAAAAAAGGGGCCAGCACCCCACACGTGGTGGAACACTGGCCCCTCTGGTCCTTTGACCCTTTTCTAGCCTCAGCCCTAGGCCTTCTTCTCCTGCGACCCGTGGATGGAGTATGGCGTCTCATCCTGGTCTTCTTCGATGTAGTCATCCTCTTCGACCACAGCGCCGGTGAGCTTACCGAGGTTCTTCAGACCGTGGTACGCGATGAGTGCTGCGAAGGAGCCGATGGCGATGCCGTTAAAGCTCACACCCTGGATGGCGAAGGTGAAGTTTGCGATACCGATGATCATGACGATGGCACCCACCATCATGTTCACGTTCTTACCGAAGTCCACCTTATTCTCCACCCAGATACGCACACCGAGCATACCGATCATACCGTAGAGCAGCGTGGTCACACCACCGAGCACACCTACCGGGATGGTGTTAATGATGGCGCCGAACTTCGGGCACAGGCTCAGAATGAGTGCGAAGCCAGCTGCGAACCAGTATGCGAGTGTCGAGTACACCTTCGTAGCTGCCATCACACCGATGTTCTCGGCATACGTAGTGGTACCCGAACCGCCACCGAGACCTGCGAACATGGTACCCAGACCATCTGCGAAGAGGGACTGTCCTATCTGCTTATCATAGTTACGTCCCGTCATGAGGGATACAGACTTCACGTGACCGATGTTTTCTGCGATGAGCACGAGGACTACTGGCAGGAACATGAGCAGTATGGAGAAGTCTGCCTGTGGAGCATGGAAGCGTGGGAGGCCCACCCATGCTGCATCTTCGACTGGCTTAAAGTCCACCTGACCGCGCGCGATAGCATACACATAGCCGATGAGCACGCCGATGAGGATGTTCAGGCGTCCCAGCATTCCCTTAAAGAGTACTGCCACGAGCATGACCGCGAGAAGCGTAACCAGAGCAGTGTCTGGAGCTGCCTTAAAGTTGTTCCATGCCGATGGAGCCAGGTTAAAGCCGATGATGGCCACGATAGCGCCATTCACCACTGGAGGCATGAGCTTATCGATCCACTGTGCGCCAGCATAGTGCACGATAACGCCCACGAGAGCCAGAGCCAGACCCGTGCACAGAATGCCGAAGCTCGCCACTGCCAGACCCTTATGTGCAGCGGTGACTGCTGCGATAGGGGCTATAAAACCAAACGAGCTACCCAGGTAACTAGGTAGCTTGTTATTATTAATCAGAAGGAACAGCGCGGTGGACAGTGCCGTGAAGAACAGTGTCGTGGATGGGTCGAATCCCGTAAGAATAGGAACGAGGAACGTAGCACCGAACATAGCGATAACGTGCTGTGCACCGACGCTGGCGGTACGGGCGAAAGTGAGACGTTCTTCTGGCTCGATTACCTCACCTGGAGCGATGTGCTTTCCATCACCGTGAAGCTGCCATGTGAAATTCAACGACATGTATATCTCTTTCTTCTCGAAAAAAGCGCCCCACAGCGAGCATTACTCAGCACAGCATGAGACCGCGCGAAAGTAATGAGGCTCGCTGGGAGCGCCTTTACTAATATCGTTGAAACTTCATACTAGCGTATGGTGACGAAAAAGGACACAAACCGCTCAGTTCCGGCGTGTCCCTCGCCCAGAACGCCTGCCCAGATCCCTCCCCTACGCATAGGCGCGCGGCAGGTTATCGAGGTTAAACCCGAGAGCGGCCAGCTGCGCTGCGCCATCTTCGGTGATCATATCCACGTTCCACGCTGGTGTCCACGTCCAGTCTACGCGGAATTCTTCCACGAGACCCGCGAGCACACTCGCACACTCGTCCTCGATGAGGTCGGTGAGCGGGCATGCCGGTGTGGTCAGTGTCATGGTGAGGATGGCGCGCCCCAGGTGGTCTATCTCGATGCCGTAGACCAGCCCGAGGTCCACCACATCCACACCGAGCTCAGGATCCATGACCTGATGGAGCGCTTCCTTTACATCTTTCGCCGTCACACGGCCTATCTCGTCGAGAAAAGTCAAACTTACACCTTCGAACTCTTCGGTTCGCGTACTTTCATTCATCGCAGCGCCCTCCTTGGCTCGTGCCCTCGTATAGGATTCTTCTAGCATACCTGCTGAGGACGGATTTTGCGCTATCTGGCGTGCCAGCTCGTCATCCGAGTAGACGCTGGAGACGGCGTCGAAGATGCTTCCGGTCGGCTCGGGTACGAGATTCGTGAGGTTATCTGATGCCATGGGTGCTCCGTACTTTCTTATGTCGTTCTTACTTTTCCTTATTTGGTCATCTGTGTCAAGGCTATCGCTGCAGAATCCTTCAAACCTTCCCATCCGAGCAGCGCGCACTTGATGCGCATCGGGTATTTCGAGACGCCCTGGAAGACGATGGCGTCGTCGAGTGCTTCTTCTGCTGCGTCATCGTCGAGGCCTGCTCCGCGCGATTCCATGAGCTTTTTAAAGGTCCGCGAGAGCTCCATAGCCTCGTCGAGCGTTTTACCCTGCACGAGGTCGTACATGATGGACAGGCTGGCCTGCGAGATAGAGCATCCCTGACCGTCCCAGATGAGGTTTTCGATGCGGATAGGCTCGCCGTTCGTGCCGTCCGAGAGTTCCACGCGGACGGTGACTTCATCCCCGCATGTCGGATTAAACTGATGCGACTGCGCGCTCACGCAGGCTTCGTGCTCGGCGCGCACGGTCTGCGCCGCGCTACTCGCCTGTTCTGAGGCCGCGCTCGTGATGTCCGCCGCAAAGGACTGCTTTCCGTGAGGTGCTTTCGAGGCTTCGAGAATGACCTCTTGATACATCTGTTCGAGTTCGTCGTACATTTTTCCTGCCAATTCTACCGCGTAAAGAATCCGCGCACATCACGCACGGCATCTTTCAGGCGTTCTATCTCTTCTGGGGTGTTATAGACTCCCAAGGATACTCGGTTCGACGCATAATATCCGAAATGCCTGTGTACAGGCTGTGCGCAGTGATGTCCCACGCGGATAGCGATACCACGAGAATCGATGAATTGGCCTACGTCATGCGGATGAACGCCGTCTATCTCGAAGGCGACCGTGCCGATGCGGCTCTCAGCCGAGAGCGGACCGAGCACATGCACGCCGTCGATGTCCTGTAGCTCGAGCAGAGCAGGAACGAGCGTCTTCTCGTGCTCCTCGATGGCGCCCAGGCCTATCTCACGCATCCAGCGCGCAGCTACTCCCGCAGCCACGACCTGTGCCACAGGCTGCGTTCCCGCCTCGAACTTCGCCGGCGGAGCCATGTACTGTGCAGGTTTCTCCATCCAGGCGAGCTCGACCATGGATCCACCGAAGTTCACCGGAGGTAGCTTTTCCAGCAGCTCGCGGCGCCCATACAGAAAGCCCACGCCCGTCGGCCCATACATCTTATGCGCGCTGAACGCAGCGAAATCCACGTCCAGAGCGTGAAAATCCACCGCGATGTGCGGAACGCTCTGGCAGGCGTCGAGCACGACGAGGGCACCCACTGCATGCGCGCGCGCCACGATAGCCGCCACATCCGTAATAGCTCCCGTCACATTCGAGATATGGGTGAAGGCCACGACCTTCGCCCGCTCGGTAATAGCCTCAGCCAGGCTCTCCTCATCGGTGCGTATCCGGCCTTCCGCGTCGAGATCCAGCCAGCGCAGCGTGGCCCCCGTGCGGCGGCACAGTTCCTGGAACGGCAGCAGAACAGAGTGATGCTCGGCACGCGAGACCACCACTTCATCGCCAGGATGAAGGGCGAAAGGCTCGATACCATCGAGGGACGCGTGGTCGAAGGCATTCGCGAGGAGATTCAGGCCAGCAGTGGCACCACCCGTGACCACGAGCTCATCATCTCCATCTCCGAAATGTGCCCCCACGAGACGTGCCACCTCATAGCGCGCCTGCTCATATGCCTCAGTGCTGCGCGCAGCCAGCTCGTGTGCTCCACGGTGGACGCCCGCGTTTATAGTGCGGTAAAAGTCTGCTTCAGCGTCGATGACGCAAGCTGGCTTCTGCGCAGTAGCACCCGAGTCGAGGTATGCCAGAGGCTGCCCGTGGATGGTCTGGTCGAGCAGTGGGAACTGCGAGCGAATCTCAGCGATGTCCATGACTATGCTTCTTTCTGACGAATCTGGCTGACGAAAATGCGCGAGCGGCACGAAGAGCGAACTCCCGTGCCGCTGTAGCTGTGCAGGACTTTTATGCCTGCGCGGACTCCGTGCTTCCCTCTGGCATGTACTTATCGTATCCATGCTCTTCGAGGTAGTCTGCCAGCTCTGGACCTGCAGTCTCCACGATGTGACCATCGGCGAAGACGTGGACGATGTCTGGCTTAATGTACTTGAGGATGCGCGTGTAGTGCGTCACCATCATAATGCCGAGACCCGTGTTCGCCTTCGCGCGGTTTACGCCCTCGGACACGATGCGCAGAGCATCCACGTCCAGACCCGAATCCGTCTCGTCGAGTACAGCGAACTTCGGCTTGAGCAGCTCGAGCTGGAGCACTTCTGCACGCTTCTTCTCACCACCGGAGAAGCCTTCGTTTACCGAACGCGTGGCGAACTTCGGATCCATGCGCAGGTTTTTCATAGCCGCAGTAAGGTCCTTCGTCCACTGGCGGACAGCCGGAGCCTCGCCGTCTATGGCAGTCTTCGCAGTGCGCAGGAAGTTCGTCATAGGAACACCTGGCACCTCCACTGGATACTGCATAGCGAGGAAGAGTCCAGCCTGAGCGCGCTCGTCTGGCGTCATGGTGAGGATATCCACACCATCCAGGAAGACCTGACCGGAGTCCACTTCATACTTCGGGTGGCCCGCCAGCGTGTATGCCAGCGTGGACTTTCCCGAACCATTTGGGCCCATGATGGCATGAGTTTCGTTCGAATTAATGGTGAGGTTTACGCCTTTGAGGATCTGCTTGCGTCCCTCATTCGTCTCTACGGATGCGTAGAGGTCTTTGATTTCTAGTACAGACATGACTGCTCGTTACCTTTCCAGACGTGCGTTCACAGTGTTCATAAGGTGCTCAGAGATGGCTGGGATGCCTATCTCTTCTATCAGCTCGTTAAAGAAGCCAGCGACCACGAGCTTCTGCGCTTCCTTCTCCGGGACGCCTCGGCTCATGAGGTAGAACAGCTCTTCGTCGTCGAAACGACCCACAGAGCTGGCGTGACCGGCTCCCACGATGTTCCCGTTTTCTATCTCGAGGTTTGGCTCCGAGTCCGCTATGGCACCCGGGACGAGGATGAGATTACGGTTCAGCTCGTAGGAATCCGTGCCCGGAGCGGTCGGCTCGATGAGAGCATTCCCCACCCATGTAGAGTGGGCTCCCTGACCAGAGAGCGCTCCCTTATAGATGACGCGCGACTTACACTCAGGCTGGTTATGTACCACCATCGTGCGGTGCTCGATGTGCTCCCCCGGCTCAGCGAAGTAGATACCCAGCATGGTGAGGTCGCCCTGCTCGCCACCGAAGTCCTGATCCATACGGATGCGCACTGTCTGGCCGCCCAGAGTGACCACACTGTGACGCAGTGTAGCACCCTTACCCACATGAATACGGTGGTTACCCACGTGCTTCGAGGTATCCGACCATTCATGAATAAAGGTGGTGGATACTTCAGAGAAGTCTCCTGTGGAGATCTCCACGCCTTCTGCCAGACGCGCATCTCCATCATGCTCTACCACGATGTCTGCGTGCACATTCGCCGCAGTGGTGATGACCAGATGGAGAGAGTCCAGCTCAAAGCTTTCCGAGTGCACGCGCACGAGCACAGGCACGGACGTATCCTCTGCCAGGTGCACGTGGACGGCGTTCGCACCAGAATTCCACTCGACAGCCGAGACGCGGTCATTCGGCTTCGAGACGGTTCCGGCAGGCGCCTGCGACTTAGGAATTGACACACAAGAAACGCCAGACGGCACATCCGAGCCGTCGATGGCGCTCACGCTCACCTGCACCTGACCTGCAGGAGTGAAGACAGATGCGAACTCCTCGAGACGCTCGACCGGCGTAAAGCGCCAGTCATCCAGCTTCCTGCTCGGCAGCGCGAAATCCTCCACGCTAAACGAACGCGGATTCTTATCCGCACTCGACGGCATAGCAGCAGGAATAGCGTACGGGTTCGTGGGATCTGCCACAGGAATGCTTATCTCTTTACGCTCAGCCATTTAGCCCACCGATCCTTCCATCTGCAGCTCCACCAGACGGTTCAGCTCCAGAGCATATTCCATAGGCAGCTCACGCGAGATAGGCTCCACGAAGCCGCGCACTATCATACCCATAGCTTCCTTCTCTTCGATGCCTCGGCTCATGAGGTAGAAGAGCTGATCTTCCGAAACCTTCGACACGGTCGCCTCGTGTGCCATGGACACGTCATCCTCACGGACGTCCACGTGCGGATACGTATCCGAACGAGAGAAGTCATCCACGAGCAGCGCATCACAGACCACGTTCGAGCTTGACCCTTCAGCACCCTTCACTATCTTCACCAGACCGCGGTATGCCGAACGGCCGCCGCCACGCGAGATGGACTTCGCCACGATGGTGGAGCTCGTATGAGGAGCCAGGTGAATCATCTTCGCACCTGTGTCCTGGTACTGGCCCTTTCCAGCGAAGCCGAGAGACATGGTCTCTGCCTTCGCATACGGCTCAGCGAGGATGCACGCTGGGTACTTCATGGTGGCCTTCGAGCCGATGTTCCCGTCCACCCATTCCATAGTTCCGCCCTCACGCACGTAGGCGCGCTGGGTGACGAGGTTATACACGTTATTCGACCAGTTCTGCACCGTGGTATAGCGCACGCGTGCGTGCTTTTCCACGATGATCTCCACGATAGCCGCGTGCAGCGAGTCTTCCGAGTAGATAGGCGCCGTGCAGCCCTCGACGTAGTGGACGTACGAGCCTTCGTCCGCGATGATAAGCGTGCGCTCGAACTGGCCCATAGCTGGAGTGTTAATGCGGAAGTAAGCCTGCAGCGGGATGTCCACGTGCACGCCCTTCGGCACATACACGAAGGAGCCGCCCGACCATGCTGCCGTATTCAGCGCGCCGAACTTATTATCTTCTGGAGAGACCACAGTACCGAAGTACTTCTTCACGAGGTCAGGATACTCGCGCACGGCGGTATCCGTATCCACGAAGATGACGCCCTGAGCCGCGAGATCGTCACGAATGGAGTTATAGATAACCTCCGACTCGTACTGTGCGGCCACACCGGAGACGAGACGGTTCTTTTCCGCTTCCGGAATACCGAGACGGTCATAGGTGGTGCGAATGTCATCCGGGAGTTCTTCCCAGCTCTTCGCCTGCTTATCCAGAGGCTTCACGTAATACTTGAAATCATCCGCGTCGAACCCGCTGAGATCCACGCCCCAGTCTGGCATAGGCTTCTCCACGAATGCCTTATATCCACGCAGGCGCATGTCCAGCATCCAGTCTGGCTCGCCTTTATCAGCGGATATCTCGCGCACGACGTTCTCGTCGATGCCCTTTTTCGCCGCTTTACCTGCTTCGTCGGAATCATGCCATCCGTACGTGTACTCGCCGAACTGCTGGATGAGCTCGTCATCCTGCTGCAGCTTTTCGGCGTTCACGCCACCTCGAGCGTCGATGTATTTGTTCATTTCTACATCTTCGTTCGCCACGGCCACCTCCTTTTAGCTTGTATCTTTCTCTCCTGTGCTGTGACACAGAGGTCTTCTGTCCATTCTAGAAAGGACTGTCCCCGTTTTACTACGCTGGGAATGAAAAAGCGCCGACGTGTGAGCATACTCACACTGTCAGCGCTTTTCTTTTCTGAGGTCAATTTTCGCTCTACCTTGCGGTGGGAGCGCTCCTGCCGCAGGCTGAATGCCTGGGCTACGCCTGACTTACGCCTGCTGTGCGGATGCGTGAGCAGCGTGCTTACGATCCACAGCAGCCTTCACCAGACCAGCGAAGAGTGGGTGTGGCTTCGTAGGGCGGCTCTTAAACTCTGGGTGAGCCTGCGTACCGATGTAGAACGGATGCACGCTCTGAGGCAGCTCCACGAACTCAGCGAGCTGGCCGTCTGGGCTGGAACCGCAGATGGACAGGCCTGCCTCTTCGAGCTCGTGCTTGATGTTCACAGCCACTTCATAGCGGTGACGGTGACGCTCGGTAACCTTCGTGGATCCATAGAGGTCTGCAGCCAGAGACTTTTCCTTCAGCACTGCTGGGTAGGAACCCAGGCGCATGGTGTGGCCCATGTCTCCGTTACCCGAAACGATGTCCTTCTGCTCTTCCATCGTGGCGATGACTGGATGCGTGGTGTCTGAGCTGAACTCCGAGGAATTCGCATCTTCATAGCCCAGGACGTGACGCGCATACTCGATGACCATGGACTGCATACCCAGGCAGATGCCGAGGGCTGGCAGCTTATTCTCGCGAGCGTAGCGCAGAGCATTCACCTTACCTTCGATACCGCGGATACCGAAGCCTCCCGGAATAACGATGCCGTCGAGGTGACCGAGGTAGCGCTGAGCACCTTCCATGGTTTCGCAGTTATCTGCAGAAATCCACTCGATCTTCGCGCGCACGTAGTTCCCGAAGCCGCCAGCCTTAATAGCTTCGGTGACGGACAGGTAGGCATCTGGCAGGTCGATGTACTTACCCACGATACCGATGGTTACTTCATCCTTCGGATGGTGCACGCGGTCGAGCAGGTCCTCCCACTCAGCCCAGTCTACGTCACCGCAGGTGAGCTCGAGGTGCTTGATGACATACGAGTCCAGGCCCTCGGAGTGGAGCATGGTAGGAATCTCGTAGATGCTTGGTACGTCCACGCAGTTCACTACTGCGTTCTCGTCCACGTCACACATGAGCGAGATCTTATCCTTAATGCCCTGACCCAGTGGACGGTCCGAACGTAGCACGAGTGCATCTGGACGGATACCCAGCTGGCGCAGCATCATGACGGAATGCTGCGTAGGCTTCGTCTTCAGCTCATGAGCGGACGCGATCCATGGCACGAGAGAGACATGAACGAACATGCAGTTCGTGCTGCCGAGCTCGGTGCGCACTTCGCGTGCTGCTTCGAGGAATGGCTGAGACTCGATGTCTCCTACCGTTCCACCGATTTCGGTGATGATGACATCTACATCATCCCCCGCCTGGGAGCGCATGCGCTCCTTAATCTCATTCGTGATGTGAGGAATGACCTGCACGCACTGGCCGAGGTACTCGCCGGCGCGCTCCTTACGCAGAACGTTCTCGTAGATCTGGCCAGTGGTCACATTCGCACGCTGGCTCAGCGGTACGTCCAGAAAGCGCTCATAGTGACCGATGTCCAGATCCGTCTCAGCACCGTCTTCAGTGACGTACACTTCGCCATGCTGGAATGGGTTCATAGTGCCAGGATCGACGTTAATATACGGGTCCAGCTTCTGCTGCAGAACACGCAAACCGCGGCTGCGCAGAAGGCGTCCGAGGGAGGAAGCGGTGAGACCTTTACCGAGAGAAGACACGACGCCACCGGTGACGAAAATGTGCTTCGTAATATGTTCAGAAGTATTACCATGTTCATTAACCATGGAATTTAAGTATATCAGTTTCGTATGACGAAAAGCTAGGGTGTGTTAGGGCTCGGAGCGAATTTTTCTGGCAGTCACCATGGATATCTCTGCGTCACTCTCGTCTACACGTTTAGCGCTATGGCGTACTTTATGTACTTTAACGTCTCGAGGCGAGCACAGAACATCGAGGATGATATAGAGATAGAGTAGGCTGACTGAGGTCTGTAGGGGCTTCCCGTCTCGAGAAGTTTTGGGCGGAAATGACCACGAGAACCTCGTTCTGATACGCTTTTGGGCGGGAATGACTGCACAGATAGTCATTCCCGCCCAAAACTTTGCTAGACAAAACTTTGCTAGACAAAACTTTGCTAGACAAAACTTTTCGAGACGAGACGTGATGAGGCCATCAGCACACCTCCGCCTACACGTCGCGCTCCTCGAGCGCATCCACATACACAGCCGCGCAGTAGTAAACGAGAAGAATCATCAGCGCCACCGTCACCACCCAGAGCGCATAGTCTCCCACGACCCGCTCGAGCACCGACACACCGAGCCCACCACAGATAAAGCTCACCACCACAGTGACATAGCTCAGTGCGCGCCTGAGGACAGCGAATTCCCTCTCCCCCGAAAAGTAGTCATACCAGGCGGTGAGCATACGCCGGTAATTTCCCGAGGTCATGAGGATAGTGAAGGGATACGCTTCGATATGACTTCCCGTAAACGTGAGCATCATCAGTCCTGTACCGAAGCCGAGCAGTGCGACCGACAGCGTGGACGAGGCGTGAAGAAAGAGTGGGAAGATTGCCGTACAGAAAAGGAGAGGAAGCAGAAGCCAGACGCGCCAGTATGCCGTGCGCGCGCGCCGCTTCGCCCAGATGCCGAGGACAAAACCGAGCGAAAAGAACGCGATGGATAGACACTTGATGAGCATCATCTGCCAGCTATCCGGCTTCAGATCCGAGATGAGCAGGATGATGTTACCCGTCTGCGTGGCGAGCAGCGTTTTAAAGCGGATATGGCAGAAGACGTCGAGCGCGCCGCCCAGAAAAGCGAGCAGAACGGCGGCGAAGCGCGTATCTTGCGGCATGACAGACGCGTTACGCATTCAGACGCGCATCCAGTTCATCGATCATCTCGCGCGTCGTATCCCAGCTCGTCACGAGACGCACGATATACTGCCCGTCTCGAGGAGGCTCCCACAGCGCGACCTGAGCAGCACGCGTGAGGCGTTCGTACTGCTGCTCGTTCATGACGAAGAACTGCTGATTCGTGGAGCTCGCGAGATAGCGCTCGTACCCGTGCCGCAGGAGAACGTCCGTGAGCTGCTCGGCCAGAGCATCTGCCTTCTGGCCAATTTCCTCGTACAGCCCATCGGTAAACAGCGCATCGAACTGCACTCCCAGCAGACGCCCCTGAGCGAGCAAAGCCCCATGCTGCTTAATCTGCGTAGTCAGATGCTGAGGAGCCTGCGCGCAAAGACCACTCCCGGCCGGATTCGGGAAGACCACCGCCTCACCACACAGCGCACCCAGCTTCGTCCCACCGATGTAAAACGCATCCGCCAGCTTTGCGAGCTCAGGAAGGCTCAGGTGCGGCGCACTCGAGCCCAGAGCGTACCCGAGGCGAGCACCATCGACGAAGAGGCGCATGTGGTACTCGTCACAAATGCTGCGAATAGCCTCGAGATCACCCTTCGAGTAGAGCGTGCCAAACTCGGACGGATAGCTCAGATACACCATGCCCGGGAAAACCATATGCTCATGGTTCGGGTCCGCGTAGAACGCTTCGACGAATGCGCGGATATCGTCCGGGTTCATCAGTCCGTCATGACTAGCGATGGTGAGTACCTTATGCTGGGAGAACTCGATGGCACCTGCTTCGTGGACGCTCACATGTCCCGTATCCGCGGAGATGACGCCCTCCCATGCATTCAGCATAGTGTCGATGACGAGCTGATTCGTTTGCGTACCTCCCACGAGGAAGGACACATCTGCCTGCGGCTGGCCTATAGCGGCGCGAATCTTCTCGCGTGCGCTGGCACTATACTCATCGTCGCCATAGCCATCCTGCGGGATGCCGTTCGTGCGCACAAGGGCGTTCAGGACTGCGGGGTGAGCTCCGGCATGGTAGTCATTATGGAATGCGAGGGTGCGCGGTGTGGTGTCTGACATGTGATTCTTCTTCGTTTATTTCTCGAGCAGGTGGACGATGGATTCCAGCGCCAGCTTATACCCATAGAAACCCATGCCCGCTATAGTGGCAGTGGCTATGGGAGAAATCACCGAATGCTTGCGGAAAGCTTCGCGCGACGCTGGATTCGAGATATGCACTTCGATGAGAGGGATGTGTTCATCCGTCACCTGCGCTGCGGCATCCGCCAGGCCGTACGAGTAGTGCGTGAAGGCAGCAGGATTCAGAACGATAGGCGTCTTTTCATCCACAGCCTGATGCATCCAGCGGATGACCTCTGCTTCATCGTCACTCTGGCGCACGTCTACCTCGATGCCGAGCTCCTCCCCCCAGCGCGTGCAGGCATCACGTAAGTCCTCGAGGGGAGCTGACCCGTATATCTCTGGCTCCCGCACGCCGAGGCGTCCGAGGTTCGGGCCGTTCACTACTATGATTTTCGGCTTGTTCTGTGCTTCCTGAGTCTCCTGAGTGTGGGCTGCTTCTGTCATATGTTCTCCTTTTGCTACGTTTGTTACGAGGCCAGACGGTGCAGCGCTTCGATGACGCTGTCTTCGCTCGGATCTTCCAGACGACGGGCGTGGCCTATCTCATCAACCACGACGAAACGCAGCATGCGTCCACGTGCTTTTTTATCGCGGTGCATAATCTCGAGGACACGGTCTTCGAAGTCTTCCATCTGGGCGTCAGTGGCATCTGGACCGAGAGCCTCGCTCAGCGTGCTCCACGTGGTCGGCAGGCCCACAGACTCGAGGATATCGCGCGTATAGTCTACGAAATCGCGGTCTACGATGCCATGAATCTCTGCGAGCTCAGCGGCATAGATCATGCCCACAGCCACAGCTTCGCCATGTCTCCACGTAAAATGTTCCATCTTTTCGATGGCATGGCCGAGAGTATGCCCGTAGTTCAGGAACTCTCGCAGACCTTTCTCCTTCAGGTCGGTACTCACGTGGCGTTCCTTCACGCGCACGCTACGTGAGATAAGCTCGATGATGATGTTCATCTGCTCATCCGTTATATGCGCTGGGTCGAGTGTACGCAGCATATCTGCATGCTTCTCGATGATTCGTAAGATACTCTGATCACTGATAAACCCAGCCTTCACCACTTCGCCGAGGCCTTCGGTGAAGATGCGCGGACTGAGGGTGCGCAGCGTATCCACATCCGCGAGCACACCCACTGGCGTGTAGAAGCTGCCCACGAGGTTCTTTCCTGCCTCGGTATTAATGCCTGTCTTTCCACCTGTGGATGCGTCCACCATAGCCAGGAGCGACGTCGGGCAGTTCACATAACGGATACCACGCAGCCATGTGGCGGCTATGAACCCAGCCACATCCGTGGCAGCTCCCCCACCGAGTCCCACGATGGCATCCGAGCGGGTAAAACCGAGCTCACCGAGCTGATCCCACACATCCGAGACTACACGAAGAGTCTTTCCCTCTTCAGCATCTGGGATGACTATCTCCGTAACCTCATATCCTGTGCGACGCAGAATGGCGCGGGCTTTATCGCTGTGGCGCTGCACACTCTCCGTATGAATCAGCGCCACGCGAACAGCTCCATCCTTGCTCGACGGATCGCCGAGAAGGTCCGGAAGATGCTGCATGGTATTTATCCCTATATGCACGTCATATTCAGGACTCGCACCCGAGACGTGGATAATGCTTTCATCCAGCACGTCGATGACTGTATTCGCAGCCTGACGTGGAGTCTTTCCATGCGTAGGAAGGGTAAATGTGGCCAGCTGCGCGTATGTCTCGTGGCGCTGGTCGTAGAGATCCATCCACACTTTATGCGGATTATGCTTCAGCAGTGGACGCGTCCCCGAGCGCGTGGCATGTTCTATAGCTTCTTCTGGCTCGGCATTCAGATAGATGACCTGACCACCCATGCGGGCGTAATGGCGCAGATTCTCCTGCGTCTGCGCATTCATAGGCGCGCCTCCACCGAGAGAGAGAATTCCCTCGAAGTGAATGTGTGAGCGTGGGATGCGCGGTGGGCGCTGGCTGTGCCGGGTACGAGACGACGTATCCGAGCTCTGTGACCTGCTGCGGTAGGCGCGGTCTGCGCGCACGAATCCCGCTATAACATCGCACTCTACTGCACGGAATTCGGCTTCTCCTCGCGTCTCGAAGATCTCAGCGATGCGCATATCCTCGATGCGTTCTATCTCTTCATCGGAATCATAGAATCGAATACCGAGAAGATTCGCCACTTCCCTGCCGATGCGCGTCTTGCCTGAGCCTGGCATGCCTATGAAGACAGCATACGGAATAACAGCATTCTTTTCGTTTCGGCGGGCTCGCTGACCCGTCCGCTGCCCGGCATGCTGACCGCTGCGTTCCTGTCCGCGCTGCTGGCCGCCACTGCGTGTATCTGTGCGTGTGTCTGTGCCTGCGTCCGCCTTATGACGGCGCTTCCTATGCCAACTCATCTATCCCCTCATCCTGCTTTTTACGCTCTTGAGTCTGTAGTCCCGCTTACTTCAGGTACTCTGGCCAGCTCTCCAGGTACGACTGAATGTTCCGACGCGTCTCCTCAAGGCTGTCTCCACCGAACTTTTCGAGGATGAACTGCGCGAGAGTCAGGCGCACCATAGCCTCTGCTACCACAGAGGCAGCAGGCACAGCCGTGGCATCCGAACGCTGATGGATGGCGGTGGCTTCTTCACCCGTGAGTACATTTACTGTACGCAGCGCACGAGGAAGAGAAGAGATAGGCTTCATGGCAGCGCGCACACGAATAGGCTCGCCGTTCGCCATAGATCCTTCCACACCACCTGCTCGGTTCGTCAGGCGGTGGATACGGCCGTCTTCTCGCACTATCTCATCATGCGCATCCGAGCCGAGGCGGTCTGCTTCCTTAAAACCATCACCTATCTCCACGCCCTTAATGGCCTGAATGCTCATAACATTCGCAGCCAGTGCTGCATCGAGGCGGCGGTCCGATTCCACATACGTGCCCACGCCAGCTGGCACGTTATACGCGATGACCTCGATTACGCCGCCGAGGGTATTCCCCTGCTTCTTTACTTCATCGATGCGTGCAGTCATGCGTGCTGCCGCTTCGGCATCCAGCGTGCGCGTAGGAGACTCGTCGAGCGCTGGCACGTCTGATGGGAGTGGCAACGTGTAATCCTCGGAGACATATTCTCCACCGATGGAAATGACGTGCGCGACGGTTTCTATGCCTGCCACCTGCTTGAGGAAGTTCGCTGCCACCTGACCAAGTGCCACGCGCGACGCCGTCTCGCGCGCAGACGAGCGTTCGAGCACCGGACGCGCATCCTCGAAGCCATACTTACGCATACCGGTCAGATCTGCATGACCAGGACGCGGATTACTCAGCGGAGCATTACGCCCGGTCTCGCCGAGCTCCACATCCTCAGGCAGAGGATCTGCGCTCATCACCTGTGTCCACTTCGGCCATTCCGTGTTTCCTATCTCGATGGCTATAGGCGAGCCGAGAGTACTGCCGTGGCGCACACCCGTGAGCATACGCACCTGGTCCTGTTCGAATTTCATGCGCGCACCGCGTCCATAGCCGAGGCGACGGCGTGCCAGTGCCTGCTTAATCTCCTCGCTGGTTATCTCGACACCGCTCGGAAGGCCTTCTATCATGGCCACGAGTGCTTCACCGTGGGATTCTCCTGCTGTCTGCCAGCGTAACATGGTCGTCTCCTCGCTTATCCGCGTTCAATCACACACCGCCATGTGAGATACATGTCATTTTTGACTCTCCATGGGTTCTAGGGTATATCTTACGGAATGGACTACCTTTTCCACACGCTGAGCGTGCTTCCCTGTCTGATAGGTGGACTCGTCCTCGCTATCCGAGACGAGCGCGTGCGGCTCGTGTCACGCCGCACGGTGCTTGCGTGCGTGCTCGTTCAGCTGGCATGGCTCGCACTTCTGTCTGCTTTCGGCGTCACGCGCTGGAGCGTTCTGTTCGCCGGCGTAACGTATGCCGTGGTCTGTACGTTTATCCAATTTTTCCTCTACCGCATAGCTCGCGGAGCTCTCGCATTCGGAGATGTCACCGCCATGAGCGTCATGGCTTTCCTTTTCAGCCCTGTTCCTGTCAGCCAGTGGCACTGGCTCGTGATCTGGTGGGTCGTTATGGGCGGATGTGTTAGTGGGAAAATTGCCCTCAGAAAAGAAAAGCAGTCAGTCGCTTTCGTGCCGATACTCTACGTCTCGGCACTCATCACGCTGACTGCTTATGCTCTTACTCACCTGGCTTAGTGCGCGGCCTCCCAGTCCTGATACTCCTTCGAATACTGCTCGAACTCGCTCTGGCTCGCGGTAAACTTCGTCTCCCCCGTATCGAGGTTCACCGTCACGAAGTAGATCCAGTCTCCCGCCTCCGGATTCATCACCGCCTGAATGGCCTTATCTCCCGGATTACTGATAGGCGTCGGCGGAAGCCCCGTATGAATGCGCGTGTTATACGCGTTATTCGCGTCGTTCAGCTGAGAGACGGTCAGGTCTCGCGCGATGACCCCCGCGCCATACGCGATGGTGGAGTCCATCCCGAGCGCTATATTCTGCGCCAGACGGTTCTCGATGACGCGCGCCACCTTCCCGTAGTACTCGTCCTTATTCACCTCAGCCTCCACGATGGAGGATTTGATGAGGACAGTCTCGTACTGATCTTCCGGCACGCCCAGCTCCTGAAGCTTCGCCACACGCTTATCCACCATAGCTTTGAGAACGTCTGCCGCCGACGTCATGCCTTTCACGTTATATGTGCCCGGCTCGAACCATCCTTCGAACTGTCCACCAGCCACTGCCGGCAGGATATTCGTAGCTCCACCGTTCGTGCTTGCATTCGTCAGCGCATCGAAATCTGACTGCGCGATACCTGTAAGCTTTACGGCAGCGGAGATGACGTCTGCCATCTTTTCGCCAGACTTCACCACAAGCGATCCAGTAATCTTCGACGGGTCGGTCACGATGGTTACCACATCTGCAGCTGCCATCTGCTTCTTCAGCTCGAAAGTACCCACTTGGATACGCTGAGCAGCGTTTGCTGCATCCACTGCATTCGTAAACGCTCCTGCAGTGCGCACGACGCCCGCGTCCACGAGCTTTTGCGCGACAGAAGACACTCCTTCGCCTTCTTCGATGGTAAAGTCCACAGTTTCGGGAGTACCCGGACCTGGATAGTCCAGAGTGGCAGATTCCTTCGTCTGTGCCGCCACATTCGCATGGCGAAGCGAGCGCAGAACCTGGTAGCCACCTACTCCAGCTCCTGCCATGAGCGCGAGGACGATGAGAATAATGAGCACACGCATCTGCTTTTTACGGCGGCGGCGCTTACGCTCAGCCCGCACCTGCCTACGGCGCTTCGGAGGAAGCGGAGGGGCTGCTGGACTGGACTGGGCGCGCATATCCGCATGGATATCTGCGTCGAGCTGCGAACCCTGAGCGGTATGCTCAGCGAAAGCCTGAGCGAGCTGATGGGAGCCCGTGGTCTGGGCGTCAGTCAGCTGCTCTGCCTGAGGCCCTGTCTGGGGCTCGGCGTCAAACATGCCGAATAATTCGTCGTTTTCTGTCATATGTCTCCTGAACCATGGATGAGCTACGCCTCGTATGTCCGAGCCTCGCCCTTCTGGTCATCTAAAGCTGATTGTAACAGGATTACTGCGGCTTGGCTATCTATCACACTGCGGTGCTGACGCATGGATAGTCCTGCATCGAGGAGCTGATTATGTGCGGCGACGGAGCTCAGGCGCTCATCGCGGAGCTCTACGCGCACATCATCCAGCGCATACTGCTGCAATTTCTTCTCTAACGCACTCGCCCAGCGCTTCGCTTTCTTCGCGCTTTTCCCCTCTGTCCCATCCAACTGGAGTGGGTAGCCCACGATGACAGTACTGACATCATGATCCTCTATGAGAGCGATCACGTCTTCTATGGCGTAAAAATAATCTCCTGCCACTGCTATGTGGCTTTCCGGGTGTGCCAGAAGCAGATCCGGGTCGCTCAGGGCTATTCCTACCCTGGCGTTTCCCAGATCTACTCCCATCCACACTTGGTGTCGAATCTCTCGACTGTTCGTCACGGTCTCTTCCGTCTTTTCCGTGCCTGTACCGTGTCGCTTTTAGCGGCCCAGGACTGTGTTCGTCAGATTTTCGAGAGCCGATGGAATCTGGCTCGCGTCCTGACCGCCACCCTGAGCGAAGTCTGGCTTACCGCCACCGCCACCGCCGAGCATCTTCGAGGCTTCACGCACGAGATCTCCTGCCTTCAGGCCCTTCTCGCGTGCAGCATCGTTTACCGCCACGATGATGACTGGAGTACCGGACTCGCCCACGCCTGCCAGCGCTATAACGGCTGGCTTATCCTGGCTGAGCTGGCTGCGCACCTCCATAACGGCCGAGCGCAGAGCATCCGTAGTACCGAACTGTCCCACGTTCGCGGTGACGACGGCTACCTCTTCCGTCGTCTCGCGTGCGGACTTCACCAGTGCTGGAATCTGAGCCTTCAGCTGCGCTTCATACAGTGCGGCGAGCTTGCGGTCTGCGTCCTTCAGCTTCTCCATGAGCGTAGCGATACGGTCTGTCAATTCATCTGGACGCGCATGCATCACATCCGAAAGCTGGGACACCAGCGCATGTTCACGAGCATGGAAGTCATATGCCTTCTCGCCCACGACTGCATCCACGCGGCGCACGCCCGTGCCCACAGAGGACTCGCTCATGACGGTGATAGCGCCGATCTTACCCACGAAGTCCACGTGTGTACCACCGCACAGCTCACGGCTCCAGCCGTCTTCACCGATAGTGACCACACGCACCACGTCACCGTACTTTTCGCCAAACAGGTGCATGGCACCCAGAGCGATAGCATCGTCGAACTTCATCTCCTGCGTAGTAACGGACAGGTTATCGCGCAGACGTTCATTCACACGAGCTTCCACAGCGTTCATAGCCTGATCCGATGGTGCGGATGCCCACTGGAAGTCGAAACGCAGACGGTTCGGCGCATCTTCCGAACCACGCTGGGTGGCCTGAGGGCCGAGCTCTTCACGCAGGGCCTTATGTACCATGTGCGTAGCCGTGTGCGAGCGAGCGATAGCACCGCGGCGCTCGAGATCTATCTTTGCTGTCACAGCAGACTCTACCGTCAGCGTACCTTCCACGAGACGGCACTGGTGCACGATGAGGTCCTTAATAGGCTTCTGGACATCATCCACTTCGAGAACAGCGCCATCATCCGAGAGAATCTCACCCTGATCAGCCAGCTGACCGCCAGCCTCTGCATAGAACGGCGTGCGGTCGAGAATGACTTCCACCGTAGCAGGAGCGGTGACGGCTGGGACAGAGCCCTGGCCTTCTACGACGATGCCGAGAACGCGAGAGCGCGAGGACATATCCGTATATCCGAGGAAGTCGATAGGCGCTTCGAGGCTCTTCTTCACATCGTCGTAGACACTCAAGTCCACGTTACCGCGCTTCTTCAGAGCATCAGCACGTGCACGAGCCTTCTGCTCCGCCATGAGGGAGCGGAATGCATCCTCATCCACCTGAACACCCTGCTCAGACGCCATCTCGAGAGTCAGCTCGATAGGGAAACCATAGGTGTCATGCAGAGCAAATGCGTCAGCACCCGACACAGCAGAGCCCGAAGCCTTCGCCTTATTCACAGCTACGTCGAGGATGGTGGTACCGTTATCCAGAGTGCGGCGGAATGCGTCTTCCTCACCATATGCAGCATTCTCGATGTCTGCGAAACTGTCGTTCAGTTCCGGGTAGCTCGCATTCATCACAGACTTCGACACTGGCAGAAGCTCAGGAAGCACTTCTTCCTGCACGCCCAGCATCTTCATGGAGCGCATAGTGCGACGCAGCAGGCGGCGCAGCACATAACCGCGGCCTTCATTCGATGGACGCACACCGTCGCTCATAATCATGAGAGCAGAGCGCACATGGTCGGCGACCACGCGGAAGCGGACGTCGTCTTCTTCCTTTTCACCATAAGTGAGGCCAGAAAGCTTTTCTGCTGCCTGGATGACAGGGAACATCTCATCGGTCTCGTAGATGTTCTCCTTACCCTGAAGCAGGTAGGCCACGCGCTCGAGGCCCATACCGGTATCGATGTTCTTATTCGCCAGTTCGCCGACGATGTGCAGGTCTGTCTTCGACTTCACGTTATCGACTTCGTAATTCTCGAAAACGAGATCCCAAATCTCCGTGTAGCGGTTTTCGTCGGCGATAGGGCCGCCTTCCTTACCGTACTGCGGTCCACGGTCCACATAAATCTCCGAGCATGGGCCGCCAGGTCCAGGTCCACCCATGGTCCAGAAGTTATCTTCCATGCCCATGACCTGCATGTGCTCAGGATCCATACCCTCATTACGCCAGATAGCGCGAGCTTCTTCATCATCAGTGAAGGTAGTCACCCACAGCTTTTCTGTGTCGAAGCCATAACCGCCCTCGCTTTGAGGCTTCGTGAGAAGCTCCCATGCATAGTGAATGGCTTCTTCTTTAAAGTAATCGCCAAAGGAGAAGTTACCCAGCATCTGGAAGAAGGTGCCATGACGAGTGGTCTTACCCACCTCGTCGATATCCAGCGTGCGCACGCACTTCTGGTTACTGGTCACTCGCGTCTTCGGTGGAGTCTGCTCTCCCAGAAGATAAGGAACGAAAGGAACCATACCTGCGATGGTGAATAATGTGGTAGGATTTGGGGAAATCAAGGACGCTGAAGGCAGCACCAAGTGGCCCTGCTTTTCGAAGTATCCTGTATACCTATTTGCTATTTCTGACGTGCGCATTCCTGCGTAACTCCTTGATTATATGAGGGTATAAAAGTATTATCTGCGGCCAAACTTCTCGGCGTACGACGCGTTCATCTCAGTCTCCTTCTCAGTACGATACTGCTGGAAGTCTTCGATGAGTGAGCCGAGAGTGCGTAAGGTGACATTATCCTGATCTGGCCCGAGGACGAACTCACGCGCCATGCGTGGCGTGTGAGAACGCACATATGCCTGGGCTTTGCTCGCGATAACGAGGCCAGCTGCCAGTCCCACGAGGAACCAGAAAAGACGCTTCAGCATGCTGTACCTCTTTCCTACTTCTGTGACTCGGCCGGCGTCTCAGGCGCGGATACGGCGGACTTCCCTACGAATCCCTGGACGGTCTTCTGTGCGGCATAGACAGCGGAGGCTATCTTAATCACCGGCTTACCCAGTACCGCACCATAAAGGTCCGTGAGGGCACCGATGTTATTCGCTGTAGTAGATGCAGCAGAAGATATCTGGTTCACATCCTCGAGTGACTGGTTCACCTTCTGCACCGTGGTTACGCTTTCATCCAACGCAGGAATGGCATGGTCACCCGTGTCCTTCACCGTCTGCGCTATCTGGTCGAAAAGCTTTCCGAGCCGGATAAGAGGGTAAATCAAAAAGCCGGCGAGAATGGCGAAGACGATAGCGGCGATAAGACTAGCTACCTGTCCGAGATCCATGGCACGCTCCTTTTCTCCTACCTCTAGGCATGCTCGACGCACGCCCTGTGTACACATATGAGAATAAGGCTACCACTAGGCGTACCGAGAGGGTGTCCTCCACTTACGCTTCGAGAGAGACGACGCGCAGGGCTGAGGAAAATTGACCTTCAGAAGGCTCGAAATCTAAGCGCGTCACGCTCCCATTCCCCGGACGAACGGTCAGGTCGATGCCGGCCGGAGCAGTATCGCGGAACCGCTGCAGGAGGCTCAGAAGCGTGTTCCCATGCGCGATAACGAGGACATGACTCCCCTCAGCGACGCGCGGTGAAGCGGCGATGATGCTATACGCGCGTTCGACACGCTGCCAGTACTCAGCGTCACTCTCCGCATGATGGAACGGGTCAGCTTCTTTAAGGAAATCGCGCGTGGCAGCAGAACCAAACTTCTCGAGGATAGCCGCGTACGACGGCGCACCGTGAGGAGCACCTGCAGCCCACCACGCCTCAGCCATGTCACGGCCTTCGAAATACCCGTAAAACTGCTCGCGAAACTCCATGTGAGCCTCGGCCTCACGCATGTGTGCAGCGCGGGCGTGAGCATTCTTCTCGAGGATGATGCGTGCGGTATCCTGAGCGCGCGTCGTATCTGAGCAGAATGCAGCGTCGAACTGGATATCTGCGAGCTTCTCTCCAGCGCGCACCGCGTCAGCTCTGCCGGACTCGGTGAGCGGAGAGTTCGACCATCCTTGCAAACGGTTATAGACATTAAAGTACGTCTGACCGTGACGCACTAAGTAAAGATGTACTGTCATAGCTCTAGTGTACCGCGACGCGTCGGGGTGCGCGCGTGTGTGTCTGCGCGAGTCAGTGTTTCTGCGTGTCTGCGTGTCTGCGTGTGTCGTGTGTCTGCGTGTGTGGAGTTTTCGCGGATACACGCGCGGGCTCCCTCGTACTGGCGCAGCACAGCCCGTATACTGGCATAATGAAACGATTTCTTATGAACTGGCTCGTGCTGACCATAGCCACGGGCGTGACGGTATTTCTTCTGCCTGGGCTGAGCATCATAGGCGACCGCGCGTGGGTGGCGTACGGTAGCTTCGCACTGTTCATGGCTCTGATTAATGCTTCTATCAAGCCATTTATGCAGGTGCTCGCTCTGCCTTTCTCCATCTTTTCCTTCGGACTGGCAGCACTGCTCATTAATGCAGCCTGCTTCGAGATGGCTTCTTCGCTGGCTACGCGCGTCTTCTACACGGGCGTGGTCTCGTCGAGCTTCGGCTGGTCGCTGATGGGAGCTCTCGTACTGTCGCTGGTCTCGGGGCTGCTCGGCTTCCTTCGACTGGACTAGCCAAACTTACTGAGACACTCTGAATACACGAAGGCTCGCCTTCCGGGAAACCGGGGCGAGCCTTCGCGTGTATGTATGCCGTAAATAAATGTTTCGTTTCTGCTGCCGAAAATGCCGTGTAAACAGCAGAAACCCAGTTCTGTTTAACGAGAGTAGTGTTCGACCACGTACTGGATGTTAACGGTTACTGGAATCTCTTCCACTTCTGGCTTGCGAGACAGGGTAGCCTTCAGAGCTGCCAAGTTCACATCCAGGTAACCTGGAACTGCTGGGAGAACGTCGCGGTGTACGCCTTCTGCTGCAGCCTGGAATGGCTCCATGGTCTGGCTCTTAGGCTTAACCTGAATGGTCTGGCCTGGCTTGACATGGTAGCTAGGGCGATCCACGATGTTACCATCCACGAGGATGTGACGGTGAACCACGAACTGACGAGCCTGTGCGGTGGTGCGAGCGAAGCCTGCACGCAGCACGAGAGCATCGAGACGAGACTCGAGGTTTACCAGCATCGCGTTACCGGTCTGACCAGCTTCGCGACGGGACTTTTCATAAATCGCACGCATCTGCTTTTCAGAGATGCCGTACTGTGCGCGAAGACGCTGCTTCTCGCGCAGACGTACTGCGTAATCGGACTCTGCGCGACGACGATCACGACCATGTTCACCTGGACCATATGGACGCTTCTCGAAGATACGCTGAGCCTTAGGGGTCAAAGCGATGCCGAGGGAGCGAGAAAGACGCACCTGACGGCGTGCACGCTGTACCTTAGTCATATAATTTTCCTTCTGTTGTAGATAGGCAAGATGAGCTTTCGGGTGAAGGCTCACCGAGTCAGCCACTCCTGCGCTTAGCGCTGAACAATGTCTACAAATTCAGCGTGTAACGACGCCACTTCACCGCAAGCTTCCATGACGCCGCCGACCCGCAGATGGGCCAAGACTCCAGAGCTATATCCTCGCCTAGCGGGCTACGAAAGATGCATCCATAGATGAGCATATAGCATTCTTTAGCTTACTACGCTCTGCCTACAAGAGCCTTCTGGCCGGTACAGTTCTTACCACGCTGATTCTGGATGCCATCTACAGCTTTTCTATAGGCGCCATGCGTAGCATGAGTCGCTTCGTTCCCTTCGACTTAAAGTCCACCGTCAGCACCGAGTTCTGTCCCCTGTCCTGAAGCTGGATAACCGTGCCGAGACCATACTCATCATGGGTGATCTTATCTCCCACGGTAAAGTCCGCTATGGTGTACTTTGGCGTGGTCTGCTTCTGCTTCTGCCCCTTACCCGCAGAACGCGATGGCGCCACGCGGCGCGTGGTCACTGCGCTGGAGGAAGAATTGGCAGAAGAACGCGTAGATGAGCGCGAACGACCAGCTGAGCCATACGAACTCTCTGTACTCACACCATAGCGCATATGTGAAGTGCGCGCGCTCGACGAGCTACCGGAGCGTGACGACCCTGAGGAGCTGCCATACGATCCGCCGAAGCTGGACGAACCGTACGAGGAACCATACGAGGATGTGCGCCCGCGCGAGCCGTACGACGAGTTCGAACCAGCCGAGCCATACGACGAGTTCGACCGCTGCGATCCGTACGCGCTCCCCCAGCCATCACTGTCCGGAAAATCCTCATAATCCGGAAAGTCCTCGAAATCTCCTTCAGCGTAATCCCAGTCATCTTTCTTTAAGCGCTCCACAGTCGACTCGCGGCGCTCCCAGTGGATAAGACCATCAGGAATCTCATCGAGGAACTGGCTCGGCTGCATATCCGAAGCCTGCCCCCACTGCGAACGGACAGCCGACCGCGTCACGTACAGACGGCGCTGCGCACGGGTAATCCCCACGTATGCCAGACGCCGCTCTTCAGACAGCTCTTTCTCATCCTCCACACTGCGCGAATGTGGGAAAGTCCCCTGCTCCATGCCTTCGAGGAAGACGACTGGATACTCGAGACCCTTCGCCGTATGCAAAGTCATGAGCGTCACCGTTCCGCGGTCTTCCCCCTCACTCGGCAGCTGGTCCGAATCCGCCACAAGAGCAGTCGTCTCGAGGAAACCAGCGAGCGACGCATCCGGCGTATTCTGCTCATACTCGGCCGCCACAGACTGAAGCTGGCTAAGATTATCCACGCGCGTGGCATCCTGAGGATCTTCCGAACGGCGAAGCTCTTCTATCAGGCCCGTCTTATCCAGCACTTCAGCGATGATTTCGCTCGGGTGCGCGTCATGCTCCACAGCAAACGCACGCAACTCTCTCATAAGGCTGCGGAAAGCTATGATGGCATTCTTCGAGCGAGAAGCGATATCCGGATTCTGCTCGACGAACTCGATGGCAGACCAGAACGTATCCGCACGTTCAGCAGCCGCCGCGTTCAGCTGAGCCTCTGCGCGCGCTCCCAGCCCACGCTTCGGTACGTTCAGAATACGGCGCGTGTTCACATCATCTGCCGGATTCGCTATAGCCTGCACATATGCCATGGCATCCTTAATCTCTCTGCGTTCGTAGAAGCGCGTACCGCCCACGATCTGGTACGGGATACGTGCGTTAATCAGTGCTTCTTCGAGCGAACGAGACTGTGCATTCGCACGGTACATGATGGCCATCTGAGCGAAAGTATAGTGTCCTTCACCCTCGAGGCGCGCTATCTCCTGAGCTATCCACTGAGCTTCCTGCTGCGTGTTATCCGCTGCATACCCGATGATTTTATCTCCCTCACCGAGGGCAGTCCACAGCTTTTTCGGCGTGCGGTTCTGGTTCTGAGCGATGACCGCGTTCGCAGCGTCCAGGATAGTCTGCGTGGAACGGTAATTCTGCTCGAGCATGATGGTGCGTGCGTTATCGAAGTCCTGCTCGAAGTCCAGGATATTCGAGATGTCTGCACCGCGGAACGCGTAAATGGACTGGTCAGAATCACCCACGACCGTCACCCATGCAGGCTTCAGACCAGGCGTAGCATCTGGTAGCTCTTTACTCGCAAGCAGGCGGATGAGCACGTACTGCGCATGATTCGTGTCCTGGTACTCGTCTACGAAGATGAAGCTAAAACGCTTGCGGTAGTGCTCGAGAGCCTCCTGGCTGGTGCGTAGCAGCTCGACCGTGCGCACCAGCAGGTCGTCGAAGTCCACAGAGTTCGCCGCGGCGAGACGATGCTGATATTCCGCGTAGCAGACCGCGAATACTTCTTCCGCATTCCCGAGGTCTGCGATATGCTGTCCGCGCTTTCCCGGCGTGTAGTCGCTCGCCACGTGCGCGAGAGCATCCGGAACAGGGATAAGCTGATTTTTAAAGTCCGAGATGGCGCCGAGAATAGAGCGCGGCGTGTAGCGCTTGATATCGATGTTCAATTCTCCCGCTATGAGCTTAATCAGCCTCTCGCAGTCCGCCGTATCATAAATGGAGAATCCAGACTTCAGACCGATATCCTGGCCGTGCTGTCTGAGCATGCGCACGCAGGCGGAGTGGAAGGTGGATACCCACATCTTCTGTGCCACCGGGCCGATGAGAGAGCCCAAACGCTCCTTCATCTCCGCCGCGGCTTTATTCGTAAAGGTGATGGCCAGAATCTGGCTCGGATAGGCGTGCCACTGCGTCAGCGCCCACGCGATGCGACGTGTGAGCACGCGAGTCTTACCTGACCCTGCACCAGCTCCGATGAGGAGAGCTGGCCCCTCATAGCGCACAGCCTCGTTCTGCTGTTCGTTCAGACCAGCAGTAAGGTCTTCAGCAGTGTGAGGGGTCACCTCTGGAGCGACGCTCCTCGAAGAGGGGGCGGAGTAGACTTCGTAAGTGGCGGGCGGCTCGCTCGGTTCGCTCGGCTCGCTCGGCGTGTAGTCCGATCCTCCTGGCGCAGAGTCTCTTGGCGCAGAGTCTGGCGCAGAGTCTCCTGGCATATAGTCTGGCGCTGGTTCGTACGGTGGTTCTGGTTCATATGCAGGATCTACCCATGGCTCGCCCACGGGTATAGGTTCACCCTGCACCCACGGATCATTCTGCTCATCGTGCATCTGCATCTCCTGCATCTGCATAGTAGTGTCCATGAACACATTCTCCGCTGGCTCAGTCGCAGAAGGCTCGGTAAAATCCGGCTCTGGCACTGCATTCTGCAGTGGGGCCTTCTGTACGCTGTCCTCAGGGAGAGCGTCGAATCCGTCGAAATCAAATCCAGACTGTGTGAAGTTCATTCTTCACTTGTAGCACATGAGGGTTACATTCGAACATGTGTTCGAAAACGACACGCCGCGACTCGCCGAGTTCTTCAAGCTCTGACGTCTCGCTCCGTCATCGACACGCGGTAAGCTAAGCCATACAGACATAACACACACCGCTCACCCACCACCTATTCGCCGCCCAGTTTCTTCGCGCAGTATCTGACCGAAAAGTACCAGTGGCTAGCTCTCTCCATCAGGAAAACAGGTGGTCCGTGCAGCACCGAGCCTAAAGAAGAGAGAATCATGAAGCTTCTAGAAGACCGCATCCGCGAGGAAGGTACCGTAAAGCCTGGAGACGTTCTGAAAGTGGACGCCTTCTTGAATCATCAGTGCGACGTCGCACTCTTCGACGCCATGGGCGAAGAGTGGGCGCGCCTGTTCGAAGGCACTCAGATAGATAAGATTCTCACCATCGAAGCCTCAGGCATCGGCATAGCCTGCGTGGCAGCCCGTCACTTCGGGAATGTTCCGGTGGTCTTCGCGAAAAAAGCCCAGTCCATTAACCTCGATGGAGACCAGTACTCGACGAGCATCTATTCCTTCACTAAGCAGAAAGAGTTCCCCGTCATCGTCGCGAAGAAGTTCCTAAACGAAGGTGAGCACGTACTCATTATCGATGATTTCCTGGCAAACGGTAATGCCTTAAATGGTTTACTGAAGATCTGTGAAACTGCAGGTGTAGTCGTAGAAGGATTCGGTATCGCTGTAGAAAAGGGCTTCCAGGGTGGCGGAGACGCGCTGCGTAACCGCGGATACCGCGTCGAATCCCTCGCGAATGTACGCACTATGGATGCCGAGACCGGCAGCATCGAGTTTAACTAAGCCTCTCTTCATCTCCCTCGCCCCCCCATTTCTCTTAGATAAGGACAGCTCATCATGGCAGCATCCACTTCTTCAGCAGCTGAATCCCAAGCAGCTGAATCCCCAGCAGCGTCGCCTTCTACAGCCACCTCACCACTGCGTCAGCTCGATGGAAAGATATCCTTCTGGTCAGGAATACCATTCGGCATTCAGCATGTGCTCGCCATGTTCGTGGCAAACCTCACACCTATAGCCATCGTGGCCGCAGCAGCCAGCATGAACTCGGAGTACAGTGCATGGATCATCAGCTCTGCACTACTCGTAGCCGGCCTCGGCACGTGCCTACAGCTCTACCCTCTGTGGCGCATAGGAGGCCGCCTGCCTATCGTCACCGGCATCTCCTTTACGTATGTGGCTGCAGCGACGGTCATCGCATCTGACCCGAAGCTCGGTTACGGCGCGGTCATAGGCGCGGTCATCGTGGGCGGCTTCCTCGAGCTTATTCTGGGACTGACAGCTCAGTACTGGAAGCGTTTTATTAACCCTATCGTGTCTGCAGTCGTGGTGACCACCATCGGTTTCTCCCTGCTCTCCACAGGCGCCACCTCATTCGGCGGCGGTTCCGGCGCGAAAGACTTCGGTTCCTGGCAGAACCTGGCTGTAGCCACTATCACTCTCGTCGCATGCCTCGCATTCCAGCTTCTGGCAAAGGGCGTAGCGAAGCAGCTTTCCGTCCTTTTCGGCCTTGTCGTGGGATACGTCGTCGCCTTGGTGTTCACGCTTTCTGGCCTCGCTCCTGGCATGGTAGACTTCAGCAAGTTCGCGAACCTCGACCTCGTTTCGCTCCCCCACATCGCTCCGCTTATGCCATTCGGCATCATCTTTGATGTCAATTCCATCGTGACCTTCGCTCTTCTCTACGTCGTATCATCCGTAGAAGTTCTCGGGAACACCTCGTCGCTTACTCAGGTGGGCTTCGACCGTGAGCCGACCGAGCGTGAAACTGCTGGCGCTATAGCCGGAGATGGCCTCATTTCTACCGTATCCGGCCTCTTCGGCGCGCTGCCTCTCACTTCCTTCGCTCAGAACGTAGGCCTCGTAGCCATGACGAAGGTCGTTAACCGTAAGGTCATTCTCTCTGGCGGCATCATCCTCATCCTGGCCAGCTTCTTCCCGGGATTCGCGGCTATTTTTAGCTCTCTACCTCAGGCAGTCCTCGGCGGATGCACCATCATGATGTTCGGCTCCATCGTTCTCGCTGGCATTCAGATGATAGCAAAGGCTGGTTTCTCCCAGCGAAACATCACTATCGTGACTCTCTCCCTGACCATAGGAATAGGCTTCACTCAGGCCACGGGTATCTTCCAGCACTTCCCTCAGCTCTTCCAGTCTGTTTTCTCGAATGCCATAGCCATCGCATTCGTGGTGGCACTCATCTTAAGCTGGGTACTTCCAGACGAGAAGCACTTCTTAGCGGACTAAGGTATACGAAAAGGGACCCGTACATGGGTCCCTTTTTTCTTTGTATCTTCTACACACTACGCGGCGAGCACTGCAGTACGGTCCGCTTCGTCCACCCGAGCATTCGCCTTTTCGAAGTCGCGAGTACCCGTAAAGACTTCCTGCGTGTAAGGATTTACACCCAGCTTCTTCGCACGGTACGCGATGTAGGCGATAGCCAGAATATTCGCTACGAGAGCCGCAATGGATACCCAGAGGTTTGCTGTAGAACTCATAGTGGAGTTCACCGCGAATGGACTATCCACTCCGAGTTCTGGCATCGTCGTCTGGAACTGTGGGAAGACCTGAGCAAACATGCACCAAATGGCCAGCGTATTCGCTCGATTCTGTATCCAGCCACCCTTATTCCACAGAGCATTCGCCACTGTAGGGGCCAGCAGCAGAGCGAAACCGCAGTACCACGAATGATTCGGCAGATTATTATACGTATAGCAGAAGTTCCACAGGTCATAAGAAACGATGAAGACCCAGGTCATATCCGCCCAAATCATATCCTCCTGCTTCTTTGAGGAGTACACTGCCCACCAGCCCGTCATGCACAGAATATTAATGAGACCAGCTACACCATTAAAGACATTATGCCAGCCCGTCACTACGGTGATGTGTTCCGACGTGGTCCACACTGGAGAACCATTCAGCATGGTGTAGTCACCCGTAAAGAAGTGAACCGCAGACTCAAAATCAGATGCCACTGCGATGAGAATATTTATGGCCACGATAACGAATGGGAAGGCGCGGAACCAGCGAGCTTTACCTATCTTTCCCCATCGGTACTTGATAGCCATAAAGCCCACACATCCTGCGAGTGCTGCATAGACCTTCGCATAATGGAACCATCCGTTTGCGAAGACCACTGTAGGATTTTTTACTCCCCAGTCCACTCCCATAAGTGCAGCAGTCACCACCGTTACACAGTACACTGTCATCACTGCTGGCACGGCTACGAACATAATGAGTCCGCCGGCCTTCGAGCGACGCGAGAACTCATTCAGCGCGATAAGCGCCACAAACACCATCACCCAGCCAAGCCACTGCATCGCAGCATGGTCACCATATACCTGGAATAACATGTCCATTCCTCCTTGAACTTTCTCGGGCTAGCCTCACATGCGTTCCATACCCATGCAAAGCTTTGTCTTAGCATTTATTATTCCATTGCATAATTCCCCAGAAACCAGTAAGTGACATAAACGCATTTTTGTCACTCTCAGCGGCGTGGCTGCGGGCAACTTAGGTGAATAACTCAATGCGAATCCACCGTATTCTTTGTGAATAACTCCCTCTAGCGACACGCATATTCACATCTGCTAACACTTTCTCTCCAGCTTGCTTCTCTGCCCTCTGCTCCTTCACACTAGAAATATGCACACACCACAAACCAGACCTGTCACACCACCACTGCCTTTGAGCAAGGCACACGACGAAGCCACGTGCCGTCGTAATAAACGACTCGTTATTAAAGGAGAACTATCAGAACCCATTCACGGATATTTTATTGATTCTCCATTATGGGAGACGCTCCCTCTAGAACAGAGGCGACTTGTCACTATCTATGCTCTTGCGTCCGAACATCCATACTGGCCAGTGGCATCATTTTCTGCAGCCTTACTTCTAGGAGCACCCCTCACAGACTATCTCCTCACGAATTTCTGCACACGCGTATATTTTGCTACCGACCAGAACACACATATGCATCCACGAAAGACGCTCCCCGTCGATTTTGTCATCCTTAAGGACAGCCGCAACTATGCGATTATGGATGAGGCTTTCGCCGCGTGGCATCCTCATAGCGATTCTGTATTCACAAGTGGAAAAGCTGCAGCACGACTTTACAGTTCAATTACAGAAAACCTAGGAATACTCAATGGAATTATCACGACATCACCACTAGAAACAATTTATACTATTCTGTGTTCCGGCGCTCCCTATGGTCAGTGCTTGAGTGTGTGCGATGAATTAGCGCGACTCTATGGTATTACTGCCGAGGATATCACCCATTTTATGGAGACCAAAGCATACTCCTGGTACCACCAGCTAATCCTCTTTAAGTCATCACACATCGATGCCCACAGTGAAAACGGCGGAGAATCACTAGCTCGCGCCCGCATGATTTTGGAAGGATTCGAAGACCCCACTCTTCAGATAGTCATCCCGAACCCACTTTACGACCCTAATCTCCCAAGGAGCGAAGCGCACAGACGTCACAATACGAAGACACTGCGTCCTGATTTCTTATGGCTTCTCGACGAAGAAGGTAAGGTAGTTCATGAACCCGTAGCTGTCCCCTTACCGGAGGGATACCGCTGTGTCATTGCCGAGATGGACGGATTCGACAAATACCATAATACAGCCATGCTCTCTAGCTCGAACGCCCGAGACAGCAAAGACGCGTGGTATCAAGAAAAAGACCGTGACGTTGCTCTGCAGATTTTAGGGTTTACCATTATTCATTTCAGCTACGATGATGTTACTGAGAACAATGGTAAACGCCTGTGCGATCTCCTCAACCTCGCTCGCATCCCCCACATCAGCACCGTAGAAAAGAAGCGCAGGATCCATCTCGCTAAAAAATATGGAGACTTCTCCATCCTCTGTTCAGAATTACGCCAAAAGTATCTTCAGAGTAGAAACAAGCACGCAACCTAGCCAATTCAGTGCACTTTTGGGCTAAACTCGACACTTGCGTTGCAGACCTCCTGCACTTTAGGGCTAATTCCGACACTCGCCTCCTACTCAGCCAGGCATAGAAATACTTATACCCTCTCCATACAGGGCTAACTGCTCGCCACACCACTGAGAAATGGATACCATTCGTCGGGATTAGCCCAAAACTGCAGAAACGCCATGTGAATAGCGTCGATAAAAGCCCACAAGTGAGTAGTCTTCACATATTCCACACATACACATACTTTTCCTCTTGCCCTTCACCCGCTCACACTTCTACCCCTTCTCTGCAAGCCTCCACCCCGCACACCCCGCGACACGCCGCCGCACGTCAAACGTTTGACGTCAAACGTTTGACGCACTATATTTACTCCTGTAAGAACAGCACCGGCTCGCCGAAAAGGCCGTGCAGCGAGACGCCCAGCGAAAGCTTCTTCCGCGTAGAAGAAGCCCCACCCGCCAGGCATCGCACACCCGAGTCAGCGCCGTCCTCACACCCCCAAAAAACCAAAACCGCAAAAACACAAAACGCAAACACATAACCGAGAATCGAGAAAACGCGATGCTGCACTTAAACTCTAAGGTCTGGAAGAACCCTTCCTACCTGCAAAGCTCCTTCGGTATCTTCATGTTCTTCTGCTCCTGGGGCATCTGGTGGTCCTTCTTCCAGCGCTGGTTGAACACGATCGGCCTGAACGGCGCAGAAGTGGGTCAGATTTACTCCATTAACTCCCTGGCCACGCTCATTATCATGTTCGCTTACGGTGCTATCCAGGATCAGCTCGGCATTAAGCGTCACCTGGCCATCGCCATCGCAGCCATCGCCGCTCTCGTGGGCCCATTCGTTCAGTTCGTATACTTCCCTATGATTAACGCAGGCGGCACCACCCGCTTCCTCGGCGCACTCATCGGCTCTGTGGTCCTCTCGGCGGGATACATGGCTGGCTGCTCTCTGTTCGAAGCCTTAACCGAACGTTACTCGCGTAAGTTCCACTTCGAGTACGGCCAGTCTCGCGCATGGGGTTCCTTCGGTTACGCCATCGTCGCCCTCGTCGCCGGCCACATCTTTAATGTGAACCCTCTTATCAATTTCTGGCTCGGCTCCGTCTTCGGCGTCATTATGCTGGGCATCTACGCTTTCTGGGTGCCTGCCGAGCAGAAGGAAGAATTGAAAAAACAGGCAGAACCGGACGCGGAACGCACGAATCCTAGCCTGCGCGAGATGGTCAGCGTTCTGGGCATGCCTACGCTCTGGCTGCTCATCGTGTTCATGCTCCTGACGAATACCTTCTACACGGTCTTCGACCAGCAGATGTTCCCTACGTATTACACGAGCCTGTTCCCTACTGAGGAGATCGGTAACAGCACGTACTCCACGCTGAACGGTATTCAGGTGTTCATCGAGTCGGCCATGATGGGCGTCGTGCCTATCATCATGCGTAAGATAGGCGTGCGTAACTCGCTGCTGCTCGGCGCGTTCATCATGTTCGCTCGCATCGGCCTGTGCGGCGTCTTCCATGATCCTGTGATGGTTTCGGTCGTTAAGCTCTTCCACTCCATCGAGGTGCCGCTGTTCATTCTGCCAGTCTTCCGCTACTTCACCCTGCATTTCGACACGAAGCTGTCCGCCACGCTCTACATGGTGGGCTTCCAGATCGCCTCGCAGGTGGGTCAGGTGCTCTTCTCCACGCCGCTGGGCGCGCTGCATGATCAGCTCGGCGACCGCACCACCTTCTTCACCATTTCCGGCATCGTGTTCGTGGCGCTCGTTTACGGCTTCTTCATCATTAAGAAGGACGACCAGGAAGTGGGCGGCGACCCGTTCTACACGGATAAGCAGCTGAAGGCTATGGCCGCGTAAGCTTTTCTTTCCGGCCAATTTTCCCGCTGCCGGGGTTAGCCCCGAGCTCGCCCCGGCAGCGTATACTTTTACTACACGCATCATCAAACAGTGAGGTTTCTTATGTCGAGTTTCATTCCTTCTGAACCAGTTATTCACTCCATCCGCGACCATGCTACTGAGCTGCAGCGCGCTGAGGAGGGTGTAGCCGCTCTGGCAGCCCAGCGAAATAACCGCTGGTATCCGAAGTTCCACATCGCCTCGAATGGCGGCTGGATTAATGACCCAAACGGCCTGTGCTTCTACGAAGGACGCTGGCATGTCTTCTACCAGCTGCACCCGTATGGCACGCAGTGGGGTCCTATGCACTGGGGGCACGTCTCCTCTACGGATATGATTCACTGGCAGCGCGAGAAGATAGCGTTCGCTCCAAGCCTGGAAGAAGAAAAAGATGGCGTCTTCTCCGGTTCTGCTGTCGTGGGAGATGATGGTAAGCTGCGCGTGTACTACACGGGTCACCGCTGGGCGAACGGCGTGGATAACACGGGCGGAGACTGGCAGGTCCAGATGCTCGCCACTCCAGATGATGACCAGCTGACGAGCTTTACGAAGCAGGGCATGATTATCGACTGCCCGACCGACGAGGTGGACCACCACTTCCGCGACCCGAAGGTGTGGAAGACGGACGGAAAGTGGTATATGACGTTCGGCGTCTCCTCGAAGGAGAAGCGCGGCCAGATGTGGCTGTTCAGCTCGGATGACATGGTGCACTGGACATATGAGCGTGTGCTCTTCGAACACCCAGACCCAGATGTCTTCATGCTCGAATGCCCAGACTTCTTCCCTCTGACGGATGCTGAGGGGAACGAGAAATGGGTCATCGGCTTCTCTGCCATGGGCGCGAAAGCACACGGTTTTATGAACCGGAACGTGAATAACGCAGGATACATGATAGGCACCTGGAAGCCAGGCGAAGCTTTCCACCCTGAGACGGAGTTCCGTCTGTGGGACTGGGGTCATAACTACTATGCTCCACAGTCCTTTAATGATGGGTCTCGCCAGATAGTCTACGGCTGGATGAGCCCATTCGCTCAGCCTATTCCTATGGAGGAGGACGGCTGGTGCGGTAACCTCACTCTGCCACGCGAGATTACTCTCGGCGCAGACGGAGACGTCCATACGTATCCAGTGCGCGAGGTCGAAGGTCTGCGCGCGGACTCTCGCGTGTATGGCACCATGAAGCTCGGTGCGAACGAAACCACCACCCTCGCAGATGATGCTGAAGCTGTGGAGCTCGAGCTCGAGCTGGACCTGACAGCCGAGGCGACGAGCGCGGAGCGCACGGGCGTACGCGTTCATGCCACCCCAGATGGTTCGTACACGTCCATCGCCTATGATGCGCAGCTGCAGCGCGTCGTCATCGACCGCCAGAATGCGGCCACGGGTGACCGCGGTTATCGTGCAGCTCCGGTGAGCGACGCAGAGCTCGCCACCGGGAAGCTTTCTCTGCGCATCTTCGTGGACCGCGGCTGCGTAGAAGTCTACGTGAACGGCGGAAAGCAGGCCATGAGCTCCTACAGCTATGCTGGCGAAGGCCCACGCGCTATCCAGCTCGTCAGTGAGTCTGGAAGCACCACATGGTCAGATGTACGCCTGCACCATCTGAACTCCATCGGCCTGGAGTAAAAACGAGACTCGCCTCACGATAAAAAAGACCACCCGAAATGCGCCCTCTGCACTAAATACTGAGCACGAGGGCGCATGACGTTTCTCGCCTGCCCACTGCCCACACGCCTATGGACCTAGTGCTACCCTAGTGAGCATGGCTAAAAAGAACTCGAAACACGCGAAAGATAAAGAGAAAGAATCTGCCGCCACTCCCGCCCTCGTCGAGCTCGACGAGCATCACATCTCCACCACGCTGTACACCTATGAGCATGATGGGGACCACATGAGTGAGGGCTTCGGACTCGAAGGCGCAGCTCAGCTCGCCGGGCAGAACGCTGACGGCCACAGCCTCGTCCCCGAGCAAATGTTTAAGACTCTGCTTATCGACGTCGGAGAGCGTGTGGGGCACGACCTCGCCACTGTCATCGTGCCTGTCACCTGCCATGTGAATCTGAAAGCAGCTGCCGCAGCTCTCGGAGTTAAGAAGGCGCAGATGGCAGACCCAGCCGTCGCCCAGCGTCAGACAGGATATGTAGTGGGCGGCATCTCTCCTTTCGGCCATAAGCAGAAGCATCCCACCGTGCTCGACGAGTCAGCGCTCGAATTTGAGGAAATTCTCGTCTCCGGCGGTAAGCGCGGTCTGAGCGTGGGAGTCAACCCACTGGACATCATCGATGTACTGGATGCTAGAATAGCCTCTGTGGGTGCTGCAGGAAGCCACCCACGCTAAAAAGAACTCACAGAAAAAGAAGGTACAGATGACTCACATTCTTCCACGCTGGGCAGGAAATGAGTACACTATCCACGCCGGATCCTACACAGCAGTAGTGACGGAACAGGGAGCAGCTCTCGAACGCTTCGAGTGGAATGGCACACCAGTGACCGTGCCATTTAACCCGAATGAGCCAGTGCACGCCTGTAACGGTCAGATTCTGCTCCCGTATCCGAACCGCATCGAGGACGGCACGTATGAATTTGAGGGGCAGACATACCAGTTCCCTATCGATGAGCACGAACGCCATAACTCCATTCATGGGCTCGGATACCGTAGCGCATGGAAGCTTGAGTCGCTCACAGATCGCAGCGTGTCGCTCAGCTGGCGCACGCCTCGCCTGGCTGCGTATCCCTTCGACCTCTTCGTCACGGCCACCTATACTCTCACCGAAGAGCGCGGCCTGCAGCTGACTGTGTCCGCGTATAATAACGGCGAGTCGAACGCGCCGTGGGCTCTGGCCACGCATCCGTGGCTGTTCAGCGGTTTCGACGGCGGCGCTGAGCCGGCTGAGGCGACTACCGCACAGCTCGATGCTGCGAATGCGGCATGCCGTCTGCGCGTGCCTGCTGACACGCATGTTCAGGTCAGCTCTCGCCTTCTGCCTACGGGCCTGGAATCTGTGGAGGGAACACGCTTCGACCTGCGTGGTGGAGACGAGATAGGCGACCAGTCCTTCGACGATGCGTGGACGGACCTCGTGCACGGTGGAGATGGACGTGCCGAAGCCGTCTTCACTCGTCCGGATGGCGTGGAAGTGACCATCACCGGCGACGAGAGCATCACCTCCTTCCAGGTGTGTAATGGCTATGGCTGGGACGCAGCTCATAAGCCTGCCGGTGTCGCTGTGGAGCCACAAACTGCCTATGCGAATGCATTCCGTAGCGGTAAAGACCTCATCGTCATCGAGCCGGGACAGAGCACTTTCACAAATATCTGGTATAGCGCGCGTCGCGTGGACTAGTGTCCTAGTCGAGCGGGTGTGAGATACTCTATAAGGTAATTTTCAAGTTTAAAGGAGTTTACCATGGGTAAGCGTGGACGCATGCGTCGTGAACGTCGTAAGAAGGCTGCAAATCACGGCAAGAGGCCAAATGCATAAGCCTCAGGCGAATACTTAAAAGGGGATTTCCCGCTCGTACATCTGTACGTCCGAGAAATCCCCTTTTACTATGTACGGTGCGTTACTCGCAGCCGCAGTCCTCGCCATCCACACCATCGATGCATCGACGCAGACGCTCATACAGGGACGATGGAGCACACTCAGGGCGTAGGCACTGCTTGATAGCCGCTATCATCTCCTGCTCACGCTTGTCGCAGCAGCTCGCTGGGTCGAAGCAGTCTGCAGACAGGGCCAGCTCAGCCGTCTTCTGCTCGTAGATAGCCTGCTGGGCGACGACACCCTTTCCTCGTGCATTGCCTCGACATGCTCTGCTCGACCACGCAGTACCATAATTCAGCTCGACGCGCGCGTAGCGGTTTATGAGAACCATCTCTCCACAGCCATAGCTGCGTACCACTGTCACGACTGCGTTTCCCGCGTTTTTCTTTACATACGTGCTCACGTGTCTTCCCCCGTTCGAGCGCCCGGTATACATTGTCATCTTCTGTAGAGTTAACCGCGTCAGACCGCCCATTATTTCTCCCCCGCCTTTTTCTTCTCACTGAGCGTAAATCCACGCTCTGCTCCATACTCCATGAGTTCAGCCTTCAGCTGCGTGCGAGCGCGGTTCAGTCTGCTCATGACCGTGCCTATCTTCACTCCCTGTTCTTCAGCGACCTGAGCGTAGGATTTCCCGTCAATTGCCGTCGCGATGAACACCTCACGGCGTTCTGGCGACAGACGGTTCAGCGCCGCTACTATCTCCTCCGGCGCGAAACTGTCCATATACGTCTGCTCAGCTGACTTCAGCTCGTCGGCAGAATGCTCGGACGCGGCATATAAGTCCCAGTCGTCGTACTCTCCACTCGTATCTGCTCTCTGTGGACGTCTCTTCGCTTTCTGATACTGGTTAAAGAACAGGTTTCGCTCTATGGTGGTCATCCACGCGGCGAAGTTCGTCCCCGGCGTAAAGGATGCGAAGTTCTTATATCCGCGCTCGTAGGTGTCCTGGACGAGGTCCTGCGCGTCGTCTGGATTATTCGTCAGTTTCATGGCGAAACGATACAGCTGATCCACGATGGGCATGGCGAGGGCTTCGAAGTGCGCACGGTCAGTAACTCGCGGTGCATTCGTCGTGCTCGGAGCATCCGTCTCTTCATATTCTTCCATAGGTCTTATTCTTGCACGATAATGGTACGCATGACACTTTTACTCGACACTCTCGGCGCGTTACCCACGCAAAATCAGGACATGCCGCTGCGGGAAAGTTATCTTCTCGGATTCGACACGGAGACGACAGGCACGCGTGCAGGCGCGGATGCTATCGTCTCTGCTTCACTTGTCCTGCGCGCTCCTGCTTCGGCGAGCACCTCGACAGTTTCAGGCGAGGACGTGCTCGCTGGCTGGATTATCCAGCCAGACGTACCTATGAGCCCTGGAGCGTCCGCGGTGAACGGTTTTACGAATGAGTACCTCGCTGAGCATGGTGCTCCGCAGACCGAAGCACTACCCCACATAGCGCAGATTATTCGCCTCGCTCAGGAAAAGAACATCCCTCTCGTAGCTTATAACGCGCCATTTGACGTCCATATGCTTCAGGGTGACCTCGCGAAACTTCATGCAAAGCCGCTAGATATCCATCTCGTCGTGGATCCGCTGGTCATAGACCGCGCAGTGAGCCGCCGCCGCGGGAAGCGCACACTCACCGATACGACACGCTACTATGGCGTCCAGCCACGCGGAGACTTCCACACGGCTCAGGCAGATACTGTGGCCACGCTCGACCTCATCGAGCCGCTTACGCGTTTGTATCCATCCTGTAATGTTCCCCTCGAATCTCTTATGGAATACCAGCGTGCAGGCTACACTGCATGGAAGAAGAGTTATAACGAGTATCGCGTGGCATCCGGCCGCAGCCCTATTCGAGGAAGTTGGTTATAAATGTCTTTTCAGCCTCATCTCACCCTTCAGCGCGCACTCGACGTACTGTCTGCGCATGACTTGCTGAGCGCATCCCCTGCTGCCCCGGCAGAAGAAGCAGAAGTAGCAGATGTTACGTTCACTCACCTCACCTATGCCAGTGGCGAGGTAAGCGGCCCAGATACGCTCCTCATCTGTAAGGGCGCGTTTAAGGATGCGTATATGCGTGATGCCGCTTCGCGTGGTCTCGCCTACTACGTGGCAGACCGCACGTTCAGCTCGGACTATGCGCACGATGCTCGCGTTATCCTCGTGAAGGATACGCGTAAGACTCTGGCCGTGCTCGCTCAGGAGTTTTACGGTCATCCGGATAAGGAACTGACCACCATCGGTATTACGGGTACGAAGGGGAAGAGCACGACGGCGTATTATACCCACGCCATCGTGAATGATTACTTTACCCATAAGGCCGCGCTCATCTCCTCGGTGGATAACTGCACGGATGGTGTCACGTATGTAGAGTCGGATCTGACGACCCCAGAATCTCTGGACCTGTACCGTATGCTGCGTGAGGCTGTGAATAATGGTCTGACACATGCGGTTATCGAGGTTTCCTCGCAGGCATATAAGGTAGACCGCGTCTATAATCTTCACTTCAGCATCGGCGCGTTCCTGAATATCTTCCCCGATCACATCAGCCCTATCGAGCATCCCACGTTCGACGATTACTTCGCGTGCAAGCGTCAGATTATCGCGCATAGTGATGTCATGGTTTTCGGCGCGGATATACTGCACCGCGACGTCCTGGACGAGGATGTGCGTACGGCCGGCATCGACGCGTATTTCGTGGGCGCGGCCGGCATCGCGCACACGGACATCGCTCTGGATATGCCTGGTCAGTTCAATTATGCGAATGCTGCCGTGGCGGTTAAACTCGCCGAACTGGCTGGAGTTCCTGCGGATAGCTCGAGCATTCTCGCCGTGAATCACGTGCGCATCTCGGGACGCATGGAGGTCTTCCGCGGTACGCACGAGAACGACTCCCAGGTCCTCGCTATAGTGGACTACGCTCATAATGGCATCAGCACGACCACACTTCTCGACTATGTGGACAGCGAGTATGGCGCCCAGCATCCGCACATTACGCTCGTCACCGGCTCTGCGGGAAATAAAGCATATAACCGCCGACCAGAGATAGTGCATGCGGCAGAAAACCGTATTCATCGCTTTATCTTCACCACAGAAGATACGAATACGGAGTCTGAAGAGCACATCTGCCGCGACATGGATAATGCCATTACGAATCCTGATGTGCAGCATGACATTATCATCGACCGTACTGAGGCTGTGGAGACAGCTCTGAAGGATGCAGCCGCACTAAACAGCTTCGCCATCGTGCTCGTCATCGGTAAGGGGAACGAGCGCTGGATAAAGCACCTGAACCACCATGTCGCCTATGAAGGGGATGACGCTATAGTCAAGCGCATCCTGCTCTAAGTGTGACATCAGAAGAAAAGGCCCCTCGATGAGGGGCCTTTTGTCATAGAATTTTACTCAGCATCCTCAGCGCTAAAGTCCGTATCCACGCCAGCTGCGCGGTCTTCCTTCGTGTTCTTCAGCTCTGCATTATGTCGTTCTTTCAGCAGAATACGGGCATCTCCCGCAGTAACGAAGCTACCGAAGATAACCACACCATGACCGAAGCCTATGCCCATCTCGTCTGCAGCATCCACTTCATCCACTGCCGTCTGAATGGCATCTGGCATGGTATCTGCACGCAGCACGCGGTCTTCACCAAAGACGCTCAGCGCTATCTTCTCCAGCTCCTCGACTGGCATAACGCGAGACTTCCACGAGTTTTCGGTCACGACCACCTTCGAAAGAATAGGCTCCATAATACCGAGGACGGTCTCTACTTCCTTATCCTTCATCATGGAGACCACGCCCACGAGGTCCGTAAAGTCGAAGTTTTCTTCGAGAGCAGTGCGCAGGGCTGTCACAGCATTCTCATTATGTCCGCCATCGATGATGGTGGTAGGAGAACGACGAATAACCTCGATACGTCCTGGCACTTTCACACTGCCGAGAGCCTCAGCCACTACATCCGTATCCAGCTGACCTGCCACAGGGATGACCGTCTCCGCTGCACACAGTGCTGCCAGAGCATTATGCGCCTGGTGCTCGCCAAACATGGACACAGGAATCTGCTCGTAGACACCATTCGGCGTACGCAGCGTGACCACCTGGCCACCCACAGCGGCAGCGCGCGAGACTACTTCCGCCTCCACGCCATCGCGTACGACGCCACCCGCAGCACCCACTTCGCGGGCTGCTTCTTCGAGGATAGCTGGCACCTGCTCGTGCGGCTGGCGCCCTATGATGACGGTGGATCGAGACTTGATAATGCCGGACTTCTCCCCTGCTATCTCTTCCACGGTATCCCCGAGCCACTGCATGTGATCCATATCTACTGGACCGATGACAGCAGCATCTCCATCGAGCACATTCGTGGCATCCCAGCGTCCGCCCATACCCACTTCTACGATGGCCACATCCACGGGAGCATCTGCGAAAGCCCAGATGGCCATGGTGGTGAGCACTTCGAAGAAACTCATCTTCGGCCCGCCCTCAGCAGCGCTGTCCTTATCCACCAGATCGATGAAATCCTTCACCTGCAGCCAGGTATCGATGAATTGGGCATCAGATAAACGCTGACCGTCCACCGCGATACGCTCGGTCACAGACTCGACGTGCGGCGAGGTATATAAGCCGGTACGCAGGCCGTACGCGCGGCAGATGGCCTCCGCCATCCGCGCGGTCGAGCCCTTCCCGTTCGTCCCCGTCACGTGGATCACGCGGAACGACTGCTCCGGATGCCCGAGGTAGTCCAGGACCTTCTGCATACGGTCCAAACTCGGGTCGAAATCATGCTCAGGAGCGCGGGACATAATCTCGCGGTACACATCCGCTAATGTAAGATTTTCAGTATCTAGAACCTCATACGACATACCTTCATCTTAGAAAGCGTCGCGGACGGACTTCGGACGGACTTCGGACGGACTTCGGACGGACGAACGCGCAGACGAACGCGCAGGCAGACTGCGGACAGCCAGTGCGCGGACAGCGGACGAAAGTCACGCGCTCGCCCTAAAGTATGCCGTATATATACCGTCACGAGGTCGAAAAGGAGAGCTCTATGACAGACGACCGCGCTGCATCCACGCACGTAGCCACTACCCCGGAAACTCGCGCTCAGGCGGATGCGTCGGATTCCATGGCGAACCGCTCGCATAACCGCACTCTGCGCCCAGAATCCACCACTTTCTCGAAGTTTATGCTCACAGGCTGGGGCGAGGAAGAAGCAGACATCCAGCCTCTCGAGTCCAGCGCTTACACCGCGCGTCGTCTCGAAGAGCTGGGTCAGCGCTTCCCTGGTGAGCGCCTCGTCATTCCAGCAGGTCAGGCGAAAGTGCGTAATGATGATTGCGATTACGCATTCCGCCCAGACACTGCTTTCGCGTACTACACGGGACTCGGTCAGGATTACGAGGCAGGTGCTGTACTCGTCCTGAATCCTGTGGCTCCGGGCAGTGCCGAGGCTGTGCAGGGTAAGACGCACACTCCTGTGCTGTTCCTGCACCCACGCAGCGACCAGAGCACGCAGGATTACTACCGCTCGGCCGCGTACGGCGAGTACTGGGTAGGTGTGCGCCCAGGCCTGGAAGGCATTAAGACCATGACAGGCATCGATACGGCAGACATCGCTGGCCTCGAAGATGCCCTGTCGAAGGATGTGGGCACGGAGGAAGGCGCTATCCGCGTACGCGTCATCCGGAACATAGACCCGGAAATTACCTCTACGGTGGACGCTATCCGTACCGCTGGTGGCTTTGATAATTCCGACGCCACCGCTTCGGATGATGACACGTTCTACCAGTTTGCGTCCGAGCAGCGCATGCTGAAGGATGAGTACGAGGTGCGCGAGATGCGTAAGGCCATAGCCGCCACGCATGAAGGCTTCACGCGTATGCTCGAAGCGCTGCCTGAAGCCCGCGGTAAGGAGCGCGGCGAGCGTATCCTCGAGGGCCGCTTTAATGCGAATGCGCGCGAGCAGGGTAACGCTGAAGGCTACGGTACCATCGTCGCCTCGGGTGCGCATGCTCCTACCCTTCACTGGATGCGAAACACGGGCACGATTCATGATGGTGAGCTGCTGCTCATCGACGCAGGCGTAGAAGTGGATTCGCTCTACACTGCAGACATCACGCGTACTTTCCCGACGAATGGAAAGTTCACGCCTCTGCAGCGTGAGCTGTACTCTGTGGTCTTGAAGGCGCAGAAGGCTGGCTTTGAGGCTGCTCAGGTGGGCGCGACCTACTCGGATATCCATCATGCGTGCATGCGCGTGCTGGCTGAGGCTATGCATGAGTGGGGCATACTTCCGGTGAGCGTGGAGGAGTCGCTCAGCCCTGAGGGTCAGCAGCATCGCCGCTGGCATGCGTGCGGCGTGGCGCATCATCTGGGTCTGGACGTGCACGACTGCTCGCAGGCGCGCTACGAGTCCTACCAGGGTGCCACCATCCAGCCGGGGATGATTTTCACCATCGAGCCGGGACTGTACTTTAAGGAGAACGACATGCTCGTTCCTGAGGAGTTCCGCGGTGTGGGTATCCGCATCGAGGATGACGTCCTCATGACCGAGAATGGCCCAGAATGGCTCTCCCACGCTATTCCGAAGGAGATAGACGAGGTCGAGGCCTGGATGGCTGCAGCTGCTGCGAAGTAAGCTGTGTCTTCGTTCGGCGTCCTGCATGCGTATGCGCAGGACGCCGTTTTTTATGTCAATTCCCCCTCCAGCACATCAGCCATACGCTTCACGTATACCCGCATACGAGACGCGCATGAGCAGACAGCCGTATCCCCTGCCCGAATGCCGAAAAATCTCCTAGGGTAGAAGCATACACAGAACGTCATCCCACATAAGGAGATACACATGACAGACCAGACGCGCATTACTCTGAACGACGGCCACACTATTCCAGCTATCGGCTTCGGCGTCTTCCAGATTCCAGCAGATGGCTCCACCTATACCGCTGTGAAGGAAGCTCTCGAGGTGGGCTACCGTCACATCGACACTGCTCAGGCGTACTTTAACGAGCAGGAAGTGGGCCGCGCCATCGCCGACTCGGGCATCGCACGCGAGGACATCTTCGTAACGAGCAAGCTGTGGATTCAGGACTACGCGTACGAGACCGCGAAGGCCACCATCGACGCGACTCTCGAGAAGATGGGACTGGACTACCTCGACCTCTACCTGCTCCACCAGCCGTACGGCGAGGTCGAGCAGGCGTGGAAAGCTCTCGAAGAGGCGAAGGCTGCAGGAAAGATTCGCTCCATCGGCGTGTCGAACTTCACGCCAGCGTTCTGGAAGCAGTTCGTTCCTCAGTTTGCGAGCATTCCTGCGGTAAACCAGGTGGAGTTTAACCCGTACTTCCAGCAGAAGGAGCTGCGTGAGCTGCTCGCCGCAGATAACGTGCGCATCGAGGCATGGGCTCCGCTCGGTCGGGGTAACCGCGATCTCTTCGCTGAGCCTGCTCTCGTGACGCTCGCAGAGAAGTACGGTAAGGATGCTGGTCAGATCATCCTGCGTTTCGAGACGCAGGAGGGCATCATCGTTCTGCCGAAGTCCACGAAGAAGACGCGCATGGCGTCGAATAAGGACATTTTCGGCTTCACGCTCACGGATGCAGAGATGGACGAGCTGCGCGCTCTGGATAAGGGGCGCGGCGCGCACGACCCTGATGCGCCTGGCGTAGCCGAATATCTGCTCGCGAACTACGATATCCACGCGAACGACTAGTTTTCCTCTTTTCTCTCCTTTTCCGGCGGCGGCTACGCTTCGTGCGAGCCGCCGTTTCGTATACTCTCGAAAGGATTTATGCTTCGCTTCCGTTCTGCATTCTGTGCTTTCCTGTCAATTCTTTCTCTTCTTGTTATGGCCGCTGTACCAGGCTCGACGAATACCGGGCAGCGCCTTCATGAGCCTGAATGAGTAAGCCCGGTGAGGGGTATACGCCTGGCGTATGGGGTGCTGTGTGACACGCATAAGGGCGCGCGCATATGCGGCCACATTCCTATCCATCCGCTCTAGAATGGAAGTATCAGAAAACGATATAAGGAGAATACATATGACTTCACTAACTACTCAGCCTACGACCACACTAAATAACGGCGTGACCATGCCGATGGTAGGTTTCGGCGTCTTCCAGATCCCCGATCCAGCAGTCTGCCAGACCGCAGTAGAAGAAGCCATCGCCACAGGCTACCGCCTCATCGACACTGCAGAAGCCTACCAGAATGAGGAAGCTGTGGGGTGTGCTATCGCCACCTCCATCGAGAAGGGCATCGTGACGCGCGACGAGCTGTTCATCACCACAAAGGCCTTCATTCAGCACATCTCCTACGCGGGAATTAAGGAAGCATTCGCAGCCTCTCTCGAAAAGCTCGGCCTGGACTACATCGACCTCTATCTTCTGCATCAGCCAGTGGGCGACACTTTCGGCGCATGGCGCGCTATGGAAGAGCTCTATATGGAAGGCAAGGTGCGTGCCATCGGCGTCTCAAACTTCGAAGATGACCAGGTGGCGAATCTGTCCATCTTTAACGAGATCACTCCAGCCGTGAACCAGATAGAACTCCATGTCTTTAATCAGAAGACTGCTTCTGTGGATTATCAGCTCAGCAAGGGCGTACAGGTGGAAAGCTGGGGCGCCTTCGCTGAGGGCCGTTTCGACGTGTTCCGTAATCCTACACTCGTGTCCATCGCAGAAAAGTATGGCAAGTCTACTGCTCAGGTCATGCTGCGCTGGCAGCTGCAGCGCGGTATCGTCAGCCTGTCCAAGTCTGCGAATCCAGAGCGCGTTCGCGCAAACTTCTCCATCTTCGACTTCGCCCTGACTGACGAGGATATGGCAGCCATCGCTGAGCTGAATACGAATACGACGGTCTTCGCAGATCACCACGAGGCAGCTACAGTGGAGCTACTTGCAGGACGTGTGGGGAAGAAGTTCTAAGTAATTCTCAGTAGCCCTGAGTAGGGCACGACTTCCGGCAGTTTCACAAAAATGCGACTTTTCTAGAAGTTCGCTGAAAAAGAGAGTTTCGAAGGCTCATTTTTTCGATAGACTTCTAGAAAAGTCGCATTTTTTATTCGGCAGTGGCTGTGAGAACTATTTCCCCTTACAGCACATACTGTGCCACGTCATCGATGACATGCCTGAGCCCCCACTCAGCCGCGCCATGCAGGCCAGCGTGGTCATCCATCGGCGCGAAAAGAATCTCCACACGTTCCGCATGCTCAGCATGAAGCTGAGAGACGACATCCTCACGCAGCTGCTCGAGCCATGCAGATCCAAAACGAGTCCAGAACCCGCCGACGACCACGCGCGTGATGTCCACGATGTTCATAGCGGACACGATAGCCGATGCCATAGCACGCGATGCCGAGCGCATGACAGCGCGAGTCTTTTCTGGCTTTTCCTCCATCATGCGCACGAGAGCATCATAACTATCCTCAGCATTCACGAAATGAGCAGATGCACGCCCCTCAGCTTCCCCTGACGCACATGACTCGCATGACTCCAGCACAGCCCGACGACCCGCATACATCTCCATGCACCCGTAGCGACCACAACGGCACAGCGGCCCATCCATCTGGACAGAGACGTGACCTATCTCCCCCGCCAGCCCATCATCTCCAGCTACGAGTTTGCCCTGACTCACATACGCTCCGCCTATACCCACATCGGTGGAAAGGAAGAGGAAGGATGCGTCGGGTGGGAGCATAGACTCGCTCACACCATCCTGCCCCTGCACGCCAGTCCGAGCAGCCACAGCATACCCGGATATCTGCGCTATAGCAGCAGCATTTGCTTCATTCACCGGGGTTAACGCATACTTTTTTACGAGTGGCTTCTCGAGCAGAGCCACGTTCGACCAGCCGAGGTTCGGAGCATTAATCAGCACTCCATCGCCGGTAATCATACCCGGTAGAGCCAGCGCACCCCCGATGACGTGGCGCCGCTTTTTCGTCCATTTCGCCACGACTGGCGCTATCATCTCCTCAAGGCGGCCGAGTACTGCATCCACATCCGCACTGTCCAGCTGAGCATCCAGTTCCTCATCGAGACTGCTGACCCACTGGCTATCCACGACATTCCCATTAAAATCCTGAAGCAGGAAGCCATATCCGTCCGTATGCACCTGAACGCCCAGTCCCAGCCACTGCCCATCCGCGAACTCCAGTGGACTGCTCGGCTTTCCCGTAGTCATAAGCTGCTGCGGTTTTCCTTCCACGAGGATTTTGCGCTCGATGAGGTCTGAAACGATAATGGATATAGCAGCCTTCGTCATCCCTGTAGCGCGAGCGATGTCTGCCCGGCTGATGGGATCTGGACTGCGCAGCACCACGCTGAGCACCACGCCTATATTATGCGCGCGCAGAGTGTCCTGGTTGAGGGCTTGCTGTCGTGACATTTTTACTCCTCACGTCACTGTTCGTCACCAGTCATGATACTATAAAAGAGTTAGTAAAGCGAATTAACAAACCCTGTGTCTCTACTGAGTTTTTCTCAGTTTAGCACGCAGGATACCGAGACATACCCTATGCAAGGAGGCATGATGATGACATCAGAAACGACCTCTACCCCACGCCGCGTCCTCGTCGCGGGCGTAGATACATCCACTCAGTCCTGTAAGGTCCGCGTCACGGACGCCGTCACAGGTGAGCTCGTGCGCTTCGGCCAGGCATCTCACCCGGACGGAACGAGTGTAGACCCGAACGCCTGGTGGGATGCTTTCCTCGAAGCGAGCGCCCAGGCTGGCGGACTCGACGATGTCTCTGCACTCGCTGTAGGCGGCCAGCAGCATGGCATGGTCCTCCTCGACCAGCAGGGACGCGTCATCCGCGATGCTCTACTGTGGAATGACACGCGCAGCAGTGTGCAGGCGAACTCGCTCATCGACCGCATCGGCGAGCATGGCGAGCAGGAAGACGGTGAGCCAGATGACGTCCATGCGCGCGGCGTTCAGCGCTGGGTGCGCGCGGTGGGTTCCTCGCTCGTGGCATCCCTGACCATCACGAAGGTGGCATGGGTAGCGGAAAATGAGCCAGAAAACGCCGCGAAGATAGCTGCCATCTGCCTTCCGCACGACTGGCTGAGCTGGCGCATCGCCGGTCATGGCCCGTCTGAAAGTGCTGATGCCGCGGACCTGAGTTCCCTGTTCACCGACCGTTCGGATGCTTCCGGCACGGCATACTTCGATTCCGTGGCGAACGAGTACCGCCGCGACCTCCTCGCCTTCGCTATGGGCGAGGCGTACCGCGAGGATATCGTTCTGCCGCGCGTTCTCGCGCCGAGCGAAGTGGGCGCAGTGGCTGACCCTGCCATCGCCGGTAAGGATGTGGAGGGCGGCTGCGTCATCGCTCCGGGTGGCGGCGATAACGCTATGGCCGCTCTCGGACTCGGGATGTCAAGTGGTGATGTGTCCGTTTCACTCGGCACGTCAGGCGTGGCGGCCGCTGTCAGTGACGCTCCGGCACGCGACCTGACTGGCGCTATCGCTGGGTTTGCCGACTGCACGGGGCGCTGGCTTCCACTGGCCTGCACCATTAACGGTTCTCGCATTCTGGACGCTGGTCGTCACGCTCTGAACGCGTCGTACGACGAGCTGGCTGAGCTCGCTGAGAAGAGCACTCCTGGTGCGGATGGTATTACGCTTATTCCGTATTTCGACGGCGAGCGTACGCCGAACCGTCCGGATGCCACTGCCCAATTCTACGGACTCACCTTAGCGAATACCACGAGAGAGAATCTCGCTCGTGCATTCGTCGAAGCGGTGCTCTGCTCTCAGCGCGACTGCCTCGAGTACGTGAAGGCTCTGGGGGCTACAGTCTCGCGCATTCTGCTCATAGGCGGAGGTGCGAAGTCCCCTGCCACTCGCTCCTATGCCCCATCCATCTGGGAGCACGACGTGGAAGTACCACAGACAGATGAGTATGTGGCCATCGGCGCTGCTCGCCAGGCGGCATGGACTCTCACGGGCACCCTCCCACAGTGGGAGGTACGCACAGATGCAGTCCTCACAGGTGAACCTACACCTGAAGTGTATGCCCAGTACGCATCGTATCGTGGCTAATCCTCGCTGAATGTGATGCGCCCAGCTTCGGCTGGGCGCTTTTGTATAGGGGAAGATTAACATAAAAAAGCAGCGACCCCCAGAAGGAGCCGCTGCCTGCAGTAATAAAGGAAAGAGAAAGATGGTGAGGACTTTTACCGGACGCTCACGCGCCCAGTTCAGGCAAGTCCTCTAGCCCCACTCATGACACCCCGCCCGATGCGTTCTACCGAACCGAATGACGCACCGATAATGCACAGCCCACAACCACGACCATGCACTCTTCACTCAGATAGCTTCACGCCAGACGAGCGGGCACGAGTAACGTTTCTGACTACTTCAGAGCCTCGAACATGTAGTTATTAATCGTCGCCTTCACAGACTCGAGGTGATCCGAATGCGTCGCCGCGATGAGCTCAGACTGTGGCTTATCCAGAGCATACTCTTCCAGAGATGCGAGAGTAGCCGTGCCGTCTTCGATGGTCGCGCCGATGCCGGACTCGTAGGAGCTGTAGCGCTCAGCCTGCAGGTTCTCGATGTACTTATCCTGGTGCATCTTATCTGCGATGAGCAGACCAGCTGCGAAGGAATCCATACCAGCGATGTGCGAGCGGAAGAGATCTTCTGCGACGAAGGAGGTACGGCGTGGCTTCGCGTCGAAGTTCAGACCACCATGAGGACCGATCTGACCCTCGTCGAGTACTTCCCACATCACAGCGGTCGTCTCGTAGAGATCCGTCGGGAACTCATCCATATCCCAGCCGATGAGCTTGTCACCCTGGTTTGCATCCAGAGAGCCGAGAACGCCTGCTTCGCGAGCCGTGCGAATCTCATGCTGGTAGGTGTGGCCTGCGAGGTTTGCGTGGTTACCTTCGAGGTTCAGCTTCATAACATCCATGAGGTCATAGGTACGCAGGAAGGCGATAGCGGTCGCTGCATCGAAGTCATACTGGTGCATGGTCGGTTCCTTCGCCTTAGGCTCGATGAGGAACTGTGCATCCAGGCCGATTTCGTTCGCATAGTCATGGCACATGTGGAAGAACTTCGCCATGTGCTCCTGCTCGCGCTTCATCTGCGTGTTCCACAGGTTCTCGTAGCCTTCACGACCACCCCAGAACACGTAGTTTTCTGCACCCAGGCGCTTCGCTATCTCCAGGGAGTGCTTCAGCTGACCTGCCGAGTAGGCGTAAATGTCTGCAAATGGCGAGGTGGATGCACCGGAGACGAAGCGTGGGTTCGTGAAGAGGGACGAGGTGTTCCACAGGAGCTTGACGCCGGTGGACTTCATGTTCTCTTCGATTTTATCGACGACCTTATCGAGGTTTGCGTTCGTCTCGCGCAGAGTGTCGCCTTCTGGAGCGATGTCACGATCATGGAAGCAGAAGTATTCTGCACCGAGGGTAGTGAAGAACTCGAACGCATAGTCTACCTTCGCCAGAGCTTCGTCCATAGGATCCGAATACTTGCCATACCATGGGCGATGCGAGGTTCCAGTTCCAAATGGATCTACCAGCTCCTGGTCGAAGGTGTGCCACCATGCCACACCGAAGCGCAGCCAGTCCTTCATCTTCTTACCAGCGACCACGCGGTCTGCATCATAATAACGGAATCCGAGACCCTGACGGACATCTTCGGTACCGACGAATGGGATCTTATCCACGTTCCACAAGCTCATAGTGTGCTCCTTTGCTCATTAGCTGAGAAAGCTTTTACGTTTTGTACGTTCAGCGGTTGTGCTGTTAGCTTTTATGCTAGCAAGAGGTGCGGAGTTTGTAAAGTCATTTAACTAACTACGGCGTTTCGCCTTATTTTATGCGGCTTTCTAAGGCATAGCAAACTCCAAGGCGTGGGTGCCGCTAACAGCGCTGTGCTGAGGAGGTAGTTCGCGCGCGACATACAAGGCAACACCGTGGTGCTCCTCTGCGAACGGGCGAGGAAGGGCGCCCGAGAATACTCTCGAGCGCCCTTCTCCTGCCACGGAGCTTACTTTCCTTACTTCATGCGTTTTACGGAGCGTTTCCGCGAAACAGCTACGCTAGCCGTGCTAGCCACACCGACCACCAGTAGCATCACGGTAGCAGCTGTGAGCACAGTGAGGTCTACTCCTGTCCGCGCGAGAGCGTGATCTTTCTTCACGTCCTGAACGCTTTTAGCACTGCCAGGGACAGTATCCGTCTTCACTATTTTCTTTTCCCGAGAAAAAGCTAGGCGAATCACTTCATCCTCTGTCTGACCGTTTACCTGTACTTCAGGAATACTCGCGAGAGTAGGAGACTGATACCCTTCTATCGCTGGAATCTGTACTTCTGGGAATACCGCAGTGGACCATTCTGCCTCTGTTACGGCGCTGGTCACGAGGTCACGGACATTCGTGCGTTCCAGCGTCACCTTCTGAAGGATAGAGTCTGCTATCTGCTGACCCGTCTCTTCGTCTACGAAAGTGATAGTTCGCGTTATTATCTTCTCTTCTCGGACATTCTCCGTGCCCCGAGGATAGGTGACCATCACCGTGAAGTTCTGCGTTTCATCAGTAACATCCATGGCACCTACGGCATCTCTATCTGGAGCACCATATTTGTCCACAGTAGGAGACGTGACTGCTTCGAACTTCGCCGTGGACCACGTGCCTTTCTTTACATCACCAGTCACGAGGTTACGCTCATTCGTGCGCTTCAGAGTGACAGACTGAATCACATGAGTGGAGATTTCCTTATGAGTAACCTCATCCACGTATGTAATGGTGCGAGTAATGTTCTTCTCCTCCGTCTCATCCTTCGTACCCTGAGGATACATCACGTCTACAGTGATATCCTTCGTATCCCCATTAACCACGAGCTCCGGTACCGTCAGCGTATCCGGAGCACCATAGTTCTCTACAGACGGAGAATTCACCGCCTCGAACTTCGCCGTGGACCACTCACCCTCCGTAACCACGCCAGTGACGAGATTACGCACATTCGTACGCGTCAGCGTCACCGTCTGCACCTGAGGATCACGAATAGGAGCCTTCGTCACCTTATCGATATACCGAATAGTACGCGTGAGAGTCTTCGACTCTGGCTCATCCTTCGTACCCTGCGGATACATCACATCTACAGTGATATCCTCCGTCTCACCATTCACTGCGAGCTCTGGTACCGTAGCCTTATCCGGAGCACCATACCGATCCACAGACGGAGAAACCACCGCCTCAAACTTTGTCGTAGACCACTCACCCCCCGTCACAGCATTCGTCACAAGATTCCGCACATTCGTCCGCGTCAGCGTCACCGACTGCACCTGAGGATCATGAATAGGAGCCTTCGTCACCTTATCGATATACCGAATAGTACGCGTGAGAGTCTTCGACTCTGGCTCATCCTGAGTAACCCTCTCCCACTGAGCATACAGAGTGACGTTTGCACTAGGCATCGCATAGTACTCCCCCTCGCGCATCCTCACGCCGCTCCCATCCGCTGCAGTGTTAAAGCCAGTAAACTTATACCCTTCTATCGCGAGACCACCCTCGTTCCCCGGAACTTTGAATACTTGAGAGTTTTTCTCACTAATGCTGTTAGCGTACCGATCATAAGCGAAAGGCTTTATCGTCATGGTAGCAGGAACTTCGCCGGTATGTGGCAGAACCTCCACGTTTGCCGCGCGAGTACTGCGTGCTGCAGTTCCAGACGTCCCTGCATTATTCACCACACGAGGCGCGTTTACATCGAACGTGACTGTCGGCGTCTTCATCAGATAGCGATAATGCCGCACCTCGGTCGTTCCATCAGGATTCTGATGGTCTTCCTTCAGCGCCACATCTTCTGTACGGTAGCTTTGTGCGAGAGCATAGATAGGCTTTTCGAGTTTCTCGTAGCCGTTCTCCGCGTACCAGTCGTTGTTCGATCCACTGATAGACGCAGGCAGGACCTCACCCTCAGCATTCTTTTTGAAGTAAATGCTGCCATTCTTTAGCACGAAGTCTGTGGTGCCATCCTCAGCCTTTACCGGTCGGAATCCGTAATCGCTGTCATATCCAGCTATCACGTAGCCTTCAGGAAGGACTGCGTTCGGCGGTACGACGTTATAATCATATGCACCGTTCTTAGATCTGCACAGCTTCGTCCAGTACCGGCCCTTACCTATATCGCTGGTTAGCCCCGGCTCGAGGAGAAGCCCCTGAGGTTTCGAATCACGTGGAGTAGCATAATATGAGGCTTTAATCAGCGGAACATTTTCGTTCCACGATGAGCACTCGGCCGGAGAGTAATTATTATAGAACTTTCCTCCTGTGATTTGGCGAATCGCGCCATTCGAGCTCGTGCTCACCCCGCTTGTGTTCGCACTGTAGAACTCACCACCTGAGATGGTGTCTACCAGCCCCTTTTCGATATCTAAGGAATAGCTCTTATCCGAGATAAAGATTCCACCCGAGATTTCCGCGATAGTCGCGCGAGGTCGTGTATTTGCATCGCTGCCCTGAGTATAGGCCAGATGTAATGCTGGACTGTCGAACTTCGTACGGAAGGTTCCCCCGGAAATCCTTCCGATATACGACTGCCGGCCGAGCAGGACTGCATCTTTCTTTATTCTCCGCCCAGTCTTATCCTTATCTTTTTCGAGTGTGGATGTGAACGTACCACCGGAGATTTCACCTATAGTGACCATCGACTTCTTTTCATACGGCTGTGCATTATTCCCGAGCATGAAGATGGCATGCGTTCCGGAAAAATCTCCCCCCGATATCTTATCTACTCCAGTGAAATCAGCTCCCGTCGTATCGTTCACTCCAGTATAGATAGAAAGGGCAGCACCATAATCAAGACGAAACGCCTGGAGATATGCGAGATACTGAGCAGCAGTTTCCGTGTGGAAGGTTCCACCGCTAATGTGCTTGATGTGCCCTCCTTCTTCCACCCGAAGTGCCGCATCATAATTCGACGTAAAAGTGCCACCCGTGATGTCTTCGATGGTGGCATACTTGACCCGCACGGTATCCCATGGAGAAGAATTCGTACCGCGTGTAAAAGTTCCGCCAGATATTTTCTTCACCACAGACCCGGAATCCACAGCCATCGCTGTGGCAGATCCGGTAAAGTTTCCTCCACTAATTTCCGTGACGACGGCATTATTCCGGACTTGGAGAGCGCCCACGTGATACCCATATGTTTCCGCAGTGCGCCCGTTCGTGATGGTTCCTCCAGAGATTTTCGCTTCGACATCAGCACCGTTTATGTCGAGCCCGCCTTTATCGATGAGCCAGCCCTTACGAGCCTCAAAGCTTCCTGCAGCAGCTTTCACTGTTACCCCATCGAGCGTCAGTACAGGCTCTTCATTCTCGCTACCGAGGATGAAGTTCTTCCCTTTCCCCTCGAAAATGATGTGAGCATCGGCTCGCTGTGTAGTCTGAATAACACCGCCATCAGCGCCGGCTCGCAGAGTCATGCTCTTATGTATGGTGATAGGGGTACTGCCCAGAGTGTGTGTTCCTGTAATCTCCAGAACCGCACCGTCCGGAGCATTCGCGATGGCCTCGTCGAGTTTCGCATCTGGACCTACAGAAATGACATTCTCTCGTGATTCTCCAGAGGCAGCGGAGCTACCCGCTTCTGGCGGCGAAACATCCGAATCCTCTACGGCGAGGGCGGCGTGGGCCATAGAGCTAATGAGCGTACATGCGAGAAAAGCATAGAGAATTTTTCTCGCACGAGGTAGATACCTAGTCATGGTACTGTCCTCCGTTCCTGTGTACACAGAAGTCGACATCGATCATGAGTAAACGGATGAGAGTATTCTCAATCTTATTCTACCATAATGAGGCCGTTTTATCACATCCTCGCACGCATACGCAAAAGCCGCACCCCGACCTCTCGAAAAGTCGGAAAGTGCGGCTTTCTCACCGTCAAGCGCTCCGCTGCATTACTCGTGCGCCAGCGCCTCCACTGGGCTCACCTTCGCCGCCTTGCGGCCAGGCAGCCATGCAGCCAGCGTAGATGCCAGAACGATGATGAGTACGAGACCAGCGAGCTGATCATACGGCAGAGTCACTTCGATGCCTACACCCAGATCATTAAATGGCAGCGTATACATGCCTATGGCAGCAAAGATGGTTCCCAGTCCTATACCCACCAGCGTAGAGACGAGCGAGGTGAGGAAGGACTCCATGACGAGCAGACGCTTCATTTGGCCGCGCGTCAGACCCAGGGCTCTCAGCAAGCCATTTTCCTGCGTACGCTCTGCCACACTCAGACCCAGAGTATTCGAGACACCCACGAGGGAGATGACCACAGACACGCCGAGCAGTGCCATGAAGACGAGCACGATGATGTTCAGAGCCTGCATGTACAGGCTCCTCTCCACATATCCACCGTTCATGCTGATGTTCCGTCCCACGCGCTGTAGTCCCGTAAAGACCTGGTCGTATGGCGTTCCATCCTTGATGCGCATAGCCACGAAAGCTACTCCTGCGTCCGGTACAGCAGCCTTAAGATCAGCTGCACTGAGGTGGACACTGCCATCACGGATGCTGCTATCCTCCACTGGCTTATACTCGCGGCAGGTGGTCTGCTGGCCCGATGCATCGAGGAAGCAGACAGACACCGTGGCCTTCTGCGCCATGATAGCGCCCTTCGTCACGTGGATAGTGCCATCCGCCACGACAGGAAGCTCCGAGCGCTGTACACCCGTGAGATCCGGATAACCGAGCACGGTCACAGGGGACTGCGTATCCCCATTCACCACAGCCTGCACGCCGCGGATATCCACCGTCTTCGAGGCGTATTCGAAGCTATGGAGCTTCGCCAGCTCATCCTTCGAAAGAGTACCTATATAGCTTCCCGCATAGATGTCCACTGGACGCGACTTATTCAGCGAGCTATCCAGCGTAGAGCGCACGGACGAGACGCCGATGGCTATGGTGGACATGAGCACCACGCCGATGATGACCGCCACACCTGTGGATGCCGTACGCGATGGGTTACGCACCACATTTTCGCGTGCGAGGCGCCCCACTGGAGTGCGTACCACAGATCCGAAGAAGTAGATAATATACGGCAGCACCACAGTAAAGAGCATCATGGCTGCTATCCAGCACACGAAGGTAGCGAGGACCACGATGCCGAAGCGTACGTAAATCTCCGAAGCGTTTCCCGCCGGCAGACGCAGACCGTAGACGATGCCCGCGATGCTTGCTACCAGCAGAATGATGGACAGCACCACGCGCACTGTATGCTTGCGGCGCGTCTCCTGGACAGACTGTACTGGTGCGAGCGCGGCGAGTGGCGAGACTTTCGCAGCTTCCCGCGATGGTGCGAGTCCCACGAAGATAGTGATGAGGCTCGCGCCCACCCAGGTGAGGATGATGCCAGTCCATGGAAGCATGCTGAAAGCGGCGATATAATTGGCCGCGACGTTCAGATACGTGAGCAGCCATGCGCCGGCGAGCGTTCCTACAGCCGTGCCGATGAGCGCGGATACCGTGCCCGCGATGGACGTCTCGCGCAGAACGAGTGCGCGCACCTGCTTCGCCTGCGCACCCACGGCACGCAGCAGCGCGAGTTCGCGGCGACGCTGCAGAGCGATGACCTGGAACGTCGTGCCCACGATGATGGCCGCGACGAACGCCGCGATCAGCGGGAAGATGAGCGCCATGGACGTCATGGCAGTCACCTGAGTCTGCGCGTGCTGACGGCCCGACTCGACGAAGCGCTGCGCCGGGTACGCCTTAAACTCGACGCCTTCCGCCTTCGCGCTCGCGTTTACGCTCTTGAGAGCATCGTTTACTTTCGAGGTCAATTCTTCCTGGCTCGTGACGCTGGCCTGAGGCGAGCGCGTAGCGGTATTCTGCGGGACTACGAGCAGACTATTCGTCGCGCCGCTCGTCTGAACGGATTCTACGCCTTCCTTCGTAGCGAGTGCGGACCCGTTCGAGAAGTTCGAGACGCCTATAATGCCTGTAATGGTGAACTTTTTCGCATCCGTGCTCACACCGAGCGTACTGACCTCGACGCTATCCCCCACTTTCACCTGAAGTGAGCCAGTCACACCGTCATCCACAGCTATCTCGTTCGCTGCTTGTGGAGCGCGGCCTTCCTTATACTGGTACTGCGTCAGCGGCGCTTTCTGCAAGTACTCGAGTGCGCGCAGAGAGCTGCGCCCATCGGAACCTATGCTCACGTTCATAGGAGCGTTATACTGGTACGTCTCCCCCTCGACGCTGGCCTGAGCGGTGGATTCGACCACGTCGCTGACGCCAGGAACGGACTTCACTGCAGAGGCAGCCTGAGCGCGGAGCTCAGCCATCTTCTGAGCGCGCTCGGTCTGAGCCTGCTGGGCTGCTGCAGCATCGGTGAGGCTTACTTCTGCAGTCGCGTCTGCGTCTGTATCTGCATTCGTAGCGGTATTTACTGCCTGCTCGGCTATAACGGTGGATGTGCCGCGCGTCGCATCATCGATGGTGGCCATGTACGCCGAGGATATGCCGCCCATGAGGGTCAGGCACAGGACCACGAAGGTGGCAGCGATGGTCACTGCCACTGCCGTGGAGACGTAGCGCGAAGCGTGATGCTTCACGTTCGCGAGGAAAAGTTTATTAATCGGAGAAGCCATGATTCTATCCCTTTATGTATCTCTCTTTTTGTCTCTTACAGCAGGGACACTATCTGGTCTGGAGTAGCACCCATGAAGTCTGCCTTCACCGTGCCGTCCGAGACTACGATGACACGGTCAGATACTGTGGCCACCGATGGGTTATGCGTCACCATGATGACCGACTGACCGAATTCATCTACTGCCTGGCGCAGGATGGAGAGCACTTCATCGCTCGTCTTCGAGTCGAGGTTACCGGTCGGCTCATCAGCCACGATGATGGCCGGGCGAGACACGAGTGCACGCGCCACAGCCACACGCTGCTGCTGGCCACCAGAAAGCTCCGATGGACGGTGCTTCAGGCGTGGAGTCAGACCCAGTGCTTCCACCACACGGTTCAGCCACTCGCGGTCCACCTTCGTATTCGACAGCTGAGTAGGCAGAAGAATATTATCCAGGACATTCAGAGTCGGCACGAGGTTAAAGGACTGGAAGATGAAGCCGATGCGCTCGCGGCGAAGCTCAGTGAGCTGCTTATCCTTCAGAGTGGTGATGTCCACTCCATCGATGTGTACCGTTCCCTTCGATGGCGTGTCCAGACCAGCGATGATGTGCAGCATGGTGGACTTACCCGAACCCGATGGGCCCATAATCGAGGTGAACTGGCCCTTATAGAGCGGAAGAGTGATGTCCTTTAAGGCACGCACACGCGTGTCTCCATGACCGTACACCTTCGTGACGTTCTCGAGGGATACCACAGGCTGCATGGCCTGTGCGTTCTGTGCATTCTGCGTATTCAGTGGCTGCGCTGGGGCAGCTGCATATGTAGTAGTGTATTCCATAGCTTCCATTAAAACAGGATGGCTCTAGCGACACAGCCCTCACACTCCCCACGTTTTCCCTGAATTCGAGGATGGGGTATCAGGGTATTCCCCTATTGCTTCTTTCTGCCTCCGTAAGAACCTCGTGCTATCCTAATCTTTTGACATATAACCAAGCAGACCAGCGCGCAGCACAAGGGCAGCTTTTCCGCCTTAAGCGCTAGACTAAGTCACAGACTATGTCTGGAAGAAAGGAATACCATGACACAACCTATCGTGGTCAGCCTCGGCGAGATCCTGTGGGATATGCTCCCAGAAGGGAAGCGTGCGGGCGGCGCCCCAGTAAACTTCACATACCATGCTGCGCAGAATGGTCTCGTGGGCCGCTCCATTAGCGCCATCGGTAACGACTCGCTGGGTGACGAGCTCGAAGCAGCTGTAAAGAACGCTGGCATCGATGCCATTCTTCAGCGTAATGACTACCCTACCGGCACTGTGGGCGTGGTTCTGAATGACGGTATCCCATCGTATGAGATCGTTCAGGGTGTGGCATGGGATCACGTAGCACTCACCGATGAGCTCATCGAAGCCGTATCCGAGGCAGATGCCGTCTGCTACGGTTCCCTCGCATGCCGTGATGAGGAAAGCAAGAACACCATTCTTGAGCTGCTCAAGCACACGAAGCCAGGCGCTCTGAAGTACTATGACATTAACATTCGTGGAGACTTCTTCTCGAAGGAACTCATCGAAGCTCAGCTCGAAGCAGCTACTGTCTTTAAGATTAATGATGATGAGCTCGAGCTCCTGCGCCCTATGTTCGGAGTAGAAGGCTCAGACGAGGAAGCCTGCGCATGGTTCATTAAGCACTATGACCTCGACTACATGATTCTGACGGGTGGATCCCAGTTCTCCATCATTATGAAGCGCGACGGCGAGACCTCCTATGTGAAGACTCCTCGCATCAAGGTGGCAGACACTGTAGGTGCTGGAGACTCCTTCTCCGGCGCATTCACCAGCGAAATCCTCAAGGGCTCGTCTCTGCACGACGCACACATCTACGCATGTAACGTCGCTGCCTATGTCTGCACGCAGTCTGGAGCATGGCCAGAGTATCCAGCAGAGATTCCGAACTACGTTCACCAGCAGGGCTTGGATAAGTAAAGAATTATACTCATAAAGGCGGGTGGCTCGAGTCACCCGCCTTTTCTCTCGAGATATCCCCGAAGAAGACTAGTCCTTCTCTAGCCCGAGGACGTTCAGCTTCTGCTCATATACGCGCACAGACACATCATCCGTCCGGTATTCCACTTCCCCATCAGCCTGAATCCAGACAGGATGGTCTGTGCGCAGGTGGTAGGACGGTGACTGCTCTATCTCCACACCCTCAGCGCCGACATGCTCCCCTTTCAAAGCCTTCGGAAGCAGCGAAGCCACATCCGCCAGACTCACCCCATGCGCCACACACGAGTCCAGAACACCATCATACGGGGATGCACTCGGACAGAACTGGAATCCTCCACCCTCATACGGCTCCACCATGATGGCTGCGAAGAGCACATCCTCGTAGCGAGCATCCCCCATCTGCAGAGAAAAGTTCTGAAATCTCCTCAAAAGCGGCAGAGCTGTCCCCACATAAGCCAGCTTAGCCAGTCCCACTTTCGCAAGTCTTTCATGCAGTTTCGAGTGCTGGATGGTCACACACACCTGAGCGTCGAAGCCCAGCCCCACAGCGTTATTAAAAAGAACCGACTTTTCTGGGATATCCAGATGATGGCCGAGGTCGTCGAAGCAGGTATGGAGCACAGCGCATCCCACATCGAGAGCCTGCATCCTCGACACATCACTGATACGAGCGAGCATATCACCATACGAGCCAGCCAGCCCTCGCGAGTGAGCGAAATCATTCCCACTTCCGGCAGGAATAAGTCCCACAGCCGTACGAGAAAAGTTTACTATGCCATTCAGCACCACATTCAGCGTGCCATCTCCCCCGATGATGACGAGATACACCATGTCCGCGGAGTCTGGCACATTCGTCAAATCGTGTACGATGTCCCGTATGAGGTACGTGTCCGTAGGAAAATGGACGGAATATTCCATACCGCGCTCGCGAGCCACACGCTCCACCGAGCGCCAGACTCGAATGGCGTGACCACTTCCCCCACTCGGGTTCACGATGACATGAAACAGCATAGGATTATGCTATCAAATCTCGTGCCGACACACCGTACACGCCGAGACTTGCATTCTTTCCCCTAAGCCGTTATAGTATTTACTTGTGCTCAGCGATAAGCGAGGCACACAGAACTGAAAAGTTTTGCGGACATAGCTTAGTTGGTAAAGCGCGACCTTGCCAAGGTCGAGACCGCGGGTTCGAGTCCCGTTGTCCGCTCCATTATAAAAAGCCCGGTTTTCACCGGGCTTTTTGCGTTTCACCTACTCCTCATAGAAGCTCATGGCCAGTTCATACCATGGCAGGAGCTCATCGACCACCGCTCGCATCCACTCCCACGTACCTGACGCAGTAGAAAGCTGAGCGCTTCCCTGCTCAGCCACGGAGCCGAGCATAAACTCCGCCTTCTTCACGCTGGCCACGCGAGAGAAAAATTGACCTCGATCCACGCTCTCAGCAGGCACGTACGCCTTCTCCAAATGACTCGGTATGAGCACCAGGCCGGACGGAAGCGCGCGGAAACCAGCAAAAGCGTGCGCTATCTCAGCCTCATGCAGCGGATTATCGATGCACGCAAGCGCGACGAAGACGTACTCGTCGTTAATGCCTATCTGAAAATGCGGATACTTCTTATACCCGCGCTTGTCGCCGCCCACGGCCACCCACGTGCTCTCCGGCGCATACACGCTGCGGCGAGCGTGCTTCGCCACATGGACGAAAAGCGGGGCAGACAGGCCGAGCGCCTCCTGGACATGCGCCGAAATAGCCCCCGCATACTGCTCAAACGGCGGCCACACATGCGCGCGGATAGCCTCCATGCGCGGGTCGAGGCCGTCCACACCAAAAACGCCGAAAGCCTGCTCGTCGAAGCGCACCGATGGGTCGAAAGACGAATCGAAAGAATTATTCTGCATAGTCATACTGTGTAGTGTACGCTCCCCCTGTTACCCTGTAAGTGTTATATGACTGACGGACGCGTGGCGCGCCTGAATCTTAAGTATCCCGCTCACAAGAGCAGGACGCACGCCGCGCAGTGGAGTAACCACAGGGAGTATAACCGTAAGAAGCCGACCGTCTGGGCGAGTCTGACCCAGAAGTGTACTTTTTTGAGAACACGAGACGGGAATTGGGCTTCTTTTTTTGTGGCCGAACGCGGAAGATGTCTCGAACGCGGAAGATGTCTCGAACGCAGGGCATGTCTCGAACGCGGGAGCAGAAAGCATCCCACAGCACACACGGTCCACGCGGAGAGAAAAAGTTAGGGGTTATATTTTTGAACACTAACAGCACAGAACAGCACACAGAACAGAATTCATCCCAGCAGGGTTCGAACCAGCAGAGCTCGAACCAGCAGGGCTCGAAACAGCAGGGCTCGCGTCAGCAGAGCTCCTGGAAAAACAAGTGGACCGTGGCAGCCATCCCTGCCCTGCTCATTCACGTAAGCATCGGTACGGTCTACTGCTGGTCCTCCTTCAGCGAGAGCTTGTCTGCCGAAGTGGGCGTGCCGACGGCCACGCTCGGCTGGGCTTTTAGCCTCGCCATCTTCTTCCTCGGCATGTCGGCAGCATTTGCCGGATCTTTCGTCGAGCATAACATTCATAAGGCTTCGCTTATCGCCTGCATCTGCTTTACTCTCGGCATGATAGGCACGGGCGTCACCGCACAGTACACGCAGCAGCTCGGCCCTACGGCGAGCCTCATCCTCATCTTCCTGTTCTACGGCGTCATCATGGGCGTGGGCCTGGGCATCGGTTACATCACTCCTGTGAAGACGCTGATGCTCTGGTTTGCTGAGAATAAAGGCCTCGGCACCGGCATCTCCATCATGGGCTTCGGCCTGGCGAAGGCCATCGCCAGCCCTGTGATGAATACGCTTCAGGATAGCGTAGGCCTGGCTACCATGTTCTACATTCTCGGTGGAATCTACTTCGTCATGATGCTCGTGGGACACTTCCTGCTCGAAAAGCCTGCTGGATTCAGCGAGGATAAGACGGCCAGCACGCGTCCGGACTTCAGCATTTTCAAGAACGCGAAATTCGCCGGTATCTGGGTTATGTTCTACCTGAACATTACGTGCGGTTTGGCGCTGATTTCGTATGAAAAGTCTATTCTGAAGGTCATGGGCGTGGGCATCGCGGTCATTTCGCTCGTGCAGATGCTCACCGCCACCTCGAATGCGCTCGGACGCCTCGGCTACTCGATGCTCAGCGATTATATGAAGGACCGGAACACCGTCTACCTCATTATTTTCGCCACGTCTGCGCTCGTGTCGCTGCTCATTTTCGCGTTCGGCGGCCTGAATGCATCGACTCTGATGCTCATCCTCGTCGTGCTCGCGCTGCTGACCGTGAACGCGGGATACGGCGGCGGCTTCAGCACGCTTCCTGCTTTGCTGTCCAATTCTTTCGGAATGACCAAGATCTCTGGCATTCACGGAATCGCCCTATCTGCCTGGGCTATAGCAGGTCTGACGGGTAATCAGATCACGGCAGCCGTCCTGAACCTGACCGGCTCGTATAATGCCGTCTTCCTTATCCTCGCCGTTCTCTATGGCGTGGCTCTGCTCATCTCGGCTACGGTGGTGCGCGCGAAGTAACACGAGTAGTGGGAGGGGACACTTTTCGTGAGTGTCCCCTTTTTTTGTAAGGTAGGATAAAAGCTATGACTACGACGTATAGACCACACGCGACGGGGCGGCTGCTCTCGAGCATTTTTATTCTCAGCATTATTAGTCTTATCCTTGCAGTGATTCGGCCTGTGGCGGCTCTGGGTGTTCTCACCGCATTCATCGCACTTATTCTGTGCGCTATACAAGGTGTGTCTATCCTGCGCGCAAGGAAGCGGGGCGAAGACATTCATCCTGCTGTCACTTTCGGTAAAATATCTCTTACCGCTGGACGCTTCGCCATTATTCTGGCCGTTATCTTCTGCATAGCAGCGGTGAACACTCCCCCATCCTCTGCCACTCCTGCACCGGAAAAGCCAGCGGCTGTCGTAGCGGAAAAGAAGAAGGACGACTCTGCTGAAAAGAAGAGGAAGGCTGAAGCCGAAGCTGAGGCGGCGGCCGCTGCAGCTGCAGCGAAGGAAGCTGCCGAGGCTCAGAAGAAGGCCGAGGAAGAAAAAGCGAGAATTGACCTCGAAAACGCGAAAAACGAACAGGGCACAGCGCTGAACGTCCTCGCTACGCTCGCCGTCAAGGGACGCGCACCGAAAACCGGATACACGCGCACGCAGTTCGGCAGCCCGTGGATGGACATGGACCGCAACGGCTGCGATACGCGAAACGACATCCTCAAACGCGACCTGACAGGCATCTCCACGGACGCAAAGTCCCACGGATGTAAAGTCCTCTCCGGCACTCTCGCCGACCCGTACACGGGCACGACCATAGCCTTCACGCGCGGACGTTCCAGCAGCTCGGCCGTGCAGATAGACCACGTAGTCGCGTTAAGCGATGCATGGCAGAAGGGCGCGCAGCAGCTCGACGCCACCCGCCGCCAAGCCTTCGCAAACGATCCATATAACCTGCTCGCTGTGGACGGACCGGAGAATATGCAGAAGTCGGACGGCGACGCTGCTACCTGGCTGCCACCGCGCAAAGACTATCGCTGCGCATACGTGGCGCGGCAGATAGGCGTCAAAGCCAAGTACACGCTCTGGGTCACGCAAGCCGAACACGACGCTATGGAACGCGTGCTCACCTCCTGCCCGAGCGAGCGCGTGCCGGAGGATAACGGGCTGAATCTCGGGAGTGTGCAGGGACAGGGTGAGGCGGCTCAGGCTGCACCTCAGCAGCCGGCTCCAGCGCCTGAACCGCAGCCTCAGCCTGCGCCGGCTCCAGCCCCTCAGCCAGCTCCCGCTCCAGCGCCTCAGCCTCAATCTCAGCCTCAGGGCGGGGACGTCTCCTACCCGAACTGTGCAGCAGTACGGACAGCCGGAAAAGCGCCTCTCCACGCGGGGGAACCCGGGTATTCGTATAAGCTCGACCGCGACCGCGATGGCGTGGCGTGTGAGAGGTAGTGCACATTTTACGCGACAGGGTATTCATGCTTCAAAGTATGAATACCCTGTCCATATTATCCTTTTGCATTAAATGATTTAACTCATCGTCCACATCATACTAAGTGGAATCCAAATGCCTACTCTATCCTCAGGAATTAAAAGTGACGCAAGCTTATTAAATCTTAGGGAAATACCTCTGCAGACAATTCATCAGGAAGTCTTGACCTTTATGGCACAAAATGAAGTAGTCCTCCAAGCTTTCCAAACAATCCGAGATCAAGTAATTTTCACGAATAAACGTGTGATTACCGTAAATGTGCAGGGAATAACCGGAACAAAAGTGTCATATTTTTCTTATCCGTATTCAAAGGTCGAATACTTCGGAGTTGAAACGGCGGGTGTGTTAGATATCGATAGTGAGCTTATTCTTATATTCACCAACGGAGCAAGTCTGCAATTTAACTTTAATCCCCACGTGAATATTCAAACAATTTGCGCCACGATTTCGCAATTCGTCTTATAATTCATAACTATCCTCGTATCGCTACGATCATGCGATAGATTTGTGAGATGATTTCATCATTTTAGGACACGTGCCTAAAATCCTGAGAAATCGGTATAGTATAAAGATGTAATCTCATTACACTGAAAAGGAGAAGATAATGGAATCTCAGGTTCAGCCAGAGTAGCAGGGGCCACAGACCCCCCCCTCAAAACTAAGAAGCCGCTGTTCAAGCGTGTATGATTTTGGGGCGTCGTTGTAGTCGTCCTACTCGCCATTGGTGGTGCTCTTAGCCAAGGCAATTCAGGAAATTCAAATTCTGCATCCACTACTTCTACAAGTAGTTCCTCTAATTCTTCTGCAAGTACACAGCAACAGGCAGCTCCTCAGGAAGATACAGTTGACGTGTCGGTCACAGCTTCAGGGACTGGTACCGTTATATTCGGTGAAGCAGGATCAAGCAGCACAGAGCAGTTCACAGGTGAATGGAAGAAGACTTTTACCGGTGATGATGCTAAAAAATTCCTCACATTCTCTGTTACAGGAGACTTCACTGGCGGCGACGATCAGAAGCTCTCTTGCGCCGTTACCAAGAATGGGAAAGAAGTGTCTCATAAAGAGGCCACAGGTGCTGCAGCCAGTGTATTCTGCTCAACTAATGGCTAATATAAAATAGATCTCAGATAATACGCCGGGTTGTCTATCTTTACAAGTGGATAACCCGGCACTTCTATATTCTCTACACTAATATTTCGATGAAATACAGCGAAGTGGCGTGGGTGAGGCGTCGCTTGGAGCACCTACGAAAAACCAACGCCCTAAAACACGCCACTTCATGGAAAATATCGTGTACAAAACTTTCGTTTTCACACTTTATTCACATGGGAATAATGAGTGAGCTGACCCTCCAGAACACTAGTATTTCCAGTGTTTTCGGCATGAAAAAAGGCTTCCAAGCCGTAGCCTGAAAGCCTTATAAGTGGAGCCGCTGAGAATCTCATCGCAGATGATGAAAAAGACTTCGATACACTCATCACCCTGCTCAAAGCGGGAAACATTCTCGCTGCTCTTATCGACGTGAATGATACGACGGGCGGTATCGAGAAGCGATGGAACAAAATCATAGAAAATATAGAGAAAGGACGCTCGCATGAGTGAGTTCGATTATTCACATATTCCAGACGACCAGTTGAGGCGCTCTATAGCACTCTTAACGGTCTTGCAGGAGAATGCGAAGACGGCTATCGATGCGGCAAAAGCGGAGGCTGTGCGCCGTGAGATTGGCCTCGACCAGGCTGAGGACGTGCATTTTAACGGACAGAGCGCGGGCACACTCTCCTATTCGAAGGCGACGGAAGGCAGCTACTACGTAGACGACCCTATCGCCTACGCCTATTATCTGCAGCGAATGGGCTATGAGGTGATGACCGAGGAACTGCCTTATCCAAAGTGTGAGGCATGGGAGAAGAGTTTTCTGAAGGCTCGCGTGTTCGAAGACTTATTCGACACTCAGACGGGACTCATCGTGAAAGCAAGCGGCCAGATGCCCGACGGAGTGAAGAAGCGCGCGGGGCGAGGCGAGACAGTCGTGTTCAAGAAGAATAAGAGTGTGACGGCTCACCTGTTCGAGATAGCTACACCGGATGACGTGGTCAAGCTGATAAGTGGAACGGAGAACGAGAATGCATAAAAGCAAGAAACCGCCGCGCTTCGCGCGAATCCGTCGCCAGATGGCTTTCTGGTGGCATTACACACAGTTTATACTTCATCTCATCTCGCTCGGAGAATTCGTCTACGCGGAAATCTGTGCAGAAGAGAAATACGGCAAGCTCCTCTCGAAAGAAGAACTAGATGAGCGTTAAACTGCCACGAATTCAAGTAGAGACCATGGTGGATATGCTGCACGCGCTCCAGGAAGACCTGAAGCGAGATAAGCAGCAGGCACCGTGGATTAACACGGAATACAAGTGCCATCAGATGGAAAAGATAAAAACAGCGCTCCTCGTAGCACTCGACGCGGAGGAAGCGGAACGTCAATCGATGGGCGCGGATGGGAAAGGATGGAAAACGATGGGAAAGGATGGGAAAGGATGGAAAACGATGAACAAAGTGACGAAGTATGCTCTCGATGCGAAAGAATACATGGATATCACGCAAGCGTTAAGCACGATGCGCACGCAGATAGAGGAACGTATGGATCCTTACATTGTGAATGAGGATTTCGCGTACTACTATCTGACGGCTTACGCGCTGAAGGTGCTTGAGGGCGCGCAAGCTGTTTCTACGTTCGAGAAGAAGGAGGATGAATAGTATGAGTACTGTTCTTGCGATTCGTGATGACCAGACGGAGTTTGACGACCGTCAGCTGGCTGCGTTGGCTCAGCTGGGTGTGCAGGATGCTGCTCCGGCTGATTTAGCACTGTTTTTCAATCAGGCGCAGCGCACGGGCTTGAACCCGTTTAGCCGGCAGATTTACATGATTGGGCGCCGCAGCGGCGGCCAGGTGAAGCAGACGATTCAGGTGGGCATCGATGGGCTTAGGCTCGTGGCTCGGCGTGCTGCTGACCGTGCTGGCGAAGTACTCAGCATGGAGGATACTCTCTGGGCTGATGCGAGTGGCCAATGGCATGACTTGTGGCTGTCTCCTCAGCCTCCTGCAGCGGCGAAGGTGACGGTGATTCGTGGTGGTGGCCGGTTTAGCGCTGTGGCCATGTTTAGTGAATACGCACAGTCCTATAACGGGAAGCTGAGTGGCGTGTGGGCGTCGAAGCCGGCTCTCATGATAGCGAAGTGTGCGGAGGCGCTCGCCCTACGTAAGGCCTTCCCTGCTGACCTCTCGAACCTGTATACGGATGATGAGATGAGCACGGCCGAGCCAGTTTCGCAGGCTACACCGCGGGAGCGAGTTCAGGATTCAAACGCACAAGCTACCGCGGGACTGCAGGCGAACGTGAACGCTCTGCTCAAGGAGGCGGGCGTATCATCTCGGCAGGAAGCAGGCGCAGCATTAAGCTACCTCGTCGGCCACACGGTCAGTGGCGCACACGAATTGACCGTCGCGCAAGCACGCGAAATCATCAACCCACGCAGGCTCGATGCCACACGGCAGAAGATACGCGACTATCTCACCGAACAGGCACAAAAGGTCGAACAGAGCGAGCAGGTCATAGACGTGGAAGTCGTCCAGGACGAGCTGACAGAGGAAGGAGAAGCGCATGTTTAGCGCGCACATACAGGGCATCGCAGGAGGCAATGCAGAAACGCGGCAGGCTGGCCAGACGAGCGTAACGAGCGTGAGTATCGCGGTAGACCAGTCCTACTATTCGCGTGAACGCAAGGAGCGCGTGAAGAAGGATCCTGACACCGTCTGGGTACGCTTGCAGGCGTTCGACGGGTATAAGGCTGACCTGATGAGTCTGGTGCAGAAGGGGCAGATAGTGGACGCGACGGGGAACTTCGAAGTCGTCGCGTATACGGATAAAAACGGGGCTCACAGGCTCTCCTACCAGATGACTGTAACGAGTATAGCCATCGTCCCGAAGCGCCCTCAGAATGGGCAGAATAGTCCTCTGGCTGCACCTGCGAGCGCGGCGGCGTATCAGGCTCCGCAGCCTCAGGGGCAGTCTGAGGGTTGGCCGGCTGCGAATTCGTATATTGGTCAGACTGACCCGTGGGGTGTTCCGGCTGATGCGGAGAATATCGAGTTCTAGCTGGGGTGTGTGGATGGTCTCCGTGTTCGCTTTGGGTCGTGTGTGGCGACTGGAAGTGAACACGGAGAATGTTCACTTTGAGACCTCATAAAAAAGTTATCCACACTCATGTTCATTTCGTGTTAACTGTTTGTGAGGTTTCGTGTTCTGTTTTCCGCGGATTGTGGAAAACTATTGTTGTCTGCTGCGAGCGCGGCTGCTCGTGGCTTCCGTAAGGAGTTTATCATGCGTATTCGAGTTATACGACCGTCGTTTTATTCGTCGGAAAGCCTTGGAAATGTTAGTGTTTGGGCGCGCTACCTGTTCATTTGCCTGTGGAGTTATGTGGCTGATAATGGCGTGGGGCGGGATAATGCGCGTCTGATTCGTGGTGAATGCTTCCCGTTCGATGGTGAGGATATTTTGCCGGAGATTGAGTCGGCGCTCGATGAATTAGAGGCTGTCGGCTGCATTATTCGCTACGACTGGAAAGGTAAAAGGCTTCTGTGGGTGGAGAAGTTTCTTGACTATCAAGACCCGAAGAGGCCTTCGAAGCCACTGTTTCCAACGCTTCGAGAGATTGAGCTTATGGCCGGGGACAAAACGGTGGACACCACCGACATGTTAGTGGCCACCACTGATATGTACGTGGCCTCCACTGACATGTCCGTGGACACCGGGGACAAATCGGTGCCGAATAACGAATATCGAATAACGAATAACGGTAAGAAAAATAAAAAAGAAAAAAATCGAAAAATTGAAAATGTGAACATCACACACGAACGCACACCCATCCCACCACGCTACCAGCGCACACACTAAACGAAAGGATCTACTCACTCATGCTCCCAGCACTCACCCCAGCTCAGCGCCACGACTACCTGCAGCTACTCCACCAGCTGCCAACCACCCTCTACGCCCTCAAGCAGATAGCAGAAAAGAAGGCCAGCCCAGTCACACCCACCGCGCCCCACGCACACACCGCACCAAGCACCGCGCCCACGCCCATCAACATGAGCGCCCTCACCGCCTACGAAAACCTCGCCACTCTCACACGCGACATCGCCCAGCATTACGAATACCAGCGCATACACGTGCAGGATGAAGCACGCGCCATCGCCCAACACGCCACCAGCCTCACCACGCAGGACGACGCCATACTCTACTACACAAGCCTCAGCGAGAGCATGAAACACGCACACGCCATCACCGAGCCGAGCGAAGCCGAATACATCGGCACATGCCCCGAATGCACACACACCTGCTTCATCCACGAAGGCGAAACCACACACACATGCAGCCACTGCCACAATGCGCTCGACATAGACACCATGCGCAGCCAGCTCGCCCGAGAACGCGCCACACTCCTCAACACGCACACCATCACAGGCAAACCCACACAAATAGCCCGCGCCATCAACACACTCGCAGGGACCAAACTCAAAGCAAACACACTCCGCCAATGGATCAAACGCGGCACCATACACTACACACAGGAAGGAAAAAACACATACACCATCAACGCACACGACATCCTCAACAAAACCAACCCGCCAGCTTGACAAACACCCACTGTCACGATTTAATAAGTAGAGTAGCCATCAGCATACGCAGGTGGCTCTCAAACTTACAGCGCCAACGAAGCACGCACCCACCACACACAAACACAAAAGACACACCCATGCCCACCAAACCCAACCCACGCCGAGCCAACAGCCACCGCCGCAACACCATCCGCACACGACTCCTCGCACAAACAAACGGAGAACCCACCTGCGCACTCTGCGGCAAACCCATCAACCCAACCATAAAAACCCCACACCCCATGAGCCTCGAAATAGACGAAATAATACCCGTCAGCAAAGGCGGCAACCCACTCGACATAACCAACTGCCAACTCACCCACCGCGCATGCAACCAAACCAAAGGAAACAAAACAGGCATAACACACATCACCCAACCCCACCAAACAAAAACAGAAACAAAAAACAGTCGAAAATGGTAAAAACAAACAACACACCACGCCACCCAGGGGGACGCACCCCCACAAAACCACGCTTAGCCACCACGGCGAAAGGGCTAAATACCCCCGAACCCTAAAAACCTCAAAACCACCCTAAAAAGGTGGTTTTTTCGCGTCTTAGAGAGGAGAACAAGCGATGCGCATAGAAGACATCATCCCCTACGAGAAAAACGCGAGACACAACGAAAAAGCTATCCCCAAAGTAGCCGAAAGCATCCGCCAGTTCGGACTGCGCGGCAGTATCGTCCTCGAGTCCAAAACCAACCCCGTTATAGTCACCGGCCACACGCGCGTGGCTGCCATGAAATCGCTCGGCTGGAGCGAAGTACCCGACGACCACATCGAATACTGCGACGGACTCTCTAAGGACGAAATAGACGCCTTCCGCATCGTCGATAACAAGACTGGCGAAATCAGCACGTGGAACATAGCCCTCCTCAAAGCTGAAACAAAACGCCTCAACCTCACTAATGGGAAACTCGACTTCACAAAATACGGATTCAAACCAAAAAACGTCAAACCCTACGGAGCAGAACGAGAACGCACCGGCGACTATTACAACCTCACCATATGCGACCGCACACGCTGCATAGACGACGGGTATCCCCTCCTCAACGGTACCGAATACGTGCCCACAGATCTACTCGGCTTCAACTATGCAAAAAGCGACACTAAGCCAGAAGGCAAAAGCCTACACTTCTTCCTCGATGACTACCAGTTCGAACGAATCTGGAACAATCCGAAAGAATACATGCCCCTGTTACGCAAGTATGAGGCAGTACTCACTCCCGACTGGAGTCTCTATAGGGATATGCCGCTTCCTATGCAAGCGTGGAATATTTACCGCGCTCGCGCTATCGGCGACTACTGGGAGCGTGAAGGCCTGACCGTCATCCCTACCCTCTCGTGGAGTGACCGCGAGTCTTTCAGTTTCTGTTTCAAGGGCATTCCGAAGGACTCTACCGTCGCCGTGAGTACGGTAGGCGTGAAAAACGATACAGAAGCGTGGCAGCTCTTCCGCGAGGGCATGTGGAAAGCTATACAGGAAGTCCAACCGAGCCACATTCTCCTCTACGGGGGAAACATCGACTTCGATTTTAAACACATTCCAGTAACCGAATACGCCAACAGTGTCACCACGCGCTGGAGCGGTAAAGAGAAAAGAGACTAGACATGGGTGGACGAGGAAGCACATACAATCATTCCTCCGGTTCTGAAGGCCAACCATATCGTGGTAAGTTTGTTACAGGATCTGGTCATGCTGGCATAGACCAGCTCGCACGTAATGCTGGATTTTCAAAAGTAATCGTAAGTGAAGAATATGCAAAACGACTTGATTCTGATAAACACGCTCCACAGCTACTAGGAGCTATGCTGTATAATATCAGTAAAGTCGAACGCATATTCCATGTCCTGCAGGATAATAAGACTGAGCTTGTTATCGCGCCAGCGCGGCGTAAAACTACTATTGCATCAATGCGAGTAGATAATTCACGCATGCAGATTACTTCACAAATGACATCGAAGGACATTATTAATGCTACACGTGATGGCATTAAGGAGAAATGGTTCTCGAAAAGTGGAAGCACGTCGAAAGTGAACCAAGTCATAGCCCACGTGCCGCTGCACGAGTACGGGCATAGCGTCGCGAATCAGTTCCATAAGCGCACTGGGAAAGACTTAACGCGTGCAGTACGCAAAGAACTGGGATATAATAAGAAACTACCTAACGTAAGTACGTATGGTGAGAGAAGTTCTCACGAGTGGCTCGCTGAAACCTTTGCCCAGGCATTCGGTACAGGCGGGCAACAGTCGGAGGCTACGCGAGCCTTAAAGAAGGTACTACGCGAGCAAGGTGGCTACAATGTTTAAGGATGTGAAGTATCATGATGTTACCAGATAGAAAAGCATTTTACTGGAGACAGAAGCAGGAGTGGTTTACAACTAACGAGAATGGCGAGGATGTTCTTACTGACGCTGCTCCAGAGATTGCTCGGAAATCATTTGAGCGTTATCAGCTCTTCATGAAGATTACATGCGATGATGAAGATAGGCTCCTTGATGGAGAAGTTACTCCTGCGTATCAGGCTTATCGTGATTTTATTCTCAAGACTGAAGGCGTGGATATTCTTGCCGACGAAGAAGAGGAAAAATGGGAAGGCGAAGATAAACCTATCATTCCTTTTACTATCGATGATGACGAGGATGATTTCGAGGACTAGTCATCGCTATATGTGTTAAGCCACCTTTCGGGGTGGCTTTTCTATTGCCCGGGAGGTTACGCACAATGGTTGATGTTCCTGAGCTAGTGGCGTCTGACCCATCGAAGCGTGCGCGTTGGGATGCTATTACGGCTGGCTGTGAGGTGTCTGCTGAGGCTGCGCCTGTGATTTGTACGCTGATTTACTGGTATGAGATTCAAGATCAGTGTATGCGTGATATTACGGCTGATGATGGTATTCATGTGTCGTATATGAATGAGGTGGGTGATGTGAAGGCGCTACCTCAGATAGGCGTGATGAAGCAGGCTAGTGCGGAGATTCGTGCGATTGAGAAGCGGCTCTATCATGCGGAGAAGCCTCTGCTGGTGCGGCGTGAGGATACTGGTTCGCATACTGTTGTGCCTGCTTTTGAGCGTGCGCGTAAGCGGCGTGAGGGTAAGATAGTGGAGCTTCGTAGTGCGAGGAGGGCTATTGCATCATGATGGGTAGGCAGTCTCCGACGTTTCTTCTCGCTCCACGCGTGGCGGTGGATAGTTTCGGTAGTGATGTGGCAGACCTTTCTGCCGCGTATGGTATGCCGTTAGATGAATGGCAGGAACTGGTGGCTGACCAGTGGCTGCGTATCGATGATATGGGTATGTGGATGTGTGCTGACTGGGCTATCAGTGTACCCCGCCAGAATGGTAAGAACGGTGTCGTGGAAGCGGTAGAACTCTATCTGACGACCGTTATGGGACTCAATGTGCTGCATACGGCACATGAGGTGAAGACGTGCCGTAAGCATTTTCTGCGCATGTGTAAGTTTTTCGAAGACCCTGACCATTATCCCGACCTTGCTGCCATGGTGTCGGCTATTCGCCGCACGAACGGCCAGGAAGCCATTATCTTGACGAACGGGGCGAGTATCGAGTTTATCGCTCGCACGAAGAATGGTGGTCGAGGCTTCACCGTGGACGTTATCGTCTACGATGAAGCACAGGAGCTGACGGATGAGCAGATGGAAGCTATCACGCCAGCGTCTGCTTCTGCTCCTCACGGGCAGGCTATCAGCGTATATATGGGCACTCCTACCCCGCCTACGTCACAGGGTACCGTGTTCGAACGCTTGCACCGGAAAGCGCATTCAGACACTCCGCCTACAGATCTGTGCTGGGTGGAGTGGAGTGTGGATAAAGTCGGCGACATTCACGACCAGACACGCTGGTATGAGACGAATCCCGCTCTCGGCGGCCGTCTCCTGGTCAAGAGCGTAGAGTCTGAAGTCACGAAATTTAGCGATGAGGGCTTCGCTCGCGAACGACTCGGCTTCTGGGAGTCCATCACGCACACGGCTACCGATATGGACGTAGAAGCGTGGAACGAATGCGCCACTGATAACCCTCAAGCTAGTGGGAACGTCGGCTATGCGGTCAAGTTCGCGCCCGACGGTAGCCGAGTCAGCCTCGTCGCCTGCGTACAAAGCAAAAAGGGCGCAGGACAGCCCATCCACGTTGAATTCGTCGAATGGCGAACCCTACGCCGTGGGACAAGCTGGCTGGCCGAATGGCTCACCCAACGGTGGAATGACAGTATCGGTATAGTCATCGATGGGACAGCGGGAAGCGCTACACTCAAGGACCAACTCCACGATAACGGCGTTCCCGCACGCATCATCCGCGAACCGAAAGCCGCCGACATGATAGCAGCAGTCAGCATGTTCGAAAACGCTATCAACGAACACACACTCACTCACTTCAACCAACAGCAGATTAATGATGCTGTAGCCCACGCGAAACAGCGCAAACTCGGCTCCGGACACGCCTACCAATCCTCAGACCTGAGCATAGACGTGAGCATACTCGAAGCCTGCGCACTCGCCTACTGGCTCGCGAAAACCAGCAGGCGCGACCCAAGCAGAAAGCAGAGGATACACGCATGGTAATCACCACAGGAAACGACACCCTGAGCCTCAGCTCACACGTAGGCCGTATCAAAGATATTCCTGACGATGATATGGACACTATTAACGAACTTTTCACCGTCTGGCGTGACAAATATCCACGCAACCTCTTACGTAGCGCCTACTACAACGCGCAAGAACGCTTCAACGACCTCAAAGTCTCCATACCGCCACAGATAGCGCAACGCGCACAAGCTACCATCGGATGGGCAGAAAAAAGCGTACGCGCACTCGCTGATAAAAGCGTGTTTGAGGGTTTTCTCATACCGGATAATGACCCGTATGGCGTGCAGGATCTCGTAGATTCGAATAATCTTCGCGTGGACGTATCTCAGGCGATTACGAGTGCGTACACGCATTCGTGCTCCTTTCTGACTATCTACGAGGATAAGTCGAGTGGACAGGTGATGCTCATGCCACGCTCTGCTGACTGGAGTAGCGCTATCTGGGATAGAGCGCGCCGGCGTATCGCTGCCGCGCTCACCATCACGGGAGACGATAAGAACGGGAACATTACCGCGTTTACCGCGTGGCTGCCCGGCTATAACTATGAGTGCAGGCGCGTGGACGGCGCGTGGACGGCTACACGGCAGGAGACGCATATAGACCGCCCATGCGTGGTACCATTCGTCTACGACGCGCAGATGGATAGGCCTTTCGGCCATTCCCGCATTAGTCGCGTGCTCATGAACCTCACAGATATGGCTTTCCGCACCATGGTACGCATGGAGTCTACGGCAGAGTTCTACTCGTACCCGCAGCTCTGGTTCCTCGGCCTTGATGCGGACGCGGTAGACATGGACTCGTGGAAGATAGCTATTAACTCTATCAATTCGCTGTCTCGAGACCAGGATGGCCTCGTGCCCACCATGCAGCAAGTCCAGCAGGCTAGCATGACGCCACACGGGAGCATGCTCGAGACCATCGTCATGCAAGTCTCCGCGGTTACTGATTTGAGTCCGGAAACGCTTGGCGTGCGTATGAGCAACCCGACGAGCGCGGAGGCTCTCGCTGCTTCCGAATCGTGGCTGACTCGTACCGCGAACCGTCAGAACATCGCTTTCGGTAAGGCACTGACAGAAGCGATAACCATGGCCGCTATGCTGCGTTCGAAGAATCTGAACGCGCAAGCCGACCTGCGTGGCCTGCAGGCTATGTGGGCGCCAACGCGCGAAGTGTCTGATGCGGCGCGCGCTGACTATTTCGCAAAAATCGCGTCTGTAAACGCGAGCTTCGCTGATTCCATCGTAGGTTTACGTAAAGCAGGCTTGAGCTTGGATGAGATTCAGCAGCTACGCTACGACCAGCGCGAACAGCGCGCACAAGCCTATGTGGACCAGCTCAACGCGCGTATAGACCAGCAAAGGGGGAACGTGAATGACAGTGAGGAGAAACCAAACTAAACACGCCACCCCAGAGCACGCGAATATACAAGCAGACGAGCCGGATAACATCCTCACGCTCAACATTCCCGCGAAAGACTTCCGAGCGAAACAAGATGAAGCCTACGCGGAATATCAGCAGAAAATGAATAACCTGCTCAATGACGCGAGTGGCATAGTATCCGGCATCGTCTCAAATAACGAGCTCGAACAGTTCCGCCCAGCCATGGAAGAACTCGTAGCCAAGCAAAAGAAAATAACCGAAGACTACTATTTCAAAATTCGTACGATGAGCGCTGAAGATGGTGGCGTTACACTGCCGAAGTATGTGAAAGTTCCAGACACAGACGCTAACCGTGCGATGTGGAAAACCGTCGGAGGCTTCGCTCACACAGACTACAACGGTCTACGCTATCGAGATGTCATTACGGGCAATAACGCTGCTGGTAAGACTATGGATGACGTGTGGGACCTTGGCTATCGTAAATTCCCACTCGACCCGAACACGATGGACTACGGCCCATGGGAAGACCTCGCACACGAGCTTCTCTATAATGCTGACCGTCTCCACATGACACGCCTCACCGAGACGGACCCGTCTCAGCCACGCTACGCGCGCGTACCGCATGGCCCTGCCTGCGAGTTCTGCATCATGCTGGCCGGACGCGGCTTCGTCTACCATACGAGCGAGAGCGCGGGCGGAGAATTCCACACCTACCACGCTCACGACCACTGCAGCGTCATCCCCTCATGGAATAAGCAAAACCTCACACATTATGATCCTGAAGGAATGAAGGAACGCTACGAGCAGTGCACCACTACAGTCCAGTATCTCACCACGGAATCACTCTACGAGCAATACGTGGAGACCGAGCTGGAAAAGCAAAAAGACCTGAAAAAGGAGAACCAGAAGTGGAAAACATACAGCCAGTGGAAGCGAGATATCATCCTCGCGGAAATGCGCACACGCTCACGCGACTGGCTCTACGATGGAAAAGCTATTCCTGTGAGCTACACGAGTGAAGAAGTACAGAAAAATGTTCACCCGGCTGAACTACGAACAGCGACACGACTTGGCGAGCTGGGAGTAGTCCCAATTTTCAAACAGGATTGGGAGGTTATAGGTGATACACCGAAAGGCCTAGCAGATTTAATCAGCGGGATTGAATTAAAAACACTGGAAAATGCCCATGGTAAAAACACTATTGATGGGCATTTAAAAAATGTCTCTAAGAAACGCGATGCGCGAATATGCGTTATAGATAATTCCAAAAATCAGGAAAACATGACAGACGACGCGCTAACGAATATTATTCGCAGATCTCAGCGCTTCAAGCGGGGCAAAATATATATATTAAACAAAGATAAACAAATGATACGAATAAGGTAGCAATCCGACTTACCGAAAGAATGAGGTATGAAAGTTGCTACCTTGCTTTTAGTATATCACATTCTAGCTCGTGTTGTATAGGGCGAGTGCAAGTTTCCTCTATGCTTATCTCCTTTCTTGCACTGTAGGTTCGATTCCTACCACGGGCACGAAGCTGGCTAGCTGCATAGCTGGGTGGCCTGAATTATGAAAAATAATTAATAAATCTTCTCGGAAAGGACTGAGATGGATACAGAAAATGAAACGAAGCCAGTAGACACTGAGCAGAGTGAGGTTCAGCCTGAACAGGCGGAATCTGCTCCTGAGGTGGACTATAAGGCGAAGTATGAAGAGACTTTGAAGCATTCTCGCGAGTGGGAGAAGCGCGCGAAAGCGAATAAGGATGCGGCTGGCGAGCTGGAAAAGCTTCAGAGCCAGCTGGCAGAAAAGGCTGAGCGTGCAGATAATTTGCAAAAGCAGCTCGATGATATGAACGCGCGTACTGCGATGCGTGAACTCAAAGAGCGCGTAAGCGGCGAGGTGAATGTGCCTGCTGAGCTTCTGCCCGATGGCGACGAAGATGCGATGCGCGACTATGCGTCTCGTCTGGGCGCGTGGGCGAAGTCTCTCCCGTCTCTTCCGGTGACTGACCAGACAGGCACGCCGTCGCACCAGTCGAAGAATAAGGATGAGCGCGCGTTCCTCTCAGACCTGTTCCATAAGTAAATAACACATCATTGCCATTGAAAGGATACTGTTATGGCACTTTCTACTCCAGGTATTACTCTGCCACGTTCTGTGGCGGCAGCTATTACGACAAAGATTAAGGATTCCTCTACTATCGCGGCTCTGAGCCCTCGCGTTCCTCAGCTGTTTGCGGATGATACTGTCCTCGTTTTCGATGGCGCTTCCGAAGCGGAAGTGGTCGCTGAGGGCGCGAAGAAGGCTGCATACGAGCAGTCTCTGACGTCCGTAACTGCTAAGCGCGTGAAGATTCAGACCACCACGCGCGTGACGAACGAGCTCAAGTGGGCTGACGAGGACGACCAGCTGGAAATCATCAAGCGCATTCAGGAAGACCAGGCTGCCGCTCTCGGCCGCGCCCTGGACTACGTCGTCTACCACGCTATTAACCCGAAGACTGGCGCTGCTCTCGATGCCGGATATAAGAAGCTGTCGGAGACGGCTACACAGGTGACGGCCGGTAAGGATGCACTCGATAACTTCGACAACCTCGTCTCCGCTATCAACGAGACCTACGATGTCAACGGCCTGGCTATGGCTAAGACGTTCGCTAACCAGCTGCGTAAGCTTCGCGTAGCAGCAACCGGCGGACGCTACTTCCCAGAAATCCCACTGAGCCTGAACACGACATCCGTAGAAGGTATCACTGCAGCCACTTCCGCTACCGTATCGGGCGTACGCGCCACCGAGCCGACTAAGGTTCTCGCTTTCGCAGGCGACTTCAACCTGATTCGTTGGGGCATGGTACGCGACCTCTCGGCTGAAATCATCGAATACGGCGACCCAGACGGCACCGGCGTAGACCTGAAGAACACGGGTCAGCTCGCCTACCGTACCGAAGCCACCCTCGCCTATACGGTACTCGACCCTAAGGCCTTCGCAGTACTCAAGTCCGCATAAATGGGAGGCGCAATGAGTGACATCATTCAGCGCCTCGTGGTCATGGAATCGGACGGGTCGCGCTCACACAGGGACGCTCCCGTCCAGCTCATTAACCCCGACGGGACACCCTATACGGGTGGCATACGCCCAGTGGATTATATCGAGGATAAGAATCTGACGATGAAAACACTGCGCGATGCGCTCGTATCCGCCGGGGTGATGAAACCACCAGCCAAGTAAGGAGGCGCGATGAGCGACGAGGACTACCTCGACGAGACAGACACGACCGCTCCTGATGGTGAAGACTATAGCGAGCCACACGGGTTCGCTACCCTGGGCGATTTGAGACTCGTGTACGCGTTAGAGCGTAGCGAAGAAAAGAAAGCTGCGAAACTCTTGGAACAGGCTACGCGCATTATCGCGCTGAGTGCTCCACGTCATCTCGACGCGGAAGACGCCGAACCAGGCATCCTTTCGGATATCGCGTGTGCCATGGTCGCCAGAGTCTTCGTTCAAGAGCATGCGATGGATATCCCGGATGGGGCTACATCGGCGACGACGAGTGTGGACGGATTCAGCCAATCCTACGGTTTTAGTCAGCCTATAGGTGGGCTGCGTTTGCTTCCTCGCGAGCTGAAACTGCTCGGCGTAGGCAAACAGAGAGCCCACCACGTTCTACTCTAAGGAGGCGCACATGCGTGGAATAACGGTAAGCATCCAGTATGCGACCAGCGAGGAGAACGAGGAAGGCGAGCGCGTCACACGCTACTCTAAGCCGGTCGCGGTGGAGAATGTGCTTGTCACGTCACCCTCGTATACGGATGAGACGAGTTCACGAGATCTGTATGGTGTGCAAGCTGACCGTAAAGCACTCATGCCCCGCACATGGGATTATGAGAGCCTGAAAGGTGCGCGCATGATCATACGAGGCGTGACATATGAGGTTCTCGGTGACCCTCAGCCTGCTCTCGTGGATGCGCATCCTACTGCTTGGTATGTGCGTGTTCTGTTAAGGAGTCACCATGGATGACATTGTATTTAAATGGGACTTCGACGGATACATGGCTATTCGTCAAAGCGACGAAGTAAAAGCTATACTCGATGAGCTCGCTGATGATGTCAAAACGCGTGCTGACGAGATGGGGCATAAAAACGGGCGCAAGGTGAACTATCGCACGGTTCCTGCTAGAGACACCGAGCACTCGAGTATAGCTCTCGTCTCGACGGCAGCACCTCGGGGTACTTTCCGGGCGAATCAGATGGATAACTCGCAGAATCATACGCTGCTGAAGGCTCTCGGAGCGGGAGAAGGAGGTGACGAGTGACTCTGCATGAGGATATTACCGCGTATCTGCGCGAACGAGCACCTGATGGCTATAAAGTCACATGGCTCGTACCCGAATCATTCTCCACACTCGACGAAGCGAGCACGAAGTTGATTGTGGTTGAGCAGGCTGGTGCGAGTGTAAGTCGGTTTAGTCAGTCGGCGACGTTTGCGATTGATGTGTATGCGTCGAGTCTGAAAGCATGTGAGCGTGTGGCGTACGAGGTGGCGGATATTTTGTCGGATATGTATGATCTGGTGCCGCGTGTGATTGACGTGGGTATTTTGAGTATTTATTCGAATCCGCTTCTGGATGAGCATTACCCACGCTATACGGTCACTGTGAGTGTGGAATCATTTAACTATTAACAATGAAAGGGGCTTATGATGGCTCTTACTTCTAATGATGCGAAGAACGCGTCATATTCAAAGACGCAGGTGACGGGGACGGTTTTCTTTGCGCCTGCTGGTACTCCTCTGCCGAAGTCGGCGAGTGAGGCTCTGGGTTCTGTTTTTAAGAATGCGGGGTTCATAGGTAAGGATGGTATCTCGTGGAAGGTGAAGACGGAGTCTTCGTCTATGCAGGAGATGGGTGGTCGCACGATTAAGACGGAGCTGACGTCGTATTCGGAAGGCTGCACGTTTACTCTGATGGAGTATCTGCGTAGCGAGGCAAATGAGCTGCGTTATGGTGCGGCGAATGTATCGACGAGTGGTGCGGGGACGACGATTTATCATGCGATGCCTACATCGACGCCACTGGTGCTTGTTATCGATACTATTCTCTCGGATGGGTCTCTCGACCGTATCGTAGCTCCGTCGGCTTTGATGACGGAGGTGGGTGATATTAAGCGCGCTTCGAGCGAAGAACTCGGCCACGAGGTGACGTTCGAGTTTAGCCCGTCTACTGCGATTAATAATGCGACGAGCGTGGAGTATATCGGTAAGAAGTCGGGTGAAGCAGCCTAGGTCTGTTTGACTTGTATGCGTGAGAGGGGTGTGGCTGGCGGAAGTGTCGCGCCCCTCTCCTTGTATCTGAAAGGAGAATTATGTCTCGTAATTATCGACGCCGCAAACGTCATACTGGTGTTCCTCAGGATTATAAGCCAGCGCGTGGCACGGTCATTCTCGACGGCCACCCTATTTATGTGAATGAGGATGCGCTCGACGATTATGAACTGCTGGAAAGTTATGAGCAGCTCGAAGCGCAGAACCCTGCCGCGACTATTCGTATCGTCAAGCTCATTTTTAATGACGATACCGAGTATGAGAAAGTCAAGAAGCTCGCGCAGGTTGACGGGCGCGTGTCTATTCGTAAGATGAGTGATTTTCTCGCGTCGGCTATGGAGCAGATGAGCCCAAATTTCTAGCGTTCTGCTACGCGTGGCACACGCATAGGCGCGCACTGATAGTGGATTTCATGCGCGCCTACGGCGTGCGGTTAGACGAGGACACGATACGCGACTATGGGATACGGATTCTCGCTGACCTTGCTGCGGGGCTCCCTGCAGGATCTATTCTCTGGATGGAAATGGATACGCCTGCCGCATGGACAGTAGAAACGTACATGATGGCTACACTTATCGACCAGATGAACGCTCTCATGTACGGGCTCAGTGACCCGAAGTCGCGCGGAAGCAGACCGGAACCACTCCCCCGCCCTGGCACCTCTCCTCGAAGCGAGGCTCGACAGGCAGTAACGAGTGAAGGGCGCACAGTATTAACTATGAGCGTGGAAGACTTCACGACTGCTCACACGTATTTGACTGGACAGGAGGATACCGATGGCTAAAAAGGGAACGAGAATCGCTACAGCCTACCTGCAGATAGTTCCTACCATGAGTGGCGTTGGCGCGGCTATCCGTAAAGCTTTCGCTGGTAAATCTACCGCGCCAGCAAAAGAAGCAGGCGGACAGGCAGGCGCACACTTCGCTGGGGGTCTTCGTGCATCGGGTGCTATCATCGGCGCTGCAGCCGCTGTCACGCAGCGCGCTATGAGCGTCATCTCGGGAAGTATCGGCAGCGCTATCTCACGCGCTGACATGATGAACAACTTCCCGAAAATTATGGCGAACATGGGCTACTCGTCTGAACAGGCAGCCGCTGCGATTAAGAAAATCAGTAGCAGCCTGGACGGCTTGCCTACCTCGTCGAGTGCGATAGCGGGCATGGTTCAGCAGTTAGCGCCATTAACCTCGAATCTGGACGAAGCTACAAACATTAGCCTCGCACTGAATAACGCTCTGCTTGCTGGCGGTAAATCCACCGTCGAACAGTCGAACGCGCTCATGCAGTACACGCAGATGCTGGCTGTCGGTAAAGTCGATATGCAGGCATGGCGAAGCGTCCAGTCTGCTATGCCGATGCAGCTCAACCAGATGGCCGTAGCCTTACTCGGCGCAGGAAAGAACAGTAACGACCTGTATCAGGCCATGAAGAAGGGAAAAGTCTCCTTCGAAGACTTTAATAATACCCTCGTCAAGCTCAACGCTGAAGGAATCGACGGCTTCGCAAACTTCGAAACTCAGGCACGGAGCGCTACACAGGGTATCGGCACGGCCATGGAAAACGTGCAAAACCGCGTAGCGAAAGCCGTCCAGAAAGTCATCGAAGCCATCGGCGTAGAGAACATCTCCGTTGCTATTAACAGCTTCTCTGCCCAGTTCGGCGGATGGGGCGATGCTGTAGCCGGAGCAGTCCAGAAAGTCAAAGAGTATCTCATCGGCCTGTGGACTGAACTCGATAAAAACGGGTCACTGACCACGTTCACGCAAGCATGGGACCAGGTCGTTGCGGCACTCGCCAAAGCTGCGCAGCAGGTCATCGACTGGGCTAAACTCATACCTCCAGAAACCGCAGCAAACGCGATTAAAAAAGTCGCCGAAGCTCTCCAATGGATCATGGACAACGGGCAGACCATAGGGCCTATAGTCCAGTCCATGGCAGCAGGCTTCATCGCCGTAAAAATAGCACTGACAGCGTATGAAGTGGCCGTGCGTTTAGCGAGCGTCGCTCAGGCAGCGTTTAACGCTATCATGGCGATAAATCCCGTCACGGCGATTATCGTAGCCATTATTGCCCTCGTAGCCGGCCTGACGTGGTTCTTCACGCAGACGGAGCTGGGCCGCACTATCTGGCAGAACTTTATGAACTTCTTGTCGGACACGTGGACGGCTATCCAGAACGGGTTTAATGCGTTCATTCAGGCTGCTTCTGCTGGATGGAATGTCGTTATGAGCGTTTTTGCTCAGGTGGGAGCGTTTATCGCTTCTATCGTGAACGCGATTATAGCGACTTTTACACCAGTAGTGAGTGCGTTTGCTGATATGGTGAGTGCTTTCGTATCGCTTATAACGGGCATGATGTCTGGTATCGCAAACTTCCTTCTCAGTATCATTTCGGCTATTCAGTCGTTCTTTTCTCCTGTGACGAACTTTGTTATGGGGGTGCTGGGAGTGATAGCAGCGTTTGTCGTGGGCTGGGCTACGGCATTGTGGAACGTGCTGACGACGATTTTCACGACCGCATGGAATAACATCGTTATCGTTTTTACGACGATATGGAATGTTCTCGTGGCTACATTCCAGGCTGTGGGCGCCGTGTTCACGGCTGTGTTTACGGGATTGTGGAATATTCTCGTGACGGTCTTTACGACCATGTGGCAGAACATTCAGATAGTGTTCCATACGGTACTGGATGCGTTGACGAGTGTGTTCACGTTCTTTGCGAATGTATTCCGCGGTAAATGGCAGCAGGCGTGGCAAGCACTCACGCAAGTGTTCACGACCATGTGGAACGGACTCACGAGTATCCTGCGCAATAGCGTCAATGGCATCGGTAACGTCCTCGGTAACGTGAAAAACATTATCATGAGTGTCTTCTCTGGCGCTGGAAACTGGCTCGTGAGTATCGGTAAGAACATTATCGATGGCCTGACCAACGGCATCAAAAACGCGTTTAACGGCGTGAAGAATGTGATTAATACACTGGCCAGCTGGATACCAGACACAATTAAGGGGCTCCTGGGTATTCACTCGCCGTCTCGCGTTATGCGCGATGAGATAGGCCGCTGGATTCCTGCAGGCCTCGCGCAGGGCATCAAAAACGCCGCTCCTCTCGTCGATGACGCCATGAGTGCTCTGACAGATCGTGTCAGTGGCGCGAAGTTCCAGACGAGCTTCGACTATACGGATAACCTCAACCCTATCGGCGCTCTCAGTGGCCGTTATGACGTGAGTATGACGGATAGTCGCCTGTCTCAACAGGCTCAGCTGGCGCGTCTTATCGGACTGCTGGAGGAGCATCTGCCGAAGATTGAGGATGGCCAGGAGACGAATATGTCAAAGCGCGATTTCAAGCGCTTAGCCACCACACTATAGAAAGGAATTTAGCTTATGCTTAATAGGCTAGCGTACTTTTCTGCGAGCACGCAGCGAGAATATAATCTCGATGGCGTGCTCGCTTCGGCGGGTACTGCCTCGAGTCTGCGCGGTAGCCAATTCGCGTATACGCTTGGCACGCGTGATATTACAGGAGTGAGCCGCATCGCCTATGAGGCATCATTCTCACTGACAACGACGGATTTTGCGTATCTTGATGATGTGCTTAGCGTGTTCGCTCGTGATGTGGAAGCAGGCACGCCGGGTCGCCTCCGCATTGATGACTGGTATCAGTCCGCGTATATCGTGGACAGTGAGGCGGATAAGATTACGCCTACACTCGTGAGCGTGAAGCTGAAAGCTGTCCTCCTCGCTGGCGTTTGGCATCGCGATACGGCTGTGAACTTCACGACAAGCTATATACCCGTCGATACGCGAGGAGATCTCGACTACCCGTATAACTTCTCCCACGACTACGCTAAGACTTTCGATTATGCGACAGACATCACCGTGGACACGCTCTCAGGAGCAGACATTAGCCTAACTATTTACGGTCAGACAGTCAACCCGAGTATTACTATCGGCGATAACGTGTACGCGGTGAACGTCACTGTCCCCTCAAATGGCGTCCTCAAAGTGGACGGGTTGACGCACACGGTCACACTCTATGATGCGGACGGCATGGCCACAAACGTGTTCGCAAAAGCCAAACGCGAAACAGGTAGCAACATCTTCCACCGGTTAGGCTCAGGAGTCTCTACCGTCGCATGGAATCGCGGATTTAACTTCGACATCACCGTACACGAGACAAGCGGAGGACCATTATGGGCGTACCAGTCATAACCCTCTACCAGGGGTCGAACCGCGAAGCCTTCGCACAGACAGACAGCTTCACACTCGACTACGCGTACGGGGATGAGGAGAATGACTTCGAACTCTCCTTCACGAGTTCGAGCGTGGAGCCGACTCGCGTGACAGCGTTTAAATTGAACGATGCATCGGACGTCGCCGGCTTCGTCGATACTATAGACTCCACGTATAAAGACGGAAACTATACTATCGTTCTCGCAGGCACAAGCATTCAAGGCGTACTCGATAAACGCATTATCGAACCACCAGCAGGGCAAGCATACTACACGATAAACGGAAACCTCACCAGCGGGCTAAACACGCTCCTCTCACGAACCCAGCTCAGCAGTCTCGTACGCATAAAAAACGTTCCAGCACGCTCCATCAGCTTCCAATTCGACCGATACACGAGCGTCTGGAACGGACTACGCAAACTCGCCAAAAGCCTCACCATGCGCGTCCAACTCGACCTCGCTGACGACAACCACATCGAACTGAGCTTCACACCACTGTAAACCACAACAATCAGCAGCGAAAACATCCACTACGAGGCGAAGAAAACCACGAGGTTCACCACACACATCATCGCACTCGGAGAGGGAGAGCTTACCGCACGAGCCGTCGGGCATGCTTACTGGACGGGTACACAGATCGTCACAAGCAAGCCGAGCGGATGGCAGGAAGGCTATACGCAAACCTACGAGATGAACACCATCGGCGCAGACAAAATCACAGACACCGCCGTGGAACAACTCCAAAAAATCATCAGCGAACTGCAATCCATCGAGATTAAACAGCCCGACGGTGACTATCCGCTCGACTGCACATTCACGCTGACAGATCTGCCCACGGGAATGACCGTCAGTGCGCGCATCAGCAAACTTATTATCAAGATCAGCAAAGGCGTTAAAACGCTAGAAGTGGAAGTGAAATAACATGCCAATCACACGCAACCTGTGCATGTATAAATGCGACAGGGATGGAAAAACAGAAGTGCTCGACGAGACATCCTCGCAGGCAGGACGGTGGCGTACATATAGTTTTACGCGCGCTAACCAAACCACGAGCGACGTACTACTCTGCCCTGACTGCGCAGACAAGTACGTGCAGACACTCGCAGCCGCTGACACTATCTTCGATACGTTCATGGGAAACATACGCATCGAAGCAGGCAAACACGCGGAAGATATACGCCCTACACATATTCCAGAAACGGAGGAATAACTAGATGAGTACACACCTCGTTACCGCACGCCAGAACGTCGCCCACGTCACCAGCGACGACGAAGCACACTTGAACGCGCAGATCATGGGAGACGGCCAGTATCTACTCACAGAAAACTGGACGCCATCTCTCCTCTCAGCGAGCACGGTCAGTCTACCTGTGGGAGACTGGATGTGGAACGGACACTATATGCGTATCACCGCGCAGGAACAGATGAGCATAGGAAACGGTGTCCAGTCTGGCTCCACGCGCGACGACCTCATCTGCTTCCACTATGCGCGAGATACGCGAACCGGAGTCGAGAACGCGAACATCGTCATCATCCGAGGGCAGATTAACCGTGGCGTAGGCGTACCACCTATCACAACGTCGCTGCTGAATTCTCCGACGGAATCATACATGGTGTTCGCTGTGATTCACTGGAGTGGACTCACGCCGAGCGTGAAGAGCACGGCGGAAGTGCTGCCTAGTTTACGTAATCTTAATTCTCGGCTCGATGCTGCAGCACAAACCACGAGCACTCGACTACCGTATATGGATCGTAACGTAACCTTTTACAAAATCGGCAAGATAGTAACCGTCTCACAGCAGGTACTGACTACCTCGACGGGCTCGAACGCGCACTTTACTGCTAGCTCGGAACGCGTGCCTGACGGGTATCGTCCGGCCTCGCAGGGAGTGCTCCTCATGAGTGATAACACGGGCGTTTCAGCGAGCATGATGGTCAACTCGCTGGGGCAGATAGAAGTAAACGGCACTATCAACGGGTCGCGCTACCTGCAGGTCTTCGGCTCGTGGATTACCGCTTAAGCTGGCATCGCGTCGTTCGTGACCCATGCGCCCTGCGCACTCGAATACCCACTTTTCGGGTCGCCCAGCATTGTAATATCGCCCGCCGTGCCGAGCAGGCATGCGAAGCCAACATTCAGGAAGTGAATAGGCGTATTACCGCTAATCGGCCGATAGCCGGCGGGTATGGTCTCGCTTGCTCGACTATAGTTCTGCATGCCTGAGCCTGTGAACTTGACGTTACCATTCGCAAAGACCATACTACCGACGCGAGAAAGCTGGATGCTGCCACTCGCGTACGGAGGCCTCCACGAGACGGACTTCCACGTAGAGAGCCGAGAATTAAGATTATGTATTTTTGCGCGAGGGAGGAGGCGCGCTTATTTTGTATCCACAGATTGAATTCCCAGAGGGTACTGACCCCATGGTTATTGCTCTCACGTTTATAGTAATTAGCCTCATCATCGCCGGGTCGGCGGTGATTAAGCTCTGGCTGGAGCGTGCTGACCGACGCAGTGAGGAGCGGACGGAGAAGATAGACCTGACGAACCGTGAGGCACTTGACCATGTGCTCGAGAATACGCCGACGATGAGTGAGGTGAAGGCGAAGCTCGACAGAGACTATCATGCGATATCTGAGCATGCGGAGCGGATAGATACGCTGCAGGAGACGGTCGATGACATGTATCTGAGTCAGCTTCGTGCTCGTCTCTTTGCTCATCCTCGTAGTCGTGTTGAGCATGAGGAGCTTCTCGAGGTCGCCCAGAAGTATATCGAGCTCGGCGGGAATGGTCTCGGTCACGTGCGTGCCGAGTGGCTCGAAGAGCGTTATAAGTTGCGCCTGACGAAGAATAATTGGGATTACACGCGTCCGCTCGACGATAAAGAGGAGAAGGATGAAAATTAAGCACGTTTTTGGCGCGCTTACTGTGATTGCTGGTGCGGGACTCGTATCCGCGCTGCTATTACTGGCAGTGTTGCTCTTTATAAAATATGTGGCTCTTGCTGCGCTTATTGTTTTTTACCTCGCCGCCGGCGGGGCTTTTTAATAGAAAGGAGCATAGATGGCTCTTCAAGGTATAGATATCAGTAATTGGCAGAATGGTATTAACCTCGCGGTCGTGCCCGCCGATTTCGTCATGGTCAAGGTCACGCAGGGGGCGTCGTATATTTCTCCTGATGCTGCGCGTCAGGTGGAGCAGGCGCGCTCACTCGGCCGCCCATTCGGCGTCTACATGTATGTGGGCGGGGGTAATGCGGAACGCGAGGCAGACTTCTTCATTGACAACATCCAGAATTGGATTGGTCATGGCGTGCTCGCTGTGGACTGGGAACGAGGCGATAATGATGCGTGGGGTAATACTGATTACCTGCGTCGCGTCATCGCACAGGTCATCAAACGCACGGGCATTCCTCCGCTTCTGTATGCGGGGGCGTCTGGCTTCCCGTGGGATGTGGCGCGCGAGTATAATTGCGCGACGTGGGTTGCTCAGTACGCAGACACGAAACACACGACCGGCTATCAGGATACTCCGTGGAACGAGGGGGCTTACGCGTGTGCGAAGCGCCAGTACGCGTCAACGGGGCGGCTGCCGGGCTATGGTGGTAACCTCGACCTGAATAAGTTCTACGGTGGCGTGGACGCGTGGCAGAAGATAGCGAATCCGCAGAATACGCAGCCAGCGCCAGTGCCTGCTCCTGTGGCTCCTGTGCTTGAGGGTGATGTGGTAGATTTGGTCATCGCCGTGCGTCGTGGCGAGTACGGGAATAATCCGGAGCGCGCTCAGAAGCTCGGAGCACGAGCGGAGGAAGTGCAGGGTCTTATTAATCACATCGCTACCGCGAGCGTAGACGAGCTTGTGGCTGAGACGTGGGCTGGCAAGTATGGTAATGGCGACCGTCGAACGAACGTTCTGGGCGAGCGTGCAGAAGAAGTACGTAACGCTATCAACGGCGCTGCACAGCACACTATACATACCGTCTCTCGCGGCGAAACGCTCAGCAGCATCGCCGCGAAATACGGCACGAACTGGCAGCATCTCGCGCAGATTAACGGTCTGAATAATCCAAATCTCATCTACGCTGGCCAGCGTATAACCATCAAGTAAGGAGAAGAAAATGGCAGAACATGCTAAAAATGAAACCACAGACTACACTCCGGTTTTCAATGAGCAGATCCGCACGGTCATCTACGTGCTCGGCCTCGTAGCCTCCGTCGTCGGCCTTGGCTGCCTGACGTTTGGCGCTCCGGACGTGGGCGGTTTTATCTCGACGGCTGCGGGCATGCTGACTGCAGGCTTCGGCGTAGCGTATAACCCAGTCCGCCTCTCGAACAAGTAAGCGGATGTAAATAGCGGGCAGTTATTAGTTTTTGTCTAATAACTGCCCGCACTTTTTTATTTAATCCCGTAGCACGATTCGCATGTTAAGAAGGCTCTGAACATGCTCTCACGCTAATGTTTTCAACGATAAGAGCACGCGTAGTTTATTTAATCGCGTGCGCTGCATCGTTTACTTATCGCCGCTTTTCCTCGGTCGTCCGCCGTGACCTGGCCGCGAGGCCTGCCACGCGTCTATCGTTTCAGGAAGCCAGCCGCGTGACCGGCCGACGATGGCGTCAGGCTAGGGCAGGTTGAGCGTGCTTAATGCTCCCTGTGTGATGCCGAACTGACGCGCTATGTCAGCCAGACTCATGTAGTGTATGGTACTCACTTCTTGCTCCTTTGTCCGAGGAGGATGAAGGCTACTGTGGCCACGCCGATACCCTACAGCAGCAAAGGCAAAAGCGCCACCTGCTCAGCCGGCCGTAACTGACTAATCACCCGAGCCTGACGCCCCTTATCCACAGCCCTTAACACCTGAGCCTGAGACTCCACCGGCAACGACGCCAACACATCCACCAGAGGGTCACGCTCACCGGAATCCACTCCACCAGACGCCGGCGCCACAGCAGCCGCCACACTCACACCACCCGTCGCACGCTCATTCAAAGCCCGAGCCGTCCGCGCTCGCTGCTGCGTACTCACATTCTGATAAACCGCCACCGTCTTCACATCCGAATGCCCCGCCACCTCCATGAGTTCCGCTATGCTCGCTCCAGCCTCACCGTAATGCGTGAGGGCAGTATGGCGCAAATCATGAAAGTGCATGTCTTTGAGCTCAGGGAAGTGGGCTGTGGCTGATTCGAAGCTTCGGCGCAGCTGCTGCGGTGCGATGAAGTGCCGCGGTGTAGCTCCATGCAGTATCAGCTCATCCGCTTTCCCAGACTTCATTTGTGTACGCATATGCTCTTCGAAGTAGTCGCGCGTCCACTCTGGGATAGGTACTTTACGTATAGAGGAGCTTGTTTTCGTCTTACCGACTTCGAGCTTGCGCTTCTCCCCTTTTCGGTTAATGCTTTTGAGGCTTTTATCCACGTTCACGCGCATACGCTCGAGGTCTACGTCTGCACGCGTCAGAGCACAGATTTCGCCTTCTCTCAGTCCACACGCGCCGGCCAGTATAGCTCCTATGCGCAAGTGTGGCGCCATGAGACTATAGATGTCTTTAATCTGCGGGACGGAGATGGCGAGTGCTTCATGTCTCGTGCGCGGCTTCGAGATTTTCAGCGTACACGGGTTACGCGTAATAAGCGTCGCTCCTGCTTCGTTCAGTTCCTTGTGCATCGCGTAATTGAAGATAGCGTGCAGGAGCTTGTATGCGTGCGAGCGCGCGACGGTGTTTCGTCCGGTTTGTTCGTCGCAGTCGAAGTTCTCGTACCAGCGTTGCACGTCTGCGGTGGTGATGGATCGTACGCTGCGTGAGCCGAAGGTTGGTATGAGGTAGTTGCGGAGGCGTCCTTCTTTGTGAGACTGCGTTGTTTCTTCCAATTTTTCGCCGTTTGGTTTGCGCGCGTTCTCCATGTAGTCTGCTGCAAGCTCAGTAAAGGTGAGAGCGCCTGCGTCAATGGTGTCGCGCCCTATTTTCGTTGGCGGCTGCCATACGCCGAGTTCTATTTCCTTCTTGGCTTGGGCGAGCCATACCTCGAGTTCTTCTCGATATTCAGCAGGCAGCGTCTTGGTGAATTGACGTGGCAGGCTAGGATTTTCGCGCAGTGCTTCTATAGGCGTCTGATAGCGTGCTTCGAGAGCGGCTCCATAGGATCGTTTTACTGGCTTTATTTGCCCGAAATTTCGTCGTACAACCATTGCTATTCCTTTCGTCGCGGCATGAACGGCGTCGCAACGGCGTTGGTTAACGACGTTACGCGTGACCAACGCCGTCCATAACGCCGTTCATAACGCCGTTGGCCCCATTATACCGTATTATTTCGCGTTGAGCACTCTCCGTCGAGTACTGCCTGAAACCCTAGTGTTTTCAACGTTTTCGGCATGAAAAAAGGCTTTCAAGCCGTAGCCTGAAAGCCTTGTAAGTGGAGCCGCCGGGAATTGAACCCGGGTCCGATGACCGTACCTCTAGCCTTCTACGTGCGTAGTTTGCTGGCCGGATGGCAGTTTTTCTTCCTCAAACATCGTCGCAAACCACGGTTTGCAGGAATAGTCGCAGTAAAAGTCCCTCAAGCTCCCTGAAACTCAAAGCCTAAGGCAAGTCTTTTAAACGACGCTCAGCATCTCCCCAAAGACATGAGAGAGTGAACGGAGTGCGAAACTCTGCTGGTTTATCCTAGCGCGAAGCTTAGGCAGCGAGTGCAAACTCAGTGCGATTAGATTTAGCACTTATTTTTTACGGGTGGCACGTTTACGAGTGGACCCCCGCGTTCTCGGCACGCTTCTCTACAGCGAACAAATCACCGTCGAAACCGATCGACCCCTTATGCATTTATAAAACGCTCACATACATCGTCATCCGAGTATGCTCTGTCTAGTATACACGAAAAATCCGGGCGTGCCGTGTCTATCCTAAAATTCTCTGAAAGGGAAAGTACCGCTATCACGCTTAAATGGTATTTTCCAGCTGCTTCATTAAAAAACGCATCACTACCACGTTGCTTCCATCCTCGTGGTATACTTATATATGAGCCGCCGTTCATACCAGTTCGGGTAAGTTCCGCGGCTCTTACCCGTAACTTTGCTTTACTTCACTTTTTTATCTGGACGCGACGAGAACTGAGAATCACATGTCCTCAACCCATCTATATGGAGAGATAGATTTTCTTTAATAGGTCTACCCAAAGAATCCAAAACGAAGTCTATCCCCTCACGCCGCGCTAGCTTCGCAGCAGGAACAAAATCACTATCCCCCGCTATAAGAACTATACTGTTCACCTGCTTTTTAAAGGAAAGGGAAGCTATATCTAAGCCGATACGCATGTCCACTCCTTTTTGCTGCATCGACAGAGTAAAGTCCGTTTCTTGTACATCAGAAACAGCAAGCTTCCCATCAAGCACTTTCCTCAGTGATCTATCCTTGAGCTGAAAGTGTATGGAACTTTCATTAATTTCTCCAAAACGTAATGCCACCTTACGCTTATGCGCAAGCACATCATAGAATTCTTCCGCCCACTGCTTTGTGTCTGTACGACTAAAATCTACTTGCTTGTGCGTCCCCGGATGATAGACTATCTTATCGATAGGCGGGCAATCATAATAAAATATTCTATACAAATCATTTCGTACATCCTTTCCATCTATCTTTTCTTTAAGATGCCGAAAACAGTAATTATACAGCCTATCTGCTGTCTCTCGAGGAGTTTCTACACCATAGACGCTTGCTACCCTTTTTCTGTAGTAGCCGCCATCTACGAGAATAGCCATACTCATAACATCCACACCTTTGTTAGATACGCAAAACTCCCGATTCCGGCACTTCTCTTATGGTGAGAGGTCTACTTTCGAGAGTTTATTACACAATTATTATAAATAATATACTGGAAGATACGCAAACTAGGCGCGTCCCATACGACACACCCCCTACCTCGCCGCGCTATCCAGCCAGATAGTCACCGGCCCGTCGTTCACCAGAGCCACATCCATATGCGCTCCGAAGACGCCGGAGACTACCCGCAGCCCATACTCGTCTCGAAGCACTCGCCCGAACATTTCCCATACCTCTCGAGCATGTCCCGGCTCCCCCGCCTCCACAAAACTCGGTCGGTTTCCGCGGCGGATATTCGCATAGAGGGTGAATTGAGATACAGACAGAACGCTCCCGCCCACATCCAGAACGCTCCGGTTCATCCGCCCCGCCTTACCAGCGCCATCCGTGTCCCCAGAATCCGCGAAAATACGCATCTGCGCGACCTTCTTCGCCATCCAGCGCACGTCCGCCTCGTCATCCGCGTCCTGCACGCCCACGAACAGCACGAGCCCCGCGCCTATCGACCGCTCAGTCTCCGGTCGCGCGTTAAACCCCACGCTCTCCGGCAGCGCGCCCTCCGCCTCCACGCGCACAGACGCGGACGACACCTTCTGAAGTAATACTCGCATACGCCCAGTCTAGCGCACATCCCGCATAGCCGCCTCGCATCGCGCGCACACATCGCCCGCCCCACGTCAGCACCCGCACGTGTCATCACCCGCCCGCATTCCGCGGTAGAATATCTCTATGAATCGAAAAGAGCTGTGGTTCTTCATAGAACCGGACGCAGACCAGGACGTCTCCTCGTATGATAAGGTCATGCTCGTGGTCATCGCCGCGAGCCTCATTCCGCTGATGCTGTCGGGCGAGGCGCCGGACTGGATGCACTGGCTGGATGGACTGGCCACATTTATCTTCGTCGTGGATTACGTGCTGCACTGGCTGTGCGCGGACTTTTCGCATGCCGAGTGCTCGCATAGAAACCGCTTCCTCTGTTTCCTACTCTACCCGCTACGGCCCATCGCCATCATCGACCTGCTGTCCATTCTGCCTGGATTCTTCCCACTGAACCACGGTTTGCGCATTTTCCGCCTCGTTCGTCTGCTACGCATCGTGCGCGGGCTCATGATTTTTCGTAATATCCGCCGCCGTCGTTCGGTCGATCTTATCGTCACGGCGCTGAAAAAGCAGCGCGAGCCGTTTGCCATCATTTTCTGCATCGCCGTGGGATACATTTTCGTCTCCGCGCTCGTCGTCTTTAACGTCGAGCCGCAGACGTTTAAATCGTTCTTCGACGCGCTGTACTGGGCCACGGTATCGCTGACTACCGTGGGCTACGGGGACATCTACCCGGTGACGGTCGTGGGGCGCCTCTTTACCATGCTGTCGTCCATCCTCGGCATCGCGGTCATCGCGCTTCCGTCCTCGATTCTCACGGCCGACCTCATGATTATTCTGAACGAGTCCGACGATGACGAGTCGAATGACGTGTCCGCGCCGGCTACGCAGAGCGCGCAGATGGCGCTACAGCATATAAACGTTCCGAAAGAGGATGCTTCCTGATGTCAATTCATCCTCTTCTTCACACACTTCGCTCTCAAAAGCGTGAGCACACCTCCGGTGGGCTCTATGAATCCCTGCTCTATCAGATGACCTATCATTCGAACAGAATAGAAGGAAGCCTGCTCGATGCAGATACCGTACGAGGCATCCTCACTCGAGGTGTCGTCCAGGCATCAGAACCTGTCCGCGTGAGTGATGTGCTCGAGACCTGTGGTCACGCTCGAGCTGTGACGTACTGCATCGATACCGCCGAGGAGTCCCTCACTGACGAATACATCCTCCACCTCCATTCCCTGCTCAAAATGGGACAGGAGGATTCTGGTGTCTACAAAACCCGCCGAAACGTCATCGGCATGACTATGACGAGCGACCCGAAGGACGTGCCTGCACATATGCACACGCTTCTCACTGAGTATACCGCCCTAAGCTCCCCTACTTTCGAAGATATCGTGGACTTCCACTACCGCTTCGAAAGTATCCACCCTTTCCAGGATGGCAATGGCCGCGTGGGCCGACTCATCGCTTTTAAAGAATGCCTTCGCGCTGGCATCGTTCCCTTTTTCATCGCCGATACAAAAAAGCATTTCTACTATCGTGGCCTGCACGAGTATCCCACCCAGCCAGGTTTTCTGCGTGAAACCTGTGCGGACGGGCAGGATACTGTGCGTGCACTGATGAAGTACTTCGAGGTACCGGAGAACTAAATCCTCTCCTGAATAGAGCGCAGTGCCTCCACCGCATTCAAGATCGCACTAAAACCGCTCAGATTCAGATTCGTGGCGACGAGCTGGCCGATGCCCACACCGAGCAGACCAGAGGCGATCCCGAGGAGTCCTGCTTCTGCGTTAAAGATGCGCGAGATGTCCTTCTTACCTACGGCACGACCTGCAAAAAACTTTCGTAGTCTCGTGGAGACTCGACGAGGGGTCGACCATACCGCACTACGAGCGCTTCTCACTCCTGTACTCGGACGGGCTCACGCCAGTCCACAGAGCGAAGGAGCGGCGGAACGAGTTCAGCTCGCGGTATCCCAGCAGATAGGCCACATCCCGCACGGGCATATCCGTATTCGCCATGTAGTGCACAGCCAGCATTTCTCGCGTGCTGTTCAGCTGCTTCTGGAAAGTCGTCCCCTCGTCAGAAAGCTGCCTCTGCAGAGTTCTCTTCGTCAGTCCGAGAGCGCTCGCCACATCGTCTATCGTGGCCGCGTGCCCCGGCAGGAGTTCAGTGAGCGCCGCACGCACGCGAGCGCTCGCCGAATCATCCACTGTCATCTCCTCGAGGCGGCGTGCGAGCTCTGGCTCGAAGTACTGCCACATACTGTCATTCACACTCTGGAAAGGAAGGGCGAGGTCGTCCGCTCGGAAGGTGATAGACGGGAGCTCCCACTCACTGACCGTAGGCGTCACACCGAAATAGCGCTCCACTACCTCGAAGTCTGCTGCATCGAAATCACCCTGAAGAACGAGCTCCACCGGACAGATGTGCTCTCCCGTAGCTTTACGCAGAAGCCCCACGAGAAAGGCATACTCACAGATGGTGAAAAATGCACTCTGCGCTTCCCCATGCGCCATCCAGTAATCCACACGCACAGTCTGGCTCGGCTCATGCAGATCCCCACTGCCCACCATCATTTCGAGGGGGCCGAGAAGAGGCTTATACAGGGCGAGACGGTCGAGACATTCAAGCCCATTCGCACTGCAGTATGCGGCGAACAGTGGTGCAGAGAAGGCTTCTATCCCCTCGGACGTGGCCATATCGATAGCTCCTTGGACAGAGCCGACCTGCCGCCCCACTTCGTTCATGAACTCCATATACGCCGTGCTAAAGAAGAAGACATCCTTTTTCGCGAATGTATCTTTCGGCAGCCCTACGCGGCGCAAGGCCTCTCGCACATTCACTCCATGCTTTTTCAGAACCTGCGTGTACTGTCCATCGATGCGAAAGCTATCCATGGCTTCCCTCCTAGAGCATACTTCTTAGTGCGCACTCCCACTTACCTGCTGATTATAGACGAAATCCAGCATGGCTTTCTTCGGGAAGAGAGACGCGAGTGCCATCATAGGCCTCTGCCATCCAGGAAGCCCTGCCGTCACATTCAGATCCCCACGCAGCATCGCTTCATATCCTGCCAGCGCCACTTCATCGGGGCTTACCGCATGGGCAAAAAGCGCTGTATCTGCGAGACCTCCCGCATTCACGAAGCCCGTCTGCATAGCTCCCGGCATAAGTGCTGTCACGGTGACGCCCGTGTCCTGCAGTTCTCGCCACAGCGCATTCGACCAGCTGGTCAGATACGCCTTCGTGGCATAGTACACGGCCTGCAGCGGCCCTGGCATCGTAGCTGCCGTGGACGAGACATTCAGCACTTTCCCACGTCCTCGCTCGATGAAGTCCGGCAGGAAGAGCTTAGCTAGACGAGTCGGCGCTTCGATGTTCACGGCTATCATGCTCATGTCCTGCTCCATGCTGCGTTCGCACGCAAAGTCACCCTGGCCGCCGAAGCCCGCGTTATTCATGAGATAGTCCACGCTCCACCCGTTCGCCTTCACGGTCGTATAGACTTTCTCCACCTCGTCGGCACGCGAGAGGTCCGCGGCGATGGTGTGAACGGTGACGCCGCACTGCTGCCTGAGTTCTGCTGCCTGTGCGTCGAGCTTCTCCTGGCTGCGGCCCACGAGGATGAGGTTTCCGCCGCGCGATGCGTGAATGCGCGCGAGCACCGTGCCGAGTCCGCCGTACGATCCTGTAAGAAGAGCTGTCTGAGCCATGGTCTGTTCCTTTCTGAGTATGCCTTCAGACTACAGACCATGACGTGATCAATTCATGCCGACACGCTATCCATTCGTGCCAGAAGTGGCGTCAGTTCCCTCTCCTCGCCGAGTAGCGCGACCTGCAAAAAACTTTCGAGGTACTCTCTCGTCTCGGTCACATCCGCGAAGACATCAGAAAAATTGGCACGAACTAAAGCGTTTCGAAAGTACCATGCATGCTGAGCAAACGCATCATTCGTCGCGCGAAAACCGAGCGAGCGCGCATAGAGGATAAGGAAAACCGCGGTCGTACGCGTATTCCCCTCCGCGAACGGATGTATCTGCCAGATGTTCGCAGTAAAACGCGCCAGATGAGACACGACCTTTTCCGGCGTAAGACCGGCATAGGAAAACGACTTCTCTTCGCGCATGTCATATTCGAGTATGTCAGCCAGCTCAGTAGCGGCAGCATAACGTACAGACTGGCCTCCAAGCACCCATTCTTTTTTCGAGATGTTATACTCTCTCAGCGCACCAGCATCCACGCGGACTCCAGTAAAAAGCTCACGATGGATATTCAGAAACATCTCAGTAGAAAGGCTGAAGTCATCGTCCGAAAGACGCTCAGCGATATGCAGAGCCACCCAGTCTGCCTCATACGTATTATCTCCACTCGTGTGAGAGTACTCGTCGAGACGTATACGGACATCCCCAAAGCTCAGCTCCCCCGAGCTCTGCTTCTCCGCAAGCTCGCGCAGATACACGGAGACCTGCAGGCCATCGACGTCCTGCAGGCCTATACCCGTCTTCCATGCGTATGTCAGCACGGCTTAACCTCTACACTCGGCTCAGCACCGCCACCGTCTCCACGTGATGCGTCATCGGATAGATATCATGCGCGTGAATGAAGCTCAGCTCATAGCCGAGCTCGCGGAACACGGCGATGTCACGCGCCAGCGACGCAGGGTCACAGGACACGTATACCACACTTGCCGTGCGCGAAGCGGCGATGCGCTCCACCACCTTGCGACCAGCGCCTGCGCGAGGAGGATCGAGGACGACAGCATCTGGACGCGCGAAGTCAGCGAGTCCTTCTGTCTTTTTCAGACCGCGCAGCGTGAGCAGGACGTCACCTGCTACTTCGGTCACATTCTGGACGTTATTACGCTTCGCATTACGCATGGCGGATTCCACGGCCGGCTCCGCACCTTCTATGGCGAGCACGCGCCCGTTCGGCACGATGCGCGAGGCTACCGGCATGGTAAAGAGGCCCGATCCAGAGTACAGATCCCACACGATGCCATTGTCCGACACGTTCGCGCGTTCACTCAGCTGCGTGAGGACGTCGGCTGCGAGGACCTGTGGCGCCATGCGGTGCATTTGCCAGAATCCGGAGGCGAGCACACTGTACTCGCATGCCTTGCCGTCCGGCAGCTCTACGCGTTCGCGCACATACTCGTGCCCGTCCACGAGTTCGTGATTCACGAGAAGCGACCAGTTTCCGGACGTCAGCACGTCCGCCTGCCCGTCTCGCGGTTCCGGCGCAGTGATGCGGATGTGCGCGTTCGGCTCGAATGTGCGCTCGAACAGGTGCACGTGTTCGGCTACAGCGAGTGCCTGCTTCGACGCGAGCGGCATATCCGTGACCTGCACCCGCTCGTGCGACTCGCGCCGGCGCATGGACACACGTCCGTCCTCGTCCGCGATAAACTCGACGCGCGTACGCCAGTTAAGTCCGCCCGTTTCCTCGTCTTCCGGTACGCGCAGAACGGGTACATCTGGAGAGTCAATTTTCCCGATTCTTTTCAGCTGGTCTTCGATGCTCGCCTTCTTCCAGGCGAGCTGCCCCTCGAGGCTCACGTGCGTGAGGTCAGCTCCACCGACTCCACCTCCCCAGGCCAGAGGCCCAGCCAGCGGCCAGCTCGGATCCACGCGATACTCACTGGCGTCATAGACCTTCGTCACTTCCGCAGTCCAGAAACGGTCTTTGCGGTTATGTGGCTCGTCGATGCGCACGCGCACTTTCTCCCCTGGAAGGGCGAAGCGCACGAAGACCACGCGCCCGTCGATGTGAGTCACGCAGCGTCCCTGGTCAGCGAAACGCTCGATGGTCACATCCGCTTCGAGGCGCCCGTCTGGAGCCTGGTCGAGTTCAGTCATACTAGTTCGTTAATCCTTATCGGTCTCAGCCAGCTTTTTGCGCGCTGGAGCTATGATCATCCACGATGCTGCAAGCAGCACAGCGAACAGGGGCACACCTGTGATAATGCGGGCTATGCCCAGTGCATCCACGTTATGCGTCATATAGAGGGGTATCTCCACGGCGAGCCGGAGAGTAAAACCACCTATGAACACCCACGTAGCCTTCGTATAGGCGCTACGCAAGCGGTCCATAAGCGGTTCAGGGAAGAATTGGTCTAAAATCCAGCCTATCCCCGGCTTTCGCACCAGAACAGACAGGAGCAGAAGCACCGCCATACCCGCGTTAATGAAGATGCCCGGCGAGTAGAAGTCTCGCGCGGAGTTCTGCAGAGCGGCGAACGCCACTGACACGAGGGTAACGAGCATGCCGGAAAACGCGCCCATGAGCGTCTGACGCTGGATAAGCCGCGCCACGATAATGACCGCGAGCAGCACACCCACAAGTCCCAGGGCGAGCAGAAGCTGCTTCGAGACCATATACGCCACGATGAACACGAGGAACGGCGCCACAGCCTCTACGAGACCGCGCACGCCGCCAAGAGCCGCCCAGAGGTCCAGCTTCTCGCCATCCTCGCCTGCGCCCGCGAGCGCGCGAAGACCGGACGCATTCTGCTGCGACGCGCTGTTCGTCGCGTCCTGAGTAGAGCCCTGCTCAGAACTCTGCGAGTGCCTCGCCATTTAGCGCATCTCCGAGAACAGCGGGCCACGGCGCAGCGTGTGCTGCACCTGGCTCTGCTGCCCATAACCGTTAGGATCGTCTGGAAGCTCGAGCTCGCTGTGGTCATCTGCGTTCTGTGCGTCGTCACCAGCTGCTGCAGCTGCCTTCGCAGCCTCCATCTCCTTCACCTGAGATGGGGTGAGCGGGCGGCTCAGGTAGACGAGGTCACGCGGAGCCAGAGGCTCAGAGCCACGGTCCACGACGACCTTCGAGAAGAAGTCATCCAGAGCTTTCTTCTCCTCAGAATCTGTATCCGTGGCAGCAGGACCCGTGAAGATGGCGCGGACCATCCAGCGAGGACCATCCACGCCCACGATGCGAGACATCACTTCCTTATCCTGTACCTGGACTGGGAGCATAATCTCTTTACCGAAGACGCCATCGACTTCCTGAGCCTTCACGCGACCATCCACGAACTCGGAGCGAATCTCATCCCAGATACCCGTGGTCTTCGGCGCTGCGAAGACTTCCATCTCGAGGGATGAATGCTCATACGTAATAGTGGTGCTGATAATGTGCCCTTCAGGGTTCGTGGCCTTCAGGCGCAGCTCGATGCCGAAGAGGAACGGCAGGTAGAGGGCACCCATGTTCAGGTACTCGTCATAGTCTGGAGCGTTCTCGTCGTTAATGTCCCATGGGCCGAGGAGAGGCTGCTGGCCTGCTTCGCCTGCCTCGCCTGCATCGCTCGATGGAGCGTCGTTCTCTTCTGCCGTGGCATCCGTGGTCTCGCGGACGTCATCGTCTACAGTCTTTTTCTTCTTACCAAAGCCGAAGAATCCCATAATTTTCCTTTCATCAGGCTTACTGATATTTAAGAATACCCTATGGGGCTTAAAAGTGGAGATGCGTGGCGAAACAAGCACAGCGAGAAAATTAGCCTTAAACCGCGTACGTAATGGTCATAGCCGCGTGGTCAGACCAGCGCGCATCGTAGGACGGCGCGCGGTCGATGACGAAACCACGAGCCGCGTCCGCCAGCTCAGGCGTGGCGAACTGATAGTCGATGCGCCAGCCGGTGTTATTCTCGAACGCACGACCGCGCTGCGACCACCACGTATACGGCCCCTGAATCTCGCCAGCGAGGTCACGCATCACATCCACATACTCGAGCTCGCCGAGCCACTTGTCGATGTAGACACGCTCTTCAGGCAGGAAGCCCGCAGACTTCTCGTTCGCCTTCGCGTTCTTAATGTCCAGCGGCGTGTGCGCGATGTTAAAGTCCCCGCACAGAACAGTCTGATTCCCGCCGGACGCCGCAGCATCCTGCAGCTCACGCATACGCTCGGTCATCGTGTCGAGGAAGCGGAACTTCTGCTCCATCTTATCGGCGTGCTCCACGTTCCCCGCATGGACGTACACGCTTACCACGGTAATGGTATATCCCTCCGGCGTCACCACGTCGGACTCTATCCAGCGGCCAGAATCCACGTCTTCCGTCAGACCCGGCAGCCCGTAGCGCTGCTCGGTGACAGGCAGTGCGCTGAGCAGGCCCACGCCGGCGCGACCCTTAATGCGGCAGACCTCGTTCTGCTTCGTTACGTTCTTTCCATACAGAGATTCAATTTCACCGAAAATGGGGTCTATCTCACTCTGCGGCGCGCGCACTTCCTGCATGGCCCACAGATCTGGCGTACGCTCTTCTACCCACGCGTACATGTTCTTACGCTTAGCCGCGCGGATGCCATTTAAATTCGACGTGGTGATAGTGATGGTCATGGTGTGTCCCTCTCGTGGCCTCTCGACCGTGAACGGTCTGATACTCGGCCCTGTATACGAATGTAGCCTCTCATCTACTGTATAGACGAGAGGCTACATTTTCTCTTCAGTCACGCTCCATGACGAGACTACATGTCGAGGCCGAGCTCCAGCTTTCCACCAGGGATAGCGTCGAGCAGGTCGCGCGTGTACTGCGTCTGAGGGTTATTAAACACCTCATCAGTGGTCGCGTGCTCCACGAGCTTACCGTGCTGCATGACCACCACTTCATCCGCTATCTGGCGTACCACAGCCAGATCATGCGTAATGAACAGGTAGGTCAGGCCACGCTCTGCCTGAAGGTCGTTCAGCAGGTGCAGAACCTGATCCTGTACGAGCACGTCCAGAGCGGACACCGCTTCATCAGCCACGATTACATCTGGATTCAGAGCCATAGCACGTGCCACGGCGATGCGCTGACGCTGGCCGCCAGACAGCTCGTTCGGGTAGCGCCCCATCACGGACTGTGGCATCTCGACCATGTCGAGCAGCTCGCGCACACGAGCTTCGCGAGACTTCGCGTCGCCTATCTTATGAATACGCAGTGGCTCTTCGATGGAACGGAAGATGGTATACGTAGGATCCAGCGAACCGTATGGATTCTGGAAGACCGGCTGCACATGGCGGCGGAAGTCCAGAAGCTGCTTCGCGTCGAAGGAGTGGATATCCTGTCCTTCATACGTGACGGTACCCTTCGTAGGGTCGAGCAGGTGGAGCACCATGTTTGCCACGGTGGACTTACCCGAGCCGGACTCACCCACGATGGCCAGCGTGGTACCACGCTTCACATCGAAGGAGACATCATCCACAGCCTTGAACAGCTCCTTACGACCTGGCACCTTAAACTCGCGGACGAGGTTCTTCACAGAGATGATGGTGTCATTCACATTCTCTGGATGACCCGCTTCTGCCTGCTTCGTGTGGACCTCAGCGCGCTCCTTCGTGGACTCCATGCGCTTGGATGCTAGGGAAGGCGCAGCAGAAACGAGACGCTTCGTGTATGGGTGCTGTGGGTGCTGGAGTACGTCCAGGCTAGGACCAGACTCGACTATCTGACCCTTATACATGACCACGATGTGCTGAGCGCGCTCAGCTGCCAGACCGAGGTCATGGGTAATGAACAGCACTGCAGTTCCGAGGGAATCGGTCAGAGTGTGCAAGTGGTCGAGGATGCGCTTCTGCACGGTCACGTCGAGAGCGGACGTAGGCTCATCGGCGATGAGCAGACGAGGACGTGCAGCCAGACCCATAGCGATAAGTGCACGCTGGCGCATACCACCCGAGTACTCGTGTGGATACTGGCGAGCACGCATAGCGGCATCTGGAAGGCCTGCTTCATCCAGCAGGCCAGCGATGCGGTCAGCCATCGTGGAACCAGTCACGTACTTCGCAGCTATCTCCGTAGCCTTAGGATCCGAAATGCCAGCCTGAATCATGTCATGACGCACGTTCCAGCGCGTCACCGAGCCTGGAGTCCACGTCTCTTCCCAGAACTTCATGTCCTCTTCAGAGACTATCTCCTTACCAGCTTCCTTCGCAGCTGCGAGGAGTTCCTCACGCTGAGCGGAACCGAGGAAGAGTTCATCGTCTGCATCGTGAACATTTTCCTTCGCAGCACGCTCTGCAGCAGTGAGCTCAAGGCCCTCTGCCAGCGCGATGCGCTGCTCACGCGTGATGTCGATGTTATTCGCGATGAGAGATTCCTTAATCTGCGCATCGATGCGATACACAGGATTCAGGTTCGACATAGGATCCTGCGGGACCAGACCCATCTTCAGACCACGGATAGCTTCGAACTGCTTAGGCGTGTAGTGCGAGATCTCCTCGCCCTCGAGCTTAATGCTTCCACCAGTAATGTGACCGGTTCCTGGAAGCAGGCCCAGAGCTGCCATGGCGGAAGTGGACTTACCAGATCCAGACTCACCCACGATAGCTACCCACTGGCCAGGATACACGTTAAAAGTGGCGTCGCGCACAGCCTTCACGTTACCTGCAGAAGTGTTAAATTCTACCTGGAGATCCTTCACCTCAAGAAGCGGGGCTGGGATATTCGTATTTTCAGTCATATGTATACTCCTCTACCCTGCTTTACTCAGTACGGCTCTTAGGGTCGAGTGCGTCACGCACTGCGTCACCCAGCATGATGAATGCCAGAGCGGTGATGGCCAGAGCCACGGATGGATAGAACAAAATCATAGGCTGGGTGCGCAGCATGGTCTGTGCGGAGGAGATATCTCCACCCCAGCTGACAGTGCCCGAAGGCATACCCAGACCCAGGAAGCTCAAAGTAGCTTCGAGAACGATGTAGCTCGCCAGAGAGGTAGTGCCGACCACGAGTACTGGAGCCAGTGCGTTCGGGATAATGTGGCGGAAGAGGTTTCGTGCAGGCGTGGACCCCAGTGCAGTGGAAGCCGTATTAAACTCGAGGTTCTTCGCTTCGAGCACAGAGCTTCGAGCGATACGAGCTATAGACACCCAGCCGAACATAGCCATAACGAGCACTATCTTCCAGATGGAAGTGGAGGTGCGGAACATCTGCAGAACCACGATAGCGCCGAGCAGCAGTGGCACTGCATAGAAGATGTCCACGAGACGGGACAGCAGCGCATCGACCCAGCCGCCGAAGTAACCAGCGATAGCACCGATGAGACCACCGAAGATGATGACGAGAAGAGTGGTAGCTATACCCACGGTCAGCGATGTACGTGTACCGTAGATGACGCGCGAGTAGATATCGCAGCCCTGCATGTCATAGCCGAATGGATGGCCAGCGCTCGGCAGGTTACGCGAGTAGTCCAGCGTGCAGTAGTTAGGATCCACGCTCGTAAAGATGCGTGGGAAAAGTGCCACGAATGCGATGAACAGGATGACCAGCGCAGAGATGATGAACAGCGGGTTCTTACGTAGCGTACGCCACGCATCTGCCCACATGCTGGTAGCTGGTGCATTCTCATCTATAGCATCCACAGCGTGTAATGGTGTTTCTTCCACTGGAGCGACGTAGCGCTCCTGTCCTGGAAGTGGAGTGTTTGGTGAAGTCATGTATCTGTCCCCTTTATTACTCGTATTACTTCGTATTACTCGTAACGAATGCGTGGATCCAGTACTGCGTAGAGCATATCTACGAGCAAGTTACACACGACGAAGATGAGAACGAGCACGGTTACGATGGATACGACGAGATTCGACTCGCCCTGAAGAATGCCCTTATACAGGGTGTTACCGATACCGTTAATGTTAAAGATGCGCTCGGAGATCATAGCGCCACCCATGAGTGCACCGAGGTCTGCACCCAGGTAGGTAATCACTGGGATGAGCGAGTTACGCAGGATATGGTTCGTAATGACCTTACGGTTACTCAGGCCCTTTGCGCGAGCGGTACGCACATAGTCAAGTGTACGGTTCGACGCCACTTCTGTACGCGTGAGGCGAATGATATATGCCATGGACGCAGAACCCAGAACCATAGCTGGCATGAGCAGGTCTATGAATCCTGGATTTGCTCCAGCTGTTACTGGGAAAATGCGCCACTTCACACCGAGGAAGTACTGCATGAGGAAGCCGGTCACGAAGGTAGGAACCGAAATGAGAAGCAGGGAGACGATGAGGATGACGGAGTCATACCACTTTCCCTTCTTCAGGCCGGAGACGATGCCGAAGATGACACCGAAGATTCCTTCGAAGACGAATGCCATAAGACCGAGCTTAATGGTTACTGGGAAGGCAGCTGCCATCACGTCGATAACTGGACGGCCACCGCGCAGGGTGTTACCGAAGTCCAGCGTGAATGCATTCTTTAAGAAGTACAGGTACTGGATGATGAATGGCTGATCGAGATGGTATTCAGCTCGGATCTGTGCTGCGATAGTAGGGTTAACCGGCTTATCGCCGAACATAGCTACAACAGGATCACCTGGCAGTGCGAACACCAGTGCATATATAAGCAACGTGGTACCCAGCACTACTGGAATCATTTGCAGCACACGGCGTAGAAAGTACTTCCACATAGTCTTTTATCTCCTTGTGCTTTCCCTCGATAAACGAAAAAATTATGACATATTTACATTGCCACTGTGTTACGGGGCAGTATTCGTCTGTATCGATTCGTAGATCGATACACATATCTACCTGCATCTCGCGTAACGCGTGCTTCACTCCAGCAAGTCCGGTAAGCAATGTCTGTGTATGCACAGCACACTCATCCTCGTGAGATGGACTGCTGCACACGCGCAGAGCTCGCATACCCTCTAGGCTTCTAGACCTCCAGGCCACTAGACCTCTAGGCCGCTAGGTCTCTAGCATAAATATATCGTGTTTTTTATGGATTTGGCTATATTATCACAAAAGGTGCTCATTTCAGGAGATCCCGAAATGAGCACCTCTCGTTTTACTTCTTTAGAGCATCACCTGAGAGTAGGACCTCAGGTAAGTTACTACTTACTTCGTGATGTTCAGGAAGTCTGGGTAAGAGTTCCACGTGATAGCGAAGCCCTTCACACCCTGTGCAGATACACCCACGTTCTTCTTGTTATAGATAGGGATAACTGGCAGATCCTTGAGCAGAATCTCTTCTGCCTGCTGGTAGATCTTGTTCGCATCATCCGTAGAAGAAGCAGCTGCTGCCTTCACGAGCAGTGCGTCGAACTCTGGGTTCTTATAGTCACCATCGTTAGCACCGTTACCGTCTGCTGCAGCAGAACCATACAGTGGCTTCAGGTAGTTTTCTGCAGATGGATAATCAGGCATCCATCCACCACGCCATGCACCCTTCAGGGTACGGTTATTCACTTCCTGACGCATTTCCTGGAAGGTAGCGATAGGGGTAGCTGCTACGTTAATGCCCAGAGCGTTCTTGATGGAGTTCGCGTATGCTTCGAAGATTTCCTTGTGGCCACCATCAGCGTTATAGTACAGGTTCAGCTGAGTGTCGCCGTAAGGAGAGATAGCGTCAGCCTGAGCCCACAGCTTCTTCGCTTCATCAGCGTTATACTTCAGAACGTCGTTACCCTTGAGATCCTCAGAGTAGCCTGGAGTCTGTGGAGACAGGAAGTCTACAGCTGGAACACCGGTACCGCCGAGTACCTTATCGGTAATCTGCTCGCGGTTAATAGCGCGGGAGATAGCTGCACGGCGCAGGCGACCTTCGTCGTTAATGCCGAAGTGCTCGAGAGTGGTAGGGATGATGAGAGTCTGGATAGCTGCACCTGGCTTGTTATATGGCTGGACAGAAGAGTCAGACTCGAAGGTGGAGGTAGCAGATGCTGGAACGGTGTCGAGGACATCGAGGTTACCAGCCTGAACATCTGCATAAGCAGATTCTACATCCGAGTAAATCTTAAAGGTGATGCCGCCGTTCTTTGCTGGGAAGGAACCCTTATAGTCTGGGTTCTTCACCAGTTCGATGGACTGGTTATGCGTCCACTTGGAGAACTTGTACTGGCCGTTACCCACTGGGTTCTCGCCGAATGCCTTAGGATCCTTGTAGAAGGATTCTGGAAGTGGGGAGAATGCGACGTAACCCACCTGGATAGGGAAGGTAGAAGAAGCTTCAGTCAGCTCCACAGTGAAGTGAGTGTCATCCTGAACCTTCAGGCCTTCGAGCTGAGCGTCATCAGCTACGCCATCCTGCTGGAGAGCATCATAACCCTTAATATTTGCATACCAGGAGTTATTCAGCATCTGGTGAGATGCGATAGCAGAGTAGCTCCATGCCTTCGTGAAGGACTCGGAGGTCACAGGAGTGCCGTCCGTGAACTTCCAGCCGGAGTTCAGTTCGATGCTGTACTGCGTGTTATCATCGTTTGCCTTGATGGACTTAGCTACTTCATTCTTAGCGTTACCATTAGCATCAAAACCTACGAGGCCAGCGAAGAGCATCTGGATGACACGGCCGCCACCGTTCTCGTTCGTGTTAGCTGGGATGAGTGGGTTTTCTGGCTCAGAGCCATAAGCTGTGATGACCGCGTCTGTGGATGCAGAGCTCGAAGAGGAGCTAGAGTTTGCGGAACCACATGCGCCCAGTGCCATTACTGCAGCAGCTACTGCAGCAGTGATCATAGTGATCTTAGACTTCTTCATGGTTTCTCTTTCTTGTAGGTATCCCCTGAGGCCCACCGAAGCGGAATAATATAAAACGTCCTCAGGAAAATAATGTGCAAAAGCTCAGTCATACTGAAAGGTAGTGATTGCGTCTTTTGAACGTGTCATTTAATGTAGCATGTTTTCGTTACAAGGAAAAGAATTTTTCTAAAGAAATGCATATTTTTCTGTAAATTTATGCGTTAAGATGAATAATATTCTGCATAATCCGCATATTTCCGCGGTTTTCCTGTATATAAATATTTTTCTGAGAATGTGTCACTATGTGGAACGCTCGCGCTTTTCCCAGTTTTTCGTAACATTTCGGACACATACCCCTAGTTCCTCTGCGCGAGAATCCCCACTATGCCCGCGGAAAAGCCTTCTCATACTTCGCCCGTAGCTGTTCGAGAGACACATGCGTATACCTCTGCGTCGTAGACAGTGACGAGTGCCCCAGCATGTCCTGTACTTCTCTGAGGTCCGCTCCCCCATCAAGCATGTGCGTAGCGGCACTGTGCCGCAGTGCGTGTGGCGCCACATCCGGAACTCCTGCTACAGCTGCGCTTTCATGAACTACTCTGCGCACGACTCTCTGGTTTATCCGTCCACCGCGTGCTCCGAGGAAGACTGCCGGTGTCGTTTCTTCCCCTTCTGCCAGAAGAGCGCCTCTGCCCGAGCGCATCCACTCTGCCAGAGCCCGCATGGCAGGCGCTCCCACGGGAACCACGCGTTGTTTATTCCCTTTACCCGTTACTTTCACCATATGCTGCGAAAAGTCTATGTCCGTTACGTTCAGTGCAGTCAGCTCCGCCACGCGCATTCCGGTAGCGTAGAGCAGTTCGACCATGGCATGGTCGCGCAGTGCGAGCACGTTATGGTCCTGTGAGGACACTTCGACGAGTTTTTCCGCCTGGTTTTCGCTCAGAACGACGGGCAGGCGTACGGCTTGCTTCGGCGTGGCGAGCTGGGCAGCAGGATTCGTCCTACACATCCCGTGCGTTTGCGCGTAGTCGAAGAATCCGCGTACGGCTACCACTTTTCGCGCGAGAGAGGTTTTCGTCAGCCCCCCGTGCAGTTCATGTGCCATCCAGGAGCGTAGGTCATCGAGAGTAATGGCGTCGAGTGTGTCGATGCCACGCAGCTCGAGCACGTGCAGCGCCTGTGTGATGTCCGCCATATACGCGCGAACGGTCTGTGGGCTCAGGCCCTTATTTACCGTCAGATACGTGCGGTAGTCCTCGAGTGCGTCCTGTTCTGTCATACTCTTAGAATACCAGTATGCTTCAGATTCCTGTAGGCGCACGCATAGTCGTGCGTTCACGCGACGGTGTGGATGAGTTTTCTGGAAGGCCAATTTTCCGTGATACCGTCGGCCATGTGCTCAGCGTCAGTGAAACCACACTCGTGGTGTCTCGCGACCCCGCAGCGAATGGCTCACGCCCGGGAAGTGTAGTGAGCCTCGATGTAGGGAGAATTATACGCATTAAACCTATCCCGGAGCGCGGAAGCTACGCCTCGCGCAGATGAGCGAAGTCGCGGGCATGCGCTTCCACGCTGTCGATGTACTCCACGCGGCCACCACGACGCGATGCAGAAAGCAAGCGTTCACGCCAGCTTTCATCGAGCAGAATGCTGTACACTCCCTCCGGAATCCCCTGCTGCAGGCGCGCGCGGACAGTGCGGTACGGCTCGGCGGTAGCGAAGAAAGCAGCGAGGCCATCCGCATCTCCCGCCGCGAGGAGATCCGCCACGGCTGTCATCCGTGCAGCCTGATCGCGCAGCAAATCCGCCACATTATCTGGATTCTCCTCCACCATAGCCTGCGTGCGCTCAGGCGTGGTCAGCGCTACGCGCGTCATGTCTCGCCAGGAACCAGCAGCGAGCGCGAGCGCTATGTTTGAGGCAGGATTTACCACGAGCTGAGCGGCAAGCGTAGTCGCCACGACGTGGGGCATGTGGGATATCTGGGCGGCGGCACGGTCATGCTCCTGAGCAGTAGTGACGATGAAGCGGTTCCCCACACCTTCGGTAATCATACGCCCCACAGTAATGACGCGCTCTTTATCTGTATCCTCTTCTACGGTGATGGCCCAGGTCGCCGAGTCGTAGAGGTGTGCGTCTGCCGCTTCGAATCCTGCGAGTTCATTTCCCGCCATGGGATGTGCACCTACGAACAGGGGACGCAGTCCGTGCTTTTCTACACTGGAAAGGACTTCACGCTTCACTGAGCCTACATCGGTAAGAGTGGTGTGTTCGTCGAGGACGAGCTTAATCTTTCCTAGGACAGTGTCCATGGCTTTCAGCGGAGTGCACAGGATGAGAATGTCTGGCCGCGCTAGTGCGAGTTCTTCCACGGTTTTTACGCAGGTGATGCCATTCTTTCGCGCCTGCTCGTAAGGGGCACTGCGATGGTTCCACCCCAGGACATCGTGTCCGCTCTGGACGAGGGCGAGGGCGAGTGAGCCTCCCATGAGGCCCAGTCCTGCTATGGCTACTTTCATCGTTCTTCTCCTGCGTAAGACATATCGAGCATAGGATTCACGCCGAGGTGAGGAAGGTTCCAGTCTACCACCGGAATTTTTTGCACTTCGTACCGCGGGTATACTGCGAGGATCTTCACCCAGTCGCCATGTGCACGCACTTCGTCTAAGACATGGCTCATACTGGCGTCCCACGGAGCAGCATCCAGTGTAATGATAAAGCTATACGTACCATCCACTGCCTTAATGGGACGTGAGATGAGGCTCGTCATATTTACGCCATTATCGCGAAAAACATCCAGCAGATTCGCTATGACACCCGGACCAGTGTACAGGGGGATAACCGTGAGGATGCTTTCACATGCTGCATTATTTTCTCGTAAGACTCCACTCAAACGGAGCGCATCATCTCGTGAAGCGAGATGAAGAAAGTCTGTGTGCGCTCCACTATAGTCCTGAACCCCCTGCGCATATACGTCGAGAGCGAAGCGTTCAGCATTTCCCCGCGGAGCCAGCGCCACCTGATGAGCTTCCAGGTTCTCACACGCCGCAGTATTCGAGTGCGCAGGAACAGGCCTCAGTCCCCTCTCCTGAGTGAAGTTCAGGCACTGCGCTAAGCCATGAGGATGTGCTGTCACTTCCGTAAGCTCAGTATGGTCAGGACACACATAAGCATCGAAGATAACATCCACGCTTATGCGCCCTATGCCTGCTACATTATGCGCATCGATGAGTTTATCCAGGTTCGGAGCCACGTAGCCTTCCACATTATTCTCCCAGGCGAGGATACCCTGCCCCTCTCCCCTTTCGATGTGGTCAAGCAGCTCACGTTCTGTACCACAAGATGCAAGCTGCACATCCGGTACGTATGCGCTGACCTGGAGTGCCGCCTGATAGGTGAAGGAACCGAGCGGGCCGAGATAGTAGAGCTTCACTCGCCGACCTCCTGGGAAGAGTTCTCTGGGGAAGAGTCCTCCTCAGATGCCTGCTCATCAGTGAATCGCGCTCGGAGAGAGGCGGGGAGGAACATGACGAAGAATTGGACCAAAAAAATGCCATACAGCCAGACGATGGACGCATGCAGCGACCAGAACGTCGTCAGCGCCGAACCACCCATAGCCACGACGGAACTCGACTGTGTACTAGCCAGAGCTATCCCCCACGTCACAGCAGTGGACACAAACGCATGCGCGAACTCATGCCACAAGCCCATCTTTCCACCACGCCCGCCGGACAGCAGACACAGCGCCCCCACGACCAGAAGCGTCACGATGAGGCCGTACGGAATGTTATACGCAGCACCCAGACGGTATGTAAAAGTGCCGACTACTCCTATAACGGCGCCCGATACCAGCGTCTGACACCATACCAGTGCGGTCTTTTTCACGCGATCTCTCCTCTTTCGCTCCTGAACTTCTCGAACCGGCACTTAGGAAAAGTGCACGAAGGCGGGCGTGCAGCCGTACTCTCGTACTGCCTGCGCAAACCCGCCTTCTTCTGCGTCTACTATCAGCCGAACTAGCTCTTTGTACTAATTATTCTGCTTCGACTGGCGACGCTGCTGAGCATGCCACTTATACCATGCATCACGGCTCAGGATAATCTTACGCACGCGGATGGATTCTGGCGTCACTTCCACGCACTCGTCATCATTCGCGAAGTCGAGAGACTCTTCGAGGCTCATCTGGATAGGAGGCGTAAGCGTCTCGAGAACGTCTGCCGTAGCCGAACGCATATTCGTCATATGCTTTTCTAGCGTGATGTTAATGTCGAGGTCACCAGGCTTACCGGTCACACCTACGACCTGGCCTTCATACACTGGAGACTGTGGCTGAACGAAGAAGTTACCACGAGCCTGCAGCTTCTGCATAGCGTATGGGCTCGCCTTACCCTGACGGTCGGCCACCATGGAGCCATTCTGGCGCACCACTATCTCACCAGCCCACTCGTCGTAGCCAGCAGAGATGGAGGAAGCGATGCCCGTGCCGCGCGTGCTGGACAGCAGCTGCGTGCGGAAACCGATCAGACCACGGCTCGGAACCGTGAACTCCATGCGCACCCAGCCAGAGCCGTGGTTCGTCATGGAATCCATGCGTCCCTTACGAGCAGCCATCAGCTGGGTTACAGCACCCATGTACTCTTCTGGAACGTCGATGGTGGAGTGCTCAAATGGCTCGAGGGTCTTTCCATCTTCCTTCTTCGTAACCACCTGTGGGCGGCCCACAGTCAGCTCGAAGCCTTCGCGGCGCATTTCTTCAGCAAGCACTGCCAGAGCGAGCTCACCGCGGCCACGCACTTCCCACACGTCTGGGCGGTCCGTATCCAGCACCTGGATGGATACGTTACCGATGAGTTCCTTATCCAGGCGGTCCTTCAGCATACGAGCGGTCAGCTTATGATCCTTACCTTCCGTACCTGCCAGAGGAGAATCATTCGTACCGAAGGTCATGGAGATGGCTGGCTCATCCACGTGAATGAGTGGCAGTGGTAGTGGGTTCGATGGGTCCACGATGGTCTCACCGATCATGATGTCATCCACACCGGCGATAGCCACGATGTCACCAGGACCAGCAGTTTCTGCTGGTACGCGGTCGAGACCGTCGGTACGCAGAATCTCGGTGAGCTTAAAGTTCTGGATGGTGCCATCGTTACGAGACAGGCCATACTGCTTACCCTTGACCAGTTCACCCGAGTAGATGCGGACGAGACCGAGGCGGCCGAGGTACTCGGATGCGTCGATGTTCGTCACGTGAGCCTGGAGAGGTGCATCCTCGTTATAGTGAGGAGCTGGGATGTTCTTTACGATCATCTCGAAGAGAGGCTCGAGGTTATCATTATCTGGCACGTCACCATCTGCTGGCTGATTCACCGATGCGCGACCAGCCTTTGCTGCGCAGTAGATGACTGGCAGGTCCAGCAGAGAGTCGAGGTCCAGCTCCACGCCTTCTTCCACGACATCCTGAGCCAGACCGAGAAGGAGGTCCGTGGCTTCGGAGACGACCTCAGAAATGCGAGCATCTGGACGGTCGGTCTTATTAATGGCCAGAATCACTGGCAGCTTTGCTTCGAGAGCCTTACGCAGAACGAAGCGAGTCTGTGGAAGTGGGCCTTCAGATGCGTCCACGAGGAGCACCACGCCATCGACCATGGAGATACCGCGCTCTACCTCACCACCGAAGTCTGCGTGGCCAGGGGTATCCACCACGTTAATAATGATGCCGTCTTCCTGACCGAGCTCAGCTGCCGCAGGACCGTTATAGTCGATGGCAGTGTTCTTCGCGAGGATGGTGATGCCCTTCTCGCGCTCGATGTCACCGGAATCCATGACGCGGTCTGGAACTTCTTCACGCTCGGAGAAGACGTTCGACTGCTGGAGCATAGCATTCACGAGAGTGGTCTTACCGTGATCTACGTGAGCCACGATAGCGACATTACGGATATTAGAGCGAACTGCCATTCATAACCTCTTTAGACAAATATAAATAAACCTCTGCAAGTTTACGCTGTCGAGCAGACACGGGTACACAGGTATGTGCCACATGCTCAGCTGAGCGTGAAACTACAGAGGTTTTCTCTCTGAGAAAGGCTACTCCTCGGCTCCTACTCCACGGCTCCTACTCCACGATGCCGTTCGCCACTATCTCGCGAGCCACTTCACGGTACTCCTTCGCCGTAGCATGCTGAGGCGAGAACATGGTGATAGGCTTCGCGGCGACAGATGCATCCGCTACCTTAATGGAACGCGTGATGACCGTGTGGAAGACGCGCCCAGGGAATGCATCATAAATGCGCTGAAGCACTTCCTCAGCATGGAGAGTGCGCGTGTACATGGTGACGAGCACACCGTAGACCTGCAAGTTCGGGTTTATGCGCATCTTCACTTTCTCGATGGAATCCATGAGAAGTGCCACACCACGCAAAGCGAAGAACTCTGCTGCTACAGGAATGATGACGCCATCTGCTGCAGTGAGTGCATTCACCGTAAGCAAGCCGAGGGATGGCTGGCAGTCGATGATAATGAGATCATACTCATCTTTAATCTGGCGTAGCACCGAAGCGAGTACCTGCTCACGGCCTACTTCCGTGACCAGCTGTACTTCCGCTGCAGACAGGTCGATGTTCGCAGGAATAACGTCCAGATTCTCGAAACGCGTATGCTGAATTACCTCATGTACATCCATCTTCGGGTTAAACATGGCCGTGTAGATGGTATTCGGCACTTTATTCGCATTCACACCTAGAGCCACCGAGGCTGCACCCTGCGGATCAAAGTCCACGATGAGCACGCGACGACCATACTGACTGAGCGCCCCCGCTATATTCACACTACTGGTGGTTTTTCCTACTCCACCCTTCTGGTTACACATAGCGATGATGCGAGCAGGACCATGCTGCTCGAGCGTTTTCGGTGCGGGGAAAGCGTCATACTCTCGACCCAAGAGATCTGTAGGCATAACCACTACCTTAGCACGCGCCGCGGAATGTAAACGCCGTGTGTGATGTCACGTCTTCTACACTTGATTATGCGAGGTGTTCCGCTGACGCACCTACCCCATAGCGCATGAACACACGCTCGGTAAACGGCACGTGCAGCATGAGCATGCTGCCGTAACCGAAGACCACGACGAGGAAGAGAAACTGCGGCATATACAGCACTGTCCCATAGAACAGCCCTACGTACACAGCGTCTATGAGGACGAGGGCCAGCGTGTACGGGATGTGTACCACGCCGAAGACGAGAGAATTGAACCAAATCCGCGGCACAGTATTCTCGAACCGCGCCTGCACCGCGAACGTCCACTCCATGCCGATGACCCACACGATGCTCAGACCGTACTGCAGGATAAGCGCCTCGCGTATCTGGACGAACAGCCACATATAGCCGAGCAGAAGGCCCACGGCGAGGTACGGCAGCCACAGCAGGGTCGCCTTCCGAAAGTTCGCTCGAAAAGCGCTGAAGTACGCGCGCGTCACGCCTCGCCCCTCGCCGTAGAGCGTCTTGCGCGCAGCCACGTTCCCCGCAGCGAGCGCGGCGCCGACCGTGACGAGAGGCAGCGACGTGAGCAGCATATACAGGTTTATGAGTATGCCGTCCGTGAGATTATTCCACGCCTGCATGAAGCGTGAGTCTGGGGAGAGCCAATTCATCCTGTACCTTTCGTGTGTCTGTCTGCATACTGCATGTATAACCATGTATAACGCGGCCGTCTCCTGACGCATATAGCGAGGAGACGACCGCTGACATGTTCTTTACCCTAGTCTAGGCCTATCCTAGCCCTTCACCGCGCCAGCCATGACACCGCTGACGATGTACTTCTGGCAGATGAGGTAGAAGATGATGATAGGGATGATGGCCAGAACGAGGCAGGCCATCATGGCACCCATATCGATGGAGCCATATCCACCCTTCAGATACTGGATGGCCACGGAGATGGTCTTATACTTTCCGAGATCCAGCGTGAGGTATGGAAGCAGGTAGTCATTCCATATCCACATGGCTTCGAGGATGGATACCGAGATGATGGATGGCTTCATGATAGGTACCACTATCTGGAAGAAGATGCGTGGTACGGATGCGCCGTCCAGCATGGCGGATTCTTCGAGAGACTTCGGGATGCCCTTAATCACGCCCGTGAAGACGAAGACTGCCAGGCCCGCACCGAAGCCGAGGTAAACGACCCACAGACCCCATGGATTATTCAGCTTCAGCATATCCGCTATCTTCGAGAGGGTGAACATAACCATCTGGAATGGAACAATCATGTTAAAGAGGAAGAGCGTGTAGAGCAGCTTCGCAGCCCAGTTATCTACGCGCACTATCCACCATGCGCACATGGAGGTGCACAGGATGATGAGTGCCACAGCACCTACCGTGATGAATACCGTCCAGCCGAAGGACTCGAAGAACTGTGTGGTCTCGATGCCACGAGTGTAGTTCTCCAGGCCCACGAAGGACTTCGCGTTCGGAAGCTCGAAGGCATTCGTAGAGATGTATGCCTTCTGCTTGAACGAGTTCACGAGAACGAGCAGGATAGGGAATATCCAGAGGACAGACAGGACGGCGAAGAAGACCGACCATGCAGTCGAGTGCTTAATCTTATTACTAGTATCATTCATTATGCCTGAACCTCCTTACTCGTGGTGAGCTTATTCTGAATGAGGGCGATGGCTGCGACCAGGATGAAGAACAGCACTGCCTTCGCCTGTCCTACGCCTTCCCATCCCATGCGTCCGTAGAAGGTGCGGGTGATGTTCATGGCCAAACCTTCAGACATATAGCTCGGAGCGCCGTTCGTTAAGGCGAGGTTCTGGTCGTAGAGCTTAAAGCCGTTCGTCACCGTAAGGAACGAGCACACGGTAATGGATGGCATCATGAGTGGAACGATGATGCGGAACATGATCTGGCGCCCATTCGCCCCATCTACCGATGCTGCTTCGAGCACATCCGTCGGAAGGGACTGCAGACCAGCGATGTAGATGATCATCATGTACCCTATCTGCTGCCAGCTGACCACGACGACCAGTCCCCAGAAACCATAGGTGGCAGAGTACGTCAGCGCGCGCCCCCAGTGCGCCAGAATGCCGTTCAGCAGAAGCAGCCAAATGTAGCCCAGAATGATACCGCCGATGAGGTTCGGCATGAACAGAGCCGAACGGTACAGGGACGATCCCTTAATAGCACGCGTAAGCAAGTATGCTATAGCAAATGCGATAACGTTAATAATGATGGTGGTCACTATGGTGAACGCTGTAGAGAAGCCCAGAGCATGAATGAACTGAGGGTCAGCGAGCGCCCTCTGGAAGTTCTTCAGGCCCACGAACTGCCCATCTGTCACTGTAGTAAACTCACAGAAGCTTAAGTACACACCCATGATAAATGGTACTAAGAAGCCTATGATGAATGCTAGGAAAGTAGGGGCGGCGAAAAGTGCCCACCACTTTCGTATAGCTTTACCGGCCATATCTACCATGTGGCTCTCCTCCTTCGATACACTGCTTTGTGAATCTGCGGGGTGCGGACTGAGGTACCCAGTCCGGATAGGCTCGTACCTATGTGGCTCTCCTATAGAAGTCCACACACAGGCACGTACCGCTCCCCTGAAGACTCTTTCTCATCTGTGCCTCGCCTCACTGCTGTGTAATCGCGCTTCATACTCGTTACTCCGTCGTGTCTGCACGTGGTATGGCTCAGCTCGGATGAACTCTATAGCTCCATCATAACCTCGAGCATGGAGGATGTCAAACGTTCGCATTTTTCGTCGTGTCTTCCAGTATGAAACGCGTCATCTGTTCTGCAAAAAACTCGCGAGACTTCTTTCGAAGAGCCGCTTCAGTACCTCTTTACACCAAACAAAAACGCCATCTTTCGCGCCTGACTGCGGCGAGCAGCCCGTACGGTCCGTTCTGCAAAAAACTCGCTGGACTTTTTTGCAAACGTTTGTATTTTTCCCCTCTTCCTGATGGTAGAATACACTATATAAAGTCTTACATGTATAGGAGGTATACATGAGCAGCACTATTCAGGATGTCGCTCACGCAGCGGGAGTGTCCCCATCGACCGTCTCGCGCGCCTTTACGCGACCAGATCTCGTCTCCGCGAAGACGCGTGAGCGCATCTTACAGGTCGCATCTGAGCTTCATTTTTCCCTCTCGCGCTCTGCAGCAGCACTGAAATCTGGCAAATCTTTGCGCATCGCGCTCCTCATGAGCGGTAAGATGAATCTCTGGTTCGTGTCCTCCATCTTCGAAGGGCTGAACGAAGTCTTCCATGACGCCGGTTACGATGTCTCGGTCTACCAGATGTCCACCACAGACGAGCGCAAGGAATTCTTCCAGAACCTTCCTCTGCGCCGGAACGCGGACGCCGTCATCGTCTCCTCGTTTAGCATCGAGAAGGAGGAGGTGCAGCTCCTGAGCTCCATAGGTATTCCCGTCATCGGCATTAATGTGGATAATCCGGACGAGCTCGGCTTTACCGCTGCCGTGAACATCGATGATATTCACGGTTCGGAGCTCGCCGCCCGCCACCTCATTCAGCTGGGGCACACGAAGATAGCATATGTGAGCACACATCGTAACGTCACTCTGCACTTCTCTGTGCAGACGCGTATCGACTCCTTTGCTGCATACTGCGCATCGGAGGGGGTGACCGTACAGAATATCCCGTGTAACATTACTGAAGACGGCCGCTACCCTATTAGCGATGTGGCTTCCCGCATCCTCAGTATGCCTGAACTGCCTACGGCCATCGCGTGCCAGGAAGACGGCATAGCCATTCCGCTCAAGTTCCAGCTCGAGCGCAGCGGTCTGCACATTCCGCGCGATATCTCGCTGATCGGCTTCGACGACAGCTTCTATGCCTCGGATTTGGGTCTGACCACCATTCGTCAGAATCCTATAGAGCTCGCTCGTAAGGCGGCACAGATGACGCTGGAGCTCATCGACGGTAAGACACTGGATACTCCGCTGTGCGTGGAGAAGGCTGAGCTCGTCGTGCGCTCCACCACGACGCGTGCGCACGCGTAAGTTCGTTTTTTCGTAAGGGCTGCTGGCACCGTTCAGCAGCCCTTTTTCTGTCAATTTTTCCTCAACATTCCGCCATCGTTACCATGAACGGCGTCCCCGCGGTGACGGGGTTATGTGAGGGCGCACATGGATTCGTACACACACATCTAAGAAACAGGGAGCAGATCAGTCGACTTTTTTGCAAGTTATTCCATTCTGATCGTTGCTGGACGTAAAAAGTGGAATAACTCGCATAATAGTCGGCAAACAGCGAGAAGCGAGAAGCGCTGATAAGTACCGCAGACCCACACGTCACAAACACGCAAGCGGCCCGCCCCCGAAACCAGGAGCGAGCCGCCTCATATCTTCAGTTATATATCTGAGTCGAAGAAACTACGTACGAGACTTTAGTGTGCAGCGTTTGCGTATTCCTCAGCCCAGCCATCCACGAAGGCCTTCTTCACGTTAGCCCAGTCACCGGTACCCTGTGCGTACTCGAGGAGAGCCTGACCCAGGTTATTCTTCCAGTTCTCCGAAGGCATCATAGTGAAGTTCCAGGATACTGGGGTCTTACCCGACTGGGAGTCTTCTACAGCTGCCTGAACCAGTGGGTTCTCAGACTTGACATCAGCGAAGTTCTTAAATGGTACCGTGAAGCCCATATCCTTGGAGAGGGACTCGATGCCCTGCTTCGAGCTGGTGACCCACTTGAGGAAGTCTTCGGTAGCCTTCTGATCCTTCTCGGAAGCCTTTGCATTAATGCACCAGTAGTTCTCCGAACCGGTAGCCAGGCCCTGCTTTTCTTCACCGTTTGCACCGATGTAGATAGGCAGCATGCCTACAGATTCTGGCTTCATGCCTGCCTTCTGCAGGTCAGACCATGCCCAGGTACCGTTCTGGTAGAAGACAGCCTTACCCAGAGCGAACTCAGAGTTTGCATCGTCACCAGTCTTAGCACTCAGCTGAGTCTTCGGCGTGGTGGAGTCGTTAATGTACAGGTCGAAGATCTTCTTATAGTTATCCAGGTACTTACCCTCTACCTTTGCAGGCTGCTCGGTAACCTTACCATCCTTGAATTCGTAGTACAGTGGCAGGTTCGCCAGGTGGGTCTTAAAGCGCCAGTCCGAGCTGGAATCGAAGCCAGCTGACGTGAAGGCGCCTTCCACACCGAGGTCTGCCTTATGCGCCTGAATGCCATCTGCCACAGCCTTCAGCTTATCGAAGCTGTTAATCTCATCCACAGACTTTACAGCTGCATCCGAGAGTGCGAAGTACTTCGCGAGGATGTCCTTGTTATAGATGAGGCCGTACGTCTCCGTCACATATGGCACGCCCACGACCTTATCGCCATCCTTGAGCGCCATATCCTTATCGTTCAGCTGCTCGTAGATGTACGACTTCGACAGGTCTGCCGTGTAGTTCTTCCAGCTCTGGTAGCCCACTGGTCCGTTTATCTGGAACAGCGTCGGCGCGTCAGTCTTCGCTATCTCGGACTTCAGCGTGGTTTCGTAGGAGCCCGATGCAGCGTTCTGCACCTTTACCTCGACGCCCGTTTCCTTCGTATAGGCCTTCGCGAGCGCCTGCCACTGGTCAGCGTTTTCCGGCTTAAAGTTCAGGAAGTAGACCTTACCCTTACCGTTATCGCTGGAGCTGGAGTTCGAGCATGCTGCGAATGCGCCGAAAGACATGGCGAGCACTGCTGTAGCTGCTACTGTGGACTTCACTACTCGATTCATCATCGAACCTCTCTTTCTATCATTCAGACGTCATCTGCTGCGAACGACGCCCTGAGTTAGGTTTAGTTTTATTATGCACCTTTCTGCAGTTTTTTGCAAACGTTCGCACCTCGCTTTATACCATTTTCGGCTTAAAATAAGGGGATGCGTCCGCGTGTCGCGCCGCGTTCGCATCCCCATAATGCACTCGTTTGCTTTTAGAGTATGCCCAATCCTTCCATCAGCACCACGGCCACCACGGTGATGCCGGCCCAGCACACAGCGCCAAGCACCAGTGGCTTACCACCCGTCTTCACGAGCTGGATCACGTTACTATTCAGCCCCACTGCAGCCATGGCCATGATGACGAAAAACTTCGACAGTTCTTTCAGCGGTACGAAGACGGCCGGCGATACACCGAAAGATAGGAGTAGAGATGTGAGAATTGACCCCAGGATAAACCATGCGAGAAACTTCGGAAACGCGCGCTTCACGCTGAACGTCCCAGCATCGCGGCGCAGAAAAGCCAGCGCGAGCGTGATGGGGATGATGGCCAGCGTACGTGTGAGCTTCACCGTTACAGCCGTATCCAGCGTGGCCGAACCCAGATGCCACATGGTATCCCACGTGGACGCCGCTGCTGTCACGGACGACGTATCATTCACCGCAGTACCCGCAAAAATGCCGAATACCTCGCCGCTCGTGGTACTCATGCCCAGCGCATGTCCGAGAAGCGGGAAAAGCAGCGCTGCCAGAACATTAAAGAGGAAAATGACCGAAATGGACTGTGCCACCTCGTCATCGCTCGCCTTAATCACAGGAGCTGTAGCCGCGATGGCCGAGCCACCGCAAATAGACGAGCCGACGCCGATGAGAGTCGCGGTATTCGAGGCCATGTGCAGAACGCGGGACATGACCCACGCGAGAATAAGCGCAGTGGAAATGGTTACCACGATGATGGGCAGAGACATCCAGCCGGTGCGCGCGACGACGCCGAGGTCCAGCCCGAAACCGAGAAGCACTACCGCAGTCTGCAGCACATACTTCGAAGTGAAGCTGATGCCCGCCTGCGCGCGCCCCTTATGCGTCCATGCAAGCGTGATGACCATGCCAAGGATGATAGCTACAATGGGCCCGCCGATGAGCGGAAGCTGACGGCCGAGAAACCATGCGACGACGGCTATGCCCGCACTGATGGCGAGGCCAGGGAGGAGTTCTTCTACTTTTCTCATAGAGTTTATGGTAGTAGCGTGGTCCTACTTCGCGCGCGGGTGCGACAGCAGGTAGCTTTCCATGAGAGCCTGCGGGGTCACATGTGTGTAGATCTGCGTGGTGGTCACGGATGCATGGCCGAGAAGCTCCTGCACCGCGCGCACGTCTGCCCCACCCTGGATGAGGTGCGTAGCACAGGAATGACGCAGCGTATGTGGATGAATACTCTTGCGAATGCCAGCAGCTTCAGCATAGGTACGCACTATCTCCCAAACGCTCTGCCGAGAAAGGCGCCGGCCGCGTTTATTCAGAAAAATGGCGTGCGTCTCTGGGGGCGCGGTCTTTGCGTTTGCCTTCGCTTGAAGCGCGGGACGAGCATGCTCGAGGTAGATGCGCAGGGCATCACACGCGTACGAGCCGAGCGGAACGAGGCGCTGCTTATCGCCTTTACCGATGAGTCGTGCCACACGCTCGTCGAAATCTATGTCCGCGAGGTTCGCCCCCACTATCTCAGAGACACGACCAGCGGAGGCATACATAAACTCGAGGAGCGCTCTGTCTCTGAGCCGTATAGGGTCAGCTGTGGCCTGCTCTTCTGGAGTGTCCGTATGCGTGGCATGGATGAGGGCGAAAACCTCCTCGATGGTGAGAGCTTCGGGAAGCTGTGACGCTGCTTTCGGTGGTGTGATGGGTGCGGAAGGGTCGTGTGAGGTACGTCCTTCTGCGAGGAGGAACTTATGAAATTCATGAATGGAGGCTATGCGTCGCGCTATGCTGCGCGCACTCTGCCCCTGCAGGCCGAGGTCAGTAACGTAGAGCTCGATGTCTGAGGTGGTGATCTCTTTCGGCTCGTGGATGCCACGCTCCGTCAGCCAGCGCGTGTAGGTACGGATATCTGCCGCATAGGCACGCGACGTCGCGTCGGAGAGTCCTCGTTCCACGGATATGTGGACGAGAAACTGGTCGAGATACCTGCTATATGCGGTCTGTTCTGTGTGCGGCATACGTTATAGGATAGCACGCATTATGCGAAAGACCCCTGTGCTATCCTCGCTGGGAGGAGTGCACAGGGGTCGTATCGTTTAAGCTTACAGGTTAAGCCAAGTAATGTCTTACTTAAGCCTCAACTGGAGCGTTTACGTCAGCTGGAAGTGCTGCCTTAGCCTGCTCGACAATAGCCTTGAAGGTATCTGCATCGCTTACAGCGAGCTCTGCCAGAGCGCGGCGATCGAGTTCGATGCCTGCCAGGCGAAGACCCTGAATGAAGCGGTTATAGGTGATGCCTTCTGCGCGTACAGCCACGTTAATACGGGTGATCCACAGCTTGCGGAAGTCGCCCTTACGTGCCTTACGGTCGCGGAAATTGTAATTAAAGGAGTGAAGGAGCTGTTCCTTCGCCTTACGATACAGGCGAGAACGCTGACCGCGGTAACCGCTAGCGCGTTCGAGAACAACACGACGCTTCTTATGAGCATTAACTGCGCGCTTTACACGTGCCATAGTAGATCCTCTACTTTCTAATTAAATCCAAACGCACGCTTACTTAGCGAGCATATCCTTCAGCTTCTTGCTCTGTGCTGGTGCCAGCACCTGGTCTGCCTTCAGAGCGCGACGCTTACGTGCGCTCTTGTGCTCCAGGTTATGACGCATAGAGGAACCAGCCTGCATGAGCTTTCCGGAACCAGTTACGCGGATTCGCTTAGATGCAGCGGAGTTACTTTTCATCTTAGGCATTACTGCCCTCCTTGCTTGTCGTCTTCTGGGAAGAAGTCTTGTTCGCAGTTGCGCCTGCTACCTTGCTTTCCGCTTCGGCTACTGCTGTAGCCTGGGCTTCACGCTTAGCATTCAGGCGAGCGGCTTGACGTGCTTGACGCTCTGCACGAGACTCGGCACCGCGACGGCGCTGCTCAGACTGGGTCTGAACTTTCTTACCCTTTGGTGCGAGCACCATGATGATGTTACGGCCATCCTGGCGTGGACGCGACTCGATGGAGCCGAACTCCTCGACTTCTTCAGCCAGACGCTGAAGAAGCTCGACGCCTCCCACAGGACGAGACTGCTCACGTCCGCGCAGCATGATGGTGACCTTTACCTTGTCTCCACCATTCAAGAAGCGAGTGACGTGACCCTTCTTTACCTCAAAATCATGGTCGTCTATCTTAAGGCGGAAGCGAATCTCCTTCACCTCGGCAGTGCTCTGGTTACGGCGAGCTTCGCGGGCCTTAATCTTTTCGTTATACTTGTACTTACCATAGTCGATGAGCTTAGCCACCGGCGGCTTAGCGTTCGGCGCCACTTCCACCAAATCCAAATTCGCTTCGCGAGCGAGGTTCAGAGCGACGGACGTAGCGACCACGCCCACCTGTTCGCCCTTAGGGCCGATCAAGCGCAGCTGCGGCGTACGAATCTCATCGTTAATACGTGGTTCTGTAATGATGTCTCCATTCGTAAAACTATGCGTGGGTACATCCCAGAGACCCCTGTCTCCCTATGTACATGCGGCATGAAGGTGCACGGCATTTCTGCTTTCGCCTCCATACACTTAGGTGCACGTACCTATGGTGACCTAAGTCTGAACCCGAAGTCATACAAAACTTCCAGGTGGGAAATTCCACTTTCTTGATTTCTCAAGCCTTACTTATGGTATCACAAGGGGTGACTTAGTGGGAGTGGATGTAGGGATGTGCGCGTGTTTGCGTGTTCATCGCACATCTAAGCGATTGTGCGCTCTTGCAAAAAGGATTAAAATGCCCCTCATCGCGAACGGCGGGGGGTGCGATTCTTACCGCGCGAGCGGCAGGGCATTGCACGCGTGTGCAACGTACACGTGAAGGCATTTCATTCGTACGGACTGCCTTCACTCTTTGAAAAGCAAGATGAACATGGTTCGCATTACTTTTACATCTTTCAACCCTCGCGAGGGGCAATGGTTTAATGCTACCACATTTATGACGCGAGCGGAAGCAATTGCATACATGGGCACCGTTACGAGGCGTTGCCGTCGTTCGGGCGATTGGTGTTTCTTGCGTGATATTCGCGAAGTGAAGCGGTAACGTGTAGGGGGTGATGTGCCTTTTGTTTTGTTGGTTTTTCGGGACGACACATCATAATACATTGTGGCAAAACCGCGGCGCCTGCACGAAGCATAACTCGAAAACCAGCCACTATACGCAGAAGCCCCCTCCGCAATCTTGTGCAGAGGGGACTTCTGTATTCAATCTTCAATTTGGGCGTATTGGGGGGCGTATCCTCTACGCCAGTACTACGGCTACTTCTTCTTTTCCTTCCTCTGTGGAAGGCGCAGGTGTTCCATGTTTTTCTTGATTTCCTGCGTGATTTCTTGCGCGTAGTCGTGTGGATGTTCGAGGTTTTCCTGCTCTACATAGTGGTTATGCAGCCAGTGCTCGTTATGCGCATTCGAGCCGTGGTAGTGGTCTGGGTAGACCGGCTCTGCACCGCCGAATGGACGTGGAGTCTTCGCAGCCTTAATCTGGTTACGGTTCGTCGCATCCATCACAGCGATAGGTGGCACCACTTCTTCTTCCACAGGACCAGATGTGCGGTTCGCCATCCAGGCTGGCATAGCTTCTGCGATACGCGAGACTATCCAGCAGATGACGAAGTACACCACCGCGGACACGGCCAGCGTCTGCAGAATGTTAAAGTACATGGATCCGAGTCTCCTGGACTCCTGGAGCAGGTCGGTATACAGGATGATGGATCCCAGTGCGGTATCCTTCAAAGCGACCACGAGCTGGGTCACGGTCGCTGGAAGCATCGCGAAAATTGCCTGAGGAACCTCGACCTGCATGAGCGACTCCGTGCGGGTCAAGCCTAAAGCGAGGGACGCCTCACGCTGACCGCCCGGCAGATTACCCACGCCAGAACGCACGAGCTCCGCGATAACCGAGCCATTGTACAAAATCAAAGCGAGGACGACGGCGAAGTAGGACGCCTGACGAATGCCCACAGCCGCGAACCAGCGCCAGAAGAAGACCATCATAATGAGCACCGGAACCGCGCGACAGAACTCGATGATGATAGCCGCCACGAACCGAATGTACGGATTCGGCAGCAAACGCAGCACGCCGAAGACGAGTCCGAAGACCAGCGAGCCGACGATGCCGGCAGCCGCAGCCCCTAAAGTAAGCCCCAAACCAGGCAGGTAGAAGTCCGTCCAGGCTTCCGTATCCAGAGCAGGCTTCCACAGGTCCCAGGACAGCTGGTTCTCGCCCTGCGGAGGATTCGCCAAACGAGCCAGAATCACCACAGCGAGCGCGATGAGTACTGCTCCCGCTATCCAGTTCATAATGCGGATAAGGCGCTTACCCTTCGGGCCTGGCTCATCGAAGAGAAGCTTCGTAGTAGAATCATTCGAGTTCATCGACGCACCGCCAGTCTGTTCGAGAGATATGTGGTCAGAAGACCGATAGGAATAATGAGAATGAGGTAGCCCACCGCGAAGATGAGGAAGATACCGATGATGTGCTCCGAATGGAACTCGATCATCGTGCTCATGAGGCTCGAGGTCTCCGTGGCTACGGATGCAGCCGCCGCTACCGTCGAGTTCTTCAGCAGAGCGATGAGCGTGTTACCCAGTGGAGCCACGGCACCGCGGATGGCCTGCGGCAGGATGATCTGCGTGGCAGACTGCATGAAGCTTAAGCCCAGTGCGCGCGAGGCCTCGGCCTGACCCACAGGAATGGTGTTTATACCACTTCGAAGCGACTCGCACACGAAGGCAGCTGTGTAGACGCCCAGACCCGTGACGGCCAGCCAGAAGAAGTTTATGGTGAAAGTGTCCGAGAAGCTGATCTTCAGCTGTCCGAACACGCCGAGCACCATGAACACCATGATGATGGTCAGCGGCATGTTCTTAAAGAACTCGCAGTATCCGGCTGCGAATCCGCGCAGCGAGGAGATAGGGCTGATGCGCATGATGATGAGCACGATGCCGAGCACCGTGGCGATGACGGCTGACCAGAAGGTCAGGCGGATATTCACCCAGAATGCACCGAGAATGTCATACTCGGTGAACAGTGAGAAGAACTCCGAAAGGTTCGTAGACGAGAATCCAGTCATGGCTTAGTTCCCCTCCCCTTCGTTCGCGGTCGGCGGGTTATACGCTGGGTCTGGCGTGAAGCCGGTTCCCTGCGTGTTTTCCTCGATGGCCTGCTCCCAGTCTCCCGTGGAGATCATCTTATTAATGGCCGCGTTTATCTTTTTCGCGAGGTCGTGGTCTCCCTTATGGATGCCCACACCGTAGTATTCCTGGGTAAATGGCTTACCCACGAGCTTGAGGCGTCCGCGCGAGTTCGACGCGAGTCCCGCGAGGATGATGTTATCCGTGGTCACCGCGTCTACGATGCCGGAGAAGAGAGCAGTGGCGCATTCCGCGTAGCTCGGCTGCTCCATGAGCTGGACCTGGTTCGAGTATTTTTCTTTAATGACCACGGCCGAGGTGGAGCCCGTCACCGAGCACAGGCGCTTTCCGTTCAAGTCTTCCGGCCCCTGGATGGTCGTGTTATCCGCACGCACGAGCAGGTCCTGACCGGCTACGAGGTACGGGCCCGCGAAGTCTACCGTCTTCTTACGGTCGTCCGTGATGGAGTAGGATGCGAGGATCATGTCCACGTCCCTGTTTTGAAGCATAGCTTCGCGCTGCTTCGATGGCGCTTCCTTCCACACGATTTCGTAATCTTTGTATCCGAGCTGGTTCGCGATGTAGCGCGCCACGGATACGTCGAAGCCGGTGTACGTGCCGCCCTTCTTAAAGCCCACGCCTGGCTGGTCGAACTTGATACCGATAGTAATCTTATGGTCGCTGCTGTCCGCACTGCTCGACCCGCACGCTGCCAGTGACAGGACACTGACTGCGGCGAGCACGGCGGCTGCAGTTTTCGCTAAAAGTTTCGTCATGTCGTTTCTTCTGTCTCGTTCCTCTGGTTTTACTGCCAATTCTCGCTCCTCTTTCAGAGCGTCTCCTCTGCTCTGTTAATGCTTGAGGATCTTCGACAGGAAGTCCTTCGCGCGGTCAGTCTGCGGATTCTCGAAGAACTGCTCCGGAGAGCCCGCTTCGAGGATCTTACCGTCCGCCATGAAGACGATGTTATCTGCCACCTGACGTGCGAAGCCCATCTCGTGGGTCACGCAAATCATGGTCATGCCTTCGTGTGCGAGCTGTGTCATGGTGTCCAGTACTTCGTTCACCATCTCTGGGTCGAGAGCCGAGGTCGGCTCGTCGAAAAGCATCACCTTCGGATGCATGGCGAGTGCGCGCGCTATGGCCACGCGCTGCTGCTGGCCACCAGAGAGCTGGGATGGCATCTTCTGCGCCTGGGAATCCACACCCACACGCGCCAGAAGCTCCATAGCCTCATCCTCTGCGTCGCGCTTCGACATGTGACGTACACGCATCGGCGCAAGGGTTACGTTCTGGAGGATAGTTTTATTCGCGAACAGGTTAAACTGCTGGAACACCATGCCCACTTCTGCGCGCAGGTTCGCCAGGTCGCGACCTTCTGCAGGGAGCACTTCACCATCGATGCGAATGACGCCAGAGTCGATGGTCTCGAGGCGGTTAATGGTGCGGCACATGGTGGACTTACCCGAGCCCGATGGTCCGAGAACCACCATCACCTGGCCCTTTCCCACCTTCAGGTTTATATTCTTCAGCACGTGAAGGTCTCCATAGTGCTTTTCCACGTGGCTCAGCTCCACGAGTGGGTTTTCTATGTTATCTCCCACGTGAACACTGCGGTGTATATGCACACTATTAAGGATTTCTGTAGCCATGCTCTCCTCCTTCAGTCTGTATCTCATCTCTATTCGTGTCATTCCATTCTACAGACAGGGGGTTATGAAGACATAAAAGCTATGTAACATCTATGTTAAACGGCTGAAAAAAAGACACCTCGCGAGTTTTTTGCATTCCGTGCCGTGGAAGGTACGAGCCCGAAAATGCAGTCCAGTACCGCCGCGGCACCTCACAAAACAAGGCCGCGGAGGCCTCACAGACCGCCGCGGCACGATATGCAAAAAACTCGCGAGGTAAATTTTTAGAGGATTACTCCCCCCCCTCTACTCCCCCTCCAGCACGAGAGGAATCAGCTCAGCATACCCCTGCTCCTCCATCTGTTCGAGCGGCACGAAGTCCAGGGAGGCGGAGTTCATGCAGTAGCGCAGGCCTCCCATCTGCTTCGGACCATCCGTAAAGACGTGGCCGAGGTGAATGCCACTGTCCTTCGCCCGTACTTCTATGCGAGGACGCCCGAAGAGTGAGTAGTCCTCTACTTCCACGAGGTCATCATTATGGATAGGCTTGCTGAAGGACGGCCAGCCGCAGCCGGAGTCGAACTTCGTCGTGGAGACGAACAGCGGCTTCCTGCTGACGATGTCCACATAAATCCCCGGCTCGAACGTCGCATCATATTCGTTCGCGAAAGGCCGCTCGGTATCGGCATTCTGCGTCACCTGGTAGCTGAGGTTACTGAGCTCCCAGATGCGCTCTATGTACTTCTGGCGCTGTGGCACGCGCAGCATGGCCTGCACGGAGATGTGGCAGTATCCCGTAGGATTTTTGATGAGATAATCCTGATGGTACTCCTCTGCTGGGTAGAAGTTCTCGAGAGAGACCACTTCCACAGCACTGTCCTTCTGCTCGCGGCGCTCGAGCTGTGCGAGCGCGGTCGTGAAGGTCTCACGCTGTGCTTCCACGTCATCCGCATCCACCCCCGGTCCACCGAGGTAGAGCCCCGTGCGGTACTGACGTCCCACGTCATGCCCCTGACGGTCCACGCTCCACGGATCGATGACGTCGAGGAAAAGCAGCGTCAGCACGCGCAAGGACACGCGCGATGGGTCATACTCCACTCGCACGGCTTCCACAGCATCCGTCGCTCCCGTGCATACCTGCTCATAGCTCGGGTTCTCCACGCGCGAGTTCGCATATCCTACGGTCGTTTTTACGACACCGTCTACCTTATGAAAGTACTCTTCCATACCCCAGAAGCATCCACCTGCCACATAGACCACGTTCGTCTCTGCCATGCCCACTCCTTTATGTCCAGTTCATGTTCAGTTCATGCTTGATTCATGCTCGCGCCCCACCAGCTCGAGCTATAGGTGAAAGTATAGTAGTACCCATGAGTAAAAGCACGAATGATTCGGACGGTTTACTATTAGCTAAATACCGCCGCGCCATCATCTTCGGCGCAGGCGAGTATTACGAGGAGATGCCTTTCGTTCCTCCCCAAGCCTACGTCATCGCTGCAGATGGCGGATACGACCACGTGATGTCGCTCGGGATAGAGCCGCACGCGCTCGTGGGAGATATGGATTCCATTCAGGAGCGTGACGAACTGGACCTCGCTCCCCACGTCATCGCGCTTCCATCCGAGAAGGATGACTCGGATATGCTGGCAGCCGTGAAGCACGCGTGGGCGCTGGGTATGCGCGAGTTTGAGTTTTATGGAGTCTTCGGTGGGCGTATGGACCATAGCATCGCGAATCTGCAGACGGCGGCGAAGATAGCTACTGCTGGTGGCGTGGCGTTTCTGCATGGCGACCATGTGATTACTACCGTGATTCAGGATGCGACGATGACTTTTCCGGCTGGCTACGTAGCCGCCGGGCGTCCGCTGTCTGTTTTTGCTCACTCTTCCGTCTGCGCGCACGTGAGCATTACGGGCTTGAAGTACTGCGTGGACGATGTAGAGTTTTCGAACCTCGAGCCGATGGGCTTGAGTAACGAATTTCTGCCCGATACGCCTGCTGAGATATCCGTAGACGGCGGCGCACTGCTCGTCATCTACCCGAGTGAGGCGCCTACCCCGCGTGTGGAGAGCCGCGTTCCGCCTGTGGACAGCGCAGATTTTGGTCAATTGACCCAAAAGAAGTCAGCCTATCTCCAGCCTAACGCGGGCGCTAAACGAGGACGGCACGTCGCTTAAGGCGAAATGACCCGCCCGCTCGTCGTGTCGGTACAGGCAGAGCATTAAAATGGGAGCGTAGGCATTTAGCCGAGCTCGTAACTCTACACGGGGTTACGGCACACTAAATAAGGAAGTATTACATGACAGTAAAGATTGGTATTAACGGTTTCGGCCGTATCGGTCGTCTCGCATTCCGTCGCATTCTCGAGCTGCAGAATCGTGGCGGCGCAGCTGGTGACATCGACGTTGCTGCTATTAATGATCTGACCACCCCATCCATGCTGGCTTACTTGCTCAAGTATGACAGCAGCCAGGGCCCATTCAAGCATGACGATGGCACTGCATATGAGATTTCCGCTACGGACACCGCACTCGTGGTAGACGGCAAGGAATATCCAGTGTACGCAGAGCGCGACGCTAAGGATATCCCATGGGTAGCAAACGATGGCGTGGAATACGTCCTCGAGTGCACCGGCTTCTACACCTCTGCTGAGAAGTCCCAGGCTCACCTGGATGCAGGCGCGAAGAAGGTTCTCATCTCCGCTCCAGCTAAGGATGACACCACTCCTACCGTCGTCTATGGTGTAAACCACGAGATTCTCACCCCAGCAGACGCTATCGTGTCCGCAGGTTCCTGCACCACGAACTCCATGGCTGCTATGGTGAAGCTCCTCGACGAGAAGTGGGGCATCGAAGTAGGCTTCATGACCACCATCCACGCATACACCGGCACTCAGATGATTCTGGACGGCCCACGTAACAAGTCTGGCCGTAATAACCGTGCAGCAGCTGTGAACACCATTCCTCACAGCACTGGTGCAGCTAAGGCTATCGGTAAGGTCGTTCCTTCCGTAGACGGTAAGCTCCAGGGCCACGCTCAGCGCGTTCAGGTTCCAGATGGATCCATCACCGAGCTGACCACTCAGCTTCGCGAGAAGGTCACCGCTGATGAGATTAACGCAGCGTTTAAGGAAGCTTTCGAAGGCTGCGAGTACTACGGTTATAACGGTGACGGCATCGTCTCCTCGGATATCATCGGCGACACCCACGGTGGTGTCTTCGACCCTACCCAGACCGTAGTGAACACCGCTGGTGACAAGCAGCTCGTACAGACCGTAGCATTCTACGATAACGAGTATGGCTTCACCTGCAACATGATTCGTACCCTCCTCTACTTCGCTGAGATTAACGAGTAGTTCCGAGCTCTAAGAATCATACGAACGCGGGGTGTAGGGCAGATTTTCTGCTTTACACCCCGCTTTCGTATACTCGTATGCCATACCCGACGTGTATAGTGGGTGACAGTACTTTTCTGAGATCCGAGAGAAGACGAGAGGTGAGACGTATATGGTGACGATGAAAGAGATTTCTGCTCAAGCAGGAGTGTCCGTCTCCACAGTCTCTCTCGTTCTGAATAACCGTGATAAAGGCCGCATAAAGCCACGTGTAGCTGCCCAGATTCGTCAGGTCGCCAGAGACCTCGGGTACCGCCCTAATCTCATGGCCAGGAGCCTCAAAACGAGCCACACTCACATCCTCGGATTCCTCAGTAAAGAAGTGGCTACCACGCCATACGCTGGACCTATCATTTTAGGCGCTCAGGATGCGGCTAGCCAGTATGGGTATGTGATTATGACTGTCTCAGCAGACGACCCTCGTTCCTCAGAAGAAACCGAGATATCTGCACTCGAACGCTACGGCGTGGATGGCTTCTTCCTCGCGGAAATGTCAAACAGAAAAGCGCAGGTTCCGTCGTCACTCCAGAACTACCCTACCGTGCTTGTCAATGCTACGGATGGACATCCCGCATCCAGTACTACACCGAACCAGATTCATCATACTGGCATAGCTCCAGATGAGCGCCTCATAGGATACGATGCGACGATGCGGCTCATCCACGCAGGATGCACACGCATAGCCTATGTAGGATGTAGCGAACCGATGCTCGCCGAAGGATTACGCCTCGAGGGATATAAAGAGGCACTTCGAGAAGCTGGCTTGCCTTTCGATTCTTCTCTCGTTACAGCAGTTTTGAATAATGGTCCTGCTCTGCACAGTGTGCGAGAACTCATAGAGACACAGCATCCTGATGGCATTTTCTGCTTTAATGATGCCCGCGCGTGGTATGTATATGACACTGCCGCTCGACTCGGCCTGACCATCGGAAAAGACATCAGTGTGGTCGGCGTGGATAACCATCGCATCTTCGCTGAGACTCTCGAACCTCAGCTTTCTACCGTAGAACTTCCCCACTACGAAATGGGATACTGGGCGGCATGTAAGCTCATCAGCATGATAGAGCCAGAACGGGAGCTGGACTTCTCCACAAGCCCACGTCCGCTACGCGCTACTCTCCCACCACTCGACAGCGAGGGAGACGTTCTTATCCACTGCTCACTCGTGGATAAGAACTCTGTCATAACGCAGTAGTGTATCGTTTAACTACTTCATACTACTCGATGCTACTCGTGGAGACGCGCAGCATGAAGCTGATCTATGGCCTTCGAATAGTCTTCGAGGGAATTAAAGTGCTGATACACGGATGCAAAGCGCATGTACGCTACTTCATCCAGCAAGCGTAGTGGTTCGAGGATAGCAAGCCCTACTTCTTCAGCCTTCACTTCTGCTACGCCACGCGAACGGAGGTCCCGCTCTACATGAATGCCGAGCTGCTTGAGCAGTTCTTCTTCGATAGGACGTCCCTTACATGCCTTTCGCACTCCCGATACGACCTTTTCCCGGTTAAAAGGCTCAGAGCTTCCATCGCGCTTAACGACCATGAGAACCATGGACTCCTGTGTCGTAAAGCGCTTCGAGCACACGACACATTCGCGACGGCGGCGGATAGAGTATCCATCCTCGCTCACGCGAGTATCGACGACTTTCGTATCTTCACTTTGACAAAAAGGACAATGCATACCCCTAACCCTAGCAGATACTAGGCTTGTGGCACAAGCAGAGTCTGTCCTACGACAAGCTGATCACTACTGAGATGATTAATCCGTTTTATACGCTTCATAGTCGCATATATATCAGCTCCTTCTGGAGTAACCTGCTGCGCATAAGACCACAGAGTTTCCTGCGGCTGTACTGTGTACCGCACGAGTTCGTCCTCACCATTATCCGCTGCAGCCTGTGGAAGCATGAACGCCACAGCACATACCAGCACCACTACAGCGAGCCCGAGGACAGTAAAGACTCCGCGTCCACTCATCAGGAAGTTTTCGAATACCCCGGTACCCATATCATCCACGTCAGCAGTATCCGCATCTACATACAGGGAGCCTGCATACGTGGCATCATTACCGGCATCCATCATCGATCTCATAGCACTCTCCTCACTTCCCATCTCGGTTTTCTCATTCCTTTGACGTACAAAAAAGTCGAACATATGTTCTATCGAACGTATGTTCTAAGTATCGCACATCTGTTCGACCTTGTCACCTAGCGTGTCGCCATCCGAGGACACGCATTCGAACATCTGTTTGCTTTCAGCAAAGAAACACGCTAGACTAGAGACATCTATGGAAGGACTGTCATGACTACCACCCCGCTTAACTCTTTTGCTTCAGAAGACGAAGCACAAAAAGCTAAGGCCCTGGGCCTGACGTCAGCACGCCAGTATCAGGTATATGAGGCTATCCGCAAACACGTGGACGAGCACGGCTTTGCGCCTACGTTACGCGAAATAGGTGCCCTCGTAGGCCTGCGAAGCTCCTCGTCTGTCAAGCATCAGGTTCAGTCTCTCGTCACGCACGAACTCATCCGTGTGAACCCCCGAAAAGGTCGCGCTATAGAGCTTTTACCAGCGAAGTCACAGACAGGACAGACAAAAAAGGAAGGTCAACCAGACCAAGCCCACACAGACCAGTACTCTCACTCAGAAACTGCTGAAGAACGGCAGACAGCGAAGATATACGCATTCCCCCAAACTCATCCAGAAGGCCAGCAGATTCCTCAGTATCTTCAGCCTGAAGAGGTGAGCGAATCCATCGCGCTTTCTCACGATATTCCACTCGTAGGTCGCATCGCAGCTGGCATACCTATCACTGCAGAACAGCATGTGGATGACGTCATGCGTCTGCCACAGCGCCTCACTGGTGAAGGTACACTGTTTATGCTGGAAGTTCATGGAGACTCTATGACGGATGCAGCTATCTGTGATGGAGACTTCGTCGTCGTGCGCGAGCAGTCCACTGCTACGAATGGGGATATCGTCGCAGCCCTTCTCGACGATGAAGCCACAGTAAAGACCTTCCAGCAGGATAAGAATGGCCATGTGTGGCTTATGCCGCATAATCCGGCTTACTCCCCTATAGATGGCACCCATGCCAGAATTATGGGAAAGGTCGTCACAGTCCTGCGTAAGCTGTAGACGCCTCGGCGAGCGAAGACAGACCAGCCCTGACAAAGAATGAATTGACTGTCATACGAAAAGGGGCGTGACATGCATACAGCACGTCACGCCCCTTTTGCTACGAAAGAATTCTAGAAACTAGAAGCCGAACTCAGCAGCAGTAGCACGCAGAGTCTGAGCAGAACGAGTCAGAGCTGCTAGCTCGTCGTCGCTCAGAGGCGTGTTCAGGCGAGTATCCACACCTTCACGGTTCAGGACGCTAGGCACAGACATGCACACGTCGGAGATTCCGTGGAAGTCATCCAGGAGGGAGGATACTGGCAGAATGCGGTTCGAATCCTTGAGGATGGACTCGACGATGTCCACTGCGGACATGCCGATAGCGTAGTTCGTCGCACCCTTACCAGCGATAATCTGATATGCAGCGTTCTTTACGTCCTGGTGAATCTGCTCGCGCACGTCTGCAGTCAGAGGAGCGTGACCTGCGAGTTCCTTCCACTCGAGCATAGGAACGCCACCGATGGTCGCAGAAGACCACAGTGCTACTTCAGAATCACCATGCTCACCAGCGATGTAAGCGTGAACATTCTTCACGTTTACACCAGTCTGCTCTGCGATGAGGAAGCGCAGACGAGCGGAATCCAGGTTCGTACCGGAGCCGAACATCTGGTTTGCTGGAAGACCCGAAAGCTTCAGAGCCACCTGAGTGACGACGTCCACAGGGTTCGTAATGAGGATGAAGATAGCGTTAGGAGCTACCTTCACGAGGCTCGGAATGATGGCCTTCATAATGTTAATGGTGGCACCAGCCAGCTCGAGGCGGCTCTGGCCAGGCTGCTGGCGAGCGCCTGCAGTGATGACGATGACGTCTGCATCGCGGCAGATTTCTGGATCATCCGAACCGCTGATGGACACGGTAGGATAGAAGCTCGAACCGTGCTGCATGTCGAGCACTTCAGCTTCCACGCGCTTGAGGTTAATGTCCTCGAGCACGATCTCACGTGCGATGCCGCGCTGTGCTGCTGCGAATGCGATAGTCGAACCTACAGCGCCTGCACCGACGATAGCAAGCTTAGTTGGCTTTACTGGCGTTACTGCCATTATAGAACCCTTCTTTCATGGATTTTCATGATAGGAATATGTTCCTGAACGAGATTGCACATACTAGTTTACTCAGACCGCTCTACGAAAGTGAGGCTCCTCGAGCAGTCTGAAGAAGAATGTGAGAGAACTCACTCACCCTCATCTCCCTCATCTCCAGGTGCTGAGTCCACCTCCACTCGTGCGGTGAGCAGCGCAGACGCCAGAGCACTGTCTACATCGCACACCACATGCACACCCTCATTCAGGTACTCGAGGCTGAGAATACTTCCCTTCTCGCGCGCTTGGCTCAGTAGTGCCCCCGCCGCGTAGGAAACCACGGCATCCACACGCACACTCGGCTTCGGCAGCAGGGACTGGACGTGCTCGTTCAGCTCAGAAAGTCCTTCACCTGAGGCTGCAGAGACAAAGAAGGCGTCCGGCGCGAGCTCTTTGAGACGGCTGAGTGCCACGCTATCGATGCGGTCTATCTTATTAAATACGATGACGGTGGGCATGCCTGCGAGGGAGTCGATGTCCTCGAGAACGTCATTTACCGCATCGATCTGCGAGAACGGGTCCGGATGCGAGGCGTCCACCACGTGCACGATGACGTGAGATTCCGCTACCTCTTCGAGCGTAGACTTAAACGCTTCGACGAGCTGTGTGGGGAGCTTTCGCACGAAGCCCACGGTATCCACGTACGTGAAGCTGCGTCCGGCATCCGTTTTCGCCGCGCGGACTGCCGTGTCGAGCGTGGCGAAGAGAGCATTTTCTACCAATTCTTCCGACCCTGTCAGCCGGTTAATAAGCGACGACTTTCCCGCATTCGTATATCCCACCACGGCTACAGTGGGGATCCCGCTGCGGTGACGAGAACCGCGCTTTACAGCACGTGACGGAGCCATCTGTTCTATCTGCTTCCTGAGCTTCGCCATACGGGTGCGGATAACGCGACGGTCCATCTCTATCTTCGTTTCGCCTGGACCTCGCGAACCTATACCACCCGCCTGGCCGGCAGCCTGTCCACCTGCTTGACGGGACAGGCTTCCACCCCATCCTCGAAGGCGTGGAAGCATATATTCCATCTGTGCCAGCTCTACCTGAGCCTTACCTTCTCGGCTCGTGGCATGCTGTGCAAAAATGTCGAGGATAACAGCAGTACGGTCTACCACGTGCACTTTCGTCACATCTTCAAGAGCACGGCGCTGGCTCGGAGGAAGGTCCGCATCCACCACGATGGTATCCGCCTCAGTAGCGGCCACTATTCCTGCCACTTCAGCTGCTTTACCCGAACCTATGTAAGTCGCTTTATCTGGCTTCATGCGGTGCTGAAGCACGCCGTCCATGATCTCAGCACCAGCCGTGCGCGCTAATGCGGCGAGCTCGCGCAGAGACTCCTCTGCCTGCTGGAGAGTGGTCTCCCGGCTCGACCATACCCCCACGAGGACTACACGCTCGAGGCGCACTTTACGGTATTCCACTTCAGTAATGTCCTGAAGTTCTCCTAAGCCCTCCACGTGACGAAGCTTATTTCGCCCTTCGCGCTCTTCCCAGGTCTGCTCGCCAGTCAGCCCCTGAACTCCACGCGCTGCTACTTCGCCAGCATGATCATCGAGGAGGATGTCCGAACGCTCATCGGTCACATCGAAGCTGTCTCGCTGACGGTTCGTATGCCACGCCGTCGTTCGCGCATGTGCTGCCTGCCCCTGATGAGAGGAGGATGACTGATGTGTCTGTACTGCCATATCACCTTTTCTGTATACGAAATAATCTTTCTCTATAGTAACGCATAAGCGCGCATACCCGTACTCGAGCATGCGCGCTTACCCGAAGGCGTAAGAAGGAAGTCCCTACTCTGCTTCTACCTTCTTATGCGTCGCCAGGTACACGACCAGACCCACCACGATGACAGCAGCTGCGAAGAAGAACACGTTCGACGCATTCGCAGCCTCACCTGTAGCGCCGATGGCACTAAAACCGCTCAGCGCATTCGAGCCGAGGAGCGTACCCATAATGGCTATACCGATAGAAGCCGTAGTGTTCATGGCCAGGTCATTCATACCGACACCACGTCCGGACTCATCCTTCGAAAGCGATCCGAGAACCAGCGAGACCGTCGGCGAGTAGAGCATCCCCGCGCCAGCGTAGACTATGCATCCGACTGCGGTGAGCGCCAGAATTCCAGAATTGACCATAAAACCAGCCAGCACGAAACCGCCACCCATGAGGCAGATAGAGGTAAGAAGCGCTGCATGGCGGCCTATCTTACCGATAATCCAGCCGGAACTCGTCCCAAGCACTGCCGCCACGATGAAGCCCCAGACGATGTAGCGCGACGCGGTGGACGTATCGAGGCTGTACACGTTCGTCGCCACGTAGTTAAACATCGGCGAGAAGAAGTAGTTCGGGAAGAACAAAAGCAGAACGTAGCCGGTAGCCGTCAGCCACTTCGTATTATGGAAGAACTCTGGAGTGACGAACGGATGCTTCGCCACATGAATGTAGTACGCGAAGAAGCCGAAGAGGGCTATGGCCACCACTATCATCCACCATGCCTGATAGCTGAAGAATAGAGCGAGGAATGCAGCGCCCAGACCGAAGATGACGAAGCCCCAGCCATCGACCTTTTCGCCCGTACCAGACGCGTTCGGCAGGTTCGCGAGCAAAACTGGCAGAAGCAGGATAGTCACGGTAGGAATGAGGAAGAGGAATGCCCAGTGAATGGAGCTGAAGAAGCCAGCTGCGAAGACGCCGATGGCTGCCGAAAGCTGATATCCCGCGGTAAACAGGCCGAAGAAGACGACCTTCAGCGAGTTCTTCAGGTACTTCGTGGCCACCACAAGGAAGGCCGAGCCTGCTACCTGCTCACCAGCAGTTTGCAGGACGCGTGCAGTGATGACCACCCACAGGTTCGGAGTGAAGAAGTAGCTGGCAGCGAAGCCGAAGACAGATCCGACGAACAGTGTCACGATACCGATGGTCACGAGCTTTTTCAGAGACACGAAGTCGCCGAGCGAGCCGTAGACGAAGCAGACGATGCCGAGGATTATGCCCGGGATGGCCGTGATGAGCGAGGCCTGACCGGCTGCGCCCACATCCTGGCCCACCTGCTGGAAGACGAGGTTAAAACCCTGCAGGCACAGAGTGCCGAGGATGAAGGTGATGAGCAGCGGGATGAGAGCCTTCACGGCCATATCGCTGGTCATCTCACGTGTTACAGAAGATTCATTTTTTTTGCGTCATTATACTTCTCTTCTCTTAGTTTGCTTTCGCTACAAGTGCGCCGATGCGGTCCATCAGCTCGCCGACGAAGCGGTCCACATCCACTGCCACAGCGACCTTCATGGTCTTCGTACGGTCCGTGATGCGCTGTTCGTCTCCGATGGTGCGACCACGGGTCGGCCCGTCCACATCCACCTTCATGTTTATGTCCAGAAGGGTCACGAGGCTCGGGTCTACCGCCACTGCCACAGCCAGAGGGTCATGAAGACCGCAGCCACCCAGATGTGGAGATGTAGTCTCGTAGGCCTTAATGTAGAAGTCCGTCATATCCGCGTAGAACTTCGCAGCCTTCGTGCCGAGTGCACGCCACTTCGCGGTATCTGCATAGGTGAGCAGCGTCTGCAGGGTGACGTCGAGTCCTACCATGGTCACATTCGCCCCGGAACGGAAGAGATAATCTGCCGCTTCAGGATCCTGGGAGATGTTCGCTTCAGTCCACGCGTTCACATTTCCTGGAACGGTGAGTGCTCCACCCATGATGACGATGCTTCCGATGAGATGGGCTATCTGAGGGTCTTTCTTCAGCGCCGCTGCGATGTTCGTGTCTGGACCAGTCGGTACGTAAATGAGGTCTTCACCATACGTATGCGCTGCTTCGATGATGAAGTCTACAGCATCCTGCTGCTCTACCACGCGCGGAGAGTCTGGAATCTCTACATCGCCTATACCATTTTCCCCGTGGATAAATTTCGATATTTCGAGAACTTCGAAGGACCCTGGCTCGCTCGTGCTCGAATGATCCACCCCGCGAAACACTGGCACTTCTGGGTGGCCGAGGATGTCTGTAATGGCCAGCGAGTTTCGCGTCCCCTGATCCATGAGAACGTTCCCATATGTGCCCGTGATGCCTATCAGCTCTACCTCTGGGCTGGCGAGCGCATATGCGATGGCCAGTGCATCATCGACGCCGGTGTCGAGGTCGAGAATCATCTTCTTTGACATAACGAAAGCCTCCGTTATTCTCTGTATATCGTTTCGTTTTATTCTGGTCAATTCTCGCTCATCCTGCGCTTGTTCCCTTTCTTGAGAAACATCCGCCAGTGGTTAAGCGTTTAACCAGACTGTCGTGACCAGTGTAGCACACAGCACGACCGAATGACATCGTGTGCGTTTCGCACTTTTTCGCTCAGCGCCCACGACTGCATGACTCATCCGCGTCGCCGAGTAAAATACCATGATATGACTCAAGCAAATGAACAGTACTTTAGCGCTCACCCGACTACGAAAGATGTGCGCTCCACTCTCGACGTGACCATACGAGGGCGAAACTATACAGTAGAGGTATCGAACAGTGTGTTTTCGAACAGCCGCCTCGACCTCGGCACAAAGGTACTGCTCGACCGCGCCCCAGCTCCTGAAGGCACGAATCTGCTCGACATAGGCTGTGGCTGGGGACCTATCACTCTCGGACTCGCCGCGGATGCTCCGCAGGATGCGACCGTGTGGGGTGTAGATGTCAATGAGCGAGCAGTAGAATTGACCACAAAAAATGCTCAAACAGCCGGTCTCACGCACGTCTCGGCAGGCACGAGCGAAAGCCTGGCGGATGCATGGAAGGGCGTCACGTTCGACACCATCTGGTCGAACCCTCCTATCCGCATCGGTAAAGAGGCCTTACACGCGCTACTACTCGAATACCTCCCACGCCTCACTCCCGAGACGGGACGCGCATATCTGGTCGTACAGAAGCATCTCGGCGCAGACCCACTCATCGCCTGGCTGAACGACCAGCTCGGAGACCAGGGGCTGAGCGCGACGAAGTACGCGTCCGCGAAGGGATACCGCATTATCGAGGTCACACGACACTAACAGGATTCATGACAGAACAGAAAAAACTTCACTTCACCTATCCGGACGCGCTACCTGTCAGTCGCAGTCGCACCGAAATTATGGACGCCATCCGCAGCTCGCAGGTGGTCATCGTCTCCGGACAAACCGGCTCAGGTAAAACCACACAGATTCCGAAAATGCTGCTGGACATGGGTCGCGGCACGCATGGAAAGCGCATCATCGTCACGCAGCCTCGGCGCATAGCCGCGCGTAGCGTAGCCGAACGTATAGCCGAGGAAACACGCACGAAACTCGGCGACCAGGTAGGTTACCGTGTGCGCTTTACCGACGAAAGCTCCGCGCACACACGTCTGGTCATCGCTACAGACGGCATTCTGCTCGCGCAGATTCAGCGTGACCCCCTGCTGAGCGCTTACGACACCATCATGATCGACGAGGCGCACGAGCGCAGCCTGAACATCGACTTTCTGCTCGGCTACCTCACCACCGTCCTCGTGCGCCGGCGCGACCTCAAGCTCATCATCACCTCGGCGACCATAGACTCGCAGAAGTTCCAGGAACATTTTTCTTCCGTGGTGGGCGCCGACGTGCCCGTCATCGAGGTGAGCGGACGCACCTTCCCTGTGCAGGTCATCTATGAGCCTGTCGGTTCTGCCCCTGCTCTCGTGCGGAACCTGAGCGAGTTTCGGTTCGCAGGGGCGGGCGCGGGCGACTCAGGCGCGGACGCCTCAGGCGCGGACGCCTCAGGCGCGGACGCGGACGCGGGCGACTCGGATATCGCAGACTCCTCGGACTCCGCCTTCGACGACGACATGGCCGTCTCCACAGCCGTAGCCCGCGCCTGCGCGCAGCTCGTCGTGCACTCCTCGCACGACCGCTCGGCTGCCGGTGTTTCAGCCGGTGTTTCAGCCGGAAGCGCCGCCGGACACTCAGCCGGCCGAGGCGTCAGCTCTGCCCGCGACATCCTCGTTTTCGCGGCCGGCGAGCGCGACATCCGCGAGTACGAGACGGCTATCCGCCGCGCTTTCGGGCCGCGCGCTGCAGCCGATGCTCCGCGGCACCGCTCTGACGCCATCGAGATAATCCCCCTCTACGCACGCCTGAGCGCGAAGGACCAGCATAAAGTCTTCGAAGACCATGCGCATCAGCGCATTATCATCGCCACGAATGTGGCCGAAACATCGCTGACGGTTCCGGGCATTCGCTATGTGGTAGACCCTGGCTTTGCGCGCATCTCGCGCTACTCGAAGACCGCGAAGGTGCAGCGCCTTCCTATCGAGCCTATCTCTCAGGCGAGCGCGAACCAGCGTTCTGGCCGCTGCGGGCGCATAGCCGACGGCATAGCCATACGCCTGTATTCCTCGGAAGACTTTGAGTCTCGCGATGTTTTTACCGACCCAGAGATAGTGCGTACCTCGCTCGGTTCCGTCGTTCTCCAGATGCTGTCTGTGGGCGTGGCGCGCACTGCTCGTGATGTGACGAATTTCGGCTTTATCGATCCGCCGGATATGCGCGCGGTCAGCGACGGCTTTAATGAACTGTTCGAGCTGAAGGCCATCCGGCGCGGCTCTGGGCGCGGATGCGGTCGCTCTCGTGGGCAGAACGCTCAGACTGAGACCTCAAAATCCGACGTCACGCTCACGAAAATAGGCCGTCAGCTCGCCCGCCTTCCGCTCGACGTGCGCCTCGCACGCATGATCGTGGAGGCGAGCAGCACCACGCCGAATACGCTCGCGAATGTGCTCGCCGTAGTCGCCTTCCTCAGTCTGCAGGACCCGCGCGAGCGTCCGGAGGATCAGCGCGAGGAGGCCGACCGCGTGCATAAGCGTTTCGTGTCTGCTGACTCGGACTTCCTGACCGCGCTGAACCTGTGGACGTACTTTTTCGAACGTTCTGAGAAGCTGTCGAGCTCGCAGTTCAGGAAGCTGTGCCAGGCGGAGTTCGTGAATTTCCTGCGTATGCGCCAATGGCGAGACCTCTACCAGCAGCTCAGCACGATGTGCACGGACATGGGCTGGCAGGTGGGCGCGGTGACGCCTCTGAAGCGTCCGTCTGCTGAGATCCTCGCTCTGCCGTCCGCGCAGCAGGCCGCGGGCGCGCTCGCCTGCGCGTGGGACGGCGAGTCTATCCACCGGTCCATGCTGGCTGGGCTGCTGTCTTCCCTCGGCATGCAGGTTATCCGCGAGCCGCACGCTTCCCAATTTTCCGGTCTCAAGGGCGCTGCGCGCGCTCGAGCTATGAAGCGGGCCGCTAAAATGGCGAAAAATGAGTACCAGGGTGCCCGCGGCACCCATTTCGCTCTGTTCCCGGGCTCTGCCGTGGCATCCACGACCCCTGCCTGGGTCATGACGAGTGAACTCGTCGAGACCTCACGCCTCTGGGCGCGCACGAGTGCGGCCATCCAGCCAGAATGGGCATATGATCTGGCACGTGACCTGACGAAAACCTCCTACGGCCCTGCACACTGGTCTGGCTCTTCGGGAAGTGCAGTGGCTGAGGCGACTATCCACCTCTATGGCCTGCCTATCATCACAGGGAAAAAGGTCCAGTGGGGGCGCATTAATCCTGCTGAGGCGCGTGAGCTCCTCATCCGTCAGGGACTCATAGAAGGAGACATCACTCGCCACTTTAGCTATGATGACTTCGTGGAGAAGAACCGCCAGGTTCTCGAAGATGCTGGTGAGGAAATCCACCGCACTCGTCAGGTCGCGGATGTGGTGAGCGACGAAGACCTGTATGACTTCTACGACTCTGTCCTGCCTGCTACGGTGACCTCCGTAGCAGAGCTGGCGAAGTGGTGGAAGGGTGTGCATGATGCGAATCCTGAGCTGCTGGACTTCGACGAGTCGAAGGTGGAGCGTCTGGCTGAGTCTGGCAGTACGGATCTGAGTGACTATCCCGATACGTGGCATGTGCGCGGTACAGATGGCACTGCTTTCGCCCTGCATCTGAGCTATGTGTATGACACGCATGCAGAGGATGATGGCGTCACTGTACACATCCCTCTGTCTGCACTACTGCGCGTGAAGCCAGAAGACTTTACGTGGAATGTGCCAGGTATTCTCGATGATCTCATCATCCAGACCATTAAGTCCCTACCGAAAGCTCTTCGTGTCCAATTCGTCCCCGCGCCAGACACAGCTGCACGCATCCGCAGGTGGCTGGACGAGCGCTACCCTGCTCTTCCGGGATCTCGTGAAGCTCTGGATGTTTCGGATATACCGGACTTTACGCATGCCTTCACGCAGGCAGCCATCAGCGTGACGAATGCCCAGCTGCACCCGGAAGACTTCGGTGCTGCCCAGCTCGAGCGTTTGCCAGGATTTGTACGACTGAACTTCGCCGTAGAATCTGACCCCGTGTGCGGTCCTCGCGGGCGGATACGACGCGCAGCGCAAAAATTGGCCACAGGAAAAGACCTCAGCGCGCTTCAGCAGCAGTTCAGCGAACGCGCGCAAGCCTCCGCGCACGCGAGCATCTCGCGCCAAGCGGTCAAAGCACGCAAAGCGGGGCACGAAGTCCAGCGCGCCGACCTGCTCCATAACGCGGGCGCCACGGATCAGCTGCGCCGCGACATGCTATGGTCGAGCGCTCTGGATACCCTGCGCCTGCCGGCAGACCGCATCCGCTCGCGCTGGCTCGGCCAGGAGGCGCTCGTCCTGGCCACCGCGCCGTACGCGAACGTGGAGGCGACCATAGAGGACATGCAGCGTGCGGCCGTGCGCCGGCTCATGCCGACCGTGGACGCCATCACCACGGACGCCGAACTCGCCGAAGCCATCTCCGGTATGGTGAACGTCTTCGAGGACACCGTGTACCAGGTGGCGCATGACGTCATCGGCATTCTGCGCGCGTATGCGAACGTGCAGACCGTGGTGAGCGGAAAGGCTGACCTGCCGCTGCTGTCCGTCCTGCAGTCCGTGCGTACGCACAGCGCCGCGCTCATGGAACCTGGGTTTATCGGGTCCACGCCTGCCGACTATCTGCCACGTATTAAGCGTTACCTTCAAGCCGACGTGCTGCGCGTGGAGAAAGCGAAGACGAACCGCGACCGCGACGTGCAATGGGCCTGGGAAGCGGATGAAGCCTCTGCTGTGGTGGCGCGTGTGTCTGCGCGGGTGGCTGCCGGACCAGGCGCGGGGCCGGCGCATGAGGCTGCTGTGGTGGCGGCCGAGCAGGTGCGCTGGATGTACGAAGAATTCCTCGTGTCCTTGTGGGCGCAGGAGTATGGGACGGCGTATCCGGTTAGCCTGAAGCGGCTGCGGAAGGCGGCTGGGGCGGCGTAGGGCTGGCCTTCTGGGCGGGGCTGGACGGGGCTGGACGGGGTCGCTAAAATATAACCCCCATGGATAAATCCAGGTCTCAAACGTCAACGGTATTTTACCTACTTTTTGCTAATCGGCGCATTTTTTGAGGTTGGTACCTTGAAAAATGCGCCGATTAGCAAAAATTAGCCGACTCACATCGGCTTACTCAAACTTCAGCCTATGTTTTTGAGGATACTCTATCAACCATTTTCTTCTCTCGTCTTGTTCCTGACTACTAACCATTGGTATACCACATCTGTGCAGCTTAAGAATCATCGATTCACCATTCTTCTCATATGCTTCCCTAAACTGAAACCGTAGAACTGTCATACCCAAAAGTGTGAGTGCTCCTTCACGATCATGCTGTCGTAAAAGTACATCTAGCCCATCCTGAGCACCACTATCCACGAGCATTCGTGCATCTGTATATTTGTCTCTCCCATCCATCTCTGCAGCCACACACCTCGTTCTTCCATCAGAACCTGGTACTTTCCACATAAAGTCTACGCGGACAGTCTTTGTATTTTGTAGTGTGGGATTATTATCACGCTGAGAAGAGTAAAAAGGATTCCTTACTGATACTTGTAACTCCGGTATTTCAAATCCAGCCTTAATCATCCGCGCACGAGCAAATGATTCTCCACCATTATCTGAATCTGTGCGAATGAATCCGAGAACATATCTCACATAATCTATTCCTCTGCATCGAGCTCGCTTCGTCAGAAACTCGTCTATCTGTTCTCGGGTAATGTGATACAAACGTGCTAACGTGTCACAGACCGCTAAAGCAAATTCGAACTCTATCTGGCGTACCACGTCAAGCATAGTTTGTAATGGACTCGTCACAAGGAATCCACACACTATTCCTGCTACATCGCTGATACGCTTATACAGCCAGTACATATAAGACGAATCATAGGTTAATAACTTCTCGGCGGATACAGGATTCAGTGTCGCGCGCTTATAGAGATCTTTACGACAATCTTTAACGTAATGGCGTACATAAACATTCATCTTGCCATTTCTCGTGGATGTATGTTCATCCGTCGCAAAGTGAACATGTCGATGAAACCGTGGCCATAAGATAGCACCAAGAATAGCTGCAGCTGACACTCCAGAAAGTATCTCGTTCGGATGAGTCACTGCTGCAGCACGAATTTTCTCGACTATCTGTCTATCCTTCGGGAGCGCAGTCCATGCCTCTGCAGTAATGAACCACCCCAACATAGGTTCACAAAGTAACCCTTTACGTACTTTTCTACGAGCACAAGCCCGTTCCTGCTTATCATCAAGCCGGGTAAGCTCGACGTAGTTCTTATATTCACGTGTCATATCATCAGTTTGTATCACACATTCTTCTCTTGTCTACTCTGAGAAGTAATTGTTATCAGATGTGGAAAACTTATCCACATTTTCTTCGTTTATGGCAAGTTATTCACCATTGTTTTCCCTCACCATATTTTACTTTTTGCTAATCGGCGCATTTTTCAAGGTACCAACCTCAAAAAATGCGCCGATTAGCAAAAAGTAGTCTAAATCAGACAGAAGCGACTTCGGCAAGTACTCGGCAGCCCCCGGAGCAAAGCCCGTCCCAGCCGCGCACACCAGCACCACACCCCCACCCGCACACTACAGCCGTGGCAGATACTTCTCCAGCTCGTACGGCGTCACCTGCATGCGATACTCTTCCCACTCCTTATGCTTATTACGCAAGAAGTATTCGAAGACATGCTCGCCCAGGACAGAAGCCACGAAATCAGACTTTTCCATGACCTTCAGCGCCCTGTCCAGCGAATCTGGCAGCGGCTGTATGCCCATGGCGAGGCGCTCCATATCCGTCAGCTCCCAGACGTCATCGCTCGTCGGCTCTCCCAGCTCCATGCCCTGCTTGATGCCGTCGAGGCCAGCAGCCAGAAGCACAGAATATGCGAGGTATGGGTTCGCCACAGGATCGAGGCCGCGGAATTCCATACGGGCAGAGTTTCCCTTACCTGGCTTATACTGCGGGATACGCAGAAGAGCAGAACGGTTATTATGTCCCCAGCAGATGAAGCTCGGAGCCTCTGCCCCACCCCACAGGCGCTTGTACGAGTTCACGTACTGATTCGTCACGGCAGTGATTTCGGCAGCATGGTACAGCAAACCTGCTGCGAACTGACGAGCAGTCTGGCTCATGTTAAATTCCTGCCCAGCCTCATAGAAGGCATTCGCATCGCCCTCGAAAAGACTCAGGTGCGTGTGCATGCCAGATCCTGGCTGGTCCACGAGTGGCTTCGGCATGAAGCTCGCATGGATGCCGCGTTCGAGAGATATCTCCTTCACCACAGTGCGGAAGGTCATAATGTTATCCGCTATGGCCAGCGCATCGGCGTAGCGCAGGTCTATCTCGTTCTGGCCAGGTCCAGCCTCATGATGCGAGTACTCCACGGAGATGCCCATCTGCTCGAGCATATTCACCGTAGCGCGACGGAAGTCCATACCTGAGCTACGTGGGACGTGGTCGAAGTATCCGCCCGCGTCGATAGGTACTGGAGGCTTCGAATAATCGTCCTGCTGCTCGAAGAGATAGAATTCTATCTCCGGATGCACGTAGAAGGTGAAGCCCATCTCCTTAGCCTGTGTCAGCGTGCGCTTGAGCACGTAGCGTGGGTCGCCGAGCGATGGCTGTCCTTCTGGGGTCAGCACGTCGCAGAACATGCGCGCGGTGCCTTGTGGGCCGCCACGCCACGGCAGAATCTGGAATGTGGTCGGGTCTGGACGTACTATCATGTCATCTTCCGAGACACGCGTGAGGCCCTCGATGGCCGAGCCGTCGAAGCCGATGCCCTCCTCGAATGCGTCTTCCAGCTCGGCTGGAGCTATAGCCACGGATTTGAGCTGGCCGAGTACGTCAGTAAACCAGAGACGGATGAAGCGTATGTCGCGCTCTTCTACCGTACGTAATGCGAATTCTTGCTGCTTGTTCATACGTGTCATTTTCTCAGGTAATTGTTACGCGTTTGTTATATATCCAATTCTCGCGCATCCTGAAGCGTGAACGCTCCCGAATACAGAGACTTTCCGAGGATGGCAGCATCCACACCACCCTCGAGCGTAGCCAGCGCCCGCAGGTCGTCGAGGCTCGAAATGCCGCCCGAAGCCGTCACCGATGCGCTCGTATGTGCTGTCACCTCGCGCAGAAGCTCCACATTCGGTCCACCCATCATGCCATCCCGGTTCACATCCGTGACCACATAACGCGAGCAGCCAGCAGCGTCGAGCTTCTCTATCATCGAGAAGAGGTCTCCCCCCTCACTCGTCCAGCCGCGACCCGCTAGCGTCATTCCCCGCACATCCAGACCCACAGCCACACGCTCACCATAGCGGCGGATGACCTCAGCAGTCCAGTCTGGTTTTTCGAGAGCAGCCGTACCGATGTTCACGCGCGCAGCGCCAGCCTCAAGAGCTGACTCCAGCGACTCGTCATCACGAATGCCACCCGAGAGCTCGATATGCACCACAGAGCCGAGCTTATCCACTATCTCCTGCACCTGCGCGTGATTCGTTCCCGTCCCGAAGGCCGCATCGAGGTCCACCACATGCAGCCATGTGGCTCCTTCATCCACCCAGCGCTGTGCGGCTTCGAACGGCGTGCCATAATCTGTCTCCGAGCCCGAGGCCCCCTGGCGTAAACGCACAGCACGTCCCGATCGCACATCCACTGCTGGTAAAAGTGTAAGCATAGCGTCGCTCCTTCTTCGTTAGGAAAAACTTCGTATCCAGTTACGCAGAAGTCCCGCCCCCGCCTCTCCAGACTTTTCCGGGTGGAACTGCGTAGCCATGAGTGGCCCCTTTTCCACTGCAGCCACGAAAGTATCTGCACCGTAGCTTCCATAGGTGACGCGTGGCTCATACGCACGAGAGAATACGCCCTCATGCTCCGCAGGCTCGTTCAGCTCATGCGCAGCATAAGAATGCACGTAATAGAACCGTTCGTCCTCCAGCCCCGAAAACAGAACAGAATCCTGCGCGACCTCCACGGTATTCCACCCCATATGCGGCACGACGGGAGCAGAAAGCATCCCCACGTGCCCTCCGAAAAGACCGAGGCCGTCGCAGTGAATCCCCCGCTCAGAGCCAGAATTGAACATAATCTGCTCGCCTACACACACGCCGAGGACAGGGCGGTCCGAGCGCACGCGTTCATAAATGATATCCGCACCACCCGCGCTCACGAGGCCGTCCATGCACGCGGCGAAGGCACCGACGCCCGGCACGACGAGACCGTCCGCGTTCAGCGCGGCCGAGCGGTCTCGCGTCAGCTCCACACGAGCGTCTGGCGCGACGTTTTCGAGAGCGCGGACCATGGAGCGGACATTTCCGAAACCGTAATCGAAGACGACGAGTGACGTCATACGGCCTCCCCGTCCGAGTCGTCCGAGCTGTCGAAGCCGTCATCCGCGAACGGATTCCTGTTCGCGCGCATCATCCCGGCGAGGTAGCTCATAGCAGCCTCCACAGTCTCGAACGAGCTCGCCTCTACGACGTCATACCCTGCTTGAGACAGCTCGCCAAGCGCGGTGAAGCCTATCATGAGGTCTTCGACCACATCGTCCATGTTCACGAAGATGAGCGGCGGCGTGAGCTGCTCCACCTCTGCGCCATTTTCCCAGCGTGTCAGGCTCACCTTATCAGCGCGGTTCACGCTCAGCAGGAACGGCACGTCGGTCATCATCTCAGACAGCGCGCGCACGGCATCTTCCGGCCCCTGTCCGTCGAGGTCGTGGAGTACGCCCACGCAGCCCGTGCGGATGAAGAAGACGCTCATCTCCACGTCTGCCATGCGTGCGAGCGCGGCGAGAATCTGCGGCTGAGCGAAGGGCGCGAGGATGAGTGCCACTTTCGCTTTCTGTCCGAGGATTCCGGCGAGTTCGTCGTCGAAATGCGGGTCGAGCGAGAGATCCGAGAAGCCGTCCGCACTCGCACTGTCTGCGCTGTCCGCGTCCGACGCGACCGACGCAGCGCCCGGATCGGTCAGATTATCATCCAGTGCACTCAGCGAGTCTTCGAAATCGCTCGAGAACTGCTTTTCGAGGTCGGCGAAGGCGGCATTCACCTGCGCGTCGCTCAGCGCATCCGCACCGTGAGCACGTGAATCCGCACCGTCTGCATTTTTTCTCTCATCGTCTGCCACTACAGCGACCCCTTCGTACTAGGAATTCCGTCTACGCGCGGGTCGAGGCTCACCGCTTCACGTAGCGCTCGGGCCAGAGCCTTAAACTCTGCCTCCGCTATGTGATGCGGATCACGCCCGGCCAGGACGCGCATGTGCAGGCAGATGCCTGCGTGATACGCTATCGATTCTAGCGCGTGACGCACGAGTGAGCCAGTGAAGTGTCCGCCTATCATCGCGTATTCGAATCCGTCCGGCTCTCCGCTGCACACCGCGTATGGTCGGCCCGAGATGTCGATGACGCACTGGGCGAGCGCTTCGTCCAGCGGCACGAGGCAGTCTGCGAAGCGCACGATGCCGCGTTTGTCGCCGAGAGCCTGCTTCAGCGCTTCGCCGAAGACTATGGCTATGTCCTCCACCGTGTGGTGGGCGTCGATGTGCGTGTCTCCGTTCGCGCGGATGGTCAGGTCGATGAGGGAATGCTTGCCCAGCGCCGTCATCATGTGGTCGTAGAACGGCACGCTCGTGTGGATGTCCGTTTTTCCCGTACCGTCGAGGTTCAGCGTCAGCTCGATGCTTGATTCGCTCGTCGTGCGTGTGATGGTGGCGGTTCGTGCCATATTTTTTACTCCAATTCTTCCACTACTGCGCTCAGCGCATTCCGAAAGACCGTCATCTCTTCATCCGTCCCCATGCACACGCGCAGGTATCCTTCTGGTCCCACTTCGCGGATGAGTACACCCCGAGCGAGCATACCTTCGAAGACAGCATGACAGTCGGCGAACCGTCCGAACAGGAGGAAATTCGAGTCGCTCGCGGCGACCTCGAGCCCCTGAGAGCGAAGCCAGGAGGCGGTCTCTTCTCGAGTAGCACGCAAGTGTGCGACCTGGGAGAGTTGACCTTCGGTATGCTCGAGAGCAGCCAGAGCAGCCGCCTGCGTCAGAGCGCTCAGGTGGTACGGCATGCGCACGATGCGCAGCGCGTCGATAACCGCGCGGCTGGACGCCACGTAGCCCACGCGCGCACCCGCGAAAGCAAAGGCCTTCGAGAGCGTGCGGCTGACGGCCACGAGCGGATAGCGCGCGATGAGCGTGTGCGCAGACGGCGTGCCCTCCGCGCGAAACTCCGCATATGCCTCATCCACCACGAGAACCGGATGCGCACCCGGCGCTCCCTCGACGGGAAGCTCAGCGCACGCAGCGGCGATGCGTTCGATGTCCTGAACGCTGATAGGAGTTCCGGTCGGATTATTCGGGCTCGTCAGCAGGACTATGGACGGCTTCACGCGCGCGATGGCGTCGATCCCCGCCTGAACATCCACAGTAAAGTCCGAGCGGCGCGGCACAGTCTGCCACGCGGTAAAGGTGTCGCGCGCATACTCCGGATACATGGAATACGTCGGCGCAAAGCTCAGAGCCGTGCGGCCCGGACCGCCGAACGCCTGGAAGATCTGCAGCATAATCTCATTCGAGCCATTCGCAGCCCAGAGATTCTCCACGGCCAGCTGCACGCCCGTCTCGCGCTTCAGATACGTGGCGAGCGCCTCGCGCAGCGCGGTATGCTCGCGGTCCGGATACCGGTTCAGCGTGGGCGCTATCTCGGCTATGCGAGCCGTGATGGTCTCCACGACCTCAGGGCTCGGCGCATACGGATTCTCGTTCACATTCAGGCATACGGGCACGTCGAGCTGAGGTGCGCCGTACGGTTCTTCGCCGAGGAGGTCGCTGCGCAGCGGGATACCAGTCATATCAGTCATAGGCCAGCCTTCGTCTCCTGGTCTGCCAGGGTCGCTTTATCATACGTGTCATCCACGAAGCGCGTGAGCACGCACTCGCCGTGTGCTGGGAGATCCTCGCTAACCGCGAAATCATTCACCTTCCGCGCTAGAGCTTTCAGACCCACCTCGTCATACTCGATGACTTCCACGGCCTTCATAAACGTGTGCACGCCGAGGCCCGACTGGAAGCGCGCTGTACCGCCCGTCGGCAGCACGTGGTTCGAGCCGGACATGTAGTCGCCCAGTGGCACTGGCGAGTACGGTCCGCGGAAGATAGCGCCGGCGTTCCGGATACGCTTCACCACCTCGTCCGCGTCCGCCGTGTGAATCTCGAGATGCTCGGCGGCGTACGCGTTCGCCACGTCTATGGACATGTCGAGACTGTCCGTGAGAACGATGGCGGACTGTGTGCCCGTGAGTGCGGCTGTCATGCGCGGGGCGTTCTTCGTGCGCGGCACGCGTTCTGCCAATTCTTCCTCTACCTTCTTCGCCACCTCGGCGTCGTCGGTGATGAGCACCGCTCCCGCGAGCTCGTCATGCTCGGCCTGCCCCATGAGATCCACGGCCAGCCATGCTGGCTTCGCCGTCGAGTCCGCGATAATGCCTATCTCCGACGGACCCGCCTCAGCATCGATACCGCAAATGCCAGAAATCATGTGCTTCGCAGTAGCCACGAAGATGTTCCCCGGGCCGGTAATCATGTCCACTGGCTCGCACAGGACGTCCCCATCCTGTGGCTCGGTGCCTTTCGCTCCATACGCGAACATGCCGATGGCCTGAGCTCCACCCACAGCGTAGACTTCGTCCACACCGAGAATGGCACAGGTGGCCAGGATGGTGGCGTTCGGCAGGCCATCTGGATTCTGTGGTGAAGGCGGCGTGGCGATGGCCAGGGACTCGACACCTGCAGCCTGTGCTGGAGCGGCATTCATAATAACGGACGTAGGATACACTGCCTTACCACCAGGCACATAGAGGCCCACACGCTCCACTGGGATCCAGCGCTGGGAGACGCGAGCGCCCTCGGCCAGCGGCGTGGAAAAGTCCTTCGGCACCTGAGACTGGCAAACGGCGCGAATGCGGCGCACCGACTCTTCGATGGCGGCACGCACTTCTGGCTTCAAAGTCTCCAGAGCATTCTGGATAGCGTCCTTCGGCACGCGCAGGTGGTGTGGGCGCACATGGTCAAACTTTTCTGCATACTCGCGCAAGGCATCTGCGCCTCGCGTTTTCACAGCGTCGAGGATAGGGGCTACGAGCTCCTCCGCCTGGCTCACACCCATCTGAGCGCGAGGGACAGCGGCCAGAAGCTCAGCGCGGGTTAGAGTCTTTCCGCGCAAATCTATAGTTCGTATAATTTTTTCTTCTGCCATAACTCGAGTCTAATCATATCTGTGACTAAAATCACGCGAGAGGCGTGCATGTCCCACGTTCTGAGACATGGAGAAGACGAAGGGGGCCACGTCACGTGGACGTGCCCCCTGAGTGCACAGAAGAATTCGCCTCAGGCGATGCAGTGCGGACCAAACATAGCCTTAATGTCCCCGTACAGCGACGCGTCCTTTTTCACGCGGAAGTTATCTCCGAACGTCACCACGAACGCCGAACCATCCTGCTGCACGACGGCGAGCTTCACCTCGCTGTATCCCGGATGATTATGCAGAATCGCGCTCAGCTCTTCCATGCGCGCGCCCTGGCAGACGGACTGCGGAAGCTTGAGCATGAGGACGGAATTATCCACGTCCTCGATGTGCGGCACTTCCATCTCCGCAGCTCGGATGGATACCGATTCATCACGCGCTTCAGCGAAACCACGCACGCGCACTATGGTATCCACGTTCAGCTCCTGCGCATGGGCTTCATACGCTTTACCGAAGAAGAGGCACTGAACCGATGCTTCCATGTCCTCCACCGTAATGATGGCCCACGGGTTCCCCTTCTTTGATATCTTACGCTCCACGCTCGTAATCAAGCCCGCTATGGTAACCATAGTGCGCGGCTCGAAAGTATGCGCGTTATTCAGAAGCTGTGCGATGGATGTGTCACGCAGTCCTGCGAGTACACTTTCCATACCGGAGAGCGGATGGTCGGACACGTACAGGCCGAGCATCTCGCGCTCGAAGTTCAGCTTCGTAGACTTATCCCACTCTTCGATGTCTGGCACGCGGATCTCCACGCCGGCATCTGGACCAAAGAGGCCGCCTGAGTCGGTGGCGCCGCCACCCAAAGCACCATCGTCCTCATTATCTCCGAAGTCTGCGAAGAGATCGAACTGTCCTTCTGCTTCCTTTCGCTTTATAGGAGCAGCGATGTCTATGGCCGCCTCATGAATGGTGACGAGAGCGCGGCGGTTTCCATCCGTGTTATCGAAGGCACCACCCTTAATGAGGGACTCCACCATACGCTTATTCAGCACAGACAGCGGCACACGGTTCACGAAGTCGAGGAAGCTGACGAACTTACCCTTCTTCCCCTCGCGTTCCTTAATGATCTCGGTAACACGGTCTGCTCCCACATTACGGATAGCAGCCAGGCCGAAACGCACCACATCCCCCACTGCGGAGAACTGCAGCTGGGACTCATTAATGTCTGGTGGCAGCACCTGGATACCCATGCGGCGCGCCTCGCCGAGGTAAAGAGCCGTCTTATTCTTATCATTCTTCGCATTTTCCAGCAGAGCTGCCATGAACTCTGTAGGATAATGCGTCTTTAAGTACGCCGTCCAGTACGAAATAAGCCCGTATGCTGCCGAGTGCGCTTTATTAAAAGCGTATCCGGCGAATGGCACGAAGATGTCCCAGACCGCCTGAGCTGCTTCACGCGAGTACCCATGCTCTGCCATGCCTTCGAAGAATGGCACCTGTTCCTTCGCCAGCACTTCTGGCTTCTTCTTACCCATAGCGCGGCGCAGCACGTCTGCGCGGCCCAGCGAATATCCTGCGAGGATTCGTGCAGCAGACTGCACCTGCTCCTGGTAGACGATCAGTCCGTACGTCTCATCCAGGACCTCCGCCAGAGGCTCCGCCACTTCCGGATGGATAGGTACTATCTGCTGGAGGCCATTCTTACGCTTCGCATAATTATTATGCGAGTCCACATCCATAGGACCCGGACGGTACAGGGCGATGAGAGCCGAGATGTCGTTAAAGTTATCCGGCTTCAGGGATTTGAGCAGGTTACGCATGCCATCCGAATCCAGCTGGAAGACGCCCAGGGTATCGCCACGCGAGAGCAGCTGGTAGGTCTCTTTATCATCGATAGGCACGTCCTGAATGTTAAATCCAGGCTTCCCATTCTGCTCGATGTTTGTGATGGTATCGCGGATAACCGTCAGGTTCGACAGGCCCAGGAAGTCCATCTTCACCAGTCCGAGAGTCTCACAGGTGTGATACTCGAAGGTGGTGGTCACGGTACCATCCGTGCGCTTGAGCAGCGGGGACGTATCGGTGATAGGATTCGACGCCATGATAGTGGCACACGCGTGCACACCCGTCTGGCGGATAAGCCCTTCGATACCCATGGCCTGCTGCGTAATCTTCTGCACATCCTGGTTATCGTTATACAGGTTTCTAAACTCGACGGCCTCATCATAGCGCTTCGCATCTTTATTAAAGATGTCATGAACGGTGATATCCTTACCGCCCACTGCTGGCGGCAGGGCTTTCGTCATCATCTCGCCCATGGAGAAATCATAGTCCATGATGCGCGCCGAGTCTTTCAGAGCCTGCTTCGTCTTAATGGTACCGTAGGTGACGCACTGGGCCACTTTATCATGGCCATATTTATTCGCCACATAGTCCAGGACGCGCATACGGCCTTCTGGGTCGAAGTCCACGTCGATATCCGGGAGAGACACACGCTCCGGGTTCAGGAAGCGCTCGAAGATGAGGCCGTGCTTCAGTGGGTCGAGTTCCGTGATGCCCATAGCGTACGCCACCATGGATCCTGCAGCCGAGCCTCGGCCAGGTCCCACCATGATGCCGTGCTCTTTCGCCCAGTTAATGTAATCTGCCACCACGAGGAAGTATCCGCAGAACTGCATCTGGCAGATGACGCCGCACTCATAGTCCGCCTGGCGCGCTACTTCTTCTGGCACGCTACCGTTATAGCGACGCAGCAGACCGTCCTGCACGTGCTTGAGGAACAGCGACGTCTCATCCCAGCCCTCTGGGCAGTCAAACTCCGGCATGAACGCGCCGTCCTGATGGTCGTCGAAGATGACATTACAGCGCTCGGCTATCTCCACCGTGTTCCGGCATGCTTCAGGGAACTCAGAGAAAAGGTCATACATCTGCTGGGCGGACTTAATGTAGTATCCCGAACCGTCAAACTTAAAGCGGTCTGCATCCGTCAGACGTGCGCCCGAGTTAATGCACAGCAGAGCGTCCTGTGCTGCGGCGTCTTCTTCTTTCGCATAGTGACTGTCATTCGTGACGACGAGAGGCGCGTTCAGCTTTTTCGCGATGTCGAGCAGCTCGCGACGCACGCGCGTCTCGATGCTCAGACCGTGATCCATGAGCTCCACGTAGAAGTTTTCTTTACCGAAGATATCCTGGAACTCGCCTGCTGCACGCAGAGCTTCGTCATACTGTCCGAGGCGAAGGCGCGTCTGCACTTCTCCCGACGGGCATCCGCTCGTGGCGATGACGCCTTTCGCATAGCGGTTCAGCACTTCGCGGTCCATGCGCGGCGACTTACCCATGAGACCTTCGAGGTTCGCCACGGAGGAGGCTTTCAGCAGGTTCGTCAGCCCCTCATCCGTTTCGGCGAGCATGGTCATGTGCGTGTACGAGCCGTTCGCGGAGACGTCATCGCGCTTCTGATCTTCCGACGTGCGCCAGTGCACGCGTGAGGTATCGAAACGCGACGTTCCTGGTGTCAAGTACGCTTCGATGCCGATGATAGGCTTAATTCCAGCACCGACTGCTGTGGACCACAGCTCGTAGGCGCCGTGCATGTTCCCATGATCCGTGATGCCCACGGCCACCTGCCCCTGCTCTTTAACGGCGCTGACGAGCTTGTCTATAGGCGCCGCGCCGTCGAGCATGGAGTAATGCGTGTGCACGTGGAGGTGGACGAAGTCCGAAGGTTTTACATCAGCCATGCATTCTAGAGTAGTGTCCGCCCACGATGTTTGCGCGAAGAAGAGGCGCCGTCCAGCGTTCGCCGGCGTGGCGCGTTTTACTGCTCGTTCGCGCGCTGCTCGGCTCGCCCACGCAGCACGTCGAGCGCGTGCAGAAGGTCCGCTGGGATGCTGGATTCGACCACCGTCCACACGTGCGTGCGCGGATGCTTGAATTCCAATTTTTTCGCATGCAGCCACTGCCTCTCCACGCCGGTAGCCTCAGCAAGGCGAGGATTCGCCCCATACATGGAGTCGCCCAGCAGAGGGTGCCCCAGAGAAGAGAAATGCACACGAATCTGGTGTGTGCGTCCTGTCTCGAGATTCACACTCACATACGTGGCTTCGGAGAAACGTTCGAGCACATCCCAGTGCGTCACAGCAGGCTTACCCGCTGGGGTGACTGTGAAGCGGAAGTCCGAGACACGGTCGCGGCCGATGGGTGCTTCGATGGTGGCACGGTCCTGAGTGAGATTCCCCTGAACCACAGCATGGTAGGTCTTCACCACTTCATGCTCAGAGAACTGTCGGCGCATCTCTTTATAGGCGAGTTCAGACTTACACACGAGCATGAGACCACTGGTACCCACGTCGAGACGACTCACTATACCCTGGCGTCCTGCAGCACCATAATCCGTAATGTGCACGCCACGCCCCAGCAAAGACCCGAGGACTGTAGGGCCAGTCCACCCAGCAGATGCGTGTGCTGCCATGCCCACAGGCTTATCCACTACGACCACATCCTCGTCTTCATAAAGGATGGGCATGGTGGTGTCGATAGGTTCTGGCTCAGGAGCCTCTTCGACGATGTCGAGTTCGATCATGTCGTGTGCAGCTATCTTCGCCGACTTATCACTCGTACGTCCTACGAGTTTCGCCTGCCCCGAATCAATGAGCACAGCTGCAGCAGAGCGCGAGACACCCATCATCTTTGCGATGACTACGTCGAAGCGCTTGCCGAGAAGAGCATCAGGAGCAGGAAGTATGCGTGGCATTAGTCACGTGCCTCCCCGGCAGATGTGGTGGAGGAAGAATTGGCAGAATCAAAGAGCAGGGAGTCCATGCGCGCTATGCCAGTCTTCACACCCAGCAGCATGCAGCCGATAATGCTCACAGCCGCAAAGCCGAGGATAATGTCCGCCACATTCCCCACGAACGGGCCGTAATTTATGAAGTCTACCACGCGACCGTTCAGGAAGCCCTGCGCATACAGAACGCGGTCGATGAGATTCCCCACCGCACCCGAGACCGTCAGTCCCAGCGCGAGCGCCCACCACACGCTCGTGGTACGAAGTGCAAAAAACCCGATGGCACACGCAGCAGCAAGCGCGAACAGCGAGATAATCCACGTGACGGACGAGCCGAAACCAAGCGACGCACCCGGATTATGCAGAAGCATGAGGCTGATGCGCAGTGGCCCCAGGCTCAGGACTGGAATATCCTGGCCGGCGCTGAGATGAGCCAGAGCCCAGCTCTTCGTCCACTGATCGAGAACGAGTCCCACTATGACTGTAGAACAAAAGACGGCCACAGGGACATGTGACCGTCTTTCTGAAGTGCAGACCACCACTACTTGGTACCCTGCTCGTTCTTCTTCTCGGTAGGATAATTATCCGAGGTGCTGATCTGTGCAGACAGACCGCTGAGGAAGTCCGTAAGACGAGAACGGTAGTCCGCTTCGAACTGCTTGAGGCTCTCGATGTTTCCTTCGATGACCTTCGAGTCTGCGTACAGCTTATCCTTCACCTGGCGAGAGTAGTTATCTGCATCATCATGCGTCTTCGCCGAGTAGTCTTCAGCTGCCTTCTTCACCTGGGTCTCGTATGCGTCTGCATCCGAGCGAACCTTTGCGGAGTACTCATCGGCTTCGTTACGGGTGACAGACGAGTAGTTATCCGCATCATTACGAGTACGAGCAGAATATGCATCTGCACCTGTGCGCGTGGTCTTATCGTACGCGTTTGCTTCAGCCACGAGACGGTCACGAGTCTCTTCACCTTCGGCGATGAGTTCAGCGTTCTGCGCCTTACCCTTATCCACGTACTGATCGTGCAGCTGCATAGCAAGGGCGAGCATAGCGGTAGCACGCTCTGGCTCGGAGTTTGCGTCGATACCTGCGGAGGAGATCTTCTGCAGGCTACCGGTCTCTGAGCTAGGCTCAAGGGAGGATACCTGCTTACGCAGGCTCTCTTCACGGTCGCGAGAATCCTTCAGGTCCTGCGTGAGCTTCTCTATCTGTGCACGCAGCGAGGTGACCTGCTCATCCTTTTCAGATGCAGTGGTGTTCGACGCTTCGAGCTGAGCCTGAGTCTGCTGAAGAACCTCCGTGGCTTCCTTCAGCTGAGAGTTCGCCTTATTCAGCTCAGCGCGCAGCTGCTCGCCACTATTAATATATTCATCACGTTCGCGCTTTACAGCTTCGAGCTGGTCTCCCAGAGCCTTCGCAGAGTCTCCACCTTCTGCCGCCTGAGCGGTGAGCTGGTCTATCTGCTCGTTCAGCTGATCCACCTGAGTCTTCAGCTGGGTATTCTGCGCGGTAAGAGTCTCTACCTGCTCGCGTGCGGCAGACACAGCCTTCTCCTGCTCAGCCTCATGGGCAGCGGCTTCTTCGCCCGCCTGAGAAGCCCGGCTCGCCTGAGATTCAGCCTGCTGAATCAGCTCGCGTAGCTTAGTATTTTCTTCAGTCAGTTCCGCTATCTTGTTATTCAGTGGAGCTACATCCGTACCGAGAGAGGCCGTAGCACTCGTCACTGCCTGAGAACCGAGGTTCTCCACCGTTACGACGACTTCATCGAGGAAGTCATCCACAGCATCGATGTCATAACCTTCCTTAAACCGCACGGTAGGGAAAGTGTGCTTCTGAATATCTTGTGGTGTTAAAAGGGCCATCGAGCTCTTCACCTCACTTTTGACTCCATCGAGCCACTCGTTTACGATTTCTTTACTATTTTAACACGTTAGCTGTAACGTATGACGTGACACGCGTTCTGCTCGTTCACTTTTCTGGTTCATGAGTACGTTTTATATGCACTCTTTAACTCAGTGCTTTACAGAATGATTCTGAGGAGCCCTAAGACGAACCATAAAACGAGGAAGCTCACATCGAAGGATACAGGTCCGAAGGGGATGGGCCGAATGTAGCGTCTCAGGAAGTTCAGAGGTGGGTCAGTGACCACATACACAGCATTCACCAGAGTATAGACCACTCCGCGCGGCTGCCAGCGAGACAGCACTGCCACCCAGTCGAGGATAAGACGGATGAACAGGATGGCCATATATGCCTCGATGAGCCAGTGAAGGACGAGGAAGATAAGCGTGAGCGCCGTCAGGGATGTGAATGCTACCATAATGTTACTATCGTGAACCTCTCCTATGGAACCGCTACCTACTCGAACAGCCCAGCAGTGCCACTCTTATCCGTCTGCTCCGGACGAATGGACACCGCTGCAGGGCTCAGGAGCCACACACGCGGGGTAACGCGCTCCACCGATCCGCGTACGCCGAAGACCACCCCCGTAGCGAAGTCCACGATGCGCTGCGCATCCTTATCCGCTACTCCCGTGAGGTTCAGAACCACTGGGGTACCGTCACGTAGCGCACGACCCACACCCTCCACCTCGTTATAGCTGCGTGGGTGGATGGTGGTAATGCGGTTCATCACAGACTTCGGGAAAGCAGTGGACGTCGAGCCGTTCGCAGACACGCCAGCCCCTGCTCCCCCGCCTGAAGTGGCGAGTGGAGCAGAGCCACCGCGGCCTGTAGCCACGATGCGCTGCGCTTGAGCGCTGAGCGTATCATCGCGGTCGAAGTCCGTCTCACGCTGGTCTTCCGTCTCTTCGAGGGTGACGTTATCATCATCCAAATCTTCCGGATCTGCCAGTCCAAAGAAGCTTAAGCCTCTGTTAAATACTCCTGCCATTCCTCGTTCTCCTTCTGCTTGGCTACTGCCCTGCTCGCTAGTCCTGCTGCCCTATCTCTTCTTCGTCTTAGCGCAAGAACTCAGGAATCTGCATCATGTCGTCGAAAGAGTAGCCTTCGTCGTCATCATCCTCCGCAGGAGCCTGTGGAGCTACCTGTGGAAGTGCTGCGGATACTGGCTGGGCCGCTGGAGCCGCTACTGGAGCTGCCTGAGTCTGCTGAGACTGAGAAGCATCTGGCTGGGCGGCCTGCACTGGCTGCGCAGACTGAACTGGCTGGCTGAGCTGTGCAGCAGGAGCAGCCTGCACAACAGCCGGAGCCTGGTCCATCTGTGCCTGAACGGCCTGCGCGGCTGACTGTACCGCTACGCTCGTGAGGAGCTCGTTCGTCTGCTGACCTGCTTCCTCACTATCTTCATTAAAACCGAAACCTGTAGCGATAACCGTAATGGCCATCTCGTCCCCGAGGGTATCATCAAGCGCAGAGCCCCAGATGATGTTCGCATCTGGGTGCGCTATCTTATGGATGAGATCCATAGCTGTGCTCATCTCAAACAAGCCCATGTCCTGAGCGCCGAAGAAGGTAACGAGGATACCGTTCGCACCATCTATCTCACCGTCCAGCATAGGAGAGCTCATAGCCAGCTCCATCGCCTGCACTGCGCGGTCCTGCCCACGGCTACGTCCCATACCGAAGATAGCAGTGCCCGAGTCCTTCAGAACGGAGGTGACATCCGCGAAGTCTACGTTAATGTATGCATTCGCGTCGAGAATCTCCGTAATACCCTTCACACCAGCCAGAAGTGCCTGGTCTGCGTTATGGAAGGCATCGATCATAGAGATAGTGCGGTCCGAGATGTCGAGCAAGCGGTCGTTCGAGATGACGATGAGTGCATCGACTTCACCGCGCAGCTTTTCTATACCCTGCTCTGCAGAAGCACTACGACGTCGCCCTTCGAAGGAGAATGGACGAGACACGACAGCTACAGTGAGAGCACCCTGTTCGCGTGCAGCACGCGCCACGATAGGGCTGGCACCCGTACCTGTACCACCGCCCTCACCAGCAGTGATGAAGACGAGGTCAGAGCCCTTCAGAGCCTGCTCGATGTCCGACTGGTGGTCCTGCGCAGCCTTCGCACCACGCTCAGGATCTGCACCAGCACCGAGACCACGACTCGTGTCATCCGCAAGAGATATCTTCACATCTGCTTCGCTGCGCGCGAGGTCTTTATCATCCGTATTAATGGCCACGAACTCCACGTTCGTCAGCCCATCACCTATCATACGGTTTACAGCATTTCCACCTGCACCGCCTACACCTACGACCTTAATAACGGTGCTGCTGTTCAGTGTATGCTCCTGATTCTCGCTCATCGTGCTCCTATCCATAAACGTCTACACACCACTGTAATACATTTCCTGCCCAAGTCTGGCGCGTGTAAGTAAAATTCTTCAGAAATTCTGAGAGGAATCTTAATACGACGCATCCATAGGGTCATCCGCGAACATATCTTCACGCTCCTCATGGGTCATGGCTCGCGAATCCAGCCACCCGTAAGGCAGATGTACTTTCTTTGCGAAGCGCACGCGCCCACGCGGCTTATCTGCTATGGCCATAGGGAACTCTACCTCGCGGTCAAACTTCGCCACCTCAGCCTCGACATCCGCCACGCTTTCACACTTCATGAAGGCTGCACGCGTTCCTCCGCCCACCGGGAAACCTTTCAGATACCACGCGACGTGCTTTCTGAGGTCATGCACTGCCATCATCTCATCACCTTCATAGAATGCTGTCAGCAGCTGTGCGTGCCGCACGATAATGTCCCCCACCTGACCGAGCGTAGGGTTTATGCGCTCGCTGCTTCCCGCGAAAGCGTTCGCGATGTCGCCGAAGAGCCACGGGCGCCCCTGGCAGCCGCGCCCTATGGCCACGCCCGCGCATCCGGTTTCGCGTACCATCTCGACGGCGTCTTCCGCTGTCCAGATGTCCCCGTTTCCTATGACTGGGATGTCCAATTCTTCCACCAGCGCACCGATCTTCTCCCATTCGGAATGCCCACCGTAATACTGCGCTGTGGTGCGTGCGTGGAGCGTGACTGCCTTGCAGCCTTCCTCCTGCGCGATCATGGCTGCATCGTGGAAGGTGGTATGGTCATCATCGATACCCACACGAATCTTCGCCGTTACCGGAATGCCTGCTGGAGATGCTACAGAGACGACCTTGTGAAGAACGTCACGGAACAGGTCATTCTTCCATGGCAGCGCAGAACCGCCACCTTTACGCGTGACTTTCGGAACCGGGCAGCCGAAATTGAGATCGATATGATCAGCCATGTTCTCATCGACGACGATGCGGGCGGCCTGCTCGACGATGGAAGGATTCACCCCATACAGCTGCAGAGAGCGGTACTTCTCAGACGGGTCGAACTGGCACAAGCGCAAAGCCTTAGGATTACGCGCCACGAGAGCACGCGCCGTAATCATCTCAGCCACGTACAAGCCGTCCGGGCCGAACTCGCGGCACAGCATGCGGAACGGCCAGTTCGTCACGCCGGCCATAGGCGAAAGCACGACAGGTGTCTGAACGGTATGGTTCCCGAGGTCTAAAGGAGAAAGCTGAACGGAAGATGTCATACGCATTAGTGTAACGTACCCACAGAAAAAACGCCCCGCTTCGGCCCGAAGGCGAAACGGAGCGTTCTCGTACTGTCTCAGCTGACGCAGACTTATGCTTCAGCAGGACCAGCTGGGTAGCGCTTCATGGAGTTCCCAACGCGAGCAGCCACGTATTCAGCGACCTTATCCAGAGCCACGCGCTCCTGCTGCATGGTATCGCGCTCACGGATGGTCACCGCGTGATCGTCGATGGTGTCGAAGTCCACCGTGATGCACAGAGGCGTACCGATCTCATCTTCACGACGGTAGCGGCGGCCGATAGCGCCAGCCTCGTCGTAGTCGATGTTCCAGTCATGCATACGCAGTTCAGCAGCCAGATCCTGAGCGATGCCCTGGAGCTCAGGCTTCTTCGAGAGCGGCAGAACAGCAGCCTTCACTGGAGCCAGACGAGGATCCAAGCGCAGAACGGTACGCGTGTCCACGCCACCCTTCGTATTCGGAGCCTCATCCACGTCATAGGCGTCCACGAGGAATGCCATGAGCGAGCGGGTCAGACCTGCAGCTGGCTCGATGACGTATGGAATGTACTTCTCACCGCTGGCCTGGTCGAAGTAGCTCAGGTCCTTACCCGAGTGCTTCGCATGAGCGGACAGGTCATAATCCGTGCGGTTTGCGATGCCTTCGAGCTCACCCCAGTCAGAACCCTGGAAGCCGAACTTATACTCGATGTCCACCGTGCGCTTCGAATAATGCGAGAGCTTCTCCTTCGGATGCTCGAACAGGCGCAGGTTTGCCTCGTCGATGCCGAGATCCGTGTACCACGCCTTACGCGCATCGATCCAGTACTGATGCCAAGCTTCGTCCTCACCAGGCTTGACGAAGAACTCCATCTCCATCTGTTCGAACTCGCGCGTACGGAAGATGAAGTTACCTGGAGTAATCTCGTTACGGAAGCTCTTACCGATGTTCGCTATGCCAAATGGTGGCTTCTGACGCGTGGAAGACTGCACCTGAGAGAAGTCCACGAAAATGCCCTGAGCAGTCTCTGGGCGCAGGTAGTGCAGCGAGTTCTCATCTGCCACTGGGCCCAGATGCGTCTGAAGCATCATGTTAAAGTCACGAGGCTCAGTCCACTTACCCTTCGTACCGCACTCTGGGCATGGAATCTCGGCCTGGGATTCTGGAAGACGGCCATGCTTTGCCTCGAAGTGCTCTTCGAGGTGGTCGGCGCGGAAGCGCTTATGGCAGTTCAGGCACTCGGTGAGTGGGTCGTTAAAGACGTTCACGTGGCCGGATGCCACCCACACCTCACGCGGAAGGATGACAGAGGTATCCACGCCCACCACGTTCGCACGGGTGGTGACCATGAAACGCCACCACTGTTCCTTAATGTTCTCCTTCAGGGCCACGCCCAGAGGGCCGTAGTCCCATGCGGAACGGGTTCCACCGTAGATTTCACCTGCTGGGAAGACGAAACCGCGGCGCTTCGCGAGAGAGACGACAGCATCGAGCTTAGATTCAGCCACTTTAGCTCCTTTAATAATGCGTACTCATACGGCTTATGAGCACTTTTCTTCACTGGATACTTTACTTTGGGAAGAGGACGTGGGGTTCTAGGGGTGGGGTGGGTGCGGGGGTGGGGTGTGTGGTGAGGCTGGCTTGACGGAGGCCTGAGATGCAAAAAATGTTTCGAGCATTTACTCGAGTACTCTACTTTTTGCTTATCGGCGCATTTTATGAGGATGGTAGCTAGAAAAATGCGCCGTTTAGCAAAAAGTACGCAGCATAATCACGGACACGGTCACTCGCCCAGACCCATTTTTACGAGTAATCGGTATTTTTACCACTTTGAGTCCCCGAAGAGCTCTAAAAATGGTAAAAATACCGATTACTGAAATTTTTTGCAGAATGGACTGCCTTCCCCGAAGGCCACAACCTCTACATCACTACTTCGCCGCCCCCTTCGCCCCCTTCGCGCCCTTCACGCCACCAAAGCGCCTGTCACGCCCCACAAACCGCTCTATGGACCTCCACAGAACCTCGCGCGAGCAGTCTGGGAAAAGCTCGGGCACGAAGTCCAGCTCCGCATACGCCGCCTGCCACGGCAGGAAGTTACTCGTGCGCTGCTCTCCCGAGGTACGAATGACGAGGTCACAGTCCGGTACGTCTGGCAGATAGAGATGGTCGGCCAGCATCTTTTCCGTGACCTTATTTCCCTTAATCTTTCCTTCCGCCACCTCGCGCGCTATGGCAGCTGCGGCATCCGCTATCTCCGCTCGTCCACCATAATTAATGCAAAAAATGACGTCGATGACGGTATTATGCTTCGTCTTTTCCTGTGCCACTTCCAGCTCATCGATGACGGACTTCCACAGCTTCGGCCGACGCCCACTCCAGCGCACACGCACTCCCCACTCGTTCATCTGCTCCACGCGGCGGTGGATGATGTCACGCGAAAAGCCCATGAGGAAGTGCACCTCCTGCGGCGAGCGCTTCCAGTTCTCCGTGGAGAAGGTGTATAGGCTCAGATAGCGCACACCCGCTTCGATGGCGCCGGCGATGATATCGAAGACCACTGGCTCGGCTGCCTGATGTCCGTTCGTGCGGATGAGTCCGCGCTCCTGGGCCCAGCGCCCGTTTCCGTCCATGATAACGCCCACGTGGCGCGGCACAGCGCCTTTCGGGAAGGCTGGGATGATGTCCGGCTGGCTGAACGGTGCTGCTGGGATATCCAGCGACGTGTAATCTACTGTGTCGAAACTCATAGGACGGATTTTACCAAGTTCAGCGAACGAACCGGCCGTTCGATGTAATACTGTAACCATTCCTCGACAATTCCCTCGACATCTGGTTCGAGTCCCTTCCACGTCGGGGACCTGTCGAGCAGGTCCCACCGACCTTTCAGCAGTGCGTACAGCTGCACGCGCGACTCATGCGTGATGGGACGCGCGTCGAGGAGCTTATCTGTGTCGCACATCATACCGCCGCCCTGAACGGAAAAATTGGATAACTCGGTCTGCCTACCGCACGTTACGCACGCGTCGAGGCGCGGCGACCACCCGCCCAGCGCGAGCATCCGAAGCAGAAACGAGCTTTCCACGACGTTCGGCGCATGCTCGCCGCGGCTGAGCGAGCCGAGCGCCGCGACGAGGAGCGTATAGTACGCGCTGATGTCGCTCGTGACGATGTCATGCGCCGATTCGAGCAATTTATCCACAGCTTCGGCCATCACATGCGCGCAGACATACGCGTCATAGTCGGCGATGATGTCCGCACCAAACGCCTGCAGCGACTCGCATTGATTCACGTGCTGCAGCTCGCCGCGGCCTGTATGGATAAGGAAGGAGCAGCGCGAAAACGGCTCGAGCCGACCGCCGAAGCGCGACTTCGTACGCCGCACGCCCTTCGCCACAGCGCGAATCTTCCCATGGTCGCGGGTCAGTATGGTGATGATCCTATCCGCCTCACCCAGCTTTACTGTGCGTAGAACTACGCCTTCATCTGTATACGTAGGCATTAGTAGATAAACAGCCCCCAGTAGGCGAAAACGAGCAGGACGGAGAACATCATCTCTATGGCTACGTTAAAGAATACGATACCGAAACGCTCACTGGCGAGTAGCGGGGGCATTTTCTTTCTCTGGGCTAAAGTGCGCGTCTCGCCTACCGCGTGAGCACGCGCCAGCCGCACAGACAGCGATTCGAACGCTGCCGCAGCCATGAGCGCCCACGTCAGCACGACGAGAATGCACACGACCTGAATGGCATACCAGCTCCAGTATGTCACGCCCGGCTCTGGTGGAGCCGCACCCCAGATAAGGTTCACCACACGCCAGATGAGCTGGCCTACACCAGCGACGAAGATGAGAAGAGCCAGGAGAGTAACGAATACGAGCCGTAGAAGCGTGCGCTGGTAACGCCCCTGGAAGCCGAACACGTGGCGTACAGGCTCACCAGTCTTCTTCGCCAGCCGGCGCAGGTACAGTTTGCGACCTAGCGCATACAGGCCGAGGATAAGTGTGACCAGAATCCACAGGAGCATAAACGCATGCAAAAGCACGAAGTAGATGGTCAGTGCTCGATGAGATTGGAGGAACTGTGGAACAGCTATGGGCTGCTGCACGTCCGCTCCAGAGATCTTCGAGGACGTCTGCACGAGTGCGCCCGAAGCATACTCGTCGCGCGTCACACCTACCGCCCAGTCCACGAAGTCGTACTCATAGTGGTCCACGTACAGTGTCTTCGCCTGCGTCTGGTCCCCCAAACGCAGCACATGGTTCCCTATGGGGTACGTGCGCACGGTTACATCCCAGTTTCCCACGCTATGGGCGAGCTCGAGGATGCGCTGCGCTCCAGAGACCTGTGCGGTGAGCACATCTTTCGCGCCATAGGCGACGAGAATGGGAACGTTATACCCCTGAGGAATCTGGGATTCGAAGTCTATGTTCGTAATGCCGAACATGCCGAGGTCGAGGCTGAATATCCTCTGTACAAAGTTCTGGTAGCCTTGGTTTGCTCCCACGATGGCGAAGATTTGCGCCACGGAGAATGCCAGTGAGTGCCGCGGACTAAAGACCATAGGACTCATCATCACTTGGAAGGCTATGCGCTTATCCTCGCGCACCATGTACGGGGATATCCACGTGCCTTCCGACGTAGTGAAAATGCCCACCTTTTCGTCATTCACATAGCTGAGATCGCGCAGATACTGCACGCCTTTAAGATAGGCTTTCGCCGAGGACGGGTAGTCGCGAGTGGCATCCCACGTCTTCCAGCGTGGCTTATCCATGACGAGAGTAGCGAATCCAGCACTGGCGAGGTCTGCGGCCACGTCGTTAAAGGAATCGTCCGCATTACCTGTGCCCGCTCCGTGCACGAAGATGGCGGCAGGCATGCCGCTGTGTGGCTGGGATGCGGAGGTCGAGGATGAGGATGTCGAGGATGAAGATGTCGGGGACGCAGAGCCCGAGGATGCGGATGCCTGAGATGAAAGTTCCCGCGAGCCCGAGATAGACTCAGAGCCTACGCTCGTACCCTTCTCCCCCACGTTTTCCGGATTCTCAGGTATACGAAGGATAACGTTATCCTTCTGCACTTCTCCCGTTCCATCCTGCACGATATCTATGGTGTCGTGGATTTCTTTCACTGCGTAAGTTCCGCGCCGTGGAAGGCTCTGCTGTGCAGACTGTGCGGACTGCGCAGACTGTTCGGACACCTGAGAAGACTGTGCCGACTGCGAAGACTGCGAAGTCTGCGCGCCTCGCCCCTCCTGTGCAGACGCATCAGAAGAGGACTGAGCAGCATCACGCATTCCGAAAGTAACGGACGTATCACTTCCCGTGCTGCTGATGATCTGATCTCGCGGACCATTCGTCCAGTCGATGCTCGTAGCGCGCGAGACTCCCATAAACAGCCCCATAAGCACAGCGAAAACGACGGCCACGACCACCACACGCTTAAGCGGACGCCATGAGCCGTCGTCATAATCCTCAGTATGCACGCTGTACCATGTGCGAATAGCGAGGATTTTCTGCTGGAACCTGTGTACAGACTTCCGCTCAGACTTTCCCTGAGACTTACTCGTCTGAGGCTTACTCGTCTGAGGCTTACTCGTCGTCATCGCCCAGCTTCGGCAGATGGAACTGAACAGAACGAATAGAGCCCGTGTCCATAAGACCCGAGTAGTTTACGCTCGTACGCTCAGAGCCCACCGAACCGCGCTCTGGCTTATGTTCCGGCGCGAAGCTCTGCGGAACGCTATCCGTGGCCGTGTCTACCTCCGGCAAAGTAGACTGCTCGCGCGAGGTAGAGGATTCTGTTTCGACCTGAACCCCAGATGCAGGTTCGACCACAGGGAAGCTCGTGCTGAAGATGTGCTCCTCGTCCTGGCTGACCGTGCTGAATTCGCTGCTGTGCTGCGCACTGCGCGTCATACGCGCGGATGCAGACTCATCCAGGCTTTCGAAGATAGACGGGATGTTCGCTTGGCTGTACGCCTGCTCGAACGGGTCGTTTACCGGGATAAGTAGTGGCGCTACCTGCGGCTCTGCGCTCGCTTCTGCAGCGTTCTTCGCCATGCGTTCGCTTGCTTCCATACGTGTGAGCACTTCGACCACGCGGTTGAGGAATGCGTCCACCTGTGCTTCGTCGTAGCCATGATGTCCCTTCCTCTGCGTGAAGGTGAGCGCCTCGACGCCGTGCGAGGTGTACTCCCCCGCTTGAGGCGCGTCGCCTTCGGACACGCTGAGGACGCCGAGACCGAGCTGCGCGTTCACATACCGTACGATGTCGCCCACGAAGGCGTCCACCTGCTTGATGTCATAGGCTGGCATGAAACGGCGTGCACGCTCGAAGGTCTTACGCTCGTCACGCTTAGCGCGTGGCACGAGCGTAAGCGCGAGCTGCTCAGTCTGCGCGACCCACGCCTGCTCGCCTTCGTGCGTCGTGGTCCATACGGCCAATTTATCCACGACTGCGTCCTCGAGTCTGCGCAGAGCCGCATCCACTGCCTTCGTGTCATACCCGTTCTTTTCGAGGTCGAAGCTCGTGTTCTGGATATCCAGCTGTGTCACATTCGGCTCTACTTCTTCATACAGATGCTTCGTAGATGCGAAGAACTCATCCACCTGGCTTACGCTATAGCCCCACTTGTTCTTTTCTACGCGGGCGAGATCTGCCATACCATGCTCCTTGATATATTCCTGTCTCTAAGAATACATCACCGTGTGCCGTTTTCCTTCACTCACATTCGACACGCCGAGGCTTGCACAGGGGAGCGCACCTCTGCTATCTTTTACCAAGTCGGGCGATTAGCTCAGTTGGCTAGAGCGCCACGTTTACACCGTGGATGTCAGGGGTTCGAGTCCCTTATCGCCCACCGTGTGATGTCTCAGGGGATGTGTCCTATGGATAGCCCCTGAGATTTCTTGTTTTTGGTGTGTGTTTCAGCGGATGTGTCCGCTTTTTGGGGTTATTTCGGGTTTTTCGCGTGGTAGTTTTTGTTCACATCGAGTGTGAATTCGCCCAATATTTCTCCTGTTTGGGTCTTAACCACGGTAGCGTGGTTTTCGTTGACGAGGATGGCTACACTCGTGTGGGCGTGTGCTCGTCCTACTCCTAGATGACGTAGTTCTGATTGCCAACGTAAAGTGACTTTACCGAATGTATCGACTTTATCCACGCGAACACGCCAGAGGCTACCATTCATACTGATCTGGGGTTCTGCTTTCGGTGTGGCTGTATACACGTTATAAGGAATCTGGTTATCCAGGCTTTGGTGCGGGCGCCGATAGTTATAATATGCGACGAAATCAGCGAGCATGTGGTTGAGTTGCTCGAGAGTTTGTGCTGGTGGTTGGGCTGTGAGCCATTTCTTGAGTGTGTGGTGGTAGCGTTCTACTTTTCCTTGTGTTCCTAGATGGTACGGGCGCCCGTGTTTAGCTGTGATATGGAGTTTATCTAAAAGCTGTTCAAAACCGTTAGGCTGCATGTTATACCGGTTACCGCGTGCCAAACGTGTAGTATAAACCAGGCCGTTATCCGTGAGAATACTTTGAGGAAGTCCCCACCGGCGGCTGGCTGTCAGGAACGTATGAGTAATAACCTCTACAGTGGTGACCTCGAAAGCTTGCGCGAGCAGAATGAAACGTGAATGGTCATCAATCCACGTGGTAATTTCGATATCGGTGGTATCTGCTAGCTGCCAGTGTGTAAAATCAGACTGCCATGTCTCGTTAGGATAATCAGCTCTAAACCGGATAAAACTCGTGCGAGGACGTTTCTGAGGCTGGGCTTCGACTCGGTCAGCACGTTTCAAAATACGCCAAATCGTACTCACTGACGGTATAGTCTGGCCAGGAGATTGCTGGCTGAGATACGCGTGAATAGAACGCGCTCCACTATCCCACCCCTGAGCGTTTAACTGGTCATGAAGTTCAATGACCCGTAAAACCATAGTCTCGGGAGTCTGGTTAGGATGTGACCGGGTCGCGTGAGAGCGTGGGTGAAGACCCTCTTCTCCTTCGGCTTTATACCAAGCATGGATCCGACGAATCTGGCGGGTAGAACAATCAAATTTATACGCGGCTTGCTGCACACTCATGTTCGTATGCTCAAGAGCAAACACAATCGCACGATTCCGTGAAAAAGACATAATCCATCATACCCACACAGCCACGAACCCCCATCACAGCCACACAAAAACGAACCCGAAAAGCGGACACATCAGCTGAAACACCACACCTTATCGCCCACCGATAGAAAAAGGAGAGCTTTTCAGCTCTCCTTTTTGTTTATCTCTGCTATCTCTGCACGAATGCGTCTATAGCCGGTACGGCTACCCCAGAACCTTCTGCATAAACGTGTCCATCGCATCCAGTGTCTTCTGCGCGCGCTCATGCGTGGCCAGACCCACCACATAGACGTGACCAAGACTTCCCCACTTTTTTGCATCTGCGTCGTCGAGCTCCGCGTACACTCCCTGCGCCTGCAGGCGTTCGTAGAGATCGACGTTCTCGTCGTGGAGGAAGTCATCCGAGGCAGTGTTGACAAAAGTGGGCGGAAGACTGACCGCATCTAGAAGCTGCGCGGTGCTCTCGAATCCGGCGAACTTCTCACGCACAGACGCGAAGACGTCTGCACTAATACCAGCGAGGATGCCGCGCGTAGCGGTCTCGTCGAAGCAGCTCGCGAGGTCGTAGACGCCGCACACGAGCAGAAGCCCGCGGATATCGAGCCCGGCCTGAGGAATGCCGGACTGCGCACTGAACGCCGAGCTCGCCTCAAGAACGGCGGAATACAGCGCCATGCAGCCACCCGCAGAATCGCCAGTGAGGAACAGTCGGTTCACGTCGCCGCCGAAACGCGCGGCATTCTCGCGCGTCCATGAATACGCAGCGGACAGATCAGTCAGGATGTCCGCGAAGGTGAAGCGCGGGCCGGGACGGTAGCTCGGCAGCACGACGACGTAGCCGCGATGCGCCAGATGCATAGCAAAACTACGGTTCAGTTCGCGCGTGCCGTAAACGAAGCCGCCCCCGTGGCAGTCGATGACCACCGGATACGTGCGAGCGCCTTCAGCAGCGTCGGCCTTCCGAGCCTCTGTTTCCAGCGCGTCGGCCGGGTAGAAGATGTCGAGGTAATGGCAGCGATCGCCGTCCTCCACATACGGCACAGCCAGCTCTCCGCGTACATCAGCGGGCAGCTGCCACGCGGATATGCGCGGAAAATCCACATGGCACGCCTCTGTACGCATGGCCAGAGCCGCCGCGCGCGCCTTCTCGGACACGCCATCGAGGTCTTCCTCCATCAGAGTCCAGAACTTTCCACCCTCTTCGGGCGTGGCACACGCGCGCACCTGCGCGACGATGGCGTCCGGGGAGGTGTTATCTGAATATCCAGCTGTCATAGCCACTCCTTGCTACTCCTTGCTACTCTTAGCTACTCCTACATGGTCTGCGAGCCCGCCAGGGACTCATGGCACGACCTGCAAAAAACTCGAGCACACCAGCGCTAGACGGTACTAGACGGGTGTGCTCGAGGAAGAATTGACTACAAAAAAACGAGATCCTAATGCTCGCGTCCCCGGCCGAACGCACGCAGACGGATACCATTCCAGTCCGGACCCACCGTCTCCGGCGTGGCAGCATTCATACCAGCCGTCTTCGCGGCATTCTGAAGCGTATTCGGACCGATGGCGCCCTCGCGTCCCGGCTTCGGAGTCAGCACCCAGAACGGCGCACCCTCATTCAGCAGGGACATGGCATCCACGATAGTATCGGCGAGTTCATCCTCGTCATCACCGTCGCGCCACCACAGGATAACGCCGTCTACGCCGGAATCATACTCTTCATCTACGAGTTCCTCGCCGAGGTAGTCCTCAAGCTCTGCGCGCAGATCCTCATCCACGTCATCATCCCAGAGCCACTCCTGAACGACGTCGCCTGGCTGGAAACCGAATTCTAGTGCTTGGTTTTCTGTATTAGACACACTCTGAGCATAACAAAACGCGCGGAAAAACGGTAATTCAGCGTCTCACGGTGTGTTTGTGGAGTTCGGTCACTTCACAGCACAGCGCGTCAAACCGCTCGCCTGACCGCTGCCTATAGCCTTCACCGCAGCATACGCATCATCGATAGTCTTCACGGAATACACCTCCAGCCCCGGTGGAATATGCCCGACCACTTCATCACAGTTCCCTTCAGGAGCTAGGAAGTAGCGTGCGCCATCGCGCTGAGCGCCGAGCATTTTCAGCTGAATACCACCTATGCGCCCCACAGTTCCATCCTTTTCTATAGTCCCCGTGCCGGCTATCTTCTGTCCGCCTGTCTCATCTGCAGGAGTGAGCTTCGCGATAATGCCGAGCGTGTACATCATGCCAGCAGATGGACCACCGATGTCGTCGATGTGCAGCTGAATTTTCGCAGAGCTCAGTGCACTGATGCTCGACGCACTTTCACCCAAGCCGAGCTCCTGCGCATGATTCTTCACGTACTCCACCGCCACTTTGCTGGCAGTATCCTGCGCGGTGGTCATCTCCTCGTCGCCTTCCTTTTTAAAATCCTGAGGCGTGGTGTCCACAGAATATACCACTTCCTGGGGCATCACAGCCATCCGAGGGTCGAACCACGCCCAGAGAGCTGCCGCCGCTGGAGCAGGATATCCTGGTACTCCCGTAGACGAGACTGTTACGAGGCGCAGCTGGCCCTTCTGCTTATACGTGCGGATACCAGAGATGGAGATGATGTCGGTCTTTGTGGCGGACTTTGTGGCGGAATCCTTCGCCCTCTCCTTCTCGCTCACGCTCTTGCTCTCCTTCTCGCTCACGCTCTCGGCACCGCTCGCACTAGCGCTCACTTCCACCGTCCCAAGCACATCCGCGGTAGGTCCAGGCAGCTCGATGACCAGTGCCGTAGGCTGCAGACTCAGCAGAAGCATAACGACGGCGAGGACGCAGGTGAGGACGAGCCTGCGGTGGCGGCCAGGGGTTCTGCGCGACGAGTTCATAGTAGGCACTGATGCGCGTGGAAAGGCCGGAGCACTTCCGCCAGCCGTGACGGCGCTTTCACGCGACGAGTCTGCGGCCATTTCTCCACTCGAACGTGAATTTTTCGCGCTTTGCGCCGAATTATTATGCATTTGCTTCATATCTCCCATAGTATGGTGCGTACGGAATTTTTTCACGCGGCACCGCCAGCGACACTACCCAGTATGCCGGAAGCTCGTCAGAAGGCACTCAAACGGTAGCATACGAGACAGCACGCGTGAACGGCATGAATGACGGCTACAGAAGACTGCAGAGGTGACGCGCTATGAGTGACATGAACAGCACGAACGATTTCAGTGAGTTTGACGACTCTTCGATGAGCGAGGACGACCTGCGCGCCTGGATGCTCGAGACGTTCGGACCATTTGAAGGCCAGATGGCGTGGCAGGAGTTCCAGCAGCTTCCTGAGTACATGCGCGACCAGCTTCTGCGCGAGGGGCGCAAGGGTCTGCCGAATCCGCGCGAGATTCAGTCGCTCATGCAAGCGTTCACCGAAAGTGGCATGAATTCGCTGAATGATATGAAGAATGCTCTCGATTCCGGACCTATTAACCGCCGTTTGGCGAAGAATATCGCTCAGCAGCGCGCCCGCGAAGGCGAGAAGATTACGGTCGTTTCGTCTGCTCTTGCGTCACGAGTTCGTTCTGCTGCCTCTGAGACCAATTTATGGCTCGACTCTGCCACGTCTCTTCTGCCATCACGTCAACCGATGAGCGTATATACGCGAAACGAATGGGTCGAGGCCACGCTGCCTGCCTGGATAGACTTCGCCACTCCTGTCGCCTCCTCCATGAATACCGCACTCTCCGAGGTATTCGAAGAACGCTTCGGCGCTATGGGCATGGACGGTGAAGTCTCTGGACTCTTCGCAGGACCAGTAAACATCCCACTTCCCGATGATATGAAAGATCCTTCTAAACTTATGGCAGTCCTGGGGAACACATCCTATGCCATGCAGTTCGGTTCCGCTGCGGGGTCCCTCGCACAGGAGGTGCGCGGAACCTTCGACCAAGTCATCGCTCTGACAAAGAACGAGAGTGGCGGTATAGTCCCGGAAAATGTGACCGAATATGCAAAAAAGTTAGATATAGACGAAAATGAGGTGCTCAGCTACCTCACTCTCGTGGAGAATGCCCATGCCCGTCTCTTCCATAATGTGCCATGGCTCATGCCACAGTTTAGCGCGCTTATCTCGAAGTATGCGCGTTCCATCAGCATAGACCTCGATGCCATGGAGCAGCAGCTGCGCGAGGCACAGGCTATGAACCCAGAGTCTATAGCGGGAGCAGTGAACCTGAAAAACGTGGGTGTGAGTGATACACCTGAGCAGCGCGAAGCTCTGCGCAAGCTAGAAACTCTCCTCGCCCTCGTAGAAGGCTGGGTGGACTGCGTCGTGTGGCGTGCAGGAGTAGCCTACCTACCACACATCGACCAGCTGCGTGAGATGCTGCGCCGCGAGCGCGTCACTGGAGGGGCTGCCGCCCGTAGCTTCGAAACTCTCGTCGGCTTAAGCCTTCACCCACGTAAGCTGCGCGAAGCTAGCGATATGTGGGAGACTCTTACCGTGGCAGAAGGCGAAGATGGCCGCGACGCCCACTGGCAGCATCCGGACGCTCTTCCTGTACTCGCCGACGATGTGATGCTCGAGCTAAAGAATGACAGTGCGAAGAGCACACAGACCCTCTCCACTGCTGACTTTGAAGAGCTGGCAGAGCAAACGGCTGAAGAAGCACCGAAAGCCGACACTACTGAAAGCCCTGCATCTGAGCAGACTTCCACGTCTCGCATCGACTGGGATAGCGAGCTCAGCAAGCTTCTGGATGCGGAAGATCCAGAAAAGCCGATGGAGTAGAACAGAGGGTACTAAAGATTACTCACGTGTGAGCTCATCCGGACGTCTGACATGCTATGATTTCCCCCTATGAGCCCTGCGCACAGCATTACTCGCCTGGCGCACGAATCTACTGACCGTGCGCTGCACTCCTCGCCCACCTTCGAATGGATACTGCGCTACACACAGGTAGACTTGCTGAATGCCTCGCGTCACAGCCACGTAGAAGATGCGACGCTCCTCTTCTATGTCCTCATCCTCATCTGAGCGCGTCATCATCTGCTCCATGGAAAAGGGTATATTCCCCTCGTGGCAGTCCGGTATAAAGACGAGGGGCCATTCGAGACCTTTTGCAGCGTGAATGGTGGAGATGGTGATGGCGCCGTCCTGACCAGCTTCCTCAGACGGAGCCCCCACATCCACTCCACCATCGCTGCCAGATACTGCACCCCGTAGCACTTCATTTTCCCCATCCAGCCGCAGGTTCACTGCCAGTCCAGCCTCGCGGCATGCCCGCGCGAGGTCACGAGCGCGCATGCGGGTGCGTGTGAGGATGGCCACATCACGTAAAGCAGTACCGCGTGCATGATGCCACAGGATCCGCGAGGCTATGCCGCGCATCTCTTCACCATCGGAAGCGAATTTCGCCAGATGCACGCGCGGCCCTGCATCATGCGGACTCGTCAGTGTTATATACGCCGACGATGCCACAGGCGAACCAGCAAGCACAGCATTCGCATATTCTACGATGTTTCCACTGGAACGGTAGTCCGTGTTTAGCTGCACGTCATGGCTGACGGGGCCAAACTCTTCAGCGAAGTTCAGCAAGTAGTAGCTCGTGGCCCCCGCATACGAGTAAATGGTCTGCGCAGGATCCCCCACCACACAGATGTCCCTGTTTTTCCCGAGCCATCGCGTGAGGACGAGATGCTGTAAAGGCGAGACATCCTGGTACTCGTCGATAGTTATGTGACGCATGAATTGACGGAAATCCTCAGCAAGGTCCTCATAGTTCTCATACAGGTGAGCCAGCAGAAGCAGGCAGTCGTCGAAATCGATGACGTTATGGCGGCGCTTCTCCGTCTCAAACGCGCGCGCCACGTCCAGCATCTGACGCGGCTCGAGGTCGAGCGGCAGCTCATGACCCAGCGAGCCGACGATGCGCTCATAGTCCTCGTATCCCAGCAGGTTCACCTTCATCCAAGACAGCTCCTGCAGAACGTCGCGCACTTCACTGTCCGTGTAGTCACTCAGCTGCAGCGTGTGTGCCATGGCGGCGTGTGCATGCAGGGCGAGGTCGCGCGGGTCAGCTATCTCAGGAGACTCGAAGTGCGAGAGGATGCGCCACGCGCGTCGAAGCTGCGAGTACGCGGCCGAGTGAAAGGTGCTCGCATGCACGTCGTGCACACCCATGCGCGCTAGGCGCAGCTTCATCTCCGCAGCCGCTTTATTCGTGTAGGTGACGGCCAGGGTCGCGTCCGGATTCCACGCGCCGCTCGCGCATGCGTAGGCTATGCGCCGCGTAATGGTACGCGTTTTTCCCGAGCCCGCGCCTGCTATGATGCGCACGGGACCGCTGAGTACCTGGGCGGCGCATGCCTGGTTCTCGTCGAGGCCGGCGAGGATGCGCTCGGCCTGTTCAGCCGAAGATGCTGAAGAGGACACAGATGCTGAAGATTCCGGAGTCATACACACCATGGTACATAACTTATGTCGCTTGTACTATTCTTAAGAGTGTGAGTCTACGTTCAGTATTAGAGATAGCAGCTTTAGCTTCTGCTGCCATGCCTGAGCTCGCGGTCGCGTCTACGCGCGGCTCCGAGCAGTTCATCATGAGTGGCGATAAGAAAGATATTACCACCGCAGTGGTGACGAGCATCGAAGGCATGGAGTACGACGTGAGCGTCTCCTCCTCGTCTGAGGGTAAGAGTGTACTGAAGGACCGTGCGAAGGCCGCGTACGTGCTCACGCAGTCGAAGGCTGGGGTGGGCTTGAGCTTCGCGCTGGAGGACTATACGCTCTACATTCCTGGGGATAGCGCGCAGGATGTGACGGGAGATAATGCCGTGTACATTACGCCGCACGTGGATGGCGACGCTGTAGCGCTGAAGAACCTCACGTCCGCGCAGTGCACCGCCGCGGGTACGGCCATCGCAGGCGTGCACCGGCTGCGTCCCGGCTTTTTACGGTCTGCGCGCTACCGTGCGTATTCTGCTGAGGCTATTCAGGGGCAATTATCCCACTGGATGACGAGTCTGGAATCCGCCGGGCATATTCCTTCTGAAATTATCGATAACTGGCGGAACATCATATCCACAGACGGACTGTGGAACTTTACAGCATGCCCTGTGCACGGGGGCATAGAGAACGGGGACCTGCTCTTCGTCTCAAACTCTGTGAGCGCTATCCGCCACTGGGAGAACATGCAGATTAACGATCCTGCACGAGACCTCGCATGGATATTTAGTCATTTGAACAAATCTCACCGCGACGCATTCATCGCTTCGTACAGCCGTATGATGGGCAGTCGCCTCGATAATATGATTTGGCTGCGTGCTGGCCTGTGGACGCAAATGGAACAGGTCGGCGAGTACATGCGCGCCCTGAAGAATGCGGACACTGCGAAGATCCTCGCCTTTAAGTCCCAGGTGAACTCACTGGCCCACCAGATAGCGAAGAATAATCCACAGCGACCATCCAGCGAGCGTCGCACATCTCTGACCGTGGGAGACCTGCTCGAAAACCCGAGTGCCGTCCAGGGGAAGGCGGAGACCCGCGCCCGCGGCGGAAACTCCCAGAAGGCTGGACACACGCGCTTCGTGGTGGACTCCGGCCAGCGCACGACCACACTTCAGGACGATGCGACTATAGACCGCACCATTCAGACTGCCACAAAGAGTCGTGATGAAGGCTCAGCAAGGAGGAATTGGAACTCTACACCAGTGCAGTCCGAAAGCTTCACCTTCACCTCTCCATCCGAGGTCACCCCTGTCGCATCCGGCGAGCAGAAAGCCGTCAGCGACGCTGAAGCCGTAGCAGAAAGCCTGAACTCAGCCACCATCGCCATGCAGGAACAGTCCGCGGCCGCCGCCGCACGCCACGCAGCCGACGCCCAGACGTACACGTCCTCCGCAGCCTACAGCGCGCAGAAATACGTCCGCGTAGACTCCATGGGATTCGTTCTAGACGATGTCAGCTCCGTGGAGCACGGCGTCGTGGGCGCCTCTACGGGAACGGACGACGCTACAGACGCAGTAGATGCGGACGACACGGGCGACGCACACGTCTTAGAGCACAGCTCCTCTCACGACGTGCCAAACACGGACGATGTGGAAACGACAGTCTTCGCTGCGCAAGAACACGAGGACTCGTCCAGCACACAGCAGGTAGACTAAACGTTATATCTTTGAAAATCTCTCAATCAGGGAAAGGGGACGGCATGCTCGTCGAAATAGGCGTACAGAACGTCGGAAAAGCTATTACTCTCGAAACTCAGGACACTGCAGAAGCCGTCAATGCGCGCGTGGACGCCGCGCTGAAGGACGGACAGGCGCTGCGCCTCACGGATGACAAAGGCCGCACGACCATCGTCCCTGCTGCTTCACTGGCGTACGTCATCGTAGGGTCTGAAGCCTCGCACCCAGTGGGGTTCGGGGCTCTGTAGGGCATTTTGTTTTTTGATTTAGGGCGCTGACTCTCGCACCTCGCGACTTTTTTGCATGTCGTGCCATGAGAGGCTGACGCATCCTGACCACGGATATAAAAAGTGCGACTTTTCTAGACGCTCGTCGAAAAATCTCGGTTTGAAGGCCGAAAAGTCGATGAACGTATGAACGTCTAGAAAAGTCGCAATTTTCGTATGTCCTATGGCTATGTCTGTGGTGTATCTGTGGTGCATCTGTGGTGCAGCCACTCCGGCTGGCCAGGGACTCGAAGAAGACTCCCGGCACGACATGCAAAAAAGTCGCGAGGCTTTTAAAAATACCTCCCCATGCTAGCATTTACGCCCCACTTACGGCAGCACGCGGATCCTTCCGCGACGGATTATCTCCTGCACCGTCGGCTCATCCGTCGTATTCTCACCGAGCACGTTCGGCTTACCAGCGCCATGCCAGTCCGAGCCGCCAGTCACCAGAAGATCGAAGCGCTGCGCCAACCCCAGCAGCCTATCGCGCTGCTCAGGCGGATTATCCCTATGCCACACTTCCAGGCCATCGAGGCCGCACTGACATGCAAAAAACTCGATATCCTCATCCGTGAGCAGCGAACGATTTCGCGACGGAGCCCCACTGTGCGCGAGGACCACCACTCCTCCTGCATCCTTGAGAGCGCGAACCACGGTAGCTACACGTGGCGAAAAGACTGGAATATAGTACGGACTTTTCGTAGAAATGATGCCTGCGAACGCGTCCGAGCGCGTCTCGTACACTCCTGCAGCCACGAGCGCATCAGCGATGTGCGGACGCCCCACAGTGGTGGCATCCCCCTCATGGACCTGCTCCATAACGGATGCCCACGAAATGGGATAGTCCGCGCTCAGCTTCTCCACCATCGCACGCGCGCGCTCAAGCCTGCGCTGACGCATCTCCTCGTACAAGCCCAGCACATGCGCATTCTCACAGTCATAGAGGTAGGCGAGCACGTGGACGCTCACGCGACCATGATCATGCTGAGCAGTTATTTCCGTGCCGCGGATAAGCGGTACCCCGTAGCGAGCCGAGGCCTCCTTCGCCTCTGACCATCCAGCTATGGTGTCGTGGTCGCTTATGGCTACGCCTGCGAGCCCCTGCCCGGATGCCATGCGGATGAGATCCGTCGGACTGAATGTGCCGTCCGAAAAGACCGTATGGCAGTGCAAATCCCAGCCGTGAGAGTTCTGTCCGAGTGAATCACGTAAACCCTTCGTGCTCTGCGTGGCATTTCGCGCACCATCCTGCGCACCATCCTGCGCCATCAGTGAAACCGTCATACTTCTATCGTAGACTGAGCCATAACGAAAGGGATACATATGAGCATGACAGATTCTCAGGATACGGAAAAATTAGCCGCCACTCCAGACGCCACCACCCCAGCCGAGTCAGCCTCCCCCGCTGACATCGCCCCAGCCGAGTCAGACGCTTCAGCAGCCCCAGCCCGAGCGCTCGCGGGATGGCGCCACTCGCGCACGTGGACGTACCTCGTCATGCTTCTCGCGTCGGCGAGCGCGCTCATCGTCTCGTTCGCGCTGAGCGCTGAGACGCTGCAGCTCGCGCGCAACCCTCAGGGCGCTCTCGCCTGCGATGTAAATGCCGTTATCTCCTGCTCAAACGTGGCGAATTCCTGGCAGTCTGAGTTCATCCATTTCGGTGGCCTGAGCTTCCCGAACGCGTTCTTCGGCATCGCGGCAGAGTCCGTCTTCGTGACGGTGGCCGTCGTGGGGCTCGCGGGCGTGGTGCTTCCGCGCTGGTTCAGCATCGCGTCGTGGGTGGGTAACCTGATCGCCCTCGCCTATGCGCTCTGGCTCTTCTCGCAGTCCGTTTTCGTCATCGAGGCGCTGTGCCCGTGGTGCATGGGCCTGCTCACCTCCACACTGCTGCAATTCATGGCGCAGTCGCACGCCACGTACGCTGTGCAGGGCATCGGCGCGCGTTCTCGTGCTGCACGCGGACTCGCGGCATACTTCCGCCTGAACGCGGATTTGCTCGTGAATCTGCTCGTCTTCGTGGCTATCGCCGCCGTCGTTCTGCTGAAGTACGGCGCGGCGCTGTTTGCGTAGACTTGTGTTTTTATGTCAATTTTCACTTCTCCTTCCGCAGTCCTCACCCATGTGACGGACTATTACGACTGCACGGTGGACCATCCCTTTAAGGCCCACCCACAGTACGCAGTAATCCGGCATCGAGGAACTCGCACATGGTTCGGTCTGCTCATGCGTATCTCCGAGTACACGCTGGGCATCAGCGACTCGGAGGACGAGATTCTGGTCCTGAACGTCAAAGCTGACCCTCAGGACGTGGATTTCCTCCAATCCCTTCCTGGCTTCGCCCCCGCCTACCACATGAATAAAACGCACTGGGTGTCAGTCATTCTCGACGGCACTGTGCCCGATGCGCAGGTAGAAGAGCTCATCGCCACGAGCTACGCGCTGACGGAGTAATCCGCCTCTCCGGCTCTTTTCCTACCCCGAAAGTTTTTTGCAGGTCGGGACGCAGGTCGAGCCATGCTCCTCCTATTCCAGCCGCATCAGGCTCCGCGCGTGGAAGCTTCGTGCGAGCCAGTGCTTCCTCCGGTACTTCTCCCAGTAAGAGACTTCAGGCACACCAGCGGCGCGAAGCTTTCGGCTAAGAGACCGGCCGCTGTTATATCTGACGTCCGCGTAGGTGACATGCACGACCTCGCATCCCATCATGGTCAGCGCTGTGTCGCGCTCCGCCTGAATCTCGTGCACCTCATCCCCATCGCTCGCCCCCACGCTCGTTATCATCGTGGGATCAGTGTATTTGCACTGACCATCAAACTCCGCCACTATAGTTTTCGTACCCTTCCACATAAAGTCCGTACGCATCGTCATGGTGGTATAGCGCGCTGTGGTGATGAATTCTGGTGCGGAGAGAGGATTGGCCATAGACTGCTGAAGCTCAGGCAGCACGAAACCACTCTCGATCATGCGCGCGCGGCAGAACGACTCGCCGCCGCTCTCCGAGCGCGCGTCCACGAAGCCTAGGACGAAGCGCGCGTAGCGGATCTTCCAGCAGCCGCGCCGCTTGTCGAGAAACTCGCGAATCGCGTCGCGCGAAATGCAAAAAACTCGCGCGATGTAGTCGCACGCCGGCAGCGCGTCACTAAACGGCAGCATACGCGCACAGTCGAACATGGTCTGCAGCGGCGAGGTCACGAGGATGCCGAACAGCAGGCCGAGAGTGTCACTGAGCGCCACGTAATTCCTCACCACGTCCTGACTGTCCTCGTACCCGCGCTCGCCGAACGCATTCAGAAGCGTCTGGCTGCGTGGCTGAGGTTCCTCGGCACGCGGGTCGTCGCCTTCCCCAGAGCGCAACCGGCCGCCCTTCACGTGATGGAAGCACACGGGGACGACGCTGCGCCGGGCGCTGGCCGTATGCTCGTCGGCCGTGCAGTGTACGCGGCTGTGCAAGCCCGCGCGCGCGACGTAGCCGTACACCGCAGCCGCAGAAATGCTCGCCAGCGCCCAGTGAGGATGCACCTGCGTTACGGCGAGGATCTTCTCGAGGATTTTGCGGTCGAGCGAATGCCTGGCCCAGTCCTGAGTCTGCGCGAATCTGCCGGAGATGAGCTCTGTGAGCGTGCCGGCGCGCAGGAGACGGCGAGCGCGCCGCCTGGCGTTTGCGTGGGCGGGGCCGTGCAGTGGAGCGTTCGCATAGACGTGCGGACCGCTCTGAGGCGGAGCGTTTTCTCGGGACAATTCTGCCGGAGGGGCGCTCGCCATCGCGCAGGAGCGGGCTCGAGATTCTGCTGTCTGCTGCCCTCTCGCCGGCGGGCGCGTCGTGTCAATTTCTGCACGAGCGGGGCGGCTGTCTGCGGGGCCGCGCGTAGCGGGACGGTCTGCAGGGCGGGTGGCGGAGCGCGTGGCGCTGCTCGTGTTCTGTCGTGTAGTCATACACCCATTGTCTCCGCGGAGACGGCTGGGTGTCCAGCGTGAAAAGCAATTGTTATCAGATGTGGATAAACGTGTCGCGAAAAGGGCTTTTCGAGGCGAAATCGGTGAATAACTCTTCTCAGCGACACGCGGTAAAACGTTTAACTATGGTGGATAACTCTCCGTCTGGTTCTCCGGGCGTGTCGTTCCAGCCTGCCAGTACAGTACGACCTACCCAGCCGTGACACGACCTGCAAAAAAGTGTCGGAGTGCTCCTGCCCGGAGACTCCAGACGACCTCTACAGCAGCTCCACCTCGGCCACGAGAGTCGCATCTCCCGTCAGCAGCACACGCTCCTCTTCGACGTCCACGAGGAGCGCTCCCCCCGGAACGCTTATCGTCCAATGCTTCACGCCAGTGCGCTCCGCCAGCACAGCTCCTGTAGCGCACAGCCCCGTACCACAGGACAGGGTCTCGCCCGCTCCGCGTTCGTTCACACGCATAGTGGCTTTTCCGCTCCCTTCACCCTGATCGGCAGACTTATCCATAGCATCGATGCGCACAAACTCCGCATTCTGGCCCGCCGGTAGCTCAGGAGTAATGCGCGGGGTACGCGTGAGGTCAAGGTCTGGCACATCTGGCAGCGTGTTCACCGAGATACCAGCTCCAGAACCGATGCCGATGCCGAAGCCAGTGCCGACCCCACCCATAGGTCCCATCAGCGAGTTCAAAACCAGCGGCTCGCCCACCACAGTCACGACGTGAGGATTCCCCATATCTGCAAAAGTACCCATCCCCTGCTCGCCTCCACCGGGGAGCGTGACCATAAGCTCTTCGCGCGCACCGAGTTTCCACGGCCCCATGTCTATCCTAAAGACGTTCTCCCCCAGTCCTTCCACAGATCCGAGTGATGTGAGGTATTTTATCCCCGCACGAGTGGCGAGCGCGAAAGGCTCCTCCTCTGTAGCTCGAGTGAGCTCTTCGCGCATAGCGAGCGCAGCCGTCACACGTGTACCATTACCACACATCTCCGCAAGCGACCCATCCGCATTACGGTAGTCCATAAACCAGTCTGCCCCCTGAGCATGAAACTCCTTAGCTTGTTCCTCGCTCACATCGGAGACATACTCTGGCCGCGTGAGGCGGATAACGCCATCTCCACCGATGCCGAAGTGCCTATCTGCGAGGAAACGCACTTCCTCAGGCGTAGGCTCATACTCCCCGGTAGGGTCGAAGTAGATAACGAAGTCATTACCAGTGCCGTGGGCTTTAATTACTGTGCGTGGGTATGTCATACGTTTTATAGTACGCGAGGGTGGAGAGGGTGGCGAGCCCACCCCGGCAGTTTTTTGCAGAGCGTACCGCAGGGCGGAGAGCCGGTATCCTCACGAGCCTGCCTGCACACCCCGCTACTTTTTTGCAGAACGTGCCAAGCCCCTCCACTAGAAACCGCCCCGCCCACGCCGCGCCACCCGCCCCCCCCCTCTCCACGCCCCCACGCACGCACGCACCGCACCACCCTTCCGCTCCCCGAGAAACGAGCGAGGAAGGCGTAGGAGTACACTGGGAGTCATTATGATTACGGGGATTATAGACGTAGGCGGCGGTTACCGCGACATTTTCGGAGCAGGTGTATTAGACGGGATTTTAGAGCTTCAGCAGCAGGAGCTTCAGCGACAGGAGCCCGAGCATCAGGCCCCTCATAGCCAGCAGCCCCAGCCCGAGCAGCAGCACCCAGCCACCACCGCCCTCCACTTCACCCACGCCTACGGCATCTCCGCCGGCAGTGGGAATCTCACCTCCTTCCTCGCCGGCCAGCATAAGCGTAATTACCGTTTTTACATGGAGTACGCCTTCCGCCACCGCTACGCTTCCATGCGGAACATGCTGCGCACGCGGAACTTCGTGGGCCTCGACTACGCGTACGGGACTCTCTCGAATAGTGATGGCGAGTATCCGCTGAATTACGAGGCGTTCGCGGCCAGCCCGACCACGCTCACCGTGGTGGCCAGCGATGCTTCCACGGGTCTGCCCCACTATTTTGCAAAACAGGACATGCATCAGGATGATTACACAGTCATTATGGCGTCCTCGTGCGTGCCCGTGGTGAATCGCCCGGTGGTCATAAACGGCGTGCCGTATTTCGACGGCGGCCTCACGGATCCTATTCCGGTGCAGAAGGCGTTTGATGACGGCTGTGAGAAGGTCGTGCTCATCACCACGCATCCGGCGGATTTCGTGCGCGACCCGCATAAGGATACGGCTCCGGCGCGCGCCCTGCAGCGTTCCTACCCGTACGCTGCTGAGGCTCTGCGCCGCCGCGCGCAGACGTATAACGACGAGATGGCCGTGGCTCGCCGGTACGCCGCGGATGGCCGCCTGCTCATCCTCGCTCCGGACGAGACGTACGGCCTGAATACGCTCAGCAAGACGCGTCAGGGACTGCTGGACATGTATAACGACGGCGTGCGGAAGGCTCAGCTCGTTTCCCAATTCTTCCGCGAGGAGGCTGATCATGCCGAATAACGCACCGATAGGCGTCTTCGATTCCGGTATGGGCGGAATCTCTGTGGTGAACCAGATTCACCAGGAGCTGCCTCAGGAAGACATCCTCTTCTTTGGAGACTCAGCGAACGCCCCGTATGGTACCCGCTCCACAGCCGACGTCCAGAAGCTGAGTTTCGCTGTGGCAGACCATCTCATCGACCTCGGCGCAAAGGCACTAGTCATCGCCTGTAATACTGCCACGAGTGCAGCCGCCCAGGCCATGCGCGAGCGCTACTCCATTCCCATTATCGGTATGGAGCCAGCCTTGAAGCTCGCCTGTGACCTCGGTCACGGCGAGCCACAGCACGTCATCGTGACCGCCACACCACTGACACTACGCGAGAAGAAATTCGCAGCGCTGATGGAGAGATTCTCAGCTGAACATAAAATTGACAAACTTCCGTGCCCGAAACTCGTGGAAATAGTAGAAAACGGACAAATCCAGGACGCAAATCTCGTCCGCGCCACGCTCGCCGAGTATCTCGCGCCGTTCGACCTGAGCTCAGTGAACTCCATAGTCCTCGGCTGCACGCACTTCACGTACTACCGCGACTACTTCCGCGCGGCCGTGCCTAAGCACGTGCACATCGTGGATGGAAACGACGGCACTGCGCGGCACCTCCACGACGTTCTCGAACGCACAAACGCACTCGCCGAGCGCGACACACCGGGCCGCGTCACGCTCGACAATTCCTCGCCAGACCCGCGCATGCGCGCCTTAGGCGAGTCGTTTCTTCAGTAAAAAGTCCACCTGCGGGTCCGAGCCCACGACGAAGGTATGCTCGCTAAAGCGCTCGAATCCCCAGCCGGCGTAAAACTGCTGCGCGGCGAAATTATACTGCCACACGCCCAGCCACAGCCAGCCGCACCCCTGCTCGCGCGCCGTATCATGCGCAAGCTGCATGAGGTAGCTGCCCAGGCCACGACGCTTGAAGCGGCTCGTGACGTAGAGGCGATGGATTTCGAGGCTGTTTCGCGGGATGGCTGGGGAGTGTGCTGTGGAGTGTGCTGCGGAGTTTTTTGCATCTCGTGCCGCGCTCGCCCCGGTGCTACCGTCCACACCCGACGGGCCCAGCGTACTACCGCCGCCCTCAGTCTGCGCCCCCTCGAGATTCAGCTTCGTAAACGCAGCGATCTCACCCGTCGCATCCTCCACCAGCGCGAAATGGAGCATCCGCTCATCGCGAAGCTGGCGCGTAATCTCCTCGAGCGTGAACGCTTCCGCGATGAACTCGTCGTTATCGCGCGGCTCCGAGGTGAGCAGGAAGGTGTCTTCGAAGGTGCGCGCGGAGACCCATTGGAGCTGTTTCGCGTCGTCTGGAGTGAGGCGACGCAAGGTCAGGCCGGTGAGGTCTGGGACTTTCGGGCTCTGCTGCTGCCGAGTTCCGCCCGTCGTCTCCGGGGCTACACCCGCCGCCCGTTCCGCCCGCGCCTCGCCATCCGTCGCACGCCCCGCACGCGCTGGAATAGTCGCGATTTCATACCCGTTCGAGTTCAGGATAGTATGCGTCTTCGGCACGAGAGTCTCGATAAGGTAGTTTCGCAGCACGTGCGCATGGTTAAAGACCGCGTCTTTCGCGCCGTAGACGAGCGTGACGCGGGCGTGCGGAGCAGGCTCGCCGCTCGCCCGCACCGCTCCGCTCTCTACACTGTCCGCACCGACAGCGCCGTCCACGCCCAGCTCGACGGCGCCGTCCGACTCGACAACGCCGCCCGCACCGCGCACCAGCTCCACCAGATGCTGCACCTCAGGATTCTCATCCAGCTCAGCCCTGTACCGTTCTGCAAAATCCGCATAGCGCGCCGGGTCATGCCCCCACCATGTGCGTAGCTCCGGGCTCGGCGCGATGGCCTTATCCCATTCGTCGAGCGCGGCCTTTTCCTTAGACACCCCGCGCGGCCAGAGCCGGTCCACGAGAATGCGATACCCGTCCACCTCTGGCCTGGCTGGCTCGTATGCGCGCTTGAGTGCTATGTCTGCTATCACTTGTTCTGCCCCCATTTCCTGACTTTTCGGCTCCCTCGGACGCTTTTCGGCACACACGGCTCTCCGGACGCGTGCTGCAGCGCCCGGCCTCCCGGCATTCCCCTCTCAGCCGAAAGCCGTCATCTCCTCTCCACCGTGCCACATAGACTGTACTTTATGAATACTTTTATGATTATCGCGTCCGTTTTCGCCTTCCTCGCTGCCGCCCTGCACGTGCTCATCGCGTACATGGAGATGTTCGCCTGGGAAGGCCCGCTCGCCCGCAAGACGTTCGGCGGCACGCCGGAAAGCGCTCGCCCGTTCGCCTTTTACGCGTATAACCAGGGTCTGTATAACGGCTTCCTCGCCATCGAGGTGTTCGTCGGTCTCGCGGTTCTGTTCCTCGGCCACGTAGCTGTAGGCTCTGCGCTCGTCCTCGCCGGCACAGCGTCCATGCTGTGCGCCGCGCTCGGACTCGTTTTGAAGGACAATTCTTTCGCCACCGCATCCGCCAAGCAGGGCTCTCTGCCCCTTCTCGCAGTAATCTTCATGGTACTGGGTCTGGTCCTGTAATCTTTTTCTCCCCATCCCCCAAACTTTTTTGCACTTCGGCCCGCGCGAGCACAGAGCTCCCGCGGGCCGAAGTCTATCCACCCACGGCACGACCTGCAAAAAACTTTCGGGGTACTCAGAGAGGGCTCCAGCGTCACCCACCCCCGCGCCCTCCCCTACGCCTCCACAGTCACGAGCATAGGCTTAAGCGTGGCCTCGCGAATCTGCTTCACGCCGCTAAAGGCTATGACTACAGCCACCACCGCCAGCACGCACACCGTGGCGAAGCCACCATGCGCTCCATACTTATCGATGAACACGCCAGCGATAGAGTTCCCCACGGAACCGCCGATGGCGTTCATGGCGCTCATGATGCCCACGCCCTCTGTGAAGCGCGCCGGCGGCACGAGATGCAAAATAATCTGGTTCCCATTAATCCACGTCGGCGACTGGCACACCCCGATGACCAGATAGATAATCATGATGGTCCAGATATTCTGCGCGAGCAGGAAGGAGCTCAGTCCCACCGCCACCACGATGATACAGAAGTAGAACCGCTTCCACAGCGGAATGCTCCAGTCCTTTGCCCCATAGAGAGTAGCGCCCACGAGGGCACTGAAGGAGAAACAGGCGAAGACGAAGCCAGTGAAGGACTGCACATTCTGCTCGCGCGCGAAGGCGATGATGGATATGCCACTCGCGCTCTGGAATGCTCCCAGTCCGAACCACGTGGCACAGATGGAGATAAAACCGAGCGAGAAGATAGAACGCTGCTTCCCCTCGACCCCAGAACCAGATGCAGCCCCCACAGCCCCAGCCGCGCGCGCTGCCTCCCGCGCCCGGTACTCCTTCCTCGTCAGCCCAGCCTCCCGTGCGAGATCCGTCTGGCTCGGCGGCTCAGCCGACCGCACGGACAGAAACATGAGCGCCCCCACAGCCACACACACGCCCGTAAAGCTGAAGGACAGCACGCCAGAGACCACCGCGAGAATAGAGGACAGCGGATTGCCGATCATCCACATAGCCTCGTCGAGGATAGACGAGAAGCCCATCGCGCGATTAATCTTCTCCGCGCCGTCCTCCGCATTCTTCAGCAGGTACGTCCAGCGCGACCGGCTCATCGCACCCCACGGCGGCACGAATGCCATAAACGGCACGATGAAGTAGAGAATCCATTGCGGCACGCGCAGCTGAATGCACGTCATGAGCGCGATGGCCGCTGCCACCCACACGGCGATGATGGGCAGCGAGACGCGCGTCTGGCCGAACCGGTCCACGAGTTTGCCGAATAGCGGCGTCAAGCACGCGAGCGAGATGGCCTGCACCGCGCTGAGCGTGCCGGCGAGCGTGTAGCTGCCGTATATCTGCTGGACGGAGATGGTGATGCACATGCCCACCATGGGAAACGGCATGGACGCCACGACCGCGCCCACCGCATACCGCGCCGTCCCCGGGATCCTCAGCAGCTGTGAGTATCCGCCGAACACGCGCTGAAAGATGGACTTTCCGTACTTGTTACTGCTCGTCAGCTGCGACATAAGGCGCTTTCCTTTTCTTCTGCCTGAGGCCAATTCTCCCGCGACCTTCGCGTGGCCTCCTTCAGCGATGCTTGCACTACTCTAGTACGCACCCCGGCACAGCACGAGGGGCAACACGCAGAATGACGAAAAATTTCGACAGTTTTTTGCAGCTAGTGCGCCTCCCGAGCGTTCACAGCGTAGAACCCTTCGAAGAAGAAACTCTGGTCAAGTCCTTGAAGGAACAGGTCACGGTCATGACTCTGTTCCGTCAGAGCCTGGCCAAGTACATAGCGCAACTCTATGTCCCGAATAGGACTACGCTCCATGGCGAGCAGATAATCCTCTTTCTCTACTGCAGTCCAGTCCACGACCTTCCCTATCTCAGCCTTAAGAAGCTCGTCCAGCCAGATGCGCATGCTACGCCCATTACCCTCTCGAAAGGGATGAATCATGTTCATCTGCACATACTTCGCTATGATTTCTTCAAACGTACTCTGTGGCATCTTCTCGACATTTTGCATAGATACTTCGATGTACTGGGGCGGAACGAAAGAATACCCGCCTTTTGCTATGGCCACATCTCTAAGCTCGCCTGCATCTGCGTAGATTCCTTCAAAAAGTGCTACATGGATAGCTCTGAGGGCTGCTGTGCTTCCTGGGGTGAGAGCTGCGAGCGCGCCTGAGTCATAGAGGGCCTTCGCGTGGGATTTGGCGAGGACTTCTTCAGTGTGGTGGGTTAGCATGACTCAAGCAACCAATCCACTATACTCAGCACGCGAATTCCTCCATAGTTCTTCACCTGAGTATTCCGATCCATCGTCAGCATGTACTGAGGATACTGATCCTCGATGGTAGCGAGAGATTTCAGCTTATGCTCTACATCTTCTTCAGACAAAGGAGACGACTCTACCTGATAATACTCACGCTCACCAGTCGCACCCATGGCTACGAAGTCTATTTCAGAATCACCTATGACGCCTGCATACACGTGAGCAAAACGACGACGCAATTCTAAGCAGACTATGTTCTTTAACTCATAATCCACGTCGTCTGCTCTTTCTATATCTAGCTTCCCCTTCATACCGAGATCTATCACGTATTCTTTCCCAGAACCTCGCAGAAAAGTTCTTTTCTTGATGTCATAGCGAGGAATAGAGTATGCAAGCACCTCATCCCCATCATTCGCACATATCGTATCGTAAAGATTCTCGAGATAGTTTATTCGCTCTACATCATCTCGTGTATGGCGTAGATATGGAAAAGCGCTGTACTGATATTCCCGAAACATCTCCTTTAGGTCGAGAACGCTGTCACTCGCTGATACATACTCAGCAAACGACAGCGGAAATACTTCCTTCTGCAAGTATCTCCCTGTAAGATTCGTAGATAACGTCCCTCGAAGAAATTCCCCACTCGAACTGGCTACGTAAAGATCCACATTCGGTTTAATGAAGAGACTCCCCAGAAGAAGCTCATACCCTTTTACTTTCTGAACTTCATCGAGAAAGACATAATACAGAGAATCATCCATCATCAGGGACTCTATGTATTTATTTAGAGTAAAGACATCTGCACATTCATAAGTATCCTTTTCCTCACAGTCCACCACGATGATATGCTGCTTATCTACACCTGCTACTCGTAACTCGTCACGATACATGTTGAGGATAGTAGATTTACCCACCCCACGAACACCATGGAGCACTTTTATTATTGGCTTGTTCTGGTGTCGAAGGAGGAAGCTAATATAAAAGCATCTTGCTATTAAGCTAAAATGAATCATTTCTAGCCACCTCCTCACTTTTACAGTCTCTTTGTCAACCTATTCATTACCTATAGGTACTTCAATTCTATCTCTTGCTACGCAAATCCCGTCTTCTAGTAAGTAACACTCAACGTAGTGAGGCCCCCTAAAATTAGTATGCTCAACTTGTTTCTTTTCATTACTTCTAATAAGCTGTCCCCTCGTCATACTCCGCTCAATAGCCACCTCCCCTACATTCCTTACTTTCCACCAAATATCGTAGTCTTGTGATGGATTACTAGTATCTTTTATGAAAAAGGTAAGCTTTTTCTTATGCCGCAAAAGCGTATTATTCTGAAGAAACTTCCTTAACTTAAAAGGACGCCAACCATCTTGTGTGACAAGACAATCTATCTCAAGATCATATCTAATATCTACTGGAACAAAATCTTCGATAAATTGCTCTGTTGTAGAAAACTCTGCAGATCGATCTTTAATCTTTGGGAATCTTTTACCTAGCAATGACCGCAATACATCATTTATCTTTTTATCAGCTTCAGTAATATCCTGAAGCTCCTTATAGGCTTTCTCAGCTTTAACTACGAATTTCTCATTCCTTGATCCATAAATTTTCTGATTACTACCTAGGGCATACCAATGCGCATGAGACTTATCTTGATTCTTAAGATATTCGAATAGGTTTTTGAGTATCTCTAAATAGTCATTTGAATCCTTACCAGCAAACCAATCATTCTTCTTAAAAAAGTTGTATACGAGAGTATCAATTAAGAGTCCGCCCCATTTGAATCCTATCGTATTTTTCCAGCTACGCATGATATGGCAGAAGTCGTAATAAACTCCATACGACTTGTCATTGCATAGGCTGCATTCCTTTTGCTCGATGATTGGGTTAGTGTATTTCCAGCTTCCACTATCATGAGTATCAGGATACTTAAAACTTCCATCGTTCTGTTTAAAACCAGGAACAAGCTCTACACGATACTTATCAAACTCAATTACTACTACCTGACCATCTCCGCGTATAGTAGTTCGAGGATAGCTTTCTTGCATCACCTTTTTCACGTCTTGGAGGAGAGCCGATTGCCCATTCTCTTTGTATGCATCAAATTGTTTATAAACATCGTTAGGTAAATCAAAAATAAGATCTAAGTCACTACTACCTTTTATGGCAGTTCCACGCCCCACTGATCCTACTATATACATGTGCGAATCATCATCGCCATCAATCCCATAGTAGTGTTTATTAAGCTTCTTTGCTATCTTAGCTGCTTGATTCTTCATATCGTTCAGATTATCAAGCTGAATTTCCTTACAGAACTGTTCAAAATCTTCCGCTAGTGTCATACGTTATGTATCTCTCCTCTCAGCGAAGGCGGCAGAAAACGATCTATCTCTTCTTGTGTATACGTATATTCATTGTTATCTTTGAGTGCTTTCGATGCCTTTCGTTCAGCTTTACTCGTAGTGCTGGGAGCATCTGCATACACACGGTGAACTTCACTCATGATATTTTCATACTCTTGATTAATCTCTTCTATGTCTCCCTCTCCATGAAGTTTCTCAATAACATGAATCAGTTGATTCCTTAAAATAACCAGTCTATTAGCAGTATTTTTATTTCGCTCACTCATTGCTTTCAAGTCAAAACTACCAAGAACCGCAGTAGTCCCTAACGACCCCAACGACACGAGTGCACTGAATAATCGAAGCGCAAAACCATCGTTAAAGATAACTGTAAGAATACCAGCAGAAGTAATAGATGCCAATACTATGTTAATAGTCATCACACACTTATACTGCCATTCATACAAATCTGCCTGCTTCTCTTGAATCTTATGAGTCCACACAACACTGGCAAAATTTTGTCGCACTTCGTCTAGTAGAATTTGATATTTCATCCTCTCTATCCTCCTCATTATCTACAGTACTATTGTGCCACTTGTGGTTCACATCCCCACAAGTGGCACAATAAATCTCTCCAAGCGAAAACGGCTTTACAGCTCGAAGACTTCCTTCAGTTTCTCCTCCATATTCCCCTCCTTAGCGAGCTCTAAAGTATCGCAAAGTCGGATGTTATCCTTCTCTACGCGGATATCCTCACTAAATCCGAGGATATAGCGTCTGCAGATATCATAAATAATCTGTGTAGGAGCACATCCGAAGACCTGCTTAGCAAAGATATGGTTCAGTCTCTCTACATCGTCAGGGAAAATTTCTTTCATCTTTTCACTACGGTATAGACGAGTAACTATCTGCGAGATATACATGCCTGACTTCATGTACAAATCAGCAAATGTCTTATCAGGATTGTCGAAGCATCCTGGATTTTCCTGCTCAAGACGATCCACCATATCTATAACTACCTTTTTAGGAGTAAAGATCTGATTCGTCTTCTGATGTGGAATATAGTCGAAGATATCACTCTTCTGAGATTCATCAAAGTAGTTCGCCAAAGCATGCCGCTTCGTAAGGAATTCCTGCACAGAATCATTAAAAACTACTTCATCAAAGAGATGCCCATCAAAATGTTTGAGGTTATTCTCTTCATCATAGTAATCATATCCATCACGCATTTGGCGGAAACGTTCTACAGAGATAGACGTAACATCCTGGAAGGTTTGTGGATCGATTATTTCATCAAAGTTAGCCAGCGAGGTTTCCTCTGTCCCATATGCCATAAGGAACGCTGGAATAGTACGTGTAAAACCACGTAAGTGGTCACGTATATCTTTCTCTATGCTTTCCTTCTGTTTCGTGCGACGTTCTGTCTCGACGGTTTTCGCTACGGTCTGGCCTATGGCATCGATGGTATTAGAACTGGTTAACTCTTCATGAATCTCGTTAAGCATCTCCTTCCGAGCTTCAGATTTTTTCTGATCATACTCATCACTAATCTGAGTTATTTCTTCCATGGAAGCATTCGCAGACTGGGCTTCATAAAGCTTAGCCTGCTTCTCCTGTTCGAGTTTATTTCTCGTTATAGTGTACTGTCCATGTTTACTCTGAACTATCCGATTAGTAACTCTTTTAATACCTTGATCGACCTGTCGAATCGCATTATTAGAGAGCTCATTCCCATAATGCTTTTTCGTCGCATTCAGATATTCCTTTGCCTGCGGGGCAGCAAATGCCTGAGATATCCGACGCATATCATCTATAGCTGATTCATTCTCTTTCTCCGCTTGTGAAAGCTTCTCCTTTATATTATCCTTGAAGGCATCATCTATGTCACGATAAATATGATCACCGAATATATCACGTTGAAGGCCGATAGCTACACTTTCTGAAATATCTACTTCCCCATGACTGTTCAGATGAAGACTCTCACTAGTCTGGCTATCTATATGAACAGGTGTTAGCTTCTTCGGTTCTTCTATAGCCTCCAGCTGAGATAATGAGTCTACGAGATCCTGGGGAGCCCCAAAAATAGCAGAAATATTCGAGAATAGGAAGTTCGACATGAATCCACGGTCTACCACTTCCCGCGCATGAATACGACGCGGTATACTTAGCACAGATTCCGGATCCAGCTCTACCATCACTCCTTCGGAGTCTTCGCCATATACAGGGAAAAAGTTCAGGAGTTCCTGGATACGCTGCTTCCTATCATGTGTGCTATCACCATGCGAAGAAGATGGAATCAAATCATTAGCATACTTTTCCACTATGTTCAGCGTGCGTGCTGGATCGAAATCGAAGATATATGCATTTTCTTTTCGCAGCGCCCCCTGTGGGGTCTCAAAAAGACATGGATTCTGAGCTCTAAAAGCAGCTTGCATATACAGTGCAGGACTTGACATATTTGAAAGCATAAGCACAGCCGTCCACTCGGGTATGGTGACCCCTGTAGTTAGCTGACCTACAGATAGGGTGATAGTCTTATCATTCTCCTGTATAGCTTTCTTCACACGGTTAAAAGCATCTTCAGTTACGCTCGCATCGTCCTCATCGCGCTTGCCATCTCCCGCAGCGAGAACTATAGCGTAATCTTTAAAGACTGGATGCATTTCAAGCTTTTTAGCCAGTGCTTTTGCACTGGCTACCCTATTAAGCAGCCAGAAAGTATGCTTTAGCTCATCGCGAAGCTCAGGCGTGGAGAATGGGAACTTCTCCTGCTGTGTAAGAGCATCAAGGAACCTATTCACGTCCTTATCATGAACAAACTTCCCCGACTCATTCGTAGCAAAGAACTCATTGAGATCAAAAGCATACTCTTCTATATCATTATCTGCGAGCTGAATACCCTGAGACAGTTTATCTCGCACTATTTCAGACATCTGATATGTAAAGAGGTTTAGCTGCGGGAGGTTTGTATAAGGGTTCTCCTCTTCCAAGGAATTATCCCAATTCCGCTTCGCCTTCTGCTCATCAGCATATGTCCAGTTAAAAATGGCTTCATCGGCAAATTTATCATTAGCAAGAGCCTTAAATGGCGTACCCGAAAGATGCAAAGTGTACTTACGCTCTATATTTTCGAAAGCTACATCCGTCTTATACGTGTCCACGCCTTCATGCGCTTCGTCGATGACAAGTATATCCCACTTCGTTTTTCGAACTTCCTGTAACTTTTCTATGTAGCCACCAAATTCTATAGACCCCTTGAGATCCTGCAAGCTCACAAATTCGATGCAACCAGAATACCTGCCATCCGCATTATTCTTAATCAGAAACTGAGTATAGTCTTTGCGGCTATACACATATTTCTTCCCTTCAAGACTCGCTATCTCACTAACGAATAGATAACCTGATGTCGGCCCTAAGAACGTTTCATAGTCGGAATACCATGAGTTAGCTATAGCAGGTCGATTCGTTACAACGAGAACATTCTTCGCTTTAATACGTTTACATAGATCGTACGTAGCAAGAGTCTTACCGAAACGAGGCTTAGCATTCCAAAGGAACTCGCTCTTCTGATGGGATTCAAAATAGCGAGCTGCATGCGAAACTGCACTCTTCTGCTCGTACCGCAACTTGTAGGGAAGACTCGTATACTCTTCTTTATCTAGCTCTATTTCACCGTGATTCTCTGTAAAATCACGGTAGTCACTCTTCGCCTGATCTGGATCTATCTCAAACCACTCAGTACCCTCACGACGCTTCACCCCGAGTTTTTTAAGATATTTATGGAAGTCTTTATCTGTAAACATATCCATAGGATCCGTCACGAAGCTAGCAAGCATATGCCACTTAATTACAGGATTAAGACCAGCAGTATGCGTTTGCTCTTTAATACGCGTCTCTACATCCCGCTCTGTATATCCTATCTTCGTATATCCAGCATGCTCAGGAACGGTAGGAAGAACATAGGCATAGCACTGCGGCTGTACCTTCTTAACGGAGTTAACATTAATACGTACCATTTTATGCCATCTCCTTCACGTGAGACTCGATAAAATCAATCTCTGAATCATCTAGGCCATACTTTGCGTATAGCTGTTGATCGATTTCTGCAATTGATGCTTTCCAATCAATATCAGAATCATTGCTATAGTTTTGCAGTGGAACATACTTCCACTTTTCAGCAGTGTTATCCTGAGTTACCTTCAATACCCCAAGTAAGACACGTGCAAACTTAGTTTTGATATATAACAGCAGATTATTTGCTTCCTCCTCAGTATCAAACGATCCTACAGTAAGGAAAGTTTCAGTATGCCCTATAAGGGGCTGCCCTATAAGGGGCGTAGACAACACTTCACCTAAAGCACCAGATCCATTAGCTTTCGGTACGAACACGTTATATTTATAAAAGCTATCAGGAACTTTTACGTAATCACGTATAGCAAATCTACGAGTTCGCTTGTTTCCTTGTAACCCCACAAACTCTACATATTCATTACCATCATCTCTAGGTTTATCAAAGAACACGATATCCTTAAGCTTTTGGAAAGCATTACCTCCTACATCTGCCTTGTGCCCTTTTGACTGTATCTTTTCAATTTCTGGATGTTCTTTGAGAGCCAAATCTGAAATCCTATAAACTCCACGTCCGAGTACGATATTGTCAAGGAACTCACTAGTACTAGGTACTACTTTATCTACTATCGACGTAAGCTCTCTAAAAGGTACAAATACCTTTATTGGTTTCCCCTCATTTAGAGAGTCTCTGTACGATATTGCTATTCCGCCCTTAATATCTGTATTAGGGAAGATCTGCGACCCATCCGCCGTATATTCAAGAATCTTAAAATGCTTGTCATTAAGCATCTTTTTATTCCATACTTTTGGCGTGCTACCCGCATTGAATAAGAATCGAGCTGGATGAATGAGCTCCACTTTTTCAGCAAGATTAAATGCAGAATCCATGAATTCGTTATATACAGGCTTCGCAAACTTACCGTTGTCTCCTGAATTACCAAAATCTTCATTGTATGGTGGATTGCCAACTATAAAGTCGAATAACTTGTTTCCCACTTTTCTCTCCTTTAGGTTTATAAAAGGTGTGGAGTTGCCTCTTCTCCAGTTTTGTATCCTGCTATAATGCGTTTCTTTCAGATCATTCTCAAAAAGAGACCCCTGAACTGCACCATCAAATATTGGGTCACTATGCAACTTTCCCATCGGAACAGTGCAAGCTAGACCATCCATCTGCCAGAAGTTCCAAGAAATCACTCGGCATAAAAACGTCATAGTTTTCTGATCTGGATCTTTTCCCCATCGCTCTAAATAGTAATCAGTAAACGTCAGCAGCGCATTGATACGCGCTATCAGTAAGTTATCTCCTTGATATTCGTACCCATAGCAGGATTCAAAGGCACGGTAGACCCATTTCAGCCATTCATCATAGTTTTCAGCATTCTCATTTACTATGCGTAATTTGCGATCTAGAATACCTATACGATAAATGGTCTGTTCTATAAACTCGCCGGTAGACACATCATACCGAGATATGAGATAAGGCGCTTCCCCACAGGTTATCTCTAGCCTGCGTGAATCTACGTAATCTTTCCAGGTCTTCCCTTCTGGGAAATCTATACGCCCTTCCACGGGAATCCATGTATGGTCTTCTTGTACGATGTTGAAAACATCTTTACGTCCGAACCAGTCTTCATCGAGATAGTTATTCATCTCATTACAGATCCACGACGGAGTGAAAACTTCTGCTTTCTTACGCGTACGTTCTTGCTGATCTTCGGCTGATTTCTCCATACGCGGCTTAATCCTATCAGTATGTTTAAGTAAAGTCCGCGCGGTAATAAAATCTTTATCTAGATACCCATCTCCAAAGTCGCTATATGTTTCTGTGGCCCATATGATATTCTTACGCGTCGTACGGTCGAAAAGCAGATCCTCCAGTAATCCCGCGATAGGCTCTTGAGTAATGTCTATCAGCTTATCCATTGGAGGACACCATCCTTTCGTGCTTTAATGTATAACTCTCCACGTCATACATAGAATTAACATCTAGAATACTGCCCGCAGAGTACAGAAAAGAGAGAACGAAAACAAACCGTGTCGTGCACATAGAAAGACAAAATATCTACATATCTGAATACACAGCAGCTTTAAAGTAAAAGAATACTAGATCTGCTTCCTTACACTACGAGACCCAGGAAAACCATCCTAGTCCCGAATCACAATTCTGTCTTCATTTTCTAGAGTATATAACACGATAATTATCTTCCGAAGATGGTATTACTCCTTCTTTCCCTCATTTTCTAATAACTCATAGAGTTTTAACTTTAGTGCTTGAGTAATCGGGTAGCCCGAAATTTTCTTCTTAATGTTTTCCTGAGATTCACCTTTGTTAATCAATTCCCGTATAAGAGCTTCTGCTACTACATCAGCACCATGCTCAGCCAGTACTTGCGATAAGAGACCGATGAGCCCCAATGTAACTAGCCCACCTATCATTCCTGCTGGCCCCAGTGCAGCCAAAGTAGCAGTAAAAGCTGCCGCTCCAGCGAGTCCAGCCGCGACTGCAGATCCATACGCTACTACGAAGACAATGCAGGCACGCCTACAGCTGCTAGCTTAGGAACAACATTATCTAAACCGAGTTTATCCATACTTCTTCCTCACATCTTCCTTTTCATGCTAAACGTATCGCATTCCTAGTCTGAAGATTTACCGATACCACGTTTTTAGTAGACACCGTTTTGTAAATCCTAAGCAGCGAGTCGCGCACTAAGTCGAGAAATATCACTCACAGGAATGACATCTACGCCATATTTTTCATACGCATTCACTATGCTCACATTAGCAGAGCTCTCACTATCATTTGCAATGATAATAAGTTCACTTGAAGAACGAAGACGATCTTTACTCGTATCTTCCCAAGCCCACAAATGAGCAGCATGATGTGGACTGGTTTTGGTTCCGCTGTGGGGCTGGTTTAGTTCCTTTTTTCTAGTATACTAGTTTCTTCTTTTTCTTGTTGGTTGTGGTAGTATTCTTTTTCTACTTGGGCTGGGGTTTTGTAATCGAGTGCTTGATGAAGACGCCGATTGTTATACCAGTCCACCCATTGAAAAGTCGCAAACTCGAGCTCTTCAACAGTCTCGAAAGGCTCATGCCGGTAGACTAGTTCTGTTTTGTATGCATTATTTGTCCTTTCTGCTAGAGCATTATCATACGAATCTCCTACACTCCCAGTCGACGGTAAAAGACCGTAATCTTCAACCCGCTGACTATAGACACGGCTAATGTATTGAACCCCGTGATCAGAATGATGAATAAGCCCCTGTGTCGTATCCCTTATCGAGGCCCACACGAGTGCCTCGTTCAAAGCAGGAAGGGCTATATCCTCAGTTTTCAGACTCGTCGCGCACGTCCAGCCAACTATTCGACGCGAGTACGCGTCAGTAATAAACGCTGTATACGCAAACCCTCCC